>DAIQCC010000043.1:1862-2690 GCA_036780865.1 Solirubrobacterales bacterium | reverse complement strand
GCCAGCAGCGCGGCCAGATCGTGCGGGGCACCGTTGACGGCCGCGACATCGCCCCGACCGTGCTGGCCACTCTCGGACTGGAACCCCTGGCGGAGATGACCGGGACCGATCTGACCGGCCGAGACCGGCTGCCGGCCAAGGAAACGAATGACATCGTCGACACGATCGGCGGCCGTACCGAGATCGAACTGGCGCCGGTGGCGAGGGAACGCCGGGAGGCCAGCCGTTTCTTCCAGCGGCTACTCGGCCAGTCGTTCTACGCACCCGGAGGTCATGCCGGGCTGCTTGGCAAGCCGCCCCGCGGCCTGACCGAGCTGGGTTACGAGGCAACCGACCCGAGTCTCTACGAGAACGTGGACACGGGCGCCAACGAGATTCCCGCCTACTTCCAGGCCAGGCTGGACCTCCCGGAAGGATCGCCCTATCCCGGACCGGTGGCGATCTCGCTGAACGGCAAGGTGGCCGCCACTACCGACCCCTGGCGATTCGGTGATTCCTGGTACACGGGGGTCGTCCTGCCCACTGCCGGCTTCCGCGACGGCGCCAACGAAATCCGGGTTTACGAGATCAAGCCTGGCGACTGACCGTCGCTATGATCGTCCGTTCCTGAAAACGTCCCGCGGATGTCATCGCCGGGACCCGAGAAGGATTCCGATGCCAGACACGATCAGCTTTGCCCGAGGAGCCCCCAGTCCCGACCTGATTCCGGTCGACGCCGTGCGCGTTGCTGCCGCGAAGGCACTCGAGGACGACTGGCAGACGGCGCTCTCGTACGGAGTCGGGATCGGCCACCCTGGACTCTGCGCCTGGGTCGCTGAACGGCACGGC
>DAIQCC010000043.1:0-1852 GCA_036780865.1 Solirubrobacterales bacterium | reverse complement strand
CTGTTCCGGCATCTGCTTTCCCCCGGCGACCGGGTGATCGTCGAGAGGCCGAGTTACGACCGCACCCTGCTGTTGCTCGAGCAGATCGGCGTGGAGTTCGTGCCGATCGACCTCCATGAGGACGGAATCGACGTCGACGCTGTCGAGAAGGCCCTTGAGCTCGGTCCGGTCAAGCTCGCTCACATCATTCCCAACTTCCACAACCCGGCTGGCTGCACCCTCTCGCTGGAGAAGCGACAGCGCCTGGTCGCGCTCGCGGCCGAGCATGGCTTCACGATCTTCGAGGACGACCCTTACCGCGAGCTTCCGTTCGGCGAGGATCCACCCCCGACCATGCTCTCGATGGACGAGGCCGACAAGGTGATCCACGCGTCTTCCTTCTCGAAGACGGTCAGCCCCGGCGTCCGTGTCGGTTACCTCGCCGGTCCTCGCGAGCAGATCGGGGAGCTTGCCCGGATCGCCAACGAGAACTACATCTCGCCGAACATGCTCTCTGGATCCCTGGTCCTCGAGCTTTGCCGTTCAGGCATCCTGGATGACAACATCGCCAAGGTGAAGGTCGCTCTGCAGGAGAGACGCGACGCGCTGGTTGACGCTCTCGGCCGGCACATCCCGGAGGCTCGGTTTGTGCTTCCCGGCGGCGGCTACTTCCTCTGGGCGGACCTCGCGGAAGGCCGGGACACCGTGGCGATTGCCGCGAAGGCCAAGGAAGCCGGAGCACCGTTCATTCCGGGAACGGACTTCATGCTCTCCGGCGGCCAGCACAGCCTCCGGTTCTCCTTCGCCTCCGTTCCCCCGGAGAACATGGACGAAGGCATCTCCCGCATCGCCAGCTGCCTGTAGGTCACCTTCCGTAGCGGTCGTCCGAGAGGACCAGCTGGTCCGGGAGGGCGGCTCTGGGAGGCGGGGCCGGGTCTGCGCGGACGGTGACCGTTTCGGCCACTGTCCTTGTGACTTCGTGCTTTCCGTCGGCTGACTCGATCAGGACCGTCTCGTTGTCCTTCGCGGTCACCTCTCCTTCGAGTCCCGGCTCCAGGCCCACGTCCTTCAGGTAGTGGAGCAGGCTCTCGGCTTCATTCTCGAAGCGCAGGACCGTCACCTTGGCTCCGATGTCGACATCAGCCAGCGGCGCACCCTGCTCACGGACCCCGTCGATCGGGTGGCCGTGCGGGCAGGTGTTGGCCTCGCCGATCGCTGCCCTCATCCGTTCCTCGAGAACCGGTGACATGGCGTGTTCGAGCCGTTCGGCTTCCTCGTGTACCTCATCCCACGGGATGCCGAGCACGTCGGTCAGGAAGCGTTCGATCATCCGGTGACGGCGGGTGATCTGTTCGGCTTCGACCCGGCCATCCTCCGTCAGGTGGAGGATCTTGTCGGCGCTACGGGTCACGTAGCCATCCTTCTCGAGCCGCTTGATCATCTCGTGGACGGTCGGCGGCGAAAGCTGCATCGCCTTGGCGATGTTCGCGCCGGTGATCGGCAGGCCCGCTTCCATCAGCCAGAAGATGGTCTGGAGATACTCCTCTTCGGCAACCGTTGCGTCAGACATGGACTGATCCTAGACATACAGCCGATCCGACTCCGGTGAAACTGAATCTGCGCGGATTCCAACCACATTCAGTTTCACCGCGGGGTCGGTGTCGGGACTCGGGTCGGGATTCAGGGGCCACCGGGGTCGAGGTCGGGGTTCAGCCATTCATCAGCGAGGTGACCACGGCTTCGTAGAAGCCGGCGCCGTTACTGGCTTCGGTTACCCGGGCGTTCGGAAAGCGGCCCAGGGCCTCCCGGACCCCGGGATCCTTCTCGGGACCGTTGGCAACCACGAAGAAGGTGCCGACCGAGGGAGCGACCT
>DAIQCC010000042.1:0-2810 GCA_036780865.1 Solirubrobacterales bacterium | reverse complement strand
CCTGGCCGGCTTGAGTCCGGACTAACCGTGTTGGGGCCCGCTGGCTGGATCCGTTCTTTTGGGGCGCTGGCCGGCTCCGGCCGGATGGGGGAGAACCCGGTCGTCTGCCGGCTTAGTGCCCCATGGCGAAGAAGGCGCAGGACGAAGCAGGCGAGTACATGGACGGCGAACCGACCGAGGGGGAACTCGCGGGCTGTGCCCTGATGGTCGAGCTGCTCAGGTCGGGCCGGATCCTCACTTACATTGGCGACATCCTGGTCGAGCGGGTGGACGAGGTCGACTTCCCCGGCGAGCCGGTGGAAGCAGTCGTGATCAGGCGCTTCTGTGAGCTGGTCGTCCCCGGCCTCGCCGACGCCCATCAGCCGGAAGCCCTCTGGAAGGCGGCCGACCTGATCGAGTCAATCCGCGACCAGATCGTCACCGACTTCCAGCTCGAACTGGATATCGAAGAGCGCCGGAACTGAAGGTCAATGCTGAAACCAAGGCTGCTCGAATCAGGAAGGTTCGGGCATGGGGACAGCGACGACTGAGAGCGAATCGATTCCGTCGAAATCGCGCGGGTTGCAGGTGTAAAGCGGGAGACCTCGGGCAACGGCAATGGCCGCGATCAGGGCGTCATAGGTTCGCGACGCTGACTTGCGCCCCAGCTGACGAAGATTTGCGGAGACTGTCCCGAACATTCTCGCTGCCTGGTCGTCAAAAGGGATCGGGTCGAAATCTACTTGTGCCTGAAGAAGACGAGCCTGGCGGGTCAGGCGCTCCTCTTCACGCTTTGCCACGAGAGGGCCGACCGCGAGCTCGGCGAGAGTGATGGCAGTGATGCGGGGAGTGCGCGGCAGTTCGGCCGGTGGGATCCGGCCGAGCAGGATCACGGCGGAGGTGTCGAGGATCCCTTCGTCGCTCCTTGTCACTGCACATTCCAAATGTCGGGATCGATGACTTCGTCGATATCCCGATGCAGTGATTCGTAGTCCATCCGCGGAAGGTTCTTCCACCTTGCGGTCAGGGCCTCGGCGGAAAGGCCGGCCTTCGTCGCCCTCAGCTCGACTACGTCCTCGCCATCGCGAGTAACGATCACCTGCTCTCCGCGCTGAACCCGGTCAATCACTTTCCCGCCCTGGTTCCTGAGTTCCCGGACGCTCACTCTCGCCATCCTCCGAGTGTATCACCGGTGATACAGGGGCGATCTTTCCGTGGCTCGTAAAGAACTCCGCCGGGAATCGTGGCCCCAGGCCGAAGCGCGGGAGACCGCCCTCGCGTCGGGCCTTGCTCCTTCCCGTCTTCGGGAGGTCGATGTCAGTCTTCTCGCAGATGATCTCCATGAACGTCCCGGCGACCTCTGGGTCCGCCTTGAACTCCGGCCACATGAGAAAGACGAGTCCGATCCCGTTTCGGTCCGGCAGCACGTACACCCGGCCCCATTCGATCTTGTGGATGAGACGATCGTTGATCGCTTCGCCGATTGCCCTGGCTCGTTCCTCAAGCCAGGCCTCGTCGACATCGGGGAAGTGACTGACCTCCATGCAGAAGGTGCGGGTCAGCACCTCGTCGTTTGTCGCGTCGGACATCGAAGTTCCCTCCTGCGGTTGCGAACCGGCAGCCGATCGACCGCCCACCTCCGTAAGGCCGAGAAAGGAAAGACTCGCCCCCGGGCAGGGTCCAGCACCTAAGCCGCTGAAGGTGCGACGGCTTACTCCGGCGCGTCCGGGGTCACCTGGAACATCGGCCGTCGGCAGCCGGGGCAGCCGACATCCAGAAACCGGCCGCGGTCGATGGTCCTGGCGTCATTGCCATCACCTTCCCACCCGCACACAGAGCACTGGATGTCCTTCACGAGATCGAGGGCCGCGTAGAGCTCCTTCTTCAGGCGCTGCTCTTCGTCCGCAGCGCCGACTTCATCCTCGACGTCGACATAGCTCTCGGGGTCGTGGACCGGGCGGCGGTACTCGAGCAGTTCCTGATTGAGGGATTTCACCTTCCCGTCGGCCCAGAGGTAGTCGCCGAGCAGGTACAGCTGGCTGGCGTCCGTCGGGCTGAGTCCGACCAGCCGGGATCCGTACTTCTCCCGCAAGATCCAGAGCACCTGTTCGAACCGGCCAATGCCTTCCCAGTAGGCATACTCGCGGAAGATCTCGGTCCCGTCGTGGCGGAGCACCGTCCATCTCGTGTCCTCCTGGTCACTTTCGAAGTCCCAGTCGATCACTATCTCGTCGCCATTCAGGTCGGGAAGCTGTTCGGGTTCCCTCAGTTCGCTGGCGGTGGCGTCCGTCAGGAACTTCTCCCTCGACTCGACCTGAGGCAGGGTCCGGATCGCTTCCTCGTTGCCGGCCGCAGCCGCCGCCCGGGTCTCTTCGTGGGTGGGGTAGGCGACAACCAGCAGCATCGTGTCGCATTGGGGACAGGTCACGTCCAGCACCTCTCGGAAGTAGTTCTCCGCACTGCTGGCCGGACCGGACCAGCCACACTCGCACTCGACCACCTCGCCCCGGTCGTACTCGTACCAATTCAAGTGCCTGGCCGCCATATGCGCTCCTCTCGTCTCTTCCACCAGGAGCGTCGCCGGGGCGATGGTGAATCTGACGCCGAAAGAGAACCCGGAGAACCGCCGACTCCCTCCGGCGTCAGTCCTCCAGGCCCGGAACTTCCTGCTCCGGTTTCACCAGGGTCGGCCGGTCGAGCTCTTTCTGACAGGGCTCGACCCGACCGATCCTCTCCTTGAGTTCGGTCCACGCCTTATCGGTAACCGGTTCCCGGTTGATGATCGTGGTTTCCTCGACCGGTGCGCCCATGGTCCAGTACTTGTAGCCACC
>DAIQCC010000041.1:0-3563 GCA_036780865.1 Solirubrobacterales bacterium | reverse complement strand
GGCCGAGGAGGCGGTTCCCCGGGCGCTCCCGGCGCCTGCTAGCTGCCGGGAAGGTCTTCCTGGCCTGACTGCAGGTCGGCCAGGATTTCCCTTGCCCGGTCCGCGGCGGAGGCGGGCACGAAAATGTCGCGGGCGCCGGCGGCCAGGAAGTCGGGCACGTCGAAGCCCTTGTTGCGCTTGATCAGGCTGGGGATGCCCTCCTGACGCAGGATGTCGGCGATCAGCTCGGCCTCGGCCTGCTGGGCGGCCCAGGCCACCTTGACCGGTTCCGGGGCCTTCTCAGACCGCTTGAATATCGACATCTTCGACCTGGCCGTCGCGGATCATGAAGGCCCGAACATTGGGCTCATCGCGGTTCTCCAGCGAAACGATGAAGTAGACGGCATCCGGCCAGCCGCTGGCCAGGTTGATGTCGGTCTGCGACGGATAGGCGGCCGTCTTCGTGTGGGAGTGGTAGATCCCGACGATGTCGTGACCGGCCTCGAGGATCTGCTTGTAGACGTTGAGCTGCTCCTTCGAGTCCATTTCGTACCGGAGCGGGCTGTGGGCGGTGTTCTCCATGCGATGGAGGGTGATCGCCTCGTCGTCGATCCCGCCGATCAGGCCGCAGCACTCGTTCGGGTCGTCAGCCTTGCTGTGCTCGATCATCTCGTCGAGCAGCGCCTGCGGGACCTTCACGCTCCTACCACCAGTTGGTCGCGTCTACGTCGCCGAGTTCCTCGATCGACTTGGTGTAGACGCCGGACGACAGGTACTTCCAGCCGCCGTCCGGGATCAGGAAGACGATGTTGCCGGAATCGAGTTCGTTCGCGATCCGGACCGCGATCGCGGCAACGGCACCGGATGAAACCCCGGCGAAGATTCCCTCCTGCTCGAGTAGCTTCTTGGTCCAGACGATCGCGTCCATGTTGGAAACCATGATCTTGCGATCGAGCAGCGAGAGGTCGATGATCGGCGGGATGAAACCGTCATCCAGCGAGCGAAGCCCCTGGACGAGTTCACCCTGCATCGGCTCGGCGGCTACCAGCTTGGTCTCCGGGTTCGCCTCCTTCAGGCGCCGCCCGTTGCCCATCAGGGTCCCGCCGGTGCCAAGGCCGGCCACGAAGGCCGTGACCTCGTCGAGCTCCTCGAGGATCTCGACCGCGGTACCGTCGTAATGGGCGTTCGGGTTGGCTTCGTTCCCGTACTGGTAGGGCATGTAGTACTGCGAATCCTGGGCCATCTCGAGCGCCAGCTCGACCGCGCCGTTGGAGCCCTTGGCACCTTCGGAATAGACGATCTCGGCGCCGTACATCTGGAGCAGCTGGGTGCGCTCAGCCGTCACGTTGTCCGGCATCACGACCTTGAGCGGGTAGCCCTTGCGCCGGCAGATCATCGCCAGCGAGATCCCCGTGTTCCCCGAGGTTGGCTCGAGGATGGTCTGGCCGGGGCCGATCGCGCCGCTTTCCTCGGCGGCCTGCATCATCGAGCGGGCAACCCGGTCCTTGACCGAACCGGTCGGGTTTGCGGACTCGAGCTTGGCGAAGATCCGCACGTCTTCCTTGGGGGAGAGCGTCTTGAGTTCGACCAGCGGCGTGTGGCCGATCGACTCGACGATGTCGTCGAATGTTCCCCCGCAGGGCTTGTTCAGAAGGTCGTAGTAAGGAGTCATCAGAGGCTTCGCTGGACAGCGGTACTTCATTAAGTGTAGTCGCTTGGACCTTTGGCCGAAGAACTTCCCGGAAATCGTGAAATACTCACCGGGTTGCCCGTCCAGCACACAAACTTTTCCTGGAGGAAGAAAGCATGAAGAAATCCCGTTTGATCGCGCTGCTCTCGGCGCTGATGGTTCTCGCAGCGATGGTGGTTGTCGTCGGCTGTGGCAGCAGTGACGACGACAGCAGCAGCGGCAGCGGAGACTTCCAGTCCGAGCTGATCACCGAGGGCACCCTCACGGTCGGCTCTGACATCCCGTACGCGCCGTTCGAGTTCGGCAAGGCTCCCGACTACACCGGCTTCGACGTTGAACTGGTTGACGCGATTGCCGCGAAGCTTGGCGTCGACACCGAGTGGAAGGACACCGCCTTCGACACCATCTTCACCGACGTCGCCCAAGGCAAGTTCGACATGGTTGCCTCGGCCGCCACGATCACTCCCGAGCGTGAGCAGACCGTGAACTTCTCGAACCCGTACTTCGAGTCCGAGCAGGCACTGGTCGTCCCCGAGGGGTCTGACATCACCTCGGTCGAGGATCTGTCCGGCGCCACGGTTGCCGCGCAGGACGGTACGACCGGTGAGGCCTACGCCACTGACGAGACCGACGCAGGCCAGGTCCGGGGAGTCCCGACCGGCGCTGCCGCGATCGCTGCCGTCGTGAACGGTCAGGCTGAAGCCGCAATCATCGACGCCCCGGTTGCCGAAGACGCTGCGTCCAAGGGCCAGGAAGGCTTCGAGATCGCGACCAACATCCCGACTGGTGAGTACTACGGCTTCGCATTCTCGAAGAACACGCCGGAGCTCCTGAGCGCCGTCAATGGTGCCCTCACCGAGGTCATCGACGATGGCACCTACGAAACGCTGTTCAAGAAGTACTTCAACAACGCGACGCCGCCCGCCAGCATCACGGACGGCACCGCCGCAGCTGACACCGGGACCACAGAGTAGGTTCCGAACCGTCTACAGAGAGGGCGCCCCGCGGGGCGCCCTCTCTGTTTGACTTACCCGGCGGTTCGACTGCCGGGAACCACTGAAAAAGGCCATGGGCGAATTCTTCGACATCTTCTTCAACTTTCAGTTCATGGCGGACCACTTCGACGTGGTCCTCGAAGGTTTCCTCGTAACTCTCAAGCTGTCGATCGTGGGTGGGGTGTTCGCCCTGGCCTGGGGGCTCATCCTGGCGGTGCTCCGTCAGCTTCCCGGCAGGGTGCTGGCTCCGGTCCGCGCGATCGTCATCGCCTACATCGACATCTTCCGCGGGCTGCCCATGCTGCTCGTCATCCTGCTGCTCTCCAGCGGCCTCGCCACTATGGCGACCGAAGGCGTGATTCCCCGGGAGATCGGCATTCCCCAATGGCTGGGAGAGAACGATCCCTTCTGGTACGGGGTGATGGCACTGACCCTGACCTATGGCGCCTACATGGCCGAGGTTTACCGCGCCGGCATAGAAGCGGTCCCCTCCGGCCAGACCGAAGCTGCCCGCTCGCTCGGCATGTCGCATGGACAGGCGATGCGCTTCGTGATCATTCCGCAGGCCGTGCGCAAGGTGATTCCGCCGCTGCTCAATGACTTCATCGCGCTGATGAAGGACACCGCGCTGGTCAGCACGATCGGCCTGGTCGAAGCGGTCCAGGCGGGCCGTGACCTCTACTCCGAATTCTTCAACCCGTCGGGATGGACCCTGGGAGCGTTCCTGTTCCTGATCGTGACCATCCCGCTCGCACGCGTCGTCGACTGGCAGATCAAGCGACAGAACGAGAAATTCCAAAGGGGACTCCCGTGAGCGACACAGGCACCCATTCCCTGAAGCAGGTGGCCAAGGGCGAGACGATCCTGACCGTCTCGAACCTGAAGAAGAGCTACGGCAA
>DAIQCC010000040.1:0-3714 GCA_036780865.1 Solirubrobacterales bacterium | reverse complement strand
TGGCCAAGGGCGAGACGATCCTGACCGTCTCGAACCTGAAGAAGAGCTACGGCAAGCTCGAGGTACTGCGCGACATCGATCTCGACATCAAGAAGGGCGAGGTTATCTGCGTGCTGGGACCGAGCGGGTCTGGAAAGAGCACGATGCTGCGCTGCCTCAACCTGCTCGAACTTCCGACCGGCGGCACCATCGATCTCAAGGGCGAGGTGGTCTTCGACGGCGGCAAGCCGAAGAACCTCGACGAGCTCCGGCGAGAGACCGGCATGGTCTTCCAGTCCTTCAATCTCTTCCCGAACATGTCGGCCAAGCAGAACGTCTCGATCGCCCAGATCCGGGTTCGAGGACGGAAGAAGTCGGAGGCCGACAAGCGTTCGATCGAGCAACTCTCCAAGGTCGGCCTGACCGAGAAGGTCGACGAGTACCCCGACCGTCTTTCCGGTGGCCAGCAGCAGCGGGTCGCGATTGCCCGGGCCCTCGCGATGGACCCGGAGATCATGCTTTTCGACGAGGTCACCAGTGCTCTCGACCCGGAACTCGTGAAGGGCGTGCTCGACGTGATGCGTGAACTCGCCGACTCCGGCATGACGATGATCTGCGTTACCCACGAGATCGGCTTCGCCCGCGAGGTCGCCGACCGCGTGATCTTCATGGACGGCGGCTACATCGTCGAGCAGGGGCATCCGGACCAGGTGATCGGAAATCCGAAGGAAGAGCGGACCCGCCAGTTCCTCGGGCTCGTCCTGGACCACTGATCATGGGCGGGCGCGAATCGATTCAGCCCGCGAAGGACACAGTCGAGCTGAGCGGCCGGGCCTACGAGTTCGGTCACATGGAGACCTTCATCTCCGGCGCGACCATCCGGGTCCGCGAGTTTCCGGAACTGAATGCGACCACCGACGAGTTCGGTGACTTCCGGATCGAGGTGCCGGACCAGGCCCTTGTCACGCCGTACATCGAGACCGGCGGAGGCACGGTTACCAGGCGGCCGAGGGACGGCGATGCCTACGAAGAGGAAAGCCACTGGAACGAGATCGACCTGCAGACCTTCAGGACCCGCGGGGCGGATCTGGCGAACGTGAACTTTCAGACTCCGCCTGACGCAGAATTCGAGGCGCTGAAGGCGCTGCTCGAAGTTCCGTCGGGGGAGGACGGGAGGCCACTTCAGTCGGTGATCGTCACTACCGCCTCCGCCAGGAACGTCCGCGGGGTGGCTTACGAGACCTTCTGGGAGAGGACGCCACACGGGGTTGCCGGTGCGACGGCGGCCGCTGACCCGCCGCTACCGGATCCGGTCTATTTCAACGAGTTCGTGATCCCTGACTTCTCCCGTACGGAGACCTCGGTTGACGGCGGGATCATCTGGCCGCTCGTCCCGGCCGGCACCTACCGGATCACCACCGTCTCGCCGGACCGGCGCTTCGCTTCCTTCCTTGCTACCTGTGCGCCCGGAAGGGTGGTAAACGCGAATCCACCCTGGGGTGCCTTTGAGCTCGCTCCCGGAGAAGAGGCCCCGCCCGGAAACTGAATCGCGGGCCGATCAGATTCTTTGGCGGGTGACCGCACCATTAAGAGGTCCAACCTGTTTAACTTCCCGGACCAAGTCAATCAACCCCGGCAACCCGGGAGCAGAGGAAGCAGGAATCGAATGATCAGGAGAGTGGCAGCAGTGCTGGCTATAGCCGGTGCGGCGTTCATGGTTTTCGCCGGGAGCCAGGCGGCATCCGCGGCGGACACGGTGAAGATCAGCGGCAAGGCGTTCGTGTTCAACCACATGGACACCTACATCTCGGGTGCGACCATCAAGGTGCGCGAGTTCCCGAAGATCTCGACCACCACCGACGACCTTGGTGACTACGAGCTGATCGTGCCCGACGACGCCAACGTCACCCCCTACATCGTTTCCGGCGAGGGTCTGCTCACCAAGCACAACAAGTCCGACAACTCTCCCAAGGGTACGGTCCAGACGCACTGGAACGAGATCGACCTGCAGACCTTCCACACCCGGGGCGAGGACATCGTCAACGCGAACTTCCAGGCCCCGCAGGATGCCGAGTACAACGGCCTCATGGCGCTGCTCTCGGTGCCCAAGAACCCGGAGACCGGGCGCCCCGAGCAGTGCGCCATCGTCACGACCTCTTCAGCCCGGAACGTCCGTGACACTGACTACCTCGGCTACTGGGAGAACACCCCGCATGGCGTGCCCGGAGCTACCTCGATCGAGTTCCCGGCGATTGACGGGCCGATCTATTTCAATGAGTTCGTAATCCCGGACAAGACCAAGACCTCGAGCTCGGAAGACGGCGGAATCATCTGGCCGGTCGTTCCGACGGGCACCTACCGCATCGTCACCACGGCTCCCGACGCCCAGTTCGCCAGCTTCCTGGCTACCTGCGCGCCCGGCCGTGTGGTGAACGCGAATCCGCCGTGGGGTGCCTACGAGCTCTCCCCGGGCGAGAAGCCCCTCGGCGCCAGCAACGTGGCGGCCAACCTGGTTTCGGCCAAGGTGACCCGCAAGGGCAAGACGAAGCGGACCGCTTCGGTCGTGCTGAACAGCGGCGAGAGCATCGACGCAACCGTGACCGTGAAGGCCGGAGGCAAGAGCGTCGCCAGGAAGCTCACGCTGAAGCCCGGAAAGCGTACAGTCACGCTGAACGTCAACCCGAAGATCAAGTCGAAGCAGGCCACCGTCGTCGTGAAGCTGAAGGATGCATCCGGTGTCTCCTTCACCACGGTCAAGAAGGTGAATCTGCCGAAGGTCATCAAGAAGTCGAAGAAGAAGAAGGCCGGACGCAAGTAGTCCGGGAGCAACAGAAGCTGAACGCGAAAGCCTCCCCTGTGGAGGCTTTCGCGTTTCTTCGGCCTAAGGTTCGGGCTCGACCGGCCCGAGCAGCTCCTCCGGGGACGGAAGGGTGGTGAGTTCTGCCTGGGGTCGGGCCAGGTCCCGCAGGTATTCCCGCCACATGCCCTCGACCTCCCTGATCGGCAGGTCGAAGGCGACTTCGAGGTTGGCGACCGGTCCGTCACGGCGGAGCCGGCCGATCAAGAGCTCGCAGGCACCGCCTCCCCGGTAGTCCTCGAGCAGGTCGAAGATCGTGCCGCCGAGAATGATCGCGTCGCGCCTCGAGGGAGGGAAGTTCGGCCTTGATCCTTCTCGCAGACGACGAATGACCGCGGCGCGGAAGTAGTCGACCTGGCGGGCGAAGTGCTGGGCGCCGCCCTCGACCAGCCAGGCCCAGTTCAGGTACCTGAAGAAGCGCATCGGGGTCCAGGGCGGCGGGATCCGCTCGTTGTTGGCGGCAAGGACCATCTGGGTGTAGAGGCGCTCTGCGGTGCCCCGGAGCGCCTCGTAAGAGGCCTCGCCTGCGGCTCGCTTCTCCAGCGGCTTCTCGCCCAGCACATGGACCTCGGTTGCCATCGGCCATCCGGCCAGATAGCGACGGCCGGCCGGAGCCGCCGCAAAGCGGACGAAGGGAAGGAAAGGATGGGCAGCGGTCAGCCAGATGGGGGAGGGGTGAACGACGATGGAAACGCCGCTCGGCACGACCTCGAATCGATCCTCAAGCTTCAGGCTGAGGTCCTCGAGCCGGTCTAGGAGATCCTCCGCGTAGGCGCGGTCGCCATCCTCATGGCGCGCCGTGAAGGTCAGCGATGTGGTTTCGATCCACGTCACCGCCGCAGCCTACGGCCTCGACCGGAAGGCGAGGGTGGTCGGGA
>DAIQCC010000039.1:0-3982 GCA_036780865.1 Solirubrobacterales bacterium | reverse complement strand
AGGCCCGTTCGATCGCTCTAAGCAGCGAGCGGGCCGCGTTGGCTCCGCCCATTCCGTGGACTCCGCCTCCGGGCGGGGTCGCCGACGAGCAGATCCACATCCCGTCGGCCACCTTGTACGGGTCGAGGGCGAGGCGGGGCCGGGCGATCAACTGCCGCGGAGTGTTGGCCCCGGCGACGATGTCGCCGCCCACGTAGTTCGCGTTGTAGAACGGGAACTCGGTCGGGGTCATGGTCGTGCCGCTGACGATCCGCTCGCGGAAACCGGGGGCGAACCTTTCGATCTGGCGCAGGATCAGCTCGGTCACGTCGAGCGAGTAGCCGTTTGGCACATGCGCATACGCCCAGATCGGATGGACATCCCCGTTCGAGCGCGAAGGATCTGCCAGGTACTGCTGGCCGACCAGGATGAAAGGCCGGTCCGGCATCCGGCTGAAGTTGATCTCCGACTCCGCATGAACCAGCTCCTCGAAGGACCCGACCACGTGGACGGTTCCGGCCCGTCGAGCCTCCTCGCTCGTCCACGGGATCCCGCCTTCCACCGCGAGGTCGACCTTGAAGGCAGCCGGCCCGTACTTGTAGCGCTGGTAGGCCTTGCGGACGTTGTCCGGCATCCGGTGCCCGGCCAGCCCGACAACCCCGGATGGAGAAAGGTCTAAGACGACCGGCTCGCCTCCCGGCAGCTCGTCGACCGACCTGATCAGGCGCCCGGTCTCGATCCTGCCGCCGGACCCGGTGATCACCGAAGCGAGAGCATCGGCGATCGCCTGCGAGCCGCCCTTCGCGACCGGCCAGCCGTTCGCATGTCCGGCCGAGATCAGTGCCATGCCGACCGCCGAGCTCATCACCTGGCTCAGGCGGTTGAACGAGTGGGCGGCCACACCGCCAAAGAGAGCCTGAGTCACCTCCGACCTGAATCCCCGGGCCAGGGTCGTCGCCGGCAGCAGTGACGGAATTCCGAACCGGGCCAGCTTCAGCGGATGCGACGGGAAGTGGATGATCGGCTGGTTGATGTCACGGCCGAGCGCCGAGAAATCCCTGGCCGGTCCGGCGAAGAGGCCCATCCACACGTTGCCGTCCTCGCCCAGGTTCGCTGCGGTCCGACCGATGTCCTGAACCATCACCCCGGCCCGGCCACCATCCAGCGGATGGGCCAGGTCGATCTCCGGGTAGCACCACTCCAGCCCGTGGTCTTCCAGCCCGAGCTCGTTGAACACGGGGGAGCCGACCGCCATCGGGTGGACGGCCGAGCACATGTCGTGAATCAGGCCCTTGCCGCTCAGGTCCATCGAGCGGGTGCCGCCACCGATCGTCGAGGAAGCCTCGTAAACGGTCACCCCGAGCCCGGCCCGGGCCAGCACGGCAGCGCAGGCCAGGCCGTTCGGGCCGGATCCGACGATGTGTACCTGGGTCATGCCCTGAAGCTACCGGCCCGCGTTCACGAGGGGCCGCCGTCGGCACGGTTGGCAACCGGGCCGCCACCGGGCTGAGCGCTGCCCGACGGGGGCGGATCCCCCTGCGCGGTAACGGACCCGCCATCGGGCTCGACCGGAAACACCTCGCCCGTGCCGAGCCAGGGCTGCCTGACCACCATGTCGGTCACCTTCACTGTGCCTTCCTCGATCAGCCCGTCGGCCGCATCGAAGATCCGGTACCGCTGATGCGGGTTGCCCGCCGGCTGGGATTCGAGCGTGACGACCCGCAGCTCTCCCGGTTCGTATCCGACCCTCGCCTGGACCGAAGCCAGCAGCTTCTCGTTGTGGAAGTGGCCGTCACCGAAGTTGTAGCCGCAGATCACGCCGGAAACGGTCTCCCCCTCCCGCACGTCGTAGTTCTCGACATCATCGACCGCCCGGTCGGCCAAACCGACCAGCGCCCGGCCGTGGGTGTGCATCGAACGGAAGGCGAGGCCTTTGTGGAGCAGCACCTCGTTCATCTCCGGTTCGTAGAACTTCGCGAGCTGGACCGGCAGAGTCTTCGCGGCCTTGGTGATGTGCTCGTCGAGCTTCGCCTCCGAGCCCTTGTCGCGCCGGAAGTACCACTGGCTGGTCGCCCAGTTACCTGCGTAGTAGCGCATCGAGGGCAGGAAGCTGATCAGGTCGGGCCGGAAGTTTCCGAGGATCGGCATCCCGACGATGATCGGAAGCAGGCAGGCGATCAGCAACGGATCGTCGAGGGTCGAGAGCGGCACATCCCCGTAATGGCCGAACAGGAAGAAGATCGAGAAGATCATGAAGATGTTCCACTCGAGCGGAACCGCAAGCGGGAAGGTCGAGAGGATGTGCACGTGGAATATCACCATCCCGGCGACCGCGATCCAGCCAATCGTGCCACCGGATGAGGCGATCAGGATCAGCGGCAGCGTGAACTCGAGCACCGTCCCGAAGTGAGCCGAGAACTCGCCCACCTTTGAAGGCAGCAGGTTCTGCGGGTGGTCCTTGTAGAGCTTCCTTTTCGCCCACCGGGACCGGTTCCAGGGGGTGTTGGAGATCATCACGGTCACCACGAACGGGAAGTGGCGGTTCAGCTTGGAGGCGGCGGCTCCCCACCAGATGCAGAACATGACGAACTGGGCCGCGACGATCATCTGGTCGGCCGGGAACAGGAAGATGATCAGGAAGGGTCCGTAAACCTCTGCCCGGGCGGCAAGGAAGGGCACCTTGTCACGCAGGCCCAGCAGCACCAGGAAGGCGAGCAGCACCGCGACCGTGACCGGGTTGAAGCCGTCCGTCCCGCTCCGGATCAGCAGGTCGAGCATGCTGATCAGAAGGCCGGCGTAGAGGATCACGTCGAAGATCGTGCGGGTGTCGCCGCCAGTCAGCGGCACCTTGCCCGGCCAGGGCGGCTGGCGGATCGTCCCCGGTCTCAGCCAGTGAAGGAAGCCTCCGACCATCGGTGAGAATCGGAGCGTCAGGGGCAGCGAACCGGCTCCGAGGCCGATCGCTTCCCAGAGCATCGTCCAGACGACCGCCTTCTGGAAGACGACCGGTTCGGTCCACCAGTCACCGATTTTCGAGAGCCCGCCGAGATCCGAGGTGGCGGAGATCAGCAGCAGCCCGCCGCCGGTGAAGATGATCAGCTTGACGATGTAGAGCAGGTAGACGGCCTGCGGCACGCCGATCCCGTTCACCGCCCAGTCCTGGGCAAGCGGCTTCAGCCTCTCCCGGTACGGCCTCTGCCGCCACTCCTCGATCTCGAAGGGCGGGTCGGACGGACTCATGAACCCCATGGCCCTGACCCTATCGCCAGTTCCGGCCACAGAATCGGAAAGCAAGGATTCCGCAACAAGTCAACAATCGCCGCAAGCGAGTCTCCAGACCGTCACCAACCAGTCAAAGGAGATTCACGATGCGCTCACTTCTTCTCTCGCTCACCGTCAAAGCTGTCGCCCATGAACCGAAGACCAAGGACCAGCCTGATTCGCAGCGCCGCTCCTAGCGACTCGCGCACGCAGCAAGCCGGCCATTCCGGGCTTGCCGGCCCCCCGCTCCCACTATCCTCGTCTCATGGTCAAAGACGTAGATGAGGCGACTTTCCAGCAGGAGGTCATCGAGCGCTCCAAAGAGGTCCCGGTAATCGTCGACTTCTGGGCAGAGTGGTGTGGGCCCTGCCGCACCCTGGGTCCGGCGATCGAGCAGGCCGTGAAGGATCGTCAGGGCACGGTCGAGCTGGCCAAGGTCGACGTCGATTCGAACCAGCAGCTGGCCGCCGCCTTCCGTGTCCAGGGGATCCCCGCGGTCAAGGCTTTCGTGAACGGCGAGATGGTCGACGAGTTCACCGGCGCCTTGCCGCCGGCCCAGATCAACGCTTTCCTTGACCGTGTCATCCCGCCCCCGGAGAAAACCGAAGAGGAGCTGGCCGAAGAACTAAATTCGAACGAGTTCGTGGTCGCCGGCCGAGAAGCCCGAGAGGAACTCGAGCTGTCAGATAACCCTCCGACCGAGGCCTTCAAGGCCTGGGACGAGGGTGATCACGAGTTCGCC
>DAIQCC010000038.1:0-4055 GCA_036780865.1 Solirubrobacterales bacterium | reverse complement strand
GGCCAGTCGAAGCTGAGCCGGAGTTCATCCAGATCAACCAGCGGGCCGGGCTCACGGTTCCGGTAGGTGGCCAGCTCGCTTCGCACCGCCGACTCGAACATTTCGTTCTTGTCGACACCGCGGATAGCAGCCTGCCGCTCCATTCCAGTGAGCAGTCCCTCGGGGATCTGTCCCTCCGTCCTCGCCATGCGCCGAACATAGCGCCGCCGCCCGGAGCGATGGGGGATATGTCAACCCGTAGCGACAGAAAACTTCGGGATTTGCGGAATCCAGTTGTCAGATCGGCGAGAATGACCAGACATGGGAGCCATGAAACTCACGCTGCTCGCAATGCTGGCGGTCGCCGGCACACTGTTCTTCAGCTCTCAGGCCCAGGCTGCGGTGGTCGGCCACCGGCTGTCGGCGGAGGAGTCGAACGCCGCGAAGAAGTTCTGGACACCCGATCGTGTGGAGCGCGCGCTTCGCCGCGATCCGGTCTTCGGGCAGCGTCCGGCCACGCCGGTTTCCAGCACGACCGGTAACCGGCACCGTCCGGTCACGGTCTACCGTCCCGAGGTGGGGAAGATCCTCGGCTGGGATCGTCTTGGCGGCTACTCCTGCACCGGCACGGTCATCGACACCCGCAGCCTGAGGCTCGTGCTGACGGCGGCGCATTGCGTCTATTCCAACGGCAGGTGGTCCCGGCGCATGGTCTTCATTCCCGACTTCAAGAACGGTCGCCGCCCCTACGGCACCTACAAGGTGAAGACGGTCTGGGTCTCGAACGCCTGGCAGCGTCTCTCCTTCGGTTCCTACGGGACCAACTTCGACATCGCCATCATGGTGACCCGCAAGGCGTGGAACGGTTCGCGGATCGGCGAGAACGTTGGTGCAATCGAGGTCCAGACCTACCCGAACAGGCGCGGAGTCACCGACATATACGGCTACCCGGGCGCCGCCATGGGTGGCCGTGTGATGCGAACCTGCCGCAGCCGAACCAAGCCCGACTGGTACGGGGGCCGCGTGTTCCCGGGTCCGACCGGCATGCTGGCGCGCTGCAACATGGCCGCGGGTTCCAGCGGAGGTCCCTGGGTTTCCCGCTATCGCCGCGAGGGCGGGGGGTCGGTCGGGATCGTTGACGGCCTGACCAGCACCGGTTTTCCCCAGGCCGGCCGCTCCTACCTCACCAGCCCCTACTTCGGCCGCCTCCTGGTGATGCTGATCAGAGCCACCGAAGGCCGCTAGCCAAACCTCGCCTCCCGACCTCGGCACCCGCAGCGGTTCGGGGGCGAGTTTCTCGCCGTCTGATCTTCAGTAGGTGTGGAACCAAAACTTGAGCGTGGAGCAAGCCATGTGTATCGTGATGTGTATGAGGACGAACATCGTCATCGACGAGCAATTGATGGCCGAGGCCCAGAAGCTGGCCGGCACCAGGACCATGAAGGAAACGGTCGACCTCGCCCTCCGGGAACTGGTCGCCTACCACAAGCGCCAGGGAATCCTGAAACTTCGAGGCAAGTACGTGTGGGAGGGAGATCTGAACGAGATGCGACGGAACTTCTTCCGGACGTTCGAGTGATCGTTGCCGACAGCACGGTCTGGATCGACTTCCTGAACGACCACGAAGCACCCCACTCGAGGGAGCTGGATCAACTAATCCGGGAGGACCGCCAGGTCTTACTCACCGACCATGTCTTGACCGAAGTGCTTCAGGGCTATCGAGCAAAGTCAGCGGCCGATGACATCTGCCAGTACCTGCTGGGGTTTCCGTTCCTTGGGCTGGAGGGTCCAGCCGACTACATCTCGGCCGCTGATCTCTTCCGGACCGCCAGATCTGCCGGAATAACCCTTCGCAATCTCGCTGACATCCTGATCGCCGTTCCCTGCATCCGGGAGGGCGCCTTCCTCCTTCACAACGACCGGGACTTCTACAACCTCGCCTCGGTTTCGGATCTGAAGATCTGGAAACCGACCGTCTGAAGGCTCTGTCAGAAACCTCGAGTTCCCGCCGACGCCAGGCTCAGGACATCTATCAAGAGCGGTTGAGGGGTCCGGCCCCGTGACACCGCAGCAACCGGACGGGAGTGATCTCCCGCTCACGGTGCTAACGCCGGAATCGATGGAGGTAAGTCATGAGTTCGGAGGATTTGCGTGGACGGCGCAGCAAGTTGTTTGAAGCACTGTCAAGGGTTCCCCCACCGGTCAGACCGCTTCAGGGGATCTACGGCCACAAGGTCTGCCAGGCCTGCGGCGAGATCGGAAGCTTTGCCGGCTTCAACGGTGCGATCGGCAGCCACGGGCGAGTCAACCGGGCAAGGAGTTGCCTGATCAGCCCGGGACTCTTCGTCGCCCCGCGGCACGGGCACGGCAGGTCACCTCGCTTCCGGGGTCACCTGTTCTGCGAGTTCTGCCGCTCACCAGTTCCCTGGGTTCCCGGAGATCCCCTGCCGGAACTGATCTGCCACGAATGCAGGGAGGCGGGCCTGGCCACCTGCCAGCAGCTCATGGTCCGGGAGAGGAGCCGTTTCCACGAAATCATCGAGGGGGAGGCGTGGAGATGGGGACCAGATGGACCGTGAGGATCGCGAGGCGGGAAGGTTCCGTGTTCGTCAGAAATCTGCCGGTGATCCGACTCACGCTTCCGGACGTAGAAGTGATCGAGGAGGTCGAAGATGTGGATCGTGACTGATCGTGGTTTCTATTCGGTGGTGGACAAGGGCGAGCCCGAAGGGATGCTCTGCGTGCGCTCCCGGGTGCGGGAGGATCTGGAGAACCTCTGCCTCCTCGAGTCCATGACCGCCTACGCGGATTCGATCCGGGAGAGCGCTTTGAGCGATTACCGCTTCCGGATCTTCGTCGAGCGCGAGGACTGGGTGAAGGCGGCAGCGGACCTCGCCCGCGAGATCGATTACGACAACTTCAAGAACGCGGTCGGGGCTCGCCAGGGCAAGGAGAGGAAGAACGCCTACACCGCAGTCTGGGGCGCCCTCTACGAACTGCAGGACCGGTAGGTCCTAGGCGGCCGGGCCGCCTGGCTGTTCCGAGTGGACCCTGACCAGCAGGTCTTCGATCCGGTCGAGTTCGATCGGCCCGATGCCTTCCTCCTCGAAGTGGACCTTCTCGTCGAAGAGGCCGTAGAGGGTGCCGAGCACTTCGCCCCCGTCGTGGAGCTTCAGGTTGATCCGCGCGCCCCTGCCGAGACGGGGGATCATCGCTGCGATTTCTTCCCGGGAGGACACCCCGGAAACCTAACCTGACCGCCCACTTTGCGGCTTTGTGAAGCATCGATTCCACGAAAACCGTGCAAATTGCATGAAATTCCTGAGTCGACGAAATGCCCGCAAATTGCGGATTAATCGTGCACGCAGACGGGGGAGAGTTTCCGAAGCTCCCCGGCTTACTGCTGCAAATGGACACATTTCGCAGGACCGGACACGTGGGGGCCGGATTTCAGCGGGCCGAATCGGCCGACTGGCAATCGGAGCCTCCTGCGGATAGGAAAAGACACGTTTCATTCAAGAGGTGGGGGGCCCCATGACGGGAGTCGCAGTACAGGGAGAGGACGATCCACGCGCCGGGAGCAGGCCCGACGAAGCGGCCCGCAAACGGGTGGCGGTGGAACTGATCAAGAGTCACGACCGTCCATTGAGGTGGACGGCCAGGCGCTACTCGATGTGCGCGGAAGACGCCGAAGACGCCTACCAGCGTGGCATCGAGATTCTGCTGTCCAAGGCGCCTACAACCGACGTCCGGCAGCTCCTCCCCTGGACCAGAACCGTCATCAAGCACGAGGCGCTGGCGATCAGGAAGGTGAGGGAACGCACGCTGGCAAGGCCGGGTCAGGTCCGCGAAGATGACCAGGCAGGAGAGGACTGGGTCTCGCTCATCCCCGCCGCGGGCGACGGGCCGGACGAGCTGGCGGTCAGGAGAGAGCGAGTGGCCAGAAGCAAGGAGGCGCTCTCCCTGCTGAAGCCGGCCGAACTGAAGGCCCTTACCCAGCTTGCCGAGGGCTTCAGCTATGACGAGATCGGGGAGCTCAATGACTGGACCAGAACCAAGGTCAATCGTTGTCTTGC
>DAIQCC010000037.1:0-5104 GCA_036780865.1 Solirubrobacterales bacterium | reverse complement strand
GCGGCGAACTCCTTGATCTTCAGGGGCTGCTCGCCTCGTGCCTCACGCTGGGCGTTGAGGATCATCCGCAGGTACTTGCTGACCGCGACACCCGGAATGGCGACGGGGTACTGGAAGGCCATGAACAGGCCGAGCTGTGCGCGCTCGTCCGGGTCGGCATCGGTGATGTCCTCGCCGTTGAAGGCAATCGTGCCCTCGGTCACCTCGAGTGCCGGATGACCCATGATCACGTTGGCGAGGGTCGACTTGCCGGATCCGTTCGGCCCCATCAGGGCGTGGACGCGCCCCTTCTCGACGGTCAGGTCGAGTCCCTTGAGGATTTCCTTGTCCTCAACGCTCACGTGAAGGTTCTTGATCTCTAGTTCAGCCACTGGTTGCTCCGTTCGAAATTCCTGGGCGGCGCGCTAGGCAGCGCTGCCGACGGCGGTCTTGCTTTGCTTGCGCTCGTCCACGGGACGAGAGAACTCGACCAGCTCGGCCAGGGTCGTCCCGGCGAGCGCCTTGTTTACCCCGCTCTGAACCCGGGTCCAGAGAAGCTTGGTCGCGCAGGCGCGGTCGCTGTCTGCCTCATGTGAGCAGAGAACCTTGCCTTCGGGTGTTTCGTGAAAGCACTCCATCGGGGCGATCTGCCCCTCCAGCGCTTCGACGACCTCGACCATCGTGATCTCCTCGGCCGGGAAGGCGAGGCTGTAGCCACCGTGGGCGCCACGCGTAGAGGTGACCAGTCCGGCCTGGCGCAGCTTCGCCACCAGATGCTCAAGATAGGAGAGCGGCAGGCGTTCGGCTTCGGCGATCGCGTTGAGCGAGACCGGGCCGGTGTTGGGCTGGCGTCCGAGTTCCACCATCAGGCGAACTCCGTACTCGGCTTTGGTCGAGAAAAGCATCGAGAGAAATCCTAGAGCATTAGTCGGCTTTGCCGGATTCTCGCGCGGCCTCTGCCCGCTTGCGGCGGCGAAGGCGCCGTCTCATGCGGCGCCAGGTCCGGAACCGGTGGCTCTCCCGGGCGGCTGACCGGAGGGCGAAGCCGAGCGCCGAATCCGAGAACTCGCCGCTCCAGGGCAGGTCGATCCTCACCTCGACCTGGCCGGGCTCCCCCCGCATGACGTGGGTCTTCTTCGGCGCGAAGTTTTCGAACAGGTCGGTCGCGTTGGTGTTGTCGGCGAGGATCACTGCCAGGAAATGGGTCACGCCTTCCTCGCGTGCCCGGGTGGCGAGGCGGGAAAGAAGGGCCTTGCCGAGCCCCTTGCCGCGCCAGTTGTCGGAGATCACGATTGCGACCTCCGCTTCCCGCTCGCGGTAGGGCGAAGTGCGGATGTAGCGGGCGACCCCGATCAGGTCACCCTCGTCGGGGTCGATCGCGACCAGCGCTTCGTGAAGGTGGTGGTCTACTTCGGTCAGGTAGACGAGGTCGGACTCGCTCAGCTTCACGACCGGAGCGAAGAAACGCTGGAACTTCGACTCCGGGCTGAGCCGCTGGAACCCGTCAGCGAGCAGGTGCTTGTCGGTTTCCCTGATCGGCCTGATCAGGACTTCGACGCCGGGGCCGAGCACCACTCTCTCCGAATTCTTCACGGGTCGATCAGCCCCTGCCGTATCGCGTAGCGGACGAGCTCTACCCGGTCACGCATGCCGAGCTTTCGCATTGCGTTGGCCCGGTGGTTTTCGACTGTCTTCTCGGAGAGGTGAAGCATCTCGGCGATCTCGCGGGTCGTGTTGGCTTCGGCGACCAGCTTCACGATCTCCTCCTCTCGTGGGGTGAGGTCCGATTTCGCCTGTTCACCGCGTTCGAGCAGGTCGCGGATCAGGGTCTGCTGGGCGCCGGGGGAGAGGAAGGGTTCTCCCCGCTCGACCGAGCGGATCGCCTCGAGCAGGTCGGTGTCTGCCTGCGACTTGAGGACATAGCCGGAGGCGCCGGCCCTCAGGGCTTCGAAGAGGTAACGCTCGTCGTCGTGCATGGAGAGGATCAGCACATTGGTGTCAGGCACCTGCGCCTTGATCTCCCGGGTCACCTGAAGTCCGGTCAGGCCGGGCATCTTCACGTCGAGGATCGCGAGGTCGGGGCGTTCCCTGATCACCGTCTCGCGGGCCTCGATCCCGTCAGCGGCCTCCGCCACCACCTGAAGGTCCGGCTGCTTTTCGAGCAGCAGGCGTATCCCCGATCTGACGATTCCGTGGTCGTCGGCGATCACCAGCCTCATGCGACCGCCGCCTCCCTGACCGGCACGGTCAGCCTGACCATGGTGCCGAGGCCGGGCCGGGATTCGATGTCAATGTCCCCGCCGGCCAGGATCGCCCGCTCGCGCATCCCGCCCAGCCCCAGGCCGGAGGTCGCCTGCTCGAAGGTGAAGCCGCTGCCGTCATCGGCGACCGTGAGCACGAACCGCTCACCATGGCGTTCCAGGGTCACGTCAATCCGGCCCGCGCCGCTGTGCCGGACGGCGTTCCCGATCGCCTCCTGGGAGACCCGATAGATGACCAGTTGAAGGTCCGGTTCCAGGGCGGAAGGGTCGTCCCTGCAGTCGAAGGAAGCGCTGAGACCGGGCAGGCTGACCTGGCTGACCAGTCCGGCGATCGCGGCGCGGAGCCCGAGGTCGTCGAGCGCGGTCGGCCGCAGCTGCCGGGCTACGGTCAGCAACTCGTCCATCGCCTGATGGGCGAGGCGGCTCGTCTCCTCGAGTTCCGGCTCGAGCTCGGGAGGTGCCTCGGAGCGGGTCGCCTCCAGTCGCAACAGGACACCGGTCAGCGAC
The DNA here is from genome assembly GCA_036780865.1 of Solirubrobacterales bacterium. GTDB lineage: Bacteria > Actinomycetota > Thermoleophilia > Solirubrobacterales > 70-9 > 67-14. The sequence continues at coordinate 2,357 of DAIQCC010000037.1, read as the reverse complement.
TGGTTCACCTGGTCATGCAGATCACGGGCCACTCTGGCCCGTTCCTCCTCCTGAGCCTTGAGAGCGGCGCTCGAGCTGCGACGCCGTTCGGCTTCGAGGCGTCGCATCATCCTCAGAAACGCAAGTTCCAGCCGCTCGGCTTCTTCGGTTTCGGCCACCCCGTCGATCCAGGGCGGAACGTTCGCACCCGGCTGCCCGAGGTCCACCTTCTCCATTTCAGTGATCACCGCCTCAAGTGGCGTGAACCTCCGCCTGAGGATGGCGATGTTGAGCAGGCAGGTCACGCCGGCGGCGATCGCGGCAATCACCAGCAACGTCTCGACGTGGTCGGTTGAGAATCCGGTCACCAGCGCAGCCGCTGCGGTGGCCATGGCGACCATCGCTGCGTTCAGGGCGATCACTTCGGTGAAGATCGGGCGGCGCTTCATCGTTTGACCATCGTTTCAGGAGAAGCGGCATTTTTCCGGTGTTTTCCGGTGAAACGTTGGCAAATGGGGGGCAGCCCCTATGGACGAAACGCTCCTCTGCCGACACAATGCCAGTCGTATTTTCCGTTCTTTTGCTTCCAAGGAGGCCCGATGACCACAACCAAGCAGTCCACCTGGGGCGCCACGCTCCGAACGACGATCCTTCTGGCCACTCTCTCCGGCCTGCTCGTCGTCATCGGCTTCGCGGTCGGCGGTCAGCAGATGGCTCTGCTCTTCCTGGGGATCGCCGTACTGATGAATTTCGGCTCCTACTTCTTCAGCGACAAGCTTGCCCTGAAGATGAGCGGGGCCCAGCCGATGGACGAGTCGGAGAACCCCGAGTACTTCCAGATGGTGCGTGAGCTCTGCCAGCGAGCCGAGATTCCGATGCCGAGGCTCTACGTGATCCCGCAGGATCAGCCCAACGCCTTCGCGACCGGCCGCAACTACAACCATTCCGCCGTCGCGGTAACTGCCGGGATCACCCGGCTGCTTTCGACCGACGAGCTGCGCGGCGTGGTCGCTCACGAGCTGGCTCACATCAAGCATCGCGACATCCTGATCCAGTCGGTGGCAGCGACGATCGGTGCCACGATCACCTACATCGCCTACATGCTGATGTGGTTCGGCGGTGACAACAACTCGCCGCTCGGACTGATCGGGTCGCTCGCCATGGTGATCCTGGCGCCGCTGGCCGCGTCGATCATCCAGCTCGCCGTCTCGCGTCAGCGCGAGTACGCGGCGGACGCCGGTGGTGCCGCGATCTGCGGCAACCCCGAGTCGCTGGCCTCGGCACTGACGAGGCTGGAGCAGGGCGCGGAGAACATCCCGATGAAGGGGCATGTCAGCGAGGCCTCGGAGCCGCTCTACATCGTCAAGCCATTCAAGGCGAAGGGCCTGGCCGGGCTCTTCTCCACCCATCCCCCGATCGAGGAGCGCGTCAAGCGTCTCCGCCAGATGCGTCCTTCCCTGTAATCGGTTTTCTCTCTCTTTCCGATTGCGCGTAGTGGGGCCCCCGGGTAAAGAAACCCGGGGGCCTTCTTTTTGGCCGGACCTAAGGTCGGTGATCTCAATGGGGCTGTACCCTTCGTGATCGGCTTGCGGGCTGGAATCGCCCGGGGCTTATCGCTATACTTTTTGAAGTAACCAAATCCAGATCGAGATTTAGGGGTTTCGCCGATGGCAACCGAACAGGCCGCGCAGCAGACAATTGAAGAGATCACTCCGCAGGAAGCCTTCACCGAGCTCGACGAAGGTGGCGTGAAGCTGATCGACACTCGCGAGCCCTACGAGTACGAGGAGTCCTACATCGAGGGTTCCGAGCTGATCCCGGTCGGCGTCATCGCGGACCGCATCGCTGCCAGCGTCGCTGACAAGGACCAGCGGATCATCCTCCAGTGCCGCTCCGGCGCCCGATCGCTGACTGCGGCCATGGAGCTTGCGGATCTTGGCTACACGAACCTGGCCAACCTGACCGGGGGCATCCTCGAGTGGGAAGCCCAGGGCCTTCCCGTCCAGTCGAACTCCGGCCTGACCCCGGAGCAGCGTGACCGCTACTCCCGCCACATCCTGCTTCCCGAAGTCGGAATCGAAGGTCAGATCAAGCTGTTGAACGCCAAGGTGCTGCTACTCGGCGCCGGCGGGCTCGGTGCTCCGACCGCGCTTTACCTGGCGGCTGCCGGAATCGGCACGATCGGCATCGTCGACGACGACGTGGTCGATGCCTCGAACCTCCAACGCCAGGTCATCCATAACACCAGCCGGGTGGGTGAGCCGAAGTCTGCCTCGGCCCGCCAGACGATCGAGGAACTGAACCCCGACGTCAACGTGGTCGAGTACAACGTGCGGCTTGACGCCGACAACATCCTCGAAATCATCGAGGACTACGAC
>DAIQCC010000036.1:0-5344 GCA_036780865.1 Solirubrobacterales bacterium | reverse complement strand
CCCCTTCGACCACCGAGGTTCCCCGCAGCGCGGCCTGCTCCTGGACCGACGCGACGATTTCGCTGAGCGGCACCGCGATCGGGTCGTGCACGTTGGTCGATACCTGTGCCCGGCCGGTCGAGAGACCGAGGCCGATCGCCCTGACACCGGGAATGCCCCCTTCCGGGGTCTCGCGAATGGCTGCGGCTATCTCTCTCGCCAGGCCGACGTCATCGGTGGCGAGTTCGAGGTTGAACGCGGCCAGCGGCGCCCGGGCGGTGACCAGTGTCGCGCCGGCGGTCGGGTGAGGCCGGTCGGGGCCGAAGTCCGGTTCGAGAGCGCCAGAGGTCATCCGCTCCCAGAGGGAGTCCAGGCCACCGGCCCTGAAGTAGGCACGCTCGCGACGGTCGGCGCCGCTGGCAAGGTCTCCGTAGAGGAACACCGGGACTCCCATCGCCCCGATCGACTCGGCGACCTCGATCGCGACCTCGCCGGCCTTCTCCCGGCGGCGCTCGCTCAGCCAGACGACAGGACAGACGTCGAGCGCCCCGATTGCGGGATGCAGACCCTGCCAGGCGGTCATGTCGATCTCGACCGTCGCCGCCCCGGCAAGTCCGACCAGGGCATCGGCCAGGGTTTCCGCCGGTCCGGCCAGGGTGAAGACTGCCCGGTGGTGGTCGAGATCGGTGTGGCGGTCGAGCAGGGTTACGTCGTCACCGAGTGCCGCCTCGAGCCGGTCCAGGCGGGCGAAGTCGCGCCCCTCGGAAACGTTTGGGACGGCGAGCAGACTCACCGGGGCACCGGGAAGGTCAAACGAGCAGCCTTCCTTCGAGCACCACCGGGGTCTCGTCGATGGTGACTTCAGGCTTCAGCGACACGACGTCTAGATGCACCGGCACCTGGACCTTGCCCCCGATCGCTGCTGAAGCACCGAATGCCACATGGGCAGTGCCGAAGATCTTTTCGTCCTCGAGGATGTTGCCAGTCAGGATCGCCTTTTCGTTGGTGCCGATGCCAAGCTCGGCCACGTTGGTTCCGTCTGGGCCATGAACTGTCAGGAGTTCCATCAGCGCCGCACCATCCGCTCCGGTCGCGTCGACCAGGTGGCCACCTTCGATCGTCAGCCGGACCGGCTCGGAGACCAGGCCGACCCCGGCGATCGACCCGTCGACGATCAGGATGCCCTCCGCGGTCGACGGGCTGATGAAGCCTTCGCCGCAGGGCAGGTTCCCGAAGGCGCCGGTCTCGGTCAACTCGCCCGCGTCGGGGATCGCCTTCCGGCCCTGCAGCCCCAGCCTCAGGTCACTCCCGTGGTCGCAAGTGATCCTTGCCTCGGTCCCCCGGTCAAGCAAATCGGCAACCCTCCTGCCCCGGTGCCGGAGCTTCTCCATGTCGTCGCTCATCACCCGGGCAAGCATCTCGACCGTGGCACCGGGCAGGGTCGCGGTCCGCGTGCCGGACTCGGTCGCCCGCTTGCGGGAGGCCGTGTGGGAAAGCGACTGGACGGTCGGTGCCAGCAAAACGTCTGCAGCCACCATCGCCTCGGCCACGGTGGCCGGTGGCTCCCCGGCATGCGTTTCCCTCTCGGTCATCACGGCCAGCACCGCCTCCGCTCCAACCGATTCGGCTTCATCACGAAGGGCATCACCGAGTTCCCGGGTGGCCGGGTTGCAGACGACCAGCACGTTCTCGTTCGGCCTCACCCCGAGGCAGTCGCGGACGACGGTGGCGACCGCCTTGTCGAGTTCTTCTGACATGGCAGTGAATCTACCCAGTCGGGCAGCGCGACTTCCCGGGATACCTCCATCCCGTCTGGTGCGCTCCAGCGGTTAGGGTGGAATCACAGGCAATCACGAAACCGAGGAGGTAGCGATGAGCCTGTCAGAGAGCAAGGTCGCGGCTGTGGCCGCGGTCAGCAACATGGATCAGGCACGGCGCTTCTACGAGGAGACGCTCGGGCTCGATCCGGCCGATACCGGTGCCGACGGGACCGAGGTCCTCTATGGCTGCGGTGACGGCACCGGGCTGCTGGTATATCCGTCACCCGAGCATGCGGGCAAGGGTTCCGCCACGATCGCCGCCTGGGAGGTGAGCGACTTCGACTCCGAGGTCGATGCCCTGAGGGGAAGAGGAGTGTCTTTCGAGATCTACCCGGGTTTTGATCAGGACGAGAACGGCGTCATGAGAATGGATGGAGCGCGGGTCGTCTGGTTCACGGATCCGGACGGCAACACCTTCGCCATCTCCGGAACCTGAACGCCAAGGTTCCCGCCCGGCCCTGTGAGTCGCGGGTCCGGGCGGGTACCGTCAGGGTGTGAAGTCCTGGCATCCCCCGGTCATCCTTCTCGCCCTTATCGTGCCAGCCGCAGTCGGGTTCGGCCTCGGCGGACCCGGGCTGGGCATCTCGATCGCCGGCCTCTCCCTGGTGGCGCTTGCCGTGATCGCGGCGCTGGTCATCCCGCGCGATCCGATCGGCAGAAAGCCCCATCCGGAGCTCGCCCGTCGCCTCCTCGTCGTCACCACCTTCCCGATCGAGGATTCCCGGTCGATCCAGCGGGTCGCCGACGAGGTCCGACTCGGCTTCGACGAGAACGACGCCGAGATCCGCCTCCTCACGCCAGCCGCCAACACCTTCCTGAGGCGCTGGGCGACGGATCTCGAACGCGCCCGGGACCGGGCCCAGAGGGACCTGGTCGTGTCGGTCGCTTCGCTGACCCTTGCGGGGGTGGACGCCAGCGCCAGCGTCGGTGACGAGAACCTGGTCCAGGCGGTCGATGACGAACTCGCAAGCTACGACGCAACCGAGGTCTTCCTGATCACCAGAGGAGACCCGGAATCGGAGGCCGCCGCCCAGCTTCGGAAGCGGCTGCTGCCGGCGTTTCATCACGTCGACCTGCGCTAGCGTGAGGCCATGAGCGCGGTTATCGAAGTGTCCGGCCTGGTCAAGGACTTCGGGCAGACCAGAGCACTGGACGGACTCGACCTCACAGTCGAGAAGGGCCAGGTTCACGGCTTCCTTGGCCCGAACGGGTCCGGCAAGTCGACCACGATCAGGGTCCTGCTCGGACTGATCCGGGCCAGCGGCGGCGAGGCCCGGCTGTTTGGCCAGGATCCCTGGCGCAAGGCGGTTGAGCTTCATCGCCGCCTCGCCTACGTGCCGGGTGACGTGAACCTCTGGCCCAACCTGACCGGTGGCGAGACGATCGACATGCTCGGTTCGCTGCGAGGCGGGGTCGATCCGAAGCGCCGTGAGGAGCTGGTCGAACGCTTCGAACTCGACCTGACCAAGAAGGCTTCCGCCTACTCGAAGGGAAACCGGCAGAAGGTGGCCCTGATCGCGGCCCTGGCTACCGACGCCGAGCTGTTCATCTTCGACGAACCGACCTCCGGGCTGGATCCGCTGAAGGAAGCGGTCTTCCAGGACTGCGTCAGGGAGATCATCGAACGCGGTGACACGATCCTGCTTTCGAGCCACATCCTCGGCCAGCTCGAGCACCTGGCCACGACCTTCACGATCATCAGGCACGGTGCCACGGTCGAGACGGGCACGCTCGGGGATCTGCGCCGGATTGCGAAGAGCGCCGGCCGGGACCCGGATTCACTCAGTCTCGAGGATCTCTTCCTGAGCATCTACCGGCAATGAGCGGGTTCACCGGCACCCGGCAGGCTCTCCTGTTCGCCCTGAAGCGTGACCGCCTGATCATTCCCCTCTGCCTGACCGGACTGGTCGGCTGGATGGCCATCTACGTGATCAGCTACACCGGGCTGTACGGAACCCAGGCCGAACTGGACGCGCTCTACAGGAGCGTCGCGGGCAATCCGGCCGTCGAGGCGTTCAGCGGCCCGACCGGCGGGCTGCGCTCGCTGGGTGGCGCGATCGCCTGGGACAGCACTCCGGCCCTGTCGATCATTTGCGCGCTGTACGCGATGTTCAGCGTGATCCGCCACAGTCGCGCCGAGGAAGAAGACTCCCGCACCGACCTGCTCCTGGCCTCCGGCTCGGGCCGTCTGGCCCCTCTGGCGGCGGCACTGATCGTCACCGCGCTGGTGCTCGTCGTGGCCGGCGCCGGTTTCGCGACGGCGCTGGTGATCGGGGGCCTCGAGCCCGTGCCGTCGATCCTGCTCGCGTCGGCGATCGTCGGGTTCGGACTGGTCTTCGCCGGCACCACCGCCGTGATCGCCCAGGTGACGACCAAGGCCCGCGCGGCCCGTGGCCTGGTCGGGGTAGTGATCGGGGTGTCCTGGGTGCTGCGGGCGATCGGCGACACCTCGGGCGGCACCCTGACCTGGTTTTCCCCGCTCGGCTGGGTTCAGTCGACGAGACCGTTCTGGGAGGACCGCTGGTGGCCTCTCGCACTGTTCGTAGCCGCCCCCGCCATCACGGTATCGGTGGCTTTCTGGCTGCTGGCCCGCCGTGACATCGGCAGCGGCCTGATCCCGCCCCGCCCCGCCGTTACTTCGTCTGCGGCTTTACCCCGCCCCGGCCCGGCCCCGCCCGGGCCGCGCCCCTGCTGCTTCACCCCCTGGGCTTTTCTCTTCGCCTGCAGCGAGGGACCATCCTCGGCTGGACCGCGATGCTCTGCGGATACGGCTTTGCAATCGGGGCGATCGGCGACAACATCGAAGGGATCCTCGAGTCGAGTTCCGCCTTCAGTCAGGCATTTGCTTCGGCGGGGTCCGACCTGCTCGATTCTTACTTCGCCTCGACTCTCACCGTGATCGCCCTGCTCGGGGCCGGCTTCACGATCAGCGCCGTGCTGAGACCTGCCGCCGAGGAGAACCGCGACCGGGTCGCCCTGCTGCTTGCCGAGCCGGTCGGAAAGGTGCGCTGGGCGATGGGTCATCTTCTGATCGGCTGGATCGGCAGCGCCCTGATCATCGCCGCCGCGGGCCTGGCGATCGGGGTCGGCCTCGGCCTCGTGAACGGTGACTACAGCCAGGTCCCGACCCTGTTTGCATCGGGCTTCGCCCAGGCGCCGGCGATGTGGCTGACCGGCAGCATCGCGTTTCTGCTCTTCGGGATCTCCTCGCGCCTGGCGCCGGTCGCCTGGGGGATCCTGGCCGCACTGGTCGTGATCTGGACCCTCGCCTCCTTCGGCAACCTGCCGGACTGGGTGATCGACCTCTCCCCCTTCTCCCACACGCCCGCTGTCCCGGCGGTTTCGGCCTCTATCGAGCCGCTTGCCGTAATGACCGGACTGTCCTTTCTGGTGACCGGCGCCGGGCTCTTTCTGTGGCGCAGGCGGGACCTCCTCTGACCCCGGGAAAGGCGCCGCATCATCTAGACTCTCCGTCCCCGCCGGGGTAGCTCAGCTGGTTAGAGCAGCGGAATCATAATCCGCGTGTCGGGGGTTCGAGTCCCTCC
>DAIQCC010000035.1:0-5547 GCA_036780865.1 Solirubrobacterales bacterium | reverse complement strand
ATGAGTGTTACGCCGGTCGCTCAGGTAGCATGCGGCGCACAGGAAGGAGGCTTCTTTGGTGGGGAGAATCACCGGGTAGCTGAGATTGACGACTGCCAATAAAGCAAATCCAAGTCGCGTCAATCGCGGACGTGGTTCGACCGTGCTCAGAGTGGTGACTCTGGGCGCGCTTGTCCTTGCGATCGTTTTCGTGGCCTCACTCATCTTCCGGGGCGATTCGGGGTACAAGTACTCCTTCGATTTTCAGAACGCCAGCGGCATCGTGAGCGGCAATCACGTGATGATCGGCGGCTCGCCCGTCGGCACCATCACCAAGGTCGAGCTGACCGATGACATGCGGGTCCGGATGGATGTCGAGGTCGACCGCGAGCTCCACGAGGGAACCGCGGCGGTGATCAGGAAGAGCTCGCTCTCATCGATTCACAATCACTACATCTCGCTCCAGCCCGGCCCGGACAATGCTCCGGTGATGCCGGAGGGCCACGAGTTCGGCGAAGGCGCCACCGCCACGGCCGTCGAGCTCGACCAGTTCTTCGACATCTTCGACGAGACGACCCGGGAAGGCTGGTCGAACTGGATCCAGGGAATCGCAGCGATCTACGCCGGCGAGGGCGCGGAGGGCGCCAACAAGACCTTCAAGTACAGCGGCGCCGCCTTCTCCAGCACCCAGCGCCTGATGGCCGAGCTGGCCGACCAGGACACCCGGCTTGACCAGTTTGTCGGCAACACCTCGAGATTCGTCACCAACCTTGCCGAGGTATCCCCGCAACTGACCGAACTGGTCAGCAACACCAACACCGCGCTCGGAGCGATCGCCGACAACAACGAGTCACTTGCGCTCGCCCTGAACGAACTTCCGCCGACCCTGCGGCAGGGCAACACCACACTGGCCAACCTGCGGGTCGCCCTCGATGACGTCCAGCCGATGATCGCTGCGTCCGGCAGGGCCGCCGATGCGGGGCTCGCCAGGTACCTCCAGAACTACCTGCGTCCGGTCCTCAACCGCGCCCGTCCCGTCTTCAATGACCTCGCCCTTGCGGCCGGCCGGCCCGGACCGAACAACGACACATCCGATCTGCTTTCCCAGCTGATCCCGCTTCACGACAGGGCCGAACCGGCGGTCAACGCCGTGGTCCGGGCCTTGAACTCGAATCAGGAAGAAGTCTCCGAGATGAGGGCCTACTCGCCCGACATCTTCGGCAGCTGGGCCAAGCTGGCAGGCATCCTCGCGGCCTACGACGCCAACGGCCCGTACGCGAGGGTCACGCCGACTGCCACTGGCGTCTTCCAGCTCAACGGCACCGCGATCCAGCCCGCCGACACGGCCGTTTACGGCGGGCTTGACGTGATCACCGGAATCAACCGTTGTCCCGGCGGCGGCGTGCAGCCGATCGCCGGATCCAACCCCTTCCTTGACAACGGCAACCTGACCGGCAAATGCGACCCCACGCAGGTGCCGTGATGCTCCAGCGGATCATCAAGATCGTGCTCCTGGTCCTCGTGATCGCCGCCGTCGTGCTGCTGATTCGAAGCTGCAACGACGACAGCGACGCCTACGAGGTTCGTGCGGTGTTCGACAATGGTGCCTTCGTCGTGGAAGGCATCGACGTCCGGGTCGCCGGCGCGAACGTCGGCAGCGTCAGCGCCGTGGACGTCTCCAGGCCCGGCGAGGAGACCGGTTCAGACATACCCGGCAAGGCGATCGTGGTGCTGAACATCACCGATCCCGGCTTCCAGGATTGGAAAGAGGACGCCTCCTGCATCATCCGGCCGCAATCGCTGATCGGCGAGAAGTTCCTCGACTGCCAGGTCACGCAGCCCCGACCGGCCGGTTCCGAGCCGCCGCCTTCGCTGGCAAAGATCCCTGAGGGCGAGCCGGGTGCCGGGCAGTACCTGCTGCCGGTCCAGAACAATGCGAAGTCGGTCGACCTCGACCTGATCAACAACATCTACCGCCTGCCTTACGCCCAGCGTTTCCGGATCATCCTGAACGAGCTCGGTGCCGGACTCGCGACCAGGGGCGAGGACCTGCAGGAAGTCGTCGAGCGCGCCAACCCGGCGCTGTTCGAAGTGAACAAGGTGCTCGCGATCCTCTCTTCCGAGAACAGGCGTCTGGCCCAGCTCGCCGTCGACGGCGAAAAGAACATGTCGGCCCTGGCGAAGAAGAAGAAGAACATGGTCAACTTCCTCCGCAACGCCGGCTACACGGCAGCCGCCACGGCCGAGCGCGGGGAGGACCTCCAGCAGAACCTGAAGAACCTGCCCGAAACGCTGCGTCAGCTCAGGGCCGACTTCAACGCGATCGGTACCTTCGCCGACCAGGCGATCCCGGTCTTCACCTACCTCAAGCCTGCTGCCTCCGACATCAGCGAGGTCCAGACCAAGCTCGGTCCGTTCGCCGAAGCAGGCCGTATCTCGATCACCAGCCTCGGTGAGGCGACTGTGACAGCCGGACCGGACCTGGTTGCCTCGCAGCCGATCATCCGCAAGCTCGGCAACGTCTCACGCGCCTCCTACTCGCCTTCGGCCAATCTCAACTTCTTCCTCAAGACCCTCGACCAGGGCGACGGTTTCGACAACCTGATGAGGCTGATCTACAACACCTCGTCGCTTCTCAACGGTTATGACCAGTACGGCCACTACCAGCGGACCAACCTCGTCATCTCGGGCTGCTCGACTTATGCCGACCGGTCGACAGGTGGCTGCACCGCCAACTGGGACACGGTGGCCACCTCAGCCTCCATGAGCGACTCGCTGGGCGAACTCGAGCCGCTCGACCAGATCGAGGAGGGCACCACCGGCCCGACCGGCGAGACGGGTGAGACCCTGACCCCGACCGGTGAGACCGGGATCACCGGATCCACCGGCGTGACCGGGTTGACCGGGCTCACCGGACTCACCGGAGAAACCGCCTTCGATGACTTCGGCAATCCGCTCGGCCCGACCGGCGAGACCAGCTCCATCGGCCTCTCAGGTGCGGAAGGCAGGAGCCGCGGCACGACGGGTGCGACCGGCGTCATCGGTCGCATGAAAATCCTCGACTACCTGCTCGGCCCATGAACCGCCGTCGACGCTCAAGAATCTCTGCGAGCCCCGTTCTGGTCGGTGCGATTACCGCCGTGATCGCGGTGGTCAGCGTGTTCTTCTCGTACAACGCGAACAAGGGACTGCCCTTCGTACCGACCTACGAAGTCAAGGCCGAGCTTCCGTCGGCCGCTTCGCTGGTCTCTGGAAACGAGGTCCGGATCGCCGGAGTCAGGGTCGGAGTCGTCAGTGAGGTCAAGGCCCGGCAGCTCGATGACGGACGCTCGATCGCGGTCGCGACGATGAAGCTCGACAAGAGTGTGCAGCCGATTCCCGAGGATTCGACCGTCCTCGTCCGCCAGCGCTCCGCGATGGGCCTCAAGTACCTGCTCCTGACCCCCGGCAAGTCGGACGAGGGCCTAGCCCAGGGCGGCACCCTGCCTGAATCGCAGGCCGAGGAAACGGTCGACATGGACCAGTGGTTCAACATGTTCCAGGAGCCGGTCAGGCGTGCGATCCAGAAAAACCTCGCCGAGTACGGCGGCGGCTTCGCGGCTCGCGGCGGAGACATAAACACGATCCTCACCGACCTGCCACCGCTGCTCCGTCTGGCCGAACCGGTTGGCCGCAACCTGTCTTCCAGGCAGACCGACCTTCGCGGCTTTGTGCGCGGTCTCTCGCAGGCGGCCGCCGAAGGTGCGCCCGTTGCCGACATCCAGGCCGACATGTTCGTCCAGCTCGACCGGACCTTCATCGCCCTGGCCGAGGTCGCCCGTCCCTACATCCAGGACTCGATCACCGAAGGAGTTCAGTCGCAGCTGGCGACGATCCGTAACGGCCCCCGCATCCGGCCGTTCCTCTACACGTCGGCCCGCTTCATGAACGCGCTGCGTCCCGGCGCGAAGGCACTCGGTGAGAGCGCTCCGATCGTCGCGAACTCCTTCGACATCGGCATCCCGGTCCTGCGGTCCTCGCCGCAGCTCTACGATCAGCTCGCTCCGACAGCCCGTTCGCTGCGACGTTTTGGTGAGAGCACTTCCAACAACCAGGGCCTCGACACGCTGATCCGGACCAGCAACATCCTGAAGCCGCTGCTGCGTCAGGTCACGCCGTCCCAGAACGTCTGCAACTACGCGAACCTGCTCCTCATGAACGCCGCCTTCACCACCGATGGCGGCAACGCCGACGGCAACTACGTCCGGGCAGTCAGCGTCCTGCCTTCGATCGGACCGAACGCCGAAGGCAACCCGGCGGCAGGCATCGCCAATGGTGGCGGCCTCCTTCCGCCCGGCGGCACCGACAAGAGCTTCCTCCACTCGAACCCGTACCCGAACACCGCGGCACCCGGACAGTCCATCCGCGAATGCGAGCCCGGCAATCCCCCGGCCGAGTGGTACGCCGCGGGTGGATGGCCGAACTCGGTGCAGATCGGAAACATCCCCGGTGACCAGGGTGTCGAAACCGCGCTCCAGACCAACGCTCAGCTGAACTGGGTGACCAAATGAGCGACGGACGCAAGGTGAGCCGCTACAACCAGCAGTTCTTCCGTCAGTGGGGAGGACCGGGTCCGCTCTTCTTCGGGCTGCTCGCAGTCATCCTCGTCGCGATCGGAATGTGGCTCGCCTTCACCAAGTCGATTCCGTTCACGAGCCCCGGCTACGAGGTTCAGGCGACTTTCCGCAACGCGGTCAACATCGCGATCAAGTCACCCGTCCGGATCGCCGGCGTCAACGTCGGCAAGGTCACCGACATGGAGCTGAAGGGTGACAACACCGTCGTCACCTTCACGGTGGATGACGAGGGTCGCCCGATCCGCGAGGACGCTTCCGCACAGATACGTCCCCGCCTCTTCCTCGAGGGCAACTGGTTCATCGATCTCGATCCGGGAACCCCGGACGCCAAGGAAATGCCGGACAACGGCATGATTCCGGTCAGCAACACCGCCACCAGTGTCCAGGTGGGTGACCTGCTCCGGACCCTCCAGACCCCGGAACGGGCCAACATCCAGCGGCTTGTCGAAAGCCTCGGCACCGGGCTGAATTCCGAGCCGACCGCAGAGCAGGACCTGACCTTCGAACCCTTCGTTCAGGGCCTGACAGGTGGCGAGGCCCTCAACCTCGCCTACCGCAAGGGCGAGGTGGCAGCGCGCGGCACCGCGATCGTGAACGCAGCCACGCTTGGCACCCAGCCCAATGACCTCGGCAACCTGCTGCGCGGTCTCTCACGGGTTACCGGAGCGGTCAACGAGCGCGGCGATGACCTCCAGGGCTTCGTCACGAACTTCGCCACTTTCACGGGTGCCCTCGCCGCCGAATCAGAGAACCTCGGACTGACGATCCAGAAGCTCGGACCGACCCTCGTCGTCGCCCGTGAGGCTCTGACCAGCCTCAACGCCAGCCTGCCCGCCCTTCGTGGCTTCGCGATCGCCTCGCGTCCCGGTCTGAACGAACTGCCGCGGACGATGCGGGTCACCAGGCCGTTCCTGCTCCAGCTCCAGCAGCTGCTCACCCAGCGTGAACTCGG
>DAIQCC010000034.1:0-6140 GCA_036780865.1 Solirubrobacterales bacterium | reverse complement strand
CCAGATGATGCCCATCAAGCAGGGCAGGAGCCCTACTTGATGAACATCATCTCGCTGTACTTTGGCAGGGGCCAGTAGTTGTCGGCGACGATGCGTTCCAGCTTGTCGGCCACTACGCGAACCTCATGCATGGCGGCGAGCTGCCTGTCACGGGCGTAGATCGCGAGGTCCATGCCCTCTTCCTCGATGCCGTTCGGGTAGCCGTTGGCCTCCTCGAGGGCGAGCGTCTTGTCGACCAGCTCGTTGAACAGGGCACGGCTCTCCTTCTCGAGGAGGTCGGCGTCGGCATCGTCCAGCAGCACCAGGTGCTTGGCGACGGCCGGGATGATCTGGGTGCGGGCGATCGTCGCCGCGGTCTCGGCCTCGATGTTCGCGTTCATTGCGTACTGCTCGACCCAGACTTCGTAGCGGGCCTCGAGTTCGCGCTCGCTGAGCACGTTGTACTTGCCGAAGACGTCGATCGTGTCGGGAGCGATCACTTCCGGCAGCGCGTCCGGGGTGGTCCGCAGGTTCTTCAGGCCGCGCCTCTCGGCTTCCTGCTGCCATTCCTCCGAGTAGCCGTCACCGGCGAAGATGATGCGCCGGTTCTCGACGTAGGAGTCGGTCACGACCTTGATCACCTTGGCGGCGAGATCGTCACCCTCGGCCGTTTCGAGCTGGGCGGCCAGATCGTCGATCGCCTCGGCAACGATCGTGTTCAGCACCGTGTTGGTGAAGGCCAGTGACATGCTGGAACCAAGCGCGCGGAACTCGAACTTGTTACCGGTGAAGGCGAACGGCGAGGTCCGGTTTCGGTCGCCGCCGTCCATCGGCAGGTCCGGCAGGACCTCGGCACCGAGATCGAGGACCTCGTCCGGGGTGTGGGGGTCGCCCTCGCCGGCTGCCATGGTGTCGAACACCTTCTCGAGCTCGCCACCGAGGAAGATCGAGATGATCGCCGGAGGCGCCTCGTTGGCGCCGAGCCGGTGGTCCTGGCCGATGTTGGCGACAGTTGCCCGCATAAGTCCCTGATGCTTGTTGACCGCCTGGATCACTGCGGCGCAGAAGAACAGGAAGCTCAGGTTCTCCGCCGGGGTGTCGCCCGGGTCGAGCAGGTTGTGACCGGTGTCGGTGCCCATCGACCAGTTGTTGTGCTTGCCGGATCCGTTCACGCCGGCGAACGGCTTCTCGTGAAGCAGGCAGACGAGGCCGTACTGCGGGGCCTTCTTCTGGAGGATCTGCATCAGGAGCTGCTGGTGGTCAGAGCTGACGTTCGAGTTCTCGAACATCGGGGCGACCTCGTACTGGGCGGGAGCGACCTCGTTGTGGCGGGTCGTGATCGGCACGCCCAGCTTGGCCAGCTCCGCTTCGCAATCCATCATGTAGGCCAGGACCCGCTCCGGGATCGCACCGAAGTAGTGGTCGTCCAGCTCATGCCCCTTGGCCGGCTGGGCACCGAAGAGGGTGCGCCCGGTCAGGACAAGGTCGGGACGGGCGTAGTAGTACTGCTCGTCGATCAGGAAGTACTCCTGCTCCGGGCCGACCGTGGTCACGACCCGAGAGGTCTCCTCGTCACCGAGCAGACGGAGCGCCTTTACCGCGGAGCGCGAAAGAGCATCCATCGAGCGCAGGAGCGGGATCTTGGCGTCGAGCGCCTCACCGGTCCAGGAGGCAAAGGCGGTGGGGATGCAGAGCAGGGTGCCGTTCGGGTTGTCCAGCAGGAAGGCCGGGCTGGTCGGATCCCAGGCGGTGTAGCCGCGTGCCTCGAAGGTGGCGCGGATGCCGCCGGTGGGGAACGAAGAGGCGTCCGGTTCGCCCTGGATCAGCTCGCTGCCCTTGAACTTGGCGATGGCGGAGCCCTCGTCGGTCGGGCGGAAGAACGAGTCGTGCTTCTCGGCGGTCAGCCCGGTCAGCGGCTGGAAGACATGGGTGTAGTGCGTGGCACCGTTCTCCAGCGCCCAGTCCTTCATCGCGTCGGCGACGGCGTCGGCCAGATCCACGTCAAGGGCCTCGCCTCGCTCGAGCGTGCCCTGCAGGCGTTCAAACACGTCCGAGGGGAGCCGTTCCTTCTGGGTCTTGATCGAGAAGACGTTGCTGCCGAATACGACGTTCTCTTCCTTGGTCAGGTCAGCAGACTCAACGGCCGAGCCGTTGGCGCTCCACTGCGCAGCAGTTACGTTCTTCTGGCGAATCGCGGTCATCTGGAGAGTTCCTCCTGGTGGCAAGATTGGGTTTCGAGGGAAAAGCGCGATTGAGGCTATCCCCCGGCGGCCATGCGGTCGCTTGTACCTCAGGACAAGGTTAGTTCAGGGGCACCCTCCCGTGGGACAGTCTTGGCTCCGGGACTGGGAGGCCGGTCGGGTGAACGGCACCGTTCTGCAACATTATGTGCAGCAGCTCACGGAATCATCGTCTACAACTCATGTTATGGTTTCGACGATGCGAGGAGCCCAAACGCGCAGGGGCCGGAAGCAGACCATCACCCCCTCGACTCTGATGCTGGTGGTTTTCGGTTTCCTTGCCCTCACTTTCATCGTTCTCATGCCTGCCGAGGCCGAAGCCCGCGCTCTTGACGGGGCCGGTACGGCTTCGCTCGAGAACCCGCCGGTTGAACCCGTCTCCCCGACGATGGATGCAGGCAGCGAAAACGGCGGCAGCGATGCCGGATCCTCGGCCACCTCGACCGGCGGCGGCCTCGGTGTTCCCGGTCTCCCGGTCATCTCGAGAGTCGTCTGCCTCCGCCAATGCGTCTCCAGCAGCCGCCCGACCCGGGGCTCGATCATTGCGGTGCGCGGCAAGAACCTCGATCGCGTGACCAGGGTCATCTTTCGCAGCAGGAGCGGCAGGATCCCGGTCAGGCTCAGGACCCGCAGCATCGGCGCGGTTCGCGTGACCGTCCCCAAGCGAACCGTGCGGGGCTACCTCTCGGTCGTGGATTCCGGCGGAAACCGGGCCCGCTCGCCCCGGGAGATCGTGATCTTCCCGATCTCGGCGATCCCGATCCAGGTCTTTCCGGTGAGGGGACCGATCAGCTTCGGCTCCTCGGGGTCCAGGTTCGGCGCAGGCCGTCCCGGTCACATCCACCAGGGCCAGGACGTTTCGGCTTCCTGCGGCACCCCGCTGGTGTCGGTCAGGAAGGCCCGCGTGGTCTACAACCAGTGGGACAGCGGCGGCGGCAACTACGTGGTGCTGCGAAACGTCGGCACGAACACTTACTTCGTCTACATGCACATGATCAGGCGCTCGCCACTCAAGGTGGGCCAGTTCGTCGCGGCCGGGGCCAACATCGGCCGGGTCGGCAACACCGGCCGCTCCTATGGTTGCCACCTTCACTTCGAGTACTGGATCGGCCCCTGGCAGACAGGCGGCAAGCCAATCGATCCCCTGCCTTTCCTCAGGTCTCTCTTGCGCAAGCGGGCCGGCTAGCGACGCTCTCTCCGGGTGCCCCGGCAGCTTGCGCATCTTTCGGCCGGGCGTCGGGTTGGTAGGTTGAGCCGGCACGGCAGGGAGCGCCGGCCCCGGGGAAATGACAGGAGCCTCACGCAATAGAGCCAGGCTGATCCCAGCCGCTGCAGCCATAGCCTTCGGTCTCCTGATGCTGCCCGTACAGGGTCCGCTGAATCGGGCGGAAGCGAAGCCGGTACCGAAAGTGGCGGTAGAGATCGTCGATGCCGCCCAGAAGCCAATGCTCAACCGGGGCATCCTCAGGGTGAAGGTCCGCTCGGCCCGCAGGGGCCAGATACGGGTCCGGGGGCTCTCCGCGACTTTCGACGGCAGGGAGGTGATGAAGCCGCTGACCGACGTCGCATGGCCCTACTTCAGGCGGTCCGGCCAGTGGCGCACGATCAACCTGCGTTTGACCGCAACCGGTCTCGTCCAGGTCGCCAGCTGCCAGGACAGGGACATCCAGGTCAAGGCCGGAAAGGTCAAGAGCAGGCGCAAGGCGCTGATCCGACAGACGGCCGATTGCCGGGCCCCGGCCCTCGACCTCTCGCGGTCCGCCCACTGCAACTTCGTTGCGGCCCCTGATCCGGCCATCTGCATGTCTCCCTTCCCGGACAACTACTACACGCTCGCCGACTCGACTACCGGAACGGGGCGCCGAATCAACTTCACCCCCGAGGCGATGCCCGGGAACTCGAGTGGCTCGGTCATCGACCCGGCCCCCTACCGGGCCAGCGACGGGTTCAGCCAGGGACAGACCATCTCGGTACGGGTGCCCGGCCTCGACAACCCCGACGCGCTCGCACGGACAAACCCGGTAGGACTCCCCGACCCCTCCCGCTACATGGATCCCGCGGCCCCGGTCATCGTCCTGAACGCCAGGACCCGGGAGCGGCACCCGATCTGGGTCGAGATCGATTCGACTGCCTCCAGCCCTGCGCAGACAAATCTGCTGATCCGGCCGATGGTCAACTTCGAACCGGCCACCCGTTACATAGTCGTGCTGAGAAACCTCAAGGACGGGGGCGGCACCACCCTCAAGGCGCCCGATGGCTTTCGTTACTACCGGGACTTCCTCCGGTCGAGCAACTCGCGGGTCAACGGGAGACGCTCCTTCTACGAGGACATCTTCAAGCGCCTGAGAGCGGCGGGGATCAGGCGTTCAAACCTCTACCTGGCCTGGGATTTCACCACCGCGAGCGACGAGAACAACAGCGGCCGCGCCCTTTCGATGAGAAACCAGGCCTTCGCCCTGCTCGGCGACACCAACCTGGCCGATCGCCAGATCCAGGGCGTCGCACCCGACTTCGAGGTTACCTCGGTCCAGATCAGTCCGAGCAGCTCGATCGCCCGCCGGATCGCCGGAACCTTTGACGTGCCCTGCTTCCTCGACCACCCGACCCTGGCAGACGAGTGCGCTTCCGGCTCGACCATGAATCTGGACGCAGATGGCCTGCCGCAGCCGAACGGCACCTACGTCGCCAACTTCGAGTGCATCGTCCCGAACGCGATTGCCGACCCCGACTCGGTCGATCCGCAGGATCTGCCTGACGAGTCGCTGCGGGGCAGGGCGATCGTCTACGGGCACGGCCTGATGGGGTCGATCGGCGGCGAGATCCATGCTGATTCGCAACGGCTGATGGCCGCCAGGGGCTTCACGATCTGCGGCACCGACGAGATCGGAATGTCGACGGGGGACATCGTCACCGTGACCGGTGCCCTGATGGACCTGGCCAGCTTCCCCCGGGTTGCCGACCGGCTCCAACAGGGTCTGCTCAACGGTATGTACCTCGCCCGGCTGATGATTCACCCGGAAGGCCTCGTCTCCAGGGCGGCCTTCAGGGTGAACCCCGAGCTTTCGGAGCCGGCCGACGTGCCCGGCGGTGACGGTAACGCGACGGTGCCGGAAGTCAGCACGCTCGAGCCCGTGCTTGCGACCGGGGAGGACGCGCGCGCCTGGTACCGGGGGATCAGCCAGGGCGGCATCATGGGCGGAGCCCTGATGGCGCTGTCACCGGACTTCGATCGTGGCGCCCTCGGGGTGGCGGCGATGAACTACTCGGTGCTGCTGACCCGGTCCGCCTCATGGGGCACTTACGGCGCCTTCTTCAACCCCGCCTACCCGAACCAGCTCGAGCGGCCACTCGCCCTCGGCCTAGTCCAGATGCTCTGGGACCGCGGCGAGCCGAACGGCTACGCGCACCGGATGACGAGCGATCCGCTGCCGGGCACGCCGCCACACCAGCTGCTCTTCGACACGGCCTTTGGCGACCATCTGGTCACCAACTGGCAGACGAATGTCCAGGCACGCACTGTCGGAGCAAGGGCGGTCGCGCCGTTGGTCGACGAGAGCCGCTGGCCGGGCATCGACTGGGACTGGGGTCTGGAGCCCGTCGAGAGCTACCCCTACGAAGGGTCGGCGGTCGCCTACTGGGACAGCGGCCCGCTCCGCCCGGGTCTGGAGCCAGAAAGCACCCTAGGTACCGATCCACCGCCGGTCACCAATACGGCCCCCTCCGCCGGCGAAGATCCGCATGAGCACCCGCGTGTTACCGCTGCCGCAGTGGCGATGATCGATCGATTCCTCCGGACTGACGGAGCTGTGACGAATCCCTGTGCCCCGGGTCCCTGCCTGGCCGGCGGCTGGACCGCGCCCTGACGAATGAGTGTTACGCCGGTCGCTCAGGTAGCATGCGGCGCACAGGAAGGAGGCTTCT
>DAIQCC010000033.1:11626-11930 GCA_036780865.1 Solirubrobacterales bacterium | reverse complement strand
TGCGGACCGTCCAGGTGCTCGACTCGATGGGAGTCGAGTACGGGGCGATCGACGTGCTGCCGGCGCTTCAGCCGCTTCGTGAGGTCACTTCCGAGATCTCAGACTGGGAGACCTTCCCTCAGCTCTACGTCAATGGCGAGCTGCTCGGTGGCTGCGACATCGTCGAGGAGATGTTCGAGAACGGAGAACTGGCCGAGGCGCTCGGAGTCGAGCAGCCAGCCGAAGCTGCTCCGGCGGAAGCACAGGCACCGGCCAGCGACGAGCCCTACAAGCGCCCGCCCATGTCGATCGAGGGTTCCTAGGC
>DAIQCC010000033.1:0-11616 GCA_036780865.1 Solirubrobacterales bacterium | reverse complement strand
CCCCGCCCCGCTGTGGTGAAACTGAATCTGCGGGGTGATCAACCAAAATCAGTTTCACCGGGTTGGAGGGGGCCATCGCGTAACATCAATCGCATGGCTGATCAGGAACTCACAGACCGCGTCCGCGAACTGATCGCGGAGAACGACGTACTGCTCTTCATGAAGGGCACCCCTTCACAGCCCCGTTGCGGATTCTCGATGCGGACCGTCCAGGTGCTCGACTCGATGGGAGTCGAGTACGGGGCGATCGACGTCCTGCCGGCACTCCAGCCGCTTCGCGAGGTCACCTCCGAGATCTCCGACTGGGAGACCTTCCCGCAGCTCTACGTCAACGGCGAACTGCTCGGCGGCTGCGACATCGTCGAGGAGATGTTCGAGAACGGCGAACTCGCAGAAGCGCTCGGAGTCGAGCAGCCTGCCGAAGCTGCTCCTGCGGACGCACAGGCGCCGGCCAGCGACGAGCCCTACAAGAGCCCGCCCATGTCGATCGAGGGTTCCTAGGCACCATCTCCTGCGCGGGCGGCCGGTTTCCCTGAACTGGCAGCCATGTCCGCATGGGTACCGAAGGCGAGTGCCGGGTCATTGGCCGCCGACTTCCCGCTGGCTGGCGAGAAACCGGTCAGCTGAAGTCCGGTCTCCACCCGGATCGCACTCGCGCTGTAGTTGCGGCCAACCTTGAATGAATCGAAGGGGAAGTCGGAAGGCACTTGAAGGTCCACCGTCGATTCGATCTGCCCGGTCGAGTCGACCACCATGCTGATCATGCTCTTTTCGATGTCGGTCGAGACCAGGCGGCCGCTGATCTCGATCTCTCCAGCTTCGGCGAACGTCTCGATGCTTTCGAGCCGTATCGGAAGCTCGGTCGGCTCCACCCCGGCCCGGGATACGAAGTTCTCCGGGTCGGGCACGTCAAGCCGCAGCCCGGCTTCGACCCGGCTCCCTGTCTCCACGCCGGAGAGACTGGCCGGGATTTCCGCATAGACCGGGAGCGATGCGCCGCGACCCGAGAGTACGACGAGGCCGGCGACCGGATCCACATAGCTGACCACGGCCTTGAGTTCGGAGGTCTTGGCGATGTCGACTGCCGACCTTCCGTCCGATTCGGTCAGGGTGCCGTTCGAAAGCGGAAGGACCCGGGTCGAGACAACCAGGCCGGGATCGGGAACCGTCGAGGCGAAGATGGTGACGAGATCGCCCCCCGAGTTGATCCAGTAGGTCTTGGTCGAGGGCGAGTTCGCCAGAACCGTCCCTTCGAGGAGCACTCCGTCCGGTTCAGGTTCCGGGTCGGGGTCTGGATCGGGCGCGGGGTCTCTCTTGTCCGGCGCTGCCGCCGGCTCAGCCGGCGGGTCTTCGGGGGCAGGTTCCTCGACGGGGGTTTCCGGAGTCGTGGTCTCCACGACGACCGGGGCGGGAGCCGAAACCACGGTCGTCTCCGCCGGTCCTGACTGACCACCACCGCGGGACCCGGCCGGTGAGCCGAGGGGCGGCACCAGCGCCGTGGTCGTCGTCTCCCCGGTTTCGCCTTCCTCACCTGCGGCCCCGGGAATCAGCAGCGTGATGGGGCTGGCGGTGCCGCTGATCATCGGGCCGATCGCCAGCCCGACCATCAACCCCACCGCGAGGGTGGCCAGCGCGAACGCGATCAGGTCGTTCCGCTCCGGCACCTTGAGCCGGATCGGCAGTCGGCGCGGAGGCCTGGGCGACTTGCCGGGAACCGCCTTGCTCATCTCGGTGGCTGGTCTCCCGGCAGATCCGGTCCGTCGGGCCGGGGTTCCTCGAAGCGGGCCTGGTCCTCGGGGATCGTCTGATCCTCGAGAGGGGTCTGGTTCTCAGGGAGAGCCTGGTTCTCAGGGGGCTCCGGGTCGGCCGCCGCGGCTTCTTCCGGAAGCGCTTGTGGCCCGGGCTCCCTGACCTCGAATGAAGCCGGATCCGGTCCAGCGTGATCGGCCGCCGGGTTCCGGTGATGCGGTTCGAAGAAATGCGATGAACCGTTGCCGTTCGCCAACCCGTCGGCGGGTCGCGGTTCCTCCCCGTGGACCGGAGGCTCCGACGGCAGATGAGCGGCCATCGAGTCTGGCTGCGGCTTCGGGTGAGGTGTACCCGGCCGGTGGTCGTGCTCGATCACCGACGTGTCGGAGAAGACCGGGGCCGCGCCGGCCGCTGTTTCGCCGCCCGCTCCATTTGCGCTTCCATTTCCGTTCATCGGGGGCGGGGTCGTGGTGCCCGCCGGTAGCACCATTGCCGAACCTTGTGGCTGGGCCACGTTGCGGCCGCAACGCCAGCAATAGATGGCACCCCGGGCGTGGAGCGAACCGCAGCCCGCGCAGGCACCCGCCGCACCAGCTTCCTGAAGCCGGGTAATCCGCTCTATCTCGGCCAGCTCGGCATCCACCACCTGCAGGCGTGCCGCCATCTTCGCGAGCACGTCCAGCCGGAAGTAGTCCCTCGCTGCCATCTCGTAGGCGGCCCCACCGAGATCCCACTGCATCTCGGTAAACCGGGTCCTGAGCTCGTCGCGACGCTGTTCGAGCACGGTCTTCGGCTTCTCCTCCGTAGGAGCTGGTCTGGGGTTCCTGCCGGGCAGGTTGAAGGTCGGCATCAGCCGATCTCCACGGCGTTGCCGGAGCCGCCCCCGGGCGCCTTGTCGTCTTTGGGCGGTGGCGCCCCCTCCGTGGCGATCGTCGGCGGGAGCTTCTTGATCGCTTCCTGGGTTTCCTCGGCGGTTCCACTGTTGAGTTCTTCCAGGGCGTCGTCGCTGGCCTTGACCGGCGCTGTGCTCTCGGTCGCGCCGTCCTCCTGGATGATCGAGTCCTGGGCGGCGCCGGCGACCTCGCCGCCACCACCACCGGCTGACTTGTCGGCCGCCGGGGTGGATGCTTCGGCTGCGACTTCAATCACTTGGGCGTCCGGGAAGCTCGAGCTGAGGGAGGCCAGCGCGGATTCCGCTTCGGTCCTGCTGGCGTAACGCCCGGAGTAGAAGACGTAGTTTCCTGCCGGCAGCGATCCGAACTCATCCGAGTCGAGAACCCCGACCTCGGTCGCGCCCTGTCCGGCCAGATCGGTCTTGGTCGACTCGATTACCGCTGGGTCGGTGCCTTCCTTGGAAAGGGTTGCGAGCTCGATCGTGAAGCCCTCCTCCCCGGCCGGCCAATCGGACTGGAAGGAGACGGCGACGTCGGTCGATGTGGAGGTGCCCCCGGAAGTCGTCGTCGGGAGACCGGTCGTGGCGACGATCGGAGCCTGGCTGCCGCCGCTGTTGCCCTGCTTGCCGATCAGGACTCCGAAAATCAGGATCAGGGCAAAGGCCATCAGGCCTGCGGCCGCCATCAGCGGGGTCACTTCACGGACCGGTCGCGGATCGGGTTCCGGATTGCCCAGCGCGTAGCCGGGGGTGACCGGTGGCGGTGGCGGGCCGGTCGGCAGTCCCGGCTTTTCCGCCTGTCCCCGGTCACCGAGGTACTCGTCGAACTCCACCCGCGGGCCGCCGCGTCGCGTACCGCAGTCGAGGCAGTAGCGCTGATCGGTCGCCATCGGATGACCGCAGCCCGAGCACCGGACCTGTTCCGGCGGCCGCTGGACCCTTGTCACCTCATTGCTGGTCGTGCTCCCCGCTGCCTGGGGAGGAACCGTTCTGTCTTTCACTGTGTTCACTGCTCTCACGCTCCTGGTCAGTAAGTGGTGGGAGGCGCGAAGACCTCGATTTTTGCGTTGGTCGGGTCGCCGATGAAGTAGATGCGGTAGGGCTCGGGCTTGCCGTCGGTCTTCAGTTTCGGAATCAGTCCGCGCCCTGCCGCGACTACCTTCCCGCCCTTGGTGGCGACCGCGTAGAGCAGGAGATCAACCTGCTCGACGTCGGACTTGTTCAGCACCTCTCCGCTCACGAACAGGCCCGAAACGGTGTCGTTCTGGAGCTTCGGCGGGGAGACGGCCAGTTCCGGCACTTTGGCCGGGTACTTGCCTTCAGCAGTACCGATCTCCACGTCGAAAGATGCGGGTTTGCCAGTGGCAAGCACCTGGTCGTTCACCCAGTACTCGGTTGCGCCCGGACCGATCAGGCCGAGTCCGAGCAGACCGTCCTCCAGTCCTTCGATGTTGTTGCGATAGACCGGCTTGCCCTTCTTGTCCCGTGCGACGATGCCGATCGGAATGTCGGCCTGTCCCTGCCCCGATTCGTTCTTCAGCTTCAGCACGATCGCCGTGCCGTACTGGTCGGTGAACATGTAACGCCCGACCAGGTCGATGCTCTTGTTCGCGGCACCGATCTTGATCTTCTCGACCTTGGCGAGCTTTCCGCCTTCTGCTTCGAGCTTCGCACTCTTGCTCTGGGTCGACTCGCAGCCCGATGCTGCCAGGGCGATGCCGGCCAGGAGAACGCAGGCGAACCCGGTGCGGCGGCTCATCCGAAGTCACCCCTGACGTAATCCTTGGTCCGCTCTGCCCGGGGAGCGTTGAAGACCTGCTCGGCCACCCCGTACTCGACCAGGTCGCCGAGGTACATGAAGGCGACCCGGTCCGCGACGCGCTCCGCCTGCTGGAGGTTGTGGGTCACGATGACGATCGCGATCTCGTCCTTCAGCTCGACGATCGTCTCCTCGATGATCGCAGTCGAAATCGGGTCCAGCGCGGAGCAGGGCTCGTCCAGGAGAAGCACCTCGGGAGCTACCGCCAGGGAGCGGGCGATGCAGAGCCGCTGCTGCTGTCCGCCGGAGAGGGAGAGCGCCGGGTGGTTGAGGTTGTCCTTCACCTCGTTCCAGAGTCCCGCCCGCTTGAGCGAATCGACCACCACCGGTTCCAGTTCCTTCTTGCGGGGCTTCTTCGATCCCCGCTCACGGAGCCCGTAGGCGATGTTGTCGAAGATGCTCATCGGGAACGGGTTCGGCTGCTGGAAGAGCATCCCGACCCGCCGCCGGAGGTAGGTGTCGTCGTAGAGATCGGTGTCGGTGCCATCCAGCAGGATTCGTCCCTCCCGCTTGGCGGTCGGGGTCAGGTCGACGAGCTTGTTCAGTGACCGGAGCAATGTGGTCTTGCCGCAGCCGGAGGGGCCAATGAGTGCCAGCACCTCGCCGGCGTTGACCGGAAGAGAGACTTCCTTGACCGCCTTCTTGCCGGCAAAGCTGATGCTTAGCGACTCGGTTCGCATGATCTGCTCGAACCACTCGGGCTGGGTGTCGTCGAAGAACTCCGTTTCCGGTTGCTGCTGAAGCGTCTCGGGCACCTCGACCCGCTCCGCCACGCTGATGGGTGCAGTGGTCCCTTCGACCTGAATCTGCCTGAGAGGCGGGATGTAGCCGTTATCCAGGGCCTTTTCTTCGTCAACTACGCCCACTTTTGTTTTCCTTTCCGGGTTATCAGGTTGACCCCGAGGTTCAGTACGACGACGATCATCAGGAGCACGAACGAGGCGGCATATGCCTTCTCCGGGGCATTGCCTTCGCCCGCCGGAGAGTTCTGGTAGACGTAGCTGGTGAGGGTTGCTCCGGTGCCCTTCAGCACGTCGATGCCCGGGATCGCACCCTCGGGTGCGAGCTGCAGGGAGGCCCCAAGAAGTACGACGACGACCGCAGTGTCACCGGCGATCTGGGCCATGCCCAGGGTGGATCCGGTGGCGATACCGCTGCGTGCACTTGGCATCAGCACCCGGCGGATCGTCGAGGCCTTGTCCTTGCCGAGCGCGTAGGAAGCTTCCCTGACGTGCTTCGGGATCGAGTTGAGCGCCTCCCTCGTGCCGCCGACGACGAAGGGCAGGGCGATCAGCGACATGACCGCGCCGGCCGCAAAGAAGGACCGTCCGAAGACCTCGCCACCGGCGGCGGTGAACGAGAAGGGAGCCATGAAACCCTGCTGGAAGACGAGCAGGCCGAAGATGGCGAGCACGATCGACGGTGCGCCGACGATGACTTCGATGCCGGCCTCGACGAACCTGGCCAGCGGCGCCGGGCGGCCGTACTCGGTCAGCCAGATCGCCGTAGCGACCCCGATCGGGGTAGCGATCGCCGCGCCGATGATGGTGAGCAGGACCGTGCCGATGATCGGATCGAGGAAGCCTCCGGTCTTGTCCTGTTCGAGCGAAGCTTCCGGACTCGTGGTTATCACCTCGAGGTTGACGTACTGGATGCCCTTGATCGCCATGTAGAGAGTGATCGTCGCGGCGACCGCGCAGAGCAGGATGCCCGTCGCCCACGCCATGGCCAGGCCGATCCTGTCTCCCAGACTCCAGAGACCAGGGGTCCGGATCTTCTTCTGGCGCGCCATCCTTCGCGCCTTTCTCTTTCTGCTGGCAGCCATCTACTTCGCCCCCACGCTGTACTTGCTGAGGGACTTGCGGGCGGCCCAGCCGGCGAAGGAAAGAAATGCCGTCGAGATGATCAGGAGGAAGGCGAACGCGTACATGGTCTGACCGAAAGGTTCGACCGAGAGACCTTCGGCGCCGTCGACGATGGTTGCAGCCAGCGGGCGGGAAGGCTCGAAGAAGAAGAGGAAACCGTCCAGCGGATTCGGTGCGAAACCGATCGACCCGGTGACCATTGCGAGCATGATCGCTTCGCCAAGCGCCCTCGCGGTTGCGAGCACTGCGGCCGCGACAATGGCCGGGCGGATCGCTCGCACCGACACAGTTCTCAGCGCCCGCCAGCGGTTCACTCCAAGGGCCAGCGCGCCCTCGCGCCAGTTCCGGGGAACCGACCGGAGCGAATCGGTGATGATCGCGATCATGATCGGGCAGATCATCAGGGTGAGGATGATCACCCCGGCCATCACGCTCGAGCCGTCGAGCTGGATCACGTAGGCAACCGAAGACCGCATTTCCTCGGTGATGAAGGTGTTGTTGATCCACGGCACGATCACGAGGATTCCCAGCAGTCCGTAAATGACCGAGGGAATGGCCGCGAGAAACTTGACCACCGGCTCGATCACGCGCTCGATCGAGCGGGGAGCGAACTCGACGATGAAGATCGAAGCGAAGACGGAGATGACCATCCCGATTCCCACTGCCAGGGCCGAGATCAGGAAGGTGGACCAGAGCAGCGGCCAGGCCCGGAGGAAGTAGACGTACTCGGCTGGGTCGGCCGGCGAGTTGAAGATCTCGGCGAGCTGTTCATCGACGTTGCCGCCGGATCCGAACCAGGCGAGACCGTTCGCCGCGAAGGACGGATAGCCCTTGATGAAGACAAAGATCACCATCCCCGCGATGAAAAGAAGGATGGACGACGCCAGCGCGCCGAGCAAAAGCTCGACGCGCCGGTTGGTCGGATCTTCTTCCTTCGGCACCGCCTTGGTGCCGAGGGATGCTGCTTCCATTACTTGAACGGAACCCAGCTGGTCGCTGCGATCTGGAGCGCCCGGGGGTTGTTGCGGATCCAGCGGATCCACCTCGCGGCAGCACCGGCAGGTGCGCCTCGGGAGACCAGGAACAGCGGCCGGGTACCCGGGTACTGACCGGACTTGGCCGCACGCAGGTTGCAGGGAACGCCCTTGTAGTTGACGATGTGCACACCCTTCTGGAAGGCGAGCGACAGGTAGCCGATCGCCAGCGGGTCACGCTCGAGCTGCTGCTCGATCAGGCCGTTCGACGCCTTCGCCGTGGCTCCGGAGAATGTCTTCTTCGGGGCCATGAAGATCTTGTCGAATGCGTCCTGGGTGCCAGAAGCTGCGGTGCGGACCACGACGTTGATCGTGCCGCTCTTCGATGAGCCCGGAACCAGGTTCCAGTTCCTGACGTCACCGGAGAACACGTTCTGCACCTGCTCCTGGGTCATGTTCGCGATCGGGTTGCTCCTGTGTGTCGCGATGCAGAGAGCATCCTTGGCGATCTCGTTGAAGACGATTCCGCCCGGGTCGCTCGGCTTCGGGATACGGGATGACATCCCGAGGGTGACCCGACCCCGGGCAACGTCGGCCACGCCGATGTCAGAACCGCCCTGGAGGATCTTGAACTTGACGCAGCTCTTGCAGGACTTGATGTAGCCCTTCGCAAGCTGAGTCGCCAGCGGGGCGACCGTGGTCGATCCGCTGATCGTGATTGTGGGCTTTGCCTGGGCCACACCCGGCAGCGCCACGAGGGCGAGACAGGCGATCAGGAAAAGTCCCAGCACAGAACCTTTTGAGTTCTTCATTTGCTTCTCCTTTTTCTTTTCTCTTTACGAGGCT
Source organism: Solirubrobacterales bacterium (assembly GCA_036780865.1). Taxonomy (GTDB): domain Bacteria; phylum Actinomycetota; class Thermoleophilia; order Solirubrobacterales; family 70-9; genus 67-14. The sequence continues at coordinate 3,471 of DAIQCC010000033.1, read as the reverse complement.
TGTCGTGGCTCAGGAAGGCCAGGCGACGGCACGTGCCTTCTCGCACTTGCGCTTTGCCTTGGCCTTGGCCTTGCGGGTCTTCGCCTTCTTGACCTTGGCGCACATCGCCTTGGCCTTCGCCTTGGGGTTCAGGACCTTGCACCTGACTGCGGAGTTGTCCAGAACGAACGGCTCGGTGGTGGCGTACCACTTGCGGATCGACGGCGGATCAGCCAGGTCGTTGATCGACTGGTACTCGATCATCGGAACGGCCATGAACTTCGGCTGGACGTTCGCGTCACATACCGGAGCGGAGAGTGTGAACTTGCCCTCGATCATGTTGCCGGCCGATGCCTTGGTAGCGGGCGTCTTGCCGGGTGAGCCGTAACAGCCGAAGCCGAAGGCCGGAACCGCTCCAACGCAGAAGAAGTCCTCGTTGACGCCCGGCTCTCCATCAGGCTGGAGGGCGATCACTTCGGTCTCGAAGGAATCGATCTCCCGGTTGGAGACGATCGTCACCGCGTAGACGTCTTCGTTGCAGCCGAAGTCGAACTTGTAAGCGTCATCGAAGATCGAGTTGTCGTCGACCGTGACTTCCCCCGAACACTTGAGTTCGACGATTTCGTCTTCCGCGTTGGCGCTTGCAGGCGACATCGCCCAGAACGCACCAAATGCGGCCAGCATGAGACCGAGAGCGAAGATGAGCAGGTGCTTGCCCTCCCTTTTCCCCCAGCCAATTGAGTAATTCGACACTTGCTTTATCTCCTTGTCGGTCAGCGTGAGCCTTTCTCACGCTTCGGGAGCAAGTGTCGTTCCGCCTCGCTTCGACGATGTTACGAAGTTGGCACAACAATGAGAACGTTCTGTGAACGTCCTCTGCCGCAACCGGGCGAGGCCGGTCGGCTGGCGGAGGTTTCGCCGTGACTTGCCGGGATCCTCCCGGCTGGAGGATCAGGCGGTTGCGGTGGCGGCCTCGGCGTCGTCCTTCACCTGGAAGGATGAGCCACAGCCGCAGGCAGCGACGACGTTCGGGTTGTTCACCTGGAAGCCGGCGCCGGTGAGGCCTTCGACGTAATCGACTTCGGAGCCGAACACGAACTGCATGCTGACCTTGTCCACGATCACCGAAACGCCGCGGTGCTCGAAGACATGGTCTTCTTCGTCCCGCGAATCGAAGGCAAGCGCGTACTGGAATCCGGAGCAGCCCCCGCCGCGAACGGCCACGCGCAGCGCCTGCTCTTCGCCTTCCGGCGAGTCACCGATCAGTTCGGCGATCTTGTCGGCGGCGGCTTCGGTCAGCGTGATTGCGGCTTCGGGCTTCTCGGACATGCTTAAAGAGTAGCGCTTCGGTTCCCCGATCCCGGTGACTTGCGTCACCTTCTGATAGAACCGTTACGTGTCCGCCGAGAGCTCAATCGCGCTGGTGACCGATTCGACTGCCTCGCTCACGCCGGAGGACCGTGAGCGGCTCGACATCAGCGTGGTCAACCTTTATGTGATCCTCAACGGCGAGCAGCGGCCCGAGAACGAGATCGACGACTACGGCGCCTTCTACAAGGCGGTTCTCGAATCCCCGCAACTCACCACTACTTCCCAGCCTTCGATCGGGGACTTCATGGAGGTCTACGGTCCCCTCCTCGACGAGGGCAAGGATGTGATTTCGCTCCACCTCTCCGGCGCCATATCCGGCACCTGCGAGGCGGCCCGGCAGGCGGCGGCACAGCTCGAGGCGGACGGACGCGGTGGTGAGCGGATCACCGTGGTCGACTCGAGGACAACGGCCGGGGGCCTTGCACTGGTTTCGCTCGGTGCGGCGAATGCGATTGCCGCGGGTAAGTCGATCGACGAGGTCGTTCGGCAAATCGAGGCATCCCGCGACGGGCTCGAAACCCTCATCCTCGTGGATACCCTCGAATACCTGCGCAAGGGTGGCCGGATCGGTGGAGCCCAGGCCTGGATCGGCGGCGCGCTGAAGATCAAGCCTCTGATCACACTCGAGGAAACTGTGGAACCGGTCGATAAGGTCAGGACCGTGGGCCGAGCGATGCAGCGCCTCAAGGACTTCGCGAGCGAGAAGGCCGCCTCGGGCCAGGAGATCACCTGGACAGCGCAGCACATCCAGGCGCCGGAACTGGCCGCAGAGCTGGCCGCCCACTGTCGCGAGGTGTTTCAGTGCGAGGGCGCCTTCCTCGACGAGATGTCGACCGTGCTCGGCTGCCATGCCGGACCGGGCCTGGTGGCGATCGGGACGGTCCCGACCGAAGCGGTCGGTTCGAAGTTCTGATGAACCTCGCGGTCACGGCGATCGGGCGCGACCGACCCGGGATCGTCGCGGCGATCACCAGTGCCCTGCTCGAGGCGGGAGGCAACGTCGACGATTCGCAAATGTCGATCCTGCACGGCCATTTCGCGGTGATGCTGATCGTCTCCGTGCCGGAGGATGCTTCGCTCGAGTCGCTCGAAGCGCGGCTCGACGAGGTCGGCCGTGACTTCGAGCTCGGTGGCATCTCGGTCAGCCCGGTCGAGGCCCTGGGTCGCGGCGCAGGCCCTACCCACGTGCTCACGGTGTACGGAGCCGACCGCCCGGGAATTGTCCACGACACGGCCGCCACCCTTGCGGAGCTGAACGTGAACATCACCGACCTCAGGACGAGGCGGACCGGTGATGCCTCCTCCCCGCTCTACACGCTGATGGTGGAGATCGCCGTGCCCGACGGGGTCGGCCCCGAACTGGACCGGGCACTCGACGGCCTCCGCGAATCGAAGCAACTGGAAGCCCGGCTCTCCGAGCTCGAGTCCGAGGTGTTCTAGATGGCCCCGCCCGCCTGAGGTACGGCTGCCGATGGCTGCTCGCGAGGTCCTGACCTATCCCGATCCGATCCTGAAGACGGTCTGTTCACCGGCCCAGACCGGACCCGCCGAACGGATCGAAACCGAACGGGTCATCACCGACCTGCTCGACACGATGAACTCCTTCGATCACTGCGTCGGACTGGCGGCACCACAGATCGGCGAGCCCGTCCGCATCGCCGTGGTCGACATCACCGGCCACCCGAAGGCCAGGGACGAGCACGGCCTGATGGTCCTGGTCAACCCCCGGGTGGTTCACCGATCGGAGGGCAGCAAGGTCAGCCGCGAGGGCTGCCTTTCGCTACCCGACCTGACCGCGAACGTGCGCCGGCCCAGGAAGGCCACGGTCGAGTTCCAGGACGGCCGGCGGAACCTCGAGATGAACCAGGTCCAGTTGGCGGGCTTCGAGGCCCGCTGTGTCCTCCACGAGATCGACCACCTCGACGGGATTCTCTTCCTCGACCGCGTCGCCTCGATCACCGACGACCTCTTCCGCCGTCAGAATTACAAGTAGTCGGCGAGCTTCGTTCGGCTTCCCCGCACACCGCGGGGCCGGGCGGACATCACCGGGAAGCGGCAACACCTCTGTCGGCATTCAGCCTCCCTCCGCCTGAGTATCCCGGCGACGCCCACCCGACCCCA
>DAIQCC010000032.1:0-13195 GCA_036780865.1 Solirubrobacterales bacterium | reverse complement strand
ACGAGATCGGGGAGCTCAATGACTGGACCAGAACCAAGGTCAATCGTTGTCTTGCCGAAGGCAGGGCCAGGTTCAGGAGCGCGTTCCGGGAGAGCGAGGCCGGTGAACGCTGTCCGGATTTTGAACCGCTGATCTCTGCCTCCTGCGACGGAGAACTGACCGCAAGGGAGTACACGGATCTGGAAAACCACCTGGCGGCCTGCGGGCACTGCAGATCAACCCTCCGGGCCTACCGCGCTGCACCAAAGGCGGCCGCTGCCCTCGCGCCACTGCTTCCCTTCGGTCGCGGCCTCTGGCAACGACTCCAGGAACTCGCGGTGGACGTTCATATGAGGGTCCAGGGAATCGGGCGAGGCTCCGAATCAACCCTTCAGGCAGTTGCGGTTTCGGGTGGCTCCCGGGGCGCGGGGGTTGCGGCGCTCGCCAAGCTCGCCGCGATTTGTGCCGGAACCGCGGGTACCGCTGCGGTATGCGCGGCAACCGGAATCCTCCCTGCTCCCTCGCTGATCACCGATCGCGACGACAAGCCTCCCGCCAAGGCCAGAGCGATCCCCAAGAAGGAAGAACCCCGTCCCGCCCCGATGGCCTTTGTCCGGTCGGACGACCTGCCGGGTGCCGAGCCCCCGGCGAACGAGTCACAACAACCCTCCCCGGATCCGGTCACTGCACCGGCTCCGGTCGAGCCCGTCGTCGAAGACCCGGTTTCTCAGGCACCGGCACCGGCACCGGCTCCCGCGCCGACGCCCACGGAGACGGAGTTCACACCGGAGGCGGCCGGCACTCCGGCCCCCGCGTCGACACCTCCCCCTCAACCAGCTTCAAGTCAGGTTCCTGTGAGTAATGGAGGAGGGGAGTTCGCACCATGAACACCATTGGAAGAGTCCTGGTCACGCTGGTCTTTGTGACCGGAGGCTGGCTGGCCGGCAGCAGTTCGGCCGACGCCGGCACTTTTACGATGAAGCAGTGTCTCGGAGCCGGCCATCTCGATTTTCAGGCGACCTATGCCCCGATCAACGACAGCGGACTTTTTGACGTGGCCAGCGGCTGCGTTCCGGCCGGGAGCGGAAAGATCGGCGTCTACCAGGACAAGAGCGGCCCCTCGATGGCATTCGGCGAGGGCGGTCAGTTCCGTTGGGATGCACCGAATGGAACCGGCATCATTGGGGCCGATTTCGCGGTGCGCCTGAAGGATGCGAATGGACTGGTTGCCGGTCTTGTCGGATTTGACGGCGCTCTGGTGAAGGACATAGACGGTGGCATCGCTCACGATGGCGAGAAGTACGGAACCACATGGTCAGGGCCCGGAACTCCCCAATCAATGGTGGTCGCCCGCCTGAAATGCGATGCCGTCTCCTGTCAGAACAACTCGAGCGTCACCAAGGCCTATGTCGAAGTCACGGATGCCGAGTTCACGGTCTCCGACACTTCGGCACCTTCGGTCTCCGCGTCGGGAGAACTCTGGAACTGGGGCGGTGACTCGCTCTACCACCGGGGCAGCGCGTCGGTCCGGCTGGACTCTGGCGATCAGGGTTCCGGAGTGGCTGCCGCATGGGCGGAGGTCAATGGCCTTCGGGTGGACCTGGCACCACCGGTCTGCCCCGGTGACAGGGGCAGCTACACAACCCGCTTCACTCCATGCCCGCTCAGCCATTCGGCGACCAGGACATTCGATACCTCCGTCGCACCGTTTCAGGAAGGATCCAACACGCTAAGGCTCTGCGTCCGCGACTATGCCGCAACCGAGTCAGGCGCGTCGAAGACCTGCACTCCAACGAGAACAGTGCTGGTCGACAACCGGGAATCAAACCCGCCCTCCAGTTTCCGGTCGGACGAAGGAACCGGCTGGCAGCCCGAGAACGGCTTCACCCTCCGGTGGGAGATACCCGCCGGCCAGAACGCCCCGATCATCGGTGCCGTCTACCTGCTCTACGAGGAAGGGAGCAACACACAGGTCGATTCGGGTTACTTCAGCGGTAACGGCATCGTCAGCGCCGGGCCGCTGGAAGTACCGGAGGTCGGTGCGTACCGTGCCGTCATCTACCTGGTCGATGGGGCCGCCAACCTGGGTCAGCCGGCGGAGACGGTGCTTCGCTTCGACGACCGGCCCCCGGGAGACGTACAGCCCGAGCCACCTGAGGGATGGATCTCCAGGGATGAGTTGCCTGTCGAGCAGGAGATCGAGAAGGCCGTGCCCGGCGGACCATCGGGAATCGCTGGATACGCGCTCGCGGTATCTAGTGCCGGTCCGGTCACGCCTTGCGAGACGATCGTGTGCCTCGCACCCGAAATCACGCTCGCCGCAGGGGCGGAGCATCGAACCGGTTCGATAGGAGGCTTGACGGAGGGCAGCCACTGGGTCTCGGCCACTGCCGTGTCCGGGGCGCACAAGTCATCGCTTCAGCCCGGCAGCACCGAACTGAAGGTGGACCGGACCCCGCCGGAAACGACGATCTCCGGCGTTCCGAACGAGTGGGTCAATCACCCGGTAACCGTCACCGTTCAGGCCACCGACCAGAGGTCGGGCATGGTGCCCGCGCCAGGTGACAACGGTAAGCCCGAGACGGTGATCGATGCCGAGAGCTACGCCCCATACGCGGCTCCCGGTCCGTTCGCCTCGTTCGCGGTCGCGACCGAAGGAGTGAACCGGATCCGTTACTGGGCGAAGGACCTTGCCGGTAACGCAATCGATGGCAAGCCCGCCCCGGACGGTGACCTGCACGCCTCACCCGGCCAGGCCGTGGTCAGGATCGACCTGACTCCGCCAGTCGCGCGATTCGACGGGTTCCGCGATCCCGAAGACCCGGAGCTGGTCCGTTTGTTCACGGAGGACACCGACTCGGGTGTGGTCTCGGCGGAGATCCTGATTCGTCCGGCCGGCGGCTCCGGTCAGTTCGAACCGTTGGAGACCAGCGTGGAAAGCGGTTCCTACGAAGCCAGGATCCCCTCCGATGACCTGCCGGCAGGCGCCTACGAACTGCGTGCCCGGGTCAGGGACCGGGCGGGTAACGAAACAGTCAGCCAGGCAGGACTCGACGGATCACCAATGATTCTCAACCTGCCGTTGAAACAACCGGTCGAGCTATCCGCTGCGCTGGGAAACGGCAAGCGGGCGTTCACGGCCACCTACGGATCACCGCAGTACCTGGAAGGCCGGCTGACCAGTGGCGGGATGCCCCTGACCAACCAGACTGTTCAAGTCGTCGAGACGTTCACTGCGGGGTCGAGTGCCGAGACCCGGATCACGGATGCGATCACCGACGGTGATGGCCGTTACCGGGTCAGCCTGGGTCGCGGTCCCACTCGCAGGGTGCAGGCGTCGTACGGTGGCACCCGCAAGCTGTCCAGGACCGAGTCTCCCGTCGCAAACCTGAGAGTCCGGGGCCGGATCGGACTCAGGATCAAGCCGAAGAAGGTGCACAACGGCGGCACGGTCCGGATGAAGGGATCGGTGGGTTTCGCCGGGGCTCTGCCCCCGGCCAGAGGGAAGCTGGTGGCGATCCAGTACTTCGATCCGTCCAGAAGGAAGTGGCGCCCGGTCGAGGTGTTGAGGGCAAATCGGGCCGGGCGGTTCAGCTACGCCTACCGCTTCCGGACGATCAGTTCTGCCCAGCGAATCCTCTTCCGGGCGAGCGCACTGCCGGAAGCCGGCTGGCCCTACCTGCCCTCGACATCGAGGCCCAGATCGGTCATTGTGTACCCGAAGGGTTGAAACGGCAGGGTAAGGAGACGGCATGAGAGGGATACCGCGCCCTTCACCAGCAATGGTGGTGGCGCTGATCGCGCTGACGATTGCGATCGGTGGCACGGCCGCTGCCCTGCCCGGCAAGTTCAGCGTCGGTCAGGACGACCTGAAGACCTCTTCGGTCGGGGCCCGGTCGATCGGGAAAATGATCATTGAGAAGACGGGGGTGGTCCAGTCGAAGGATCCCATTGCGGGTGACGGCATCTTCACCGAGACCAAGGGCTCGGTCCGGTGCCCGGAAAAGGCTCCCCTCGCGATTGATCCCGCCGTCGCAGTGCTCGGCCCCGAGGCCTACGTCGCCCGGCAGATGGCTCTCCCGAACCGCTGGGGCGCGCCGGGGGGATACGAGTTCCGGATAAGCGGAGACGAGGGGCCCGAGATCGGCTACACCATGACGGTGAACTGTCTGTTATCCCGGTGAGAGGCTGACCAGCAGTGCCCCGGCAGCCTCCGGCGGGACATCACTGCAGATCTGCCCTGATTCCGCCGATGGGCGGTCATAGGATTCCGCACAGTGAGCGATGCTGACGTGATCGATCCGCCTCCGGGGCCCGCTGACTCGGAGGCTTCAGGGTCGGCGGAACCGCCCGCCCGCACATCCCGCTTCGAGATCCTTATCGCCGTCATGCTCGGCGTCACGGCGCTTCTGACCGCCGGGGCCGCCTATCTGGCCGACCGCGACGACGGCCTGCAACTGAAGTACCTGGAGCAGGCCTCGCTCAGCCAGTCCGAGGCCAACGACCTCTATGCCAACGGTGACCGCCAGAAGGCGCTCGACCAGACGATCTTCATCGAGTACACGCTGGCCGTGAATCAGGGCAACAACCAGCTCGCCGCGTATCTGGTCAGTTTCAGCCCGGAACTCAGGGCGGCGATCGAGATATGGGCGAAATCCAATCTCAACACACCTTTCTCGGGCGATAATCCGGCCTACTACCCCGACTCCTACGCGGAGGGGGACCGACTGCAGGACAAGGCGGATGACGAATTCGCCAAGGGCGACTTCTACGACAAGCGCGGAGACTCTTTTGTTGCCGCGACCGTTCTCTTCGCTCTGGCCCTCGCCTTCCTCGGTGTCGCCTCGGTGATCTGGTGCAGGCGCTGGCGAAACGGACTCACCATCGGGGGAGGGGCATTCATGATCGCCGGAGTGGCCGTACTGGTGGTGAACCTGATCTGATGAGCGATCTTCCCGTGACAGTGGACGAACTGCCGGCATCGGCACCCCGCTCCCGGCGGTTCGAGTTGACCCTGGCGATACTGCTTGGTCTTGCCGCCATTACCGCCGGCTACACCGCATACCGCGCTGACCTCGACCGCGGAGATGCGCTGCGCCAGTTTCAGGTTGCGAGCAAAACCAGCGCTCAGAGCGTGGACGCCTACAGCCAGGGTGATGTCCAGAGGTCAACCGACGAGCAGATATTCGTCGAGTACATGAAGGCGATCAATGTGGGGGACGCAGAAGTGGCGGCGGCACTACGCAACGGTCTGAGCCCGGACCTTCGCCGGGGGATCATCGCCTGGGAGCGGAGCACCGGTAACCAGCTCTCACCCTTTGCCGGCGCGAGCCCCGCCTACTTCCAGCCCTTCTACGCGGAGGGTGATGAACTGGCCGCCCAAGCTGACGAGGAGTTCGCGGCCGCCGATGAACTCCGGTCAAGGGCCGACACTTTCACCCTGATCGGGGTGCTGCTCGCCTCGGCGCTGTTCATCTACGGCATCGCGGCCGTCTCAAGGGCGGCCAAGGTCCGGCGTGGTCTCACCGCCACCGGATTCCTGATCTACCTCGGCGCGACAGTCGCCCTGCTGATCAACGCCGTCTAGCGCTTGCCGGACTGGATCCGGGTCGGCCCTGGACCGGTGGTCCGGACACCACAGCCCCGGGGGCGGAACCCTTAAAGACCAACGGCCCCGAGGAGGGGCCGTTGGCGAGGGAGGAGAGGTACTACATCGACTGACGAGGTTATGAGGTCAGCCGATCTTCTCCGGTTTGCCGTTCTCCTGCGGCAGCCGGGCTAAGCGGTTTGGTCTAGACCAGCGCCTGAAGCTGCTCCGTGACCTTGTTGACGAGCTCCTGGGCCTTCTTGCCCTGGGCGTCAGCGACCTTGCTGACGTCAGCCTGGACCTGATTGGCGCGCTTGGTCACTTCGGACACGCGGGCCTCGATCTGCTTGTTGACGTCCTTGTTGGTCGTCTTGACAGTCTTCTCGATGTTCTTCCGCTGCTTGCGGACGGTCTTCTCGAGGTTGTTGCGACGACGCTTGGCCTGGGTGGTCATCTTGCGGCGGGTCGTGGTGCCACGACGCTCGGCGCGCTTGACGGTCTTGGTCAGGTCGGCACGGTAGCCCTTGACCTTCTTCTCGGCGGAAGCCTGATCGGTCCAGTCCTCGATCGTCTCGGAAACGCGGTCAGCGAGGTTGAGGGCGGCGCCTACCGGCACGTCAACACCCTTGCGGGCGTACTCGACGGCAGTCTCCTGGACTTCCTCGAGGCGGCTCTTGGCGTTCTCGGCGTCGAGCCGGGCAGCGTGAACGGCCTTCTTCTCGGCCTCGGCGCGGAGCTGGGCGGCGGTGCGGGGCTTGGTCGCCTTCTTCGCAGCCGGCTTCTTCGCGGCGGGCTTCTTGGCGGTGGTCTTCTTGGTTGTCTTCTTGGCTTCGGCCATCTGGATCAGTCAGTCCTTTGTGTTGAAAGTAGATTACTTAGTTCTAAGGATGTTTGAAGTGTAGCAGCGAAACACGAACACATGTTCTTTTTCGCTGTGATCTGCGTCACGCAGCAGCATTCGTCTTTCCAAAGGGAAAAACCCCGTCTCTAGCCCTTGAAACAACCGCTGCAGGCCGTCCGGCCAGCTGCGCGCGACCCTCGGAAAAGGCGGTTCAGTGAACGTTTCTGGTCGCCACAAGGGTGTCGAGTCCGTCACCACTGGCGGCCACGGTGACCGGGAAGCGGTCCTCCAGGGCGAGGCCCACTTCGCTCAGGCCGCCCTCGCCCAGGTCAACCAGGGCACCGGCCTCCCGGGCGATCAGCTGGGCTGCGGCGACGTCAACCGACCGGGAAAGATTGGGAAAGGCGAGGCCGTCGAACCGGCCGGCGGCGACCGAGGCGATCGAGATCGCAAGCGATCCGACGCAACGCACCCGGTAGACCTTGCCGGCCAGCTTCTCGAGCATCGGGGCGAGCTGGGCCGGGTCCGAGCCCTCGACGCCGACTACCTCAAGACCTTCACGCCCGTTGAGCTGGATCCGGTTCTCGTTCAGGTAGGCGCCCTCGCCCGACTGGGCGAGGAACTCCTCGTCGGTGCCGAAGTCATAGACGTAGCCGAACTCGACCGCAGCCATGTTTGGTGCTGTCGCGACCGCGATAGAGAGGCTGTGCCGGGGAATGGTGCGCTTGAAGTTGAGCGACCCGTCGATCGGATCGATCACGACCCAGACGTTGCCGCCCTCGTTGAAGGTAACGGTGCCGCGCTCCTCGGAGATCGCCGTGAACGCTGCGCCGCCCGAATCGGCCAGCTTCTCCAGCTCGGCGAAGACCAGATCCTCACACATGCGGTCGAGGACCAGTGCGTGGTCGCCACCTTCACCGACTCCTTCGTAGTTGTCTCGCTTGATGGTCGTGTCGAACTCGGCGAAGAGCTTCTTCTGTTCTTCCACTATGCGACGGCAGATTCCCGTCCAGTCGGCGTCGAGTGCGGGATCCGGGGGCAGTTGATTCACCCGCGACATGCTAGAGGCAAAGGCCCGCCGGGCAGCCGCGCGCCAGGGCGGCAAGCCTGCCCCTCTCGGGTAACTTGGGGGTGTGAGTGATTCCCCATCCAGAACCGGAGCCGGCCGAGACCCCGGACCCGGTCGTGACCGGGTCAGGAGCCACGGGGCCGGGGCACTCCTGATCAGGGGTGGTGCCGGCACCGGCAAGAGCACCGCCCTGCGGGAGCGGGTGGTCCACCTCTCGCGACACGGCAGACAGGGCGCCCGGCTCGACCCGTCGCATGTCGCCGTGATCACCTCCACCGACCGCTCGGCCGCCGCTCACCGGGTCCGGCTGGAAAGCGACCTGCCCGGTCCGTATGAAGCCCTTTCCGTCTTCACCTGGGAGGGACTGGCCGAGGAGATCCTCCGCCACCGGCCGATCGAGGCGGGGCTCGGACCCTCCTTTGAGGTCATCGGCGGGGCCGAGCGCCTGGCAATGCTGCTCGCTCGCGTGGAGGAGCTGCCCCTGCGTCACCACGAGATCCGCGGCAACCCCGCCGGCTTGCTGCGTGAACTCCTGGTCGCGATCGACCGGGCCAAGAGAGAGGGTGACGACGGCGGGGACCTGGCCGAGCTGATCGAGGTCCACGACCGCATCCTGGCGGCCGCCGACCTGCTCGATCGGAACGTCCTGCCGGGAATCGCCGCCGAGTTGTTGGGAGATCCGGCGATCGCCGGTGAGGTGGTCGCCCGCTTCCCCCATCTGGTCATCGACGAGCTCGAAGACCTTCATCCGGGCCGGGCCAGCCTGCTCGAGAAGCTTGCGGCAGCCGGACCCGAAAGCGTCGTCGCCGCACTCGACCCTTCCCGGGCGATCTACGGGCCCGGAGCCGAGCAGCGGTTCCTCGAGGCGTTCCCCGAACCCGAAGAGTTCACGCTGGAAGAGGCTTGGCGGATGAGTGAGGTACGGATCACCGCCGCCCGCGCCGTGCTCGGCGACGGTCCTCTGCCCGAAGGTGCCTGGGAAGCTCGCGGCGACGAAGGCTCCGTCCGCTACTGGCGACCGGCTTCACCGAGGGCCGAGGCGCAGGCTGCCGCCCGGGAAGTCGAACATCAGATCGCAACCGGCACGCCGCCCGAGGAGCTGGCGATCGCGGTGCCCGACGTCAACTCCCAGGGAGTCAGCATCGTCGGTGCCCTTGCCGAACGGGGCATCCCGGCCCGGCCGGGCGGCGGTGCGGCACTGTTCCGCCAGCCCGAGGTGCGCGACACGATCGCCTGGCTCAGGGCCCTCACCGACCCGACCGACGCGCGCGCGGTTACCCGGGCGCTGATGAGGCCTCCGACCGAGCTTCGTTCGCTGGACCTGGCCCGGCTGACCCAGATCTCCAAACGGAGGAAGCTCGACATGGTCAGCGCCTGCGAGGCCTCGCTGGAGTCGCCGCAGATGGCACCCGAGGCGAGGCAGCGGATCGAAGGGTTCCTGACGCTCTACCGGGCAGCATCAGGTGCCCTCGACACCCGCCGGCCCGACGCCTACGTCAGACGCCTGATCGAGCGGATCGGATTCCGGCGCCAGCGACTGTTTGCGGCCCGGCCCGAAACAGCCGAACGCCTGCTCGGCCTTTCCCGACTGGCCGAGATCGCGACCGACTTCTCCCGCCGCGACCCGAACGCATCGGTCCGCGAGTTCACCATCTTCCTCGAGGCCCTGGCCGAGGGCGGCCTCGAGCCCGCAGGCGGTTCGAACCTGCCCGGCGTCGGGGCGGTGTCCGTGGTCAACCTCGACCTGCTCAAGGGAGGGGAATGGACCCGGATCTGGGTGCTCGGACTCGAGCGTCCCTTCGGCATCATCCGCACCCCCGGCCCCGGGATCGGCGGTGATCCCACCCATCCCGGTGGCCCGGAGGCCGCCCGTGTGGCGATCGCGACCGCCCTCACCTCGGCCCGGGAGGAAGTGGTGCTCTCGAGGGCCGGTGACGCCGAGCCCGACCCGGTCGCCGCGATCCTCGACGCGACCGGTGGTCTCGAGGAGATCCACGAGGAGGAACTTTTTGGACCCGCAGAGGACGTCGCAGCCACCTACCGTTCGATGCTGTCCGAGGTGATGGAAGCATCCTGGAAGGCAGGGTCGGAGCTGAACGAACCCCGTCTCGACACCGCGATCGACGTGAACCGGGCGGTGGCGAGATACCTGGAACTGCTCAAGCTGGCCGCGCTCGCCCAGCGGGATGACGGAGCCAGCGGCAGGGAAGCGATCGAGGCGGTCAACGGGCTGCTGGCCCAGATCGCCACCCCGGAACAGCTCGCCGAACTCGACGCCTCGACTCTCGATCCGTACCTGCTCGCGAACGAGCGCGAACGCGGGATGCGCCAGGGCATGGCCGCCTCTCGCACAGAGCCATCGCTTGATGCCTTCCTGCCGAGGCGGGGCGAGGATCTTCGACTTTCGGCCACCGACCTCGACATGTACCTGACCTGCCCGCTCAAGTACAAGTTCGCCCGGGTCTTCGGCATCCCGACGCCTCCGACCGTGAACATGCGCTTCGGAATCGTGATCCACAACGTCCTCCAGCGATTCCATGAGCTCGAGCTCGACGTCGGCCGCCCGGTTCCCGACGGAGAGGCGAGACTGATGGCGATGCTCGACGAAGGCTGGCGGCGGGGCGGCTTCGGTGACAGCCACGACGAAATCCAGTTCCTCGACCGGGCCCGGGAAGCGATGCGAGCCTACTGGCGAAGCGAGGAGAGCTCCGACTCGGAGCCCGCCTTTCTCGAGCGGCAGTTCGAGTTCAAGGTCGGGCCTCACTTCCTACGGGGGAGGGTGGACCGGGTTGACCGGAAGCCTGACGGCGAGTTTGAAGTGATCGATTACAAGACCGGACAAAGGGTCGACTCCTCCCGCCACGGCGGCGACATCCAGCTCGCGCTCTACCGGCTCGGCGCGCGGGAAGCCTGGGGCATCGAGCCCGAAGTGGGCAGCTACTACTACGTGCTCGAGGGTGAGAAGGTCGAGGTCGAATCGGCCCCGGACGATCGCGAGCGGGTCGAGCGGACCGTGCTCGAGGTTGGTGAAGGTGTGCTCGGCCAGGACTTCGAGCCGCGACCGTCGCCGGCGGTCTGTGGATGGTGTGACTTCAAGCTCGTCTGTCCGGCTGCCGAGGCCTGAGCTCGGCCGGCCCCGGAACGGTGGCCCCGGTTACTCGGAGTCGCGGTTTTTGAGGAAGCGCTGGAACTCCATCGCCAGGGCGTCGCCGCTCGGCACGTCGAGTTCGGGGCCGCGACGGTTGCGCTGCTCGGTCTCGATTCGCTCGACCAGTTCCTCGACCTCGGGGTCGGCAGCGACGGCGCGGCCGATCTGTTCCTCGTACGACATCGTCTCGTCTTCGAGACCGGAGATGTCGGCAGCTACCCTGGTGATCGACTCGAGTTTCTCGCTGAGTGCCAGGGCGGCCTTGGGGTTCGGGACCGCGGCCACGTAGTGGGGCACGGCGGCCCAGATCGAAACCGACTGCAGGCCGGCGGCGCGGCAACGGTCGTGGATCACTCCGACGATGCCGGTCGGCCCCTCGTAATCGGAGCGTTCGAGCTCCAGGCTGCGCACCGTCGCGTCATCGGTCGAGACACCGGTGATCGGGACCGGCAGTGTGTGGGCTACCTCGGCGATCAGTGATCCGAGCACGACGACGAGCTTCACGTCGAGCTGCTCGGCGACCTGGACGACCATCTCGGAATAGGTGCGCCACTTCAGGTTCGGCTCCGTCCCGTCGAGCAGGACGAGGTCGCGGTCAGCGCCCTGGGCCCTGGCGGCGATGAACGTGTTGGACGGCCAGTCGATCCTGCGGTGCGCACCCTCGACCAGCCGGATGGTCGGCCGATTGGCCTGGAAGTCATAGAAATCTTCCGGGTCGACCTCGGCCAGCACGTCCACTTCAAGCGAGTCGGCGAGGGTCTCGAGTGCCGAGGAAGCGGCGCTGGCTGCATCGTTCCAGCCGCGGAAGGCGCAGACCATGATCGGGTCGCGCAACTTCGGCGGGTTCATCTCCCAGCGGAGTTGGTCCATGGGTTCAATGTAGCCGACCCGCCCTGCCGGCCCTTGCGGCAGCCGCCCGGCAAGCCCGCCAACTGTGAGGTCATCCGCATGAGTCAGGATGTGGGCGATGGAAGCTGGCACGAGAAACGGTACCCCGCTGGTCGAGCTCGCGCCCGGCCAGAACTTCACCGGCCGCTACGCCTGCGCCCGCAAGGACCGGCTGACCGCAAAGAACGGGTCGGCCTACCTCGCTCTCGAGCTCAAGGACCGGAGCGGCTCCATGTCGGCCCGGATCTTCAGGGACATGGACCGGATCGGGGTCGCCTTCGAGCGGGGTGACGTGATCGCGGTCAAGGGCCGGGTCGAGCAGTTTCGTGGCCAGCTCTCGGCGGAAATCGAGGAGGTCCGGAAGGTCGATCCGGCGGAGGTCGACCCCGCCGACTTTCTGCCGACCGCATACCGGGATCGGGAAGAGCTGGAGGGTTTCCTCGAACACCTCTCGAGGGAGGTTCACCATCCCGGCTACCGGGCTGTCGTGGAAGATCTGCTGTTCACCGGGGAGACCGCAGAGGAGTTCCGCCTCGCTCCCTGCACCAGAGCCGGACATCACGCCTACATCGGCGGCCTTTCCGAACACACGGTCGCGGTCGGGACACTGGTGACCGAGACCTGCGTGCTTCACCCGAAGCTGAACTCGGACCTGCTGATGGCCGCCGCGCTGATCCACGACATCGGAAAGACCGGAGAGTTCACTTACGGCGCCGAGATCGGACTGAGTGACCGGGGCCGGAACCTCGGTCACCTTCAGATCGGGGCCGAACTCATCGGCGCGGCGAGCGAACGGGCCGGCCTCGAGGCGGCCGATCGAGACGCCCTGCTCTCAACGGTGATGTGTCACCACGGCACGGACGCATTGAGGCTGCGGAACTTTCCCTCGGCCGAAGCGATCGCGCTCTATCGGCTGAACGCCCTCGACGCCCAGGTCAAGACCGCGCTCGAGCACGGACTGACCTAGGCGGCGCTTGCCGGGTCAGGCCCGGGTGAAGGGCAGGACCTCGGTCAACCAGGTGACGAGGAAGTCGGGATTGCGAGTCTGCGTGTGGATGACGCCGGGACCGGTGAACTCCATCACGAAGCCCTCGCCGCTCTTCAGGGTGTTCATCAGTCCGCTGGATGCCTTGCGGGTCTTGTACTCGACGCTGGGCTCGAAGGCAACGAGGTGGCCGGAGTCGACCACGATCTGCTCGCCCGCGGCCAGTTCCACCCGGTCGATCGCCCCGTAACAGGAGACGACCACGTCACCGCCGCCGGTCGCGCGGATCAGGAACCCGCCTTCGCCTCCGCCGATGTTCTTGAAACCGCCCCACTTGGTATCGATGTCCACGCTGGCCTCGGAGGCCAGGTAGGCGCCGCGGGTCAGGTAGAGCTCCTCGCCCACCGGCAGGACCACGGCGTCACCGGGCAGGTTGGCCGCCACGTCAACCCAGCCACCTCCGGCCGGGGCGGTCAGGGTGGTCATGAAGAGCGACTCCCCACCGAGCACCGATCTCTTCAGGCCCTTCATCAGTCCGCCCTGCACCTTGGCTTCGACCTCGACTCCGGCGGAGGTGGCTGCCATCGCACCGGACTCGGCCCTCAACTGCTCGCCACCGGCGAGCGTGCATCGGGCAATTGCAAAACCAGGGTTGTGACGGATCTCTGTGTTCATGCGCCCACCCTAGAGGGGCCAGG
>DAIQCC010000031.1:13000-13722 GCA_036780865.1 Solirubrobacterales bacterium | reverse complement strand
GAGGTGAGAGACGGAGGAGGGGAAAAGCCGGAGTGGAGAGGCCGAGGTGAGAGACGGAGGAGGGAGAAGCCGGAGTGGAGAGGCCGAGGTGAGAGACGGAGGAGGGGAAAAGCCGGAGTGGAGAGGCCGAGGTGAGAGACAGAGGAGGGGAAAGCCGGAGCGGAGAAGCCGGAAAGTGGGAACCGGAGCGAAGGCTGGAGCCGGAGGAGCCGGAGCAGAGGAACCGGAGCCGACGGGTCGGAGCGGAGGCGAGGGTTGCTCAGGCGACGATCGTAAGGGCGCCGGGGGCAGCAGAGAGGCTGATCTCCTCGAAGACCCCGATGTAGTCGCCATCGACCTGTACCGGGAAGGGCAGGCGATTGCCGTCCTCACCGCTCGAAGCGGACCTGACCCGGGCTTCGGTGAACTTCTCGAATGCCTCGACCTGGCCGTGTCGCGCCGCCCGCAGCCTCTGGGTGAGGAGGCGCGGCACGACCATGCCCATGTCGAGCAGGTTGGCGCGCTTGAGCAGGATCATGCCGAGCGAACCGTCGTCGATCTCGACGTTCTCGCAGACGTGAACGGGCTGCTTGCTGAAGTAGGTGAACGGATCCGAGTTCTGCGCGAGTACGGTGACCCCGGTGTGAAGCTTGCCCCCGATCTCCAGTTCCAGCTTCACCGGATTGCGCATGTACTTGCGGAAATAGCCCTTGGTCGCGACCCATGAGTAGAACCACGGGCCG
>DAIQCC010000031.1:9405-12990 GCA_036780865.1 Solirubrobacterales bacterium | reverse complement strand
CGAAGTTGAAGCGTCGGGCCGGCCCGACGCTTCCACTTCGGGTTCGCGTCGACCTGTTCGACAACGGTGGCGGCTATGCCGGCACCACAGGCGAACACGAAGTAGCGGTCGTTGATCTTCCCGAGGTCGATCTTGCGCGGCTGGAAGTCGTCGGCCAGCGAAAGCAGGTGTTCTGTCGCGTCGACGACGTCATTGGGGATTCCCAGCGTCCGGCAGACGACATTGGTGTTGCCGCCGGGCAGGAAGGTCACCGGTATGTCAGTTCCCGCCAGCCCGTTCGCCACCTCGTTCACCGTCCCGTCGCCGCCGAAGGCGACCACGATGTCATAGTCGCCGTCGACCGCGTCGCGGCCGATCTCCGTCGCGTGGTCCTGGCTCTCGGTCGCTTCGACTTCGACCTCGTAGCGGCCCTGGAGGGCGTAGACGACCAGGTTCTTCAGGCGGTCAGAGACCGTCGTCGCGTAGGGGTTGACGATGATCAGCATCCGGCGTTTGCCGTTCGACCTGGGCACGGCAGGCTGCGTGTTCACGGGGTCACCTCGAAAGTCGAGTACTTCTCACCGGCATTCTCGATGACCCGGCCCTCGTCCATCAGGATGTCGATGTGCCCGATCACCTCGGAGAGGGTCAGGTAAGCCTGTGTGAGGGCTATGTCCCCCCAGATCGCATTGGCGACCGCGTGAGGCGAGTCATGTCCCTTTGCGATCAGGTTGTAGATCTTTTCCGAGCGGCGGTCCTGCCCGGCCAGTCGTTTCTCGATGAGAGTGGCGTGGTCAGTGACCGCCAGGCCATGCCCCGAAAGCATGATCTCGATCGGCATCCGGGCAGTTTCCCTCAGAGAGTCCCGGTAATTGATCAGCGATCTGGTCCGTCCGGTCGGCTGGTCGAGTGGCTTCGAGATCAGCGGGTTGGAAGAGATGTGCGAGAGCAGGTGGTCTCCGCCGAACATCAGGCGGCGCTCCTCGTCCCAGAAGACCGTGTCCGAGGGACTGTGACCTGGACGGTGAAAGGTCCGGTACCGACGGGAACCCATGGTGATCTCGTCCCCGGGCGAGAAAGGCCTGGTCACCTGGACCGGGGCGCCGAGCTCGCGGAAGGAGGCGGTCACTTCCTTCAGCATGTTGGCGATGTCCTCGGGCACGCCGTAACGGATCATCAGGTCGACGGCCATCTGGTCTTCCTGTTCGGAACCCCAGCTGAACTCGGCGAGACGATCAACCACGAGATCGATCGCCGCGACCTCCGCCCCGGAGCGCTCGACCACGTTCGCGATCTGACCGATGTGGTCGATGTGCTGATGAGTCGCGACCACCAGTTCGATGTCGGCGATCTCGAATCCCGCCGCCTTGACGCCTTCCTCGAGGCCCTGGAGAGATTTCTCGGATCGGGGACCGGCATCGATCAGGGTCAGCGGGCTGCCCTCGATCAGGTAACAGTTGATCCGGCCGACGGCGAAGGGGGTGGGGACGGGGATGGTGTGGACGCCCCATTCGCGGGCCTGGGCGAGCGCGGCTTCCGATTCCGGTGTGGACTCCGGCTCAGCCACGAATGACCGCCAGCACCTCGTCCCGCTTCTGCTCCATGTCCTGCCTGGAGACGAGCGATTCGAGGTTCAGTCGAAGCAGCGGCTCGGTGTTCGAAGGGCGGACGTTGAAGTGCCAGTCCTCGTAGTCGATTGACACGCCGTCGAGATGGCTGATCTCGGCGTCCGGATGCATGGCCTCGATCTCGTCCATCTTCGCCTGTGGATCCGCCACCTCGGAGTTGATCTCGCCGGAGATGAAGTAGCGGGAGTGGAATTCCTCCATCAGTTCTGCCAGCGAGCGTCCATCCCGGGACAGCAGCTCGAGCAGGCGGAGCGCGGGGATCGACCCCGAATCGGCGCAGTAGAAGTCACGAAAGTAGTAGTGCCCGGAAACCTCGCCGCCGAAAACCGCGTTCTCTTCACGCATCCGGCGCTTGAAGAAGGCGTGGCCTACCCGGGAGAGTTCGGTCTTCCCGCCGGCGGCGGAAACAACGTCCGGCACGGCGCGGCTGGAGCGGGGGTCGTAGAGAATCGTGCCGCCCGGTTCGGTCGCGAGAGCGGACCGGGCCAGCAGTGCACAGATGAAGTCGCCATCGCAGAAGCGTCCTTCGCCGTCGATGAAGAAGCATCGGTCGGAGTCGCCGTCCCAGGCGATCCCGAGGTCGGCACCTTCCTTCGTCACGGTCTCGATGATCAGGCGGCGGTTCTCCTCGAGCAGGGGGTTCGGCTCGTGGTCCGGGAACTCGCCGTTCGGCTCGAAGTAGAGCTCGACCAGGTCCATGCCCAGCTTCTTCAGGATCGGACCCACCATCGGGCCGGCCATCCCGTTGCCTCCGTCGACGACGATCCGCATCGGCTTGACGGCGTCTGGATCGATGAAGGCTGCCGCGGCCTGGTGGTACTCGTCCCAGAGGTCGATCTCCTCGTGGCTGCCGCCCCCCGGGGCGGTGCCGAGCCCCGCTTCGACCAGATTCCGGATGTCACCGATACCGGCATCACCGGAAAGAGCGAGTGCTCCCTGCTGGACCAGCTTTACACCGGTGTAGGCCTTCGGGTTGTGCGACGCGGTGCACATGGCGCCGCCGTCGAGGTCGCGGCTGCCGACCAGGTAGTAGAGCATCTCGGTCGCCACCTGACCTGCGTCGATCACGTGGGCGCCTTCGGCAACCATTCCGTCCCGGTAGGCGGCCGCCATGGTCGGGGCGGAGAGCCGCATGTCACGTCCGAGGCCGATCTTCAGGTCTACGGGGTCCTTGCCGACCAGTCCGGCGAGGGTGAGGACGAAGGCGCGCCCGATCTGTTCCGCTGTGCCCTCGTCCATTTCGTCGCCGTAGAGCCCACGGATGTCGTATGCCTTGAAGATGGAAATGGTGCTGCCCTTTCCTGCCTGTGTTGACTGGGTTACTGGCCGGACGAGGCTTCTGCATCGTCCGGTGCGGCGTCCTGGCCGAATGCTCCGCGCAGAACGCGGTAGCTGTCCTCGAGAGATTGCGGCATGACCCGGTGGTTGGAGATCACCGTCATGATGTTCGTGTCACCGCCCCTGCGCGGGACCACTTGCATGTGGAGGTGATGTTCGACGCGGGCGCCGGCGGAGCGACCCTGGTTGAAGCCGACGTTGAAGCCGTGGGGGCCATACACGTCCTCGAGACGGTTCATCGCGAGCTTGGCCAGCGACAGCATCTCGGTCGTGGTCTCGTCGGGGATGTCCTGGATACGACCCACATGCTCATAGGGCGAAACCATCAGGTGCCCGTTCGTGTAGGGGTAGAGGTTCAGGATCACGAAGGAGTGCTCGCCGCGATGGACGATCAGCGCCGTCTCGTCGTCACCGAGGGCGGGCTTGGCACAGAAGACGCACTGGTCCTCGTTGTCCTTGTCGGCGTCCTTCACGTAATTCAGTCGCCACGGGGCCCAGATGCGGTTCTCGGTCATCGAGGACCCATCCTAGTGATTGGGGCGCGGGGTAGGGTGGGGCAACAACAAGGGCCCCAAACAGAGAGGGGGCCCCCCCCAGACCCCCCCCAAAAATGAGTTCGCTTCGCTCACGAAGTGTTCGA
>DAIQCC010000031.1:0-9395 GCA_036780865.1 Solirubrobacterales bacterium | reverse complement strand
GGTCATCTTGTACCCACCCTTGTGTTGGGGGCGCGGTATCGGTGGGGCCTCCTCCTCGGCCCTAATCGTCGGCGTTGGCCCCACCGATCCCGCGCCTTCACTGGCGGAGACGGTCCGGTCATCCTCGGTGCCTTGGGGATGGCGGGTTGAACCTGGAAGGGCGAAGTCCGGCTCCTCCGAAGGCAGAGCCGGCCCATCCATCTTCGGGCCCTGTGGGCCGGCGGGTTGAATATGGAGGGCGGGTCGGACCCCGCCCGACTCCTGTTGCCTCACAGCCAGCGGCGCTTGCGGAAGTAGGCGACCATCCCGATCAGGATGACCAGCATCACGCCGACGACCATGAAGAAGTGGATGTCGGTGTCGGTCGCCGGGTCTCCGCCCCCCGGCAGGCCCACGTTCATGCCGAATATCGAGGCGATCAGGGTGAGTGGGAGGACGATCACCGAGATCGCGGTGAGGACGCGCAGGATGTCGTTCACCTTGTGGGTCAGTATCGATTCATTGGTTTCCTCGAGGGCGACCACGACTTCCTTGTAGTTCTCGAGCATGTCCCAGATCCGTTCGTGCGCGTCGACGATGTCGTCGAAGTAGATCTCCAGGTCGAGGTCACTGGCCAGGTATCTCGACTTGACGTTCTCCAGGTCGCGGAGGACCGTTCGCTGCGGCCGGATCACCTTGCGGAAGTTGATGATCTCCTGCTTGGCGTTCGAGAGGTCGCGGACGACGTCTTCCGAGCGGCCTTCGAAGATCTCCTCTTCCAGCGCGTCCAGCTTGTTGCCGATCTTGCGCAGCATCGGGAAGCAGTAGTCGAAGCTGTCATCGACCAGGCGGTACATGAGGTACCCAGAGCCCCGGGTGAAGAGCTTGTGGCGGAGCGTGTCATCGGCCCGGCAGCGCTCGAAGAGGTACTCGACAGGCGGGATCCCCCGGTTGGGGAGGGTGACCATGAAGTCCGGCCCCACGAAGATGTCGAGTTCTCCGGCAACCAGTCGTTTCGCCTTGCGGTCGAAGACCGGAACGTGGAGCACCAGGAACAGGTAGTCCGGGTATTCGTCGATCTTGGGCCGCTGGTTGTGGGAAAGGACGTCCTCGATGTCCAGCGCGTGGAAGTCGAAATTCTCCTCCAGCCAGGCGCGTTCCTCCCCGCCGGGGCTCTCGATGTTGATCCACCTGAGGCCGCCGGACGAGATCTCCTCCACCCTGGGGGCGGTCGGGGTCTCGGGAGTTTCCGGGCTCAGCAGCTCAGATTCGCGCGCACGGCGAAGACGAGGGAGGTTCGGCATCGCCGCCTCCAGTCATGTCGATTCGCTTCGCGGGCATGCAACAACCCTAAACCAGAGGTCAAACCCCCGCGTAAACGGCGTGTAACTGAAATATCACGCCACAAACGGCGGCTGTGGGACTTGTTGGTAACCTGTCGCCCAGACATAAACGCCACATCCAGAGGGGTGGAGGGACTTGGCCCTACGAAACCCCGGCAACCAGCGGAAGCGAAAGCGACCGAGAAGGTGCCAAATCCAGCGGCTCGCGTAGCCGGGAGATGTGGGGAGAAGTCCGATCGGCCTTCGCCCCACGCGGCGAAGGTTTTTGTTTTCCCGCAAGGGAAGTGACGAAAGGTAACGATCGGATGGCTGTAAAGAACCTCAAATGCAAGGAATGTTCGACCGAGTACGAACTCGGCGCGCACTTCTTCTGTGCCGAATGCTTCGGACCGCTCGAAGTCAGGTACGACTACTCGGAACTGAACCCCGAAGAGACCCGCCGGCGGATCCAGGCCGGATCACTTGGGATCTGGCGGTATTCGGACTTCCTGCCCTTCGAAGGCAAGGCCGGCGACCCGCTCGAACCGGGCATGACGCCGCTGATCAAGGCCGACCGCCTGTCGGAACGGTTGGGGACCGGGGCGGAGATCTTCATCAAGAACGACGCCGCCAACCCGACCCATTCCTTCAAGGACAGGGTGGTCGCTGTGGCGATCGCGAAGGCGAAGGAACTCGGATTCGAGACAGTCGCCTGCGCGTCCACGGGCAACCTCGCCAACGCCGTTGCCGCGCACGCCGCCGCCGCGGGCCTGGATTCATATGTCTTCGTCCCCTCGAACCTGGAGGAGCAGAAGCTCCTGGCGACCGACATCTACGGCACCAACCTGGTCGGGGTCAAGGGCAACTACGACGACGTCAACCGGCTCTGCACACAGCTCGCAGACGAAAAGCCCTGGGCCTTCGTCAACGTGAACCTGCGTCCCTACTACGCGGAAGGCTCCAAGACCCTCGCCTACGAGACCGTCGAACAGCTCGGCTGGAACCTGCCGGACCGGGTCGTGGCACCGATTGCTTCCGGCTCGCTCTTCACCAAGATCTCCCGGGGCTTCCAGGAGTGGAAGGAAGTCGGGCTGGTCGAAGGTGAACACCCGGTCTTCCACGGAGCCCAGGCGGAGGGCTGCTCACCGGTCGCCACCGCGTTCGCCGAAGGTTCCCGCGTCTGTCGACCCCAGAAGCCCGACACGATTGCCAAGAGCCTTGCCATCGGCGACCCTGCCGATGGTCCGTATGCGGTCGTCCAGGCCAACGAAACGAACGGCTCGATCGAGGCCGTCAGCGACGATGAGATCCGCGAGGGAATCCGGCTGCTGGCCGAGACGACCGGCATCTTCACCGAGACCGCCGGGGGCGTCACCGTCGGCGTGCTGAAGAAGCTGGCCGAGCGGGGCGTGCTGGCCGACGGTGAGAAGGTTGTCGTCTACATCACGGGCGAGGGTCTGAAGACCCTCGACGCCAATCGCGATAGCTTTGCCCTGACCGAGATCGATCCGAACCCGGACTCGTTCGAATCCAAATTCGGCCAGGAGGTCGTCGCCTGATGTCAGTCACAGTCAAGATTCCGACCCAGCTTCGTGCCACCACGGGTGGCCAGGCCGACCTCACTGCAGAGGGGTCGACCGTCGGCGAGGTCCTGGACGCAGTCTTCGCCGAGCACGGCGACCTGCGCGACCGGATCACCGAGGACGGCGAGCTGCGGCGGTTCGTCAACGTTTACGTGGGTGGCGAGGACATCCGTTTCGGTGACGGCCTGGGTACCGCAGTTGCCGACGGTGCCGAGGTGACCATTCTGCCGGCCGTGGCCGGCGGCTGAGGCTTCCGTCAAGGGTCGCCCGGCGACCGCCTGATTCCATGTCCGGTCTCCCACCAGTCCTGATTCTCAGTGGCGGTCGCGGCACCCGCCTGCGGGAGAAGACCGAGACCCTGCCGAAGCCCCTCGTCGAGGTCGGTGGCAAGCCGCTGATCTGGCATGTGATCCAGATCTATGAGAAGCAGGGCTTCAGGCGTTTCTTTCCCCTGACCGGTTATCTGGGCGAGCAGATCGAGGACTTCGTTTCGGCGGAGGATTGGCCGGAAGGCGTGGAGGTGTCCTGCCTGGCGACCGGTCTCGACACGCCCACCGGTGGTCGGATCGCGGCAGCCCGTGACCTGATCGACGGGACTTTCTGCGCCACCTACGCGGATGGCGTGGCCGACCTCGACCTCTCGTCGCTGCTCGACTTCCACCGGGAATCGGGCCGCATCGCGACGATGACCGCGGTCCGACCCGACCTGCAGTGGGGTGTGGCGGAGATCGACCCGGAGGGTTCAGTCAGTGGCTTCATCGAGAAGCCCCGTTCGGAGCACTGGATCAACGGTGGCTTCTTCTGTTTCGAGCCGGCCGTTTTCGACTGGCTGGAAGCGGATTCCGTGCTCGAGCGGGAACCGCTCGAGGATCTCGCAAGGCGCGGCGAACTGGGCGCGTTTCGTCATGAAGGCTTCTGGGACTGCTGTGATACCTACAAGGATCTGGTCACGCTGAACGACCTCTGGGCCGGGGGTCAAGCGCCCTGGCTGACCGCAAAGGCCCCGGTTTGAGCAGATCGCTGGTCACCGGAGGTCAGGGATTCATTGGCGGCCATCTGGTCAAGGCGCTCCTCGAGCGGGGCGACGACGTTACCGTGCTCGACCTGCGCGGTGCCCCCGGGCGGGCGCTCGAGATCCACGGACTGACCGCCGAGGTGAGGATGGTGGAGGGGGATGTCGCCGACTCCGCCGCGGTCCACCGCGCGGTGCGTGAGGCAGGAAGCGGATCATCCGGACCGGATTCGGTCTTTCATCTGGCCGCCCAGACCCTGGTCGGCCCGGCCGCCGAAGATCCGGTGGCGACTTTTCGCGCCAACGCCGAAGGGACCTGGACCATCCTTGAGGCTGCGCGCGAAGCCGGGGTGGGGGCGGTCGTCGTCGCCTCGTCAGACAAGGCATACGGTCCCAGTGACTCGCTTCCATACCGGGAGCCGGACGAGCTGAAGCCCGCCGCTCCGTACGAGGCGAGCAAGGCGGCAGCGGATGTAATTTCGCGGAGCTACTGGCCGGCCTTCGGCCTGCCGGTCGGCGTCACCCGCCTGGCGAACGTTTACGGTGGAGGTGATCTGAACGGATCCCGGCTGGTTCCCGAAACCGTAAACGCCTGTCTCGACGGCCGCGCACCTCAAATCCGCTCAGACGGTTCACCCGAGCGTGACTACCTTCATGTGAGCGATGCGGCGGCTGCCTACCTGGCGATTGAGAAGGCCGTATGCGACGGTCCGGGGCGGGGCGCGGCGTTCAACGCCGGCACAGGCAGACCGCACCCGGTTCGGGAGGTCGTTGGCATGATTGCCGCCGAGGCGGCAGCGCAGGGCGCAACCCCGGTCGAACCCGAATATCTGGGTGATGGCGTCCCGCAGGGAGAGATTGACCGCCAGTTCGTGGACGCGAGTCGACTCACGGAGCTGACCGGCTGGCGGCCAGAGGTAGAACTCCCCGAAGGCATCGCCGAAGCAGTCGCCTGGTACTCAGAGCGCAACTCGTAGAGGGCGGACGGTTTAGTCGGTTATCCAGTCGAGGGCGACCGATCGCCAGGCGAAAAGGGAGTAGACCTACTTGCGCACAATGATTGCTGCCGCAGTTGTTTCGATCGCCGTCATCGGAGGTCTTTCAATGGCCACCAGCGATGCAGAGTCAGCGGTTCCCTCGATCCCGTCATCTTTTGGCAAGAACGGAAGGGTTCTCGCGAACGCGGGACTCTCTCCTCACAGGGGGGAGTTGGGTGGAGTGCGGCTCCTGACCGGCCGGGAAGACGGCAGGACCGGAATCCAGATCTGGGACGCCTATGGCGGTCACTTCCATCAGTTCTCCGCGCTCGATGAGTCGGGCGACGTCGTTTTGAAGGCGAGCCGCTCGTGGCTTCCCTTTCGGTCTGAATCGGCCGAGGTCGCGCCGCTGGCCGATGGCAAATTCCTCGTGGCGGAAGGCAGTCTGGTTCGGAAGGTCCGGGCAAACGGAAAAGTGGTCAGGGCCTTCGGTTCCGCCGGCACGGTCAGGCTGACCGGAACGATCCAGGAGATGATCGCCCGGTCCGACGGGTCATTTGTGGTGGTCGTCAGTCGGGACCGGTACAGAACCTCGATCGACGGCTACTCGTCCGGCGGTGATCCCGTCTTCCACCTGCCTCAGCGTTGGGAAGAGATCAATCTTCTCGACCAGAGAGCCAACGGGGACGTTCTGATTCACGCGTTCGTCTTCTACTGGGACTACGGAACGCCACTCGGTGTGGCCAGGGCGAGGACCTTGGTCCTCGATGAAGGCGGCGAATTCGTGGCTGGTTCCGGGTATAGAAAAGGCATACGGTTCCGGGGACCGGGCTTCGTTGCGCCGGCCGGAGACGACCTCGACCGGCTGGTCGCATTTGGTCCCGACCTCAAGACGCCGGATCCGGCCTTCAACTTCGATCAGAAGATCCTCTGTCCCGATGTCCCCGAGGGCTCCAACGCATCGCTGTCCAGGGTCCGCGTCGATTCCCGGGGTCGCGTCTATGCCCTGATGTTCACCTGGGACGGTTCCGACTGTGGTGTCGTCAGGTACAACGCCGATGGCAGCCCTGACTTCGAGTTCGGGCAGAACGGCATCGCACCGTTTCCACAGGTCGATTCCGGGGAGGGAGACCTTGCCATTGCTCCTGACGGCAGCGTCTTCGTGGCCGGTTGGGAAGACGGTGGCAGACGCCTCGAGATCGCCCGCTTCGACGAAGGCGGCCAGCGTGACCCTGAGTTCGGCCTGGACGGTCGAACAAGTCTCGGCTTTGCCATTCCGAATCAGGTCGGGGGGCCGGTGGTTGCGGTCACACTTCCCGACCGGAGGATCGTGACCGCCACCAACCTCGCGGTCGGTGATCAGGAACCGGGCAAGGCCATGGTCAGGGCTTTCAGACCCGACGGCAGACCAGACCTTTCGTTCGGCAATGGAGGGGTGACATATCTGTCCTCGGATGACGGCATGTCCATCACCGGCATCGCACTGGGGAAGGACGGGCGGGTGCTTCTCTCCGGCGTTCACGACCGGCGAGCCGCCGTGTTGGCCATTTCATCTGACGGCAAACCGGATCTGTCATTTGGCGATGCCGGCGTCGCCAGCATCACCGGCGACCGGGCGACACGCCGATCGGCGTTTCGCAGCCTGACCGTGGACCGGGCGGGCCGAATCGTCGCCGGTGGGCAGATCGCCGCATCGAAATACCACCGCGACTGGCTCGTCGCCAGGTTCCTCGCGGACGGGTCGATCGACCAGAGTTTCGGGGTCGGGGGTTCGACGGTCCAGGATGTGGGACGTTCGAAGGGCTCCGTTTTCGGGCCGGCCACCTCCGACGCTGACCTGGTGACCCAGGTAGAGATCGATCGACGGGGGAGGATCGTGCTCGCCGGGTTCAGTGCGCCGCAGGGGAGCGGAAACGACACGGTGATCGCCAGGCTCACAGCTGCAGGAAAGATCGATCGCGGGTTCGGCCGCAACGGATTGACCCGCAAGGAGATCATCGTCAGTCCCGGCCGTGATGCCTCCGCGAACCCGACCGATCTTGCGATCTCCACATCCGGTCGGATCTTCGTGGCCCACGGATTGCAGGGCGGAGGCTGGAGCCACGGCATCCCCGAGTTCAATCGCGGTGCCCTGCTCGCTTTCGACAACGATGGAAGAAGCATCAGGTCCTTCGGTGATGGCGGAGTGAGGCTGATCGATGGTCTGGCCGTGTCAGGCATCCGGATCGATCGCTGCGAAAGGATTCTGGCCGGAGGTTCCCTTCTGCGGGGCCGCAAGCAGGACGACTTCGGCATCGCCCGCTTCAGGGCGGATGGGGCGCCTGATCAGCGTTTCGCTGACGGCGGAATCAGGCGGATCGCCGCGGGCTCCGCGCATCGCGTGCGTGCCGGGTCTGTGACCGCCATAAGAGATGGTCGGGTCTATCTGGCCGGGAGGGTGCGCCTGCCATCCCTGAA
This sequence comes from Solirubrobacterales bacterium, assembly GCA_036780865.1. Lineage (GTDB taxonomy): Bacteria > Actinomycetota > Thermoleophilia > Solirubrobacterales > 70-9 > 67-14. The sequence goes on along the minus strand of DAIQCC010000031.1, from coordinate 2,065 downwards.
CAGAGGAATCGGGATCGTTGCGGTCCGCCTGGGCCGCGCGGCAAAGTGTCCGGTGTAGGTTGGTCCCATGTGCGGTCGTTACACACTCACCACTTCCGATCAGCGGCGGCTCGGCAGCCGGTTCCAGATCTCGCTGGATGAAGAATCGCCCGGGCTGGGGCGTTACAACGTCGCGCCGACCCAGGAGGTTCTGACCGTCAACACCGATCCCGAGTCCGGGGAGAGGGCCGCGGTCGCGTCGCGCTGGGGCCTGGTGCCATTCTGGGCGAAGGACCTGAAGGCGGGCTACAAGATGATCAACGCCCGCAACGACCGCCTGCTTGAGAGCAAGGCGTACGGACCGCTGGTCAAAAAGAGCAAGAACCGTTGCCTGATACTGGCCGACGGCTTCTACGAATGGCTCAAGGCGGAGAACCCGAAGGAACCCCGCCAGCCGGTCCGGTTCACGGTCGATGGCGGGGAGCCTTTCGCCTTTGCCGGCCTCACCGTGTCCCGGGAATGGGAAGGTGAACCGCTCACCTCCTGCACGATCATCACGACCGACGCCAACGACGTGGTCAGCCGGGTTCACGACCGGATGCCGGTGATCCTTCCCAACGAAGAGGTCGAAGAGGCCTGGCTGAACGGCGATCTCAGTCCGGAAGAGGCAGTTTCACTTTGCGTTCCGCTCGACCCGAAACGGATGGAGGCGAAACCGGCCAATCCGGTTCTCAACAAGGTCGGTGGCGCGAAGGAAGGTCCGGACTTCCTCGAAGCTCCGGTCGAGAACTCCGACTGACACTTCGCCCGTCCGCTATTCGACGTTTGAGACGTCGCCGGTGCCGCTGGCATCGCCAGTGTTCGGCTCGTCGTCGACGATCGGCCACTCTTCCTGACGGAAGGGAACGTCGATCCGGGCGCGCTCGCCCCCGATCGTGGCCGCACAGGAGATCAGGCCCTTCGGGCGATTCTCGGCTTCGAAGATGACCAGCCAGGGCAGGGTCGCGGTGCCGGCCCCTGTTCCCTCGGTCATTCGCCAGATCCAGTACTGGTCATCCTCGATGTAGCCGACCCAGTCGACGGTGACCGGCGCTGTGATGTCGACGTAGCGCTGGGCGACGTCGCGGATCGGCAGGTCGATCTTCTTGCTGTCGCCGTTGTCGAACTTGACCAGGCTGGTCTCCGGAACCTCCTGCAGCTGAAGATCATCACTGGGCTTCGGCCATGCCGCGCGCAGCTTCACCGACCTCGCCATCTTGGTGTCACCCGCCGCCCTGGAGGTCACGTCGCAACGGACGCGGGTCGGCTTGCGGCCGCCTGAGGCCACCCGGACGACTCCCGCGACCCGGTAGAGGAGCACTCCATCTTCGTTGGGCGCAAGGGCGGAAAGGCTGGTCCGGCCGACCGCGAGTGTGCCTGTGCCGACTTCCTTCGCGGGCGGTGAAGCGATCTCCTCGCTGGTGTCCCAGTCGATCTCGAGCGAACCGCTGCCGGGAACATGCGAAAGCCCGTAGATCGCAAGCGAGACGAGGACTCCCAGGATCACCACACCGATTGCGAGCCGGGGGAGCTTTCCGTCCCTGGCTGGCTGGCGGTCGTCTGGCGTTTCGGACATAGGGCTGGCAGATTATTCGAAAGGTCCTTACTTTCTCTCTACCGGATCGTTTTCTGCCTGAAAGGGTTCTGAAAGAGATGTCTGAATCAACCCGAAGGGTCCGGACCGATCGGCTCGGACTGCCAGGTCGCCTGTTGAGCGACCAGGCGCTGGCAGCCCGGATTACCGGAGGGGACTCGTCGGCCTGCGACGAGCTTTTCCGGCGATACCACCAGCCGATCTACCGATTCTGCTCGGCGATGGTCGGCCCCGAGGAAGCCAAGGACGTCCTTCAGAACGTGATGACAAAGGCAATGACGTCGATGCCGCACGACGAGGACTTTCAGATGAAGCCATGGCTGTACCGGGTTGCCCGGAACGAGTGTGTCGATCAACTGCGGCTCTCGCGACGCGTGGCCACGGGCCTTGAGGCGGATACGCGGGCCGATGACTCCGGCAGGAGGGATCCTCACCAGGTTGCTGTCGAGCGGG
>DAIQCC010000030.1:0-16298 GCA_036780865.1 Solirubrobacterales bacterium | reverse complement strand
ACACGACCGCGGTGGTCTTGGTTGTTTTTATTGTTTCGGCGTTCTGCGAGATCTACACTGACGTGACCGGCGTCTTCAGCGCCGACCCGCGCATCGTCCCCGACGCCCGCAAGCTGCCGGTCGTCTCCTTCGAGGAGATGCTCGACATGGCCGCCTCCGGCGCCGGCGTGCTCCAGTTGCGCTCGGTCGAATACGCCCGCAACTACAGCATCCCGATCCACTGCCGAAGCAGTTTTGAAGACTTGCCCGGTACCCTCGTACTTCCCGAAAGCGAAACCATGGAACGACCGATAATCACAGCCGTCACACACTCGACCGACGAAGCTCGCGTCACCGTCATCGGGGTCAAGGACGAGCCGGGAATCGCCGGCCGGATCTTCGGTGCCCTGGCCGACGCGAATGTGAACGTCGACGTGATCATCCAGAACGAGCCAGTTCACGAAGGGGCGCTGGCCGACCTGTCCTTCACCGTGGAGACGGGTGACCTCCAGACCGCCAGGGATGCGATCGCCGGTCTCGGTGCCATCAGCCAGGAAGTAAGGACCGACGAGCAGATCGGCAAGGTCTCGATCGTCGGTGCCGGAATGCGAAGCCACCCCGGCGTCGCCGCCAAGGTCTTCGAGGTGCTCGGCGAGAAGGAGATCAACATCGAGATGATCTCCACCTCATCGATCCGGATCTCCTGTGTGATCCAGGCCGACCAGGTTCCCGAGGCGGTCCGCTCGCTGCACTCTGCCTTTGACCTCGGTGAGGACCAGATTCTGACCGAAGACTCGACCGGCGAACACCGTCAGGTCACTCCCTCCTGATCATGGCTGATTCCAGCTACAGGGTCGGCGTCCTTGGCGCCACAGGAGCGGTCGGCTCGACCATTCTCGAGATCCTCTCCGAGCGGAACTTCCCGGCCAGCGACATCGTGCCGTTCGCCTCCGAGCGGTCGGCCGGCAAGCGGGTTCCATTCGGCGACCGCGAGCTCTCCTGTGTCGTCCCCGGCGACGACACCATCTCGGGAATCGACATCCTGATCTCCTCCGCCGGCGGATCGGTCAGCGCGCAGTGGGCCCCGAAGTTGGTCGAGGCGGGCGCCGTGGTGGTCGACAACACCTCCTACTGGCGCATGCACGAGGACGTGCCGCTGGTCGTGGCCGAAGTCAATCCCGAGGCCGCCAAGGGCCACAAGGGGATCATCGCGAACCCGAACTGCACCACCATGGTGATGATGCTGGTGCTCGCACCGCTCCATCGGGAGGCCGGACTCGAGCGCCTGATCCTCTCCAGCTACCAGGCCGTATCCGGTACCGGCCAGAAGGCGATCGAGGAGCTGACGGTCCAGGCCGGCCAGGTCCTTGCCGGTGATCCGGTGTCCGAACCGGCGGTCTACCCGCACCAGATCGCCTTCAATGTGATCCCTCAGGTCGAGACCTTCAAGGACGGTGACGACTACACCACCGAGGAACGCAAGGTGATGGCCGAGACCCGCAAGATCCTCGGCCTCGGCGACGACGTGAAGATCTCCGCGACCTGCGCCAGGGTGCCGGTGTTCACCGGTCACTCCGAGTCGCTGAACATTGAAACCCGTGAAGACCTCAGCCCCGATCGGGCCCGGGAGATCCTCGCTGAAGCAGAGAACGTGATCGTGGTCGACAATCCGGCCGCCGGCGAGTACCCGACCGCGCTCGATGCAGCCGGTATCGACGAAACCCTGGTCGGGCGCATCCGCCGGGATCCCGGCCAGGAGCGGACGCTCAACCTGTGGCTGGCCGGCGACAACCTCCGCAAGGGGGCCGCCACCAACGCCGTCCAGGTGGCGGAGCTCCTCGTCGAGAACGACTGGCTCTAGTCGCCGAAGTCTTCCGCCAGATCGGCGACCCGTTCGTAGATCGCCTGGAAGAAGTCGCTTCGAGGCACGACCGCGTGGACGCGTCCCTCGGTGGCGATTGGAACCACCATTACCCGGTGGTGAAGGAAGGTCTCGGCGAGCTGGGTGTCGGCGTAGTCATCCTCGACCAGGACCGGATCGGTGGTCAGGTAGGCCCGGACCGGCTCCTCCTGGCTGCCGATCCGCCTCTCGATCGTCTCGTCGAGGGAACGCCGGATCATCCGGGCGCTCATCAGGGTGCCGACGTAACCGGGAAAGACCGCGGTCATGAACTCCCGCTCGCCGAACAGGCCGGCGTAGTCGCCGTGCTCGTCGACGACGGGCAGGGCCGGCAGCCCCGACTCGATCACGAGCCTCGCCGCGTACCCCACCGGATCGCTGGTCTTCAGGGGTTTGACCTCCCGGATGACCGATCTGACTATCTGGTCTGCCAACTCACCACCTCGAAAAAACTAGCCGGTTCGAAGGACATCAGCCGTACCTCAGCAGGATGTAGCCGGTAGCCATCACCGTCGAAACCAGAGTCACCGGGAAGCCGACCTTGAAGAACTGCCAGAACCCGATCGGCCGCCCGGCCCTTTCGGCCATGCCGGCGGCAGCGATGTTGCAGGCCGCCGAGATGAGGGTCAGGTTGCCACCAAAGCAGGCACCGAGCGAAAGGGCCCACCAGTAGGCGTTGTCCTGCGAGCCCCCCTGAATCTCATCGACCACCGGGATCATCGCCGCAGTCAGAGGAATGTTGTCGACTATCCCGCCGATGATCGAGGAAGTCCAGATGATTCCGACCAGCTCGGCATTGCGGTTTCCCTGGGTCACGCTGTTGATCCCGTCTGCCACCTTGTCGATGGCCCCCGTCACCTCAAGCGCTCCAACCATCACGAAGAGGCCGATGAAAAAGAAGATCGTCGTCCATTCGATGTTTTCCAGCGCCTTCTCGATCGGGATCCGGGTGACCATCAGGGCCACCGCCGCACCAGTGAGGGCGACCGTGGCCGGCTCAATGTGTATGTACTGATGAATGAAGAAAAGGAGAATGGTGCCGAGCAGCACCGGCATCGTCCGCTTGAGCTCGGCCTTGTCCCGGATCGAAGCGGCAGCGTCGAGTTCCATCACGAACTTGCGGTCCCGCTCGTCCACCTGTATCTGGCTCCGGTAGGCGAAGTAGAGGCCGACTGTGATCACCGCCAGGATCACCGACACACCGGGCAGATTGTTTACGAGGAAATCGTTGAAGCTGAGCCCGGCCGCATTGCCGATCATGATGTTCGGCGGGTCACCGATCAGGGTTGCCGCGCCACCGATGTTCGCTGCCATCACCTGGATCAGGACCAGCGGCATCGGGTTGATGTCCAGGGTGTCGGCCAGCAGGAAGGTGATCGGCACCATCAGAAGAATCGTGGTCAGGTTGTCCAGGAAGCCGGCCAGAACCGTGACGGTTATCGACAGCATCACCACGAGCAGGAACGGATTTCCCCGCGAGATCTGACCGGCCTTGACAGCGATGTAGTCGTAGATGCCGCTTTGGCTGGTCAGATAGACCAGCACCATCATTCCAGCCAGCAGGCCGAGCGTCCCGTACTCGACGGACTCGATCGCCAGTTCCTGGTTGTAGTCGCCGACGAAGAGAACGACGATGGCAGCTCCGAGCAGGGCGACTTTGGTGCGATGTACCCGCTCACTCGCGATCAGGGCGAGGGCGATCAGAAATGTCGCAATTGCTAGTGCCAGATACCGAGTCTATGGACTGGCGAAAGAGGTTGCGTTCAGGCCGGATTTCGGCTCTGGAGGGCCCGTCCGAGCTGCTCGACGGTGATCACTCCGGCCAGTTGGCCGCGCTCGTCAATCACCATCAGCGCACCGAACCGGCGCAGGTGAGGGTTGCCCAGCAGGGTGTCGAGACCGGCCCCCCGGTCCACCGCCAGCGACGGGTCCCGTTCGGCCAGCGAGCCGACCAGGGTGTTGGCCCGCTCCACTTCGGGGACCGCCTCGATCCGGTCCCGAAGAGCCATGCCGATGAAGGCACCCGAGCCGTCGATTACCGGGAACCACGACCAGCCGAAGCGCAGAAAGTACTCCTCCATTGCCCGGGCACAGTCGAGATCGCCCGGTATGGCGACCGGTTCTGCGTCCATCACCTCGGCCACGGTCCGGCCCTCGAGCCGCTCGGCGACCGTACTGCGGCTGGCGGCCCCGGCGGCACCGTTCACGAGGATGCCGATCATCGCCAGCCAGAGCCCGCTGAACACGTTGCCGCCGAGCGCCCAGACGATTCCGAGGCCGATGAAGATAAAGCCGAAAATCCGCCCCAGACCGGCGGCGAAGCGGGTTGCCGCGCCACGCTTGCCGGTGATCTTCCAGGCGATCGCCCTGACGATGCGACCGCCGTCCATCGGGAAGGCGGGCAGCAGGTTGAACCCGAGGACGAGGATGTTGACGGCGGCCAGCCAGGCGATCATCGTGATCGCGCCCGTCGTGTCGGCGGTCACCCGCATCTCCAGGGCATCGCGGAAACTGTCGGCTCCGGCGGCCTGGACTCCGATCACGCAGAGCACGATTGCGATCAACAGGGTCACCACCGGGCCCGCGATCGCGACCTTGAACTCGGTTCCGGGGCTGTCCGATTCCTGCTCCATTTCGGCCACGCCGCCAAACAGCCAGAGTCGGATCGTCCTGATCCCGATGCCACTGCGGCGGGCCGCAAACGCGTGCCCGAGCTCGTGGAGGAGGATCGAGCCGAAGAAGCCGACCGCGCTGAGAACCGCGAGCGTGTAGGCACTCGAGCTTCCCGGTTCGTCTAGCACGTCTCCGTAGAACCCTGACAGCCAGACGATCACGATGAACAGGAAGAGGAACCACGACCAGTCGACCGCGATCCGGATCCCGGCCACGCGGAAGAGGGTTATCGAGCTGCCACCACCGAACACGTCCACATCGTATGGAGATGCATCACCGGGCAGGGAGCGGCCAGCGGATATCGTCCGCGGCCATGTCAGATGAAGGCCGGATGAAACTCGCCGCCCCGCATGGCGAAGCGGACCAGGCCTGGCTGCGCGAGAAGCTGGAGGAACTGGAGCGGATCGACCGGCCATCCGCATCCGAGGGCGAACGTGATGCCGCCGAGTGGCTGGTCAGGGAACTGGCCGCGCTTGGCGCGACGGCCCGGGTCGAGACCGAGAGGGCGCATGGCACCTACTGGTGGCCGATCGGAATCGGCACGAGCCTCGGGCTGACCGGCGGTGTCGCCGCGCTCCGGGGCCGGCGGCTGGCGGGCGTCTTCCTCGGCGTCGCCGGGGCCGCGGCCATCGCGACGGACTTTCCTCCCAGGCCGCGCTACCTGCGCAGGCTTCTGCCCGAACGCGACACCTTCAACGTGGTCTGTGAACTGGGTGACCCAGAGGCCGAGCGGACCGTCGTCTTCGTTTCACACCACGACGCAGCGAATCAGGGGCTGGTCTTCCACCCCGGCATTCCCGACCTGGTTTCGAAGACCGGAGCCTTCAAGCATCTAGACACGTCGCCGATGCTGATGGCCCCGGTGATCGGCGGCCCGCTGCTGAGCGCTCTCGGAGGCTTGACCGGCAGTCGCAGGCTGGCCGGTGCGGGAGCGGTCGTCTCCGCCGCTTCGACCGCTTCGATGGTGGACATCGGACTTCGCAGCGTTGTCCCGGGAGCCAACGACAACGGAACGGCGGTCATCGCGCTGCTCGAACTGGCCCGCCGCTTCCTCGCCGATCCGCCGGAGGGCCTCAGGCTGATCCTCCTTTCGACCGGTTCCGAGGAGTCCTTCAGCGAAGGCATGAAGGCCTTCGGCGAGCGACACTTCCCCCAGCTGCCGGTCGATTCGACCTTCTTCATCAACCTCGACACGATCGGCTCGCCCCACCTGACCGTGCTGCGTGGTGAGGGCTTCCTCAGGATGTTCGAGTACCCGCAGGAGGCTCTGATCCTCGCCGACTGCACGGCTGAAGAGGAGGACATAGAACTGATGCCCAACCTGAGAATCCGCAACGGCACCGACGGCCTTGAAGCGCTGGCCGCCGGGTACCCGGTCGTCTCGATCTGCTCCTGTACCGAACACAAGCAGCCGGCCAACTATCACTGGCCGAACGATGTCTCGGAGAACGTCGACTTCGACACCGTCGAGTCCGGGATCCGGCTCGCCGAGGCGATGACCCGCCGGCTCTCCCGCAACTGGGTCAGCCTGCCTGCGGAACTTCCTTCGTGAAACAGGCACCCGAAGGAGGCTATGGACTCGACGATGATCCGGACCGGATCGACCTCGACGTGGTCTGTGGCTTCCTCGCGAACGAGGCGTACTGGTCGAAGGGCCGCCCGCGCAGGCTGATCGAGAAGACCTTCCACGAGGCGACCCGGGTGGTCGGTCTCTACGGCCCGGATGGTGCCACGGTCGGCTACTGTCGGGCCGTATCGGACGAAGTCGTCTTCGCCTACCTTTGCGACGTCTTCGTTCTGGAGCCACATCGGGGCCGGGGACTGGGCAGGGAGCTGGTCCGCGAGATGGTGGATGGCAGTCCGCTTCGCGACCTCCGCTGGCTGCTCGGCACGGTCGACGCTCATGACATGTACCGGGAGCTCGGATTTCGCGAGCCATCCTTCCGGATCATGGAACGCCCGGGCCCGAACTTCGAGACCGACCCGACGGCGGAGTGAGCAGCAGCCCGATCGGGTCAGGCGGCAGGTGTTGAACGCTCGATGATCGCCTTGAAGTCGGTGCCTGCCGGGAGCGTGCCGAAAGCCTCGCCCCAGTCCCCGGCCAGGCGGGAGGCGCAGAAAGCGTCGGCCACCGCCGGATCGCCGTGCCGGACCAGCATCGAAGCCTGGAAGGCGAGACCCATGCTCTCGACCACCCGGCGGGCCCGGACCTCGAGTGTTTCCGGGTCACCGGTGATCTGCTGCTGGAGCCTTTCGACGAAGGAGTCGAGCCGCGGGTCGGCACCGGCCGCCTCACCGACCTCGTTGAAGAACGCTTCGTAGGAGGCCGGACTCTTGACCATCGCCCGCAGCGCGTCGAGGCACTGGACGTTTCCGGAACCTTCCCAGATCGACATCAGCGGGCTTTCCCGGAACAGGCGGGGCATCCCCGATTCCTCTGCGTAGCCGTTGCCGCCGAAACACTCGAGCGCCTCGACGGCATGCCAGGGAGCGCGCTTGCAGATCCAGTACTTGAGGACCGGGGTGGCGAGGCGCTGAAGCAGCGCGGCCTCCTCGTCGCCACCGGCCGCCTCGTCGTAGGCGCGGGCCAGGCGCATCACGGATGCCGTAGCGGCCTCGGACTCCAGGCAGAGGTCGGCCAGTACGTTCTCCATCAGCGGCTGGTCGATCAGCTTGCGGCCGAACGCCGACCGGTTCGCTGCGTGATGGGTCGCCTGGGCGACCGCGTTGCGCATCCCGGCGCTGGAGCCGATCGCGCAGTCGAGCCGGGTGTGGCTGACCATCTCGATGATCGTCCTGATCCCGCGGCCGTCCTCACCGACCATGCGGGCCCAGGCCCCCCTGAACTCGACTTCCGATGAGGCATTCGACTTGTTGCCGAGCTTGTCCTTGAGACGCTGCACGTGAAAGCGGTTCCGCCCGCCGTCCGGCGTGAAGCGGGGGAGCAGGAAGCAGGAGACGCCGGCGTCGGTCTGGGCGAGAACCAGGAACGCGTCGCACATAGGGGCCGAGCAGAACCACTTGTGACCAGTGATCTCGTACTCGCCACCGGGGCCGCCTCCGTTCATCGGTACCGCCCGGGTGGTGTTCGCCCGGACGTCCGAGCCGCCCTGTTTCTCGGTCATCGCCATGCCAGCCAGGCAACCGGGCTTCTCTTCCGGTGGCCGGAGCTTTCCGTCGTACTTCAGCGAGGTGAAGCGGGGCTCCCACTCCTCGGCGATTTCCGGCTGGTTCCTCAGCGATGGAATCACCGAGAAGGTCATCGAGATCGGACAGCCGACTCCGGCCTCGACCTGCGCGAGCTGGGTGAAAAGGGCTGCCCGGGCAACGTTCGCCCCGACGCCCGGTTCGCGCCAGGGCAGGGCATGCAGGTCATGCTCGATCCCGAGGCTCATCAGCTGGTGCCAGGCGGGGTGGAACTCGACCTCGTCAATCCGGTGGCCGAAGCGGTCGAAGGCCTTCAGGCGGGGCGGGAACTCGTTTGCGTCCCGGCCAGCCAGCAGGGTGTCGGGCTCGCCACAGATCTCGCCCAGGGCGCTGATCCGCTCCTCGGCCCAGCCGGCACCTTCCCGCCGGACCGCTTCCTGAAGCGGGCGGTCCGTCTCGTAGAGGTTCAGGTTCTCGAGCGGGGTCGACTGGTTGAAGACGGTGTGCGTCGCGTGCGCGGCTGGTTCTGCGGTATCCGGCATGTTCCTATCGTCGCACAGGCAACCCGGGCGGGTCACGGATAACTACCCATTGACGACCTCTTCCGGTTTCGCTCTATAGCATCGGTTCCTGCAAGAACCTCAGCCGAATATCGAAGGGAAGTTCCAGTCGTGTCGAAGATCAAAGTGACCAATCCGATAGTCGAGCTGGATGGCGACGAGATGACCCGCATCATCTGGTCGTTCATCAAGGAGCAGCTGATCCTTCCCTACCTCGATGTCGACCTGAAGTACTACGACCTCGGAATCGAGAGCCGGGACGACACCGACGACCAGATCACGGTCGACGCCGCGAACGCGATCAAGGAGCACGGGGTCGGCGTCAAGTGCGCCACGATCACCCCTGACGAGGCCCGGGTCGAGGAGTTCGGCCTCAAGGAGATGTACCGCTCGCCGAACGGCACGATCCGAAACATCCTCGGTGGCGTCATCTTCCGCGAGCCGATCGTGATCTCGAACGTGCCGCGCCTGGTACCCGGCTGGACCAAGCCGATCATCATCGGCCGCCACGCCTTCGGTGACCAGTACCGCGCCACTGACATGGTGGTCGAGGGCGAAGGCACCCTGACCATGACCTTCACCCCGAAGGACGAAGGCGAGCCGATCGAGATGCATGTCCACGACTTCCCGGGCGGTGGCGTTGCGATGGCGATGTACAACCACGACGACTCGATCCGTGATTTCGCCCGTGCCTCCTTCCGCTACGGCCTCGAGCGCGGATACCCGGTTTACATGTCGACCAAGAACACGATCATGAAGCGCTACGACGGCCGCTTCATGATCCTCTTCCAGGAGGTCTTCGACGACGAGTTCAAGGAAGAGTTCGACAAGGCCGGCCTGACTTACGAGCACCGCCTGATCGACGACATGGTCGCTTCCGCCCTCAAGTGGGAGGGCGGCTACGTATGGGCCTGCAAGAACTACGACGGTGACGTCCAGTCGGACACGGTCGCCCAGGGCTTCGGCTCGCTCGGCCTGATGACCTCGGTCCTGATGACCCCGGACGGCAAGACGGTCGAGGCTGAGGCAGCGCATGGCACGGTGACCCGCCACTACCGCGAGCACCAGAAGGGCAACGCGACCTCGACCAACCCGATCGCCTCGATCTTCGCCTGGACCAGGGGCCTCGCGGCCCGCGGCCGCATGGACGGGACCCCGGAGGTCAGCCAGTTCGCGGATACGCTCGAGCGGGTATGCATCGAGACGGTCGAGAGCGGCAAGATGACCAAGGATCTCGCCCGGCTGATCGATGCCGACCAGCCCTGGCAGACCACCCAGGAGTTCCTGGCCTCGATTGACGAAAACCTTCAGAAGGCGATGGCCTAGGGCCCGCCCCCAGAAACCAAGGAGAAGAACGTGAGTTCACCAGTCAAGGTAACCGTCACCGGCGCTGCCGGCCAGATCGGTTACGCCCTGCTCTTCCGGATCGCCAGCGGCCAGATGCTCGGCCCCGACACCAAGGTCCACCTGAGCCTGCTCGAGATCCCCGCCGCCGTGACGGCCGCCGAGGGCACCGCCATGGAACTCGACGACTGCGCCTTCCCGCTGCTCGAGAAGATCAGCATCACCGACGATCCGAAGGACGCTTTCGACGGTGCCAACATCGGTCTTCTGGTCGGAGCAAGGCCCCGCGGTCCCGGCATGGAGCGCGCCGACCTGCTCGAGGCGAACGGCGGAATCTTCAAGCCGCAGGGCGAGGCGATCAATGCCGGCGCTGCCGATGACATCAGGGTTCTCGTGGTCGGCAATCCGGCCAACACCAACGCGCTGATCGCCCAGTCGGCCGCACCGGACGTGCCGAAGGAGCGCTTCACGGCGATGATGCGCCTCGACCACAATCGGGCCATCGCCCAACTGGCCAACAAGCTCGGCAAGCCGGTCTCCGAGGTCAAGCGGATGACCGTCTGGGGCAACCATTCGGCCACCCAGTACCCCGACATCAGCAACGCGCTGGTCGGCGGCAGCCCCGCTCCCGGCCTGGTCGACGACGAAGTCTGGGTTCGCGACGAGTTCATCCCCCGGGTGGCCAAGCGCGGAGCGGAGATCATCGACGCCCGCGGTGCCTCCAGCGCCGCCTCTGCCGCCAACGCCGCGATCGACCACATCCGGGACTGGGTGCTGGGCACGCCCGAGGGAGACTGGGTCTCGATGGGCATTCCGTCGGACGGCTCCTACGGCGTCCCCGAGGGCATCATCGCCGGCTTCCCGGTGACCTGCTCCGGTGGCGAGTACTCGATCGTCGAAGGTCTCGAGATCGATGACTTCTCGCGCGAGAAGATCGATGCGAACGCGGCTGAGCTGATGGAAGAGCGAAACGCGGTCGCCGACCTCAGCCTGCTCTAGGCCGATCCGTACCCACTTTCGGAGGCCCGGGTCGCACGGCCCGGGCCTCCACTGTTTCACGATCGGCTCCTGAGCCGGCGGCCGTGTAGCGTCCTGCCCGTGAGCGAACGGGCAAAGGTCGTGATCCTCAGGGAACTGCTTCCGGCGGGCCGGGGATTACTTGAGGAGCAGTTTGAAGTGAACTCCCTGGGGCTTGCAGCAAGCCGGGCGGACATGCTCGTGGCGGCGCGGGGTGCCGACGCCCTGGTCAGCGACCTCACCTTCGCGGTTGACGGTGAACTGCTTGACGCTGCGGGTCCGCAGCTTCAGGTTGTGGCCAACTTCGGGGTCGGATACGACAACGTAGACCTGGCCGCCTGCGCCGAGCGGGAAGTAGCCGTCACCAATACTCCCGACGCGCTGACCAATGCGACCGCCGAACTGGCCCTCGCCCTGGCGATGGCCGCGGCCCGTGACCTTCCCCGAGCCGAGAGGGACCTCCGCGAGGGGACCTGGCAGGGTTGGGATCCGCGCCGCTGGCGCGGCTTCGAACTGAGCGACGCGACGATCGGCGTGGTCGGTGCCGGCCGGATCGGCAGCCGGTTCATGGAACTCGTCTCCGGTTTCCGCGGCCACCGCGTCTACACCTCCCGGCAGCGCAAGTCGATGCTGGAGGAGAAGCTGGGAGCCCGACAGGTCGAGCTGGACGAGCTGCTCGAGCTTTCCGACCTGGTCAGCCTCCATCTGCCCGGCGGCCCCGACACTTACCACCTGATCGACCGTCGGGCGCTCGGCCTGATGAAGCCGACCGCCGTGCTGGTCAACACCGGACGCGGCACCCTGGTCGACTCGATGGCGCTCGCGGAGGCACTCGAAGAAGGCCGCATTGGTGCGGCCGGACTCGACGTCTTCGAGGGGGAACCGGTCGTTCCACGGGAACTGCTTGAAGCCCCGCGGGTGGCGCTGGCCCCTCACATCGGATCGGCAACCTTCAGTTCACGCGACGAGATGGCCCGGATCGTGGCTGCCAACGTGACCGCAGTGCTCGAAGGCAGGGATCCGCCCAACCGGGTCACTGCTTAACGTCAAAGGGCCCCGATCTCCCTCCGAGACCGGGGCCCTCCGGGCCGCCGGGGCGGCCCAACTGGACGTGAAGCTAGCGCTTGACGCGCAGAATCTTCACCTTGGTCTTGCCGTTGGTGGAGGCCACCTTGACCTTCACCCGCTTGACCTTGCCATTCCTGATCGCCTTGGCGAACTTGCCCTTGATCCTCACCCTGGCCTTGCCGAGGCCCGCCTTGCTGAGGCGGTAGCCGCTCTTGCCGACCACCCTGTTGCTGGCCGGAAGCGCGACGATCACCTTGCCGCCCCGGGTCGCCGACTTGAAGCCGACGAGCAGGCCGGCACCCTTCAGGCTGGCGCTGTAGATGGTCGGGCCGGCGGCCAGGCTGCTGGCGCGGGTCACCTTGACAGTGGCGTCATCAGAGAGCACGGCCCCGGAATCCTGGGTCGTTGTCGAACTGACCGTCGCGGTGTTCACGTAGGTCTTCTCGCCGACCGGGGTGGAGGAACCGGTTCGCGCCTCGAGACAGAGCAGGTAGAGCGTGCCCGTCAGCGGGTGCGAGGTCGGATTCCAGACGTAGAACACGCGGCTCTTGGGCTGCGGATCGTTGCCGAGAGGAACCAGGCCATCCTCGAACTCCCAGCCGCCGACGATGCCCTTCGCGTTCTCGCCGCAGATCAGCGACTCGGTCGCCTTCTCCCCGGCACCGACCGAGATCGGCTTGGTCACCTTGGTGAAGACGAGATCGGTACTCACGCCGTTCAGTTCGGTGGTCTTGTTCTGGAGGCAGCGGATGCTTGCCTTCACGGTTGTGCTGCCACCACTGATCTTCACGGTCAGCTTGCGGCCGGTGTCTCCGACCGGAGCGCTGGCCAGGATCAGGGCGCGGCCGCCAGAGACATCGACCCCTGGAGCGATCGGGGTTGAGCCGACAGCGCATTCGAGGTTGATGTCATGGATGCCCGGGGTGAGCACCACGGTCTCGGTGACCGGCGGGCCCACGGTCAGGCTGCGACCCTCGGTCGTTTTGCCGGGCAGGCAGACGGCAAACAGCTTGAGCTGTGCCTGGCCGGTGGCGTGGTTGGTCACAGTGGTCCGGTAGCTGCCGGTCGAGTCCGATTCGAGCCTGTGGATCTCGATGTCGTTTGCGTCGCCGGTGCCCTGGTCGATGTGGTCGATCCGGACGGCGGCGTCGGAGATCAGGTCGCCGGGGTTGCAGGCGATCGATTCGTTGACGGTGCTTCCAGCCTGCATCGAGATCTGCTTCTCGACCTTGTAGATGGTCAGCTGTTCGTTCTGGGTCGAGACCGTTGCGGTCGGCAGGGTGGTCTTGACCTTGATCTTGTAGGTCACGCTCTGGCCGGGAGCCAGAGTTCCCGCGACGCAGGTCACGCTCTGGCCCCCGTAGGTGCAGGGAGCGTCGACCTGGACGATGTCAAGGCCGGAGGGAACGTTGTCCGAGACGACCACGTTGCCGGAGCTGCCGGTGCCCCAGTTCTTGACCGAGATCGTGAAGGTGACGAAGCTGCCCTCGACGACCTCCGGGTTGTCGGCGATCTTCGAGATCTTCAGCTTCGGCTTGTCCGGGGTTGTGGGACCGGTCGAGCCGGTCGGGCCGGTGGGGCCGGTCGGAGTGGTGGGACCGGTCGGGCCAGTCGGACTGGTCGGGCCAGTCGGACCTGTCGGGCCCGTGGGGCCGGTCGGGTTCCAGCAGAAGGTGATGTGGCTGATCCCGTAGTACTGACCGTTGTTCGGGTTCACCGGCGGGTGGAGGCCGTTGCCGCTGGTTGCCGGGGGCGAGTAGAGCTGACCCTGGCTGGGCCCACCCTTGACGATTACGTTGGCCGGCCACGACGACACATAGTTGAACGTGTGGAGGGAGGTGTTGGTGTTGCTGATCGTCACGCTGAATCCGGTTGACGGATCCGTGTAGCTCCCGTTCAGCGAATTCTCGTTCACGTCATCGATCTTGAATCCGATGTAACCGGTGCCGAAAGCATCGACGCATTCTCTGGACGGCCCGTCAGATGGCGTCGTTGATCCGGTCGGGCCAGTCGGTCCAGTCGGGCCGACCGGAACGTCCGGAAGACAGCCGGCGAACGGAGCGTGGTGGGTCTCGCGGTTTGACTCGAAGCTCTTCGCAATTACCTGGCCAATGTTGTGACCGACGTTGTAGGCGTTCACGTGGGCTTTCGGCGCGAGGATCGTTCCGCCGAAGGCGGAGCCGGTGTTGAGGCCAACCGAAGTCGCGTCAGCGAAGTTCCAGAGGGTGTTCTTGTTTTGGGTGGCCGTCGCGGAATCCTGGGCCTGGGTCCAGCTGCCGCCGATGCCCTGGCGGAAGTACATGTTGCCGTCGATCTGGACGTTTGTGCCCGGAACGTTGATCAGCGCCGTCGAACCGACCGGAACCTCGATCAGGACCGCGACGTTTCCGGTCAGCATCGACGGTGTCACGGAGAAGACGTTGAGGGTTGAGTCGGTTCCCTTCAGATACAGGGCGTTACCGCCAAGCGAGATGCCGGCGGGGTTCGAACCGTTCGTGTTGATGACCGAGGCGGAGCCGGTGGGTGTGGCGGACGCGAGGTTCGAGGACCGTGCCGTGAGGCCGCTGAAGGCTGACGAAAAGTCGACCGGGGCTGACGAGAGCTGCGAGCCGCCACCGTTGTAGTTGATGTATCCGGTCAGTCCGGGGGTCCAGGCACTGCCGCGCTGGAGATTGAACGAGTTGGAAGTTCCGTTCACGACCAGCGTGGGCCAGGAGTTGGTGTACGGGGGATTGGTCAGGTGGGTGCCAACGGTCATACCCGAGGCAGCGAGGTTTCCTCCGTAGGCAATCGCGCCTTCCGATTCGGCTCCGCGAGACCCATTGGTCTGGACGAACTCCGTGTAGCCGGTTGCCGCACCCAGGGGGTTGGCGAGACAGTTCGTCGAGGAGACGGTGGCTCCCGCCGATGCGGTGAAGCCGAAAGTTGCCAGCGCAAAGATGGCTGCGATCAGGGTTGCCTTCAGGGCACGACTGGTTCTAAGGGTCATGAGGTCCTTGCGTTTTGTTGCGTTTAGATGCCGAATTCAGGGTCGCTCCCGACAACCCTGTTTCTGAAACGGCAACGCAGCGACCTGAAGGCGCTGACATGCGACGGTTCGATCCCCCGATCTTCACCGTCTGGCAAGGCCGGTTTCATGCGAAACCGAAGATGCCGGTCAGTACTGGCTATTTGATCTGTACTTCAAAAACACCAGCGAACACGAAAAGTTTCAGCTCGACCGGTGCTTTTTTCTAGTTTTCCCGGTCAGCCCTGCGAGACCGCGGAACCGTGCGGAAAATGTGGTCCCAGAAGGGGGTCGAAACCCCGTAACCGTAGTGGTGGTCCTGGAAGTGGTGCCGCATGTGGTGCTCCCGCACTCTCTTGCCGATTTTCGACTTCGGCACGAAGTGATGAAGGTAGTAGTGCGTGTAGTCGTAGGCGAGATAGCCGGTCAGGAAACCCGCAAAGCAGGCGAAACCTGTCGGAGAGCCGAAAATCAGCATGAACGCGGCATAGAAGATGAGCGCCAGCGGAATGCTGGCTGCGGGCGGCATGACCAGTCGCATCTTGTCGTTGGGATGGTCGTGGTGAACCCCGTGAATTATGAAATTGATCTTGTCGCCGCCCTTGAACTTCGGTGTCCAGTGGAAGAGAAGGCGGTGAAGCCAGTACTCGGAAAGCGTCCAGATGGCAAGTCCGGCCACGAAAAGCCCGATCGTGGAAGGCGCGGAGAGACCCCGGTCGAGGCCCAGCCAGACGAGAAATCCGATGATCGGCCCGTAGATGAGCAGGGGAACCACCGGATGGACCCTCGAGAAGAAATTCAGAAACCGGTTCTCGAAAAGGTCGGGTGAGGCTGCAAGCCTTTCGGTGCGTTCCGACGATCCCATAGGCGAAGAATGGTAGCGTGACTCGTCACCACAACTCTCAGGAGAAACCCGCAGAGATGACCGAAACCGCCACAGCAACCCAGGACTTCAAGGTCGCCGACCTTTCGCTGGCCGCATATGGCCGCAACGAGATTCGTCTGGCCGAGCACGAGATGCCGGGCCTGATGGCGACGCGTCGTGAGTTCGCCGACTCAAAGCCACTGGCCGGCGCCCGGATCACCGGTTCGCTCCACATGACGATCCAGACCGCGGTACTGATCGAGACGCTGGTTGAACTTGGAGCCGACGTGCGCTGGGCGAGCTGCAACATTTTCTCGACTCAGGACCATGCTGCCGCCGCCGTGGCAGTGGGTCCGAACGGCACCCCGGAAGATCCCCAGGGTGTTCCGGTCTACGCCTGGAAGGGCGAGACCCTGGAGGAGTACTGGTGGTGCACCGAGCAGGCCCTCACGTGGCCGGAGCCCGGCGCCGATGGCTCGGTCGGCCCGAACATGCTGCTTGACGACGGCGGTGACGCGACCCTGCTGATCCACAAGGGAGTCGAATTCGAGAAGGCCGGCGCCGTGCCGAACCCCGAAGGAGCCGACTCCGAAGAGTTCCGCGTGGTCCTCCAGACCCTCATCGACTCGCTGGCGGCCGATCCGCAGAAGTGGACCGAGATCGCCAAGGGCATCAAGGGCGTCACCGAGGAAACCACCACCGGCGTCCACCGCCTCTACGAGATGCTGGAGAAGGGCG
>DAIQCC010000029.1:6140-18262 GCA_036780865.1 Solirubrobacterales bacterium | reverse complement strand
CCTCGGCCACGACTTCGGCGGCCCCGGTCTCGAGCTCCGCCGCTTCGGCCTCTTCAAGGTCCGCTTCGGCCTCGACCTCCTCGGCCGCCGCCAGTTCCTCGCCGGCTTCTTCCTCGGCCTCGGCCTCTTCGACCGCAGCTTCCGGCGCCGTCACTTCCTCGTCGCTCGGCTCGACGAAGTCGGCCTCTGCGGCGGTGACGATGGCCTCGACTGCGGACTCGTCCGAATCGGGATCGGCGAGCAGTGCGATGTCCTCGTCGCTGAGCGAGGAGAGGACCTGGACGTGGTTGGTCGAGAAGCGTGAGAGGGCCTGATGCTGCGGCAGCCCGCAGTAGGTGGATCCGCCGACCCCGGCATTCGGGCAGCGGCGGCCGCTGGAGAGCACCGCCATGCAGCGGCCGTCGAACTCTTCCTCGCCCTCGTACTCGTGTTCACTTTCCTCGCGGGCGAACTCGCTCTCGGACTTGATGTCAACCCGCCAGCCGGTGAGGCGGGCGGCGAGGCGGGCGTTCTGCCCGTCACGGCCGATCGCCAGCGAAAGCTGGTCGTCGGGCACGACCACGGTGGCCTGCATCTCTTCGTCGTCGACCAGGACCTCGCGGACCCGGGCCGGCGAGAGTGCCTTGGCCACAAACCGTGCGGGCTCCTCGTTGTAAGGAATGATGTCGATCTTCTCGCCGCGCAGTTCGGAGACGACCATGCGGACCCGCGATCCACGCGGCCCGACGCAGGCGCCGACCGGGTCGACGCCGTCGGCGTGGGAGACGACGGCGATCTTCGAGCGGTAGCCCGGTTCCCGGGCGACTCCGACGATCTCGACCAGCTTGTCGGCGATTTCGGGTACCTCGAGTTCGAACAGTCCCTTGATCAGCTCCGGACTGCGTCTCGAAACGACGATGCTCGGACCCTTGGTGGACTCTGAAACGTCGGTGATGACGGCCTTGACCCGCATGCCGTGGTCATAGCGCTCGCTGTAGACCTGCTCGGACTTCGGCAGCAGCGCCTCGACACGCTCCCGCAGCTGGACCAGTGTGTACCGCTTGTCCGACTGCTGGATCAGGCCGGTGATCAGCTCGCCGACCCGGTCGCGGTACTCCTCGTACATCATCTGGCGCTCGGCTTCACGGATCCGCTGGTAGATGACCTGTTTGGCGGTCTGGGCGGCAATCCGGCCGAAGTCGTCGGGGGTCACGTCACGGGTCTCGATCTGATCCGCGTACGGCTCGAGGACCTCGGGATCGATCTCCGGCTCTTCCGGCTCGTTGTACTCACCGGTCTCGGGGTTGATCGTCCGCTCCTGCTCGGCGGCTGCTTCTTCGAGCAGCTTTTCTTCGAGTTCGGCGGGCAGGATCAGCTCGAAGACCCGGAAGTCACCGGTCTCGTGATCGAGGTCGACACGGGCGTACTTGGCCGAACCCGGGCTCTTGCGGTAGGCAGAGAGCAGCGCGTCCTCGAGCGCGTCCATCAGGGTGTCGGCGGCGATCCCCTTTTCCTGTTCGAGGACTCGAACTGCGTCGACGATCTCTTGGGTCACTTGGCTGCTCCTTGTGGGATTTCTGGCGCGAGGTGCGAACGCTCGATGCTCGCGTACGGGATATCGAATTTCTGGCCGTCCGTTTCGAGGACGATTCCGCCTTCCCCTGCCCCGGCAATGGTTCCGGTGAAGTTCCTGCGTCCCTCAAGCGGCTCGGAAGTGGAAACCTTTGCGCGACGGCCAGCGAAACGCTCGAAATGAGCCGGTTTGGTCAGGGGCCGTTCGGGTCCCGGTGAAGAGACTTCGAGCGAGTAATGGTTCAGCAGTTCCTGCAGACCCGATGTGACCTGCTGGCAGACTTCGAGGTTGACTCCGCCGGGACGGTCAATGTAAAGACGCAGCATGTCGCCCCCGGCGCTTTCCAGAGCCAGAAACTCGATTTCGGGATCGACTTCCGCGAGACGTGCCTCTATGTCCTGGGGGGTGGGTTTCATCGGTCAGATTCCGGCTTGAGGGCCAAAAAAAAGCGGGCAAGGCCCACTTTTCGACACAGCTTGAAGGGGAAAAGCACTTACCAGTATAGCCCGTTCATCAAGTCAGCGAAAGGGCGCTCTTTGCGCTTTCGGGTAACGCTCGAGGGCGTTTTGCGCATACTCACTCAGTGAGCATGGACAAGGACAGTCCAGAGAAGCGATTCGAGAGGGTATTCGCTCACTACGGGCTTATCGAAGCATTTGCCCGGAGGCGTGGAAGCCGGGATTCGGCCGCAATTGCGGCCGAATCCCTCTCGATTGCCTGGAAACGGCTCGACATCCTTGACCCGGACGCATGCCGTCCCTGGCTTCTCGCGACTGCCCGCAATCTTCTCCTGGCGGAGTTGCGTGACTCCGCCGTGGCTCCCGTGGATCCGTCGACGATCGAGATCGCGACCGAGCAGGTCCCCGACTTCATCGTCGATTCCCTCAGCCCCGACATCGATCGCGCGCTTGCTTCGCTGGAACCTTTGGACCGGGAGGCACTTCTCCTGGTCGCCTGGGAGGAACTGACCCCGAAGGAAGCTGCCGAATCACTTGGCATCCGTCCGGCAACGTTCCGGGTCCGTCTGCACCGGGCCCGCAGGCGCTTCGAGGAGGCGTTGGGCGAGACCGTTCGTTTTCAGGAAGTCAAACCCTCCCCGGAGGTGGACCGGACATGAAGTCAATGGAACGACTGGCCGCAGCAAACCCGACCGGCGAAGATCAGCAGCCGCCCGCCGATCTGATGGCGCGGATCATTTCGACTGCACCGGCACCTCCGATGAAACCGGTCCGTCGCCGGGCCCGCCGGTTCACTTTGCGCGGATTTTCCGCGCTTCTGGCAGCGCTGGCGCTTCTCGGGGGCGTTTCCTGGGCCGCCACGGGGGTCAGTCCCGTCGACCGTCTTGAGCGCATCTGGGGAATCGACCGGAACGCCGGACTCTCGGTTGACCAGACCGGCTACGGGCTCGAGGAGTTCGCGGTGCTTGAACCGATGACCGATGAACGCTTCGCCGAGATGCCCGAGATGCTCAAGTTCTGGCTGGCAGCAACGGCTACCAGACCCGAGCGCCCTCCGCCCGGTGCGCTGGATGGAACTTTCCGGCGCCGGATGATCCAGTCACCCCGCGAGATCGCAGGCTGGGGCGTGACGACCACCGACGGCGGCCAGAAGGCGTCGGTGGTGTCGATGAACGGGTGGATCTGCATCGTCTACGACCGCAACCGCGGCGGAAGCTGCGGTCCGCTCGGCCGCATCGAAAGACGGGGCCTGACCGTGATCACCAACCCCGGTGCCGGTCAGCCGCGAACGATGCTCGGCCTGGTCTCCGACGAAGTGGCTTCACTCCGGTTCGAGTCCGATGGTTTCGGCCCGATCGAACTGAAGAACAATGTCTTCGACGTGACCGGACTCCCGAAGAGGCGTTCGCGGATTCTCGGTCTTGATGAGGAAGGCAGGGTCGTGACCCGGATCTTCGTCAGCCGCGAGCTGCGGCCTGGCGGCCGCTGATCGGGCCGGGGCGGAGAGAGTCACACCTCCACGAGCACAGTGACCGGGCCGTCGTTTTCGAGGTCCACCTTCATGTCGGCACCGAAGATGCCTTTCTTCGCACCCAGCATGTCGCTTACGAGGTCGTAAAGGGGTTCGGCCTCCTCCCCTCCGGCCGCCTCGATCCAGCTCGGACGGTTCCCCTTGCGGGTGTCACCGTAGAGCGTGAACTGGCTGATGCAGAGCACTTCGCGATCTCCGAGCGGCTCGTTCATGCGTCCATCCGAGTCTTCGAAGATCCTCAGGTTCCCGAGCTTCGCGGCGATCTTCGCCGCTTCGGCTTCGGTATCCCCCTTCTTTACGCCGAGCAGGACCAGCATTCCGGGTCCGATCTCCCCCACCGTCTCGCCGTCAACCCTGACGGCAGCCCGGGTCACTCGCTGCACCAGGGCCCGCATGGACCGGGTCAGTCCTTCGCCCGGAGCTCGACCGCCCGGTCGATGATCCGGTCGGCAATCTCGGTCTTCGGAGCCTTCGGAACCTCCTGCTCGCCACCCTCGGTGACCAGGGTGACCGCGTTCTCGCTGGAGTCGAAACCGATCGTCCGGTCCGAGACGTCGTTGAGCACGATCATGTCGGCGCCCTTGCGCTCCAGTTTCTGCCTCGCCCGCCCGATCGCATCGCCGCCGTGCTGGGCCGCGAAACCGACCACAGTCTGGCCTTCGATGCGGTTTGCCGAAAGGCTGGCCAGAATGTCCTCGGTCGGCACCAGGGTGAGGGTGAAGTCACCGCCGGTACGGGAAAGCTTTTCGTTCGATGTGTCGGCAACGGTGAAATCGGCTGGTGCCGCCGCCATCAGCAGAAGGTCGTGGGCGGGAAACTGTTCCCGGCAGGCCCTGGCGAGATCGACCGTGGACTCCACGTCAACCCTCTTGACCCCGGCCGGGGCCGGCAGGTTCACGTTGGCGCAGATCACCGTCACCTCCGCTCCTCTCTTCCGCGCCCGCTCGGCCAGGGCGAGACCCATCCGCCCCGAGGAGCGGTTGCCGATGTAGCGGACCGGGTCGATCCCCTCCCGCGTTCCACCCGCGGTGACCAGAACCCTGAGTCCATCGAGGTCCCTCGTTCTCTCCTGGTCGAGGGCCGCTTCGACCCGCTCGAGCAGTTCGGCCGGCTCGGGCAACCGACCGACGCCCGATTCGCCCTTCGAGGCGAGTCTGCCCTCGCCGGGATCGATCACCTCGACCCCGATCTCCCGAAGCCGGTCAAGGTTCGAGGCGGTCGTCTCCGAGAGGTACATGCGCTCGTTCATCGCCGGAGCCACGAGGCGCGGTCCATCGAATGCGAGAAAGGCGGTGGTAAGGATCGAGTCCGCCTGGCCCGTCGCCAGCTTGGCGATCGTGTTGGCGGAAGCCGGCGCAACGAGGAAAACGTCCGCAGACTCGGCGACGGCGAGGTGCCCGATCGGCTCATGCTCCGGCAGCGGCTCGCCGGGAAAGGCTCCGCGCATTGGATCCTTCTCGAACTCGGAGGTCAGGACCGGAGCGCCGAGGATCCCCTCGAACGTGTCCGGTCCGACGAACTTGCGGGCGGCAGCGGTCATCAGGACACGAACCGAGTGTCCGGCTCCTGTCGCCAGCCGTACGAACTCGACTGCCTTGTAGGCCGCGATCCCCCCGCTTACGCCGAGCAGGATCTTCGCCATTGCGGGTTACTCCGTGGTGGGCGCGACGCCCGGACCGGGACCTACGAGCGGTACTCGTACTTGAGCTTGCCGGTGGCCACTTCCTCGAGCGCCAGGGTCAGTGCGCCCTTGCCGGGTTCGGCCGGAACCATGGGCGGGGCGTAATCGCCGTAGCCGCCTTCGCTGAGGCTCTGGTAGTAGCTGTTGATCTGCCGGGCCCGCCGCGCAGCGAGGACTACGGCTGCGTAATGCGAGTCGGAATGCTGAAGAAGATGGTCGACGCGAGGCTTGATCATTAGCTTGATTCTGACAGCTTGCCGCGAACTATGGCTTCGAGCTCGTCCAGCGCACGTTCAAGTTCGTCGTTGACCACCTGATGATGGAATTCGTCGCGAGCCGCGAGTTCGTCCTCGGCCACCTCGAGCCGACGGGCGATCGCGTCCGGGGAATCTGTGCCCCGGCCCTCCAGCCGCTGCTTCAGGGTCGACAGTTCCGGCGGCGCGATGAATATCTGCACCGCCTCCGGCATCGACTCCGCGACCTGGCGGGCTCCCTGGACTTCGATCTCGAGGACGACCGGGTGGCCGGCCTCGACCCTCCCTTCCACCTCCGAGCGCAGGGTTCCGTAATGGTTGCCGCTGTAGGCCGCATGCTCGAGAAACTCACCCCGTTCGACCCGGTCGAGAAACTCTTCCTCGCCGAGGAAGTGGTAGTCGACTCCCTGCTGCTCGCCGGTCCGGGGTTGCCGGGTCGTCGCCGAGGTTGACAGCTCGAGTTCCGGTATCCGGTGCCTTAGCAGCGATATCAGGCTGCCCTTGCCCACCCCGGAGGGACCGGTGATGACGAAAACTTTGGATGGAGCGGGACCAGACATGGAACCGGTCAATCTACCCACCGGCCCGGAAGCCAAGGCCGCCGAGTCGAAACGCCGTGGGGTCGGGCAGGGACGGCCGGGAAGCGGCAGCCCCTGTCCGACCCCACGGCAGCTTCAACCTGTTCCTGCCACGAGAAAAGCGCCAGATTCGATACCTGCCTCGTGGCAGTTCCCCATGAGCCGGCCTATTCATCCTGGATGTTCTGGGCCGGCGGGTTGAGCCTGGAACCGGGGCGAAGCTCGCCGACCATTGACATCAGCAGGCGGATGCCAGGGGCCTCCATCCCTTCGATGGCGAGGAGACAGGCCGGAAATGGCCGCGCTAGTAAGCGGGTACGTGAAGCTGCCATTTCCGGCCGCCGACGAAGCCAGCGGGCGGGTGGTGGCTCCTGGCGCCGCCCTTGCTAGCGCTGGAGGAGAGAGACCAGCTCTTTGCGCTGGCGGTCGGAGAGACCGCCGATCGTCTTGGCCGGGGACACCTTGCACTGCTTCAGGATCCGGTTGGTCTTGACCCGGCCGTACTTGGGGACGGCGAGCAGCATGTCGAAGACCTTTGCGGTGAGCAGGTATTCCGGGGGATCGTCGAGTACTTCCGTGATGGTGGTGCGCCCCGCCTTGAGGTCGCGCTTCAGCTGGGCCCTGGCGGTTCGAATGTTGTTGGCCCTCTTCAGAGCGTCCATCCGCTGGTCGAGGGACCTTTCCGGGGCTTCGGGCGGACTGGAGACGGTCTTCGAAGGAGGCACCATGGAAGGCGGCGAGTATAGCCATAACCGGAAGCGAAGATGGCCGAAATCCCCCGAAAAGTGACGAAATCCGGCAAATCCATCTAAACCTCAAGTCAAGGTTGAGGTTCGGGTCGGACGGGTACTCCGGTGGACCCCCTGGCTCGCCGGCCGTTCGGTAAGCGACCGGTCAGCCCAGACGGGTGGCCTGCGCATCGGCCAGCGAGGCAAAGCCGCGGCGGGCGAGTGCCGTCGGTAGCCCTTCAGTGACCATCGCCCCGGCCCGGGGGTCGCGGAAGTTCTCCGTCCCGACGGCTATCACCCTTGCGCCGGCGAGGATGAACTCGAGCGCGGACTCGGCGTCGGTGATACCGCCCATCCCGATCACCGGAATCGACACCGCCGAGGCGACCGCACGGACCTGGGCCAGGGCAATCGGCCTGACTGCCGGTCCGGACAGTCCGCCTGCCCCTGCACCCAGCCAGGTCCGGCTGGCGACGGGGTCGATCGCCGCGGCCTTGACCGTGTTGATCATCGAAACGGAATCCGCCCCGCCGCTCTCGGCGGCCACCGCCACATCCTGCGGGTTGGCCACATTCGGAGTCAGTTTCACGATCAGGGGCTTTGACGTGAGTGGGCGCAGAGCCTTCATCAGGGACTCGGTCTCGGCCGGCTGCTCGCCAACGATCAGACCCGAGTGAACATTCGGACAGGAGACGTTCAGCTCGATGCCCGCCACCTCCTCCCTGGCGGCGACCCTGCCGACCAGGGTCTCGAAGTCCTCGGCGCTGTCGGCCATCACGGAGACGATCAGCGGCACGCCGAACTCCGCAAGCTGCCCGAGGTCCCGTTCGAGGAAACCTTCGAGTCCCGGTCCCGGCAGCCCGATCGAGTTGATCATGCCGGAAGGGGTCTCCCAGAGGCGGTAGGGAGGATTCCCGGGCCGGGGGTTCATCGTGATCGTCTTCGAGACGTAACAGTCGAAGGGGAAGCGCTCGACTACCGCGTCACCGAACACGCGCCTAGCGGCCAGTGCGTCGAAGGTGCCGGATCCGTTCAGGACCGGCCCGTCGAGTGGTATCCCGCAAAGTTCCGTGGCGAGATCACCCGTGGCCTTGCTTCCGGGCTCAGCCAACTGCCGGCTCCCCCGCCATGGCCGTCGCGATCCCGTCCCCGCGGACCACCGGCCCGTCGACGCAGAGTCGCATGTAGCCACCATCGGCCCTGGGCACGGCACAACCGAAACAGGCTCCATAGCCGCAGGCCATCGGCGACTCGAGTGCCAGTTCGACCGGGACTCCCCGCTCGCCGCAGATCGTGCGGACCGCTTCGAGCATCGCCGGTGGGCCGCATGAGTAGACCGCGGCCGATCCCGAATCATCGCCTTGGAGCAGCTGGAGGAGAAGGTCGGTGACATAGCCCCTGTGTCCCGCACTTCCGTCCTCGAATGCGAGGCGCGTTTCTTCGCAACCGAAAAGCTCCTCGACCCCGCCGGAGTGGGCCTGGTCACGAAAGCCGAGCAGCGATCGCGACGGAATGCCACGGTTCACGAGATCCCTCCTCAGGACTGCCATCGGTGCGATGCCGATGCCGCCACCGACCAGGATCGCCCCGGCGGCGTTCTCGTTGAGCTGGCGGGGAAGGCTGAAGCGGTTGCCGAAGGGTCCGGCCACGAAGCACTCGTCGCCCTGCTCCATCCTTGCCAGCCTCCGGGTCCCGGGACCGACCTCGTCGATCAGGAAGTCGAGCCGGAGCCCGCCCTTCAGGTTCTCGGTGACCCTGGCAAACGAGATAGCCCGGGGCAGGTATGGCCTCCCGCCTTCCCCCGCCCAGTCCGGACCGGCGGCCAGCATGTAGAACTGCCCCGGTGCCGGAACCGGGCCCTCGACATCGATCAGGGTGAAGATCCGGTAGCCGCCCGTTTCCCGGGAGTCGGCCACCTCGCAGGCCCGCCTGCCGAAAGGAGCCTGCGGACCTCCAGCTTCACTGGCCATGGAGCTCCTGCAGGGACTTCACCTCACCGCCACCGTTTGCGCGCGCGGCCATGGCCCGGACAGCGGCCGAGGCACCGGTGAGGGTGGTAACCGACGGGATCCCATGCAGGATGGCGGCCGATCGGATCTCGTAGCCGTCGGCGCGCGCACCAGAGCCGGTCGGCGTGTTGATGACGAGATCGCAATGGCGCTGCTCGATCATGTCGACCACGTGGGGCGAGCCCTCGGCGATCTTGTTGATCTCCTTCACGGGCGTTCCCATGCGGGAGATCGCCTGTGCCGTGCCACCCGTGGCGAGGATTCCGAAGCCGAGGTCATGAAGCTGCGCCGCAAGCTGCGTGGCGGCAGCCTTGTCGGTGTCGGTAACAGAGATGAAGACGGTGCCAGATTCCGGCAGTGAGACGCCGGCTGCGGCCTGGGCCTTGCCGAATGCGGTCGGAAAGTCGGGGCCGATGCCGATCACCTCGCCGGTCGACTTCATCTCTGGCCCGAGCACAGAGTCGGCACCCTGGAACCGGGCGAACGGAAGCACCGCCTCCTTCACCGAGACGTGGTCGCCCGTGAACTCGGGAAGTCCCTGGCCGGCGATCTTCTGACCGAGCATGATCCTGGCCGCCACCTTGGCCAGCGGGATGCCGATCGCCTTCGAGACGAACGGGACGGTCCGCGATGCCCGTGGGTTCGCCTCGATCACGTAAAGCTCTCCGCCGGCCACGGCGTACTGGATGTTGATCAGCCCGACCACTCCGAGTTCCAGGGCGATCGCGGTGGTGGCGGCCTTGATCTCGTCGATCATGTGCTGGCCGATGCTCATCGGCGGAATCACACAGGCCGAGTCGCCGGAGTGCACCCCGGCTTCCTCGACGTGCTGCATGATCCCGGCGACGAATACTTCCTCACCGTCGCAGAGCGCGTCCACATCCACCTCAATCGCGTTCTCGAGAAAGCGGTCGAGCAGGAGCGGATGCTCTGGCGATGCCTTCACGTGCCTGTCGAGGTAGGCCTTGAGGTCTTCCGGCGAGTAACAGATCTCCATCGCCCGTCCGCCCAGCACGAAGGAAGGACGCACCAGCAGCGGGTAGCCGATCCCCTCGGCGATCTCTTCCGCCTCGGTGGCCGAGAGAGCGGTCCCGTAGGGAGGCGGCTTGATGCCGAGGCGGTCAATCAGGGCTCCGAACTTGCCGCGGTCCTCGGCCGCATCGATCGCGTCGACCGGCGTGCCGAGCAGCGGGATCCCCGCTTCACGCAGACCTTCCGCAAGCTTCAGCGGCGTTTGGCCGCCGAACATGACGATCACTCCCTCGGGCTTCTCCTGCTCGCAGACCGCCAGTACGTGCTCGAGGGTGAGCGGCTCGAAATAGAGGCGGTCGGAGGTGTCGTAATCGGTCGAGACGGTCTCCGGATTGCAGTTGATCATCACCGCGTCGCGTCCACATTCGCGGACGGTCATGGCGGCGTGGACGCAGCAGTAGTCGAACTCGATTCCCTGGCCGATCCGGTTCGGGCCGGCGCCGAGGATCACCACCGAAGGCTTCTCGCCGCGCCGGATCTCGGAAGGCGATCCCTGCGGCTCATGCGATGAGTAGTAGTACGGTGTCGCCGCCTCGAACTCGGCGGCACAGGTGTCGACCGAGTTGTAGATCCGCTTGAGATTCCCGGTGCCGTCACCGTCGCGGGCGAGCAGTTCGAGCTCGTGCAGGAACCACTTGTCGATCTTCGTCTGTTCGTGGACCTGCTCGACCGAAAGTCCGCGATCGAAGGCCGCGAGCACAAGGTCAATCCGGCCGGGTGTCGGGGTCGCGATCGCGTCCAGCAGTTCGCTGTCGCTCTCCGGAACCGTCGGCATCGAATCGAGTTCCCGCGAGGCGAGGGCCTTGGCGAATGACTCCCTGAAGGTGCGCCCGATTGACATCACCTCGCCGACGCTCTGCATGTAGGTCGAAAGCTTCTCGTCGGCCCCGGGGAACTTCTCGAAGGCGAAACGCGGGATCTTGGTCACTACGTAGTCGATGGTCGGCTCGAAAGAAGCCGGAGTCGCCCGGGTGATGTCGTTCGGAATTTCCTCGAGTGCGTAGCCGACGGCCAGCTTGGCGGCCATCTTCGCGATCGGGAATCCGGTTGCCTTCGAGGCCAGGGCCGAAGAGCGCGATACCCGCGGGTTCATCTCTATCACCACGATCTCGCCGTCAGCAGGGTTCACCGCGAACTGGACGTTCGATCCCCCCGTCTCGACGCCGACCACGCGGATGACCGCGATCGCGATGTCACGCAGGGACTGGTAGACCGGGTCGGTCAGCGACTGGGCCGGGGCGACGGTGATCGAGTCGCCCGTGTGAACCCCCATCGGGTCGACGTTCTCGATCGAGCAGATGATCACCACGTTGTCGTTGCGGTCGCGCATCACCTCGAGCTCGAATTCGCCCCATCCGATTACCGACTCCTCGACAAGCACCTGTCCGATCGGCGAAGCGGCGATCCCCTTCGAGACGACCTCGATCAGCTCGTCCCGCGTCTCGGCGACGCCGCCGCCCTGGCCACCCATCGTGAAGGCGGGCCGGATGATCGCCGGCAGCGAAGCGTCACCGTCGTCGAGTTCGGCCAGGGCCTGGTCGACCGACTCGACGGTGATCGACCAGGGGATGCGGATTCCGGCCTCGGTCATCACCTGTCGGAAAACCTCGCGATCCTCACCGCGGATGATCGCTTCGCGGTTGGCCCCGATCAGCTCGACGCCGAACTTCTCGAGGGTCCCGTCGGCCGACAGGTCCATCGCCAGGTTCAGGGCGGTCTGGCCGCCGAGGGTCGGCAGCAGCGCGTCGGGGCGCTCCTTCTCGATGATCCGGGCGACCGGCTCGGGCAGAAGAGGTTCGACATATGTGCGGGTGGCGAACTCGGGATCGGTCATGATCGTGGCCGGGTTCGAGTTGACGAGGACCACTTCGTAGCCCTCCTCGAGCAGCACCTTGCATGCCTGGACTCCGGAATAGTCGAACTCGGCGGCCTGTCCGATCACAACCGGGCCGGAGCCGATGACCATGATCCGCTTGATGTCGTCGCGGCGGGGCATGTCAGCCTTCCTTTGCCAGGTCGAGGAAACGGTCAAACAGATGTCGGGCGTCCCTCGGTCCGGGGCCCGCTTCGGGATGGTGCTGGACGGTCATGGCCTTCGCATCCGGCAGCCTCAGGCCCTCGACCGTGCGGTCGTAGAGGTTGATGTGGGAAAGCACCGCCTCCCCGTGGTCGGTCTGCCAGCGGACCGGCTCGTCGCTTTCGATCGTGCCGTTCCCGTCCGGGCCGACCACCGCGAAGCCGTGATTTTGCGATGTGATCTCGATCACACCGGTCTCGAGATCCTTGACCGGGTGGTTCG
>DAIQCC010000029.1:5019-6130 GCA_036780865.1 Solirubrobacterales bacterium | reverse complement strand
ACGGCAGCTTGAACGTTTCCAGGCCGACCGCCCGGCTGAGCAACTGGTGGCCGAGGCAGATGCCGACCATCGGCTTCCTTCCGATCAGCTCGCGGACCGTTTCGGTCACCGCCGACACCGCCGCGGGGTCGCCCGGTCCGTTGGCGAGGAAGAGCAGGTCGGGCTCACGGTCCATCACCTCGTCGGCCCCGGTCAGGCAGGGAAGGAGCGTCACCCGGCAGTCCCGCTCGAGGAACTGGTTGACGATTGAGCTCTTGA
This sequence comes from Solirubrobacterales bacterium, assembly GCA_036780865.1. Classification (GTDB taxonomy): domain Bacteria; phylum Actinomycetota; class Thermoleophilia; order Solirubrobacterales; family 70-9; genus 67-14. The sequence continues at coordinate 5,872 of DAIQCC010000029.1, read as the reverse complement.
TCCCGGTGTCGAGTGCGACGACATGTGGCCCCTGGCCGTCATGTTCGATCGGGGCGTCCGGTGTCACCTGTGAGGCGAAATCGGCACCCGCCATCGAGGGCTCGCCCTCGATGCGAGTCCTGGCCTCATCGGTATCCACGGACGCGGCGAAGATGCCCCCGCGCATTGCGCCCCGGTCCCGGATGTGACGGACGAGGGCCCGGGTGTTGACCCCGGTCAGAGCCCAGACGCCGTTTGCCTTGAGCCAGTCCAGCCAGCCGCCCTCGGCGGTCGCAGCATCATCGTTGTTGCGGGCATCACGCATGATCACCCCGCGGGCGTGGGCGCGGCCGGATTCCATCGCCTGCCCGCTGACCCCGTAGTTGCCGATCATCGGGTAGGTGAAGGTGATGATCTGACCCGCGTACGACGGGTCGGTGACAGCTTCCTGGTAGCCGGTCATCGCCGTGTTGAAGACGACTTCCCCCACCCCGCCTTCGCCTGCCCCGCAGAGGAAACCGTCAAAGCGGCTGCCGTCTTCGAGGAGGACGTATCCAGGTTCAGAATTGTTCATGCGACTCCCAGGCTGAAGGAACGTAGGCGGAATGCGACCTGACCGTCGGCCAGGGTCACCAGCACCCGACCATGGAGCTTCTCCCCGGCACACCATGAGTTGACCGATCGGCTCTCGTAGCCGTCCTCCCCGACAACCCATTCGGCATCCAGGTCGACAAGACAGAAGTTGGCCCTGCCGCCCTCGGTGAGTGCGAAGGGCTCGATGTCGAACGGAGCGCCACCGGAACCCAGCTTTTCGACCAGCAGTTCAAGCCCGCTGCGGCCAGGCAGGACCAGGTTGGTGAAAAAGCTGGGTTCC
>DAIQCC010000029.1:0-5009 GCA_036780865.1 Solirubrobacterales bacterium | reverse complement strand
GGCGGTCTCCAGCCCGGTGACGCCCATGTTCGCGGCCTCGTAGGGCACTTCTTTTTCGTGGATCGCATGAGGGGCGTGAGCGGGCGCCAGGCAGTCGATGGTCCCGTCGATCAGAGCATCGATCAGCGCCTGCCGGTCGGCTTCGGTCCTGAGCGGTGGATTCATCTTGTAGCGCGACGCATCGAGCGTGCGCACCGCTTCGTCGGTCAGACAGAGGTGATGGGGACTGACCTCGCAGGTGATGTCGATCCCCTCCGCCTTGGCGAGCCGGATCTGCTGGATCGACTCCCTGGCCGAGAGATGCTGGATCTGGATCTTTCCGCCCTCGTAGCCAGCGATCGCCGCGTCCCGGGCGATCATCACCGACTCGGAAATCGAGGGTACGCCCCGAAGGCCGAGCTCGGCCGAGACGGCGCCCTCATGCATGACTCCGGCCCCGGAAAGCTCGACGTCCTCCTGATGGAGTGCAATCCTGCCCCCGACCATTCGCTGGTACTGGAGCGCGCGGCGAAGGATGCGCGGACTCTCGATCGGCACGCCGTCATCGGTGAAGCCGACCGCCCCGGCCTGCCGGAGCTCCGCCATGTCGGTCAGCTCGACACCCTTCATCCCGTGGGTGACGGTGGCAAGGAAACCGACCGGCACCGAGGCCACCCTGGAGGCGCGGTCCCGCAGGGATTCGATCTGCTCCGGAGTGGAAACGGTCGGCGAGGTATTGGCCATGGCGAGCACTCCCGCGTATCCACCGGCGGCCGCCGAGCGGGTGCCGGTCTCGAGATCCTCCTTGTACTCCTGGCCCGGTGTCCGGAAATGGACGTGTGGATCGAAGAAGGCCGGGAAGACGTGAAGTCCTTCGGCCTCGATCACTTCCATCCCGTCTTCGGGGTCGATGGCACCGGCCTCGGCGATCCGCGATATCTCACCGTCCTCGACCAGCAGGTCATGAGCACCGTTGACGTCGGAAAGGGGGTCGAGCAGGTCTGCCCCTCGGATCAAGAGCGTCGCCAGCGGTCCTTCGCGCTGGACCAGGGGCTCGGGTAGCGGACCGATGCGGCCGTCGTGCTCGGGCAGCTCGTCGATCACTTCGTTCATGCCGGCTCCCCGATCGGCACCGGACCGTCAGCACTCTCCCGAGGGTCACCGTGGGCCAGGAGTTCGAACAGGATCGCCATCCGCATCGCCAGCCCCGATGCGACCTGATCGGCAATCAGGCAGCGGTCCGAGTCGATCACGTCACCGCCGATCTCCACCCCGCGGTTGACCGGGCCCGGATGCATCACCAGTTGCCTCGGGTTCAGGCGGCGGTTGTTTATCTGGAAGAGCCTCGCGTACTCGCGAATCGAAGGGACGAAGCTTTCCTTCATCCGTTCCCGCTGCATCCTCAGTGAGTAGACAACATCCGCCTCTTCGATCTCGTCAAGCGAGTAACGGACCTCGCAGCCCGACTCCTCGATCCGGCGAGGGATCAGGGTTGGTGGACCGGCGACCGTGACCTCGGCGCCCATCTTCGAAAAAGCCTGGATGTTCGAGCGGGCCACCCTGCTGTGGAGTACGTCACCGACGATCCAGATCTTCCGGCCCCCGATTGATCCGATCCTTTGGCGCAGAGCCAGCAGGTCGAGCAGGGCCTGGCTGGGATGCTGGCGCATCCCGTCACCGGCGTTCACCACCGCCGCGTCAACCCAGTTCGTGAGCATGTCGGCGGCGCCAGCCTGGGGGTGGCGGATGACGATCGCCGCCGGGTCATAGGCCGAAAGCGTCTCAACCGTGTCCTTCAGTGACTCGCCCTTCTCGACCGAGGAACCCGAAGCCTTGACCGAGACAACGTCAGCCGAAAGACGCTTGGCTGCCAGTTCGAAGGACGAGGAGGTCCGGGTGCTCGCCTCGTAGAAGAGCGTGACGACGGTGCGGCCGCGCAGGGCGGGCACCTTCTTGATGTCGCGTTTTGAGACCTCGGCAAAGCTCTCGGCCCGGTCGAGCAGGGCTTCGATCGCCTCCTGGTCGAGATCTTCGATGCTGAGCAGGTGCTTCACTCGACCACCTCAACCGGCGAGAGGATCGCGACCAGATCCTCACCGTCCGTTTCGCGGAGCCGGACCGACACCTGCTCCGAGCGAGAGGTCGGAAGGTTCTTGCCGACGTAGTCCGGGCGGATCGGAAGCTCGCGGTGGCCTCGGTCGCAGAGGACGGCGAGCTGGATGCGCTCGGGCCGGCCGTAATCGAAGAGGGCCTCGATCGCTGCCCTCACGGTCCGCCCGGTGAAGAGCACGTCGTCGACCAGGACCACGGTGAGGTCGGCGAGCGAGAAATCAAGCCGTGTCGAGTGAACCACGGGCTGGTAATCGGGACCGCGAATGCCGATGTCGTCCCGGTAGAAGGAGATGTCGATCTCGCCGAGCGGTGGCTTCGAGCCGGTCAGCTCGCCGATGATCGCGGTGAGCCGTTCTGCGAGGTGGACGCCGCCGGTGTGGATGCCGATGATTGCGAGGTCCGAAACGTCGGGGTTTTTCTCGACGATTTCGTGCGCGATGCGACGGAGCGTGCGCTCGACGTCGTTTGATTCCAGCACTACCTTCTCGTTCAAAGTCGCCTTCCCGGCCTCACAGGACCGCGGTTAAAGGAACGATGGTGAAGATAGCAGGCACACCGGCGCCAGTGGCAGGGACCGAAGGTCTCAGGTGGCGGCTATCCGGACGGTGTCGGGGGGTCTTTCTTTGCTCCCCTGGGGACCAGGGTCGGCGCCCCCCTTTCGGGGAAGGGGATCTCCACCACGTCGAAATCACGGGGCGCAATCGTTGGGGGAAACACTTCGCGGGCTTCCTCGAGCGCCTTGCCGACGTGGTACCTCGAGGAGATGTGGACCAGGGCGAGCATCTTCACCCCGGCCTGGGCGGCGATCTCGGCAGCCTCCGCCCCGGTCGAATGTCCGGTCTCGCGTGCCCGTTCTCGGTCCTCGACCATGAAGCTGGCGTCATGGACCAGCAGATCCGCTTCCCGGGAGGCCTCGACGGTCGCCTGGCAGGGGCCGGTGTCACCTGTGATCGCGACCGCCCGGCCGAGTCGGTCCTCGCCCATCACCTGGTCCGGCCGCACCTCTCCCTCTCTTCCGTCAACGGTCTCACCGTCCTGAAGCGCCTTGAAGGCCGGGCCGGGCTCGACCCCGAGGCGGATCGCCTCATCGGGGTCGAAGCGTCCGGGACGGTCGTCTTCGAGTAGCGCATATCCCAGGGCCCGGGTCCGGTGCTCCACTGGAAAGGCCTCGAGCTCGTAATCGACATGGGGTACCACGTCGCCGGGTTCGAGTTCTTCCACCTCGAGGTGGAAGCCGAGCCTGCCGATCAGCGGCTGCAGGTCTTTCATCAGCCGGTGGATGCCGACCGGGCCGTACAGCAGCAGGGGTTCGTCCCGGTCGTTCAGGTCGTAGGTCTTGAGCAGGCCGGGCAGCCCGAGACAGTGGTCGAGATGAAAATGGGTGAGGTAGATCTCGTTGACCTGGACCAGCCCGAGCGAACGCCTGAGCTGCCGCTGGGTTCCCTCTCCGCAGTCGAACATCAGCTTTTCGCCGCCCCGGGTCACGAGCACGCTGGCGGTGCCGCGAAGTGCGGTGGGCACGGGTCCACCGGTTCCCAGAAAGGCTACGGACAGGTCCATGCGCGACAGCCTAGTCGTGTCTCGCGGCCTGACGTTGAAACAGCGAGGATCACTAGACTCACCGCGTCAGCGCCCGTAGCTCAGCTGGATAGAGCGCATGCCTCCGGAGCATGAGGTCGCAGGTTCGAATCCTGCCGGGCGCGCTGCTTAAAGTGCGACGGCCATCCGCAGGAACGGCACGTGCCTGTCCGTCCTGCGAATGGCCGTCAGTTGCGGGGAGAAAGCGGCCCCGCAATCATGGGAGGGAACCCGTTACGCGGCTTCGTCCTTGCGCATCTGGGCAACACCGACGACACAGCGGCTGAACGGGGTGCCCTTGACGCCCTTGACGTGCTTCTTGCTCAGTGCCTTGCAGGCTTCCCGCGCGCTCAGCGAATCGTTCCGGTCGGCCCTGGCCATCGCATTCACGCACCGTGAGAACGCAGTGCCCTTCTCGCCCTTGACGTGCTTCTTGCTCTGGCCCTGGCAGTACTTGCCGTAAGCCTTTGCCTTCGAAACCTTCTCGGTCTTCGGACCCTTGGCCTGATCGGGATGACCGTCGTTTCCGGCGACCGCCGGGGCTGCCGGGATGAGGAGTGCTGCGCTGGCAATTGCTGTCAATGCGAACTTCTTCACTGGGGTTCTCCTTTCATCAGACCGCGGTTCGCGGCCGGTTTCACAATGAAGACGGAGCAGACCACTGGAAGTAAGGAGCTACTTTCCGGATTTCCCGGGCGACTCCGGTTTGCCCACCGCGGGAGCTTCAACGGACTTGCCGGGACTGCCGATGGAAGCGTTGGACGAGTTGCCCGGGGCCGTACCGCTCCCCCCTGACTGGCCAGGCGGTGAGACCGGCTTCCGGGCGGGTGGCGGTGCCCCGGTCTGTCCGGGCTTTGCGCTCGAGGCCTCGTCGGCTCGTGACTGCCCCTTTGAAGCGGCTTCCGGCAGGCTGGCCGGTCCCTGGCCGTTCCCCTGCCCGGGCGTGATCCGTTCCGCCGGCGAAGCGGCCGCCGCACCGGCACCGTCCTTCACATCGGACCCGGAGGACGACCTGTCCGGTCGGTCCTCTCCGGCGGCCCCGGAACGCCCGGTGCCGGAATGGTCCGGTGTCTTTCCGGGGAGCGGGGGCGAAACCGCGGCCCCTGTCCCGATCCCGGAAGAGGAAACCGGGCCACCCCTGTCCAGGTCAACAGTCCTGGACACGGGTTCCCGGGATCCGGCGCTGTCGCGCTGCTTGACGACCTCGGCTGTCCCTACCCCGATGCCACCGGCGACCACCAGCACGGCCACTCCCTTGGTGACCAGTCCGGTGGCCGCACCGCCGGCAAGGAGTCCGCCGGCCGAGGCAGCGGTACCGCCGGCCGCCGCGCCGGCACTCG
>DAIQCC010000028.1:8401-18664 GCA_036780865.1 Solirubrobacterales bacterium | reverse complement strand
GTGTTTATTGTGTGTGCTTTTGGTGTTTTTTTTCCTTGTGGTTTTGGGGGGGGGCGGGGGGGGGGTTCTTTGTTCATAATTTTTTGTGTCTCACCCAACACACGACCCGGCGAAGCACGATGATCGGAGTCATCCCGATTGCCTGTTGCACCTGAGCCGGTCAAAGGAACCCTTCGGGAGCCTTAGACCTTGATCGATCAGGTCTTCGAATCAGATCTGGATCCGACCCCGATCAGAATCAGACCAACCACGAGAATGGCTAGCAAGAGCATGAGCTCGAGCGGACCCAGATTCGCTCCGAGAGCCGCCAGTCCGATGAAGATTGCGACGACAAGAACGATCAAGATGATCGACGATCGCACCGCGTTTGAAAGCTTCATGCCCTGATTCCTTTCGATCGGTTGGCTAGATCCTTGCTTGGAGCGGCGTAAGTCACTTGCAGTCGGCTCTCACTGGAAGCAGACGATGCCGGAGGTCTCCGCGGGGACTCGATTAAACCGACACCTCTGAAGTGCCAGATCAGCGCTGAATGCGGATCTCTTTGCGGCCGGGCAGTCCGCCCTGCGGCCTGAACTCAACCGTGACAACCGCTGACTGGTAGGGGCCTCTCCATCGGACCGGGATCTTCAGAATCCGTCTCGTGTTGCTCGCTCTGCTCGATGGCTTGACTCTCGAACCAGTCAGGTAAGCCCTGCCGCCGTTGAACACTCTGATGTTGAGGGTGCCGTTGTTTGAGTGGTATCCAACAATCCGGAAAAGTCCCTTGCGAGTCCATTGCCTGGGGATCACCTGTCCTCGGGGCGAATCGATTCGTCGTGCCTTGCCGGTTCGAAGGTTCAAGATGGCGATTCTCGACTCCGTGGCGGTTTCGCTTTCGGCGTAAGCAATCTTTCGCCCGTCCGGAGAAAATTGCGGTCCGTACTTCGTTAGGTCAGATCTGGTGAGCTGCTTTCTCTTGCTGCCATCCAGACGGCTGGAGAAGATCTGCTGTGTACCACCCACCATGCCTGTGTAGGCGAGGAACTCACCGTTGGGTGAGAACGATGCCGAGAAGGCAGCAACAGAGCTGGGAAGCGTCCGTATTTGTCGGCTAGCGACGGACAGGATCTTTATCGAGGAAGCTGCTCGGTTGCCGCTATTGAAGGCGATCAACCTGCCGTCCGGTGAAACAGCAGGAACTAGGGACCCGTCCGACACGAAGTCCCCCGTCAAATGCTCGACCTCGCCTGACCCGACGTTGTAACGAGCCAGTCGCCAAACACCCTCCGTGGGAGTCAAGAGACCCTGAAATGACCCAAAGTAGATCGATCGACCGTCTGGAGAAAAGATCGGCTCAGCGGTGCCTTGGTTGTCCGCGCTGAAGAATGTGATCTGCTTGGCCTGATCAGGGCGGTACCTCGGGCCGACCCAGAGCTGATCGCCGGGATTCTTGCGAAAAGCGATCAGTCGGCCGTTCGGTGAGACCGAAGGCTCCGCGTAGACGCTCATGGATGGAGAAGTCAGCTTTGTCTTCCCAGCCAACGAAAGCTCAAAGATCCCCGACCAGTACTTCGGTCCATTCGTGTCACCCGCAGAGGCGATGAGCGAGGAATAAACGATGGGCCCTGGGCGACCTGGCAAGGCGGCCTTCCCTTGCTGTGGTGTGGCTACAGCAAGCGCGAGAAACGCACAAAGAATCCCGATAGCCCACGGAACGCTAGTGGCTCGCTGCCGTCCGATCGGCTCTCCCTTCATACACGAGATAACACCCTGAACATACCGTTGCTGCGCATCTCTCTGTGGCTCTCTGGTTTGTTGCGGGGAGGACTCAGCGCGAACTGATCTGCCGGGTCGTGTGTGGGGTCCGACTCAGTCTGTGCTGACCAAGGAGCCCACACACGGCCCGGCCCAAAGGCAGCAGGCCACAACAGGCAGCGGACCGGACTGAGCGAGAAAAGAGCTTGCTAGAGCCGGACGGGGATTTCGTGGGCGCTCATGTGTTCTTTGGCCTGGCCGACCGTGTAATGGCCGTAATGGAAGATCGAGGCGCAGAGGACCGCATCCGCCTCGCCTTCCTTGATCGCCTCAACCAGATGGCTCAGATCACCGGCACCGCCCGATGCGATCACCGGAACGTCCGTCGCTCGGGCGACCGCCCGGGTCAGTTCGAGTTCGTACCCGATGTTGGTGCCGTCCCTGTCCATGCTGGTCAGGAGCACTTCGCCGGCACCCATTCGGGTCGCCTCGACAGCCCACTCGATCGCGTCACGACCGGTCGGGACCCGACCGCCGTTCAGGTAGACGCCGTAGCTGCCGTCTTCCTCCTTCTTGGCGTCGATCGCGATGACCACACACTGGGAGCCAAAAACCTCGGCCAGCTCGCCGATCAGCTCCGGGCGCTTCAGGGCGGCACTGTTGATCGCGACCTTGTCGGCACCTGCGCCGAGCACCGCCCGGGCATCATCAACCGATCGGATCCCGCCGCCGATGGTGAACGGGATGAACACGTTCTCGGCAGTCCGGCGGGCCAGGTCGACGATCGTGTCGCGGCCCTCATGGGAGGCGGTGATGTCAAGGAAGACCAGCTCATCGGCCCCTTCGGCGTCGTAGCGCTCGGCCAGCTCGACCGGATCACCGGCATCCCTGATGTCGACGAAGTTCGTGCCCTTGACGACCCTTCCGTTGTCAACGTCCAGGCATGGAATGATGCGCTTGAGATCACTCACCGAAACCGCCCTCCAATGCGATGAGGTTGAAGAATCGAGCGCTATTTGGCCGGTTCTTCAATCTCATGGTTCTGTGCCTTTCAGTGCCTCGATTCCTTCAGCGACCGTGAACTTCCCTTCAAAGAGGGCCTTGCCAACGATCACGCCTTCGACGTTGGCCGGGGTCCTGCGCCGCAGGTCTTCCAGGTGACCGAGGTTTCCGACTCCGCCGGATGCGATGACCGACGCATCGGTCGCTCCGGCGACCCGGATCAGTTCGGGGATGTTGGGCCCTTCCATCGTCCCGTCCACCTCGATCGGGGTGAACAGGAAACGGACCACGCCGCGGCGGGTGAGTTCGGCCGCGGCTTCGGCCACGTCCACCCCGCTCGATTCGGTCCAGCCGGCAAGCGAGACCTTGCCCCCGCGAGCGTCGATCCCTACCACGACCTTTTCGGCCCCTCGGTCGGAGATCAGTGCGTCGAGGAACTCGCGGTCGCGCATGGCGGCTGTGCCGACAACCACGCGGGCTGCTCCCGCATCGAGTATCCGACCGGCGGACTCGAGGTCCCTGATGCCGCCGCCCACCTCGATCGGACAGTCGACCGCCGAAGCGACCTTCTCGATCCGGTCGAGGTTGACCGGCTCGCCTGTCCTGGCTCCATCGAGATCGACCACGTGGATGTACTCGGCCCCGCCTTCGGCCCACCCACGGGCGGCATCGGCGGGATCATCGAAATAGTCGGTCTGCTGGTCGTACTCCCCCTTCAGGAGCCGAACGGCCTTGCCGTCGAGGATGTCGATTGCCGGGTAGAGGATCACGAGCAGATCTCCCTGAAATTGCGGAGCAGCCTGAGCCCGGCCGAACTGGATTTCTCGGGGTGAAACTGGACACCCCAGACCTTGCCCTTGCCGGCTACGCAGGCGAAGCGGCTCCCGTAGGAGGCAGTGCCGATCAGCTCGGAATCCTCGGGACGGGCGACATACGAGTGGACGAAGTAGAAGGGCTCGCCCGGCCGGAGACCGTCGGAGATCGGATCGGGCTTCTCCCAGGTCACTTCCGCCCAGCCGATGTGGGGAATCTTTCGGCCACCGGCGGGCACCTGGTCGACGTCACCGTCGAGCAGCCCGAGGCCTTCGGCGCCACCCTGCTCGGTCGAGGAACCGAACAGCAGCTGCAGGCCGAGGCAGATACCCAGCACGGGCAGATCCCGCTCGGCGGCGTCCCGGAGCATCCGGTCCATTCCAAGTTCGCGGATCCGCTCCATGGCCCGCGGAAAGGCACCGACACCGGGAAGGATCAACCCGGCAGAAGAAGCGATCACCGCTTCCTCCGAGGTGACTACCGGATCGGCTCCGACTTTCTCCAGCGCTTTTTCGACCGACCGGAGATTGCCCATCCCGTAATCCAGGATGGCGATCTGGGGACCGTTGCCGGTCAACCGTTCAGCGTGCCCTTGGTGCTCGGCACGCCCTTTTCTTCAGGGTCGATCGAGACGGCAACCCGAAGGGCACGGGCAAAGGCTTTGAAACAGGCTTCGATCATGTGGTGAACGTTCGATCCGTAACGGACGTCGACGTGGAGGGTCATCTTGGCGCCGCCTGCGACCGCCCGGAAGAACTCCTCGGTCAGTTCTGTCTCGTAGTTGGCAATTGACGTAACTGGAATCTCGCCCCGGAAGACAGAGAGCGCGCGGCCGGAGATGTCCAGCGCACATTCGGCGCAGGCTTCATCCATCGGCACCACGGCGCTGCCGTAGCGGCGGATTCCGGTGCGGTCACCGAGCGCTTCATCGAGCGCCTGGCCGAAGACGATCCCCACGTCCTCCACCGTGTGGTGGGAGCCGGTTTCCAGGTCCCCGGTCGCCTTCACGTTCAGGCCGATGTTGGCGTGACGGGCGAGCAGGTCCAGCATGTGGTCGAAGAAGCCTATCCCGGTCTCCGCGCTGGATTCGGTGCCGTCCAGGTCGAGACTGAGCTCGATCCCGGTCTCCCTGGTCGTGCGTTCGATTGTGGCCTGTCTGCTCATTTGCTTTCCTGGTCTTGATCTTCTGCCCGGACCGTGGCGGAAAGTCCGTGGACGGGCAGTCCTTCGGCCCTGGCAAGCGCATCCAGAGGACGAGCGAGCCGGCGGACCGAACCGGCGTCCAAGCTTACCCGCGACGTGGGGCGCCTGAAGGTGGCGGGCGAGAGCGGGCCAAAAATCCTGCCGGTCCCGTCGGTGGGCAGAACGTGGTTGGAGCCGGCGACATAGTCACCGAAGGCGGTTCCGGCTTCCTGACCGGTGAAGACGCAGCCTGCGGTCCGCACGGCGCCGGCCAGGGCGATCGAATCCGCGCTCATCAGTTGGAGATGTTCTGGTGCGATCAGATTGACCAGTGCCACAGCCTCGATGGCGGACGGCGCTTCAACCAGGGCCAGCCGGCAGTTCCTGACCGAGGGCTGACCGGATGCGGCAGCGTCGACTTCCCCTTCGAGTTTCTCGATCACTCCGGGTTCAGTGGAAATCGCGACCAACGGGCTTTCTTCGCCGTGTTCGGCCTGCGCGCAGAGATCCAGCGCCGCCCAGTGCAGGTTCGTGGCGCCGTCGATCACCACGGTGAGGTCGGATGGCCCGGCGAGGGAGTCGATCGCCACCTCACCGAAGACTTCCCGCTTGGCGGCCTGGACCCAGGCGTTTCCGGGACCGGCAATGACATCTACGGGCCTGATCGATTCCGTGCCCCGGGCGAGAGCGAAGATCGACTGGGCGCCTCCGACCGCAAAGATCTCGTCCACTTCGCAGAGCCCGGCTGCGGCCAGCGTGGTCTCGTTGATGTGCCCGTCCGGGCCGGGTGGCGCAACCAACACGATCCGCTCGACACCGGCAACACGGGCCGTGACACAGCCCATCACCACTGTCGACGGATAGGAAGCCCTGCCTCCCGGGGCGTAGATGCCTGCGGCGCCGAGAGGAACCTCCCCGACCGTGACCGTCTGGCCCTGGGGCAGGGTCACGGTTCTGCTCACCCGGTTCAACTGGGCCTCGGCAACCTGGCGTACGTTGGCGATCGAGGTCTCGAGTGCGCCGCGCACCTCGGGATCAAGGCCCTCAAGGGCAGCCCGGACTTCGCCGCTCGGCACGCGCAGTGACAGTTCACCGGCTTCGGGGGCGTCGAACTTCGAAGTCAAATCGAGCAGGGCGGCGTCCCCGCGCTTCGCAACCTCCGCAGCTATCGCTCCCACGTCAACGGTTCTCGCCTCGTGACTCAGGAACTCGCGGATCTCCCCGACGAGCTGGTCGGGGGCCGCCCACTCAAGGCGGCGGCTGATCATGACTCTCCCGCAGGGCCGCTTACTACTTCCTGCAGCCGCCTGGCCAGATCGTCGACCTCGTCACGACGGATTCGGTACGAGACCCGGTTGGCGACGAGGCGTCCGGTGCTGGAGAGGATCTCCTCGCGAACCTCGAGGTTGTTCTCGGCCAGGGTGCGGCCGGTCGCCACGAGATCGACGATGCCGTCGGCGAGCCCGACCAGCGGTGCCAGCTCAATAGAGCCCTTGACCTCGACCAGTTCGACCTGGCGGCCCTGCTCGGCGAAGTACTGCTCGGCGATCCGCTTGTACTTGGTGGCGATCTTCATCATCCCGAGCCGCCTCTGGTGCTCGCTCGGCGCGACGTCACCCTTCTGGGTCGCCAGCACCATCCGGCAGGGGCCGATCCCGAGGTCGACCAGCTCGTAGACAGGCCGGTCGCCCTGCTCGAGCAGGACGTCCTTGCCGGTGATCCCGACGTCCGCGGCGCCCGCCGACACATAGGTCGGAACGTCCGAAGGCCTCATCGTCACCAGGATCAGCTCTCCCCCGTCGAAGACCAGCGAGCGCGAGTCTCCGCGGACCTCGGCTGTTTCGATTCCGATCGAGTCCAGCAGGTCGAGCACCTCTTCGAGCAGGGCGCCACGCGGCACCGCCAGCTTCAGCTTCCCGCCCGGTTTGCGCAGTTCCTCAAACATCACGGCCCCGCTCCAGCTGTGCCTTGTGGATGCGTTCGATGTAGAGGGTGAAACCGGCCGCGGGCAGGTCCAGCCCGAATCGGTTCATCAGGTCGTCGTAGCGTCCGCCGCCACCGATCACGTCTCCGACGGCGTCGTCATAGACCTCGATGGTCGAACCGCTGTAGTACCCGATGTCGCGCAGCATGCCGAGATCAAGCAGCACTTCACGCCCGAGTGAACGGGATGAGATCGCTTCGAAGTTCGCGGTCAGGCGATCGAGAACCTCGGCGAAGCCGGCGCCGCCAAGGCCTCGGGCCTGCTCAAGGACTTCGGTTCCACCGCGCAGCTGGATCAGCCGGCTGGCCTGCCCGATCGCTTCTTCGTCGAGCTCGTCGGACTCCCGCAGAATGCGTTCGACCCCGACCAGGTCATGTGAAACAAGCAACTCCGAGCTTCGCTCGATGGTCTCCGGCCCGGCCCCCGCGTCCTGGAGCAGGGCGGTCCAGAGACCGTCCTCCCCCAGGCCGATCACCGCCTGGTCCAGACCGACCGCGCTGAGCGACCGGTCAAGCAGCTCGACGACCTCTGCGGTGCCGTCAGGACCCGGTACACCGATCAGCTCGACACCCGCCTGCCCGAACTCCCGCAGCTCGCCCCTTTGCGGAGTGACCGCGCGGTAGGCGTTGGCGAAATAGCTGAGCCGGTGCGGCGGCTCGAGGTCGCGGTAGCGGTCGGCGACCAGCCTCGCGATGGGGATGGTCATGTCCGTCCGCAAGGCGAGCATCTCACCGCGCTCGTCGAAGAAGCGGTAGGCGGAATCGGCCGAGCGCCGGTCAGCCAGCTCGAGGGCGTCTGCGTACTCGAGGGTCGGCGTCCTCACCTCGCGGTAGCCGGCTTCTTCGAAAGTTCCGAGCAGCGCTGACTGGATGTCGCGGAGTTCGCGCATCTCGTCCGGGAGAACGTCCCGGGTTCCTGGGGGGATCGGACGGATCATGTCCCCCTACTCGTCTACACGCTCGATATGTGCGCCGAGGGACCGTAGGCGGTCGTCGATGTTCTCGTAGCCGCGGTCGATCTGGCGGATGTTTCCGATTTCCGAGGTGCCTTCGGCAGCGAGGGCGGCGATCAGCATTGCCATACCGGCTCTGATGTCGGGGCTGTCGACCCTTTCTCCGTGGAGGCGGGTCGGACCGCTGATGATTGCGCGGTGAGGGTCGCAGAGGGTGATCCTCGCGCCCATCGCGACCAGCTTGTCGACGAAGAAGAGGCGGTTCTCGAACATCTTCTCGAAGATCAGGATCTCGCCCTCGGCCTGGGTGGCGAGCGCCAGTGCGATCGAGGTGAGGTCGGCCGGGAATGCCGGCCAGGGGCCGTCCTCGATCTTGGGGATCGCCCCGCCTGCGTCTGGCTGGACGCGCAGGTTCTGCGAGGGCGGAACGATCACGTCGGTGCCCTCCACCACGGATTGGAATCCGAGGCGACGGAACTGGCGCCTGATCATCACGAGGTCGAAGGGCTCGATCTCGCGGATCCGCAGTTCGCCGCCGGTCGCGGCAGCGAGCGCCATGAAGCTTGCAATCTCGATGTGATCCGGCGTGACCTTGTGGTCGGCACCGCCGAGCTTCTCCTGGCCCTGGACGATCATCACGTTCGAACCGATTCCGGAAATCGGCGCGCCCATCTTCACGAGCAGCCGGGCGAGATCCTGGACATGCGGCTCGGAGGCCGCGTTGAGGATCGTCGTTTCGCCAGGGGTCAGGGCAGCTGCCATGAGGGCGTTCTCGGTGCCCATCACCGACGGCTCGTCCATGAAGATCTCGGCTGCGCGCAGCCCGCCCGGAGGGGCGTTCAGCTCGATCCAGCGGTCACCTCCGACCCGGGCACCCAGCTCGCGGAACGCATCGAGGTGCGCATCGAGTCGGCGGCGGCCGATGAAGTCACCGCCGGGAGGCGGCATGTGAACGCTGCCGAAGCGGGCGAGCAGGGGTCCGGCGAGCAGGAAAGATGCGCGGATTGCAGCGGAGAGGTCTTCGTCCAGCGTGGTGCCTTCGACGTCCTTCGCGCAGAGGCGGACGGTGTTGTCCTCGACCCACTCGACCGTCACTCCGAGCGCGGCCAGGAGGTCGATCTGCGCCTCCGTGTCCCGGATCCGCGGCACGTTCGCAATCGTCACGACCTCCTCGGTGAGGAGGCATGCGGCAAGGATCGGCAGCGCAGCGTTCTTGTTGCCTGCGGCCGTTATCTCACCCGAGAGCGGCACTCCGCCCTGTATTACGAACTTCTGCATTTACTTGTGTACCCCGCGGTTGACGGTTTTCGTGTGACCGGACGGGGGACTTACGCCCGACCGAAAGCCGGACTAGGGTAACACCGGTCATGGCACGAGCTTCCACAGGCAGAAGCCGGGGCGTCGGCTCCCGGATCGGATGGCCGCTGAAGATCACGGTCGGCGTACTGCTGGTGCTGCTGGTGCTGCTCGTCCTGAACGCTTTCGCGCTCAACAACGAGACCAAACCGGCCTCAGTCAACGTGCCCGGAGGCCAGCTCGTAAACACGACTTCCGGCCAGATCCAGGTGCTTGACACGGGTGAGCCGCCGAGTCCGGGCGGGCAGCCCATCGTCTTGATCCATGGATCCGCCGGAGCAATCAACTGGTGGGATGAACTGATCCCGCTGCTGGAGAGTGATCATCGTGTGATCGCGATCGACATGCTGGGCTACGGCGGCTCCGAGAAGCCGGATTCCGACTACTCGATCGAGACCCAGGGCAGCGTTATCGCCCAGGTTCTCGCCAGGCTCGACGTTTCCGGGACAATCCTGGTCGGCCACTCGCTGGGCGGCAAGGTGGTCACCTCGGTCGCCGAGCAGGCCCCGGGCCTGGCTGCCGGCCTGACGATCATCGACACGGCACCCGACAACTCTTTCGGCGGGCTTTCGGGCGGCGCCCGGGCCAGCCGCACGCCGCTGCTCGGCCAGGCGCTCTGGCGGGTCGCGCCTGACTCGATGGTCAGGAAGAACCTCGAGCAGGGCTTCGCGCCCGGCTATGACGTGCCCGACAAGTACGTCGAAGACGTTCGCGAGATGACCTACCCGGCCTACAAGGACTCCGCGGTCGAGGGAGAGCAGTACACCGAGGACCGGTCACTTCCCGATCGCCTGACCGCGATCGACAAGCCTCTGATGGTCATCTTCGGGGCAGAGGACCAGATCTATGACGCCCGCGAGGCGCTGAGCGCCTACGCGGCGATCCCCGGTGTCCAGACCCGTCTGATCGTGGAGTCCGGCCATTCACCGCAGGTCGAGGCTCCACAGCAGACCGCGAACATGATCAACACCTTCGCGAGAGGAATCGCCGCGGCCGATGCGGCCAGGGCCGCCAAGGCCCGGGCGGAAATCAGGAAGCAGCAGGCGAAGCAGCGCCAGGCCAGAAACAGGGCCCGCCAGCAGCAGGCGAAGCGCAGGAAGTCACGGAACCAGGCGGCGCAGCAATCCGGAAACCAGCAGCAGAAGCAGCAGGGTCCAGGTCAGAACCCGGGCCAGGGCTCAGGTCAGAACTCAGCCAACGGTGCTTCGGCGGATGCGAAAACCGAGTCCGGAAAGGACTG
>DAIQCC010000028.1:0-8391 GCA_036780865.1 Solirubrobacterales bacterium | reverse complement strand
GGGCAGCCGCCTTCAGGGGGCGAAGTGACCCCCTGCCTTGGCCCATTCAAGCAGGGCTTCCTTGTTCTCGAAGCTGTCCGGAATGCGGTGCTCGCCACGGTGGTGGACCAGATACAGGGCGTTCTCTCCGAGGTC
Organism: Solirubrobacterales bacterium; assembly: GCA_036780865.1. GTDB lineage: Bacteria > Actinomycetota > Thermoleophilia > Solirubrobacterales > 70-9 > 67-14. The sequence continues at coordinate 8,256 of DAIQCC010000028.1, read as the reverse complement.
GTTGCCGGTTGCCGAGCTGACCCGGGGCGCTCCTTCCGGAACCTCCACGTTCTTCCAGATGTGCCACTGATCCTTCTGCATCAGGAAGGGAACTATGTGCTCCAGCCGGCAGAAGGCCGTGCCCAGGCTCTTGTCCGGCCAGAGCAGGCGGTAGCCCTGGTCCTCCTCGAGTTCCACTCCACACCAGTCACATTTGCCGCCCTGTCTTGCCATCTCCACCTTTCCAGACTTTGAGGCAAGACTAGCCGGAGCCTCCCCCTTGACCCGACCGGGCCAGATATGCGAACATATGTTCGTATATGTTCGTTTGCGTCCTGCTTCCGCTTCTGGCCCTCCGCGCAGCCCTTGAAAAGGAGCAAAACCGCTTGCTGGAGCCGATTGCACTGGCTCCCCAGCATGACGGGCCGCAGCTGACAGGCGAGGTCTCCCCCGCTGCCCACCGGCTCGGCGTTCGCCCCGGCATGGGTCTCGGCGAGGCGGTTGACATCTGCCCCGAACTGGTCCTGGTGACCCCCGACCCGGCCCGCGCCGCGCAGATCTGGGAGGCCGTCCTGACCCGGATCGAATCGACAGGAGCGGCGGTCGAATCCGAGCGCGACGGTGAAGCCTTCTTCGATGCGACCGGCCTGGAGAGGCTGCACGGAGACCTGAAAGGGGTAATGGATGCGGTCTCCGCGAAGCTCGGGCCGAGCTTCCTGGTTGCCGCCGCCCCGACTCGCCTTGCCGCCCTGACCCTGGCCGGTGAAAGTGACCGGGCCGCCGGACAGGACAGCCGGCCCGTGCTGCCCCCGGAAGAAGTGGCCTCCTTCCTCGGCCGGATGCCGGTGGCGATCCTGCTCGACCGGCTGCCCGGGCCGGCCAGCGGAAAGCGCCGGATGCTCGAGGCGATGCGGAGAATGGGCATCAGGACCCTCGGGGACCTGGCGGAACTGCCGGCCGATGCGGTTGCCGACCGCTTCGGTCCCTCTGGCATGGCTGCCCGGGATCTTGCCCTCGGCATCGAAGGCCCGATCCGGCCTCGCACTCCCTTCGAGCAGATCACCGAATGGCTGGACCTTCCCGATGCCGCCTCGGGCATCCACCTCGAGGGCGGGCTGACGATCCTCTGCGACCGCCTCTCGGCCCGGCTCGGGAGCTCCGGCAACAGCGTTCGCAGCCTGGTCCTCGAAGCCCGCCTGATGGGCGGAGGCAGCTGGGCCCGTCAAGCCTCGCCCCGACAGCCGACCACCTCTTCCGACGTCCTGCGAATGCTCCTCTTCCCCGCCCTGGAGCAACTCCCCCGCCCTGCCGACCGGCTCGGCCTGCGGGTGCTGGAGACGGCACCCCGGGAAGCCGATCAGCTCGAGGTGATCCACCGCCCCGGCGAGACCCGCCGGCGGCGATTGGGCGAGGCCGCCCGCCAGGTGCGGGCCGCGGTCGGTGAAAGCGCCCTGATGAGAATTCTGGAAACCGAGCCCGAATCCCGCCTGCCGGAAAGGCGCATGCTCCTCACCCCCTACTCGGCCGAATGAAGATGCCGGAGACAGGCACTCCGGGGGTTCCCCGGTGAGGCGGGCGACGATGGCCACCTCCGGCACCCGGCCAACCCGGCTCTATGAGCCGCGGCCGGTTGACGTCGCCAGCAACACCGGCAACGCGCCGATCCAGGTGAACGACGTCGACGTGGTGCAGATCCGGGAGGAATGGATAGTCGAGGACGGCTGGTGGACCGCCGCACCGATCAGCCGCTGGTACTTCGAGGTGGTGCTGATCGACGGTCGTGACCTGACCGTCTTCCGCTCCTTCCCCTCCGGGCAGTGGTTCGCCCAGCGCGCCTGATGGTCCCGTGGAGAATCGAGAAGGCAGAAGCCCGTCATAATTACCGACTTCTGCCTTCTTGTTTCGCCGGGGCCTTGAATCGGCTCCGGGGATGAGATGCCCTACGTCGAGCTTCACTGTCATTCCTCGTTCTCTTTCCTCGACGGGGCATCCTCGCCGCTGGAGCTGGTGAACCGGGCGGCCGAGCTCGGCTACCCGGCCCTTGCCCTCACCGACCACGACGGGATCTGGGGGTCGATGGAGTTCGCTGTGGCCAGCAAGGGTGCCGGGATCAGGGCGATAACCGGCACCGAGCTGACTGTCGAGGATGGCGGCCGGCTCTTTCACCTGACCCTGCTGGTGGAGAACCAGGCCGGCTACCGCAACCTCTGCCGCCTGCTAACCGCAGCCCATGAACGCACCAGGGACGGCCGGGACCGGCGGGCCGGCCAGCCCTGCGTTTCGCTGGATGCCCTGGCCGGACGGGCCGAAGGGCTTGTCTGCCTGACCGGCTGTGCCAGGCAGGGGCTTATTCCGGCAGCCTGGGTTGACGGCGACCTCTCCCGCGGCGAGAGCCTGTGCCGGCGCCTCCGCCGCTGGTTCGGGCCGGAGAACCTGAGAGTGGAGATCCAGCGTCCCTACTGGCGACATGACCATGCCCGCAACCGCTGGCTGGCCGGCGTCGCCCGCAGCCTGGACCTGCGCCTCGTTGCCACCGGCAACGTCCACGGCCACGAACCCGAGAGGGCCCGCCTCCAGGATGCGCTGGTCGCGGTCCGGCTGGGCACGAGCCTGGCCGACTCCGAGCCCTACCGCCGGGGCAACTCGACCTCGGGAATGGCTTCCCCGGAGCAGATGGCGGCCCGGTTTCCCGACTACCCGGAAGCGGTGGAGGAAACTGGCCGGGTCGCCGAGAGGATCACTTTCGATCTCGAGAAGAACCTCGGTTACCGCTACCCGCAGCAGGGCGACCCGGAGACCGATCGCGAACTGGCAAACCTCTGCTGGTCGCGGATCGACGAGCGCTACCGGGGCAGCACCGGTGAGGCGGAGGCACACTCGCGACTCGAGAAGGAGCTGAAGATCATCAGTGGGCTGGGACTCTCCGGCTTCTTCCTCCTTCATCACGACCTGCTCGAGCTTGCCCGCGAGGTGGCGGTCGAGGTCAGGGGAACATCCTCGGCCCGGGGCGTACTGCCACCCGGCCGCGGCCGGGGCTCCTCGGTCAGCTCGATCGTCTGTTATCTCACCGGCCTCTCGCACATCGACCCGGTCAAGGCCGGACTTTTCACCGGCCGCTTCCTCAACGAGGAGGTGAGCACGGTGCCCGACATCGACCTCGACTTCCCCCGGGACATCCGTGAGCGACTGATCCCCAGGATTCACCAGCGCTACGGCCGGGACCGGTCGGCCCTGGTCGCCGCCTTCCCCACCTACCGCTCCCGGGGCGCGATCAGGGATTTCGGCAAGGTGCTCGGCATTCCCGAGACCGAGATCGAGAGGGCAGCGCGGGCGGTCGACTTTCACAGCGGCTCGGATGACTTCCAGCGCGACCTGAACCAGGCGATCGGCCGCGAGCGGGCCCACTCGCCCGCCTGGAAGCATCTGGCCTGGCTTTCCCGCGAGGCCAGGACCCTGCCCCGGCATGCCTCGCAGCACTCGGGGGGGATGGTCATCTCGACCCGGCCGCTGATCGAGATCTGCCCGGTCGTGCCGGCCGCGATGGAGGAGCGCCAGATCGTCCAGTGGGACAAGGATTCCTGTCAGGACGCCGGTTTCCTGAAGATCGACCTGCTCGGCCTCGGGATGCTTTCGGCGGTCGAGCGGACGATCGACGAGATCCACCGCGCCCGTGGCGAGACGGTGGACCTGAGCCGGATCGACCTCGACGACAGGGCCGTCTTCCGGATGATCCAGCGGGCCGAGACCACCGGCGTGTTCCAGATCGAGAGCCGGGCCCAGATGCAGATGCTGCCCCGCATGAAGCCTGAGGACATCGACGACCTGACCATCCAGGTGGCCCTGATCCGTCCCGGACCGATTCAGGGTGGCGCCGTCCATCCCTTTGTCGAGAGAAGACGGAAGCTGCGCGAGGACCCGGAGTACGAGGTCCCCTTCGCCCATGACCTGTTGCGACCGGTCCTCGGCGAGACCCACGGAGTGATCATCTTTCAGGAGCAGGTGATCGAGGTGGCGATGCAGGTCGCCGGCTTCAGCTCGTCCGAGGCCGAATCCCTGCGGCGCGCCATGAGCCGCAAACGTTCCCGGAGATCTCTGGAGGCGCACCATCAGCGGTTCATCGAGGGAGCGCTCGAGAACGGGGTCCCCCGGGAGATCGCCGAAAGCATCTTCGACCAGATCATCGGGTTTTCCGGATTCGGCTTTCCCAAGGCCCATTCGGCGGCTTTCGGACTGCTGGCCTACCAGTCCTCGTGGCTCAAGCACTACTACGCACCCGAGTATCTGGCCTCGCTGCTGAACGAGCAGCCGATGGGCTTCTACCCACCGGACTCGCTGGTCCAGGAGGCGAAGAGAACAGGTGTGGAAGTTCTGCCTCCGGACATAAACCACAGCCGGGTCGAGTGTGTGACCGAGTGGCCACCCGGGAGTCTCCCGCACGGGCCAGCCAGCCCCGACGAATCACCTGCCGGGCCGCCGCGGCAGCCTGCGGTGCGGATCGGACTCGGATACGTGAAGGGTGTGAAGGCGGAGGAGATGGAAAGGCTGGTCGCCGAGAGAGACCGAGGTGGAAGGTTTCGAGATCTTGGCGATCTCTCTTCCCGCCTTCCGCTCGGTCGCAGCGACCTGGAGCAGCTTGCCTGGGCAGGGGCACTGCGCTCGCTGCCCCGGGGAGACCGTGTCGCCGGCCTGTGGAGCGTCGGGCTGACCCCGGACCGCCGCGCGGCCGCCGACGGGCTTCAGCTCGCAATCCCGTTCGAGCCGCCGGATGCCCCCGAGCTGGAGGAACCGGCTGAGTGGGCCCGGGTCCAGGCCGAGTACAGCTCGATCGGCATGACCCTGGAAGGTCATCCGATGGCCCTTGCCCGCCGGCAGATCCCCGAGAGCGTGCTCCCGACCACGGAGGCCGCCAGCCGTCCGGACCGCACCTGGGTCGAAGTTGCCGGGATCCAGGTCGCACGGCAGAGACCGGAGACGGCCCACGGGGTGATCTTCATCCTGATCGAAGACGAGCACGGCACCCTGAATCTGGTCCTTCCTCCGCGGGTGGCGCGCAACCACAGGCACGTGATCCGTACTGCGACACTGATCAGGGCCAGCGGACGCATCGAAACGAATCAGGGAGTCGTCAACCTGCTGGTCCGGGGACTCTCCGAGATCCATCCTCCCGACCCACGTATCAAGAGCGTGGCCCCGGTCGGATTCAACTTCGGAAGGCGCGGTCGGTGAACGGCGGAAGACCCCGCAAATACGAACGAAACCCAAACGCCTGTTCGTGCACAGACAAGATCAGATCAGAAATGCCTCCGCTCAATTTGGCTCTACAGCACGGTTTCAGGGCCGGAATGCAACGAACCTTGCAAACATACGTTCGTGTCCGACCGGGGCCGTACATTACGAACCTATGTTCGTGCAGAAAGAGAACAAGAGCAGCCGGGCAGCAGCCCGGGCGGCTGACGCCCTCGACCTGATGATCGAGTTCGTGACTCTCGGTGAGTACGGTCTCGAGTACCCGGAACCGGTCAGTGAGTCCAGCCGCAGGAGCACCACCCACAACCACCCGATGAGCGCCGCAGGATCGGGCCAGCACCGACAGGGCGGCCAGCCCCAGAGGCATCGCCACGGCCGGCGACCGTGCCGCCCGGGACGCACCCGTGTGGACCTTCCCGGCTTCGCTGATCGACCGGGCCACGAGGTGCCGGGAGTACAACCCGGTCGTCGTCACAGGGCACAGGCGAACCCGCAGAACCGTCCCACCACTGCCCTGCCGGAGGCCCTTCGTCCGCCGCGCATCAGACTCGAGGCATCCTAGTCCAGCCGTGTTGCCCTGAGCGGATCTGCCCGGCCGTAGCTCGAGCTGAGCGGTCAGGCTGCCTGGTCGAGATCCTCGATCAACTCGCAGGCGAACCTCACGGCGCGCCCGAAAGCAGCTTCGCTGACGTTTTCGACAGTGTCTGTGGGCCAGTGATAGTCGGGGATCGCGCCCTCCTGGTTGACGATGCTGATCGCCCGGCCCCCCCGCACCAGCACGGGCGTCGCGTCATAAGGGAGCCCTGACCCGTCTTCCAGTGGCCTTGCCCTGAGTTCCGGGCTCCGTCGGCCGACCTGATCGGCGGCTTCAAGCAGATCCTCGTCCGGCCGTGGACCGAGCGGACCATTCTCCCGGCTGAGCACTCGCAGAGGAGCATCGGCGCTGACGCCATCGAAGTTCAGGAACACCCAGCCTTCCGTGTCCGTTGAGGCCAGGAACTCCCTCATTCCGATCACCCCGGACTCTTCGCTCCCGGTCACAAGCACCACTACCCTGGTTTGCTCCAGAGGCTGTTCAACCAGGCATCGTGCCAGGCACAGAGACGCTGCAACACCGGAGGCGTTGTCATTTGCCCCCGCGACGTTTATCCCCTTCACTTCGCGGTGAAGCACCACGGCCGTGGCAGCGGCGATCGCAGCACGAGCAAGACTCCCTGCTGACCTGACGGCTCTTCTGCCAGGAAGCAGGGTTGAGAGAGCATTGACCAATACTGCGGCCGTCGTCGCCTCGACCAGCTTGCCGAGTGACGGCGTGACCGACGGATGGAACATAAGCCCTGATCGCGAGGAATCCATGTGTGAAACCAGACAGATGGTCCGCCGAAATTCACCCCGGGGCTCGATGGACGCGGATACGTTCTGGCTGGTCCTCGTACGGAGGAGATTCAACGGGCTCCGAGTCGGAAAACGCGACTCGCCTACCCCGAGAACCAATGAACTGAAAGCCGCTACGCCTGCCGTGACACGGCTGAACCGACCGAGCGGGCCCGCGAGCAGCGCCAAAAGGAAAACAAGCAGATAGGTGGGACCGAAGCTTCTCTGTGAACGGAAGCTCGTCGTGAGAGGCCGGAGTCCCATCTCGGTCAGTCGCGTTGAGATCAATAAAGCCGCAGCACGCTCCTCGGTGGAAGCAGAAGGCCGTGGACCTATATCCGAAGCGAGTTGACGAATCACTGCTGTGTCGGGACCCGGATCCCTTCGATCTGCCACCCGTCAAGTCTATGGCCCTACAGGCCGTGCTTGAAAGACCCAGCTGCTGGCACTCGGCTATGGAAACAAAAAGAGCCGCCCCTGAGGGCGGCTCAATGAAAAACCGGCGGCGACCTACTCTCCCAGGGGGTTGCCCCCCAAGTACCATCGGCGCTGTGGTGCTTAACGGCTCTGTTCGGAATGGGAAGAGGTGTTTCCACCACGCTATTACGCCACCGGAAATATGTCGAGACTATGAGCCTCGATAAAGCTTGAAAACCGCATATCGACCGACTGAAATAAATATCCGTCAAGCCCTCGACCCATTAGTACCGGTCAGCTACAGGTGTTACCACCCTTCCACCGCCGGCCTATCAACCTGGTGGTCTACCAGGGGTCTTACTCCCTCAAAGGGATGGGAGAATTCATCTTGAGGACGGCTTCCCGCTTAGATGCCTTCAGCGGTTATCCGTTCCGTGCGTAGCTAAGCTGCGGTGCCCTTGGCAGGACAACAGCTACACCAGAGGCACGTTCACCCCGGTCCTCTCGTACTAGGGGCAAATCCTCTCAATTCTCCAACGCCCACATCAGATAGGGACCGAACTGTCTCACGACGTTCTGAACCCAGCTCGCGTGCCGCTTTAATGGGCGAACAGCCCAACCCTTGGGACGTACTCCCGCCCCAGGATGCGACGAGCCGACATCGAGGTGCCAAACCGCTTCGTCGATATGGACTCTTGGAAGCGATAAGCCTGTTATCCCCGGAGTACCTTTTATCCGTTGAGCGACGGCGCTTCCACTTGCAACCGCCGGATCACTAAGCCCAACTTTCGTTCCTGCTCGACCCGTCGGTCTCGCAGTCAAGCTCCCTTGTTGCCTTTACACTCTACGCACGATTTCCAACCGTACTGAGGGAACCTTTGGGCGCCTCCGTTACATTTTAGGAGGCGACCGCCCCAGTCAAACTACCCGCCTGACACTGTTCACTGCCCGGATCACGGCACAGTGTTAGAAGCCCGGTATGTCAAGGGAGGTATCTCAAGGTTGACTCCCCAGCAGCCGCAGCCGCTGGTTCACTGTCTCCCTCCTATCCTGAACAGAACACACCAAACTCCAATATCAAGTTGTAGTAAAGGTTCACGGGGTCTTTCCGTCTTGATGCGGGTACTCGGTATCTTCACCGAGACTCCAATTTCACCGAGTCCATCGTTGAGACAGCGTCCAACTCGTTACGCCATTCGTGCAGGTCGGAACTTACCCGACAAGGAATTTCGCTACCTT
>DAIQCC010000027.1:0-22251 GCA_036780865.1 Solirubrobacterales bacterium | reverse complement strand
TCGCCGGGGCGACCTTGGCGGCGACCTGATGGATCGGGTAGTTCCACGGGGTGATTGCCCCGACCACGCCGATCGGCTCGCGGATCACCCGCGAGTTGCCGATCGTCTGCTCCCAGGGCAGCTCCTCGACCAGGTATTCCATCGAGGTGAAATCGATCGCAGGGAGGGCGGCCTGGATCAGCATGCCTTCCGTGACCGGGGTGCCAAGCTCCTGGCTGACCAGTCCGGCGATCTCCTCGGCCCGGTCCTGGAGGCCGTAACCGATCAACGTGCAGAAGCCGGCCCGCTCCTGCGGAGAGAGTGCCTTCCAGCCGGGCAGGGCGGCGCGGGCAGCTTCGACCGCGGCGTCGACATCCTCGGGCGTCCCGGCAGGCACCGAACCCATGACCTGCTCGGTGACCGAGTTGATCACCTCGATCCGCTCCGGTGAGGCGGCCGGCTTCCAGGCGCCACCGATGAAGTGGGCCGCGAACTTCTCGGCGTCCGCGGCAGCGGCGGTCTCGGCGTCCGTTTCCGCGGCTGCGGTTCCGCTCGAGCCGCCGGTTTCGGCTGCGGCTTCTGATTCGGCCGTGGAGCTCCCGGTCGGGTTCATGCTGCGGCCTCCGCCCCGGTGGTGGCTGGTCGGCTCGCGCCCGCTTCATCGAGGATCCTCTCGGCGGTGCGGGAGGCGAGAGCCATGATCGTGATCATCGGGTTGGTGCCGGAAGGGGTCGGGAAGGCCGAACCGTCACCGATCCAGACCCCGGGCACGTCGTGAAGCTCGCCCGAAGGGTTGGCGACGCTGTCTTCCGGATCCTTGCCCATCCGGCAGGAGCCCATCTGGTGGGCGGCGAACAGCCTGGCCCCGCCGGCCCGCAGCGGCACCCGCTGGATCCGGCTGATGAAGGCCTCGAGATCGTCGCCGACCCGCCAGCCGGGCAGGCCGGTGGCGAGGGCGAAGATCTGCCGGGCACCGGCCGCGTGATGGAGCCGGATCTGCTGCTCAAGGCCGAAGTGCATGTTGGCGACGTCGCGGGGGTCAGTCAGCGAGTAGGTCGGCATCGAGTTGCCGTCACCGTCGATGAAGACCTGTCCGCCACCGCGTTCACGGGTCAGGTTGATCGTGATCGAGCCGTTCGCGTAATCGGCGAGAACCTCGCGGTGTTCTTCGGCCGTCGTGAACGGAATCGCCGAGGCACCGAGGCCGGTCGAGTACTGGGCGCCCTCGATCAGAAAGCCGTAACCGTCGTTCTCGAGGCCGTTCTCGAACTCGTTGACGACCGCGGCATGGGGCGCTCCCCACCAGGCCTTCTGGTCATCCGGGTAGCTGGCGAAGATCAGGGTGCAGGGGTGGAGACGCAGGTACTTGCCGGCGGCCGGGCCACCGATGCCTGAACGAAGCAGCAGGGCGGGCGACTCCAGCGCGCCACCGGCGACCACCACGCGCGGAGCGCGGATCGTGACCGTCGCTCCACCGATGTCGGCCTCGACCCCGGCGGCGCGGCCGTCCTCGACCAGTACCTTGCGGGCCTGACAGCCGACGATGATCCCTGCACCGTGATCGACCGCGTCCTGCAGGTAGGTCTTCATGGTCGACTGCTTGGCCCCGGACTGGTCGCCCCAGCCCATGTAACCGGCCATCGCCGGGTCATGCTTCGACTTGTCCCAGTTGCGATCGGTCGTGTGCCAGGACCAGCCGAGCTTCTCTGCCGCGTCGATCCAGGTCTTCTGGGTCTGGTTCAGTTCCGAGCACTCGTTGTTGACCAGGCTCCGCTGCCAGACCGAGTCGATGTGCCGATCGAAATCCGGGGTGTTCACGTCCTCGAGGCCGTACTCGTCGGCCCATTCCTGCCGGACCCACGGCTTGGGCTTGAGGCAGTTGGTCCAGTTGATCAGGGTGCCGCCGCCGAGACAGCTGCCGGCCTGGACGCTGACGTTGAAGTCGGCGGTGTAGGTCGGACCGCCGCGCCAGTACATCCTGCCGAAACCGTTGAGCTCGGTCTGGTCGAAGTCGGCCTCGTTGAAGTAGCCGCCCATCTCCAGCACGATCACCTTGAGGCCCGCTTCGGCGAGGCGGGCGGCGATCACGCCACCACCGGCGCCGGAGCCGACGATCACGGCGTCGGCCTCGAGCGTGTCACCGTCGGAGGGGGTCAGTGGGGTGATCGGCTTCTCGACCTCCGGGGGAGGGGAGATCGGGCCAGGGAAGCCGAACTGCTCCCACGCCGGGTTGGGCGGCATCCCGTAATGGAGGTAGAGGGTGAGGCCGGTCAGGGCACCGACCCCGATCGCCGCCTCGCGAGTGGCGAGCGTCATGTTGGTCAGGACCTGTTCGCGGGAGGCCTGAGAGAGGCCGGCGAAGTTCTGGAGCGCGAGCGCGTCGAGCAGTTCGGCGATGCCGGCCTGGTCGGCCGCGGGCATCTCGGTGATCGCCTGGGCGACCGCCTGGTCGGCTCCGGTGTCGGAGGCACTTCGTTTGAAGAAGCCGGTCGGATCTTCCGCTCTCTCGATCGACGGGACGATCGTGTCGCAGACGGCGTTCAGGGTCAGGGTCCGGCTCTCGTTCAGCAAAGCGGTGCTCCTCTTCTCGTTCCTCTCCGGTCAGCCGAGTCTACTCCCGCCGAGAGCCGCGCCAGAGCTGCGGGGAAGGCCGGCTGTGCCCACCGCGAGAAGAGAGCGGTCCTCAGGGCCAGAGCCGGTGGCTAGAGACCCGCGCCGGGACCGAGCACAGCACCGGTGGGAGTGATCTTGACCAGCAGCTTGCCGCGGGTGTAGCCGTCGAGGAACTCCTTCGGGTCGATCCCGTAGATCGTCGCGTACTTCTGGGCCAGCTTCACCGCATCGGCTTCCTTCATGTACATCAGCTGGTACTTGAGGATGTCCTTGAAACCTTCCGCGGAAATGTCGAAGCCGGAATGGGTCCAGCCGTGGTAGCCGAAGGGGAAGATCCCCTCCTCCGCGGCCTTGGCGAACTCGCGCATCACCCAGAGTTCCGCCTGACCACGAATCCCGGCCGGCAGGTGCCGGCCAGTGGCGGCATCGATCACTGCGTTGAAGTCCACGTCGGAGATGATCGGGCGCGGGCCGCCCTTGAAGACGGGCTTGCCGTTCACCGCGAGCTTCTTGTAGCTGATCAGGATCGCACCTGATTCGTGGACGGTCTTCTCGAGCTCCATCTTCAGCTTGCCGTTCTTGCCAAGGGTGACCTCGACCTCCCCTTCCAGGGCCTTCTTGACCTTGGCCGTCTTGCCCGTCGTGTCCTTGAGCTTGCCCTGGAACTGCTTCAGCTCCTTCGCCTTTTCCTCGAGGCGGAGCTGGAGGCGGGCCTGCTCGGCGGCGTCGAGCTTCTTGAAGTTTTTCGGCAGCTTCGGCTGGTAGTAGGCGGTCTGGCCGACCCACTCCGGCGGGGCTCCGAGAATCACGTCGTCGGGGGTCAGGTTCTTGGTCGGGATCGCCTCGACCTTGCCGATTCCGCCCTTGACCGAGGCGGCGAACTTGTTGATCGGCCGGGCCTGGATTTCCATGGTCACCCCGAACTTCTCGCTGCCCCGCTTCGTGATGTCCTGAAATCGGTCGATCTGCTTCTGGCTGAGATTGCCGAGCATCGGGGCGTCCGCCAGGGGTTTAGCGCCGGTCCCGGCCAGGCGGCTCGCATCGGTAGCGGCCTCGGTGGTCTCCGTGGCGATCTTGCCCGCGACCCTTGAGTCGCCGACCAGATTCATTCCCCGGACGACCTTGCCTCCGGTGAACTCCTCCATCCAGCCAACCGCGATCTCGCCCTCGATCCTGCCGATCACCTTGCCGAGCTGCCGGGCGCCTTCGACCGGGTTCTCCTTCATCGTGTCGTCCCACTTGAGGATCGCGTTCGAGAGTTTCACGTCCACCTTCTTGAGCGCCGTGGACGACTCCTGGTACAGCTCCGGCAGGTCGTCCCAGGCGGCCTTCCACTGCGACGGGGACTTGTAGAACTGGTAGGCCTCGCCCAGCGTACCGGTGGTGACCGTCGTGCCCTCGGCCAGGGTGTCGGCCATCTCCATCGCCATGCGTCCCTTGTTCTCGTCCGAGGAGAAGAGCCAGTCCTTCCAGTAGGAGAAAGGCAACCGGACGGTGCGGTCGACGGCCTCGTCGCCGACCTTCAGCATCTCCTGCGAGATCGCTCCGAAGAAGGCGCCGGCGACCGCGCGACGGTTGGCCTTTCCGGCGGTCTTGTTCGGGAAGGCAGAAAGCGAGGCTGCCGGCATGCCCGCTGCCGCGGCAAGAGTCTTCTCGTACCGGGTCGGTCGCCGCATGTTCGCCGGGGTGCCCTTGAGGCGCTTCCGGATGATGCCCATCAGTTCGTTGAAGAGCTGGCCGCGCTTCTGGTAGGCATCGTTGGCGAACTTGAGCAGCATGCCGGCGACCATCGCGTCCAGCTCCTGCCGGTCCGGACTCTTCAGCTCGGCCTCGATCAGCAGGGCGGCGGAGCCCTCGTACTCGGTGCCCTCCTGGTCCGTGCCCTTGATCCGGGTCTGGAGCAACCCGTTGCCCGGCTGCTGAATCGCGTAGGCGTAGACGTGCTCCGACTTCTGGTTCGGGTCGAGCGAGGTCGGCAGGGTGCCGGTCGGGCCGAAGATCCGGGTGAGGGTCGGGGCCGGGCCGCCCAGTACGGGAACGTCCCGAAGCACGAGTCCCGGGCTGGGCGGGTAGGTGATGTTGCTGATCTTCGTGCTGCCGCTGCCGCCCAGATGCTCGACCGTCATCTTCAGGTCGAAGACGTCGTTGTTGCCGACCGTGACCGGCTCGAGGGCAACCTTCAGCGGACTGGTCGGCGTCAGCAGGTACGCCCGTGTGTTGCCCCCGATCACGCCGTAGCCGACGATCTGGCCCTCGCTGTTTATGTCGCGGGCAGTGCGAAGGGTCCAGCCGCTGTCAGCCGGGATCAGTGTGTTGAGATCGACGATCGGTTTGCCCGGCTGCCGGATGAAGGCCCGCTGCTGGGCCGATGCGTTGAAGGAGGAACCGACGATCGTGCCGTCGGGGCCGATCGCGTTTGCCGAGGAGTAGCCACCCAGCGTGTTTGGAGTGGCGATCGGCTGCATGCCGGAGCCGGGATTCCAGACGAAAGCCCTGATCACGCCCGGCGCCGTCTCCGAGTTGCCGACCACGGAGCCGTTCTCGTTCAGGTCGAGGGCATCGCTCTGGGAGCCGGTGCTGCCCGGCAGCAGCCCGAGGTCCAGCGGGGCTTCCTCCGAGTCATCCCACATGGCGGCGGTCGAGCCACGGGTCCCGACGATCCTCCCGTTGTTGGCGATCTCCCGGGCGCTGCCGATGCCCCCACCCGGCAGGACGAAAGGATTCCCGGCCGGGCTCCACATGGTCGGCCCCATCACCTGAGGGCCGGCGGCCCCGTCAATCGTCGAGGTACCGACGATGAAACCGGCGTCGTTTATGCCGTTGGCGAAACCCTGGTCGTTCGGGTCGACATCACAGCCTTCTCCGCAAGGTGACTCGCCGGCCGCCTCGAGATCGGTCGAGAGCCCGCTCGCCCAGCTCTTGGCGTGCCAGAGGAAGGTGAACGCGTCAGGGTCCGGGTGAGGGCCGGTGACGGCGACTACGTCGGTGGAGTTCACGTCGGGTCCGGCGTAGGAGACATCCGGGGCGAGAAGGTTGATCTTCTCGATGCCGGTGGTCGGACGCCAGAGGAAGGCGACTCCGGCCGAGTTGCCGACCACGTGGCCGTTGTCGCCGACGCTGGTCGCCTCGGAGGCCGTGCCACCGGGCAGGATGCCGAGGTTGGTCACCTCGTAGCGCGCTGCGTGGGCCGCAGGGGCGCAGACGAGCGCCAGGCCCGTGAAGGCCAGCGCGACTGTGGACTTCCAACCCATGCCCTTCCCCCGTGTAGACGGTCGCTACACAGTCAAACTAACCGGCGGGCTCCTCCGATTGCAAGCTCTCGCGATCCCTGGCGATCTTGCGCTGGCGGTCCGGGAAGACCTTGAGACCCGAGCCTTCGATCTCGCCCTTGTCGGGGTGGGTCATGAAATTGGGCTTCAGGGTCCGGAAACAGTGGGCGGGGATGCCCGCCTTGCCGATCTGGTTTGCCCGGGTCGGGCCGACGACCAGGTCGGCGAGCTGGATGCCGAGCGAGAAGTGGGAGGGACCGAGCAGCAGTCCGTCGACGATCCGGTCGAGCTTCAGGAATTCGGTTCCTTCCTCGTGGATCTGGTCGAAGTAGCGCCGGAGCAGGTCATCCTCTTCGTGGCGCCTGGAGTCGAGCACGATCACGCCGTGCGAATCCTCGAGTTCGAGGAACTTCTGGAAGCGTTCGGCGACGAAGGTCAGCGCCGTGCCGTAGATCGTTTCCGGGTCGCGGAAGAACTTCTCCCGGTAGCCGGGATCGGAATCGTCGGTGTACAGGATGGTGACCAGGCACTTGATCGGCAGCTCGGCGAGAAGGTCGTAGACCGGATAGGCAGCATCGGAAGCGGCGGTGGAACGGGAGATCTCTGACCACTTGAACTCGTTGTCGGCCGGCCAGCCCGAGTCGGACAGGCAACCGTCGAAGCGCTCCTTGATGTCCGCCCACTGATCGGCCCGGATCACCACTCCGCCGAGGGCGAAGATCTCCCCGGGATCGGGAGTGCCGGACTCGTCGAGGAAGAGCAGGTACATGCCGGGAGAATAAGAAAGGAGCCGCCCGCTTTCGCGGACGGCTCCCGGTGAATCATCTGGTGCCGGGGATCAGTTGGATCCGCAGACCTCGAGGCCGAAGTCCTGGGCCTTGGCGGTGGCACCGGCGAATGGATCCTCCATGTCGATCGCGGCTTCCGGATCGTCCGCGACCGCCTGGAGCTCGGAGTCGAGCGTGTCGACGATGTCGTTGTAGGCGGCAGCGTCTTCCTCGTTCGGGTTCAGGCTGCGCAGCTCGTCGACCTGCTCCTGGTAGAGCGGCACGAGTTCGTCGCTGATGTAGGTGGCGATTTCCTGGCGGCTCGAGTTTTCGTCCAGGGCGGCCTCTTCGTTCATCGTGTCGAGCTGTTCGTTGTAGTCGGTGCAGATCTGGTCGGCCTGGGCGATCAGCTCCGAGTTCGAGAGAGTCTCGTCGGAGGAGTCATCGCCGCCGCAGGCAGCAAGTCCGAGAGAAAGAACGACCGCGAGAGTCGCGGCAACGGCAAGAGGCTTCTTCACAAGGGCCTTTCAATGGGGGGTAGGACGGAACCGGACCGATAGTAGAGATTCGGCAGGGCGGATATGGTCCGGGTATGGAGAGCCTGCCGCTTGCTTTGACGACCTATCAGCTGTCCGTCTGGATTCACGTGACTGCCGTGGTGGTCGGCCTGGGGATGACCTTCGCCGAAGCGCTGCTGTTTCCGGTCGCGATGAAGATGAACCCGAGGCATCTTCCCTATGTTCACCGAATGCAGCTGACCATAAACCGCTACGTGGCCAGCCCGGCCCTCCTGTTGATCCTGGTCACCGGCGTCTACCAGGTCTCCGAGGCAAACATCAGCTTCGGCGACTTCTGGATCAGCGCCAGCTTCGCGATCGTGATCATCCTCGGCGGCCTCAACGGGGCCTACTTCATTCCTTCCGACAAGAAGCTTGAAGCGATGCTGACCGCCGAGATCGAAGCCGCCGGCACAGGAGAGTTCACCCCTTCCGAGGAGTACATGTCGAAGGCGAAGGTCCAGGGGATCCTCGGCCCGGTCACCGGGATCCTGATCGTCCTCGCGATCTACCTGATGATCGTCCAGCCGGGCTGAATGAAGGTGGTCCGGCCTGGCTGAATCGGGCTGCTCGCGGGATCAGCCCTTTTCCAGAAGCACCTTGAGTTCGGCGACGCGTTCGCGCCACCAGCCCTTCATCCGGTCGGCCACCTGGCCGTCTGGCAGCTTCTCGTGTTCGAGCGCGACGCGGCTCTTGGCCGGCCCGAGGCTCTCGAAGCCGACAACCAGCCTGGTCGAACCGTCACCCCAGTCGTAGCGGGCCGAGACGGGAGCGGTCGCGGTGCGGAGGTGAAGCTCGGCCTCCGGCAGCCACTGGTCACGGATCGACTCCTTCTCGAAGGCTTCGAAGACCTTCTCGACCGGCACCTCGATCGTCTTCGAGGCGGTCACCGACCAGCCGTCGGAGCGTTGGCCGGGCTCCCTCAGGCCGCGGGCCCGTTCGTAACCGACCGTGATCGACTGGGCCCACCAGCCGGGCACGCCCTGGTCGTCGATCAGCCAGCGGGCGATCTCGGTGTGGGTCCGCTTGATCGCGCCGGCCTGGTCGAGAACCTCCAGCCACTGATCCCAGTCCTTGCCGGTCGCTTCCTTCAGCTTCTCGCTCGAAAGCGTCGGTTCAAAGTCGGTCATCGGTCCGCTACATTTAACCATCAGCCATCTGGCGGCCGTGAAATCCGACACCACTAACATGGCCACATGGCGGAAAGCGACGAGAAGACGATCGAAATCAGCGACCGGACCGCCCTGAGCCGTTACGAGATCCGGGTCGACGGCGAACTCGCCGGCCTGGCCGACTACCGGCTGGGCGAAGACGAGATCACCTTCACCCACACCGAGATCGGCCCCTCGTTTGGCGGGCAGGGACTGGGCTCGAAGCTGGTCGGGTTCGCGGTCACCGATGCCAGGAGCCGGAACCTGGAGATCATTCCGGCCTGTCCCTTCGTGCGGGACTGGATCGTGGAGAACCCGGAGTAAGAGTGGTCGCCAGCCGGGAAGAGGCAGCGGCGGCGGCCGACCGGGTCCCGGGCAGCAGCCTGTCCGCCCGGCTCTATGACCCCTTCCTCTGGATCGCCGAACGGACCGGCTTCCGTCGCTGGCGCCAGCGCATCGTCGGCCAGGTCTCCGGATCGGTGCTCGAACTCGGCGCGGGCACGGGTCTCAACCTGGAGCACTATCCATCGGGACTGGACCGGCTGGTGCTGGTCGAACCGGACGTACACAAGGCGAAGCTGCTCGCCGCCAAGGCAGACCGCCTGGGCGTTGATGCGGAGATCGTGCGGGCACCCGGCGAGATGCTGCCCTTTGACGACGAAAGCTTCGACACCGTGATCGAAACGCTGGTGCTCTGCACGGTCGCCGATCCGGAGGCGACCGCGGCGGAGATCAGGCGGGTCCTCAAGCCGGACGGGAAGTTCCTGTTCATGGAGCACGTCCGTTCGGAGAAACCGAAGCTCGGAAAGCTGCAGGACAGGCTCGAGAAGCCCTGGATGAAGATCGCCGACGGCTGCCACTGCAACCGGCGGACGGTGCCGATGCTGAAGGCCAACGGTTTCGATGTCGATGTCACTGCGGCCCAGGACAAGTTCCCGATGCCGCCTGTGGCCCGCCCGATCGTCAGCGGCATCGGCCGGGTCGCTCCCGCCGGCTGAGCGATGCCGGAGCTGCCGGAGCTCGAGGCGACCGCCCGCCTGATCGGCCGGGAGGTCGAAGGGGCGACGGTCGAGTCGGCGCTCGCCCCGGGAATAAACGTGATGAAGAGCTTCAAGCCTCCCATCGACGGGCTGGCCGGCGACCGGATCGAGGGGATCGGGCGCAGGGGCAAGCTGCTGATGGTCAGCTTCGGGTCGGGACTGGTGCTGCTGGTCCACCTGATGTCGGCCGGGAAGCTTCAGCTCCACGCAAAGCGGGCCGGACCGAAGGACCGGACCTCGAGGGTGCTGATCAGGCTCGAGGATGGCCGCGAACTGAGGATCAGGGAATCAGGAACCCACCAGCGTGCCTGGGCGAAGCTGATGCCCAGGGAGGAGGTCGAAGCCGACGAAGCGGTGGCCAAGCTGGGTCCGGATGCCTGGCCCGAATTGCTCCCAGCCGGGATCGTGCGGACCACCGACCGTCCGCTCTACTCGCTGCTTCGCGACCAGCGGACCGTTGCCGGAATAGGCCGGACCTGGGTCGACGAGATCCTCTGGACTGCCCGGCTGTCGCCGTTCAAGCGGGCGTCAGACCTCACGGATGAGGAGGCGACCACGCTGGTCGAGGCGATTCACGACCGGCTGGGTGGCGCGATCGCCTTCTACGAATCGAACCTCGAGGTGCCGCTGCCGGACCGGTTCCCGAAGCCGCTCGAGGTGCACGGGCGGGAGGGAGAGAACTGCCCGAGGTGCGGGGCCGAGATCAACGCGGTCCACTACAGCGACTACACGCTTTGTTACTGCCCCGAAGAGCAGACCGGCGGCCAGGTTCTCAAGGACCGCCGCCTCTCGAAACTGTTGAAGTAGGGCCGGACCCTGTCCCGACGGCCAGATCCTGCCTGAACGACAAGGACCTGCCTGAAAGGCCGGTCCTGCCTAGCCGTCGTAGTCGGAACCGGGCTCTTCGGCGGAGTGAACCTCGTCGGCCTCGCCGTACACCCCGGGATCCGGTTCGGCTTCCGGCTGGCCGGCGTCGTACTTGGGGTTGTGGCCCGCGAAAGTGTCCTCGGCCTGCTCGATCAGCTCGCGTTCGGACTCCTCGAAGCCCTCCGACTCGCCCTCACCGGATTCGCGGAGCGGGCGCTCGGCCTCGTTCTCGCGTTCCAGCCTTTCCTCGAGGTCATGCCACGGTGGTTTCATGGCTTCAACTTACTCCCTTCCGGTTCCCCGGTCGTCACCTTCCCGCCTCCGGTCTCGTTCCCGCCACCGAGGGCAGCGGGAACCAGGTTGATGCGGAACTGCTCGAGCCGGCTGCGCTGCGCTTCGGCCTGTCGGGCCAGTCCGGCGATGTCCAGATCCCTGAAGCGCGGATCATCCAGTCGTTCGAGCGCCCGCCAGAGTGCGAGCTTGCCGGTGACCCCGATCACCAGCATTTCCAGTTCGAGCATCTGGCCCAGGTCCGACTGGCGGATCAACCTTCCGTTCAGCTTCAGGCGACCGAGCTTTTCACCACTCCAGGCGAGGAGGTACTTGGGGACGTTCGCCTTCGCGTCGATCCTGTCCCGGATCAACTTCAGGACCCGGCGCTCATCGACCAGTTCAGCCTCGAGGTCGCGCCACATCCGGGTTCGCGCGGGATCGGTCGAGTTCGACGCCGCGCGGCGGGCCAGGCCGAGGCCTCCCGTCGAGCCGGTGATGTGGTCGTTCACATAGATGCCCAGTTCACGGTCTGACATGGGATAGAGGTACCTCCCCGACCCTTCGGTCAAACCCGGCCCGGACTTTGGGCGATCCGCGACCCCGGATGTTTGGCTTCCGCGGGATCGGGCACCGTCATGGCATGACCACGCTCTTCAGACCGATGGGGCTGATCGCCGGACTGCTGGCGGGACTGCTGGCGCGACGGATCGTCGACCGGGGCTGGAGCGCCTTTGATGACGAGGCACCGCCCTCGCCGGAAGAGGAGCAGATCAGCATGAAAAAACTGGTGCTCGCACTCTTGCTCGAGGGGGCGGTCTTTACCCTGATCCGCGGTCTGGTCGATCACGGGGCGAGAGTCGCCTTCCGCCGCTACACGGGCGCCTGGCCCGGCGAGTCCGGCGACAAGGACAAGAGCTAGCCACGAGCGCCGGCCAGACCCGGTTCGCACAGCGCGACCGGGGCTCGGTTCAAATCACCGGGATATAGCGCCAGTAACTTGAACCCAGACCCCACTCCCGGGGGTCGAAGCGGGGAGTGCCAGGGCGGAGGTTCGAGGCGGGGAGTGCTAGGGCGGAGGTTCGAGGCGGGGAGTGCCAGGGCGTCAGGCCTCGGCTGCGACTTCTACTTCTTTCAGGAGGTGGTTCTTCACGTCGTAGACGAATCCCCTGACCTTGTCGCGGTGAGGGATGAATTCGGAGCGACGGACCCGCCGGATCGACTGGGCGACATCCTTCTCGACGTCGGTGAAGGACTCGATCGCGAAGGCCGGCGCGGTGCCGGTCGCTTCCTGGAGCTCGGCCCGGAAGCCGTCGTCGGTGATCGTCTGCATGCCGCAGTCGGTGTGGTGGATCAGCATGATCCGCTCCGTACCGAGGCGACGCTGCGAAATCGAGAGCGACCGGATCACGTCGTCGGTGATCACGCCGCCGGCGTTCCGGAGCACGTGGGCTTCGCCGTCCTCGAGGCCGAGCGCGGCGAAGACGTCAAGCCGTGAGTCCATGCAGGTGACGATCGCCAGCTGCCGGGTCGGCTTGACACCGAGGTGCTGCTCCGGAACCCGCTCCGAGTAGGCCCGGTTGTTGTCGACGAGTTTGTTGATTACGTCCATGGATCCACCCGGCGATGCGGCCGGTTCCTACTCGCTCTGGACGTCTTCCAGGTCGACCACGAAGACGAGGGTTGCGCCACCGGGGATGGTGGGCGGGCTGCCCTGGGCGCCGTAGCCGAGATCCGGCGGGATCACCAGCACGCGGCGGCCGCCGACCTTCATGCCTTCGACGCCCTGGTCCCAGCCCGGAATGACCTGGCCGGCACCGAGCTGGAATTCGAACGGTTCGTTGCGGTCCCAGGAGGCATCGAACTCCGTGCCGTCCTCGTAGAGGGCGCCGACGTACTGGACCTTGACCGTGTCGCCCTGCTTCGCTTCGGCTCCGTCACCGACCACGATGTCCTCCTTCACGAGGGCGGTCGGTGCGGGCTCCGAGGTGCCGCTCAGCTTCGGGCGCTCGTCCAGGTTCTCGCTCACTTGGGCCGTCGTATCCGACGGCACCGAACCCGATGAGCCCTCATCCGAATCGCCGCCACCGCGGCCAATCAGGATGACGACGACGAGCGCGCCGATGAGAACGAGCAGGCCAATGAGAATCCCAAGCTTCCGGTCCATGGGGCGCATACTAATCGCGCTTGTGGCCGACCGTCCGGTACGGCTAATCTCTCCGGGTCTCTTTCCTCCAGATTCGAGGTGTTCCCTTGAAGTCCCTCCTTGTATTGCCGGTAGGCCGTCGTGCGCGCTGGGTCGTCGTGGCGCTCTGGCTCGTCGCCATGTTCGCGATCTTCGCGACCAACATTCCCGGCAAGTTCGCCGACGCCGAGAACAACGAATCGATCTCATATCTGCCCGGTAGCGCCGAGGCGACCAAGGCGCTGGAAGCCCAGAAGAAACTGACCGGTTCCGAAGAGGCGCCGATCGTGATCGTCTACCGGCGGGATGGCGGCCTGACACCGGCCGACCGGCAACGGATCAAGCTGGAGGTCGAGGAACTGAACTCCTAGGTCGACGGCACCAGCGAGCCGTTCAGGGTCGCCCAGCAGTCAGAGGATGGCACTGCGGTGATCGTCACCTCGAGTATCACCGCGACCGGAGAGGGTGATGACCTGCTCGACCCGGTCAATCAGGCCCGCGAGGCAGTCAGCGGGTCGTTCGACGGGCTGGAAGTGGCCCTGACCGGACCGGCCGGGTATGCGGCCGATTCGATCGAGGTCTTCGAATCGATCAACGGAACCCTGTTCGCGGCCGCCTTCGGCCTGGTCTTCGTCCTGCTGATCCTTATCTACAGGTCCCCGTTCCTGCTCTGGCTGCCCCTGCTCGCGGTCGGGTTCGCCGAGATCGCAGCCCGGGCGGCCGGCTTCGGCCTGACCGAGATGGGCGTAACCGTCAACGGACAGTCGTCCTCGATCCTTTCCGTACTGGTGCTGGGAGCGGGCACCGACTACGCGCTGTTACTCGTGGCCCGATATCGCGAGGAGCTGAGACACCGGGAGAGCCGCACCGAATCGATGCAGGTCGCGCTCCGGAGTGCCGGCCCGGCGATCCTCGCCTCCGGGTTCACCGTGATCGCCGCCCTGCTCTGCCTCTCCCTGGCCGAGCTCAACTCGACCGCCTCGATGGGGCCGATCGCGGCGATGGGCATCTTCATGGCGATGCTCTCGATGCTTACTTTGTTGCCGGCGATGCTGGTGATCTCGCCCCGCTTCGTGTTCTGGCCGCGCGTTCCGCGCGTCGGCACCGGCGGCGTCGACGCCGAGCACGGCCCCTGGCGGCGGCTCGGGGACCGCATCTCCCGCCGGCCCCGCACCGTCTGGATTGCCGCGCTGGTGGTTCTCGGAGTGATGTGCCTCGGACTCTTCAACTACGACACCGGCCTGACCTCCTCGAACGGTTTCCGCGATGACGTCGAGGCGGTTGCGGGTGAGGATCTGCTCGCCCAGTCCTTCCCGGCCGGTGCGAACGCCCCGACCGAGATCGTCGTTTCCGACCCCGGCAAGGCCAGGGCGGTTTCCCGGGCGGTCGGCGAGGTCGATGGGGTGGCCTACACGCGGACTGTGGTCAAGGGGCCGGACGGTGTCCTGCTGAACGCGGTGCTCGAGCCGGAGCCCTACTCGACAGAGGCCTTCGACCTGATCCCCGGGATCCGGGACGCGGCCCACGAGGCCGGGGGTGAGGGCACCCTGGTCGGCGGTGGCACTGCGGTCGAGTTCGACATCCGGGAGGCCAACACCAGGGACAGCCGGGTGATCGTGCCGATCGTCCTGATCGTTGTCTTCCTGATCCTGATCGCGCTGCTGCGATCGCTGATGGCACCGTTGCTCCTGATCGGAACCGTGGTGGTCAGCTTCTTCGCGGCGCTCGGGGTGGGCTTCCTCGCCTCAGACCTGCTCTTCGGCTTCCCCGGGGTGGACCCGTCGATACCGCTCTATGCGTTTGTTTTCCTGGTCGCGCTGGGCATCGACTACAACATCTTCCTGATGGCCCGGGTCCGGGAGGAAACCGAACAGTTCGGAACCCGGGAGGGAATGCTGCGTGGGCTCGCGGTTACCGGTGGGGTGATCACCTCGGCCGGAATCGTGCTCGCCGGAACCTTCTCGGTGCTGGCCGTCCTGCCGCTCGTCTTCCTGACCCAGCTCGGCTTCATCGTCGCCTTCGGGGTGCTGCTGGATACCTTCCTGGTCAGGTCCGTGCTGGTGCCGGCCCTGACGCTCGACATCGGGTCCAGGGTCTGGTGGCCGTCGGCGCTCGCGGGGAAGGCGGACGTGGCCAGGGCGGAAACCGGGGAGCCGGAGCAGCCCTCCGGTTAGGCTGGCGGCGGGCCGGGCTCAGAGGGCGATCGGCGGAACGATCAGGCCGTCGGGGTCGTACTCGTGCCGGATCGCCCTCAGGGCTTCGGTGGAATCCTCGCCAAAGCATTGACGGCAGTTGCTGTCCGGGTTGGAGAAGTTGAGAAAGCGGCGCTCGCCGGCCCAGGGCTCCAGCGCGCCCATCAGCCGGGCGAGGTCTTCCTGGGTCTTGGCGGCCCCGGCCTGGTCGGCCGCCATGCCGACCCCGAAGCTGACGAACTCGGCGTCGATGTGATCGGCGACGCCGCCCGAGTCGTCGGGCTGGCGCAGCCGGCCACCGAGCTGCCGCAGCTCGGCTGCGAGGAGGGTGCTGCCCGACTGGCCGCCGGCCGCCTCGACGAAGGCCGCGACTGCCTCCTCGTCGAGTCCGTCGACCATCCCTCCGGAGCCGATCGCCGGGACCGGGTCCTCCGGGTCGCCATGAATCCGGGCCGCCGCCGGGGCGGGCATCGGCCCCCACTGGGCCATCAGCGGCCCGGCGATGCCGTCGAGCTGGGCGACCAGCGCCTCGCCGTCACCCCTGTCGCTTGCGACACCGTCGATCGCAACGAGATTCTGGCCGCGGATCGGCTCGGGGACCTCCTCGATCGGCGGGAGGTTCATGATGCGGAAGCTGGTCGTGACCGACTCGGGTGCGCTGCGGGTCCAGTCAAGCCAGGTCGAGAGGACCGCATCCGATGCCTCGACCGGCCAGAAGCTTGCCCCGCCGAATATCTCGCGATAGGGCAGCAGCTCGAACTCGATAGCAGTGACGATCGCGGCCCAGCCGCCGGCTCCCCTCAGTGCCCAGAAGAGGTCGGGCTCGTGTTCGGCATCGACCCGGGCGACCTCGCCCTCGCCGGTCACCACCTCGATCGCCCGTACCCGGTTGCAGGCAAGCCCGTGCTCGCGGCCGTAAAAGCTGAGCCCTCCCCCGAGCGTGTAGCCGACGACGCCGACCGTCGGGGAGGAACCGTGCATCGCGGCGAGACCGTGTTCGGCGGCGGCATTCACGACCGGGTCCCAGGTCGTGCCCGCTCCGACCCTGGCGATCCGCTCCTTCGCGTCGATCACCGGTTCCTCGTTGATCTTCGGCCGGACGAGAAGCGACTCCTCGAGCGGGGGCAGGCCGACCGCGCGGTGGCCGGTGGTCTGGGCGGCAACGGTGAGTCCGCTGTCGCGAGCCCACTTGAGCGCCTCCTGGACCTCGGCCACCGTTGTGGGGATGCACGCCGCGGCCGGTCTCTGGGGATGCAGGTCGTAGGCGAAAACCGCCTGCTCGTAGCCTGGATCGGACGGTCTGATGATGCCGGCGCCGGTGCTCATGCTCCAAAACTAGAGCACAGGTCAATGTCTCGCAAAGGGTGCCGACCCTTCCTCATATCACGACCCGATCGGGCGACGTTCCGACCGCGGGAATGGTTAGTTTCCGCAGCCTTGACTTTGACCCAGCCACAGCCCGAGCCGACCCCAGGACCGGGCAGGAGCCTCCCGCCGTGGCCC
Source organism: Solirubrobacterales bacterium (assembly GCA_036780865.1). Taxonomy (GTDB): domain Bacteria; phylum Actinomycetota; class Thermoleophilia; order Solirubrobacterales; family 70-9; genus 67-14. Next base: position 5,858 of record DAIQCC010000027.1, on the reverse strand, counting down.
GGGGAAAGGAAACTCCGCGCCTGGCAGAAGCAGGCTCTCGCCGAACTGGCAGCGCATCCCGGAAAGAGCTTTTTGGCGTCGGCCACGCCGGCCGCCGGCAAGACCACCTTCGGCCTGAGGGTCGCCTGGGAGATGCTGGCCAGCGGCCGGGTCAGCCGCGTGGTCGTGGTCGCTCCGACCACCCACATCTGCCGCCAGTGGGCGGCCGACGCGGCCCGCTACGGGATCGACCTCGAACCGAACCGGCCGAACTCCGACGGCCCGGAGACCGCCGACTTCCACGGGGTCACGGTGACCTACCAGACGGTCGCCGCCGGACCGGGCGTTCATGCCGACGCGGCCCGGCGGCCAACCCTGGTGATTGCCGACGAGCCACATCACATGGGCGATCAGGCCAGCTGGGGTGTCAGTGCGAGGCGGGCCTTCGACCACGCGACCTTCCGGTTGCTGCTTTCGGGCACGCCATTCCGGTCCGACAACGAAGCGATCCCGTGGATCACCTATGACGACGACGGCATCTCGAGCGCCGACTTCACTTACGGCTATCCCGAGGCCCTGGTCGATCGCGTCTGCCGGCCGATCACCTTTCTCCCCTACGACGGCGAGATGGAGTGGTCGAGCGACGGCAAGGTCTGGAACGCCGACTTCGACCTGGTCCTGCCGGCCAGTGAATCGGCGCGGCGGCTCAGGACCGCCCTGGCCGCAGACGGCGACTGGATGGGGGAGGTGCTGCGCGACGCCGACGCCAGGCTGACCGAGGTGCGGGCGGCCGGTCACCCCGACGCCGGGGGACTGGTTGTCGCATCCGACCAGGATCACGCCCGTGCGATCGCCCGGCGCCTCGCTTCGGTAACCGGCGAGCAGCCGGAGATCGTGATGAGCGACGAGCCGGGGGCCAGCGCGCGGATCGCCGAATTTGCCGAATCCGACCACCGGTGGCTGGTCTCCGTGCTGATGGTCTCCGAGGGTGTCGACATCCCCAGGCTGAGGGTCGGCGTTTACGCGACCGCCGCCCGGACCGAACTCTTCTTCCGTCAGGTGGTGGGCCGCTTCATCCGCACCACTCCCTCGCCGAAGCGCCAGATGAGTTACCTGTTGCTGCCTGCCGACAACCGGCTCAAGCAGCTCGCCTTCGAGATCGAGCGGGAGCGGCGGCATGCGATCGAGCTCGGGCCGGAACTGGCTGAAGAGCTGGAGGAACTCGACCACGAGCTGCCGGAACGCTCCGAGCCGGGCGAAGCATTCCAGGCACTCAGCTCGACCGGGGCCGAGCTCGATGACGCGATCCTCGCCCAGACGACCATGCAGCTCTTCGCCACCGACGACTTCGATCACGGCCCGACACCCGAGAAGACCCTGGCGCCGGTGGCGAAGAAGCCGCTCAAGACCCTTGCTCCCCGTTCGGACTCGGCCTTCGCGATCCGCGAGCGCCTGCGTGACCAGCGCAAGGAGCTGGTCGCAGACGTATCGAGGAAGACGGGGGAGACCTACCAGCAGATCAACGCCCGGATCAATCGGGAGCTCGGAGTGGCTTCGGTCAGCAAGGCGACCCGGGAAGAGCTCGAGCGGGGGAATGAACTGCTGGAGCGCGATCTGCGCCTCTGACCGCAGCGAAACCGCTTTCCAGAGCCATTGGCGTACTCGGAGAAACCGCTGCCTGATCAGTTTCAGGTGAGATCGATCGGGTAATCTCGCTCTTTCCGAAGTCCGCGAATTCGATCAGGGAGAAGGTTTCAAGCCGATGTATGCCGCCCAGAGCCTGCCGGGACCATTCGAGGTTTCCGCAGCAGCCCCCCTTCCCGAGGGGTCGCGTACGGCACTGCTCGTGATCGACATGCAGAAGGACTTCATCGAGCCCGGAGCACCGCGGCAGGTATCCGGGGCGGCCGAGATCGTCCCGGCGGTCGCCGAGGCGGCAGCGAGGATGCGGGCGCAGGGGGATCTGATCGTCTGGGCCTGCCGGGCCTATTCGCAGGACGGCTCGAATGTCGAGGCTTCCCGCAAGCCCGAGTTCCTGCGCCGCCCCTACGCGGTTTCCGGAACCCGCGGGGCGGAACTGGCCGACGGTCTCGAGCGCTGGCCCGGGGATCTCAGCCTCGTCACGCCTTCCTACTCCGCCTTCTTCCGGACCGACCTCGACCTGAAACTTCGGGAGTCCGGGGTGTCGAAGGTCGTCGCCTGCGGGGTGGACCTGTCGCGCTGCGTGAGGGCCACCCTGGTCGAAGCCGTCTCGCTCGGATACGAGTGTTCGGTTCTCGCCCCGGCGGTCGCCTCCCGTGACGACCAGGCCCTCAACTCGAACCTGGCCGACCTGGCCGACCTCGACATCACAGTCGAGGAGTAGTGGCGGCCTGGGATCGCGTTCCGTGCTCAACTCTGGATAGGGATTCCTCGATGTGCTCGAAAAAACGTTCGTCAAAATTGGATCCGATCGCGTTCCAGACCCGGCGAAATTCCGGAATCTTGAGGTAGTCGAGTGCGTAGACTTCCCAGCCGTCCCATTGGTGATCTCTTAGCTCTTCCGGGCAGTCGTAGAAGTTCACGAACGCACGCTCAAGGACGGAAATCAGGATGGCGTACAAGGCCCATTTGCGACGGAGTTCGGAATCGGACAAACCCTCCCCGAGGGCAGCTCGCATTTTCCCCTCTTCGCGGAGTACTGACAGGTCCGAGTTTTCAAGACAAAGCTTCATGAAGTCAACGTATGCCACGTCGACGTCGGCATAAGACTGCCTGTATCTCGCCGTCCTTTCCCGTCTTCTGTCGCGGACGAACAGCAGCAGCGCCGCAGGGATTCCCAAGACTGTGGCTAGATAGGAGAGTGTTTCAATGATCTCGGTCACAATGGCGCTATGCTAATCCCAAATTGGGGAATGAAACAGTGCTGACGCCATTTGGCATTGAGATCAAAGATGCCTCTCTCTGTCCACCCTCAGTGCGCAAGGCGGCTATTTGCCTACTCTCAGAACTTGTGGGTGAATATTGTGAGGAGGCTTGGGTGGCGAGAGGCTCGGTAAGGGCAGTCGCCTTGAGGGGCGATACAGTTGCCGGGGCTGCGATCGGTACCATCGCGAACCACGCAGACTTGGATTATTTCCTGTCTTCGGCACGTTCCAATGTCAGTGAGTCTAATGGCAAGACTGCTCGCGAAATCTTGGAGCGAGTGGAGAGTTCGTTGGTGGTTGGGGACATGTTTGCACTTGGGGTTTCTCCTGATTTTCGAGGATTGGACTTAGGTTCGAAACTCGTGCGTTTCCGCGAACAGAGCTTTCGCGAGAGGAGTGCCACCTCGGTGATCGCTGAATCTTGGGTCAACCCGATCGATAGCAAGTCTGCTTCGATATACCGGAGCCTTGGTTACGTCCAGGTCGCGTCCGTGCCTCGATACTGGCTTAAGGCTGACACCAACTCTCCGAACAATGGAATTCGGGGATGTCCATCCTGCGGTCAAACCTGTGAATGCGACGCGTATCTGTTCGCTAAGTTGATCTAGGACCCAGAGCAGGAAGTTTCGATGGTCACGCCAGCGGTCCCTCGCCGGCCATCGGCGAGAGGCTCCCTTTCGCTTTGATTACTCCAGCGAGGTTGAGTTCACGGCGGATAGTTCTAAGCAACGCTCCAGTGTCGTCTTCTTATTCCTCTCTCCGACGGGTTCAGTGGTGGCCCGAAGGCCCATAGCCTCAAGGCCGCGAGCTCACCCCGTACAATCGGAGAGATGGTTGAAGAGGGCGATGCAGCTGAAGTCCCCAAAGACGCGGGCCTGCACGCGACGGCGAATCGGCATCTGATGCTGCACTTCTCTGACATGAAGTCAGCGGTGGATGACGGGATCACGATCATCGAACGGGGTGAGGGAGTTCACGTCTTCGATACCGACGGGACGCGCTACATAGACGGGCTTTCGGGCCTCTACTGCGCCTCGCTCGGTCATTCGCACGGCGACGAGATCGGTGCTGCCGCCCACGAGCAGATGAAGTAGCTCCCGTACGCGACCAACTGGACGCTGGCCCACCCTCCTTCTATCGAGCTCGCCGAGAAAATCGCGTCGATCGCCCCGGAAGGAATGAACAAGGTCTACTTCACATCGGGTGGATCGGAGTCTGTTGAAGCGGCGTGGAAGATGGCCGTCCAATGGCAGCAGGCGATGGGCCACGAGCGTCGGCGCAAGGTGATCGCTCGCAAGGATGCCTACCACGGGGTGACGATGGGAGCACTCTCCTTCACCGGGATCCCCGTCTGCCGCACCCCCTTCGATCCGTTGGGGATTCCGACCGTCCACGTCAGCAACACGAGTTCCTACCGCCATCCGTACGGAGATGACGAGGCGGCCTTCTGCCAGGCGCTGCTGGACGAGGTCGAAGAGACGATCGAGTTCGAGGATCCCTCGACGATCGCGATGATGATCGCCGAGCCGGTGCAGAATGCGGGCGGCTGCTTTATGCCTCCGGCCGGCTACTGGCAGGGCCTCAGGGAGATCTGTGACCGTTACGGGATCCTGCTCTGCTCCGACGAAGTGATCTGCGCCTACGGCCGGATCGGCACCTGGTTCGGCGGGCTCAAGTTCGATTACGTTCCGGACCTGGTCACCTTCGCCAAGGGGCTGACTGGCGCGCACTTCTCGATGGGCGGCGTGCTGATGAGCGACAAGGTGGCCGAACCGTACTTCGACGGGCGGGCCGACTACAACAACGGCTACACCTTCGGCGGCCATCCGGTCGGTTCGGCCGTCGCACTGAAGGCATTGGAGATCCTCGAACGTGAAAACGTCCTGGAGAACGTCAACGCGAACGCGCCGGCGGCCGAGCAGGCTCTGAAGTCCCTGCTGGATATCCCGATCGTCGGCGAGGTCAGGGGTACCGGCCATTTCTGGGCGATCGAAGTCGTCCGGGACCAGGAAACGAAGGAGCCCTTCAAGGGGGAAGCTGCCGAGGATCTGTTCAAGAACGTGCTGACCGAAGCGCTCTTCGACAGGGGATTGCTTTGCCGGCTCGACGACCGGGCCGACCCGATCATCCAGATTGCCCCGCCGCTGATTGCCGAGGCGGAACTGTTCGGTGAGATCGCTTCGATCCTCCGGGAAGGCCTCGAGATCACTGCGCAGCGGGCCGGCGTAACGGGCTGAGCCCGTACCCGGCCGGCTGGTTCAGCGTCCCTCGTAGGTGGCCTTGCCGGGGCCGTTCTCGAGAAAGGACTCGACCGCGTTCTTCAGGTCCTCCGTCTCGAACAGGGCTGCGGCGTCGCGCCGGGTGACCCGGTCGGCTCCGGCCATTCCGTCATCGCGCCAGGCCCTCAGGATCCGCTTGGTCATCGCGTGGGCCAGGGTCGGGCCGTTGGCCAGCCGCCTGGTGAGCTTGCGGGCGTACTCGTCCAGCTCGTCGTCCGGCTTGACCTCGTTGACCACGTTCCAGCTCTCCAGGGTGCCGGCGTCGAAGAGACCGCCGGTCATCACCAGCTGCCTCGCCCGGCCGGAACCGGCCCTTTCGGCGAGCCGCTGGGGGCCGCCCATCGACGGGGTGAGTCCGACCACGATCTCGACCAGCCCGAACTGGGCCGACTCTGAGGCGACGATCAGGTCACAGGCAAGCGAAAGCTCGAAGGCGGCGGTCAGGGTGAGGCCGTGGGCAGCGAAGACGACAGGGAAGGGCAGGCCCTCAACCCGGTCGATCAGGCCCATCAACTGCTCCCACAGGCGTACTCCCTCGGCTTCGGTCAATCCCTTGAATTCCTGCACGTTGACGCCCCCGGAAACGACCTTTCCTTCGGCGCGGATCAGCAGTCCGCGGGGCGGGTCGTCCTGGACGGCGTCGATCGCGGCGATCAGCTCCGTGGTCATGGCGCGATCGAACAGGTTGAGTGGC
>DAIQCC010000026.1:0-25286 GCA_036780865.1 Solirubrobacterales bacterium | reverse complement strand
ATCAGCCGGATCCCGGTCCGGTCGCGGTCAACCCCTTCGTGGACTGGCCGTCCTACCCCGGTCTGATGGATCGTGCCCAGCGTCCGTTCAAGGCGACCGGGCTCAAGGTGCCCTCCTACCAGGTGTTCGGAAACCACGACAGCCTGGTGCAGGGCAACGCCTGGGGCAGCAACATTTTCAACCAGATCGCGACCGGCTGCCTGAAGCCGGTCAACGACGACTCCGACAACAGCGGCCGTTCCAGCAATCCGCTGCTGAACTTCGTCCTGAACCCGAACTTCACGACCCAGGATCTGCTCGACATCAGGACTTCAGAACCGAAGTACTTCATGGAAGTCCCGCCGGACCCCGACCGACGGCTGATCTCCAAGAAGGACCACATGAACCTCTACCGGAGCACCGGCAAGGCGAACGGCCATGGCTTCGGCTTCGTTGATCCGGCCGAGCGCAAGGCTTCGAACGGTTTCGCTTCCTACTACTCGTTCAGCCCGCGCCCCGGCGTCCGTTACATCTCGATCGACACCACTTCCGAAGGGGGCACGGTTCTGGTCTCGGACAAGGGCAACCTGGACGACCCGCAGTACAAGTGGCTCGAGCGGGAACTGAAGCAGGCGACCGCGAACAACGAGATCGCGATCGTCTTCTCACATCACGCTCCGGGCAGCATGACCGCGAGCGTGCCCGACGAGGCCGCTCCGAGCTGCGCCAACGTCGACCCCGCCGAGGTCCCCGGTTGTGATGGTGACCCGCGCGACTCCACCCCGATCCATGAGGGAAGTGCCGTCGCCGCGCTGCTGCTGAAGTACCCGGTAGCAGTGGCCTGGGTGGCCGGCCACAGCCACGAAAACGAGATCACTCCGTTCGTCGCGCCAGAAGGCGGCAATGGATTCTGGAGCATCCGAACGGCGGCCCTGGCCGACTGGCCGAAGCAGAACCGGCTGATCCAGATCTTCGACAACCGTGACGGCAACCTGTCGCTCTTCGGCACCGTGATCGATCACGCGGCGAAGGTGGAGGCTCCGGCCGCCGGCACCGACGCAGCCAACCTGGGCATCGACGAACTCGCTTCGCTTTCGCGGGCGATCGGCTTCAACGACAACCAGAGCGGCGGCGAGGCCTGCGCTCCGGCCCGATGTGGCGAGGGCGAAGTCGAGGACCGCAACGTCGAGCTCCTGATCAAGGATCCGCGCAAGCCACGGGCGATCGTGAACAAGGTCACGGTGGCTCCGAAGAAGCGCAAGCTCCGGGCCGGCAAGCGGTTCAAGCTGACCGTCAAGGTCAGCAACTTCATCACTGCCACCGCTGACGCAAAGAAGGTCCGGATCCGGATCAAGTCATCGAACCGGCGGGTCAAGGTGAAGACCCAGGTCGTAATCAGGACGATCAAGCCGGGTCGTACAGCCACGGTGAAGGTACCGGTCCGCGCCCTGAACAAGGCCCGCGGCAAGGCGAAGATCACCGTAACGGCGGCCGGCAACAAGACCACCGCCAGCGTCCAGTTGATCGCCAAGAAGCGCCACTAGGAATCAGGCGAACCGGAGCCCCTCCCAACCATCATTTGATGTGAGTGGGAGGGGCGGGTTCAGGTTGGAGGGCCGGCGAAGACCGGCCCGACTGTTTACCCGTGAGGATTGGCCATCTTGTGATGGTCCAGCGCTTCGTCGAGAACCTTCTCCTCGACCCCCATCTCGATCGCGACCTCGCGGAGCGGCCGGCCTGAAGCGGCTGCCTCCTTGACGATCTCACTCGCCTTGTCGTAACCGATGTACGGGTTGAGCGCGGTCGCTGTGGCCAACGTGGCCTCGGCGTGCTTCTCGTGCTGGGGATGATTGGCCTCGATGCCGGCAACGCACTTCTCGTCCAGCAGGCGGGTGGCGCTGGCGAGGATCCGGATCGATCCGAGCAGGTTGCGGGCGATCAGCGGCACCCGCACGTTCAGTTCGAACTGACCCTGTGAGCCGGCCATGGTGATCGCCATGTCGTTGCCGACCACCTGGGCGGCAACCTGGATGACGACTTCCGGGATCACGGGGTTGACCTTGCCGGGCATGATCGACGAGCCCTTCTGAAGTTCCGGCAGGTGGAGCTCGGCGAGGCCGGTGCGGGGGCCGGAGCCCATCAGTGCGAGATCGTTGGCGATCTTGTTGAGCGAGACCGCATAAACCTTGAGTGCGCCGGAAAGCTCGACCAGCGAGTCCCGGTTGGCCTGCGCCTCGAACCGGTCATGTGGGGCCGAGATCGCGAGACCGCTCTCGGCCTCGAGGAGCCCGCGCACCCTGGCCGAGAACTCCGGATGTGTGTTGAGCCCGGTGCCGGTGGCGGTTCCGCCGAGCGGGATCTCCCCGACCCTGGCGAGGGTTCCCCGGACCCGGTCGATCCCATGCCTGACTTGCGAGGCGTAACCACCGAACTCCTGACCGAGCGTGACCGGAACCGCGTCCATCAGGTGGGTACGGCCGGCCTTGACCACGTCCTTGAACTCCTCGGCCTTCGCCTCGAGGGCGACCGCGAGCTGTTCCATCGCGGGGAGCAGGTCGTGGGTGACCTGGTCGAGCGCGGCAAGATGGACGGCCGACGGGAAGACGTCGTTCGATGACTGTCCCATGTTCACATGATCGTTGGGGTGAACACCTTCACCAGCGAGGTTGGCGATCACCTCGTTCGTGTTCATGTTCGAGGAGGTTCCGGAACCGGTCTGGAAGATGTCGATCGGAAACTGGTCGTCGTACTTGCCGGCCCCGACGTCGTCGCCGGCCCTCGCAATCCGTTCTGCGATCTCACCGTCGAGCAGACCGAGGTCGGCATTCGCCCGGGCGGCGTTTGCCTTGATCAGGCCCAGCCACTTGACCAGCGAAGGGGGAATCGTCTCGCCGGATACCGGGAAGTTGTCAATCGCCTTGGTGGTCTCCCCACCCCAGAGTTGCTCGCTCACTTCGGATGCCTTTCGGACTCGGGCTGAACTGTCGGGACAGTCTTTCAGTCGATCCGACCAGATGTTCCCGGATGGTACGGAGAGGCCGTTTCAACCCTCGGCAAGTCCGGCCTCGCGGCCCTTCTCGTACTGCTCCCGGACAGCCGGGGCCGCGGTGTCGAGACCGTTGGCGGCAGCCGCTTCGACCCGGGTGACCAGGGTGTCGTGGATGCCCCCGCTCTCGTTGGCACCCTTCTCGAGTGCGCCGACGAGGTAGCCCGCCATCAAGGCGGCCTGGTCAGCGGTCATCGAGCCCGGGTTCGAGCCACCCCGCTGATCCTTGACGGATGCCGCGAGGGAAGAGGCGACGATCACCGCCGTGCGGCCCACTTCCTCCTGGTTGGCCACGGTCTGCTTCTCCGGCAGGCACTCGCTGATCGAGGCGCTCTCCTCGATCATCACCTTGTCCGGCGCATCGGCCAGGGCGGTCAGCCAGAACTCGGGCGCGGTCAGACAGGCGGGAGGAGTCGAGATCTTGCGGCCGTCGCTGCAGCCGGCGAGGGCGACGATGACGACGGGCAGGAGCAGGGCTATGGCCAGGGTTTTGCGCACACCCCAATCCTGACAGGCCGGGCCCGTCCGCTTCCATCCCGTACCCAACCGTTCACGGTGAGCGGCTCCGCGAGATCGTGGTGCCGTTCACCGATAGGCTGCGCCCATGCCTACCGTGCGTGAAGCCACCTTCGACCTGTTCCGCAAGCTGGGGATGACGACCATTTTCGGCAATCCCGGCTCGACCGAGCTGCCAATGCTGGCCGACTACCCTGATGACTTCAAGTACGTGCTGGGCCTGCAGGAGGCCGCTGTGGTCGGCATGGCCGACGGCCACGCCCAGGTCACCGGCAAGCCCACCCTGGTCAACCTTCATACCGCTCCCGGACTCGGCAACGCGGTCGGAGCCCTGTTCAACGCGCAGGCCAATCACTCGCCCGTGGTGGTCACTGTCGGCCAGCAGGTCAGGGCCCAGGTGACGATGCAGGCGAACCTGACCAACCGCGACGCGATCCGTGTTCCCGACCCTTACGTCAAGTACTCCTACGAGCCGGTCCGGGCCGAGGATGTTCCGCTCGCACTCGCCCACGCAATCCACCTCGCCGCTACCCCGCCGATGGGACCGGTCATGGTCTCGATCCCGATGGACGACTGGGACGTCGAGATGGACGCCACTGAAGCGCAGCATGTGATCGACCGCGCCGTGTCCGGTCGCTCCGGTGCCGACCCGACCGCAATCGAGGACCTCGCCGCCCGCCTCGGCGCGGCGAAGAACCCGGTGCTCGTCGCAGGTCCCGACATCGATGCGGCGGGCGCCTGGGACGAGGCGATCGCCCTGACAGAGGATCAGAACCTCCCTGTCTGGGCTTCGCCCGCGACCGGCGGCGGAAGACTCGGCTTCCCCGAAAGCCACCCGCAGTGGCGCGGGGTGCTGCCTCCGGCGATCCAGCCGGTCGGCGAAACCCTCAAGGATCACGACCTGGTCCTGGTCGTCGGCTCTTCGGTCTTCCCGTACTACCCCTACCTGCCGGGAGCATTCCTGGGCGAGAACACGAGCCTTGTCCAGATCACTTCCGACCCGGATGAAGCGGCCCGCGCCCCGATGGGCGAGGCGATCGTCTCCGACGTCAAGCTTGCCCTGGCCGCGCTCAACGCGAAGCTCGACGGTACCGATCGCCCCGAAGTGGAGCCCTGGCCCGGTCCGGTCCGGATGGAGGAGACCGATCCGCTCAACCCTTCGACCGTGATGAACACGTTGAAGAGCCTGATCCCGGATGACGCGATCATCGTGCTCGAGGCCCCGACCTCGACGATGGCGCTGCGGAACCAGCTGCGGATCTCGAAGCCGAACAGCTACTTCTTCGGTGCCGGCGGCGGACTCGGCTTCGGCCTTTCCGCGGCGGTCGGCATCCAGTACGCCGAGGACCGGCCAGTGGTGTGCGTGCTCGGCGAAGGTTCGGTCCAGTACGCGGTGACCGCCTTCTGGACGGCCGCCGCCTATGACATCCCGGTGACCTTCCTGATCCTGCGAAACGAGGAGTACGGAATCCTCAAGTGGTTCGCCGAGGTCGAACAGGTCACGGGCGCACCGGGTCTCGACCTGCCCGCTCTCGAAACGGCAAAGATCGCCGAGGGTTACGGCATCGAAAGCAGGACCGCGGGCAGCGCCGGGGAAGTCGAGTCTGCGCTCAAGGAGGCGATCGCCGACCCGAAGCCGCGACTGGTCGAGGTTCCGGTCCAGCCGGGAATGTCACTCTTCTAGCCCTCAACCTTTCAGGGAGCCCACATGCCACTGCTCGAACCGGATGTACTGAAGATCACCCCGGAGCCGAGCGAGCCGGCGCCGGACCGGGCTCCCGACTGGGTCGCCGGCGGAACCCCGGAACCGCTCCGGTCAAAGCTCGTTGCGCTGGTCGGTGAGGAGAAACTGCTCGACCGGGCGACTGACCTGATCCGTTACGCCTCGGATGCAAGTCCATACCGCATGCTGCCGAAGGCGGTGGTCATGGCCCACGACGCCGACGATGTCGCCCGGGTGCTGAAGTTCGGGCGCGAAGAGGGAATCCCGGTCACTTTCCGCTCCGGCGGGACCAGCCTGAACGGCCAGGGCCAGACTGAAGGCATCCTCGTCGAAGTACGCAAGTACTTCACCGGCGTCGAGGTGATCGACGAGGGTCGGAAGGTCCGGGTCGGTCCGGGAACGATCCTCGGTCACGCGAACAAAGTGCTCGAACCGTATGGCCGCAAGCTGGGCCCAGACCCCGCTTCCACCGACATCGCCACGGTCGGCGGCGTAGTCGCCAACAATTCCGGAGGCATGCGCTGCGGGGTCACCTACGACTCCTACTCGACGGTGACCGGCATGACCTTCGTCCTGCCCTCGGGCACACTGATCGATACAGAGGCCGAGGGCGCCGAAGAGGAGTTCCAGGCTCGCGAGCCGGAACTCGCCGAGGGCCTGATGCGGATCCGCGAGGAGATCCTGGCCGACCCGGAATTCGCCGACCGGATCCGGCACAAGTTCGAAATCAAGAACACCACCGGCTACCGGCTCTGCGCCTTCCTCGACGGTGAAACCCCACTGGAGATCTTCCGGCGCCTGATCATCGGCTCGGAAGGCACTCTCGCCTTCGTCGCGTCAGTCACCTTCGAAACGGTTGAGCTTCCTGCCGTGACAACCACCGCCTGGCTTCACTTCCCGGACATCCAGACCGCCGTCGATCCGGTCCCCGAACTGGTCGCCGCCGGAGCAACCGCAGTCGAGTTGATGGTCGCGCCGGCCCTGATCACCGCTGGCTGGAACATGCCCGGGGCGCCCGAGTACTTCCGCGAGATCGACCCGGAATCGGCCGCCCTGCTGGTCGAGTTCGGCGGTCCGGACCAGGCGAGCCTTGACGCCCAGGAAGCCCGGGCACTCGAGATCGTCGATGAGGAGAAGTTGATCCTGCCGGCCAGGTTCGCCCGGGACGAGGAATCGATCGAGATCAACTGGAGGGTCCGCGAAGGACTTCACGGCCTGATCGGCAAGATGCGCCTTCCGGGTTCCGCCCTGATCATCGAGGACGTCTGCGTGCCGCCGGCCCGGATTGCCGAGGCGGCAGTCGAACTGCGGGGAATGCTGGCCGAGCACGGTTTCCTCGCCGGCGTTGCCGGTCACGCCTCGGCCGGCAACCTCCACTTCATGCTCACCCCGGATTTCTCGAAGCCCGAGGACGTCGAACGCTACGAGACCTTCATGAACGCCCTGGTCACGCTGATCTGCGAGAAGTACGACGGAGCCCTCAAGGCCGAGCACGGAACCGGGATCAACATGGCCCCGTACGTTGAGCTCGAGTGGGGTGAGCGGGCGGTCTCCCTGATGTGGCAGGTGAAGGAGCTGGCCGACCCGGGCAACGCGCTCAACCCCGGCTCGGTGCTGACCCGGGACGAGAAGGCTCACCTGCGGAACCTGAAGACCACCCCGGCCATCGAGGAGATCGCGAACGCCTGCGTCGAATGCGGGTTCTGCGAACCGGTCTGTCCCAGCCGCAACCTCACGACGACGCCGCGGCAGCGGATCGTCCTGCGGCGGGAGATGGTCCGCCAGGGCGAGGACACCCCGGTCCGGCGGGCCCTGCTCGAGCAGTTCGAGTACGAGGCGATCGAAACCTGCGCGACCGACGGTTCCTGCCTGCTGGCCTGTCCGGTTGGAATCGACACCGGCAAGTTCATCAAGGGCTTCCGGGCCGAGCAGCACAGCCCGGCGGCCGAGAAGATGGCGCTCCGGACAGCGCGGCGCTGGGACCGGGTCGAGAAGCTGGCCCGCACCGGACTCAAGATGGGCAACGCCGTTTCGACGGTCACCTCGGAGGGCGCGATGCGCGGCCTCACCCGGGCAGCCCGCAAGGCGATGAGTGCGGACCTGGTTCCGGAATGGGGCGAGGACATGCCCCCGGCGGCATCGCCCGACCTGCCGAAAACGACCTCTCATGGGGCCTCGGCCGTCTACATGCCCGCCTGCATCAACCGCATGTTCGGGCGCTCGAAAGACGACCCGGGCAAGTCCCTGCCACAGGCGATGGTCGAGGTTTCCGCCCGGGCCGGGAAGCCAGTCTGGATCCCCCCGGACATCAACGGCACCTGCTGCTCGGTCCCGTGGAGTTCGAAGGGTTACCGGGACGCGCATGCCTTCAAGGCGAACCAGACCGTCGAGAGGATCTGGCGCTGGACTGGCGGCGGCACCATGCCGCTGGTGATTGACGCCTCCTCCTGCGGTCACGGGTTGCTCGACTTCGGCGAGGGTGTGCTGACCGAGGAGAACGCCGCACGGCACTCCGAGCTGACGATCATCGACTCGGTCCAGTGGGCCGAGGACCACCTGCTGCCGGGGCTCGAGGTGACCAGCCCGGCAGAGTCGGTGACCGTCCACCCGACCTGTTCCGGCCGGCACATGGGGCTGGAGCGCTCCCTGACAAGGATCGCGGAAGCCCTGGCCGGCCGGGTCGAGGTTCCGGACACCGCCACCTGCTGCGGCTTCGCCGGTGACCGCGGGATGCTTCACCCGGAACTGACCGCCAGCGCCACCGCCGAGGAGGCAGCCGAGGTGAAGGCCAACCCGACCAGCCGGTACGTCTCCTCCAACCGCACCTGCGAAGTCGGTCTCGAACGAGCGACCGGCGAACCCTACGGCTCCTTTATCTATCTCCTCGAAGAAGCCACCCGCCCCTGACCGGTCCGCCTGCCGGGAATCTCCCGGTCAACGGAAACGTCACAACACGAACGAGAACCCGGGCAACACCCTCTTCGCCTTCAAGAAGGCCGTGGCTGACGGCGCTGACGTGATCGACATGGACGTGACGCTGACCGGGGACGGGGTTCTGGTCGCCACCCATGACCGGGAGCCATGCCACACGTCCAATGCCCCGTGCAGCGACAGCTCCGGTCCGGTGACCTTCCGTAACAGGACGCTTGCCGAACTCCGTGAGTTCGACTTCGCCTACTAGTTCTCCCCCGGTCTGGCCACCTACTACGACAAGAACGATCCCGTCCCCCACCCCTATCGGGGCATGGCCGATGGGAACCCGGCGCCTCCCCCTGGATATAGCGCGGCCGACTTCAGGATCGCCACCTTCGACGAGGTTCTCGATGCTTTCCCGGACACTCCGATCAACGTCGAGCTGAAGCCGTACACCGATGCGACCGCGACCGCGAACGCCGCCGCTGCCGTGCTGGCCGACCACCCCGGCCGGGAAGCGGACGTGATCATCAACTCTTTCAGCCAGGCGATGATCGAGGCCTTCCATGCCGCCGCCCCGAACCACCTCGCTCTGGGCGGCAGCCTCGAGGGCACGCTTTCCTACGTCACCGGCAACCCGATCACCCCTACTCCTGTCGCCGTTCAGCCACCCGACAGATACAACCTCGGCGGGAACGTGGTCGACACCCTCCCGCTTCTGAAGCCCTTCTTCGAGTACGACGGATTCATTTCCGTGGTCTGGCCATCCGACCTCGACGAGGCCCAGGAAACCGACCCCTGGTACGCCAAGCTGATCAGTCAGGGGGCGGACGCGATCAACACGATGTTCCCCAGCCGCCTCCACGAGTACCTCTGCGAGAACGGGGTGCCTCGCCCGGACGGCACTCCCCGCTGCGCCGAGCAGCAGTGTCCCGAGGGACAGACCGGACTCGCTCCCGACGACTGCAGGCTGCTGGTCGACTTCCGGAACCTCAAGGTCGTCTCGCTGAGCAAGAAGACGCGAAGGGGCCAGTCGCCCAGGTTCAGGATCCAGCTGACCAACAAGGGAGTCGCCGAGGGGACGGTGAAGGTGACTGTCAGGTCAAGCAATCCCAAGGTGACCAAGCCCAGGCAGTTCAATCTGCAGGTCGGCGCCGGCGCCACGGTCACCCGCACGATCTCCGTCAAGGTTCCCCGGGTCTTCGTGAAGCAGGCGAAGCTGTTCATCTCCGTTGCCTCGGGAGCCGACCGGGCTCAGGCCGTGTTCACCCTGAAGCCGCCTAAGAAGCAGAAGCGGTTCGTCTGCTGCAAGGGCGACGTGAAGATTCTCGCCAACCAGAACACTCAGCAGCTCTAGGAGGCTGACTCGCGGGCTGCCGGCAACCAGCCGCCAGCTGTCCGCGCTCAGTCGGGCTTCGGCTTGACGTGCTGGCGGCTCTCCGCTTCGGGGACGATCTGGGCGATCGCCTGGTCTTCGTCGACCATCCGGTCGAAGACCGGACCGAAAACGCCGCGACCGTAGAAGAGTGCCTTCCATTCGGCCGGGGCGATCGCCCTCGGCTCGCGCTTCTCGATCGCATCGATCACGACCTTGCCGGCCTTTGAGGTCGGCACCTTCCTGGTCATCCAGGCGGGCGTTACGTCCTCCCGGATTCGCTGGACCAGCGGGTCCTCGAAGGCGCCGGTGACCAGGTCTGTGTCGATCCAGCCGAAGTAGGCGACGGTCGAACTGGCTCCGACCGCGGTCAGCTCGGCCCGGAGTCCGCGGCCAAGCGCTTCGACGCCCGCCTTGGCGGCCGAATAGGCCGAGTTCATCAGCCCGTTCATGAAGGCGTAGGAGGAAGAAACCAGGACGAACTGGCCTCCGTTGCTGATCACGTCCTCGATCCCGGCCCTCACAGTCCGCCAGACGCCGAACATGTCGACCTCGTAAATGCGGTTCCACTCGGCCGGGTCCTGGGACCTGATCGGGGCGACCTGGGCCGGGCCGATCCCGGCATTCGCAACGACCACGTCGATCCTCCCGAAACGCTCGCGCACCTTCGAGAAAGCCCGCTCGAGATCGTCGCTGCTGGTCACGTCGGCACCGAGGCCGATCGCCCGGGGCCCGATCGCCTTCGCAGACGAATCGGCATCCGCCTGATCGAGGTCCAGCAGCGCCACAGAGGCGCCTCTGCCATGGGCCTGCCGGCCGATCTCGAACCCGATCCCCTTGGCGCCGCCGGTGACGATGACCGTCTTCCCGGCGAGCCGGTAGGGCTGGCCGGAGCGGACCGGCGGGAAGAGCGGCGCTGCGGAGTCACCGATGTCGCGCCTCTCGAACTCGCGGATGTAGTCCCCGACGATCGGGTTGCGCTCGAGTTGCCGGTCGTTGACCGGTCCGATCTGGCCGCGCAAGTAAAGCGGCGGCCTCCACGCGGGCGGCTCGATGATCCTCGGTTCGCGCCTGCCGATGCCGTCGATCAGTGCCTCGGCGACCTGGCTTACCGGCATCTTCTTCGTCAGGAAGGATGGTGCTATCTCCTGACGGAACGCGTCGGCGAGTTCGTTGTCGAAGACCTGCCCGATCAGGTCGGTCTCGACGAAGCCGAAGTACGCGACCCCGGCGCTGGCTCCGTGCGGCTCGAGCTCGCTCCGGAGCGCCCGGCCGAGCGACTCGACGCCGGCCTTCGATGCTGCGTAGGAAGTGTTGAGTAAGCCGTTCACATGGGCGTAAACCGAGGCGATCAGAACCATGTGGCCGCGGTTGGCGATCACCTGCTCGATCGCCGCCCGGGCCGTGTTGTAGACGCCGACCGCGTTGACCTCGACGACCTTCTCCCAGACCGCCGGGTCGATCGCCCTGGCGGTCGTCTTCGGCGGGGTTATGCCCGCGCTGGCGATCACCACGTCGATTCGTCCAAGCTGCTCGACGGTCCGCGCGACCGCATCCTCCATCTGGACGAGGTCGGTCACGTCGGCCTGGAAACCGACCGTGTCACCGCCGAGCGAGGCAGCCGACTCCTCGACGATTTCACGGTCGAGGTCGATCAGGGCAACCGAGGCACCGCGCTCACGGGCGAGCCGGCCGGTTTCAAAACCGATCCCACGGGCGCCCCCGGTGATCAGTACGACTTTCCCCCTCAGATCGATCGAGTCCATCGCACAACTCTAGTTAACGCGGGCAATTCATAAACTCCCCTGCTCATGTCGTCCTTTCGCCCGGTAGACCCGAAGCACTCCTTCCCCGATCTTGAAGAGCGGGTGATCGAGGGCTGGAAGGAAAGCCGGGTCTTCGAACGTTCACTCGAGCAGCGGAAGGACGCCGAGGTCTGGAGTTTCTATGAGGGACCGCCGACTGCCAATGGCAGACCCGGATCCCACCATGTTCTGAGCCGGGTCTTCAAGGACATCTACCCCCGATACCGGGCGATGCGCGGTTACCGGGTTCCCCGGAAGGCGGGCTGGGACTGCCACGGCTTGCCGGTCGAACTCGAAGTCGAGAAGCAGCTCGGAATCTCCTCCAAACAGGAGATCGAGGAGTACGGCATCGAAGAGTTCAACCGGCTCTGCAGGGAGTCGGTCTTCACCTATGTGGAGGAGTGGAACCGGCTGACCGAACGGATCGGCTTCTGGATAGATCTCGACGATCCGTACGTGACCATGGACAACGACTACATCGAGTCTGTCTGGTGGTCGCTGAAGGAGCTCTACGAATCCGACCGCCTTTACGAGGGTCACCGCGTTTCTCCTTACTGCCCGCGCTGTGGGACGGCCCTTTCCTCGCATGAGGTGGCCCAGGGCTACAAGGACGTGGTCGACCCCTCGGTCTTCGTCCGGTTTCCGCTGGTCGGTGATGAAGGGGAGCCGCTCGGCGAGTCGATGCTGGTCTGGACCACGACACCCTGGACCCTGCCCGGCAACTACGCGGTAGCGCTCAACTCCGGGGTCACCTACGCCCGGGTCGAAGTAGAAGGTCCTGAAGGTCCCGAGACCGTGATCCTGGCCGAGGCGCTGGTCGAGAAGGTGCTCGGCGAAGGAACCGAAATCGAGTCAAAGGTTTCTGCGGACGAGCTGCTGGGCCACCGCTATGCCGCACCTTTCCCGGGAATGGCCGAGAACTCCGGACACTTCGAAGTGATCAGCGGTGACTTCGTGACCACCGACGATGGCACCGGCCTCGTCCACATCGCCCCCGCTTTCGGCGAGGATGACTACCGCGCCGCCATCGCCCACGGCTTCTACGACCCTTCCAGCCGCGGCGCCGAAGGCACGCTCTTCAACCCGGTCGGACTCGACGGGCGTTTCGACGAGAGGGTCACCGGCTTCGAAGGTGACTTCGTCAAGGACCCCGAGGTGACCACCCGGCTGATCGAGCACCTCGCGGCGAACGGCCGGCTATTCCGGGCCAACGATTACGAGCACTCCTACCCGCACTGCTGGCGCTGCGGAACTCCGCTGCTCTACTACGCGAAGGCCAGTTGGTACATCAAGACCTCCGAGGCACGCGACCGCATGCTCGCCGGCAACGACAAGATCGGCTGGCATCCAGAGCACATCAAGGAAGGCCGCTTCGGCCGTTGGCTGGAGAACAACGTCGACTGGGCCCTTTCACGAGACCGGTACTGGGGCACTCCACTTCCGATCTGGGAATGCTCGGAAACCGGCTGTGATGAGAGCTTCTGTGCCGGGTCGGTGAGCGAACTGGAAGCCAAGGTTGGTGGTTCGCTGCCGGAAGACCTTCACCGTCCGTACATCGACGAGGTCACCTGGCCCTGCGATTGCGGCAAGGGCGAAATGAAACGGGTGGTCAGTGTGATCGACACCTGGTACGACTCGGGCGCGATGCCATTCGCGCAGTTCCACTACCCCTTCGAGGGCAAGGAGGAGTTCGAGCAGCGCTTCCCGGCCGACTTCATCTGCGAGGCGATCGACCAGACCCGTGGCTGGTTCTACACCCTGCTCGCCGAGTCGACCCTGCTCTTCGACGAGCCCAGCTACCGGAACTGCGTCTGCCTCGGCCTGATCCTCGACGGCGAGGGTCAGAAGATGTCGAAGTCGAAGGGCAACGTCGTTGCCCCGTGGGACGTGATCGACCAGTTCGGTGCCGACGCGTTCCGCTGGTACCTGTTCACCGCGCAACAGCCCTGGGCGGGCTACCGCTTCTCGATGGACGCGATCTCGGAAGCGCTCCGCTCCTTCCTTCTGACCCTCTGGAACACCTACTCCTTCTGGGTCCTCTACGCAAACGCCGAAGGGGTCGACGCCGCTTCGGCACCGGACCCGGCGTCAGAGCCGACCGACCTCGACCGGTGGGCCGTCTCCCGTCTTCAGGCGACGGTTGAAGAGGTCACCGCGAAGATGGATGATTTCGACTGTACGGCTGCGGGGCGCGCGATCGCCGCCTACGTCGAGGAACTTTCGAACTGGTACGTGCGGCTTTCCCGTCGTCGTTTCTGGGAAGGCGACGCCGCCGCCTTCGCGACCCTGCGTCACTGCCTGGTAGAGGTTGCCGCGCTGCTCGCTCCGTTCACGCCCTTCATCGCCGAAGAGATCCACCAGAACCTCGCCGGGGGCGCCGAAGGCGACTTTGGTGCGATGCCGGACTCGGTTCACCTGCGGGACTTCCCGGCCCCCGCCGCTTCGCTGCGGGACGAGGATCTCGAGGCCGCGATGGCGGCGACCCGCCAGACGGTCGAGCTCGGCCGCGCATCCAGGGCGCAGGCCAAGGCGAAGGTTCGCCAGCCTCTCGCCCGGGCCGTGGTGGTCGCCACCGACGCCGAACGGGAAGCGATCTCCTCGCAGGCGGAGCTGATCAAGTCGGAGCTGAACGTGAAAGAGCTCGAGTTCGTGACCGACCAGTCGGACCTGGTCAGCTACCTGGTCAAGCCGAACTTCCGCACCCTCGGCCCGCGTTTCGGCAAATCGATGCCGCAGGTCGCAGCGGCGGTCGCGGCGCTCGACCCCGGTCACGTTGCCGAAGTGGTCGAGAGTGGCGGCGAGATCGGCATCTCGATCGAAGGCAAGGACCACACCCTCGCTGCCGATGACCTGCTGCTCAGCATGGAGCCGCTGGATGGCTACCAGGTGGAAGCGGAATCAGGCCATGCCGTCGCGCTCGCGCTGGAACTCGACGACGAGCTGATCCGCGAAGGACTTGCCCGCGAGATAGTCCACGCAGTTCAGAACGCCCGCAAGGACGCCGGCCTCGAGATCACCGACCGGATCGGTCTTTCACTCGCCGGAGACCGGGAGCTGCTCGACGCAGCCGCCGCCCACGAGGGCTACCTGACCGGGGAGGTGCTGGCCCGCTCGATCGAACTCGGCGGCGACACCGCCGAAGCCGCGGCCCCGGGCACCCCCGAGGTAACGATCGACGGCAAGACCCTGGCGATCTCGGTGACGAAGGTCGACTGAACCGCGAAGGTTCAGAGACCCATCGTCTTGCCGATCAGCTCCTTCATGATCTCGTTGGTTCCGGCGTAGATCCGGCCGACCCGGGCGTCAACCCAGGCCTTGCCGATCTCGTACTCGGTGGTGTAGCCGTAGCCGCCGTGGAGCTGGACGCCCGCGTCGGTGACCTTGCCGAGCAGGTCGGTCGTCCAGTACTTGGCCATCGCGGCCTCCTCGACCGAGCAGGTCCCCTCCACATAACGCTCGATGCATCGGTCGATGAAGCAACGGCCGATCTCCACTTCGGTCCTCAGTTCGGCCAGGGTGAAGCGGCTGTGCTGGAAGTTTGCGATCGGCCGGCCGAAGGCCTTGCGTTCCTTTGCGTAATCGATAGTCATCGCCAGCGCGGCTTCGCAGCCGGCCATCGAGGAGACGGCGAGGATCAGCCTTTCGGGTACGAGTCGCGAGACGAGCTGGAGGAACCCTGAACCCTCCTCCCCGAGCATGTTCTCCTGCGGCACATAGCAGTCGTTGAAGAAGAGCTCTGCCGTGTCGGAAGCGTGCTGGCCGAGCTTCTCGATCTGCTTGCCGCGGTCGAAGCCCTCCATCCCGTCTTCGATCACGAAGAGCGAGAGCCCGCCGTGAGGATCATCGGAGGTGCGAACCGCGACCACCACCATGTCGGCGTTGATCCCGTTTGTTATGAAGGTCTTTGCACCGTTCACGACCCAGCCCTCGCCGTCGCGCCTGCCACGGGTCGAGATCGCCGCGAGGTCCGATCCGGTGCCGGGTTCGGTCATCGCGACCGCGAGCACCTTCTCCCCGGACGCGATGCCGGGCAGCCATCGCTGTTTCTGTTCCTCGGTGGCCGAGGACATGATGTACGGAAGGACGATGTCCGTGTGGAGCAGCGGCCCGCCAATCCCGGGGGCGACACCGGCCCAGACCCCTTCCTCGGCTAGAACGACGTTGAAGCGCCAGTCGTCCACCCCGGGTCCGCCGTACTCCTCTGGCACTTCCATGGCCAGGAATCCGTACTCGGCGCATTTGGTGAAGAGACTCCTGGGGACGATGTGGTCCCGTTCCCACTGCGGATACTCCGGCACCACTTCCTTCTCGAGGAACCGGCGGAAACTCTCGCGATAGTCGTCGTGTTCCGTCTCGAAAATGGTCCGCGGGCCGACTACCTGTGCTGCGCTTTCCGGTCTCTCCATACGGAAAGTTTTTCAGGTCAGCTCGGGCGGCAGTACCTTCGGACCATCGGGGTACATCCAGGCGATCAGTTCCTCGTCCATCGTGGTGGTGTCGGCATGTTCCGTGGGTGCTCCGACGATCAGCCAGAGCTGGTCCTCGCCGGTGTCATTGAACGGCTGCCTGACGGCCTCCGGCTCGACCAGCACCGTGTCCATCGGCTCCAGCACGAGTAGCTCGTCCCCGACCCGAAGTTTGCCTTTGCCTTCGAGCAGCACGTAGAGCTCCTCGGTCGTCTTGTGCCGGTGACGGGTCGATGCCTGCCCGGGCTCGATCCGCCACAGTCGGGCACCCATCTGGCTCGCCTCGAGCTGCTTCGCGAGATCGGTGTTCAGCGTCTTCATCATGTTCGACCGACGCCAAAACTGATCCCCACCCCTGAGAACCCTGTATCCGCTCACGTCAGACCCGTCCTCCACGAAGGTTCACGGGACGGGTGCCGTGGGGGGTTCGACTGGGACTGTGCACACCAAGAACCCCCCACGGTGCCCGTCCCCTTGATTCCGTCAGTCCCGGGCCTCGGGGATGATGAAGTCGGACTTTTTCGAGTCCTCGAACTTCACCCAGCAATGCTCGGGGGCCACACCGGCGACCTCGACCAGCGCCTCTTCGATGCGCCTGGCGATCTCGGCCTTCTGCTCGTCGGAGCGGCCCTCGAACCAGCTGATTTCAACAAACGGCATGTCGCAGGCGGTCCCGGTCAGCCCTGCAGGGCCGGCTCGAGTTCGGCGAGGATCTTCCGCTTCGGCTGCGCGCCGACAAGCTGCTTCACCATCGCGCCGTCCTTGAGCAGGATCATCGTCGGAATCGAGAGGACCCCGTACTGCTGGGCGGTCTGGGGGTTGTCGTCGATGTTGAGACTGACGATCTTGAGGTCGTCACGCTCCTCGTTGATTTCCTCCAGAACCGGGTGAACCACGCGGCAGGGGCCGCACCAGGGAGCCCAGAAATCGACCAGCACCGGACCCTCGGCTTCAAGTGCCTCGGTCTTGAAAGTTGCGTCGGTTACTTCGGGAAGTGCCATTTCGGTCTCCTGATTGGATTTCTTCTTGAACTGACCTTACTATACAAAATGAAGTAGCAGACATCAAGGAGTCGGCGAGCTTCGCTGGTTCAACGGCCTCTGATTCTCATTGCCGGGACGCGCCATGCGGCTTCGGCGACTATTGCGGTGGTCATCTTCGACTCGCCGTCCTGCCGTTCGCGGAAGGTGATCGGCACTTCCATGACCGTGAAGCCGGCCTGTACCACCCGCCAGGTCATCTCGACCTGGAATGAGTAGCCGGAGGCGGCGATCTCGCCGAGATCGATCGATTCCAGCACCTCTCGCCGGAAGCACTTGAATCCTCCGGTCATGTCCCGGACCGGCACCCGCAGGATGGTTCGCGAGTAAAGGCTCCCGCCGCGACTCAGGAGGCGACGGACCTGACCCCACTCGGTGATCCCGCCCCCCGGCACATAGCGCGAGCCGATCACCAGGTCCGCGAGTTCAGATGCGGCCAGCAGCCGGGGCAGGTAGGCCGGGTCATGCGAGAAGTCGGCGTCCATCTGGACGATCAGGTCGGCACCTCCGTCGAGGGCAACCTGAAAGCCGGCGAGGTAGGCAGGCCCCAGTCCCTCCTTGATCCGGCGGTGGAGAACCTGAACCCCGGGGTTCTCCCCGGCGATCTGGTCGGCAATGCGGCCGGTCCCGTCGGGCGAGCCGTCATCGACGATAAGGATTCGATCACCCTCGTGAGACAGTTTCGGGCCGAGTGATTCGACCATGCGGCCGATGTTTCCCGCCTCGTTGTAGGTCGGCAGGATCACCCAGGCCGCGCCTCGATGCTCTTTGCTCGCTGCGTCCGGCACCGTCGGATCGTATCCGCAGCCGACAAGAGCCGCCTTGTGCGAAGGCTCGGCTTTCAACTGTCGGGGGTGGAGTAGCCGGCGACCGCTGAGGGTAGGCTCACGACATGACGAATGCCCAGATCGCCGAGGCCCTGGAAGAGCTCGCGGTGCTCTACCAGCTCGACGGGGCCGACCAGTACCGGGTTCTCGCCTACACGAACTCGGCCCGGACCATCAAGAACGAGGGCCGCTCGGTCGAGGAGATGGCCCTGAGTGGCACGATCACCGAGCTGCCCGGGATCGGCAAGACCCTCGAGGAGAAGATCGTCGCCCTCGTCGAGACCGGCGAGATCCCGGCCGCGGCGAAGCTGAAGGAGAAGATCCCCGCCGGCCTGCTGGAGATCAGCCGGATCCCCGGTCTGGGGCCAAAGACGGTCCGTCGACTCCATGACGAGCTCGACGTGACCGGTCCGGAAGACCTCAGGGCCGCCGCGGCGGCGCAGAAGGTACGAGAGCTGAAGGGCCTCGGACCAAAGGTCGAAGAGAAGATCCTTGGCGGGCTCGACCGCCTCGAGTCCGAGCCGGAAGGTCCGGCCCGCCTGCGGCTTGACGAGATCCTGCCGACCGCGCTGGAGCTGGCCGAGGCGCTACGGGCTGATCCGAACTGCGACCAGGCTGAGGTCGCCGGATCAGCCAGGCGGATGACCGAAACCTGCAAGGACATCGACCTGATCGCGACCTCGGCCGAACCGAAGGCTCTGGCGACGGCGATCTCCGGTCACGAGCTGGTGGCCGAGCACGGCAACCCCAGCGACAAGGGGGTGAAACTGACCACCAATTCAGGGATCGGGGTCGACGTGCGGATCGTCGAGCCGGCCGCCTTCGGCAATCTGCTCCAGCACTTCACCGGATCCGGCGCGCACAACGCGGAGCTTCGGGAGCGGGCAGTCGCGGCGGGCCTTCACGTCTCCGAACACGGGATCAAGGACGACAACTCGGGCTCGGGCGAACTCGAGCGCTTCCTGACCGAAGAGGAGGTGTACCAACGGCTCGGCTACCAGTACATCCCGCCGGAATTGCGCGAGAACCGGGGCGAGCTCGACGCGGCGGCCCGCGACGATCTCCCGGAGCTGATCGAACGTTCCCTGATCAAGGGCGATCTCCACACCCACACCACGCTTTCGGACGGGGTCGCCACGCTCGAGGAGATGGCCGAAGCCGCCGAGGCCCTGGGCTACGAGTACCTCGCGATCACCGATCACTCCGAATCACATGGCTTCGGCAACAACGTCGAAGCCGATCGCCTCTGGCAGCGGATCGAGGAGATCAGCGAGTTCAACCACGAGGACCACGGGATCCTGCTGCTCTCGGGCTCCGAGGTGAACATCCACGCCAACGGTTCGGTTGACTACGAGGACGACCTGCTCGATGCGCTCGATTGGGTCATCGCCTCAATCCACACCGGGTTCAGCGATGACGTCGACAGGAACACAGGCCGGATGATCACCGCGATCGAGAACCCGCTCGTCGACTGCATCGGCCATCCGACCGGCCGTCTGATCAACCGCAGGGATCCGTACCCCCTGGACATCGAGAGGGTGATTGCCGCCGCGGTCGAGAACGACACGATGATCGAGATCAACGCCAATCCGCGCCGCCGTGACCTGAACGAGATTCACGCCCGAATGGCGGCGGAGGCCGGCGTGAAGATCGTCATCAACACCGATGCCCACCGACCCGAAACCCTCCAGTTCATGGAGTACGGGATCGCGACAGCGCGCCGGGCCTGGCTTACCGCAGACCAGGTCGTGAACACCGGTTCCTGGTGGAAGTAGCCGCTAGTTGACCGGGGGCGGATCGCCGGCGGCGCTGGCGGCGAGCGCCGGATTCCAGTCGCAGACCTCGCAGGCGTGGCTGAAGATCGCTCCGCAGAAGTCGATCACGGCCTGCTCCGGGTCGCCGGTCGCGGCCGCGGTCTCGTGGTCGAGCAGGTACTCGCCGAGATCATCACTCCAGTAACCGGGCAGCGGGGAAAGGTCCCGGCCGGCGAAACCCTCCTCTGGCGGGTAGGCGTATGCGTAGAAGGCCGGCTTTCCGTAACGGCCGTCACCCGGCCACCAGCCGACCGCCACCTCCTGCGCATCCATCGCGTTGCGCATGATGAAGTCCTGGGACGGCGGTTCAGCCGGGCGTCCGGAGAACAGGTTCACCGCCAGGTCGAAAGAGCCCCACCACGCGTTGAGCGGAGTGGATCGACCGCGGTACGGTGCCTGAAAGCGGGTCAGGGCCATGGCTGCCGCCTGGGCCATCTCGAAGTAGGCCTTGACCTGGGCCGGGTCATAGATACGGTGCTCATCGTCCTGGTCGAGCGGGACCGTCCAGTCCACCTCCTGGGGAGTCGGGTCGATCTCCACCGCGCCCGCCAGCTCTGCGATCGCCATGAGCCCCTCTCTCACGACCTCGCCGACCGGACGGTTCGGGGCGAGCGCGATCTCGGCACCCATGCCGTTGGAATGCTCGATCACGAGGTGGTGGGTGCGCAGGTCCAGTGCCGCAACGAAGACACCGGAGCCGTTCGGCGCCGAAAGCGGCAGGGTCTCCCAGCCGCGCGCTGTCAGCCGTAGCGCCGCGTGCTGAAGTTGTGGTTCCGGAGGTGCCAGCTCGACGCAGAGCTTGCCCAGGAACTGCGTGTGGGCGTGGAGGGTGTCGCAGGTTTCGCGCCACTCTTCGTACGGGGTTGAACTCCATCCGATGGCCATGCCCCGACCCTACTCTCCCGGCTCAGAAAGCCCGAAATCCCGGCGAGCGGACCAGCTTCACGGGCTTTAGCGGCGAGGCGGACTCGACCAGGAAGCGCACGCCGTCCCGGCCCTCGATCGCAAGTACCGCAGCCTCGCGGTTGCGCCAGGCCAGGGCGACCAGCATCGCGTAGCCGGCCCCGACCATCGCCACCTCCGGAAAGACGATCCCGAGCGCGCCCGCGAGGCCCACTGCAGCGAGAATCGGTGAGAGCCGGCCCCAGGCCACCCGGCCGGGCGTCGGCATTGACATTCCGGGCGAATCGGTTCTGACGGTACGGGCCTGGGCGAGGGTTTCACGCATAGCCTCGGCCGAACGCCCGGCACCCCCGAGGCTCAACCCGATCCAGGCGGCCACTATCCACCAAGCGGCTCCGATCAGGAGGGTGGTGGTGTTCTGCGTGTCGGAGACCCCGAGCACCGCGATCGCACCGAGCGCGGTGGCACCCCCGGCGGCGAGGAAGACCGTTGCCCTGAGCAGTTCCGCGAAGGGCAAGCGCTACTCCGGCTTGGACACTCCGGCCGACGACTGGCTGAAGCGTTCCGCGAGGTCTTCGATCAGATCGATCCACTCCTCGGGCTGGGCCACGACCAGGTCTGCCATCTCGATCAGTTCAGGGGGGCCTTCGTCGGAGTCGATCGCCACGATCATCAGTTTCTGCAGCTGCCCTTCGTCGGCCATCTTCCGCAGCCTTTGGGCCGCCTCGAAGTCGGTGCGGTCATCGCCGGCAAAGACGACGGTCCCGATGTCGGTCCCATCAAGCAACTCGTCGACCGCCCCCGCCTTGCCCTCCATCCCGGGCGGACGCAGCTCGAGCACCTTGCGCCCCCAGTGGGTGGCGAGACCGGCAGCCTGGGCGCGATCGGCGATGCCCCGGATTATCTCTTCCGTGCGTTGGCCGGCACCGCGCCAGTGGAGTGCCTGGATCGGCCCCTTGTCTTCGACCCTGATCTTGGCGGTGACCCAGAACGGATTGTCGTGTTCGCGGATGAACTCTTTCGCGCGATCGGCCTCTTCACCCTCGATCACCACGGTCGGCCGGTCCATCCCGGGCTTGATGTAGCTGAGTCCGTGATTGCCGAAGTAGGTGATCTTCTCGGCCCCGACCATCTTCCTTGCGACCGGGCTCGGACGTCCGGTGATGACCGCCACCAGAGCGAGGTGATCAGCCAGGGATTCGAGGCTGTCCCGCGCGCGAACCGGGACCCTCGCCCGTTCCGGCCGGTCGACGATCCGGCAGAGAGTGCCGTCCACGTCACTCATCAGGGCGGACTTCGAGGGGTCTTCGAGCAGTACCGAGAGAGGCGAGTCTGAGGCAGCCATACCCGTAGTATCGCGCCATGGACGCGCGGCACATCTGGGGGCTGGCCCTGATCGGGACTCTGGCCGGTGCTTTCAGCGGTCTTTTCGGGGTCGGAGGCGGCACCGTGATCGTGCCGATGCTGATCGCCCTCTTCGCCTACCGGGAGCGCCTGGCGACCGGAACCAGCCTCGCCGCGATCATCGTCATCGCCGCGCTCGCCGCCCTCATGCACGGTGGAATCTACGGAAACGTCGACGTCGAGACGGGACTGATCCTGGCCGGTCCCGCGATCCTCGGAGTCGTTGCCGGAACCGCCGTTCAGCAGCGGATTCCCGAGAAGGCGGTCTCGCTGATCTTCGCCCTCCTCCTGATCGGCGTCGGCATCGAGATGGTTGTGGGCTGATGGACATCGCGGTCGCCTGCCTGATCTGCTTCGTCGGGGGAATCGTCGCCGGACTGATCGGGGTCGGTGGCGGCGTGGTCTTCGTTCCCGCGATGACGATTCTCCTGTCCAAGGGCCAGGTTGAAGCGGAAGCCACCTCGCTCCTGATGATCGGCCTCGTCTCGATCGTCGGAACCTGGCGCCAGACGCGCTACGGGAACGTGAACCTGCGCGACGCCGCGGTGATCGGCCTGCTCTCCCCGGTCGGAGTCCTGATCGGAGTCGTCGTTGCGAACACCGTTCCCGAGAGGGCGCTCAGGATCGGTTTCGCGCTGCTCGCGTTCTACATGGCCTGGCGCCTCTTGAAGCGGGTCTTCGCAAAGTCCGATCCACCGGCGGCCGACGTCGAGATTGCCGCGCCCGAAACGGGGTCATGAAAGCGGGCATCCGACCCAGGGGCGGCCCCTTCATCCCGGTCAGCGAGATCACCCTTCGCGCCTCCCGCTCGTCCGGCCCGGGAGGCCAGCATGCGAACGTCACTGCGTCGCGAATCGAGGCGGTCTTCCCGGTCGAGGACTCCCTTTCACTCAACGGGAACGAGAAGGCAAGGATCATCCGGAAGCTCGGGCCGGTGGTGACCGCGGTCAGCCAGGATGCCCGGTCGCAGACCCGCAATCGTGACCTGGCCCTGGAACGGCTCGAGTCGAAGCTCGCTGAAGCGTTGGCCGTGCCCCGGCGGCGCCGGACGACGAAGCCGACCAGGGCGTCGAAAAGGCGGCGCCTCGAGTCGAAGCGCCGCCAGTCCGAGAAGAAGCGGACCCGGCGGAAGCCCGGGCCCGATTTCGACTAGGGCTACCCCTGGCCCTGTACCGGGACCGCGCTCATCTTCAGGTCCGAAGCTGCGCCGGCCCCGTCCCAGGAGTGGCAGCGAAGCTCGATCAGGCTCTGGACAGGCGCTACGGCCAGCATCGAGAGGTTTCCGGTCTGGTTGAAGGAGAGTTCGGTCATCGCACGATCGACGCCATTGGTCTCGTCGGTCCAGACGGTGCAGTCGATCATGTTGAGCCCCGACTCCCTGTGGGAGACGACGTTGGCCTTGGCGGTGATCATGTAGGTGCCGGCGGCGACGTTGAGCGACAGGGGAATCGTGAACTCGTCCTGAGGCAGCGTGAAGTTCATCAGCTCCGTGAAGGCGGGGGCAACGATCCCGTTCGCACCCGTGGCCCCTGTCGCGCCGGTAGCTCCGGTGAGCCCGGCGGCCCCCGCCGGTCCGGTGACACCGTTGTTGCCATTGGCCCCGGCCGGACCGGTGGCCCCGGCTGGCCCCCTGCTCCCCTTCAGCGCCTTGACGGTGGCCGGCGAAAGCTTCGAGGTGGTGATCGTCTTGTTCTTGATCTGCCTGGCGGTGACCGTGCCCGGCTTGATCTTGTTGCCGTTGATCAGACCCGAAGCGGCGGTAGCCGTGCCTCCAATCGCAACAAAAAGCGCCAACACGGCAATGACCGTCCCCGGTCGAAATTCCCTCATCGATGACTCCTTGATCGTTTCCCTGCCCGCCCTGGAGCCGTCGAGCGGCCGTGCTGGCTCTTTCCGGAAGAGCATGTCAGAAGTGCCACGACACAGGCGACCTCATCCAGGCATCCTGTCCACTACCTAATCTAGGGGGCTCATGATTTTCGTCGGACTCATCGCAGGCATTGCCATCGGCGCCCTAGCCGCTTACGTGGTCGCCGTCCGAAAGGCGGGCAACTCCGAGCTCGAACTGCGCGCGCTTCAGAACGAGCTGCTCCACAAGGAAGAACTGCTCGAAAACCGGACCGAGCATCACGAGAGAGAGATCGCGGCCATGCGGGCCGATGAAGAGCGCCTGCGCGAGCAGATGACGACGATCTCCAGCAACGTCCTCAAACAGACCTCCCAGCAGTTAACCGAGCAGCTGACCCAGCAGCAGAAGCTGGAGCGGCAGCGTGCAGCCAGCGAACTGGAGAAACGCACCCTGGAGATCAAGACCGTGGTCACGCCGGTGACGGAGAAGCTGGCAGAGGTGCAGAAGACCGTCACGGAACTCGAAAAGGAACGAGCGAAGACCCACACCGAACTCGGCGAACAGATCAATTTCCTGAAGGAGGGCGTAACCAATCTCGCCGATCAGGCGGGGGGCCTCACTGCGGCGCTGAAGAAGCCCGCCGGACGCGGATCCTGGGGAGAGATCCAGCTTCGAAACGTAATCGAAATGGCCGGAATGGTCGAACACTGCGACTTCGTGACCCAGAAGACGGTCGAGGAGGAGGGTTCCCGCCTGCGGCCGGATGTGGTCGTGAACATGCCGGGCGGAAGAACCGTCGTGGTCGATTCGAAGGTTCCGATGGAGGCCTTCCTGCAGGCTCAGGAAGCGGCGGACGAGGAGACGCGTGAAGCATTCCTCGCCAGGCATGCGCAGCAGGTGCGCGCCCATGTCTCGATCCTGCGGAAGAAGGACTACCAGTCCCAGTTCGAGCACAGCCCCGAACTGGTGATCATGTTCGTCCCGAGCGAAGGGATCTACCACTCGGCGCTGGCCCAGGATTCGACCCTTCTCGAGTACGGCCTGAAGGAGAAGGTTTTGATCGCCACCCCCACCACGCTGATCGGAATTCTGCAGGCGATCAATTACGGATGGAACCAGGACCGCATCGCGCGCTCCGCAGAAGAGATCGCCAAGGCCGGCAAAGAGCTACACAAAAGGATCCTCACCTTCGCCGAGCCCCTTCAGAGGGTGGGCAAGCAGCTCGATTCTGCTGCGGAGAGTTACAACAAGGCGATCGGCTCATACGAGCGAATGGTGGTACCGCAGTTGAGGAGGATGGAAGAGGCGGGAGCCAAGTCGGTCAAGGAGATCTCCGATTCGAAGACCGTCGACACCACGGCGCGAGAGATCGTGATCGACACTTCCCTTCCCGCCATCGAGGAGGAGCTGCGCCAGGTCGACTCGGATAACGCTTTGCCGGAAATCGAACTCAGGGCTGAAAACGAAGAAGCGACCTGAGGTCCGGCAGGCGACCGGCCCGGTCGGCGGCCCCGCCGATCAGCTCGGCACCAACATCGCCGGCTGATTCGCAGAACCTTTACCCGGACAGTCCTGGCCCCTCTAGGGTGGGCGCATGAACACAGAGATCCGTCACAACCCTGGTTT
>DAIQCC010000025.1:25088-29834 GCA_036780865.1 Solirubrobacterales bacterium | reverse complement strand
CGCCGTGGGGCCGGGTGGGCACCCCCGGACGCAGCACGCGCGGCATTCAGCCGCGCTGCTCCGGAGTTTCCGGGGAGACGCCCACCCTGCCCCACGGCTACGCCAACCAATCGATTGACCAGTCCCGCGCAGGCTGAGACTTGGAAAGCTGGTTTGCAGGGTAATACCTGATTTCCAGTCCGGTTTAGGTCTTTTTGCTACCGTTCTGAGCCCCAGGCAGTAGCCAAGCCCTATTTCGCGCAGGAGGAATCACAATTGGAGCCCACTTCGGCCCCGTCCAAACCGAAGACCGACAAGCCAAAGCCGAAACCGGGTGACAAGGGAGTCGAGCAGGAGGAGGGCAAGCTCCAGACCGGAAAGGGCAAGCTCGGGACCCTGACCAACCCCGAGACCTACGAGAACGTCCCGGGTCACATCATCCCGATCCTCGAGCACGAGTTCGACGACTTCGATTCCGAGGCTGACGAGTTTCTGGCCGGCAATACGCCGGAGCCGGAGTTCATTGGGTTCCGGCTCAAGCAGGGTGTCTATGGTCAGCGCCAGCCGGGTGTCCAGATGGTCCGGGTCAAGCTCCCCTACGGTGGCATCACCCCCGAGCAGATGGATGCCTTCGCCGATGCGGTCGAGACTTACGCCCCGCTGAACAAGGGTCACATCACGACCCGGCAGAACATCCAGATCCACCACGTGCCACTCGACCAGATGAAGCACATGCTCCGAGACCTGGCCCCGAGCGGACTCTCCTCGCGTGAAGGCTGCGGCAACACGGTCAGGAACGTGACCGGCGACCCGTGGGCCGGGGTTTGCGAAGACGAGATCTTCGATCCGACCACTTACGTCGGTGCCTACGTCCGCTATTTCGTGCGCCACCCGACCACACAGTTGATGCCGCGGAAGATCAAGACCGCCTTCTCCGGCTCCGATGCCGACCGGGCGATCACCGGAATCCACGACATCGCCTTCATCAGCCGGATCCGTGACGGCGTGAAGGGCTTCGAGGTACGGGTTGGTGGGGGCACCTCGATCATGGCTCGCGTCGCCCCCACGCTCTACGACTTCGTCGAAGCCGACAACGGCGACTTCCTCAAGGTGTCCGAGGCTGTCTTCCGGATTTTCGACCGGCAGTCCTGGCTGCGCGTCAACCGCGCCCGGGCCCGGATCAAGGTCCTGGTCGACAAGGTCGGGATCGAAGAGGTCCGGAGGATGGTGGACGAGGAGCTCGAGGGTGACTGGGTGAACGAGCGGGACTTCACGATCGACCACATGCGCTTCGACCTCGACGAGCAGGCCAACCTGCTGCCCACCGTCGCAACCGGTGCCTCGCCGAATGGCGACCGCTCGGAGTTCGAAGCCTTCGTCGCAGCCAACGTCCAGGCCCAGAGGCAGGACGGCTTCAACACCGTCGAAGTCAAGGTGACCCGAGGCGACCTGACCCCGGAACAGTTCCGCGGCCTCGGCCAGATCATGCGCGAGCACACCGGGGGCTTCGCACGGACGACGGTTCAGCAGAACCTGGTCCTGCGCTGGGTCCGGGACGAGAGCCTTTACGACGTCTACCGGGCGCTCGGCGAACTCGGACTGAACGAGACCGGACCGCGGTCGATCACCGACGTCGTCTCCTGCCCCGGCACCGACTCCTGCAAGCTCGGCATCACCTCCTCGATGGGGCTGAACCGGGCCGTCCAGGACAAGGTGACGGCGATGAACATCACAGACCCGCTGACCCGCCAGATTCACATCAAGATGAGTGGCTGCCCGAACGGATGCAGTCAGCATCACATCGCCAACATCGGCTTCTACGGTGCTTCACTGAAGGTGAGCGGGAAGACCATGCCCGCCTACGTCCCCCACCTCGGTGGCAAGTATGTCGACGGCGAAGTCATCTACGGCACCCGGCTCAAATCCCGCCTTCCCGCCCGCCGGGTTCCCGAGGCGGTCGAGAAGTGGATCCGGCTCTACGAGGCCGAGCGGCAGGACGGCGAGGTCT
The DNA here is from genome assembly GCA_036780865.1 of Solirubrobacterales bacterium. GTDB lineage: Bacteria > Actinomycetota > Thermoleophilia > Solirubrobacterales > 70-9 > 67-14. Next base: position 27,847 of record DAIQCC010000025.1, on the reverse strand, counting down.
TCAACGACTTCGTCGACCGGGTCGGGACCGCCCGGATGGAGGAAGAGGTCAAGGAGTTGACCATGCCGGCCGAGTTCAGCCTCGAAACGATGCAGCAGTTCATTGACTGGAACCGGGTCGACCCCTACAAGGTCGAACGCGGCGAAGGCGAGTGCGCCATCTAGTTCGCCCATGGAGCCGACGACCACATTGAGCCCGGCGGAAGCCGAAGCGGCGCGAAAGGCCGAGGAGGCCACCCGCGCCCTCGCCGGACGGTTCGACGCGGAAGCCGAGGCTGCCCGTCTCGAGTCATTCGATGCCAGTCAGTTGCTCGAGTGGGCTTTCGAGCAGTTCGGCCAGGACATGTACATCGCCTGCTCGTTCCAGAAGACCAGCTCTGTCGTGATGCATCTCGCCACCGAGATCAACCCGGACGCCCGGTTCTTCTACATCGACACGGACTTCCTGTTCCCGGAGACCTACGAGACCCGGGATCGCCTGGCCGAACACTTCAACGTCGAGTTCGAGCGCTGGCACAACATCAGTCCGGAGGAGCAGGCCGCCCAGTTCGGTGACCAGCTCTGGAAGCGCGACCCTGACGCCTGCTGCGGCATTCGCAAGGTCGATCCGATGGCCAGGGCGCTCGCCTCCGGCGTCGACTGCTGGGTCGCCGGAATCCGTCGGGAAGACTCGGCCACCCGGGCCGGCTCACCGAAGTTCATGTGGGACAGGAAGTTCAACATCTGGAAGCTGAACCCGATCGCCGACTGGACCGAACGGGACGTCTGGACCCACCTCCACAAGCACGGCATCCCGTACAACCCGCTGCACGATCAGGGCTATCCTTCGATCGGCTGCACCCACTGCACCCGTCCGGTTCTGCCCGGGCAGTCAGCCAGGGACGGGCGCTGGTCCGGCTCCGGCAAGACGGAGTGCGGGATCAATTAGGCCGCCCGGGGCGTCACGAAACGCCCATAACGGCTAGGCTGCCGGATTCTTCACTATTCCTGTCAACATTCCTCCCCGACCATTGAGCGTGACCATGACTGAACTTTCCCTCCAGCTTTCCGAGCGACAGACCGCCGACTTCGAGATGATCGCGATCGGTGGTTTCGCACCGCTCAAGGGGTTCCAGGGACACGCCGACTGGCAGCGGATCTGCGACGAGATGCGGATGGAGTCCGGCGAGTACTGGCCGATTCCGATCACGCTCCCCACCGACCTCGACTGCCAGATCGGCGACAAGGTCACGCTCTCCGCAGACAACGGCAAGCACCTCGGATCGATCACCGTCGAGGAGATCTTCGAGCGGGATGTGCGGGAGGAAGCGCAGAAGGTCTACCGGACCGTCGACGAGAACCACCCCGGTGTTGCCGCCATCTACGAAGAGGGCAACCGCTGCATCGCCGGGCCGATCGAGGTTGACGCCCTTCCCGATCACGAGGAAGCCTTCATGCGCCGCTACCTGACCCCGGCCGAGTCAAAGCAGGCGTTCGCGGACCGCGGCTGGAAGAAGATCGTCGCCTTCCAGACCCGCAATCCCATCCACCGTGCCCACGAGTACCTGACCAAGGCCGCTCTCGAGGCCTGCGACGGCCTCTTCATCCACCCCCTGATCGGCAAGACCAAGGCCGGCGACATCCCGGCCGACGTGCGGATGAAGTGTTACGAACTGCTGATGGAGAACTACTACCCGAACGACCGCGTGATGCTCGGCGTGAAGCCGGCCAAGATGCACTACGCCGGCCCCCGGGAGGCGGTGCTCCACGCGATCATCCGCCGCAACTACGGCTGCACCCACTTCATCGTCGGGCGCGACCATGCGGGCGCCGGGGATTACTACGGGACCTTCGAGGCCCAGGAGATCTTCGACGACATCGACATCGGCGAACTGGGTATCGAGCCCCTGATGTTCGAGCACACCTTCTGGTGCCACAAGTGCGAGGGACTGGCCTCCAACAAGACCTGCCCCCACGACGCCGAGTCGCACCTTTTCCTTTCCGGCACCAAGGTCCGCGAAATGCTGGGCAACGGCGAGATGCCGCCGCCCGAGTTTTCCCGCCCCGAGGTCGCCCAGATCTTGATCGACTCTTACAAGGAGGACAACTAACCAATGTCAGACAGCAAGGGTTTCACCCTCTGGTTCACCGGCCTCTCCGGTGCCGGCAAGACGACGATCTCCGAGATCGTCGCCCGTGAATTGACCGCCCGCGGCTCCAAGCTCGAGATCCTCGACGGGGACATCGTCCGCGAGAACCTCTCGAAGGGCCTTGGCTTCTCGAAGGAAGACCGCGATACGAATATCCGCCGGATCGCCTTCGTCGCCGACCTGCTTTCCCGCAATGGCGTGCCGGTCATCACCGCCGCGATCTCGCCTTACCGTGCCATCCGCCAGGAGGCCCGTGACCTGATGGGGGACCGATTCATCGAGGTCTACATCGAGGCTTCGGTCGAGGTCTGCGAAGCCCGTGACGTCAAGGGTCTCTACGCCAAGGCCCGCTCGGGCGAGATCCCGGAGTTCACCGGTGTCTCCGACCCTTACGAGGCGCCCGAGAATCCCGAGATCGCCCTCAAGACGGCCGAGGAAGAGCCCGAGGAATCGGCCGCCAGGCTGATCACCTACCTGGAGGAGCGCCAGCTCATTCCGGCCGCGGTCGCTTCCTGACCAGCCGCCAGATGCTTCTCTGAACGGGGCGGGCCTCAGGGTCCGCCCCTTCTCGTTGCACCCGCGAATCAGGGTCCACTCGGCGAACGCCGCCCGAGCGCCCCGCCCGGTGCCG
>DAIQCC010000025.1:22311-24988 GCA_036780865.1 Solirubrobacterales bacterium | reverse complement strand
GCCCAAGTGTCGACCTTACACAACTAATCGGTTGATGAGTGGTACAATTGTTCTATGACCGTTGCCCTCGACATCGAACGAAGCACGGCACCTGATGGGCACGAACCCGTTCGGGTTCCGACCGTCGGAGAGAACGGACTGGTCACGATCGACCCCTGGTGGGGAACGATCCAGCCCCAGCTCCTGCACCCCGGGCTTCCCACCTGGGGCGAGCTGGAAGTCGCCCAGCACATCCGGCAGGGCGGCCGTCTTGTCGACACCCGCCAGCCGGAATACGTCGAGGCGACCGGGACGATCCCCGGCTCGCTGGTACTGCCCTGGGAGGAGATCACCGACCACCTTTCGGTGTTCGATCCCGATCGGGTCACCGTGCTCTACTGCAACGGACCGCAGTGCGCGGCCACCCCCCGGGCCGTGGAACGACTGCTGGCAGCCGGGGTCGAGCCTGAGACCCTCGCGTACTACCGCGGCGGGATCCAGGACTGGATCGGGCTCGGCCTCCCCACCATCCCTGCAACGGCGGACTGACGTTCGCTCAGGCAGCCGCCTGTGGAGTCTCCGCCCCCGGGGACTCCACAGGCGGCTGCCGTTCCTCGGCGATCGCATTGCCCCCGTCGACTATCAGCAGCTGGCCCGTGGTGTAGCTGGCGGCCGGCAGCACCAGTGATGCGATGGCTGCCGCGACCTCTCCCGGTCGTCCCGGCCGGCCGGCCGGTGTGGCCCGGCCCTGGGTGATCTCACCGGGTGTCGATGACGGCGTCTCGATCCAGCCGGGTGCGACCGCGTTGACGGTGATGCCCCGATCGGCCACCTCGATCGCCGCCGCCCTGGTCAGGCCGAGCATCCCCGCCTTGGCGGCGTGGTAGGCCGCATCGCCCGGGTAGGCGGAAACCGGGCCCGAGGTCGAGGCGACGTTGACCACCCGTCCGAAGCCGGCCGGCTTCATCACGGCCAGCGCGGGACGCAACAGGTTGAGCGCTGTCTTCAGGTTCCGGTCCAGCGCGGCCGTCCACTGCTCGTCGGTGATCGTCTCGACACCGGCGGGACGCTCCGGATCGGAGACCGAAGTCATGCCCGCGTTGCTGACGAGAACGTCGAGCCGGCCGAAGGCCGCGACGGTTTCCGTGACCAGACGTTCGCCGACTGCCGGGTCGACCAGGTCGCCGGCGAAACCGGCCGCTTCGATCCCCTGCCCGATCAGCTCGCTCGCCCTGCTTTCAATGCGATCGGTGGTCGAGGCGACCATCACCTTCGCTCCCAGGCGGCCGAGCAGACCGGCCGTGGCAAACCCGATTCCTCCTTCGCTCCCGGCCCCGGTGACCAGTGCGACCCTGCCGCCCAGATCGAAACCGGTTTCGGTCGCGCCCATGCTCAGGGCCTCGGCGGAACGGCCGGTTGGGCCAGGTCGTAGGTCTGGTAGGCGCCGAAGCGGCTGAAGGTCTTGTGGGTCGGCCCGTGGTAGTCGGAGGAGGCAGTCGCGGTGACGCCGAGTTCTTTGGCCAGATTGAGGAGGTGCTCGGTCTGTGCCCTTGTATGGGAGGGGTAGAAGACCTCGATCCCGCCGATGTCGAGGGCGCGAATCAGCTCCTCCACCTGCTCGGGCACCTTGATGTCCCAGTACGGGTGGGCGATGACGGGAACTCCGCCGGCCTCCCTGATCAGCGCACAGGCTTCGTTTGCGTCTGGCCACTCGCGGGAGACGAACGCCTTGGCACCCGGCACCAGCCACTCCTCGAAGAAGGGACCGAGGTTGCCCGTCGCGCCCGCCGCTTTGGCGATATGGGGCCGGCCGATCGCGTCGGCTGCACCGGCCTCTCGGACCGCGTCCTCGAAAGTGACGTCGAAGCCGTGGTCCCGCAGGTTCTGCACGATCTTCTTCGCCCGGCTCCGCCGCTCCTCCTGGGCACGCTCGCAGGCCGGGGTGATCTTCTCGACGTCGACCCAGTAGCCGCAGATGTGAAGGTCTTCCGCGTACTCGTGAACCGATGACATCTCAACCGCAGGCACGATCTCGACCCCGAGCCGTTGGCCGGCCTCCATCGCCTCCGGAACCCCGGCCACCCCGTCATGGTCAGTCAGGGCCAGCACCGTGACTCCCGCCTTGGCCGCTTCTTCAACCACCCCCGCGGGTTCGAGCTGGCCATCGGAAACAACGGAGTGACTCTGGAGTTCGATCATTGGAGGGAATCCTAGGTCAGGACCAGCGAGGGCGGAGGCGACCAACCGCATGACCTGGAGACCAGAAGGCTGATCACCGCAACAATTGCGGGAAAAACCCTTCCCGGTCGCCCGCAACACCGGTCGCGGCTGCCGCAGCACCTTCTCGCGGTCGCCTGCAACACTGTCGCGGCCGCTGGAAACCTTTTCGAGCCCCCACCGTCCGGCGCGGATCAGCCTGGACCGACCCGGCCTTCGATTCGATCAATCCATCCCTGCGGATCTCTCATGTATTGCGCCCAGGTGAGCCGCAGTACCGAAAGGCCTTTCTGCTCCAGGTCACGGGTCTTGACGATGTCCTGGTGCCTTGACATCGGATCCGAGTGAAAGGCATCACCGTCCAACTCGAGCACGAAGCCGGCTTCCTCGAAGTACAGGTCGACTTCCCAACCGAGCACCTTCCAGTTCACGAGTGGCGGCTCGTGCCCCCGATCCAGCCAGTCCAGCAGCACTGTACCTT
>DAIQCC010000025.1:0-22301 GCA_036780865.1 Solirubrobacterales bacterium | reverse complement strand
AATACTGACTTGATGCGATTCAGTTCCGGCACCCACAAAGCCAGCAGCGGTCGCACACTGCCGACCCCAGGCTTGCCGGCCACCCGGTGAAACGTGAAAGGCACATCGGCCCTGCCGAACTTCTTGATTCGACACAGCTCGAGAAAGGCAAACCTGACCTCCCGGGCGCTCGCCTCCCTGGCGAGATCCACAAGGGCCAGACTGGGCCTGACCAGCTGAATGTGTCCGGTCCTCAGCTTGTCTCCTGGCTCAAACTTCCGTCTAACCACTTTGACTTTCGTGCCGCTCAGCGCAGGTGAGAGTCCCTGGTGTTCTGCTCCGCGATCCAGCTCTGTCGCCACGACGATCTTCCGGGGAAGGACTGTCAATGGTTGAATCGCACCCCAGGCTTCAAGTGCACTTCGGCCTGCAAGAACAGCGGCGGGACCGGCGACCAGAAGTGCTGCTCGCCAGGCCGCTTCCCTGGTTTCGACATCGCGGCCGTAGGAATAGACACCCCGAAGCAACCTGACAAGCCGGTGCTGACGGATCCAGCTTTCGATTCTGGTTCGGTTCAACCCGAGGGCGAGGAGTTCGGACCTCGAGGCAACGTAGAGATGGCTCGCCATGTAATCGAAGAGCAACCGGTGAGGTGGAATCTCCTGTTCCATTCCACAAGCATCAGGAGCAACTGCTCACCTGTGGCGCGACAAGGGTGACGATTCCGCAGCACAAAGGGTGATCCGGTCAGGGGGCGACAGCCGCTGGCAAACCTGGCTCGCTGGAGTTCGAAAGGTCGGCGTCAGTTTCCCGCAGCTATTGCGGGAATCTCCCTTCTCGATCGGGTTCCTGACTTGGTGAAGAAACGCCGTATGGCTCTGGCAAATAAACTGCTGCGGCCATGTTTTCCAAGATCCTGATCGCCAACCGAGGCGAAATCGCTATCCGTGTCGCCCGCGCCTGCAAGGAGATGGGAATCACTTCCGTCGCCGTGTATTCGGAGGCGGATCGGGACGCTCCTCACGTCAAGGCCTGTGACGAGGCTTTCCTGATCGGACCTGCGGTTCCGGCCGAGAGCTACCTCTCGATCGAGAAGATCATCCAGGCCTGCAAGGACAGCGGCGCCGAGGCCGTCCACCCCGGCTACGGCTTCCTCGCCGAGAACTCCGACTTCGCCCGTGCCCTCGACGACGCCGGCATCACCTTCATCGGTCCGCCCGCCTCGGCGATTGACGCGATGGGTTCGAAGACGATGGCCCGCGAGGTGATGGAGAAGGCGGGCGTGCCGATCGTTCCCGGTGCGACCGAGCCGGCCAAGGATCTGGAAGAGGCGCGCAAGCAGGCCGAATCAGCCGGATACCCCGTCGCCTGCAAGGCTGTTGGTGGTGGCGGGGGCAAGGGTTTCCGCGTCGCGATGACCCCGGATGAGCTCCAGGAGGCGTTCGAGGGATCGGCCCGCGAAGGCGAGAAGTTCTTCTCCGACGACCGCGTCTACGTCGAGCGTTACCTCGAGGACCCGCGCCACGTCGAGGTCCAGGTACTCGCCGACAAGCACGGCAACGTGATCTACCTGGCCGAGCGCGACTGCTCGATCCAGCGCCGTCACCAGAAGCTGATCGAGGAAGCCCCCGGACCGCATGTCGACGAGGAGATGCGCGAGCGGATCGGCAAGATCGCGACCGACGCAGCCCGTGCCGTCGGCTACTACTCCGCCGGAACGATCGAGGGCATGCAGGTCGGGGACGAGTACTTCTTCCTCGAGATGAACACCCGGGTCCAGGTCGAGCACTGCGTGACCGAGGAGATCACCGGTGTCGACATCGTCCGCGAGCAGATCAAGATCGCCTACGGCGAGGAACTGAGCCTGAAGCAGGAAGACGTCGAGATCAACGGCTGGGCGATCGAGTGCCGGATCAACGCCGAGAAGGCCCACATGAACTTCGCCCCCTCGCCCGGTCCGATCGACGTGTACGACGAGCCGTCGGGGCCCGGCGTCCGGGTCGACTCCGGCGTCAAAGCCGGCTCTGAGGTGACCCCGATGTACGACCCGATGGTCGCCAAGCTGATCGTCTGGGACAAGGACCGCGAGTCCGCCACCCGCCGGATGCTTCGCGCGCTCGACGAGTACACGATCGAACCTCTCTCGACCCTGATCCCCTTTCACAAGACAATCCTCCGGACCGAGCAGTGGGCCCGAGGCGAAACCTGCAAGGACCTGACCGAAGACAAGAAGTGGCTGAAGACCACCGCTCCCGAGGACACCTCCATCCCGGAGCCGGCAGATGGCGAGGCGGAGAAGGTCGCCCGCGATTACCTGGTCGAGGTTTCCGGCAAGCGCTTTGACGTCAAGGTGATCGGCGAAGCCAGCGGATTCGCGGCAGCCGGCGGCGCGGCACCGGCCGGTGGCCCGAAGCCGAAGCGCGAGAAGCGTGCCGGTGGCGGTGGTGGAGGCGGCGGACCCGTCCTCGCTTCGCCGCTCCAGGGATCCATCTTCAAGCTCGAGGTCGAGGAAGGGGCCGAGGTCAAGGAAGGCGACCTGATCTGCGTCATCGAGGCCATGAAGATGGAGAACGAGATCACCGCCCACAAGGAAGGCAAGGTCACCAAGGTCAGCATTTCTGTTGGCGACGCGGTCGCATCCGGCGACCCCTTGGTCACGATTGAGTAACATTTCGCGGTCGGTCGAGGTCCACCTCAAGGGGGGAGGCGTCGTCCGACCCCGATCAAGAGAGGATCTGTGATGGAAATCTTTGCTTACCTTGACCCCGGAAGCGTCAGCGCCGCGCTTGCTGCCGTGCTGGCCGGAATCGCCGGAATCGGCGCCGCTTTCCGTACCTTCGGCTCGAACCTGAAGAACAAGCTGATGTTCTGGAAGAAGGACGAACCGGCTCCGGAGGCTGCCGCAACGGCGACCCCGGCCGACGCCCCCGAAGACAAGCCCTCAGAACAGTAAGGCCGTGACGGCTGCAGAACCGGGCTCCTTCAGAGACCGTGACAGCCGCGTCGTCGTCACCGACGAGGCGATCTACCGGGCGCTGAGCCCGGAAGGAACCGAAGACTGGGAGGCTTTCTCCGCCAGTCCCCTGCTCGGCCAGCTGACCGCTTCGGGCCAGCTTATCGGCACCCGGGTGGTCGGCACAGAGGTCCTCGGCGACCTGACGGACCTGCTTCCGACGGGCGTGGAGAAAGTCCTCGAGCACGACCGGATTCCGTTCGTTTCGTATCCCTACGAGTGGACCTTCAGCATGCTTCAGGATGCCGCGAAGCTCCAGCTCGAACTGGGGATCGCGGCGATCGATGCCGGACTCACCCTGAAGGACGCGACTCCCTACAACGTCCAGTACCTCGGGTCCAGGCCGACCTTCATCGACATCGGCAGCTTCGAGAAGATCACCGAAGGCGAGCCGTGGATCGCCTACCGGCAGTTCTGCATGCTCTACCTCTACCCGCTGCTGTTTCAGGCCCACAAGGACATCCCCTTCCAGCCGTGGATGCGCGGATCGATCGACGGCATCCAGCCGATCGATGCGATCAAGGTCTTCTCGCTGCGGGACCGCCTGCGCCGCGGCGTCTTCCTCCACACCTCCCTTCACGCGAGACTCGACCGACGCGCCAACAAGTCGGGCCCCGGCAGCGCCGAGGCGAACAAACAGACCCGACAGGTGAAGCCGAAGCAGATCCAGGCCCAGCTGCAGTCGATGCACCGGCTCATCTCGAAGCTGAAGTGGAAGGCCGGCGAGACCTCCTGGAGCGGTTACCGCCAGTCAAACACCTACTCGGATGACGACGACCGGCGCAAGCAGTCCTTCGTGGCCGAGGTGGCAGCCGAAGAACGACCCGCCCTGACCTGGGACATGGGCTGCAACGACGGCGCCTACTCCCGCATCGCGGCCGAAAACTCAGAACGGGTTGTCGCCTTCGACTTCGACCACGCAACCGTCGAGGCGCTCTACCGCTCGCTGAAGGAAGAGGGCAACACCCGGATCCTGCCGCTGGTCTCGAACCTTGCCGACCCCTCGCCGGCGCTCGGCTGGCGGGGACTCGAGCGCAAGACCCTGGTCGACCGCGGTGCCCCCGACCTGATGCTGGCCCTGGCGCTGATCCATCACGTCTCGATCAGCGCGAACATCCCGATCGCCGATTTCCTCCAGTGGGCCCGTGACATGGGCACCACCCTGCTGATCGAGTTCCCGAAGCGGACCGACCCGATGGTGCGCGCGCTGCTCGCCAACAAGCACGATGGTGCGAACCCCGACTATGAAGAGGGGAACTTCGAGCGGGAGCTCGAAAAGCGCTTCACGGTCGAGCGCCGGGAAGAGCTGCCGTCCGGCGACCGCATCCTCTTCCTGGCCAAGCCTAGGTAGGAGTTTGGACCGGCCGGGCGAAAGTTCGGAGGTGGTTGAACCCAGGAAGGGATTCGCCGCGATCTTCGATCGGCCGGCGCCGGACCGGCGTCAGCTGCTGCTTGGCGGCGGTCACCTTGCCGCGCTCTGGGCGCTCGCCTTCGTCCAGCCACTGCTCGACCTGCTCGGTAACAACCCGGACTTCTTCGTCGCCAGGGGCAACACCACCGGTGACATCCTGATCCTGGCGATCGGGTTCACGGTGCTCCCCCCGCTGGCCCTCCTGGCACTCGAGTGGCTCGTCTCGAGGCTCTCGAGGTCCGCCTACTACGGACTGCATTTCACGCTCCTGGCCCTGATCTCCACCTTCTTCTTCACCCAGGTGGTTTCCGATCTCTTCACCGCCCGCTCGGCGATCATCCTGCTGTTTTCCCTCGGCCTCGGAGCGCTGCTGGCCTGGATGATCTTCCGGTTCGTCTTCGTCAAGAATCTGATGGACATCCTGATCATCGCTCCGATCGTGATCGTCCTGATGTTCGTCTTCAACTCGAAGACGAGCGACCTGATCTTCCCCGAGGAGGGGGAATTCACCCTCTCCGCGGATTCGGGCCGGGACGTGCCAGTGATCCTGATGATCTTTGACGAACTGGGCACCGCCAACCTCATGATCTCGAAGCAGGCGATCGCCGCCAACCGCTTCCCGAATTTCGCCCGGCTGGCCCGGACGAGTACCTGGTACCCGAACCACTCGACCACCGCCTTCTTTACTCCGCATGCGGTTCCGGGAATCCTGACCGGGATCAACGCCCCGGCCGAGACGCTGCCGACCTGGCAGGAGCAGCCGCTCAACATCTTCAGCCAGCTCGGCCGGGGCCGCGACCTCCACGTGCTCGAGCCCGTCACCGCGCTCTGTCCGGGCGATGTCTGCCCTGACCAGACGCCGGCGGAAGGTCAGCTCTCGCGGCTCGAAGCCCTCTACTCGGACCTCAAGTACGTCGAGGGCAAACTCGTCCTGCCACCCGGGCTGGCCGACAAGCTGCCGGACGTGAGCTCGAACTTCGAGGGCTTCGGCGGAGGAGACGAATCGGTGGAGCTCGGCAAGCGCAAGATCAAGCGCGGAAACCTGGCGGTCAAGGCCGAAGCCGAGTCGGACCCGGAGCTCTACGAACAGTTCATCCGCAATTCCCCGGTCAGCGACCGCAGCCTGACCGTGATGCATGTGCACCTGCCCCATCAGGTCTGGAAGTACGACCTTCGAGGTGACCAGTACAACGAGTCGCCGATAACGCAGCTTTCGCGCAGCACCAATGACTGGATGGTCAACTCGAACGGAATCACTGTCGCGCAATCCCGGATGTACGTCCAGACCGGTTACGCGGACAACGTGCTCGGACAGCTGCGACGCAGGCTCGAGGCAACCGGCCTCTGGGACAGGGCGATCGTGGTGGTCACTGCCGACCACGGCATCTCCTTCGAGGGGCGGGGCGTGCCGCAGCGCCAGGCCGACAAGCGGGCAATGGGCGAAGTGGCCAACCCACCCTTATTCATCAAGTCCCCGGGTCAGACGGAGGGTGTGGTCTCCCCCACTCACAGCATGACTCTTGACATCGTGCCGACGATCGCCCGTGCGGTCGGGGTCGGGGACCTTTACGAAACCGATGGCGTGCCGCTTCAGGGACCGGTCCCTCGCCGGGACGTCACCGTCACCGACCCCAGGGGCAACCTGTACACGGTCGGACTGGCCGAGATGGTCCGGCAGCGAAACGCCGCGATCGCCCGCGCCAACCAGAGAATGGGAACCGGGGGCTTCTACACGCTCGGTCCTGCGCCGGACCTGATCGGCCGGCGGGTCAAGCCGGTCCCCGCCGGAACCGACGAAGTTCTGCTCGACGAACCGGACCTCGGCAAGGCCTACGACCCGGGTGAAGACCTGATCCCGATGTTCATCACCGGCACCTGGAATGGAACGGTCCCGGTCGCCCCGAGGAAGGCTCCAGTCTTTGCAATCGCCGTGAACGGGACCGTCCAGGCAACCGCCCGCCCGTTCTCCTTCGATGGAGCAGTTCGCTGGGGCGGGCTCGTGAACCCGGCTTCCCTGCGACAGGGGAAGAACAGGATCGGCATCTACCGCCTCGCGGGCAATCGTCTGATCCCCATCGGCGCCAACTACTGAGACTTGCCTGCCGGGCCGTCACCACATGCAGCCCCTCCCAACCATTCTTGGTCAAGCGTGGGAGGGGCGGGTGCAGATTGGAGGACCGGCGAAGGCCGGGCCGACTGCAGTTAAGCCGGCGGCTGGGGCCAGGGCGGGGCCCAGTTCCTGCAGCTCTGCCCCTTGCAGCCCCTGAGTTCCTCAAGCTGCCGGTCGAGGTAGCGCAACACCACCCGGTAACGGGGATCACCTGCCCGGTTCTCGAGTTCGGCCGGATCCTGGCGTAACACGTAAAGCTCCCGCTCGCCGTTCTCGTAGCGGACGTACTTGTAGGGCCCAAGCCGGATCCCGACGTAGTTCTGCTCGGGACTGCGAACCGAGGCATGTGCGTCCTTGCGGGTTCCGGCGGGTTCGGTGGCGGGGAGGGTTTCCTCCGGATAATCGCCGGGGATCAGCCTCGTTATCTGCTGGTAGCTGGAAAGGAGGATCGGCCGGCGGGAGCGGCGGTCCGGGTCGATCCAGAATGGCTTCATCGAGCGACCATCGATGGTCAGGGCGGCCCGGGCATCGGCCAGACGGACGATGGTCGGAGCGACATCCTGGTTGGCGACCGGCTCGAAGCTGCGGGTGCCGGGTCTTATCCCCGGGCCCCGGATCACGAAGGGGACCCGCAACGCAGGTTCATACGGCAGGAGCTTGCCCCGGCTGATCCGGTGCTGCCCGGTGAAGAAGCCGTTGTCCGAAGTGAAGATCACATAGGTGTTGGCGAGGCGCCCGGTTTCACGAAGGGCCTTGACGATCCGGCCGACCCCCTCATCCACCGCCCTGAGGGCCTCGACCGATTTCCGGAATTCGGCGTCGATCTGGTTGATCTCGTTCCCGGTCATGGGTGGGGCGGCGTTCCTGAGGAAGCGCGGCTTGTCCGAGATGTCACGCTCGTTGAAGCCGGGAGGCCTGGGACCCGGGGTGCGGAGCGCTGTGTCGTAATGGCGGGGCGCCGGCTCCGGACCGATCGGGGGCCGCGAGTCCCCGTGTGGCGTGTGGTAATCGATCTGCATGAAGAAGGGCTCGGGGCCCGCTTCCCGGATCGCCTCCTCAGCCTGCGCCGACATCGAGTCCGTGTGGTAGTGGCAGACCTCCAGTCCGAGCCAGGGGCAGCCGTCAGGATCGCGACCGCCGCTCAGGTCGTAGTAAGGCCACCCGAGCCGCGGCGTGATTTCACCGTCAATGTTTTGCCGGTAGCCGTAGAACTCGCGGGTGGAGTTGTCGGTGGCATCGGTCACCCACCGGTCCCATCCCGGCGGCACGATCGTTTCAGCCGGACCGTCGGGCCCGCCGTAGTAGTTCATGAACTTGCCGAAGTGGAGGGTCTCGTATCCCGCCCGCTGAAGCCAGACGGGCAGGTTCTCGTACATGATCGGGTTGGTCTGCCAGGCCTGCCATCCGCCTCTCGGCCCGCTGATCCTGATCACCCCGTGGTTCTGGGCGTACCGGCCGCTGAGCAAGGTGGCCCGCGAGGGCGCACAGAGCGGAAACGGCGTCGTGTACTGGCTGAAGGTAATCCCCTTGTCCCGCAGCAGGGCCATGGTCCGGGGCATCACCTGCCGCCAGTTGTCGTAGAGATCGCGAAAGCGGCGGTCAAATTCGTTCAGCGGCTGATCGTCGGTCTGGATCACGACGAAGCTCGGCTTGGTCGCAGCGTTCGCCCCGGTCGCGAGCAGGCCAGCTGCCGCCCATGCAACCGTTAGGCCGGCGAGCAATGCGGCGGCGCGAAGGCGCCAATTGGTTTTCCGGATCAGGAACAAACGGCTGGGAGTTGAAACCCGCTTCACAGCGGCGAGTTTCCCCCAAAAACAATAGGATCGCCGACCGATGTCTGACCGGGCGGAGAGTGCCGTACCGCTTAAGGCGCCGTCCATCGTCATGGGCGGCCTGCATCTTGCCGCCCTCTGGGCCCTCGCGATCCTCCAGCCACTGCTGAACCTGCTGGGCAACAATCCGGATTTCTTCGTCGCTCGCGACAACACGCCCGGTCAGATCATCCTCTTCGTCCTGCTGCTGGCCTTTCTGCCCCCGCTGGTCGCGACCCTGATCGAAAGCCTGGTCAACCTGCTGAGCAGCAAAGCCCGCTGGATCCTTCACCTCGGTCTTTGTGCCGTGCTCTTCGCAGCATTCTCGGTCCAGATCCTCAAGCAGTTCGCCGACGGTCCGGCCTGGCCGATGATCATCCTCGGCTGTGTGCTCGGTGGTCTCCTGACCTGGGCCTATGCCCGGGCCAGCTTCATGAGGTCGATGACCGACATCCTGATCGTGGCCCCGCTCGTGATCCTCGTCTCGTTCTTCTTCTTCAGCGACGCCTCGGAGCTGACAACTTCGCCGGAGAAGGTCTCCGCAAAGCAGGTCACGTCCTCCGAGCCCGCCCCGGTCGTGATGGTGATCTTCGACGAGTTCCCGGCCGGATCGCTGATGACTCCCAGCTGGAAGATCAACCCTCGTCGCTTCCCCAACTTCGCAGAACTTCAGCGGACTTCAACCTGGTACCGCAACACGGCAACCGATGCCTCCTACACGGCCATCGCGGTGCCGTCGATTCTGACCGGAAAGGAAGCCCAACGGGACAGCCTGCCGACCGCGGCCGATCATCCGGATTCGATCTTCACCCTCCTCGGCGGCCAGTGGAAGACCCAGGCGATCGAGCCGATCACCCAGCTCTGCACCGAGGAGATTTGTGGCGAGCGCGAAGACAGCGACAGCATGGGTGAGGCCCTCGGTTCCCTCTACACGGATCTCCGCGCGGTTTCCGCCCACCTGCTGTTGCCGTCCGACATGGGCAGCAGCCTGCCTGACATCTCCCAGAGCTTCGAGGGATTCGGTGGCAGCGAGGTCGACTCGATCGAACGGGGCAGGGCCCGCCAGTGGGTGCATGACCGGCTGACCGAAAGCGGGCCGTCACTTTCAGCAGAAGATGATGTCGCCCAGTTCATCAGCACCCTGCCGGCGACCGGTCAGACCTTCGACTTCGTTCACGTCGAGAAGCCCCACTACCCATGGACCCACTACCCCTCCGGCCTCGAGTACTCCGAGGGAACAGAAGACTTCCGCAACTTCATCACCGACACCGACTGGACCGGAAACACCTACCTGAGCGACCGGGCCCGCCAGGCCCACCTGCTCGAGGTCGGCTACACCGACAACCTGCTGGGCCGGATCATCAGCGCGATCAAGCGGAACGGACGCTGGGACGAAACCCTGTTCGTGGCCACCGCCGATCACGGGGCCGCCTGGACGAAGGACTCCAACCGGCGCGAGGCCGAACCCCGCACCATGGGCCAGATAGGCATGGTGCCGCTGTTCATCAAGGCGCCTGGCCAGTCCGCCGCGAAAGTCGTCGACCGTCCGACCTGCACCACCGAGATCGTGCCCGAGAAGGCGAGGCTCCTCGGCATCGACCTTCCCTGGGAAGCGGCGACCTGCGATCGCGAGACGATCCGGATCGAGAACGGAAGCGGGCCGCTCACCACCGCCTCCTTCGCCAACACCATCCGGCAGCGCCAGGCCTACATCGACGACCTCGCAAGGCTTTTCGGAGGCGACGGGAGTCCGTGGCTGAGGGCATTCGAGTGGGGCAAGGCCAGTGGACTGATCGGCACGAAAGCGGCAAGTCTGCCCGGCGGCCGGGGTCCGGGTGCCGGGTCAGCGACGCTGCGACCGGAATCTTTCACCCCGGATTTCAACCCCGAGTCAACCCTCAACCCGGTCCTGAGGCAACGCGGAACAGTGACCGGCCTGGAGGCGGGCACTGCTCTTGCGGTCGCGGTAAACGGACGGGTGGCGGCGGTCGGCCAGACGTACGAGGACGACGGCAGGATTCGCTACTCGATCCTGGTCCCCCAGACGGCATTCGAGGAGGGACCCAACCGAATTGCGATCTTCGCGGCAGGGAATGCTCCCGCGACCGGGCCGGCTTCGGCCTCCCTGACCCGACTCTGGCCAATAGCCGACCAATAGACTGGCCGTTCCGTGACTGAAGTCTCCAAGTCCGGGGCCGAGCCCGAATCCGGGTCCGATGCCCGCTTCAAGCGGCCTTCCCTTCTGTTGGGGGGCGCGCATCTGGCTGCGCTCTGGGCGCTCGCCTTTGCTCAGCCGATGCTTGACCTGCTCGGCGAGAACCCCGACTTCTTCGTCGCGCGCGGCAACACTTCCGGCCAGATCATTCTTTACGCCCTGGTCCTGACCTTCGGCCCGCCGCTCCTGGCCCTTGGCCTGGAAGCCCTGGCCCGCCTGGTCAACCGGGACTTCCAGTGGTATCTCCACCTGTTCCTGATGGGCCTGGTCGGCGCCTGCTTCGCGCTCCAGCTGATCAAGAACTATCTGGACTGGCCCGCCGGACTGCTGATCGTCTTTTCGATCCTGCTGTCCCTGGGCGGGGTCACCCTCTATTCGAGGTTCCGCTTCCCGCAGGCCTTCATGGACGTGCTCACTGTCGCCCCGGTCGTCATCCTGATCCTCTTCTTCGGTTTCAGCAGCACCTCCCGGCTGATCCTGCCGCGCGAGCAGCCGGAACCGGTCAACGTGGAGATCAGCAACCCGGCCCCGGTCGTGATGGTGATCTTTGACGAGTTCCCGACCGGGTCGCTGATGACCCCCGCGGGCAAGGTCGACGGCACCCGGTACCCCGCCTTCGCCGAACTCGCTGCGAGCTCGACCTGGTACCGGGATGCGACCGCTGCCGGGGCCTACACGCCGCTCGCCGTGCCGGCCATCTTCTCGGGCGAGAAGCCCGACCACGAGGAGCTGCCGATCGCCTCCGACCACCCCCACAGCGTCTTCACCCTGCTCGGCGGAAGCTACGACCTGAGGGTGATGGAGGCCGCGACCCGGATCTGTCCCGAGGAGCTCTGCCCGGCCGGGGAGAATCCGTCGCAGGACGCCTCGACCTCGGACCTGTTCTCGGATCTCAACGTGGTCTCCCGGTACCTGCTCCTGCCGGACTCGATGACCCGGAACCTGCCCGACATCTCGAACTCCTTCTCGGGATTCACCGAGGCCGACCAGGTCGACACCAACGCCGAGGATGAAACGACGGGCCTCGACGAGGGGTCGATGGACGAAGGGGCGACCGGTACCACGGGGGCGACCGGCGCGACCGGTGAGACCCAGCCCGAGCGAACCGGACAGGGAGCCGCGCGAAAGCTCGGCCGCCTCTTCGCCCTGCAGTCCTCCGCCGACGAGTTCGAGAGGGTCGGCGAGTTCACCGACAAGCTCGCACCCGGCCAGACGAAAACCCTTGACCTGATCCACGTCGAGAAGCCCCATTACCCCTGGCGTCACATCCCCGACGGCCAGCGCTACTCGAACCTGACCGCCGAGTGGTCCGGGCTCCTGCCAAATGACGGGCCCTGGATGGCTCCCCCGGAGATCGTCGACATCGCGATGCAGCGACACCTGCTCGAGGTCGGATACACGGACACCCTGCTCGCCCGGATCATCGATCGCCTCAAGGAAACCGGTCTCTGGAACGAGGCCATGATCGTCGTGACGGCCGACCACGGCGCCGCCTTCCAGTCGAAGATCCCGCGGCGCACGGCTGTGCCGGAGAACATGGGCGGGATCGCCTCGGTCCCCCTCTTCGTGAAGTCTCCCGGGCAGTCCCGGCCCGAAGTGACAGACGAACGGACCTGCGCCACCGACGTCCTGCCGATGGTCGCCGACGAACTCGGCATCGAGTATCCGTGGGAAGTGACACCCTGCGACCCGGACGGGGTCACGGTGGTCAACTCACCGAGCGGGGAAGCGACGGCCTCGATCGACAGCTTGGTCGAGCAGCGCCAGAAGGAGCTGGTCGACCGGATCCAGCGGGTCTTCGGCACGGGCGAGGGCTGGGGCCCCTACTACCGCTTCGGCCCGCACCGTGAACTGATCGGCAAGCGGGTCCGCAACCTCGAGGTGCTGCCGCTGAAGCGCTGGCGCGCCTCCCCCGACGAACGCAACGCGGTGAAGAACTACGACCCGACCGCCCCCACGCTGCGGGGCCTGCTTCAGCGGGGAGTCACCGACCGGATTCCCGAGAAGAGCGTCCTTGCCGTGGCCGTCGAAGGCCGGATCCAGGCGGTCGGCTGGACCTTCAAGGACGGCACCGGGCGTGGGCCCGGCTACTCGATCCTGCTGCCGCCCGAATCTCTGCGTGCCGGCTTCAACCGGGTTGACATCTACCAGGTTCTGGACGGCGGAAAGAAGCTCCGGCTCGTCTACGATGGCTCGAAACCGCTGCCGCCGGAGGTGGTGGCCAAGCAGGACGAGGCCCGGGCAGAGGCGAGGGCCGAACTGGAGTCCGGCGATGGGTCCTGAGACACCGCTGCGGATCGCCGGTCCCGCCGACGTCGCGCCGGTCACCGCCCTGATCGGCGGCTTCCGCGACTTCCTCGAGGACGATTCACCAACCAACGCCGAGATCGAAGCGGCCATGTCAACCCTGCTCCGGGACCGCTCGACCGAATTCCTCCTCGTCGGCGACCCCGAATGCGGTTTCGCCCAGGTCAGGTTCCGTCTGTCCGTCTGGACCGGGGCCGAAGACGCCTGGCTCGAGGATCTCTTCGTCGAGGAATCCGCACGCGGGGAGGGTTACGGCCGGATGCTGGTCGAGGCGTCGGTGGAGCGGGCGAGGGCGCGGGGCTGCGGTCGCATCCAGCTGGACGTGAACGAAGCCAACACCGGTGCGCTGAAGCTCTACGAGAGTTGCGGCTTCCGGCCGATCCACAACCCCCAGAAGTGGGGCGACGCCCCGGACTACTTCTTCACCCGGGAAATCAGCTGACCAGTAGCCCAGACCCGGAAGCGGGTTCGGGGCCACCTGGACCGGCCTGACTTGCAACCGGTCCACCCCGATAATGGTCAGTCCCCGTTTTCCGTGCAGTACGCATGGAAGCTGCGCTTGCGGTGACTGAATGTCTGTCAATCGAGGGGGAGGAGATGGGTCAGTTCGCGGGCCGAGATCTGGGTGTTGCCGGTCAGAAGGCGAACCCGCCCCGCGACACCCGGAGCCCGCAGTGAAGCCAGGACCCCTTCCCAGTCCACGGCTTGCCCTGCTCCCGGTCGGGGGAGAATCACGTTCACGTGGTTTTCGGCGAGGAACTCGCTGCCCTCGGGTATGAGGGCGGCCCTCAACTCTCCACGGCCGACCGCCCCGACCACCCGGTTGACCACGATCGCCGGACCGGAGAGCGGTTTCCGGCCGCCATCGCGGGTGTCGTAGAAGCCCGGCTTGTCCGGTCGGCCCGGCCCGGACCACTCCGGACCCCGGAGACCGCCTCCCCCCGGCCCATCTGGGATCGAATGCGACCAGACCAGCGGAACTCTCCCCGGTCCCGGATCGGCGGAGAGCCGGTTCCGGTTCTCGTTCCAGATCACCTGGCCCGTGGAGGCTTCGAGACCGAGCTCCCAGAGCGTCCGGCGGCCCTCGAACTCGCCCGCCAGCCGGGCCGGTTCCGGGCTGAAGATGACGCGGCGAAATCCGGCCTCGGGAACTTCCCGGCGAAAGGCGAACGGCTCCGGAGCGGAGACCCATTCGCCGATCGGACCCTCCCGCTTCTTGAGAACCAGGAGCTGGACCGCGGTGTTTGCTCCTTCGAAGATGCCCGTCCCCGGGAGAATCGTCAGGTTCACGATCCGGGCCGCCGCGGTCAGGTATTCGCGCAGCCCCTCGAAGTAGGCACCACTGTTCATCGACGGCGGCACGATGTACGCGAGGGTGCCACCCGGACGAAGCTGCTCCAGCCCCACCTGGAAGAACAGCGCGAATATGTTCGGCCGCCCCGAGATCACCGCCGTGAACCGTTCCCTGCGGGCGCCGTCGAGCCTGAGCTGGAAGTAGGGCGGGTTGCCGATCACCAGATCCCACTCTCCGGCGTCCCTGGCCTCCAGCGCGGACCGGACCGAGAGATTCGCCTCGGGGACCAGTCGGCCGGCCGCTTCGAGAACATCCGGATCGGCATCCCAGCCGCTCGCCCGGATCCCGGGTTCCCGGTCGAGAGCGGCGCGAAGCAACTCACCGGTGCCGACCCCCGGGTCGAGGACCGTCATGCCGGGGACCAGCAAGACCCGATCGAGCAGGGCTTCGGCGACCGGGCGTGGGGTCATGTACTGGCCACGCGACTTGCGCCCGGCCGGGTCGCTGGCCGCAAGCCATTCAGTTGTCACCGTCGACAGCCCGCTGCGCGAACCTGACTCCGGCGCTTTGGGCGGCTTGCTCACGGCCGCGCCATCGTATCTGCCGGGTGCAGAGGCCTCCGTGGCCGCAACTTCCGCCAATGGCAGTGGTCTAAGCTTCCGATTCCGATAATCACGATGAGAAAGGGGAGCGGGTGTCGCGTCTAGCCACGACCGCAGGAGCCCTGTTCGTCTTCGTCCTCGGAGCAGCGTTTGCCCCTGCCGCCCAGGCGAAGAAAATTGCCGCATACCCCAGTCCCAACGTAAGGGTCGCCTCCAACGAGACGACGATCTCCTTCCGGGGCCTCAAGCCCGGATCCCTGGGGCGGCTCATCGTGCGCGGTTCAGCGAGCGGCCGCCATGCGGGTCGCCTCAGAGCCCATTCGGATGGTCGTGGCGTCAGCTTCATTCCAAAACGAACCTTCGCCTTCAAGGAGAAGGTGACCGTGACCCTTCCGCGTCACACATTCTTCGGCGTCAAGCCGGGCAGGCACAGCTATTCGTTCGCGACCGGGCTGCTCAAGCCGAAGGGCTGGCGGGACGAAACCCAGGTGCCGCCCCAGGGAGACACCCCTCCCGAGTGGACCACCTACAAGTCGTTCCCGCTGAAGGTGCCCGGGGTGGACATCAACGTGAACAAGCCCGGGGCTTCGAAAGGCGGCGTTTTCTTCGCCCCGCGGACCAACGGACCGATGATCGTCGACAACACTGGTGAGCTCATCTACTACCGGCCCGGGCTACGCGTGACCGATTTCCGGGCCCAGCGCTACCGCGGCAAGCCCGTACTCACCTGGTGGCGACGTGCCCAGGTCGGCGACTACGTCGAAAGCAGCTACGCGATCGCAAACTCGAGCTACAAGGTGATCAAGCGCTTCGAGGCCGGCAACGGCTACACCAGCGACCCGCACGAGTTCACCATGGCGAGCCGCGACACGGCCTACGTCAACTCCTTCCGCACCGTGGTCATGGACCTCAGCGCCTACGGCGGCCTGAAGAAGACCCCGGTGATGGACAACGTCGCCCAGGAGATCGACCTGCGAACCGGACAGGTGATCTGGGAGTGGCATTCACTCGGCAACATCCGGGTGCCCGAGACCTACATGCCGATCCCGCGCAAGATCACCCGTCCCTTCGACTACTTCCACCTGAACTCGATCGAACGGGACAAGGACGGCAACATGCTGATCTCGGCCCGCCACACCTCGGCTCTCTACAAGGTGAACCGGCTGACAGGCAAGGTCATGTGGCGGATGGGCGGCAAGGAATCCGACTTCCGGCTGGGGAAGGGTTTCCGTTACGCCTACCAGCACGATTTCCGTCGTCACGCCAATGGCACCTACTCGATTTTCGAGAACGGTGCGGCCGGTGGCCCCCTGCCAAACCGGGCGAAGATCTCGAAGGGGTTCATCTTCCGCATCAACGAGAAGAAGAAGTCCGCCACGCTGGTCAGGAAGTACGCCTTCGGCAATCGTCTCTCTCCCAGTCAGGGCAACACGCAGATCCTGCCGAACGGAAACATCTTCGTCGGCTGGGGCTCGCTCAAGTACTGCACCGAGTTCGCCCCCGACGGCAAGGTCCTGTGGGACATGACGTACTCGGCGGTGAACGTGACCTACCGCTGTTACCGCGACCCGTGGACCGGCCGACCCGTCGAAGGCGCGATCGGCGTCAAGAGCGAGACCGACGGTCCGGACAGCCGGGTCTGGGTCAGCTGGAACGGCGACACCCGGGTCCGCACCTGGCGCGTGCTGGCCGGCGGGGCAGACCTCTCGCTGGTCGCCCAGGCGCCCAGGGCCGGCTTCGAGACGACCATCCCGGTCCCGGGCCAGCCGGCCCGGTTCCGTCTGGTTGGCCTCGATGCCCGGGGCAAGGTCCTCGGTCGCTCGGAGATCAACACGCTCGGCGAACTGACCAGGTGAGCCGACGGTCCGGCCCGGGTCGAGCCCTCAACCCGGCTTCGGGACGGGCGGCAACTGCTCGCGACAGGACGCGCCGATGCAGCCCGTGACCTCGTCGAGGTGACGGCGCATGTAGGAGAGAGCAATGCCGTAACGGGGTGATCCGACCCGGTTCTCCAGTTCGTGAGGGTCGGTCGCCAGGTCGTAGAGCTCTTCGCCGCCAAAGTCGTAAGCGACGTACTTGTAGCGGCCCATGCGGAAGCCCCGGTACCTGAGCGCCGGCGCCCGGGCGGAGGCTGATGCCCCCTCGCTTTCCACCCTCGAGTCGATCGTGATCGCAACCGGGCGGGCGCTTCTCAATCCGGGGCGTCGCCAGTACGGTCGGAGCGATCGGCCGTCGACGGGAAAGTCGGGTCTGGCTCCGGCAAGCCTCATGATCGTGACCGGGATGTCGAGATTGCCGACCAGTTCCCGGCTGACCCGTCCCCGGGGTACCCCCGGCCCCCTGACCGCCATCAGTGGCGAAGCCGACTCCTCATAGGGCATGAACTTGCCCCAGTCGTAACGGTGCTCGCCGAGGAACAGCCCGTGATCGGAGAGCAGAAACACGTAGGTCCGGCGAAGCTGCCCGGTCTGCCGGAGGGTCCGGAGGATCGCGCCGATCCCGTCATCGACCGAACTGAGTGACTCCAGGTACCGGCGGTAGGCACCCTTCAGCCGGCGAACGTCTGACCGGTCCAGCGGATCCGAAGCCAGATCACGGATGAAAGCCGGCTTGTCACTGAAGTCCCTCTCGTTGAAGGAAGGCGGGCGCGGGAGTCGTGTACGTGAAGCGGCACCGAGGTACCTGGTCGCGGGCTGGGGACCGACCGGGGGAGCGATGTCGCTGTGCGGCACCTGATAGTCGATCTGGAGGTAGAACGGTTTGCGGTGGGCGCGACGAATCTCCCTCACGGCTGCCGCGGACATCACGTCACCCAGGTAGCGGCAACGCCCGGCAGGCCAGACCGATCCCAAAGGTCGCAAGTCGCAGGTCGCCGGGTCGATCCCGGGTCCGCCCTGACGGTAGTCGGGGTCACCGACCGGCCCCACCGGCCGGCCGTTGACGTTCAGTTCGTAGCCGTAGTTCCGGATCCCCGGCCTGTACGCAGTGGTTACCCAGTGATCCCATCCCGGCGGGACGGTCAGGTCGACCCGGTTGTTCTCCTCGTCGTAGTACCCGTTGGTGAACTTGCCGAAATGCGAGGTCCGGTAGCCCCTCCGGTTCAGCGTGACCGCCAGGTTGTGGCGGTATACCCGGTGGTTCAGCCAGCCGGTCCAGCCGCCGTCAGCACCCAGGTTGGACTCCACCCCGTGATTCCACGAGTACTGTCCGCTCAGCAGCGAGGCCCGCGACGGACTGCAGACCGGGGAGGTCGCGTAGTAGTTGCGAAACTCGGTGCCACGCTGAAGGATCTGCCGCACCGCATGCGGCATGACCTGACGAAATCCTCCGACCTGTCCGCGAAACTTCGCCCTCACCGAGGCGGCACTCTGGTCGTCGGTCTGGATGACGACGAAGTTCGGTCGCGAGGCCAGTGCCCGATCGGCCGGAACGACGAGCAGCAGCACGAGTACGCAGGCGAGCAAACCTGCCAGCGCAGCAGCAAACCGCCTCCCCCCGGAACGGGTCTGGGAGGCAGCGATACTCAGCCTCCGGCGCCCAGCTTCTTCACTGCGTCACGGAAAGACTTGACTTCCAGCGACGGTTTCTTTCGTCCGGCCAGCTTTTCGCCGGTGCGGTTCACCCAGATCACGGGAACCTTCATCTTCAGCAGCGGGGCGACGTCGGTTTCGTAACCCGATCCGATGTGCAGCCAGCCCTTCTTGCCACCGATCCGACGGGCGCACTCCTTGAAGTGCGTGTCATCCGGCTTGTAGCTGCGCACCTGCTGCGCGGTCACGACGAGATCGAGTTCGGTCCTCAGGTGACGGCGGGAGATCCCGAGCATCTTGTCGTCGATGTTGCTGATGATGCCGATGTTGAACTTCTTGCCCAGCCGGTCCATGGCGGCATTGGATTCCCGGAACGGGGTCCAGTAGGCGACGCTGTCCGGCAGGAACTGTGCCCGGGACGGCTCGACTTCCCAGCCGATCTCGCCCGCGACCTTGATGATCGTACGACGCAGGACCTCGGCGTAAAGCTCGTAGGACCCGGCCATTACCTCGGCCTGGACCTCGTAGAAGCGCTCCATGAAGGCGTCGGTATCGAAGCTGAAACCGTCCTTCGCGGCCTCCTTGGCGCAGGCCTCGGAAATACCCTTATGCCAGTCGATGAGGGTGCCGTAGCAGTCGGTGGTGACCCATTCGATGTTCTTGAGTGAAGGCAGCGGCATGCGGGAAGGGCATTATGTCGAATAGAGTCCATCGTCGGCTTCGACGTGGCCCAAAGTAGATCGGGTACGCCTTCCGGAGCCCTTCGCCACCTAACTCCGAAAAGGTCATGGATCTCCTCGAATATCAGGGAAAAGAACTGTTTGCCCGCCATGGGCTGCCGGTCCCCAAGGGCGCTTACGCGTCAACAGCTGATGCCGCAGTAGAGGCATCGGAGGATCTCGGCTACCCCGTCGCCGTCAAGGCGCAGGTGCTGATCGGCGGTCGCGGAAAGGCCGGCGGCATCAAGATCGCCAAGGACAGCGCCGAAGCCCACGAGTACGCCGGTGAGATCATCGGAATGGACATCGTCGGCCCTCACGGCGAAGGTCCGTTCAGGGTCGACGAACTCTGGGTCGAGGCCGGTTCGGAGATCGAGTCCGAGTTCTACGCCTCGGTGATCCTCGACCGTTCCGCCAAGAAGATGCTCGTGATGCTCTCCAGAATGGGCGGCATGGACGTGGAAGCGATCGCCGCTTCCGATCCCGATGCGCTGGTCAAGGAGCATGTCGATCCCCACCACGGGCTGGACCTGAGACAGGCCGAAGAGATTGTCGAAAGGGCGAAGATCCCGGGCGAAGTCGCCGACCAGGTGGCTTCCATCCTCGTCAAGCTGGCCGAAGTCGCCAAGGCCGAGGATGCGACCCTGATCGAGGTCAACCCCCTCATCGTCAACTCCGAGGGCGAGGTCGTCTTGCTCGACGCCAAGGTGACGATTGACGGCAATGCCCTGTACCGGCACCCCGAACTGGCCGAGATCGCCGAGAACGCCGACCTTGACCCGCAGGAGAAGATGGCCAAGGAACGAGGCCTGACCTACGTCTCGCTGGACGGCAACATCGGCATCCTCGGCAATGGTGCCGGGCTCTGCATGTCGACCCTCGACGTCGTAGCCCAGGCCGGGGGCCGTCCCGCCAACTTCCTTGACGCGGGTGGGGGCTCCAAGGCGGAGGCGATCACCGACGCACTCGAGGTGATCACCTCGAATCCGGAAGTGAACGCGATCCTCTTCAACATCTTCGGGGGCATCACACGCGGCGACGAGGTCGCCCGCGGCATCATCGAGGCGACCAGGACGATCGGGCTGGAACTGCCGCTCGTGGTCCGGCTCGACGGCACCCACTCCGAGGAAGGCCTGGCCCTGCTGGCCGAGGCCGGACTCGACAACCTGCACCACGAATCCACCATGCTCGGCGCCGCCAAGAAGGTCGTCGAACTGGCCGGGAACTGAGGACCGATGAGCATCATCATTGACAACGACACGAAGCTGGTCGTCTCCGGCCTGACCGGACGCGAAGGAAGCTTCCATGGCCTCCGCAACCGCGACTACGGCACCAACCTGGTCGCCGGCGTGACTCCCGGCAAGGGTGGCCAGGACGTGGAAGGCACCCCGATCTTCAACACGATCGCCGAGTCGGTCGAGGAGACCGGGGCGAACACCTCGATGATCTTCGTGCCCGCGAAGTTCGCCGCAGCGGCAATCGACGAAGCGATCGATTCCGGCGTGGAGACGGTGATCGCGATCACCGAGGGCATCCCGGTGATGGACATGCTTTCGACCTACTGGAAGGCCCGCGAGAAGGGCGTCCGCCTGATCGGCCCGAACTGCCCGGGAGTCCTCTCCCCCGGCAAGGCGAACGTCGGCATCATTCCCGCCCAGTTCTTCGACCAGGGCCGGATCGGCGTCGTTTCAAAGTCGGGCACCCTGACCTACCAGATCGGCAGTGAGCTGAAGCATGCCGGCGAAGGCAATTCGACGATCGTCGGCATCGGCGGCGACCCGATCATCGGCTCGGACTTCATCGACATCCTGATGCTGTTCGAGAGCGATCCCGAAACCGACCTGATCGTGATGGTCGGCGAGATCGGCGGCAACGCAGAGGAACGTGCGGCCGAGTTCATCGAGTCGAAGATCTCGAAGCCGGTGGTCGGCTACATCGCCGGTTTCACGGCCCCTCCGGGCAAGCAGATGGGCCATGCAGGTGCGATCATTTCGGGAACTTCAGGTACCGCGAAGGCCAAGCAGGAGGCTCTGGAAGCCAAGGGCGTGAGAGTCGGGGAGAGCCCGACCGAAGCCGCCCGAATTGCCGTCGAGATGTTGCGCGCACTGTAGGGGGTCGGCCCGGCAATCCGGGCGCAAATGAGCACCGAGCCGGACGAAAAGCAGTCCCAGCCCCATTCCTGGTTCAGGATCTGGGCGGAAGTTGCCGGTGCCTGGGCGATCTCCCTCGCCTACCCGCTCTACTCGAACATCGCTTCGGGACCGGAAGCGCTCACCTCGTACGGGCTGCGGCGCTTCGACGTGCTGATCCTGATCCTCGTCGTCTCCCTGCTCGGCCCCCTGATCATCATGATTGCCGAGCTGGTGATTCGCCGGCTCTTCGGCGAACCGCGGAGGCAGGTGGTCCACGGAGTCGTCGTCGGTGCGCTTCTGGCACTGGTTGTCTGGCAGTGGCTGGCCGGCGAGGGTGCTGGATCCGTCGTCCGCAACCTGCTCCCGATCATGCTGGCGGGAACCTTCGCCTGGCTCTACGTGAAAACCGAACTGGTCCGGAACTTCGCCATGTTGCTCAGCTTCGCGACCGTTGTGGTGATCGGTGCCTTCGCGCTCGACTATCCGATCCGCGATGAACTCCTGCCCCATGAAGCTAAGGCCTCGACGCCCGAGATCGAGACCGACACCCCGGTTGTTGTCGTGATCTTCGACGAGCTCCCACTGGCCGCCCTCGAGAAGCCCGACGGGAGCATCGACCCGCGCTTCAGGACCTTCGCGGAGCTTTCCAGCAAGGCCACCTGGTATCCGGGCGCGGTCAGCGTGGCCGACCAGACGACCTTCGCCCTGCCTTCTATCCTGACCGGTCAAGATCCCGATCCGACAGGGGGCAACGAGCCTCCTGCGCCAGGAATGTCCAACTACCCCGACAGCATCTGCCGGATCGCCGGGGACGGTGGCTACAAGGTCCATTCATACGAACCGATCACCGACCTCTGCGTACCGCGCTGGAACCTGGGCACGCAGATCACCGCCAGCATCCGTCGCGCGGTTGGAGCCGACAGCACTGTCGATCCCGAGCCAATTGCCCCGGCCGGACTCGACCAGAAGCTAGCCAGACTCCTCAACGCTCCCTTCGATCTGCCATGGAGCGAGGTCGACACCGGTCGTCGAGGCTTTCCGCGACTTTGTCACGAACCTGCCTGACGATCCCAGATCCCTCAGCGTCCTACACATCGCTCTGCCCCACGTCATGTGGCGCTACTCGCCCGACGGAACCTCGTATGACGATCTCCGCCCCATCGCTGACACCATGTTGA
>DAIQCC010000024.1:0-36955 GCA_036780865.1 Solirubrobacterales bacterium | reverse complement strand
GGCGGGGGTTGCCCCCCCGGCCCCACGGCGGGAGAAGAAGCCTGTGGCTAATTGCCCGCGGAGCGGGCCTGGGCCTCTAGGATCGCGGCTGCTTCTCCCGGTTCGGCGACATAGCCGTCGGCCGGTTCAATCGGCTGGCCGTCCTCAATCCACTGGACTATGCCGCCGGAGAGGTTGTGGGCGTCGTAACCGGCACCTGAGAATGCCTCGGCAGCCATGCGGGAGCGGTTTCCGATCCGGCAGTAGAACACCACGGTCTCGTCCTTGCCGATCTCGTCGCGCCGCTCGAGCAGCTCTTCGAGACCGATCCGCTCGGAGCCGGCGAGCCGGGCGGCCTCGTGCTCATGCGCGGTCCTGACGTCGATCAGCCGGGCGCCGCCGGCGATCAGTTCGCTCACCTCGACAGAGCTGCGCTCAAAAGGCTGGATCTCGGTGTTCGGGTCAGAGTCAGACATGGGCCGGGAAAACTAGCACCCCGGTGTCGGCGCGGGAACAGGCGCGGAAGGCAGACTCAAACGAAGCCTCGCCCATCCATCCTTTTTTACGAGTGGGCGAGGCGGGTTGAACTGGGAGGGCCGGCAAGGACCGGCCCGACTGCAGTCAAGCCGCCGGCCCGACTGCAGTTAAGTTACGTCCTTGCCTTCGATCAGGAATGCGACCCGGACGTGGGCGCGGTACTCGTCGAGGTTCTCGCCGCGGATACCGGTCGAGACGATGTCCACGGCGCGGATGTTCCGCAGCGAATCCTGAGCCTGCTTGAGCGCCTGCTGGGCCGCGTCGTCGGTCGAAACCCGTGAGCTGCCGACCAGCTCGATGATCTTCACTACCGCCATGAACTCCTCCTCGCGTGGTTTGTCCCGATGCTATTTGCTTCGGGCGCCGCGTGCCATGTATCGGGGAAGCTCAGCGGGAGTAGCGGCTGTCCATCGTGCGTCGCAGCTGCGCGAGGGAAGGGAATGTCCCGGTTACGGGCTGGGCCCGGTACATGTGCTTGCCGTAAGTCCAGAGACGGAAGATCGGCCTGCCTTCAGGGGAGTAGGCGCCGACCAGGTTGCGGATACCCGGCTTCCGGATGTTCCCGAGACCACCCCAGTTGACCAGCCACTGCCCGTTGGGGAGCTTCTCGGATGATCCGCAGCAGGTCGACACGGGGACCTGGCGATCTCTGAACGAGGAGACCAGAGTGGCGGTGCCGGCTTCCTCGTCAATTCTGTAGCTGACCACCCGCGGCGGGCGTCTGAGGCCGGTCCCGTTGTCGAAAACGCTCAGGATTCCATTCCGGTCGACCCGCGCGTCGTGCTGGCCGCCGAACGGGTAGTTGCCCAGGGGATCGTCCAGCACCTCAAGGCGCTCGTCGGTCGGGGTTCCTCCCAGCTTCCAGATGATCTTTCCGGTTGAACGGTTGATCTTGTAAACGGCATCGAGGTGGCGAAACGACATGATCATCGAATTGCCGACCGGCTCGGCCGAATTGAAATGCAGGTAGTCGAGGGGTTGGGATCGCGTCAGGATCAGCTTCCACCAGCGACCGGTTTCGGCGAGGTCGATGTGCGCCCGGGCCCTCCACTTCCACACGAGCCGACCCCGGGGGGTGATCTCCTGGACCAGGCTTCCGCGTCCGACCGCCTTGGCGGGACCCCCGAAGGGTCTGAGGTCGAGACCCCGGTCCCGCGGAAAGGTGTAGATCACGTAGTTCCCCTTAGAGAGCAGCATGAGCTCGTGGGCGTCAGTCAGGACCCGGTTGGCTCCTCTCACCTTTCGGATCAGGTTTCCGTTCAGGCTCCGGATTCCCCAGGCGAACCGCCCGTTCGTGCCGGCGGTGCGGCCCCTGTCGGCGCCGTCCTCGACCAGCCAGGAGAGAGTGCCGTCCCTCAACACCTGCGGATGCAGCGGAGGAATTCTGTTCTTCAGCCACCAGACCGGAGTGCCGGCCCGGTCGAAGAACACCGCGTAGTTGCCGCCTACCTGGGCGAAGGTGAGCCGGGGGCCACCAGCCCTGTAGCGCCGGAACTCGAACCGCGGGAAGTCCCGCGGCAGGCAGCGAACACGGAATCCGGCTGTTCCGACACCTGGCCGGCGGAACACGATCGAGGTTCCGACTCCGGGCCCCCTGTTCAACCTCGCCCTGAACTTTCCGCCCCGGGCGGGGGATCCGGCGACTCGTGCCTTCCAGCCCGGAGGCAGGTTCAGCCCTACCAGCGGCTGGCGTCTTGTCGCCTGGCACCGGACCACGTAGTCACGCTGGTTCCAGTTGAAGGCCGGATACAGCGACGGCGAAGCGTTCAGGACTCTTGCCTGTCGCGTTTCCGCCTCGCCCGTCGACGCATGTGTGAGGAAGGCGAGCGTGACGCAGCCCAGCAGGGCCACTGACATCGCCGCGACCTTTCCAATGGCCCAGTTTCTCCGTTGCATCTGATTCATCCAACCGTTCTCCCGGCCACAAGTTGCGTCCGGTCTTTCGCGGGCTGACCCGCCGGCACGTCCGGGTTCAGAAGGTACCGAAGGGCTGACCCGGGCCAAAGGCTTCCTTGGCCGAGACGCCTTCTTCGAGCGCTGCCTTGAGCCAGGGGTTGATCCCGGCCGGCTCGGCTGAGACGACCACCGTGGTATCGGCGCTGAAACGCTGGATGGCGGCAGCGATCGCTGCCGCTTCCTCGGGGCTGGCCGTCTGGCTGATCTCGATCGAGGTCATTCGAGCGCGGATTCTAGGGGGAAGGGGCCGGTGGCGACGGGCGGTCAGGGGTCAGGACCCCGATCTGGCCATCCGGTTCATTGCCCTTCGAAGCTGAGCGACAGTCGGAGTGGCGGTAGTGACCGGGTTGGCCCGGTAGCTCACCCGATATGGGGTGATCAACCGGAAGGCCGGCTTGCCGTCGGCCGTGTAGCCACCGATGATCCCGTCCCGCCCGATCGCGCCCCAGCCGACCAGCCACTGGCCGTTGGGGAAGAGGTTCGCCGAGGCAAACCCGAGCGAGAAGTCGACCTTCGGGTCGGTCACCTGGCGAAGCATCGTTGCCGAGCCCGCAGCGGGTGAGATCCGGTATCGGAGCGCCCGGGGCCGCTGGACCTTGAGGCCGGTCGCGTTGTCGAGAAGAGTGATCGTGCCGTCCCGCTTGTAGCGGGCATCGTGCTGGCCGCCGAGCGGATGCCTCGCTCTGGGATCCTTCAGAACCCGGAGGCTCCGGGCTGTCCTCGTGCCACCCAGCTTCCACCGGACCTGACCGCTCCGACGGTTGATCTCGAGGACCGCATCGAGATGCCGAAAGGAAAGCAGAACCCGGTTACCCCGCCGGTCGACGGAGTTCCAGTGGTGGACATCGAAGGGCTGTCCCATTTCGATCTCCTGTTTCCACCAGCGGCCGGTCTCTGCGAGCTTCACCCGGGGCCAGGCGTCCCACTTCCAGACCAGTCTTCCCCCCGGTGTCAGCTCCTGGACCTGGGCCGTGTCCAGCCGGGCCGAGGCGGGTCCCCCGAACCGGCGGGTGTCCACACCCTTCACGTAGCGGTGCGTGCCGAGCATGTAGTTGCCGTTCGGCAAACGGATCAGGTCGTGGACGTCGGTCACCACGTCACCGGCACCCTTCAGTTTCCTGACCAGCTTGCCGTCAAGCCGGTGGACCATGAACTCGCGGGAGTAGATGCCGTTGACCGGCGCGTAGGAGAAGGTGCCGTCACCCATGAACCGGGCGTTGTTGACGTTGCCCGTTGCGTAGTACCACCAGACCGGAACTCCGCCCCGGTCGAAGGCGACCGCGTAACGCTCCAGCTCGACCATGATCAACCTGGGACCGCCGGGCCGGTAACGCTCGAATCGATACGAAGGGAAGTCATCCGGCAGGCAGCGGATATGGAAGATGCGCGGCTCGCGGCCCGCGCGGCGGAAGGTCACCTTCAGCGAGCGGTTGGTCCTGGCGGCCCAGGTCGTGGTGAATGAGCCGGTGCGCGCCCTGGAGCTTCCGACCGTGGCGGCCCATCCGGCGGGCGTGTCCACCTCAAGGTTGACCGGGGCGTCCTCGCATCTCAGGACGTAGTCCCGCTGGCTCCAGGTGAAGCCGGGCTTCAGAGACGGCGTCGTGGTGAGTGCCCTCGGCTCTCCGGCCCGGGCAGGGTCGTCGCTGCCGCCGCATGACGCCAGCGAGGCGGCAAGCACCAAACCGGCCAGGAACGCGAGGGACGCCTTCGGCCGCAGCACCCGGAGTCCCCGCATCTCCGGACCTAGAGCGGAATGTTGCCGTGTTTGCGGCGGGGCTGGGCGACCCGCTTGGTCTGCAGCGTGCGAAGTGCCTTGATCAGCTTCGGCCGGGTCTCGCGCGGTTCGATCACGTCATCAATGTAGCCGCGTTCGGCGGCGGCGTACGGATTCGCGAAGTGCGCCTTGTAATCGGCGATCAGGGTCTCGCGCCGGTCGTCCGGGGTGGGCGAGTTCTTGATGTCGTTGCGGTAGATGATGTTGACCGCGCCCTCGGCACCCATCACGGCGACTTCCGCGGTCGGCCAGGCGAAGTTGAAGTCGGCCAGCATGTGCTTGGAGGCCATGACGTCATAGGCACCACCGTAGGCCTTGCGGGTGACGACGGTCAGCTTCGGCACCGTTGCCTCAGTGAAGGCGTAGAGCAGCTTGGCGCCGTGGCGGATGATGCCGTTCCACTCCTGGTCGGTCCCGGGCATGAAGCCGGGCACGTCAGTGAAGGTGATCAGCGGCACGTTGAAGGCATCACAGGTACGGACGAAGCGGGCTGCCTTCTCGGAGGACTCGATGTCGAGGACGCCGGCCTTGAAGGAGGGCTGGTTGCCGACGATGCCGACGGGGTGGCCGTCCAGGCGCGAGAAGCCACAGATGATGTTCTTGGCGAAGTGCTCGTGGACCTCGAAGAACTCTTCGTCGTCGACGATCCTGGCGACCACATGGCGCATGTCGTACGGCTTGTTCGGATCGTCCGGCACGAAGGTGTCGAGTTCGGGATCCTCGCGGTCCGGATCGTCGGTGGGGACCGAGTGGGGCGGCTGCTCCATGTTGTTGAGCGGCAGGAAGCTCATCAGGTAGCGAACGTCCTCCAGGCAGCTTTCCTCGTCCTCGGCGGCGAAGTGGGCCACCCCGGACTTGGAACTGTGGGTCATCGCGCCACCGAGTTCCTCGAAGCCGACCTCTTCGCCGGTCACGGTCTTGATGACCTCGGGACCGGTGATGAACATGTGGGAGGTCTCCTTGACCATGAAGATGAAGTCGGTCATCGCCGGCGAGTAGACGGCACCGCCGGCGCAGGGACCCATGATGACGCTGATCTGGGGGATGACACCAGAGCTGGCGACGTTGCGGACGAAGACGTCGCCGTAGGCACCGAGCGAGACGACGCCTTCCTGGATGCGCGCGCCGCCGGAGTCGTTGAGGCCGATCACCGGCGCGCCGACCTTGGCCGCGAGGTCCATGACCTTGCACATCTTCTCGGCCATGACTTCGCCCAGCGAACCACCGAAGACCGTGAAGTCCTGCGAGAAGACGAAGACCTTGCGGCCGTCGATTGTGCCGTGACCGGTGACCACCGCGTCACCCCAGGGGCGCCGCTTGTTCATCTCGAAGTCGTAGGTGCGGTGCCGGACGAAGGTGTCCAGTTCCTCGAAGGAACCGGGGTCGAGCAGCTTCTCGATCCGCTCGCGGGCGGTCAGTTTGCCCTTCGCGTGATGCTTCTCTACGGCCTCGGGGGAGGCGGAGTTGATCGCGGCATCGCGAAGCTCGCGGAGGTACTCGAGCTTCTCTTCGTGGGTCTCGGGATTCTTCTTACGCATGGCCGGGGCAGTTTATTGATCTGCAGTCGCGCCGGTCTTCGCCGGCGCTTCAATTCGAAACCCGCCCCTCCCACTTGAACCAAAGAATGGTTGGGAGGGGCTCGACTGGTACTCGGTTCAGGATCTGGCCCCCCACTTTCGGGCCCAGCGGCGGATCGGCTGTTCGAGGAATCGGGCCGAGAGGTAGCCGTAGAGGACGGTTGGCGGGACGACTATCGCGGCCAGCAGCAGGAGGTCGCCGGGCGTGCCGTCGGCGGGCAGCGCGAAGGCCGATACCGCGAGCGTGATGAAGACGTAGTGGCTCAGGTAGATCCCGTAGCTGATGTCCCCGAGCTGGCGGACCCGCCTCGCCGTGAACGGACGCTGCCAGCGGTGTGGACTCAGGGAGAGGGAGACCATCAGCGTCGCGAGCGCCGCCGAGAACACCATCGAAAGGAGGATCTTTTCCCGGGTGAATGCACCGTCGCCGCCCAGGACGAGAGCTGAGGCCGCCGTTATCGCCACAGCCCCGATCGTCACCCGGGCGGCCCGCTGCTCGATCAATTGCCGGGGGATCCGGCTGCGATTCAGACGTACCCACGCCAGCGCCCCGCACATGCCGAGGGCGAAAGAGAAGGCCCAGGCGGGGAACTGCTGCTGGGCGGCGAAACCGAGTCGTAGTTCCTCTCCGGATCCGAGGGCGAAGCCGAGGTCTGAGGCAAGGGTCTGGATGTGGTCGAAGGCGAACATCCAGCCCAGCGTCATCAAGGCACTGATCGCCAGGAGCAGCAGCGGCCTCCGGAAGAAGAGCACCGCGACGAGCGGCAAGACGAGGTAGAAGACCAGCTCCGAGGAGAGAGTCCAGAGCGGCGGGTCCATGCCGAGGCCAACGGAGACATCCGGGGAGAACATCGAGGCGGGCACGGCGAGAGCGGTCAGGTTGAGCAGGATGTTGCCCGGTCCGGGGGCCGTCAGCACCTGGTCACGGAGAACAGGGCTGTTGAGTGTGAAGAGGCCGAGCAGCAGAACCGAGATGAGGATGATCAGCCAGTAGGCCGGAAGCAGCCTCGCACCTCGTCTGAGCGCATAAGGGACAAAGCGACCGAACTCTCCGTCCCTTGCGGCGGTCGGAAGGTAAACGACGAAGCCACTGATGATGAACAGGGCCTCGACCGCCCGGCCGAAGGACCCCCAGAGCACCCGGCCCAGAAGGTCGTCCGCGACGTTTCCCACCCCCGAGATCTGGACCAGGTGGATGCCGACCACACCGAGAATCGCGAAGGCCCTGAACCCGTCGAAGGCCGCCACGATCGGGATGCCCGCCTTCGATCGCGCTTCCTTGCCGGGATCGGCGATGTGCTGGCTCGTCAGGTCCTCCCCCACGGGGCCAGTCTAGGCCTCGTCCGCGCGGGCCCGTCCGTACTTGCGGGCCCAGCGGCGGATCGGCTGTTCGAGGAATCGGGCCGAGAGGTAGCCGTAGAGCACCGAGGCGGGAACGACCGCTGCGGTCCAAATCACGAGGCTCCACAGGTTTCCGTCCCTGGGAAGCGAGATCTCGCTGGCAATCGTGTAGGCGATTACGAGGTGGCTCAGGTAGATGCCGTAACTGATATCTCCCAGGCGGCGGACCGCGGGGAGCGCGACCGGTGCCTGCACGCGGCTTGGGCACAGGGCGAGGGCAACCATGAAGGTTGCAATGAGCGTGGAGAAAAGGATCGACAGGACGAGCGATTCCCTGGTCTGGTCGTAGTACCCCCCGAGCAGCCAGACCAACGGGATCAACATGACCACTGACGCTGTCATCACGATTGTGGGTGCGCGTTTGGCCGCCAGGCTGGAAGATTCCATCTGGTCCTGAAGCCGGACCCAAAGCCATGCGCCGAACATTCCGAGTCCGAACGAGTACGCCCATGCGGGCAACTGAAGGCCCGAAGAGAGGTGGAGTCGAACGAGCTCGTCGAAGTCTGGACTGCGTCCAAGGAACTCCATTACAGCGTCGACGTGATCAAAGGTGATTGTCCAACCAACCGTCACCAGCAGCGAAAGCAAGACGCCGGTCAGGGGACGGCGGTAGAACGCAACGGCAATGAGGGGCAGCACGATGTAAAAGGAAACTTCAACCGAAAGCGTCCAGAGTGGAGGGTTCAGGCCGAACCCCATGCCGATGCCCGAGACGAACAATCCGGCCGGCACCATCAGGGCGGTGAAGTTGAGCAGGAGGTCCCGGAGGCCCGGGAGCTCTGAGTAAGCCGGTTCGAACGTGGCGATCAATGGCAGCGAGATGAGGAGAATCAGCCAGTATGCGGGGAGCAGGCGCGCTGCCCGGCGCAGAGCGAATGACTTGACCGATCCGAAGTCTCCTTTCCGGGCCACGGTGGGAAGAAAGACCACGAACCCGCTGACGATGAAGAGAAGTTCGACCGCGTGCCCCAGGGTTCCCCAGATCATGCGGGCGGCCAGCGTCTCCACTCCCACCTGCGCGACGCCCGAGATCGACGCGACATGCAGCATCACGACCCCGAGGATCGCGAAGGCCCGGTAACCGTCGAATGCCGGGACAACTGGCAATCCTGCCGACCGTCGCGCATCTTTTCCGGGATCTGAGACGGCAGCCGACCTGCGAGCGGTTTCCCCCACCCGGAGGATTCTAGATCGACGGTGCCCCGGAATCCCGAGCAGCGGATCCCGGGGCAGTCTAGGCGCCGGTCAGCGGCCCCGGGCCTTCTTCTTCGGCTTGACCTTGAGGTATGCGTGACCCGGCCAGCCATTGTTCACGGCGGTGATCCGGGCACGGCCACGGGCATTTCGGCCGACCTTCAGCTTGAACTTCTTGCTCGCGAACCCGCGCGCCGGAACGGTCAGGGTGACCGTCTTCGGGACCTTGAAGGCCTTGTTGCTCGACTTAACCTTCACCTTCAGGTTTCGGGCCGCCATATTGCCCGAGTTGTGGACCCGGACCGTGAGCGTGAGCTTCCGGCCGGGTTTCACGGTCTTCTTGACGGGCCGCAACCGGACCCCGTCGATCTCCACGTATCGGGGTGGTGGGCAGAGGCGCAGGTCGGTCTCGCAGGTCGGCGGAGGGGGTGGCGGCTGCGGGATCGGGTCGACGATGCCGTTCGACAGCCACAATCCGCCGTCAGAGGTCGAGATCTGGTTCAGCTGGGCGCAGTCACCGCCGTTCTCCGAAACGGCGGGAGTCAGAGACTTCCAGGAGGCGGTCAGGGCGCCGTCCTTCCCGAAGCCCCCGGTGAATGCCTGGCCGGTGATCGGGCTCTTGTTGCCGGTCGACAGGATGACCGGGACGTCATTGAAGCGACAGCGGGCGAAGAGCCCGAGCGGGGGTACGCCGAGGTCATCGAGAGAGTCCGGCAGGGGGAAGCCCGGGCCGGTCCCGGTCACGACGATGATGTCGAGGTTCCCCTGCAGGCTCATTGCACCGGTCGCCTCGTTCCAGGTTCCGGCCAGTCCTCCGGCATTGAGGCGGAAGGTGAACGGGATCTTCAGATCCTGCTCGATCGGATGCATGATGTGCATGTAAGGGAACTGAAGGCCCGAATTGGTGGCCTGCGGGATGGTTACCTGGCCGTTGGTCAGGTCGCCGTTCAGCTGGATGTCGGTGCGCTGCGGGGCCGGCAGGTCCGGTGAGGGGAAGGTGTCGGTCGCCGGCAGGATGACCCGGTCCCTGAAGAATCCGAGGCTGGCACGGCCGTTGTCGAAGGTGATCGACACCGGGCTGGCGTGAGCCACCGAAGTGATCGTGACCAGACCGACCAAGCTGGCGGCGAGGACCGCCGCCCCGAGGATGATCTGTCTTGCGGACCACGATCCCCGCTTTCCGGATTGGGTTGGCATCTGAAGGCTGTCTCCTTGTCGGACTGTGGATTCCCCATCGGGCGCTACCTGGCGCCTGACCGCTTAATTGACAAACGAGAGAGTTTTCAAACAGCCTTCAGTCAACGAATCGAAGGGAGAAGCTGCCTTTCAGGTTGGATAAACGATCCCGGGGAAACACTTGCCCCCCGTCCAAATGGTCTCTGGAGGTTGGCGGCGAATATTTCACCATGGGAACGAGGAGACAGATCGTGGCCTTCGGCGGAGGCGGATTCTCGATGGAATCCGGAAACCCCCTGCTCGACGACTTCGTGGTCGCGACCACCGGACTCAAGAAACCGCGGGTCTGCTTCCTGCCAACCGCCTCAGGTGACGCGGACCACTACCTGGTCCGCTTCTACAACGCCTTTCGCAACCGCGGGGAGGCTTCCCACATCTCGATGTTCCGGCGCGAACGGGGAGCGGAGTCAATCCGTGACCATCTGCTCTCGCAGGACCTGATCTACGTTGGCGGCGGCAGCGTGATCAGCATGCTCGGGGTCTGGCGGGCCCACGGTCTCGACCAGATCCTGCGCGAAGCATGGGAGCGGGGCATCGTGCTCTGCGGGCTTTCCGCAGGGTCGCTCTGCTGGTTTGAGGAATGCGTGACCACCTACCAGAAGGAAACGAAGGTCACGATCGGCCTTGGCTTCCTGCCATGGTCGAACCAGGTCCATTTCGTGCTCGGCTCCGAGGCCCACAGAGCCTTCGAGCAGAAGCTGACCGAAGGACTCCGGCCCGGTTACGCGGCGACCGACGGTGCTGCCTTTCACTTCATCGACACGGAGCTTGCCCAGGTAGTCGCCTCACGACCGGAGGCGCGGGCCTACCGGATCGAGCTGAAGGGGGAAAGACCGAAGACCACCCAGCTTGCGACCCGCTACCTCGGCTCCCCCGATCACGTTCCGCTGATCGACGAGTCGCCGATCCCCTGGGCCTCGAGCCCGATCGAGGCAGCCTGATGAAAGGTCGGATCCTGGTCATGGGAGGGCATGAGTTCGACCGGCTCGACGGCAACGAGGCGATCGTCGATCACATCATCTCCCTGACCGGTAGGGAGTCCCCGCGGATCTGCCTGTTGCCCACCGCCAGTGGTGACCCGGAGGACCAGATCTCCCGCTTCCGGCGTTCATTCGGAAGCCGGGGCTGCGAGGTGTCCGACATCTCGCTGTTCCGGCTCGGTGCCAATCCGATCGACGTATCCGCCCACCTGATGAAGCAGGATGCGATCTACGTCGGCGGTGGCAGCCTGGTCAACCTGGTCGCCGTCTGGCAACCACATGGCATCGCCGAACTGATCGAGGAATGTCTCGAGCGCGGGGTCATGGTGGTCGGCCAGAGTGCCGGCGCGATGTGC
The DNA here is from genome assembly GCA_036780865.1 of Solirubrobacterales bacterium. GTDB lineage: Bacteria > Actinomycetota > Thermoleophilia > Solirubrobacterales > 70-9 > 67-14. The sequence continues at coordinate 25,965 of DAIQCC010000024.1, read as the reverse complement.
TGGTTCGAGGCCGGCATCACCTCCTCTTCGGGTCGTCCGGAGCCGGCCCCCGGACTGGGCGTCCTCGCCGGCAGCCTCTGCGTCCACTACCACCGCGACCCTGACCGGCGAAGCCGCTATCTGGCCGAGGTCGGCCGGAGTATGCCGGCCGGTTACGGGGCAGACGATCAGACCGGGCTGCTGTTCACCGACGGCGAACTGACCGAGGTGTTCACCGCCCGGGAGGGTGCCGGGGTGTGGAAGGTGACGCCCGGCGAAGCCGACGCCATCGAGGAGCCCGTATCCGCGACCGACATCCGACCCGAGCCGTCGGCCGGCAGGCCGCGTGACGTGGTCGACGACTTTCGAGCGCTGAACACCTGGCGTCAGTCAAGCGCGATTCGCTGACCCGTTCTCCGTCCAGGCGGTCCGGGGGGAAGGCGGCTCGCCCGGCTGGCTGACGTCCCGCCCGAATACCATCGCTGCGTGTCGGAGAGTTCCGAGGAGAATGAGCAGGTCGGGCGCAACGCGCATCTCCCGGCAACCATCGCGCTGGCCGCAAGTGGCGCGCTGCTCGCGTTTCTGATCCTGCTGGCACCGATCCATGCGGCCGTACCGACGGTCGAGCTTCCGGAGCCGCTGCTTCCGCACCATCAGACCGCGGAGACCCTGCTCTACGGACTGACCTTCCTGGTGCTCCTGCCCCTGGCAGTCCTGCTGGCTCCCCGACTGGTCAACCGGATCCTCGCCGGGAGCAATCCGGGCCTGGTCGGGCCGCTGTCCGCCCTGACCGTGACCGGGGCGGGCGTCGCCATAGTCATCGCCCGGCTGGCCGGCCCGGACGGCGAGCGCCTGTGGCTGCTGGCCGGGCTTTCGCTGGTGGTCGTTCTGCTGGCCGGGCTTCTGTGGTGGCGGGCAACCGGACCGGAATGGGTACCCGGCAGGCACCTCGAGGCCAACGCTTTCGAGCTGGCGATTCTCGCCGGCCTTGCCGCTACCGCCGCACTGGCATCTTTCAGTTACCTGAGCCACGTCGACCTGCCCTGGCTGATCGCCGGGCTCGTGGTGGCCGTCGCCACGATCTTCGCCTTCAACCGGTTCACGCTCCCCCGGCTCACTGGCAGATGGGGCCTCGCCCTGGACCTCGTGATCCTCGTCCTGATCATCGCCGCGGTACCGGACATGGCCGTCTTCCGCGGAGTCGGCGAGGGAGGCACCGAGACCGACGCCTTCATCACCTACGTCATCAACTTCCACCAGGCGCTGTATCTCGGTGCGGCGAGCCAGATCCTGAACGGTGCGGCGCTGCTGGTCGACACCGTCTCCCAGTACGGCGTCGCCTCGATCTACCTGCTGGCGGCCTTCTTCGAGATCGCCCCGATCGGCAACGGCACCCTCGCCTTCTTCGACGCCTCCCTGACCGCGCTCACCTTCGGTGCCGGATACGCGATCCTCCGCATGGCCGGGGTCGGGCGGTTGCTGGCAACCGCGGCGATGCTGTTCGCCCTGGTGGTGTTGATCTGGGCGCTCGAGTACCCGATCGGCGGGCTGCTGCAGCATGGCGGGCTGCGCTTCGGGCTGCCGGTGCCGCTGATCCTCTTCTGGGTCGCCGCCGCCCGTTACCCGCGGGCGAGGCGCTGGTTTCGTGCGGCAGGCTGGGTGGTGGTCGGCCTCTCGATCGTGTGGGCCCTCGAAGCCTTCATGTATGTGTCGGGTGCGCTGGCCGGGATGCTCCTGATCGAAGCGTCACTGCTTCCGGCCGGTCGGCTCCGCTGGCTGCTGCGCCAGGCGATATACGCGGTACTCGCCTGGGTCATCGCACTCCTGCTGTTCGCGCTCGCGACCCTGATCTGGGGCGGGGCACTCCCGGACTGGGGCCTGTACCTGACCTACCTGCGGGACTTCCTCGCCGGCGACGTGGGTGACCTGACCTATGACGTCCCCGACTGGTCTCCGGGCCTGACCGTCGGCTTCGCCTACCTGGTCGGCGCGATCGCTCTCGCCGTGACCGCGATACGCAAGCCCGACTGGCTGCGGGCGAGGCCGGTCGCCACGATCGCCCTGGCCGGACTGGCCGGCTACGGCATCCTGCTCTATAGCTACTTCGACAACCGGTCGCTGCCACATGTGATCCCGTACATCTCGCTGCCGCTCATCCTCAGCGTCACTCTCTGGCTCTGGCTCGTGATCGCCGACCGGGAAGTGCCACGAAGGGCCGCCACCGCCGCTCTCGGGATGGTTCTCGCCGTGGCCCTGCTTTCCGTCTCGACCGTGATGCCGAACGCGGCCGACCGGGCCGGGACTTCGCTGCTCGCCTACGCCCTGCCCGGGGGCAACTCGCTGAGCGACGGGTTCGAGCGGCTCTGGAACCCGCCCGCGCTGAAGGCCGGCGCAGCCGAAGGTGCCGACCTGCTGGACCGCTACATGCCCGGTCAGGAAGCCTCGCCCGTGCTCACCGTTCCCGATCTCGACAACAACATCCTCACCCTCGCCGGCCGGGCCAACTCGCTGGCCATCACCGACGCCAAGGAACAGAGCTGGGTCGAGGGTCCGCACCTTGGTCCGGTTGCTGACGCGGTTGACGAACTTGAACCGGGCGACCTGATGCTGATCGACACGGCGGCACTCTCGGCCTACCGCAGGCTCGCCTTCGACCAGGAAGCCGACCGCGAACAGCTGGCGGCCGAGACGACGCTGGCCGACATCCAGTTGATCGCCCTGCGCGACATCTCGGAGCGTTACCGGCTGAGGCCGGTCGCCCGCGAGGGCAATCTGCTGGTGGTCGAACTGCTGCCCCGCTGACCCGGCGTCCGTGCGAGGGCGCGGGTGAGGCCCCGGTCCCGGCGACGGATGCAGCCTCAGGGCACGTACTTGCGCGAGGGCACGATCCGGTTGCGATGCAGGATCAGCCGAAAGCCCGCCCAGAGGGTCTTCAGCCCGTAGACCACCCCTGTCTGGAAGCCGACCGAGGACATCTCGTCGAAGTAGCGGCACCTGGCCGGGACCTCCCGGATCCGGAAACCGAGATGCGACGCCTGGTAGAGGAGCTCCGAGTCAAACACGAAGTCGAGCGAGTTCCGGAGGAACGGCACGGTCAGCAGCAGGTCCCGCGAGTAGGCGCGGTAGCCGGTGTGGGCTTCGGAGAGGTTCAGCCCCATGATGCGGTTTTCGATCGTGGTCAGGAACCGGTTGGCGACGAACTTCCAGCGCGGCATTCCCGCCTGGAGCGCCCAGCCGGGAACCAGCAGGCGGGAGCCGAGCACGAGGTCGGCCTCGCCTTCGACGATCGGCTTGATCATCGACGGGATCAGCCCCGGCTCGTACTGCCCGTCGGGGTGGAGCATCACCACGACGTCGGCGCCCCGCTGCAGTGCCTCGAGATAACAGGTCTTCTGGTTGCCGCCGTAGCCGACCTGATGGGGATGCCAGACGACGTTGATGTCCAGTTCGCGGGCGAGCTCGACCGTCTCGTCGGTGGAGGAGTCGTCGACCAGGATCACCTCGTCGACCTCGTCCTGGGGGATCTCGGAGAAGGTCTCGCGCAGGGTCGCGGCGGCCTGCCGCGCAGGCATCACCACGATCACCTTCGGGCGCTTCTTTTCCTCTTCGGTTTCAGACAAGTCGGCCTTCGACGTAGACGGTTCCCGATCGGCCGGAGTGAATCTCGGCCGCGGCGCAGACTAGCGCCAGCGGAAAGAGCACGACTCCGGCGACGATCGACGCAAGGCGCTGAACGGGGCTCATCCGGATCCGCCTCGCACTCTTGCGGCGCAACGCCTGGTACAGGTTGAGGCCGCCGGGAAGCCCGGTCACGAAGCCGTCCAGCCAGCCGATCACGACCTGTCCGGCCCGCACCGGTGAAACCTCGCCGATCTCGAATCCACGTTGCTCGAGCCCGCTGACCAGTGCGTCGGAGCGCAGGTGGACGAGGTGCCGGGGAAGGTCGAGGTGGAGCCACCGGTCCCCGAACCGTCGCGCCTGCCGGCTGGCCAGGTCGGGGACGGCGATGAACACGAACCCTCCGGGCGCGAGCTTTCGGGTGACTTCCGTGATCGTCGCCCCGCTGTTCGGCAGGTGCTCCAGCGAATGCCAGAAGACGATCGCCGCGTAGGGGCCATCCACGTCGAAGATGGTCCCGTCCCGGATGTCTTCGCGGGATGGAAGCCGCTCGAGTCCGGAAGCTTCGCGCCCGAGATCTTTCAGGGCATCGATCAGAGTCCCTTCGCCGGCCCCGACATCGAGGATCGGCCCGGGCGGGGCGACCTCATCGATCCGGCTTGCCATGGAAGCCCTGGCCCGCCGCAGCAGCCGGTCACCGATCAGGCCAAAACGGGTGCCGGAAGAAGGCCAGTACCAGTCGCCATAGGCGGCGTCGAGCGATTGCGGGTCCGGTATCGGGTCGGTGGTTGCCGAACCGCAGGCCGGACATTCCGTGCGACCGGGCCGCCTGACCCCGCGCTCCAGAGGCGCTGCGCACCAGGCGCAGTTCGCGGGAGCGTCCCCGGTCCAGTCCGGGAACCCGGTCAACGTCGGGGGCCCCGGCAGACCGCGACCACGTCGAGCGAACCCTCCAGGCCCGTCTCCCCCAGATCAAAATCCTCGGGCGTGATTTCTTCGGCCCGCGGATCGTCGAGCGAACGGGAACGGTTCAGCATCAGGTCGTAAAGACGCTGCTTGGCCCGGTTGGGAACCAGGCGACGCAGTCTGAGGGGGTCCCTCGCCAGCAGTCGGTCGAGCTTCTCCCGTTCCTCGTCGTGGATCGTCATGTAGCGGTCGGAGCCGAAGATGCCCTTGACCGTTACTTCGGAAAAGCCGGCCGAACAGAGTTCGCCGAGCTGCTCCGCGTCGAACTCGATGAAGTGAAACGGATCGATGATCTCGTCCGGGCGACCGAAGGTCAGGCGGTTCGGTGTCACGAAGACAGCTGTGCCTTCCGGCGTGAGCACGCGGGAGACCTCGGCGACCACCTTCTCCGGGTCAGGCACGTGTTCCAGGGAGTGGACCGAAAGCACGGAGTCGAAGGCGGAATCGTCGAAGGGTATCCGCCGCATGTCGGCCACCACCGTTTCACGCTCCTGGCCTTCGAGGGCGCCGGGATCGATGTCGACACCTACCGTTTCCCGCGGGGCGAGCAGGTGAAAGCTGTGTCCGACACCGCAACCGAGGTCGAGCAGGCGGCCCGGGCCGAACTCGGGTTCGGACAGCTTGTAGGCCGCGACGTGCCGCTGCCAGGTCGGGTTGAACCCGCCCGCAGGGGTGACGACCCGCTCCCCGGTGATCCTGGCGCACATGGCGCGCATCTTGACAGCGCGATGGTCCCCGCCGCTTCAACCCTCACTAGTCTGCGTCGGGCTTTGGACGAAGCCACGAAGAAAACACGGTGGACCTGGGGGCTGGTCGGACTGTTCATCGTCGCCGGGCTCGTGCTCCGCCTGATCATGTTCCGGGAGTCGGCCTGGGGTGACGAGTTGTCAACCCTGTGGATCATCAGGGGCAACGACTTCTTCGGTGTCGTGACTGCGGTCAACTCCGACGCCGAGATCAGTCCCCCGTTCTACTTCCTGCTGGCCAAGGTCAGTTCCTGGATCTTCGGCCAGACCCCCGACGGCGTCCGCCTGCCGTCCCTCATCGCGGGTGTCTTGACGGTGCCGGCCTTCTACCTGGTCGGACTGAAGGCGCTCGGCCGTCGCGCCGCCCTGTATGCGACGGCGATAGCGACGGTGGCCCCTTTCCTCGTCTACTTCTCGGCCAACGCCCGGGCCTACTCGGTGATGATCCTGATGCTGCTTGTGGCCACCTGGTGCCTGCTTTCGGCAACCTCGGACAAGGGCCGGCTCTGGCACTGGATCGGCTGGTCCGTCTTTGGCTGCCTCGCTGTCTACAGCCATTACACCGCCTGTCTGGCGGTTGCCGGCCAGCTGATCTGGGCACTCTGGCTCTTTCCCGCCCTGCGCCTGAAGGCGCTCGCTTTCGCGGGGCTGATGCTGCTTCTCTTCCTGCCCTGGCTGGGTGGTTTCCGCAACGACCTCGACTCTCCCACCAGCGACATCCTGCAGGCGATCCAGGGGAGTGGCTTCGAGGTCAAGTGGGCGGCGGTCAAGGACCTCTTCTTCCTCTGGATCAGCGCTTCGAAGCCCTCCTTCTTCGAGCGCCCCGACATGCTTCTCGCGCTTGCCGGGGTGCTGGTGGCAACGGGGGCGATGGTGGCGGCCCGCGTCCGCGGCAGCCTGCCGAAGCCGTCGCCGGATCGGCTCAAGGGCGTTTGGCTGGCCTTCCTGATGGTGTCCACCGTGTTTGCGGCAGAGCTGCTTCTGCTCGCGGCCGGCACCGACATCTTCGGGGCCCGGAACCTCGCCCCCGTCTGGGCCGCGCTTCCGCTGCTCATCGCGGCCGGGGCTGCCGCGGCCGGACCCCGCTGGGGCCTCGTGGCCGTGGTGCTGATCGCGGCCGGTTTCTCGGTCACGACCGCCCGTCTGCTCGACCCCGCCAGGTCGACCATCCCCTACGAGAAGGCATCCGGGACGATCGAGTCCACTTCGGAGGCGGGAGGGTCGATCGTCGACGCCAGCATCATCAGCCCGGCTCCCCTCTCGCCGCTCGACGGGTATCTGGATTTGGACCTGCGCGAGTTCCGCATGACCAACCTCGAGGACCGCCCCGACTTCATCGAGGACATCTACCGGCAGTACGATCCGCAGAAGATTGCTGACCAGGCCTTCGATACCGCGGGACCGGTCCGGGTCGTCACGATCGGCGACGGCCGGGCACCCGTCCCCGACGGGCAGGGCGGCCACGTCTTCAAGGTCGGATTTGCCGAAGTCCGGATCCCGCCGGGCTGGCGCGAGCAGGGCAGGGTCCGCCACGAGGGCCTCGAACCCTTGACCGTTACGGTCTTCCAGAGGGAGGGCGGGCAGTGAGCGATCACGCAACGCACCAGCATCGGCACTTCGACGAGATCGCCGACGAGTACGACGGATCCCTGCCGCCCCACGTCGTTGATCACTACCTCGACAAGCGGGTCGCCTACGTCCGCAACCTCCTCCCCGGGGGTCGGATCCTCGATGTCGGCTGCGGCACCGGCGTCGTCGCCGGGCGCCTCGCCGAAGCCGGTTACGAAGTCACCGGCGTCGACCCGTCGGCCGGAATGCTGGCCTACATGGAGGAGCATGCCCCGGGCGTGACCGCAGTCGAGGGGAGTGCCACGGCCCTGCCCTTCGAAGACGGCAGCTTTGATCTGACGATGTGCGTCGCGGTCATGCACCACATCGCCGAGCCCGAGGCCGTCCACAGTGCCCTGGGCGAGATGGTCAGGGTGACCCGGCCCAGCGGCCTTGTGCTGGTCTGGGATCACAACCCGAGGAACCCGTACTGGAAGCACCTGATGGCCCGGGTCCCCCAGGACGACGGCACCGAGCGGCTCATTCCCGAGAACGAAATCCTGCGCGGCCTGACCGACGGCGGTGCGGCGATCGCCAGCAGTGCGCCTTCGGGCTTCGTGCCCGACTTCGTGCCGCCACGGCTCCTGGGATTCGCCGCTGGCGCCGAGCGCGTCGTCGAGAAGACACCGGGCCTGCGCCGGCTCTGCGCCCACAACGTGGTGGTCGCCCGCCGGCCATGAATCCGGCCGCCTCTCTCGCCGGACTGGCCGAGGGCAGGCTGACCCGCCGTCGGGCGGGACTCATCCTGCTCGGACTGATCCTGCTCGGACTGGCCTTCCGCCTCTTTGCCTGGGGTCACTCGATGATCGGCGACGAGCTTTCGACCCTCTGGATCGTCCGCGAGTTCGGACTCTCGGGAACGGTGAGCGAGGTGTCCTCCGATGCCGAAATAAGCCCGCCCCTCTACTTCGTGCTGGCCTGGTTTGCCACCCAGCTCGGGTCGGCTCCCGAACTGGTCAGGTTGCCTGCCCTGATCGCCGGGACGGCGGCGATCCCGCTCAGTTACCTGCTCGGCCTTCGGCTTTCCGGCCGGTTTGCCGGACTGATCGCGGCCGCGGTCATGGCGCTCAGCCCCTTCATGGTCACCTTCTCGGCGACCGGACGGGCCTACTCGCTGATGGTCACGATGCTGATCTGCTCGACCGTCGCGATGCTGGCCGCGATGCGGTCGGGCCGGCCGGCCTGGTGGGCGCTCTTCGCGCTCTTCACCTGCCTGGCCATGTATTCGCATTACACGGCCGTCTTCTACCTGGCTGCCCAGCTGGCCTGGCTGCTGGTCATTTCACCGCCATCCCGTCTCGCCGCGATTGCCTCGACAGGCGGGGCGGTCCTGCTCTATCTGCCCTGGATTCCGTCGATGCTGGATGACCTCGATTCGCCGACCCTGCCGATCCTCGAGGCGATCCAGGGCGCCGCGCTCTCCGACAAGTGGCTGGGCGTCAAGCAACTGCTGGCCGGGCAGCCTTTGACAGACCCTTCCAAACTGGCCCTGGCGCTGGTGGCGGCCGGGCTCATCGTGCTGGCTGTCGGCCTGGTCCGAGGAGCGTCACGGCAGGTGGAGACCCCCCCGAACCAACCGACCTCACGCCAGGCGCTGGTGCTGCTGGTCGCACTCACCTTTTCCACCGCCGCCTGCGAGGCCCTGCTGGCCCTGGCCGGCACCGACACCTTCGGTGCCCGGAACCTCACGGCCACCTGGGCGGCGCTGCCCGTGCTCGCGGGGTTCGCGACCGCCGCGTCCACACCCGCCGTCGGTGCCACAGGTGCAGTGCTGCTGCTCGCCGGTTTCACTGCGGGGGCGGTCAAGGCCGCCGACCCCGGATACTCCTCGCTCGATTTCAAGTCTGCCGCCGCCTTCATCGACAGCGAGGCCGGACCGAAGGATGTGGTCTATGACGCGACCTTCGTCACCCCGGTTCCGCTCACCTCGCTCGACGCGTACCTGCCCCAGGGTCGACCCGAGTTCCGGCCCCGGATACCTTCCGATAGGCCACCCTTCCTGCTCGCGGCCGGACCTGCCGGCCAGGACCAGGAAGTGCTCGACCAGGCCCTGGCGGCGACGGGACGCGAGAGTCTCTTCATCCTGACCAGTCGCGAACCGGTCGAAGCGGGTGACGAGGATTCGCTCTTCACCAGCGCGGAGGGAGCTTCCCTCCCGGACGGCTGGGAAATCGTCCGGACCGAGACCTTCCCGGGGCACCTGCCCCTGACGGTTACCGAGGTCCGAAGGCGCTGAGCCGACCCGGCTGGTTCAGGCGGCCCGGCGGCCGAAACGGAAGGCAAGGATGAAGCGGATCATGGTCAGCCCCAGGAAGAAGGCCGTGATCTTGGAACCGGTTACCGAAGACTTGCCGACCCGAGGCAGGTAGTTGACCGGGATCTCGACGAACCTGATCCCGTCCCGGATGGTCAACATCAGCATCTCCGGACCGGCGTGGCTGCCACCGACCTGCATCTCGGCCGCGAACTGACGGGCCACGTCACGGCTGAGGAGACGGTAGGTGCAGCCGATGTCGCTGAGGTGGCTGGTGTTGAAGATCAGTTCGACCATCTTCGCCACGGCCCAGTTCCCCCATTTCAGGAACCAGTCCATGTTGGCGCCCTCCCAGATCAACTCGTTGGTGGTCCGGGTTCCCAGCACCACGTCGCATTCATCGGAGTAGGCGAGCAGCTTGATGATGTCGGAAGCGAGGAAGGTGCCATCCGGCTCGGCGAGGACGACAAGGTCGCCGGTCGCCTCGGTCAGGCCCCGCCGGATCGCGTAGCCGTATCCCTGCTGGCGCTCGAAGACCTGGCGGGCCCCGGTCGCCTCGACCTCCTCGGCCGTGCCCTTGGCAGCGTTGTTGTTCACGACCAGCACTTCGTCGACCACTCTGGTCGCCTCGAATTCCTCGATCACCCGCCGGATCGAGTCCTTCTCGTTGTAGGTCATCAGGACCACGCTGACTGTTTTGCCGCTCCACATAAGAGTTCCCGGGCGGAAGGTACCGCCGGGGGCGGCCAGTATAGGGTTCGCGGTCGCCCATGACCCCCGGGAGAAACAGATGATCGCCATCGGCAGCGCGATAACCGAAGAGGACATCTTCGACGCCTACGCCGGCCCTGGCATCGAGCGGATCCGCGAGCCGGATACCGAACTGCTGATCTATCCGTCAGCCGGATCGATCTTTCGGAGCTACAACGTGCTGCTCGACAAGGCCAAACAGCTCGAAGGTCTCGAAGCCCTGGTGCTGATCCACCAGGACGCCGAGATCGTCGATCCGGACTTCTTCAAGAAGATCCGCCACGGTTTCGAGGATCCCGAGGTCGCTCTTGTCGGCTGCGCCGGTGCCACCGGCGTGCGTTCGATCGCCTGGTGGGAAGGGTCCGTGACCTGGGCGTCCTACACCCACCGCTACCAGGAGTTCGGTGGTGGCGAGATTCCGGCGATCTGCTGGGTCCGGGAGGACACACCTTCCTTCGCCGGCACCGGCGAGGTCGACTCGATCGACGGTTTCGTGATCGCCTTCTCCCCGTGGGCGATCGAGAACCTGCGCTTCGACGAAACGATCGGCGGCAAGCTCCACGGCTACGACTTCGACATCAGCATGCAGGTGAAGGAGGCCGGCAAGAAGATCGTCACGGAGGACCTGCGGGTGATTCACCATCATTCACTGGAGCTGATCTCCGAGATGGAGGGCTGGGTCGACACCCACATGCAGCTTTCCCGCAAGTGGCAGCACTTGCTGCCGGACGACGGCGGCGGCGAGCCCGACTGGGAGGAGCGCGCCCGCCGGGCCGAGGCCGAGCTTTCGGCCACCCGCCTGATGGCCGGTGCCGGCGAGATCATCTGGGAAGCCCGTACCCAGGAACTCGAGAAGGAACTGAGCGAGGTCAAGAACAGCACCTCCTGGAAGATCACCCGTCCGCTCCGCCGGCTGCGGGGAAGCAAGGAAAAGAACAGCTAGACGCCGCGACGCCACCAGCGTCGCCGGCCGGGCCGCTTCCGTCGCGCTTCTTCCGACCCGGCCATCAATTCGGCCGCGGTCAGTGTCACCGGCTTTTTCCTGAGGATCGCCCAGCTCTGATTGAGGGTCTCGACTCCGGGTCCGACGATCTCCACCTCGAAGGCCCGGCCCCAGTGCTCGCGGACCCACCAGTCGGACATGAAGACAGACGGCCCGCCGCTGTCCCAGGGGTTGTCCAGCCCGATCGCCTTGAAGCCGGTCCCTTCCTCGTCCCAGGGTTCACCGGTCAGGGGTTCATGGGTCAGCCGACCCATGAAGCTGGCGATCAGGACACCCTCCGGCTTCAGCAGGCGGTGAAGGTCGAGCAGCCAAGCGGCCGGGTTCGTAGCGAGGTGGGTGAATACCGAAACGGCCCAGATCAGGTCGAAGCCGACCGTCTCGAAACCGGGACGTTCGTCCTCCAGCGGCGGCTCCTCGTCGCAGGTGAAGACGTGAAGGGGCGGGCAGAGATGGTCCTCGAGCCACTCGATCGAGCGCCGGTCGATGTCGCAGCCCCAGACTTCCGCCTGGTCGGCGACGTCGAGGAAGTGGCGAAGCGTCCGGCCGGATCCGCAGCCGAAGTCGAGCAGTTTCTTGCCGGAGTAATCCCAATCGGCGGGCAGGTGTCTGTCGATCGACTGGCGGGTCATCAGGCCCAGCCACTCGAAGTGATCGAGCGCGTCCGGCCCCTCCGGGAGCGAGCTGACCCGGTCGGCCAGGTCGAGCGGCGGGAACGGCGGCTTGCCCTCTTCGTTCACCGGCCTGTCCGGCCTACTCGTCGAGCAGGGCCTGGACCTCGGCCCGGGTGAACAGCGGCTTGCCGCGCTGCTTGAGGCCTGAAAGCTTCTCGGCGGCGGTGAATGCGCTCGATCCAAGCAGGCGACGCAGCAGGTCCTCCTGCCTGGCCAGTCTCTCTTCGAGCTCGATCAGCTGGCGGGCCCGGGCCTGGCCGGCGACCAGGTGTTCCACCCGGTTGCCTTCCATGCGTTCCAGTACGGGATGCCTGTCGTAGGGGCCGACCACCCTGGCCACATCGGCGGCCCACGGGGAGTCACGGTGCCACATCACGCCGAACCCGAAGAAGGCCGGTACCACCGCCATCTCGATGCCGGGCCGGTCGGCCATGAAATCCTCGATCGCGGTCATCGTGCCGTTCTTCTCGCCGCCTTCTTCGGCAGCGGCCCAGATGAAGGGGAGTCCCCACTCGGCGGTTCCCTTGATCCCGGGAGCGATGCCTTCGTTGTGGACCAGCGGCTGACGGTGTTCCTCCGGGATCCGGTCCGGCTCGTAGTAGGTGTCCCGGCGGGCATGCGGCCAGCAGACGTCGTGAAACATCAGCAGTGGCATCCGTTCTCCGGGCGCCCGCTCGCCGATGATCTTCAGTTCTTCGCTGAGCGTGTAGTAGTTGTGGTCGCCGTCGATGATGATCGCGTCATCGAAGTCCCTTTCACGCAGGACCTCCTGACCGGTCTGGCGGAGCAGCTCCAGTTCCGGGTGGGCGCCGGCGAGTGCCTCGAGTTCGTCCGGCGGCAGGGGATCGACACCGGCCACCTTCACGCCACGCTCGTTCGCCCACTCGAGCAGCTCGACGGTGAGCTCGCCCTTGTAGGAGCCGATTTCCAGCACTGTCTTCGCGTCGATCGCTTCGAGGCAGCCCGAGAGCAGCTCGAAGACGTTGCTGAGCGAGTAGCCCCACTGGAGCGGATCGGTAACGCGTTTCCCGGGAGCCATCGGCGGCAAGGGTATAGATTCGCCCGGCCCATGGATGACCTCGGCCAGCACAATGACGCGGCGAGCCTGATGGCGGATCTGCGCTCGCGGCACCCCCGGTTCACCGAGGCGGTGCTCGCCGACACCGTCGTGACGGCGCAGCACAGGGGCGAGCGGTACGAGTTCCGCAGCAAGGGTGATGCCCTGCTGGCTGCGCTCAGGCTGGCCTGGGTGAGCGACGCCTTCCTCGCCCAGGTTCTCTACCGCGCCAAGGCGGCCGGCCAGCGTCGTGGCATCCCGGTCCTGCCCAGGATCTTTCACCGGCTTTCGATGATCCTCTCCCAGGTCACGATCGGTGACCCGGTCGTGGTCCATCCGGGGGTTTACATCGTTCACGGCCAGGTTGTGCTGGACGGGATCGTCGAGATCCATCCAGGGGTCGTCATCTCGCCCTGGGTCACGATCGGCCTGAAGGCCGGGAGCGTCGTCGGGCCCACCGTGCGGGAAGGGGCGAGCATCGGGACCGGAGCAAAACTGATCGGACCGATCGACGTCGGTGCGGGGTCAAGGGTCGGTGCGGGCGCCGTCGTGGTCGACGACGTTCCCGCCGGAGCGACTGCAACCGGTGTGCCCGCACGGCATGCGGGTAAGTACTGAACCTGCCCGGAAACCCCTTGGAGGCTGGTAGCGTCCAGCGGGTTCCTGAGAGGCAAAAGCGGAGCAAACCAGCAAAAGGCAGGTAATCGATGGGCATTTTTCGTCGCAAGGATCGTGGAGCAGCAGCAGTCGCCGAGGCCGAGGTCAACCCGGTGGTCGAAGAGGCGCGCGCCCTCGAAGCCGACGGAAAGATCTACGACGGCATCGATCTGCTGACCAGGACCAACCGGGAAAGCGCTGACGTCGAGATCGAACGGGAAATCATCGCCATGCGTCACCGGGCCGGTGCCGAGATGGTCGAGGCCGGTGATCAGAACCCGAGCCACCCCGAGCCTGCCGGGTACGAGTTTCGCCTCGAGGACAAGGTCCCGACAGTGACCCCTGAGGAGCTCACCCCGGAGATCCTGCGAGCCGCGATCCTCAAGTACGGGTGCCTGAAGGTGACCGGTGTGATGAGCGAGGAGACCGCGAAGTCACTCGCCGATGACATCGACCACGCCTTCGCGATCCGGCAGCGGCTCAGTGACGGCAAGGAAGTCGATCCGACCCGCATCTACGAGGAGTTCCAGCCGCGCGAGCCCTACCAGGTGCAGTATGTGGAGCGCCACTGGGTGGCCCTGGCCGGCGGGGTGCTGGCCGCCGACTCGCCAAAGATGTTCTTCGAGATGGTCGACTCGCTCGAGCAGGCCGGTGTCCGCGACGTGGTCGAGGGCTACCTCGGCGAACGGGCCGCGATCTCGGCCCAGAAGTGCACCCTCCGCAAGGCCTCCCCGGACGTCAAGGGGGGCTGGCACCAGGACGGCAAGTTTCTCGGTGACGTGCGCGCGCTCAACGTGTGGCTCTCGCTTTCCCGCTGTGGCGACATCGCCCCGAGCATGGACATCGTCCCGGTGAGGCTCGACGATTTTGTCGCCGCCGGCGTGAACGAAGGCGATCTCCACTACCAGGTGACCGACGAGACCGCGGCAGAGGCTGCCGGCGAAACCGGCATCGTCAGGCCGATCTTCAACCCCGGCGACGTCCTCCTCTTCGACGAGATGTTCCTCCACCAGACCGGCTCCGATCCATCGATGCCGAACCCGCGCTACGCGATCGAAAGCTGGTTCTTCGGTCCCTCGGCATTCCCCGAGGAATACGCGCCAATCGCCTTCTGATTGGAACCGAATAGTGTGGGCTCAATGGGTGAGCCTGAATTCGATTCCGAGATCGAACTCGGGCTGGAAGTAAAGCTCCCCGAGCAGCTCCCGGCCGGCCGCGCCGATGCGCTGTTCCTCTACGGTTACTGCTTCCACCGGCGTCAGGATTACGAGGCGCTGGAGATCCTGGTCGACGGCCAGCCGAACGCGGCGGTGGCCCGAATGCCGCGACTCGACCTCTTCAAGTCGCTCCATCCGCTGATCCCGGAAGGCGAGGTGACCGAGACCCACGACGCCGGCTCGCTCGAGGACCCCGAGCTGAAGAGCTTCCGCAGCGGCTTCTGGTCCACCGTCGAGATTCCGTCAAGGGAACCCGGGCCACTCAGGATCGAGGTGGCCCTGAAACTCGCCGATGGCACGGTCAGCCGCGCCCCGCTGGCGGAGATCGAGATGGTCCCGGCTGGTCAGCCGTCCGCTGGGTTCAATCCACCGGGATATAGCGCCGGTGAATTGAACCGAGGTGGGGATGAACGGCCGGATTCGGGTCCGACAGGAAGGGTCGCCATCTGCATGGCGACCCACAACCCGGACATCGGCCTGCTCCGCATCCAGCTCGACTCGCTTCGGAACCAGACGGTGACCGACTGGGTCTGCGTGATCAGCGACGACTGCTCCCTGCCCGACACCTACCGGCAGATCGAGGCGGAGATCGATGGTGACGCCCGCTTCGTCATCTCGCGCTCCGAGACCAGGCTCGGCTTCTACCGCAACTTCGAACGGGCCCTCGGCATGGTTCCCGGCTCGGCCGAGCTGGTCGCCCTCTGCGACCAGGACGATCGCTGGTACCCGGAGAAGCTGGCCGAATTGGAGAACTCACTGGGCCGGAAACAACTGGCCTACAGCGACCAGCGCCTGGTCACCGAATCCGGGGAGGTGATCGCCGAGACCTACTGGTCCGGCCGCCGAAACAACCACACCAACTACGCCTCGATGCTGATCGCCAACACGGTCACCGGTGCCGCCTCGCTTTTCCGCCGCGAGATGCTCGACTTCGCGCTGCCGTTCCCGGAGGCGCCGGGCGAGATGTTCCACGACCACTGGCTTGCCCTGGTTGCGATGTCCACCGGCGGCATCGCCTATGTCGACCGCCCGCTCTACGACTACGTTCAGCACGGCTCGGCGGTTCTCGGTCACGCCGACGCCAACGCGGGCATAAAGGCCGGCCGGCCAAAGCGACCGAAACACCTCAGCATCGGCGCAGTCCGCCAGTTCTTCTCGGGCTGGCGTTCGGCCTACTTCAACGCCTACCTGCGACTGTCGGTTCTGGCTCGGGTCCTGCTTGCCCGCTGCGACTCCAGGCTGACCGGTCGCCAGCGTCGCACCCTGAAACGCTACGTGGGGGCGGAGCGGCGGCCTTCCGGCTTCCTCTGGCTGCTGACCCGGCCGGTGCGTGAGCTCTTCGGCAGAAACGAGACTCTCGGGGTCGAGCGCCTGCTGGTCCAGGGGATCCTCTGGCGCTACATCATCTTCTGGCGAAACCGCGGGCTGGAGAAGCCGGTTGGTTCCGTCTATGACGCGAGCCTTCCGCCGGCCGGCCGGGCCGCCAAGGCCCCCGCCCACAACCACCCCCAGACCGCCCACATCCAGCGGATGGTCAGGCCGCTCGATCTCGCCGTGACCGAGCAGGCGCCGGAGCGGGTCAACCTGCTGATCCCGACCTTCGACCTGAAGCACCTCTTCGGTGGCTACATCGCGAAGTTCAACCTGGCCCGCAAGCTGGCAGAGGCGGGCTTTCGCACCCGGATAGTGACCGTGGATCCAACCCCGCCCCTGCCTCGTTCCTGGCGGGATCAGGTCGAGGCCTACCAGGGTCTCGAGGGAGCCTTCGAGAACATCGAGATCTTCTTCGCCCGGGACACCGGCGAGGCGCTCGAGATCAATCCCCGCGACCGCTTCGTCGCCACCACATGGTGGACGGCCCATCTCGCAAACGACGCCCTCGCCCGGACCGAGCACGACCACTTCCTGTACCTGATCCAGGAGTACGAGCCGCTCACCTTCGTCACCGGTTCCTGGTCGGCGATGGCCGACGCGACCTACGACTTCCCGCACCGGGCCCTCTTCTCCACAGAGCTCTTGAGGGAGTTCTTCCGCGACCGCGGCTACGGCGTGTACGCCGAAGGGAGCGAAGCGGGTGATGCGGGCTCGGTCTCCTTCCAGAACGCGATCACCCCGGTGACCGCACCACCCGCGGCGGAGCTCTCGGCCCGCAAGGCCCGCCGCCTGCTTTTCTATGCGCGCCCGGAAGCCCACGCCGCCCGAAACATGTTCGAGATCGGGTTGATGTCACTTCAGCAGGCGGTCGAGCAGGAGGTATTCGGTCCCGAGTGGAGCTTTCACGGGATCGGGACCGTCGAGGGCGGGGACCGCCTCCGGCTGACCGAGGACGTCGCCCTGGAGATCCTCCCCCGGACTGGCCAGGCCGATTACGGTGACCTGCTCGCCGGCCACGACCTCGGCCTTTCGCTCATGCTCACCCCCCACCCGAGCCTGCCCCCGATCGAGATGGCCTCGGCCGGGATGCTGACCGTCACCAACACCTGCGAGAACAAGACGGCCGAAAAGCTCACTGCGATCTCACCGAACCTGGTCACCGCACCCCCGACCGTTCCCGGTGTGGTCGCGGCCCTGGCTGAAGCGGCGGCTGCGGTCGGCGACGGTGAGCGGCGGGTGGCCGGTTCGTCCGTAGACTGGAGCAGCGACTGGGAGACCTCGCTCGGACCTGATGTGATGGACCGGGTCGTTGGCTTTCTCCGGTGACGCCTGACTCCATGACAACGGATCCACTTGCCGACACTGAGACCCGGGACCTTTCCGACAGCCCGGTTGTGATCTCGGTCGAGGGACTGAAGAAGAGCTTCAACATCCCCCTCCACCGGGTCGAATCGTTCAAGGAACGTGCGGTTCACCCCCTGCGCAAGACCGAGTACCGGGAGCTGAAGGCGCTCGACGGCATCGACTTCGACGTTCGGCAGGGAGAGTTCTTCGGCATCGTTGGCCGCAACGGCTCCGGCAAGTCGACCCTGCTCAAGATCCTCGCCTCGATCTACCGGGCGGATGCCGGGCGGGTCCGGATGGCCGGGCGCCTCGCTCCATTCATCGAACTCGGGGTCGGTTTCAACCACGATCTCACCGCCCACGACAACGTGATCATGAACGGCGTGATGATGGGCCTGAGCCGCCAGGAAGCGGCGGCGCGGCTGGACCGGGTGGTCGAGTTCGCCGAGCTCGAGGACTTCAAGGAACTGAAGCTCAAGAACTACTCGTCGGGCATGCTGGTCCGGCTTGCCTTCTCGCTGATGATCCAGGCCGACGCCGACATCATGCTGATCGACGAGGTACTGGCGGTCGGCGATGCTTCCTTCCAGCAGAAGTGCGCCGACGTCTTCAACCAGATGCGTGACGCCGGCAAGACGATCGTGCTGGTCACCCACGACATGACCGCGGTCGAATCCTTCTGTGACCGGGCGATGTTGATCGAGGGTGGACACGTCGTGGAGGCCGGTGCCCCCCGTGACGTCGCCCGCGCCTACCTGAAGCTCAACTTCGATGCCGAGACTCCCCGTCAGGAGACGCTCGGCTTCCTCGAGGACGGCGAGGTAGAGGACGACTTCATCCCCGGTGTCGACATCCAGGCCCGTCTGGTCGACTCCTGGCTCGAGAACGGCGCGGGAGAGCGGGTCACCAACGTCGAAATCGGTGATCCCCTCCGGCTCAACCTCAAGATTCAGGCGCTGAGGGATCTGAAGCGGCCCCTCTTCACCTTCCAGATCAACGACGCCAAGCACACCCAGGTCACCGGCTTCAACCAGACCCTCGGGGTGGAAGAACCGGCTGACATCATCCGAGAGGGCGAGACGGTCACGATCTCTGGTGAGGTTTCGAACCGGCTCACCCCGGGCCGGTACCTGCTGACCTGCTGGGTCACCCGCAACCGGGAGACTTCCGAACGGGTGGTCCAGGGCCTGAAGCTGTTCGAGTTCGTGATCTTCGGGATGAAGAGAACTCCCGGACTCGTAGAGGCGGAGGCGGAGCTGAGCGCAAAGGTGGAGAAGTCCGATGGCTGAGCAGGCCTCGGCGACGATCCGGCAGGACCAGTCGGTCACCGCGAGCGGCCCCGAACTGCGTGAGGTGACCGGACCGTCGGCCCTCGGTGGAGGCTGGCGCCGGTCCCTGGACCTGCTCTACCTGATCGCGGTCAACGACTTCAAGAAGACCTACTTCGACACGGTCCTCGGGTACATCTGGTCGCTGTTTCGTCCGCTGATCCTCTTCGCGGTCCTGCTCTTCGTCTTCACCCAGATCTTCCGGATCGGCTCCGAAGTCGAGCACTACCCGGTGATGCTCCTCTTCAACATCGTCGTCTTCACCTTCTTCCAGGAGGCGACACTCGCCTCGGTCACCTCGGTCGTCGCCCAGGAGGGGGTGGTCCGCAAGACCCAGTTCCCGCGGCTGGTTATCCCGCTTGCGGTCGTCCTGACCGCCCTCTTCAACTTCGGCGTCAACCTGATCGTCGTGCTGGTCTTCCTGCTCGCCTCCGGTGTCTCGATCGAGTGGACCTGGCTGCTCTTCCCGGTCGTGATCACCGTGCTCGGGGTGATCACGGTGGCGGTCAGCCTGCTGGTCTCCTCGCTGTTCGTCCGCTTCCGGGACGTGGGGATCATCTGGGGCGTACTGGCGACGGCGCTCTTCTACGCGACCCCGGTGCTCTACCCGATCGAGATCGTGCCCGAGCGTTTCCATGACATCGTCCTGGCCAACCCGCTCACCCCGATCTTCATCGAGCTTCGCCACCTGGTGATCGACAACTCCGCCCCGACCGCCCTCGACGCGGCCGGCGGCTGGCTCGGGCTGCTGCCCGCCTTCCTGATCACCGTTGTGCTTTGCGTAGTCGCGGTGAAGGTCTTCAGCCGCGAAGCACCTCGCATCGCCGAGGAACTCTGAGTTACCGCTTCTTCAGGGCGATGGGGACCTGGTACATGTCGCCGGTCAGGAAGCTGATCTCGGCGATCTCGAAGAGGTCGGTCCAGTTCTGCTCGATGTAGGGCAGGCTGATCACCGTGTCCCCGTAGGTCATTTCTCCCTCGTCGTACTGCGGGTGGCCATCCTCGATCGGATGTGGCACGAACAGGTAGCGCGGTTCCTTCAGCTCACGGGTCGCGAAGTCACCCGAAAGCTCGCGGCGGGCCGGCTCCATGAGCGGGTCGTGATCCAGGTAGGCGGGCGGCCGGACCGTGATCACGGCGATCCCGCCGGGAGCGAGCGACTCGTGGATTGCTTCGAGGCAGGCCCGGTGGGCGGCCTCGGAGATGTGGGTGAAGACGGAGAAGCTGAAGATCAGGTCCAGGTCCGTGAAGGGCAGTGACTGCGGCACGAAGTCAGTCCGGCGCAGGTCGCCCGGCACTCCCGTCTCGGCGCAGATCTCGAGGATTTCCGGAGTCGGGTCGCAGCCGAACAGGCGGCCCGGCATCGCGTCGCGGGCGAAGAACCGGGTCAGGCGGCCCCAGCCACAACCGAAGTCGAGGACCCTCGCTTCGTCGAGGGGCACCCTGCCGTGCCGCTGGTTCAGTTCCCGGACCCGGGCGTAGAAACTCTTGCTCTGGCCGAGCAGTTCGAGCCCGGTGGCGCCGTTCCACATCCACTGGAGGTCAGGCTCCGGGGCGCCGGGCAGGAGAGCCCGGATGTTCGGGTAGAGGTCGTACTCCCGGGTCAGCAGGACCGCCCAGAGGTCGTCGCCGAGTTCCCGGAAGAGTTTCCAGGCCTCGTCTCTTGGTGTCTTCGCGCAGGCCGCGTCGATCGTCTCGAGCTGCTCGCCGAAGAAGGTGTCGAGCCATGAGCCATAGTCGGTCCCGGTCTTTTCCTCGACCATCGCGTCTGCCCACGGGATCTCCGTTTCCCGTCCGCGCAGGCGACGGGCCCCTTCGCCGATCGCCCGCAAGGGCCGGGTGAGCCGCCAACTGAGAGTCGACTCGTAACCCTCCCGTACCCGATCGATCTTCTCTTCTGTGCTGAGTTCCTGGTCCGCCACTGGAGGGGCAACCCTAGATCACGGGCTGCCCGATGAGGCGGGTGATCTCCGCCATGGTCGCATCGTCCAGGGCCTCGTCCCAGTCGCTCGGCCAGTCGACCCTGCTGCCTGCTGCCCTCGCGGCGTGGTCGCGGCTCATCACCTCGGCCGCGGCGAGTGCCTCCTCTATCGCGTCGATCCGTGGTTCTGCCGCGATCAGGTTGCCCGAGATCGCCTCGAGCGAAGCCCGGTCCTTGTTGGCAAAGGTGTTGGTCACGGTGACCAGCCCGGCTTCGGCCATCTCGATCGGCACCAGGCTCGGATGCGGCGTGTACATCAACGCGAGACCGACGTCGAACTGTCTGAGCGTATCGGCGTACTCCCGCTGCGCCACCCGGGGCAGCAGCCTCATCCTGACCTTCGACTCCGGCAGCAGCAGCTCCGAGGTTCCATCGACGTTGCCTATCCCGGCGATGTCCCAGTCCCTGAAATGTCCGGCCAGTAGCGCCCGGTCCAGCGCCATGATCCCGATCTCGAAGAGGTTGCGCTCGGCATGCGCCTCGGGCCGGGCATAGAAGAGCAGGCGGCGCCGGTCTCGGCCTCGCAGCTCACCCTCGGTCACCGGCGCAGCCGGCGTGATCGCATTGCGAAATACGACGGCACCATCCTCGCCCGGTCCGCCGGGCCGATAGACCCCGAGTTCCTGCTCCCTGAAATAGTCGCGCAGGAAGCCGGTCGAGAAGATCGCGCCGTGCTCGAGCTCGTAGCTCTGGTCAGCCAGGGCTGCGGCGCTGCCCATCGGGAAGATCAGTGGTTCGTACTCCTGGATCAGGTAGGTGAATGAGTCCTGGTCGAGTTCGCCGGCCGCGCCGGAGGCGACGTGCGCTGCGGTCCAGTGGGTTGCGATCAGCCGGTCGGCGGGGTTCATCAGGACCGGCCTGCTCCGGTCGCTCCCGTCGGTCACCTCGAGCTGGTTCACCGAATCTCCGATTCCCTCGTACGAGGCGACGCGGCTCTGCCAGTCGGACGGAAGGTCCAGGGGCTCGAGGGTGACGATGCGAACCTGGTTGCCGGCCTCGGTCAGCCGCCGCGCGAGGTTGAAGACGGCTATGAATCCGCCAAAGAAGTGCTTCAGGTCCACCGCGGGATGGATGATCTCCACACGCACCGGCTGGTCCGGGTCGGCCTTCACGTTCAGCGGGGCGAGCTTCTCGTTCAGCCAGCCGGCCTTCTGGCCGCCTCTCAACTGCATCGCCCCGTCCAGTGCGACGCGACCGGCGATCAGGCCACCGGCGATTGCCAGCGGGATCGCCAGCAGGATCACGGTCACCCCGGCCGAGATGCTCTCCCCGAGCACGCCGACGATCACGCCGAGCAGGAAGGCCCCGGTAACCGGCACGCCAATCAGCCCGGCGAGCCTCGCCTTGCGTCCGGCAGTGCCGGCCTCGGGGTCGCCGACGAAGCGCCGGATCAGGTCCTTCAGTTTGCTCACGGGGGCAGGGTATTCGAGCCTGCCGGCTCAGTCCCGCTCCTGAAGCGACGCAATCAGATCGCCCAGACTCCGCTCCAGCCCGATCTCCGGCCGCCATCCGGTCGCTTCCCGAAGCAGCGTCGGGTCACCTTCGACCGTCAGCAGTCCCGATGCGGGCCGGCCGGTGCCGGAGCCGCGAAGAACGAGTTGTGCTCCGGTCAGTCCGCCGATGATCCGGGCGAGTTCGGTCAGGCTCGTGGCGTTGCCGGAGCAGAGGTTCAGGGTGCCGGTCGCCCCGGTCTCGATCACCAGGCGGACGGCGCGCGCGGCGTCCCGGACGTCGGTGAAGTCCCGGGCCGTTGAGGGCTCCCCGACCTTCACTTCGGCCCGTCCCCCGGCTCCCGCATCGAGTGCCGCCTGGCAGAACTCGGAGGTCGCCTGGGTTGCTGGCTCCCCCGGACCGGTCAGGTTGAAGCTTCGCAGCACCGCTACGGGCCTTCCGTCGCCTCTCAGGTACTGCCTACAGACCACTTCCATCGCCAGCTTCGAAGCGGCGTAAGGAGTGTCGGCATCGGTCGGAGCCCCCTCGCCGAACGGCGGTTCACCACCGTAGACGGCGGCGGAGGACAGGGCGACCAGCCGGGCCTCGGGCGCTTCCATCCGAAGAGCCTCGAGCAGGTTCACGACGCCACCGGCGTTGACCGCGAAACAACCCGCCGGGTCTTTCATCGCCTGCGCTGGCGAGGTCATCCCGGCCGCGTTCACCACCGCCTCGGGTCCCACGTCCGCGACCAGTCGCCGCAGCCCTGCGGCGTCGAGCAGGTCGCCACCACTCTCACGGGTTGAGCGGTCGACCCTGTGCCCGGCCGCTTCCAGGTCCCGGGCGATCCAGTCGCCGAAGAAGCCGGCCGCCCCGAGGACGAGGATCCGCTTTTCACCGGGGCTGGACATCGTCGGTGCCGGGTCCCCCCGGGCAGCTCAGCCGGTCTTGCCGATCAGCCGGTCCCGCCCGGACTGTTCGATCGTCTTCTTCAGGCCGTCGGAGAGCGAAACGGTCGGCTGCCAGTCGAGCAGCTCCCTGGCCCGGTCGATGTTGGGCTGGCGGACCTGGGGGTCGTCGGTCGGAAGCGGCTCGAAGGAGATCGCCGACTCGGCGCCGGATGCCTCGATCACGGCATTGGCGAGCTGGAGCAACGTGTACTCGTCGGGGTTGCCGATGTTCACCGGCAGGTGCTCGCCGGATTCGGCCAGCAGGATCAGACCTCGCACCAGATCGTCGACGAAGCAGAAAGAACGGGTCTGCGATCCGTCGCCGAAGACGGTCAGCGGCTGGTTCTGGAGGGCCTGTCGGAGGAAGGTCGGGATCGCCCGGCCGTCATGCGCCCTCATCCGGGAGCCGTAGGTGTTGAAGATCCGCACGATCGAAGTGTCGACGCCCTGCTGGCGGTGGTAGGCCATGGTCAGGGCCTCCGCGTAGCGCTTGGCTTCGTCGTAAACGCCGCGCGGACCGATCGGGTTCACGTGCCCCCAGTAGCTCTCCTCCTGGGGGTGGACCTGCGGATCACCGTAAACCTCGGAAGTCGAGGCGAGCAGAAAGCGGGCCCGCTTGAACTTGGCGACTCCGAGCATGTGCCAGGTGCCCTGGGCTCCGACCTTGAGGGTGTGGAGGGGCAGTCGGGCATAGTCGATCGGGCTGGCCGGCGAGGCGAGGTGGTAAACGAAGTCCACTTCACCGTCGATCCGGACCTTTTCGGTGATGTCCTGCGGCAGGAAGGTGAAATCGGGACTGTCGATGTGTTCGATGTTCTGGAGCGAGCCGGTGTCGAGGTTGTCGATGCAGATCACCTTGCTGCCCTTTTCGAGCAGGGCATCGCAGAGGTGTGATCCGACGAATCCGGCTCCGCCGGTTACTACGCAGACAGTCATGCGGCTGATCGTATTCGAGGTCAGGCGGGCAACGCAGGTTTGATCGGGTACCGTCTCTTTGCTGTCATCGCACTGATTGGAAGTCATGCGCCTCACGGGTGGAAAAGCGGTCGGGGGACTTCTGGCGTACTGCCTGGTGGTTCTCGCCTGCCTCGGGCCTGCCCCGGCGTCGGCCGACTGGCGCTTTGCCCCGGTGGTCCCGAAGCTGACGGCCGGCCAGCAGGAGAAACTGCGCGCTCTGGTGAGTGCCGGTCAGAAGGCCGGCCTGCGGGCCGGGGTGTTCGCCAAGATCGGCGACTCGAACACCGAGTTTGCCCCGAACCTTTACGGCCTCGCCTGCAGCAAGGTGCGGGTGCTCGCACCTGCCCTGCGCCGCACCCTGGGCCGGTACAACCGGGTTCGGCTCGCCAACGAAAGGGCACTGCCGGGCTGCCGGCCCTGGACCTCCTTCTCCCGTCGCTCCTCTGCCGCCCAGGCGGGTGTCTATTCCACCTGGACCGTGACCCGGGTAAGTGACCTGCCCGACGAGGGCTACTGGAGGAAGCCCCCGGGCTGCGACCCGGACTCCACGCCGCTCTCATGCGAGGTGGACGCGGTTCGCCCCCGCTACGCACTGGTAATGCTCGGCACCAACGACCTCGGCATGGACATCAGCTTCGGAACCTCTCCCGGCAGCCAGATCACCGAGCGGATGGGCCGGGTTGTGAATGCCCTGGTCGCCCGCCGTGTGGTGCCGGTTCTCAGCACGATCCCGCCCGTGATCAGGCCGGAACCTGATCGGCAGGCCGCCTTCGATGCCGGTGTCGCCCGGACCAACCGGGGCATCTGGAGGCTGGCCCGGCTTCGCGGCCTGCCGATGATCAACCTCTGGCGGGCCCTTCAGGCCCCCTCCATGTTCAATCTGGGCCTTTCCCCGGACGGACTTCACTTCGGGGTTGCGGGGTCGGACGGCCAGATGGTCGGGGTTCAGCCGGGGCCGACGACTTTCGCCGACTCGGTCGACTTCCGACCATCCGGCCTCCGCTACGGGGCGAACCGCCGCAACCTGATCTGGCTCAGAACCCTGGCCTATCTCGACCGGGTGACCGGCTGAGATGAGATTCCATACGTCGGTGTTGCTCCTGGTCTGCCTGCTGGTTGTCGCCGGCTGCGGCTCGGGTTCGGAGTCCGCTTCCGAGGCCCCGTCCACGACACCCCAACCGGCCGCCGAGTTTCCGCAGGAGGTCTCCGCCCCTGTCCTCCCCGATCTCTCCGGAGCGGCCGGCGAGCGCCTCCGCCGGGAGGTCGCCCGCGCCGACGAGGAGAAGCTCGACCCCTACGTCTTCGCCAAGGTCGGGGACTCCAACACGGAGTGGCCCCAGAATCTCTACGGACTCGGCTGCAGGGAGGTCGGCTACGGATCGAACGGTGACCTGAAGCCGGTCGTGGAGCGGTACACCCAGACGGAGTTCCCTGATCTCGAGCCGTTCCCCGAATGTTCACCGGTCAATTCGCTGAGTCGCCGCTCGGCTGCTGCGGTCTCGGGGGTTTGGACCGAGTGGCTGATGACCCCGACCGAGGATCTGCCTTCGACCGGCATCGCCCCGCCGACCGAGGAATGCGAGCCGCAGCAGACGCCCCTCGAATGCGAGATCGCCCTGATTCGTCCCCGCTGGGCGTTGATCATGTCCGGCACCAACGATGCCCTTCTCGGCTTGCCGCTCGGTGACACCTACCGGCGCGAATTGACCGGGATGGTCGACCGGGTGCGTGAACTGGGACCGGTGCCGGTGCTCTCGACCCTGCCCCCGATGGTCGTTGCGGCCCACAACGGTGAGTCGGGCGATACCAGGATCGCCGAGGCCAACCGGATCATCGAGCAGGTGGCGACCGACCGGCAGGTTCCGCTGATCAACCTTCACGCGGCCCTGAGCGCTCCCGGAATGGTCAGTCAGGGACTCGCCCCGGACGGCCTTCACCTCGGTGTCTACGGCGGCGAGTCCCAGCCCGACATCATGCGCGGCTCGGCGATGCTGACGATCCCCGCGCTCAAGTACGGTGCGAACCGGCGCAACCTGATCTGGCTCCAGGTTCTCGCCCGGCTCGACCGGGCTGC
>DAIQCC010000023.1:29022-39960 GCA_036780865.1 Solirubrobacterales bacterium | reverse complement strand
ACTCAGTCTGTGCTGACCAAGGAGCCCACACACGGCCCGGCCCAAAGGCAGCAGGGAAATCAGACGCCAAGAGCAGACAGTTTCTCCGCCAGGACGTCGGAACCGTCTCCGTTGTCGATTCGGACGCGGTTCAGTTCGTAGGGCATCGACTTTTCGCCGAGGCCCGGGTTGACCGTGGTTGCGCCGCGGTAGCCGGCGGCTTCGACCGCGTCGGCCACTTCCGCGTTGTACTGCCCGGCCGGGTAACAGAAGTTGACGATCTCGATGCCCAGGTCCTTCTCCAGCATCTCCCTGGAACCGACCAGCTCCTGCTCAAGGGTCGCTGGATCCAGCGTGGGCAGGTCCGGGTGGGTGATCGTGTGGGAGGCGATCTCCCATCCGGCCTGGTACATCTTCTTGACCTGCCTGGAAGAAAGGTCCGAGCCCTCGGCCTTCAGGTTCAGCTGGCCGCCCCAACCCTGCTCCTCGAATATCGGCATCGCGTACAGGTACTGGCCGAGATAGCCGTCGTCGAAGGAGAGGACCACCGGCTTCGGGGGGAGGGTGGCGCCGTCATACCAGGCGTCCTGCACCTGGACAAGCGTGACCGCCGTGTAGCCGTTCTCGGCCAGCCAGTCGACCTGATCCCGGAAATCCGAAGTGTCGAGGAACAGTCCCGGGTAGTCCTCTGCGCCGGCCGCCGGGCCGATCACGTGGTACATGAGGATCGGTACTGGCCCGGTGTAGGGCTCCCAGCTTTCATCCGGCTGGGCGCCGCCCCGGCCTCCCGACTGATCGGTGGTGTTCCTGGCCTCCGCCGTGTCTCCGCTCTTGCCTGTCGCGGCTGCCACGGGTGCCTCGGTGCCATCGGTGCCGTCAGAACCGCCGAGAAGGAAAAGGGTCAGGGCAGCGACCAGCAGCACGCCCGCTACCGAGCCGAAGATGATCCGGCGACGGACGATGGTGCGCCGCCTGACCTGTTCGCGACGCCGGGCCAGCCTGGACTCGAAACCCGGATCCACGCTCAGTTGCCGTTGGCGCCGTTCCCGGCGTTCTTCGCCTGCCGGCGGGCCTTCTGCCGTGCCGCCTTGCGGGCAGCCTTGGCCCGGCGTTCAGCCCGCGCCTGTTTCGCGGTGATCGGCAGCAGGGCATGAATGCTGGAGTAGCCGACGAGATAGAGCTTCTCGCCGTCGGAGACTGCGGGCATGTAGGCGCCGGTGTGGAACTCGAAGACTTCACGGCCGCTCTTCGCGCTGATCCCGTAGGTCGTGGTGCCGTCGAACGTGGCCGCATAGACGGTTCTTCCGATCACGCTGAGCGACCCGATCACGCGGCCCTCCATGCCGAAGGTCCAGCGGGTGTCTCCCGACTTCGCGTCCAGCGCATACACGTTGCCGTCGAAGGAACCGATGTAGACGGTCGGCGGAGTGCCGGGAACCTGGGCGACGGTCGGCCCCGAGTAGACCCAGCCGCCGGTCGAGTGCGTCCAGGCGAGATCACCTGTCTCGGCATCGAAGCTGTACACCCTGCCGTCGTTGCTGCCCAGATAGACACGGCCGTAGGCGACGGCCGGGGTCGAGTAGAAGGCGCCGGCCCGGCCGAAGCTTGATCCGAGACCATCCGACTCCCACTTGATGGCACCCGACTTTGCGCTGACCGCGGTGACCACCCCGCCGTAGTCCCCGACAAAGAGGGTTCCCTCGGAGTAGGCCGGGGCACCCTTGATCGCGCCGGACACCGTGGTCTCCCAGATGTCCCCGCCGTTTCTGGCGTTGAGCGCGTAGAGAATTCCGTTTTCACAGCCGAAGTAGACCCGGTTGCGGATCACGACGGGGGAAGACTCGGACCGGCAGGGGAGATCCTTCTCCCAGACCTTCTTGCCGTTCTTCGCGTTGAGCGAAAGCACGTGGCCGGGCTCGAGATTGACGATGTAGAGGCGGCCCTTGTAATAGGTCGGGGTCGAAGCGTTGAGCGAAGCGATGCGCTTGTGCCAGATCTCGCGGCCGGTGTCGGCATTGAGGGCCCTGGCGTGGCCGTCGTTGTCGACAAAGTAGAGCCTCCCGTCGACGACGATCGGCGGGAACTCGAGCAGGGGCTGGTCGCCGTACTTCCAGATCCTCTTGAACGGCGGGTGGATGCCCTTCACCGGCAGGTAGCCGGTGCGCTGGGGATTCAGCCTGAAAGTCGACCAGTTCACGGTCTTGTCTTCCGGAACCGGCTTCGGCTTCTTGACCGGTGCCTCGAACGGCACGTCGGGATTGCTGACGTCGGCGGGGCGTTTCAGCTCGTTGTAAGCGATCAGGGCGATTGCACCCACTGCCACCAGAACGACGGCGGCGATCGCCAGCAGCCTGCCGCGCTGCCTGTACCACGGGGCGTTCTCGGGCGCTTCTCCAGTTGTCGGCTGTTTATCGGTCATCCGAAGAAGGGATCATGGTACGGGAGACGAGTGATGGCACACGGAATTGACCCAGACTTCAACCGGCTTGCAACCCTGATCCGGACCCATCCGGTGATCGGCAGGGTGCGGGATGCCGCCGAGCAGCCCGTCTATCTGGTCGGGGGGGCGATCCGTGACGCTCTAGCCGATTTTCGGGTCGATGACATCGATCTCGTGATCGAGGGTGATCCGGCCCCGCTGGCCCGCCGACTCGACCCGGACCTCACCCTGAACGACCGGTTTGGCACGGTCAGCCTCTCGATAGACGGCAATCCGGTCGACATAGCGATGGCGAGGACCGAAACCTACCCACGACCGGGTTCTCTCCCGGAGGTCAAGCCGGGCGCGATAGTCGATGACCTCGACCGGCGCGACTTCAGCATCAACTCGATGGCGATCGGAATCGAGGACGGTTCGGAGCTGATCGACCCCTTCGGCGGGATCGCTGACCTCTCCTCGGGAGTAATCAGGGTTCTTCACCCGGACTCGTTCACGGACGATCCGACCCGGGCCTTCCGGGCCGCCAAGTACGCGGCGAGGTTCGGCTTCGACCTCGATCCGGTCACCGCCGACCTGATGCTCGCCGTCGACACTTCAACCGTTTCCCGCGAGCGCATCGAGAACGAGCTGCGGCTGATCTCGCTCGAGGACAACGCCATAGACGGTCTGAGGCTGGCGAGGCTCTGGGGTCTGGTGGATTTTGGCGAGGAGCGGCTCGACCTCGCCGACCGGGCGGTAGCGCTTACGGAGATCGAGCCCTGGAATGGCGAGGTTCCCGCACCACAGGCCGTGCTCGGTGCCGTATTCGGAGATCTTCAGAGATCCTCGGAGCTGCTCGAGGAGCCTCGGACGGCCTGGGACGGGTACCTCCTCGCCCGCGGCAGGGAGCCGCTCGAACTTCTGCTGGCCCGGGCGATGGGTGCCACCTGGCTCGACGAGTGGCAGCGCAACTGGCGCTGGGTCGAGCTCGAGATCACTGGTGCCGACCTGCTCGCCGCAGGAATACCCGAAGGGCCGCAGATTGGCTCGGCGCTCGACGCAGCCCTCGAAGCCAAGCTGGACGGACGGGCAAGCGGTGCGGAGATGGAAATGAAGGTCGCCATGGCAGCAGCGGAAGAGGGGCAGAAGTGATCTGGCGGGCCCGCGGCGAAGTGGCCTGGCTGGAGGCTGACCTTGCCGGTCAGGCCGTGGCGACTTTCAGCACCCGCGATGGGGGAGTGAGCCGTGGCGACTTTTCGTCGCTCAACCTGGGGGTAGTAACCGACGACCGCACCGGGGACGTGCTGGAGAACCGCAGGAGGCTCGCAGAGGCACTCGGGATCGAGGCCGGGCGGGTCTCGATGGGCTTCCAGGTTCACGGAAACGTCGTTCGCGAGGCCGACAGCAGAGAGCCCGGTCCGTTTCAGGATCCGGAGGCCAGTCCCCCGATCGAGGCGGACGGACAGTTCACAGACGAAACGGGGCGGCCGCTGCTGGTGCTCGTAGCCGACTGCCTGCCGGTCGCGCTGCTCGGTGAACGGGGGCTGGCGATGCTTCACTGCGGATGGCGCGGTCTGGCTGCCGGGATCGTCGAGGCGGCGGTCGGGCGAATCGGTGCTGTCGCCGCGGCGATCGGCCCCGGCATCGGACCCTGCTGCTTCGAAGTCGGTTCAGAAGTGGCAGCAGAGTTCGAGGGTCTGGGGCAAGGACTGATGCAGGGCAGGAACCTGGACCTGCCCGAAGCAGCCCGGCGCATCCTGACACGGAGTGGCGCCGCCGAGGTGGAACTCTCTGGCACATGCACCGCCTGCGATCCCCGCTTTTTCTCGCACCGGCGTGATTCGGGTAGAACCGGCCGCCAGGCGGGTATCGCCTGGCTGAAGTGATGCTGATTTCGCGATTTCCGCTGCAAACCGCAAGATTCGGTGATAATTCCCCGGACCCGCCGTCCAACCGGGAGGAATAAGCCCCCCGGGACAGAAAACACCGCATACCTATGGCACTACGTGATTCCTGGCACCGCACCCTCGTCTACTTCGGCCTTGCCGAAGAGGATGACCATCACGATTACGACGACTATGTCGACGACTACGTCGAAGAAGACGAGTACGACAACCGTCGCGGTCGCCGCGGCCGCGAAGCCAACGTGAGGCGGCTGCCCACGTCGCGGCGCAGCAGGCACGACGAGATCGATGACATCTTTGCCGATGACGAGCCGATGCCTTCGGGCGGCGGTCGGAGCAGCCGGCAGCTGAGGTCGGTCAGCGGCGGCGGCGAAGGGGATGACGTTCAGGTCCACCTCGTCATCCCGCGGAATTTCAACGATGCCCAGCAGGTCGCCGACCAGTTCAAGCGGAAGGTTCCGGTGATCCTGAACCTCCAGACGACCGACCATGAGCTCTCCAAGCGTCTGATCGACTTTGCGTCCGGTCTGACCTACGCTCTGGATGGAGGCATGCAGAGGATCGCCGAAAAGGTTTTCCTGCTCACTCCGCGCAACGTCGAGGTTTCGGCAGAAGAAAAGGCACGCCTGATCGACAAGGGCTTCTTCAACCAGTCGTAGTCCATATCCTTCCGACCATGATCGTCGGATTCATAGGTTCGGGAAACATGGCCGCTGCGATGGCCCGCGGCTGGGCCGGAGCGGACGGCGACGCCCCGTCCCGCATGCTCTTCACCGACTCCGGTTCCGGACGGGCCACGGCCCTGGCGGAAGAAGTCGGGGGAGAAGCGGTAGCAACCAATGACGAACTGGTCAGTCGCTCAGACTTCGTGGTTCTCGCGGTCAAGCCGGCCGCCCTCGAAGAGGTCTCGCACAGTCTTCCCGCGCCGCGGGCGGTCCTTTCGCTGCTCGGAGCCACCCCGCTCGCGACCCTTGCTGCCCAGTTCCCGGACAGCACGGTGATCCGGCTGATGCCCAACCTGGCGGTCGAAGTCAGGACCGGGGTGATCTGCATGGCAGAGCCGGAGGACGCTGACAGCGGCATCGTCGCCGAGAGCCGTGCGCTGCTGGAATCGATCGCCAGCGTCTACGAACTCCCGGATGACCAGATGGACGTCGCGACGGCTGTCATGGGCTGCTCGCCGGCGTATTTCGCGGTGGTGGCCGCGGCACTCGGCCAGGAAGGCGCTTCTGGTGGACTTGAACCCGACGTGGCGATCCGCATGGTCGGAGAGTCGATGGCGGGAACCGCAGAGCTGCTTCGCCGCCGGACACCGTTCGAGATCGAGACCGCGGTGGCATCTCCCGGTGGCTCGACCGAAGCCGGCCTCGAGGCGCTTGCCGCCGCTGGCGGTGCCGAAGCGTTCCGGAAGGCATACGAGGCCTCGCTCGCCCGGATGCGCGGGGAGTGACGGTGGAGCCCGTTCTTGCCTTGACAAGGGGTGACGTCGCCGCCTACGTGAACGCCCTGTTCACGGTCTACATCATCCTGGTGCTGCTGCGGGTGCTGATGTCATGGATTCCGCGCCTGCCAGAGAACGGCGCGGTCCAGGCGACGGCCAGCTTCATCCGCGAGACGACTGACCCTTACCTGAACATCTTTCGCCGGTTCCTGCCGCCGGTCGGCGGCGGGGGACTGGCCCTTGACCTCAGTCCCGTGGTCGGCATCCTCCTGTTGCTGATCGCGCAGATGATCGTCGTCGGCCTGGTCCGCGGCTGAGATGCGAAACCAGCGGCACCTGATCCGGGCGCTGCTCCTAGCGGCAGCTGTCGTGGTTCTCGATCAGGCTTCAAAGGCGGTGATCGTCGCCGAGATCAACACCGGGGATCTCGTAAACGTGATCGGTCCGCTGGATTTCACCCACTCCCACAACGACGGCGTTGCCTTCGGACTGGCGGGCGGGGGCGGCATCTTCGTGATTCTCCTAGCCGCGATAGCCCTGGTCGCGTTGGGCGCCTTCATCGCCTCCGCTCCGGAAAGCAATCTCACCTGGATCGCCGGCGGACTGATTCTCGGCGGTGCGGCCGGCAACCTGATCGACCGGATCCGGATCGGTCACGTCACCGACTTCATCCTGCTGCCGAGCTGGCCCGCCTTCAACCTCGCCGACTGTGCGATCACGATCGGCGTGATCCTGCTGGCCGTGAGCCTGATCTGGGGAGAGAAGGAGAGCCGCGAGAAGAAGCCCGGGGGAGATGCGCCGGAGGGCGAAGCCGGTGGCCCCTGAAGCTGCTGCCAGCCAGGAAAGCGATCCCGGACCCGGCGGATTCCGCGTGGTCTACCGTGATGACTACCTCGCGGTCATCGACAAGGGCTGGGATCTCGTCGTTCATCCTGCGCCTTCCCACGAGGGCGAGACGCTGGTCGAAATGCTCGGAGACGAGCTCGCTGGAGGCGACGACCCGGAACGACCCGGAATCGTCCACCGGATCGACCGAGGTACCAGCGGACTCCTGGTCGTGGCCAGGGAAGAAGAGACACACCGGGACCTTCAGCAACTGATTCGGGAGCGAAAAGTCTCGCGGATCTATACGGCCCTTGCCGACGGCCGGTTCCGCTCCCGCACCGGAACCATCGACGCGCCAATCGGCCGGGCCTCCAGGAAACGCCACCGGATGGCGGTAAACGGCGCATCCTCAAGGCCTGCGATCACTCATTTCGAGGTGGTCGAGGCGCTCCGACGGGACAGCCTGCTGGAAGTCCGGCTGGAGACAGGCCGGACCCATCAGATCCGTGTTCACCTGGAAGCGATCGGGCATCCGATCGTCGGCGATTCGACATATGGCGGCCCTGACCGGTACGGATTGGAGCGCCAGTTCCTTCACGCAGCCCGTCTCGAGTTCCCGCACCCTCGAACCGGCGAGGAAATGTCGTTTACCGCACCTCTCCCGGACGATCTGGCCCTGGCGCTGGAAACAGCACGAAACCCGGATTCCCTCTAGAATCCCTCGCCGTCCGTATTCCCTAACCCCGGGATACGACGGTGGCTCCTGCCGCCCGGAACGGTTCCGAGGCGGATTCCACCGAAAACGGCCCGGGCGGATCCGTTTTTCACACCAATTCAAGGAGAAGCATGTCCCAGGTAGGAATCCAGGAACTCCTGGAAGCCGGAGTCCACTTCGGCCACCAGACCAGCCGCTGGAACCCGAACATGCGCCGCTACATCGCCGGCGAGATCGACGGGATCCACATCATCGACCTGCTCCAGACGGAGGAGAAGCTTGAAGAAGCCCGCCGTTTTGTCGGGGAGCTCACCTCAGGCGGAGGCAAGGTCCTCTTCGTCGGCACCAAGAAGCAGGCCTCGGACGTGATCGAGGACTGGGCCGGCAAGTCGAACATGCCGTACGTGAACCGGCGCTGGCTGCCGGGCCTTCTGACCAACTTCAACGTCGCCTCCCAGCGCATCAAGCGGATGCACGAGATCCGCGGCCTGGTCGAGTCCGGCCAGATCGAGCTGCTGCCGACCAAGGAACGCATGAACATGCAGGCCGAGCTGGCCAAGCTCGAGTTCGCACTCGGTGGCGTCGCCGACATGGAACGCGTCCCCGATGCGGTCTTCATCACCGACCTCAAGTCCGAGGAGATCGCCCTGCGCGAGGCCACCCGCCTTCGCCTGCCGGTGATCGCCCTGGTTGACACCAACTGCGACCCCGGTCACATCGACCACGTCATCCCCGGCAACGACGACGCGATCCGCTCCTGCGAACTGGTCATCTCCACGATCGGCACCGCGGTCGAGCAGGGGGCCGGAGCCTGGGCTGTGATCGAGGAGAAGCGTCGCGCCGAGGAGAAAGCCCGTCGGGAGAAGGAAGAGGCCGAGCGGAAGAAGCGCGAGGAAGAGGAGCGCGCCCGTCGCGAGCAGATCGAGAAGGAGCAGGCCGAGGAGAAGGCCCGCCAGCGCGAGGAGAAGGCAAAAGCCGAGGCGCAAGCCAAGGAGCAGGCCGCCAAGCCGCATCCCCAGGCGGTGCCGGACAACCCGCACCCGCAGGCCGTTCCGGACAACCCCCATCCCCAGGCGGTACCGGACAACCCGCACCCGCAGGCCGTTCCGGACAACCCCCATCCCCAGGCGGTCGCACCCGACGCAGACGACGCCACGAATACTGAAGAGACACCGGCCGGGGAGTCTTCGGCCGACGAGAACACCGAGGAGAACAACTGATGGCAGACATCAAGGCAGCCGACGTCAAGGCCCTGCGCGAGCGGACCGGCGCCGGCATGATGGACGCGAAAGCCGCCCTGATGGAGGCCGACGGCGATTCCGACCGTGCCGTCGAGCTTCTGCGGGTGAAGGGACAGGCTTCCGCCGCCAAGCGTTCCGACCGAGGAACCTCTGAAGGCGTGATCGCTTCGTACATCCACGCAAACAAGAAGGTCGGCGCCCTCGTCGAAGTCCAGTGCGAGACCGACTTCGTGGCCCGCAACGAGGATTTCGCCGCCTTCGCCTACGAGGTTGCGATGCACATCGCCGCCGCCTCGCCGACCCATGTCTCCCGCGAGGACATTCCCGAAGACCAGATCGCGGCGGAACGCCGGGTCTTCGAGGAGAAGGCAAAGGAAGAAGGCAAGCCGGAGAACGTGATCGAGAAGATCGTCGAAGGCCAGGTTTCCAAGTGGGCCAAGGACATCGCACTGCTCGAACAGGAACACGTGAACACCGAGAAGCACGACTCGAAGACGATCGAACAGCTACGCGAGGAAATTGCCGCCAAGGTCGGCGAGAACGTGGTGATCAGCCGCTTCTCCTGTTTCCGGATCGGCGAGTAGCCGCGAACAGGCGGTAGTTTCCCTACGGAATGAGCGACTCGGAGCCGCGGTTCAGGCGGATAATGCTGAAGCTGTCCGGTGAAGCCCTGATGGGCAAGCTGGACTTCGGGACTGATCCTGAAGAAGTCGAGAGGATCGCCCGGCAGATCGGCATCATCCGCGACCGTGGCGTCGAGGTCGCAATCGTTGTCGGGGCCGGCAACATCTACCGGGGGGTCGACGGGGCCGCCCAGGGTATGGACAGGGCCACCGGTGACTACATGGGCATGCTCGCGACGCTGCTCAACGCCCTGACTCTCCAGGACGCCCTCGAGAAGCACGGCCACTTCACCCGGGTGGTCTCGGCGATCGACGTCAAGGAGGTGGCGGAGCCGTACATCCGGCGCCGCGCGATGCGGCATCTCGAAAAGGGTCGCATCTGCATCTTCGCGGCCGGCACGGGCAACCCGTTCTTCACCACGGATACAGCGGCGGCGCTGCGGGCGCTGGAAATCCACGCCGAGGCCATCCTGATGGCCAAGAACGGGGTGGAAGGTGTCTATGACTCCGATCCGGCCAGCAACCCCGATGCGAAGTTCATTCCGCAGATCACCCACCGGGAAGCGATCGAAAAGGGACTGAAGGTGATGGACTCCACGGCCCTCAGCCTCTGCATGGACAACGACCTTCCGATCTATGTCTTCAACATGGCTGACGAGGCCAATATGGATAGGATCGTTTCCGGCGAGAAAGTGGGCACGCTGGTCTGCTCCAGGGTCGCCGCCTAACCGCTCGCCAAAGGAGACTTGATGATCGACGACCTGCTCAGCGACGCCAAGGACAGGATGGCCAAGTCCGTCGAATCCACCCGTGGCGAGTTCGCCACCGTCCGGACCGGCCGGGCCACTCCGCACCTTCTCGACCGCATCACGGTTGACTATTACGGCGCTAACACCCCCCTGAATCAGCTCGCCAACGTGGCCGCCAGCGAGGCCCGGCTGCTGACAGTGACCCCTTACGACAAGGGGGCCCTGGGGCTGATCGAGAAGGCGATCCAGGAATCCGACATCGGCCTGACCCCTTCCAACGACGGGAACGTCATCCGGCTCCAGATCCCGGACCTGACCGAGGAGAGGCGCAAGGAGATGGTCAAGGTCGTCCACGGTGTGGCCGAGGACGGAAGGGTTGCCGTTCGCAACGTGCGGCGCGACGTGATGGCCGACATGCGTGAACTGAAGAAGGAAGGCGAAGTCGGCGAGGACGACGAACGCCGGGGTGAGGAAGCCCTCCAGAAGGAAACCGATGCCGCCATCGCGGAGATCGATTCCCTGCTCAAGAGCAAGGAAGAAGAGATCCTCGAGGTGTGACAGCACCCCGATACGTAGCCATAATCACCGACGGCAACGGGCGCTGGGCCCAGAGTCGTGGTCTGCCGGTCAAGGAGGGGCACAAGGCCGGCGCTGACACCGTCAAGGCCAGGCTGCGCGACGCGGTCGAACTGGGGATCAGGGAGTTGACCGTCTTCTCCTTCTCGACAGAGAACTGGTCCCGCTCGCCGGAAGAGGTCTCCGGCCTGATGGAGATGTTCTCGAAGCGGATCGTGGACGAGACGCCGGAACTGAACGAGGAAGGTGTACGGATGCGCTTCATCGGCCGCCGCGAAGGAGTCTCGGAGGAGCTGCAGGAGCAGATGGCCGGGGCGGAGTCGCTGACCGCGGAAAACGACACGATCACCTTCTTCATCGCCTTCAATTACGGCGGCCGCGCCGAGATCGTGGATGCAGCGAAGAAGTTCGACGGCACGACTGAAGAGGAGTTTCGCCAGTGCCTCTACGCACCCGAGATGCATGA
>DAIQCC010000023.1:21270-29012 GCA_036780865.1 Solirubrobacterales bacterium | reverse complement strand
CCGGAGCTGCTGATCAGAACCTCCGGCGAGCAGCGGATCTCCAATTACCTCCTCTGGCAATGCGCCTACTCGGAGTTCGTCTTCCGTGACGAACTCTGGCCTGATTTCACCCGGGAGGCCTTCGAGGAGTCGCTCGCCGAGTACGGCAGCCGCCAGCGCCGTTTTGGTCGCAGGGAAGGCACCTGATGGGCGAGACGACGAAGCGCATTCTGGTCGCGATCCCGTGGATCATCCTTGTAATCGCGATCATCGTCGCCGGAGGACCGTGGTTCGCAGGGGCACTGGCCGTCTTCGGCTGCCTTGGCCTTCGCGAATTTTTCCAGATGACCGAGCGTTACCGGCCCTTCGAGATCCCCGCCTACCTGTCTCTGGTCGGGATGGTCCTCGCAGCCTGGCTCGGCACCCAGTTCAACATCCTGATGTTCATGGCCCTGCCCTTCCTGCTCGTCTTCTTCGCTGCAGCGAGGCGCCAGGCCCGTGGGGACGTGACGATCTCGATCGCGATCACCCTGCTCGGGATCTTCTGGATCGGGACGGCCCTGGTCCATGCAGTACTGCTTCGCGAACTTCCCGACCACGGGGCCGGCCTGCTGGTCAACGTGCTGGTCGGCAGCTTCGCCTGCGACACCGGCGCCTATGCGGTCGGTCGCATGTTCGGCGCCCACCGCTTTGCCCCGAACCTCTCTCCAAACAAGACGATCGAGGGACTGGTCGGCGGGTTCCTGATCGGCATGCTCGGCGTCTGGTGTGCCGGTCTCTACCAGGACTGGCTTTCGGGCGTCGACGCCCTGATCCTCGGGGCCGCGGTGGCCGCAGTCGCCCCGATCGGCGACCTTTTCGAGTCGATGATGAAGCGTGACCTCGGCGCCAAGGACACGGGCAGCCTGTTCGGTCCGCACGGCGGCCTGCTCGACCGACTGGACGCGGTGTTCTTCACCGTGGTGGTCGGCTACTACGTCTCGGTTGCGCTGGTCTACTGATGGGCAGCCGGTCCCGATCCAGGCGCGTTCTGATCCTCGGGTCCTCCGGCTCGATAGGCACCCAGGCGATCGAGATCATCACCGCCCGGGAGGATCTCGAGCCGGTCGGCCTCGCCGTGGGGCGTGACTGGCGCACCGCCGTCACCCAGGCGAAATCATTGGGTCTGGAGACGATTGCGGTGGCTGATCCGGCAGCGGCGGCAGAAGCCAGGGAATCCTTCGCCGGGAACGTGATCGAAGGCGGTACGGCTGGGGTCGAGATGATCGGGCTGACGGCACCGGACATCGTTCTCAACGGCATCGTTGGAGCGGCCGGCCTTGGACCGACCGTCGCAGCACTGACCGGGGGCATCGACGTCGCGCTCGCCAACAAGGAAAGTCTGGTGATCGGGGGAGAACTGGTCACCGAACTTGCCGCAGCCACCGGTGCCCGGCTGTTGCCGGTCGACTCCGAACATTCGGCGCTCTTCCAGCTGATCGAGAACGAGGATCCCGCCGCACTCGAGCGAATCGTCCTGACCGCTTCAGGAGGCCCGT
Source organism: Solirubrobacterales bacterium (assembly GCA_036780865.1). Classification (GTDB taxonomy): domain Bacteria; phylum Actinomycetota; class Thermoleophilia; order Solirubrobacterales; family 70-9; genus 67-14. The sequence goes on along the minus strand of DAIQCC010000023.1, from coordinate 27,495 downwards.
TTCGAGGCCGGACCGACCTCGGTGGGATCACGGTGGAAGAGGCGCTGGACCACCCGACCTGGGCGATGGGCGGACGGATCACCATCGACTCGGCCACCCTGATGAACAAGGGTTTCGAGATGATCGAGGCCCATCACCTCTTCAGCCTTCCCTACGAGCAGATCGAGGTGGTGGTCCATCCCCAGTCGATCGTCCACTCGCTGATCGACCTCCGGGACGGCGCCACCCTGGCGCACCTCGGTTATCCGGACATGAGGGTTCCTATCGCCTACGCACTGACCTGGCCGGAAAGGGCCGACGTGCCGGTTCAGCGGCTCGACCTCGCGCAGGTCGGGAGCCTGGACTTTGAGGCCCCCGATCCCGACACCTTCCGCTGTCTCGCGCTGGCTCGCAGCGCGGGGAAGGAGGGTGGGATCGCCCCCTGTGTGCTGAACGCTGCCGACGAGATCGCAGTGGCCGCCTTCCTCGAGGGCGGGATCTCCTTCACCGACATCTCACGGGTGATCGAACAGACCCTCGAAGACATGGGAAGCGGCCCCGCAAAGGGGTTCGAAGAGCTTTTCGCGGTCGATGAAGCGAGCCGGGAACGCGCTTCTGAGATCATTTCCGGACGGGACTGACCCGAGTCACCCCGACCGCATCTTGAGCTTTCTAGTCGCATTCCTCGCTTTCAGCGCCCTGATCGTCCTCCACGAGGCCGGTCACTTCTTTGCTGCCAAGGCGACCGGCATGCGGGTCGAGCGCTTCTTCCTCTTCTTCCCGCCGAAGCTCGTTTCGATCAAGCGGGGGGAGACCGAGTACGGAATCGGAGCGATCCCGCTGGGAGGGTTCGTCCGGATCACCGGAATGAACCCGGACGAGGAGCTTCCCCCGGAAATCGCGGCTCGCGGCTACTACCACCAGCCGGTCTGGAAGCGGATAGTGGTGATCGGAGCCGGGCCGGCGGTCAACATAATCCTCGCCTTCGTGATCCTCTGGGTGCTCGCGTTCGGCATCCAGCAGCCGAGCCAGAACGTCGACCGGATCGAGCCAGGAACCCCCGCAGCAGGAGAGCTCGAAGCCGGTGACCGCATCGTCTCGGTCGACGGGGTGAGCGGGGACCAGGAAGAGATCGCCAACCAGATCAACTCCCACCAGTGTGCAGGCAAGCAGGTCGACGGCTGCCGAGCGGCAGAGCCGGCGACCGTGGTGGTGGTCCGAGACGGGCAGCAGAAAACCCTCGAGATCACACCCGTATACGACGCAACCGTGGAGCGGAACCGTCTCGGCTTCGCCTTCGGGCTGGAAGATGTGAACCCCGGTCCGGTCGAGTCGGCGAGCATCTCGCTGGACTACATGTGGTTCGTCACCTCGAGCACCGTTTCGGCACTCTCGCGCCTGTACGAAAAGGAGCAGCGCGAACAGCTTTCGGGAGTGGTCGGTTCATACGAGGTGACCCGCCAGGCCGTGGACATAGGGGCGCGGGAGGCCCTTACCCTTGTCGCCCTGATCAGCCTCTCGCTGGGAATCATCAACCTGTTCCCGTTTCTTCCGCTTGACGGCGGCCACATCTTCTGGAGCGTCGTCGAAAAGGTGCGGGGCAGACCGGTGCCCTTCGCGGTGATGGAAAGGGCCGGCCTGATCGGGTTCGTGCTCGTCATCGGGCTCTTCCTGCTGGGATTGAACAACGACATAGGCCGGCTCACCGGCGAAGGATTCAATATTCGCTGAGGAGTCGACGAGGTTCGCCCCGCCTCCACGCGAAACCCGCCGGTCCGAAGAGACAAAGAGTGAGTGGAAGGGCCGGCTCCGCGGATCGGCCCTTTAGGGGACGCCACCTATAGGCGTCCTGCGGGCGTTGGGATAGATTCCCCTGCGCAGCGCTTTGGGAAGAGAGCAGAGGAGGAGCAGGTGCAGACGACCGAGACGGTTACCGAGTTCCATGGCGGACCCGCGGTGGAGCCGGAATTCAAGAACCTCTACGAGGCATTCCGGAACACGGTGTCCCGCAAGGGTGACCAGCTGGCGATCAAGTCCGAGGAAGAAGGCGTGGAACTCAGCTGGAACGACGTGGACCGCCGGGTCCGCGCGATTGCCGGCGGCCTGAAGTCACTCGGAGTCGAGAGAGGCGACCGGGTCGGCATGCTTCTTGGCGCGCGCTCGGACTTCATCCCGATCGACCTGGCCGCAGTTTCAATCGGGGCGCTCCCGTTCTCGATCTACCAGACCCTCGCTCCCGATCAGATCGAATACGTGGTCGAGGATTCCGGCACGAAGATCATCATCACCGAGCCAGACTTCCTTGCGAACCTGCTCGAAGCCCGGAAGAACCTTCCTGGTCTCGAAAAGGTGGTCGTGATCGGCGGCGATGGTGGAGACATGACCCTGGAGGAGCTCGAGTCGGTTGATCCTGAATTCGATCCCGCCCCGATTGCCGCCGAAGTCGGTCTCGACGATCCGCTCACCCTGATCTACACCTCAGGCACGACCGGTCCTCCCAAGGGCGTACTCCTCACCCAGGGCAACCTCATGTCCATGCTGACCACGGTCATGGATTCCGTTCTAGACATCCCGCCGGACGGCGGCAGGGTGATCTCCTGGCTTCCCGCCGCCCACATCGCCGAACGCGGTGCCAACTACTACACGCCTGTGATGCATGGACTCGAGGTCCACATCTGTCCCGACCCGAAGCGGATCATCGAGTTCCTGCCGAAGGTACGGCCGGCCTGGTTCTTTGCCGTCCCGAGAATCTGGGAGAAGCTCAAGGCCGGTCTCGAGGGCAACCTTGCCGGGTTGCCGGATGAACAGCGGGAGAAGGCACAGGCCGGACTGAACGCCGCGATCCAGAAGGTCCGCCTCGAACAGGCCGGTGAAGAAGTCCCAGAGGAGCTTGCTGCCGCGGTGGCAGCCGCCGACGAGGCTCTCTTCTCGCATCTGCGAGTGGCTCTCGGCTTCGACGAAGCCGTCGCGGTGAGCGCCGGTGCGGCCCCGACCCCGGTCGAGGTGCTGGAGTTCTTCCACGCCATCGGCATTCCGGTCGGAGAGCTTTGGGGGCTTTCGGAGACCTGCGGCGTGATCTCGATCAATCCGCCTTCACGGATCAAGATCGGAACCGTTGGCCCTCCCGTACCCGGAGTCGAGATGCGCGTGGCCGAAGACGGCGAGCTCATGTGCCGCAGTCCCTTCGTGATGAAGGAGTACCGCAACAAGCCCGAAAAGACTGCAGAAACGATCGTCGACGGCTGGCTGCTCACCGGTGACATCGGGCAGATCGACCAGGACGGCTACATCTCGATCCTGGACCGCAAGAAGGAGCTGATCATCAATGCGGCCGGCAAGAACATGTCTCCGGCGAACATCGAGGCGCAGCTCAAGGTCGCTTCGCCGCTGATCAACCAGGCGGTGACGGTCGGTGACGGCAAGCCCTACAACGTGGCGCTGATCGTCCTTGACCCTGATTTCGCCCCGGTCTGGGCGAGCCAGAACGGGATCGAGGGTTCCTTCGAGGATCTCGCCGGTGACGAGCGCATCGAAGCGGCGATCCGCGCGGCCGTGGACGATGCCAACAGCAAGCTGGCCAGGGTGGAACAGATCAAGAAGTTCAAGCTGATCCCGGGTGAGTGGGTTCCGGGCGGTGACGAACTGACGCCGACCATGAAGCTGAAGCGCAAGCCGATCGCAGAGAAGTACCAGTCCGAGATCGAGGATCTTTACTCGGCGTAGTGGGGCGCGGGATTCGCAGAGGCGGCCTCCTCGGCCCGAAACGTCGTCGGCCACCCCTGCGAACCCCGCGCCGACTAACCTCGTGAGAGATGGTTGAACCTCGCGCGTTGGAGCGCATCGCACTTACGCGGTTGCCTGAGCTGCAGGTGGCCAGCGGTCTGTTCCGTGCTACGGCGCGGATTGAGGGTGTAGAGGACGAGACCGAGCCGGCGACCGCGCTCCAGGCGGGCATCGTGGTGCTGCTCGGACTGCTCAGGGCCGAGGAGTCGGACACGGAGCAGCCATTCTCGACCGGCGCGCTCCGGACGCGGATCCTCGGTGACCTGGGCGGCAGTGGGGTCAGCGTCGGTGAGCTTGGTCTTGCCCTGTGGGCGGAGTCCCGGGCCGGGGGAGAGGCGATCGGGGAGATCGACGGCCTGATCCGTCGTGCTTCCGTGCGCGGCTTCGACAAGGTTCCGCTCGAACAGCTTTCGTGGCTCGCCTCTGGGCTGGTCGAGAGTTCCGTCCTGACTGGCGACCCTGCCTCGGGTCTCTTTGGTGACGTCCGTTCGGAGATCCTCTCCCGGATTACGCCGGGAGGACTCTCGCGCGACGTTCACGTGCCCCGCCTGGGTAATGCCGTTCCAGTTGCGAGCCAGTTCCACCTGCTGCACGCGCTGTGCCAGATGGTGAGGGCCGGTGACGAAGAACTTCGAGATCCCGTTGACAGGCTGGTCGGTGGCCTGCTGGGTCTCCAGCGGAAGGACGGAGCCTGGCCCGGGCTGATCGATCCGGTCCGGTCCGGAGCTGCGGTGATCTACCCGGTCCTCGCAGTGACCCAGATCGCGGTCGCCCCGATAGCCCTGAGGGCGGCTTCGGAACTCGGTCTGGCAGCTGACGTCGATTCGGCCATCGAAGCCGGTATGAAATGGGCAGAGGGAGGTAATCCGCTCGGCCGCAGCCTCATTCACGAGCCGGAAGCGCGGATTGACAGGGGAATCCTGCCCCGGCGGAAGCCCGGCGCGATCGGGCGCGGGATCAGCTCTGCCGCACGGCGGATAACCGGCCAGGCGCACGACCCCGACCCGCGGCAGTTGATCATCGATCCTGCCGCATCCAGCGAGGACCTGGGCTGGGTTCTGGAGTCCTGGGCCGGCAGGTAGGGAGTTTCCGGTTCTTCACCGACGGAGTGATCCGGTCGGGAATCCGCTCCGGTAGCCTGCATACGTGGCATCAAAACGACAGATATTCGTTGGCCGGGTACCGGTCGGGGGCGGCGCCCCTGTGGTCGTCCAGACCATGACCAAGACGGAGACCGCCAATCTCGAGGCGACCATGGAGCAGATCAACAAGGTCGCCGAGGCAGGTGCCGACGTTGTTCGCGTGGCCGTACCGAGGGACAAGGACATCGAGGCGCTGAAGACGATCGTCAAGCAGTCGCCGATTCCGATCATCGCCGACATCCACTTCAATCACACCCTCGCACTGAAGGCGATTGAGGCAGGGGCCGACTGCATCAGGCTGAACCCCGGCAACATCGGTGGCCGCGACAAGGTCGCGGAGGTCGCCGAACTGGCCAACCTCAAGGGCACGCCGATGCGGATCGGGGTCAACTCCGGATCCCTTCCGAAGCACCTCCACACCCTGGAAAGGGAGAACCCGGTCGAGGCCCTCGTAACTGCGGCCACCGAGTTCGTCGAGTTGATGGAGGGGCTGGATTTCACCAACTTCAAGGTTTCGATCAAGTCGACCAACGTGCCGAACACGATTGCCGCCAACCGCCTCCTTTCGGAGAAGATCCCGTATCCGATCCACCTCGGCATCACCGAGGCCGGGACCAAGTGGTCCGGGTCGCTGAAGAGCGCGGTCGGCCTCGGAGCGCTGCTCGCCGACGACATCGGGGACACGATCAGGATCAGCCTCTCTACCTTCCACGCCGAGGAGGAGGTCAAGGTCGCCTGGGAGATCCTCAAGGCGCTCAAGCTCCGCGAGCGCGGACCCGTGCTCATCGCCTGTCCGACCTGTGGCCGGCTCCAGTTCGACATGGACGCGGTCGTCGCCGAAGTCGAGCAGCGGCTCGAGAGCTATGAGGATCCGATCGAGGTCGCCGTCCTGGGATGTGCCGTGAACGGGATCGGTGAAGCAAAGGGTGCCGACTTCGGCATCGCCGGAGCCAAGAACGAGGGCGTCGTCTTCGCCAAGGGAAAGGCGATCAAGAAAGTTCCGACCTCGCAGCTCGTCGACACTCTCTTCGAGCAGATCGAGCTTTCGCTCGATCGCGGCGGGGAGGTCGAGTTCGACGAACGTGAGTCCGCCGAGGGCGAGGCCTGGGTGAAGAAGATCGAGGACGAGAACGCCGGTGACCTGACCCCGGAGAAGATCGCCCGCATGGAACACGAGGCCTCGCAGAAGGCCGAGAACGACAAACTTCTGGTCGACGAGGACGTCTCGCCGACCGCCGGCCGCCGGTTCACGAGGGCATAAGTGGTGGCGCGGGGGGGGGCAAAAACACCGCCCACACCCCCAAACAGAAGAGGGGCCCAA
>DAIQCC010000023.1:0-21260 GCA_036780865.1 Solirubrobacterales bacterium | reverse complement strand
CCTCCTCGACCCGAAACGTCGTCGGCGCCCTATACCGCCCCCGCGCGTAGCATGTCCTTTCACTGATGCCGGAAGGGCCGAGCAGGACCGCGGAGTACGTTGCCCTCTTTCGTGCCATCGAATCGGCGCGTCCTGAGCAGGAGCGCCTCTTCTTCGACCCTTACGCGGAATGCTTCCTCGACGGGAGGCTGAAACTCGGAGCGGTCCTGGCGAGAACCCGTGCGGGACGCCGCCTCGTCTGCTCCTACATCGACCGCAACTGGCCGGGTTCGAGGCCGTCAGTTGCCATTCGCACGAAGCTGATCGATGACGCGGTGAACTCGGCCATCGAGTCCGGGGCAATGCAGATGGCGATCCTCGGCGCCGGCTACGACACCAGGGCGCTCAGGCTCGGCTCGGGCCGTGACCTTACGGTCTTCGAGCTGGACCAGAGGCCGACCCAGGAAAGGAAGAAGGCCCGGCTGGCAAGACGTCAGGGCTCCACGGAAACGCACCTCGTCTACGTTCCTTTCGACCTGCTCGACGAAGGCGTCGGGGTTCCCCTCGAGGCAGCGGGCTTTGAGCAAGGCAGCCTCAGCGTCTGCATCTGGGAGGGAGTTCTCAGTTACCTGACGCCGGAAGCTGTCGATCAAACCCTCGGATGGTTCCGTGAAACCTGCGCCCCTGGCAGTCGGCTCATCTTCACCTACATCGACGTCGCACTGCTGGAGCGGGAAGGCAGCGACGAGCCGCCCTGGAGCGCGCAGGTCGCGAGAGTGGGAGAGCCGTTTCGTTTCGGGCTCGACCCCGAGACGCTGGACGACTTCCTGCGAGTACGTGGCCTCCAAAAGTGCTGGGACGTCTCGACCGCCGAGGCGATGAGCCGGGAGCTGTCAATGGCCGGCAGGGGTCACGCTCCCGACTTCTATCGCGTGGCCGAGGCCGAAGTCACGGCCGACAGATAATCTGGCCATCGATGACGAGGCTCTCCCGAACACTGCTGCCCACGCTGAAGGATCCACCCGCCGATGCGGAGGCGATCAGCCACAAACTCCTGGTCAGGGCCGGGATGGTCCGGCAGATGGGCTCCGGCCTCTGGACCTATCTGCCAGCTGGTTGGCGAGCACACCGCACGGTCGAGCAGATCATCCGCGAGGAGATGGACCGGATCGGCGGCCAGGAGATATCCATGCCCGTGCTTCAGCCCGCGGATCCCTGGGAGAAAACCGGCCGGTACTCCATCGACGAGCTGATGAAGCTCGAGGACCGCAAGGGATCGCCGATGGTGCTGGCCATGACCGGCGAGGAATGCGTCACTGGCCACATGGCCAACGAGATCCGCTCCTACCGTGACCTTCCACAGCTCGTGTACCAGATACAGACCAAGGAGCGCGACGAACCTCGCCCGCGAGCCGGCATCCTCCGCACCCGCGAATTCGTGATGAAGGACGCCTACAGCTTCGACCGTGACGAGGCCGGACTGGACGAGATGTACAACCTCTGCATCGAGGCCTACGACCGGATCTACGATCGGACCGGTCTGCAGTGGTACCGGGTCGAGAGCGACGTCGGCATGATGGGCGGATCCGCCGCCCACGAATACATGGCTCCCTGCGCGGCCGGCGAGGACACGATCGCCCTGGCGCCCGGGTACGCAGCCAACGTCGAAGTGGCCAGCGCGAATCCCCGGCCGGTCCATCCGGGCGAGGCGCTGGCGGGCCCGGAGGAAGTCGAAACTCCCTCGCTGAAGACGGTCACCGAAGTAGCGGATTTCCTCGGAGTGGACCCCGGCATCCTGATCAAGTCGGTACCGGTAGTCACCGATGAAGGCGAGTTCGTGCTCGTTCTCGTGCGGGGCGATCACCAGCTGAACGAGATCAAGCTCGCAAACGCCTTGGGCATCGCCAGTCGCCCGGCCCGCGAAGAGGAGATCGCGGAGAAGCTCGGGCCGGCCGGATTCATCGGTCCGGTCGGTGCCTCGGTTCGCATCCTCAAGGACCGGGCGATTCAGGGCGCCGGACTGATCAGCGGTGCGAACGCACCCGACCGGCACCTCAAGGGGGTCGAGCCTGGTCGCGATTTCGCTTTCGAGGAAGCGGACGTTCGGGCCGTGGTGGAAGGTGACACCACCGATGACGGCCACCCGATAGAGCTCGTTCCTGCCATCGAGGTCGGCAACATCTTCAAGCTCGGGACCCGCTACACGGTTCCGCTGGGTGCGACCTACCTCGACGAGGACGGCAAGGAGAAGCCGATCGTCATGGGCTGCTACGGAATCGGCCCCGCCCGCATCGTTGCCGCGGCGGCCGAGCAGTTCGCCGACGAGAAGGGCCTTTCCTGGCCGCCCCCGATCACGCCCTGGCAGATCCACCTGGTTTCGCTCTCGAAGTCGACCGAACCGGAACGGGCCGAAGCCGACCGCCTGTACGAGGAGCTGCTCGAGGCCGGCTTCGAGGTCCTCTATGACGACCGGGATGCCGGACCGGGCCAGAAGCTCACCGATGCGGAACTCCTGGGATGTCCACTTCGGGTGGTCGTCGGCAGGCGGGGGCTCGCCGACGGAATTTATGAGGGCAGTGAACGCCGTACCGGTGCCGAACACCGGATCCCGGTTGAAGGTGGTGCCGACGAGATCGCCCGCATCTACGCCTCGCTGGCCGGCTAGAGGCGATGGGCGACGCTGCACCCTTCGGCAAGGGCAGGATCCGGCGTCTCTTCGGACTCGACCGGACCGGTGCCGAACCCGCACCCACCCGGGCCGGCCAGCCGCTTCGCCCCTTCACGATCCCGAACCTGATCGGCTACCTGCGGATCATCGGCATTCCCCTGTTCCTCTATGTCGCATTCAGCTCCGATGACGGCAGGGACCTGACCGCGGCCTTTCTCTTCTTCCTGATCTCGGGAGGTGACTACGTGGACGGCTTCCTGGCCAGGGTCACAGGCCAGTACAGCCGGCTCGGCGCTCTGATGGATCCTGTGATCGACCGGCTCACAATCCTTTCCGGGCTGGTCGTCTGCTGGCATTTCGAGCTCCTGCCCCGCTGGCTGCTGGTGCTTCTGCTGCTGCGGGAGGTCGCGACCCTCATGCTGGCCAGGTGGGGACTCTCGAAGGGAGTCGACATCGAGGTGAACTGGTTCGGCCGGGTGGCGGTCTTCCCGGTCATGGCTTCACTTCTGCTGGCGATGATGTGGGACAGCTGGGTGCCCGCGGCGCTGCTCGCACTCGGCGTCGTGCTGGGGGCCATCGCCACCTACCTTTATGCCCGGGTCGGCCGCGACAGGATCCAGGCGCTCGAAGCGACTCAATCGGGAGAATCGGCCCAACAGTAAAGCCCCGGTTGAGGGTTAGGGACTGCTCCCTATAATGGGTACATGGCGACCCATTGCCCCGAATGCGGATTCATCAACCCCGAGGCCGCCAACTACTGCCAGAAGTGCGGAACCTTCATTGGCCGCCGGGAAGGGGGAGATGAACAGGGAACATCTACCTACCAGGTCGGTGAAACCGGTGAGATCGAGGCTGTCGACATCGACGCCGAAGTGGAACGCACCGGCGCCGCACTCGTAATCAGGAGCGGAGGGGGCCGCGCGGGGGAGACCTTCCCCATGGAGGAGGAACGGATCGCGATCGGACGCAGCCCTGACGCCGGCGTGTTTCTCGATGACGTCACCGTCTCGCGAAACCATGCGCTGCTGGTCGCCCGCGGTGATGGCACCTACATCGATGACCTCGGCTCGCTGAACGGGACCTATGTCAACCGCCGGAGGATCGAGTCGCAGCGACTCGAGGACGGCGACGAGATCCAGGTCGGAAAATACAAACTCACCTACCTGGAGCGTTGAGATGACCCTCAGTGACCAGAACGTCGCCGAAGCCGGCCAGATGGCACCCCGCCGTCCACGCAAGGCCCTGACCATCGGGGCCGTCGCGAAGCTGCTGAGCAAGGAATTCGACGACGTCTCGATCTCGAAGATCCGCTATCTCGAGGACCAGAAACTGGTCACCCCGCGCCGCACCCAGGGCGGCTACAGGCTGTACAGCCAGGCGGACGTGGATCGTTTGCGAACGGTCCTGAGACTTCAGCGCGACGAGTTCCTTCCGCTTCGGGTGATCAGGCAGGAGCTGGCCGCAGGTCCGTCGGTCAGCGGCCTCTCCGGCAGTTCCTCGAACACAGCCCGCCGGGCCAAGCTGATCGGCACCACCAGCTCGCGTTTTTCGCTGGACGACGTGATCGAGGAGACGGGGGCGCGAGCCGAGTTCATCCGGGAGCTCGCCGAGTTCGGCCTGGTCACGCCTCAGAACGAGAACGGCCGTGCCGTCTACGACGAGACCGACATGGAGATCGTCAGGGCCGCGAACGAGCTGGCCCGCTCCGGTGTCGGCGCCAGGAACCTGAAGCTCTTCAAGACCTCCGCCGACCGGGAAGTCAACCTGATCGAGACCCTGCTGGCCCCGAAACTCGCTTCGCGGAACCCGCAGCGACGCAAGGAGGCGATCGAGAGCCTCGAGCGCATGGCTACCGTGCTCAGCGAACTGAAGCACGCGCTTCTGGTGCGGGATCTTCGCCGTCTCGCCGACAGCTGACCCGGCTTGCCGACGGTCACTCGAAAGAAGCGTTTCCCGGCCTCGGCGGATCAGGTCTATGACCTGGTCAGCGATCCGGCGCGTCTACCCGAGTGGTGGCCCAGGGTCGTCCGGGTAGAGGACGTCGCCGGCGGGGCAGGTGCAGCCCGCACCCGCTGGACGGCCGTGCTCGGGGCCGACTCCGGTCGCATGCTCAGGCTTGACTACCGCTGCACCGCTGCCACCCGTCCGGGGCGTTACGAGTGGGAGCACGAACTCGAGGGAACTCCGTACGAAGCCCACCTCGTCAGACAGTCGTTCGAGGTGAGAATCACCGACGCAGACGGACAGGCCGAAGTCAGCCTGACCACTGTGAACACGCTCCGCGGCACCGCGAGGATCGCCGGTTTCTCGATGAAGAAAGGTCAACGGGAGTTGCTGGACGAGGCACTGGAGGCATTGACCGGCATCTTCGGCGAGGAAGAAGAGAAGTGACCGAGCCCCGAAGGGACACCCGCTGGTGGGGATGGGGCGATCCGGACGAACCGGCTGATCTGGGGGCGGCCGGCGAGCGTCTTCTGGCCGAAAGGGGCATCGAGACCCGCGATGACGGCCGGCCCCCGGCGATCGGTGAGGTGCGGATCCCGGATGCCGTCCGGATCCCGGATGCCGTGGTCGAGGCTGCCGGCAGCGAGAACGTCTTCACCGGCCCGGAGGACCGCATCCGCCATGCCAACGGTCAGAACTATCTGGACCTCCTGGCGCTTCGCTCCGGCGAGCTGGACAATGCGCCGGATGCAGTGCTGGTCGTTGACGATGCCGAGCGTATCCCGGCGATTCTGGGGGCCTGTGCCGAGTCGGGCGTTGCGGTCGTGCCGTTCGGTGGAGGAAGCAGCGTCGTTGGGGGAGTCACCCCGCTGAAAGGCCATCACGATGCCGTGATCAGCCTCGATCTTGCGGGACTGAGGGGCATCGAGATCGATGAACGATCGCTGACCGCGCGCCTGGGGGCCGGGCTGCGGGGTCCGGAAGCCGAAGCGCTCCTCAAGGGCCGAGGTTTCACGCTTGGACACTTCCCCCAGTCCTTCGAGTTCGCGACGATCGGGGGCTTCGCAGCAACCCGTTCCGCCGGGCAGTCGTCCAGCGGTTACGGCCGATTCGACTCCCTGGTCAGCTCGATTCGCCTGCTCACGCCGGAAGGTGAACTTTCCACGATCGCTACGCCGCACACCTCGATCGGGCCTTCCCTTCGCGAACTGGTGGTCGGCTCGGAGGGAATCTTCGGGGTCATCCCCGACCTGGAGGTGCGAATCCGCCCGCTACCGCAGGCCCGCCGTTACGAAGCCTGGATCGTCGAGAATTTCCAGGCCGGCAACGAGATCGTTCGGACCCTGGCGCAGAACGACAGCCTGCCGACGATCATTCGCGTCTCGGACGGGCTCGAGACCGAGGTCAACCTCGCCATGTCACTTCCATCCGGGGCGGCCGGATCGCTTTTCCGGCGCTATCTCAAGGTGCGAGGCCGTGATGGAGGCTCGCTGGTGATCACCGGCTACGAGGGCACTTCCGCGACAGTGCATCGGAGCCGCTCCGCGGTGGCGACCGCACTCCGCCGCGGCGGCGCGGTCTACCTCGGCCAGGCTGCCGGTCGGGGATGGGAGAAGGGCAGGTTCCACGGCCCGTACCTGCGCGAGGCCCTGCTCGATCGCGGCGTGCTGGTCGAGACGCTGGAGACTGCCCAGCAGTGGAGCGGACACGGAAATCTCTACCAGTCCGTTCGCAAGGCGATCGAAACTGCGCTTTCCGCGCAGCAAATGGATGGCATCGTGATGTGTCACCTCTCCCACGCCTACCGGGACGGCGCATCGCTCTACTTCACGGTGATCTCAAGCCAGGGTCCCGACGGCGGCGCCTCCAACTGGCCCAAAGTAAAGAATGCGGCCTGTGAGGCGATCCAGAAGGCGGGCGGGACGCTCTCTCACCATCACGCCACCGGCAGCGATCATGCCACCTGGCTCGAAGGCGAAATCGGCACCATCGGAATCGACGCGCTGGCCGGCATCAAGGAACGGCTCGATCCGGCCGGGATTATGAACCCGGGCAAGATTCTCAAGTAGTCGGCGGGCTTCGCCCCGCCGGTGGCGCTACTCGGCCTGGGTCTGGTTCGCTGTCCCGTTGCAGATGGGGACGATCGTGTCCTTGGCGTCCTGGGGCATCGAGATCTGGCCCTCGAGGACTGTACTGCCGGTGTACTCGGGCAGCCGGACGTCGGACTGGTTGGTCGTCCGGGCCTGCTGGAGCGCCTCGGTGAAGTCCTTGTTGTTCACCCTCGAGACTCTCAGGCTCGGGAAGACGTCGGCAGCGATCAGACAGATGACTGCTTCGTTTACGTCGATCTGGCCATTGATCGCCCCTGCTTCACCGACCCGCGTCGCGTAGATGGGGAAAGCGCCGGTCGAGCCGTAAAGCCAGATCACGTAGCCCTGGCCCTTGCGGTTTGCCTCGAGATCATTGATGCCAAGGTTCGCCGCCAGCGACGTGCCGGCGAACCCAAACTGGACCTGCCCGGAACCCTGTTCATTGCCGACCGGCTGAAGTACCGCAACGGTGGGGGAAGGCTCCGGGGTCTCGCCGCCATCGTCGGACCCGCCGCCAAAGGCGCCGGTGACGAGCAGGATCACGACTGCCGCCAGCAATGCTGCGCCCAACAGGACGGCGATCAGCCGACGCTGGTGGCTGCTGATCGATCCAAGTCCGGACCGACCGCTTTCCGGGGATCTCGCGTTCTCGCCGCCGGATGACGGGCCAGATGAAGGGCTGCTGTCGCCGGTTGTGGGGGGAGGCGCCGTCTCGCCTCTGGGCTGATCGGGAAGTTTCGCGGCTGGCACCAGGAGCCTGAGCTGGTCGGCAAGCGAGTCGGCGCGTTCCCTGAGTTCCGGGTCCCCGGAGATCATGCGCTTCACCTCGGCCTGACCGATCGGATCGGCCTGTCCGAGGAGATAGTCCGTCAGGTCGGGGTCGGGGGCCGGTGCGGAGGGATCAATCTCGCCCAACGCTCTGGCGGCCCGGTTCCGGACTTCGGCCTCATCGATCCCGAGCAGACCGGCGATGTCCGCGTAACTCTTTCCTCGTCCAAGCAGCAGCTGCAGGAGCGCCCGGCTGTCCTCACTCAACGGCATGAGGGCACACCCTATGGGTTTATAGTCCCCGGCTGATGCCAGACGTAAAGCTTCCCGAATCCCCGTTCGACAATCTGCTCGGCACCGAGTGGATCTCCTCCGATCCCGACGCAGCCATCGTCCGCCTCAAGATGCGAGACGACCATCGCCAGCCGATGGCGATCATGCATGGCGGTGTCATGGCAAGCCTGGTAGAGAGCGTCTGCTCGATGGCCACGGCCGAGGCGGTTCTGCCGGAAGGCCGGATCGCAATGGGGCAGAGCATCTCGGTCAACCTGCTCAAACCGATTTCCAGCGGTGACGTCGAGGTTGTCGCAAACGCGATTCACCGCGGTCGAATGACATGGGTCTGGCGGGCAGAGGTGAAGGACGGGGACGGACGCGTCTGCGCCGTTGCCCAGATGACGATGGCAGTCCGGGAAGCTCCGGAAGGAGCTGACCTCTCGCAGTTCGTCAAGCCGTAGTCCTGTCACAAGGCAGAGTCCGCCCATCCGTCGAGGATTCTGTGGGCGGACGGGTTGAACCGGGAGGCGGGGCGAAGCTCGCCGACTTGCTTGTGGCTAATCGTTATCGGCCGTCCACGGCCGATAACGGTTCGTGATCGGCATGCGACGGTCCCTGCCGAAGCCCTTGGTCGTGACCTTGAGGCCGGGGGGAGACTGGCGGCGTTTGTACTCGGCCCGGTCCACCTTGGCGACGACGTCGGCAACCACCTCCGGATCCTCGCCGCGAGCCGCGATCTCGGTCGGGCCGAGATCGTCCTCGACGTACATTCTGAGGATCCTGTCGAGCTGGTCGTAATCCGGCAGGGAGTCGGTGTCGAGTTGCCCGGGGCGCAGTTCAGCCGACGGAGGTCGGTCGATTATCGACTCGGGTATCACCGGAGACGAGCCGTTCCGGTGCCGACAGAGTTCGTAGACCAGTGTCTTGGGAACGTCCTTGATCGGCGCGAGCCCGCCGGCCATGTCGCCGTAGAGCGTCGAGTAGCCGACCGAAGTCTCGCTCTTGTTCGCGGTTGTCAGCACCAGCCAGCCTCGGCTGTTGGAAAGAGCCATCATCAGGTTTCCCCGGATCCGTGCCTGGAGGTTCTCCGCGGCGAGTCCGGTGCCGTCGACGCCGAGCATCCGGTCGAAGGCGTCCATCGGCTCCTGAATCGAGAACTCGATCAGCTCGGTTCCGAGGCGGCCGGCCATCTCGCGCGCATCGGCCTGGGTTTCGCCACTGGAGTGAGGCGAGGGCATGACCACGCAGGTGACCTTGTCCGGACCGAGAGCATCGACGGCGAGGGCCGCTACCAGGGCGGAATCGATCCCCCCGGAGAGTCCGAGTCCGACGTGTCCGAAGCCATTCTTGACGACGTAGTCCCGAAGGCCTGTGACCAGTGCGGTGTAGACCTCGTCAAGGTCGTCCATCCAGTCGGCAACCGGTGTCGATTGCTCGGCTGGACCAAAGACCAGCAGGTCCTCGGTGAACTGGCCGGCCCGCGCGAGGACCGTGCCGTCGGGAGCGATCAGGACGCTGGAGCCGTCGAAGATCAGCTCGTCCTGGCCGCCCACCATGTTCACCATGGCGACTGCGGCCTGCTTTTCCGCGGCCACCCGTTTGAAGATCTCCTCCCGCTCCCGGCCCTTGCCGCGATGGTATGGCGAAGCGGACGAGTTGACGATCATCTCCGCCCCCGGCGCGAGCTGTTCGTAGATCGGGTCGTCCGGCACCCAGCAGTCCTCGCAGATGGTCACCCCGAGCCGGATGCCGAGGTCATCGATCACCAGCGGGCCGGACCCGTTTCTGAAGGTCCGGTACTCGTCAAAGACCCCGTAGTTCGGCAGAAGCCGTTTGTGGTAGGTCTCACGGACCGTGCCATCGCGGATGATCGCGGTCGCGTTAGCCGAGATCGCACGGCCAACCGGATTGCCGACCGGGTCAGGAAAACCGACGACGGCCGTGATGTCCCCTACCCTCGAGGCGATCTCGGCCAGTCGCTGTCCGGCTGCAGCAATGAAGTCGGGGCGCAGGTATAGATCCTCGGCCGGATAGCCGGTGAGCACCAGCTCCGGGAAGACCACCATCTCCGCCCCGGCATGATCGGCCTGTTCGATCCATTCCGTGATCAAGGCAGCGTTCTCGTCCAGATCGCCGACGGTCGGGTTGACCTGGGCCAGGGCGATCTTGGGAATGCCGCTCACAGCTTGAGTATCCCGATTTGCAGGGCTTCCTGCGGTGTGAAGAACCGCACACACAGCCCGGACTGGCTGCCGCAGACTCCCGTGCTCACAAAACGCTAACAATCGGCAGGACGGCATCGAGTGCCGCCTTGCCACTTGCGCCGAGCTCCCTCAGTCGGGAGGCGGGGAAACCAACCGCGGCCAATGGCCGCATGGGGTGAATCCGGTGGTGATCCGCCGGAAGGGACGACCAGGACGGAACTCCCGAATCCGTCAGCTAACCCCGCAGGCGCCGAAAAGGAGAAAGCCAAAGATGACTTCACGCCGGATTTTCCGTGCGCCCGTTTGCCTGATCGCTCTTCTGGCGAGCACTCTGGCGCTTACCTCGAGTGCATCAGCCGCCGTTCTCGAGCCTGCCGGACCGACCGGTTCGACCGGAATCGCCGAGAGCAAGCCGGTTTTCCGGGGCCCAGTGGTTCTGAAAGTCGCCGACCGAACCGTCAATTTCGGGGGACGGTTCCGCCTGCGCGGCAAGACGGGCAACCCCTACGCGGGTGCCGTTCGGATCCAGGCGCGTACGGGCGGCCGCTGGCTGACCCTCCGCAAGGTGAAGACCGACTCCGACGGCCGCTTCAAGGCAAAGGTCCGGGCAAGGAAGAGCTCCAGCCTTCGGGTTCTGACCAACGACGGCCGAAGCTCCGCGGCTCGCAGGGTCGTGGTGATCGGCCACATCCGGCTCGCCAGGTCCGAGCGCTACGTCCGGATCGGCGAGAGCCTGCTGATTCGGGGGACGATCCTGCCGCGGGGGGCGAGGAAGGTGAAGGTCAGGGTTCGCGGCGAGGGCGTGGTCACCACCAGTAGCCGGGCCAACGGCCGCTTCCGGGTTCGCTGGAAGCCGCGAAGCGCCGGTGACTACAGCTTCCGGGCCTTTGCGGCCGCGAGCGCGAGGTCGACGGGTGACTCGACCCTGCGCCGTCGCTTCAGCGCCCTGCGGCCCGGCCACGCCTCCTATTACGGGCCCGGGCTCTACGGCAACGGCGTCGCCTGTGGCGGAACCCTGACCCCGTCGACCCGTGGAGTCGCCCACAAGTACCTGCCCTGCGGAACCAGGGTGACCCTCCAGTACGGAAACCGGACCGTTGTCGCGAGGGTGATCGACCGCGGCCCCTACATCGCCGGCCGTGACTGGGACCTGACCGAACAGACCAGGAACGACCTCGGCTTCGGCGGGGTGGGAGTCGTCTGGACCAACAAATGAGTCGGCGCTGACGCGCCTCCCTGTCGCACCCGTCCGTTCACGCAAGAAATGAATGGATGAACGGACTCAGGTAAGCGATGGATGTCCGGGGCTTCGGTTCGGCCGGGTGGGCTGTGTCATGATCGGATCATGAGCTCGGCCGAATCGAAGAACCTCGAGGCGATCTCGAAGGCGATCGACCATCACAATGCCACCTGTCCCTTCCCGGCAGCAGAGGTACGGATGAACCCGTTCGAGGTCGAGCGACTCGGATGGGAGGAGATCCGCGGCCTTCCGATCGTGCCCGACGCGAACATCGGGACGGGCCGGTTTCACATCGTCTGCTCACGCGACATGGAGGGCGACGAGCTCGAGGAAGTGGAAGCGATCGCCGAGGAACTGGTGACAGTCACCCCCGGTACCCGTGAGGAACCGGCAACGCCGGAAACTCCCGGGATGCCGGACAACCCGGGCCGCTGGAACTGAACTGGCTGACCGGTCAGGACCGGGTCAGACCGAACTCCAGAAGTCGAGGCCGCTCTCGCTCATCCAGTTCTGGATCTCGATGTTGAGGCGGTAGAGCTCGCCTGTCCAGATCAGTACACCCATGATGATCAGGATCACTCCGCCGACCATGATGATCACGCCGTAATGCCTCTTGACGACGGCGAAGGCCGTGGTCATCCGGTTGAAGGCAAGCGCGGTCAGCAGGAAGGGAATCGCCAGGCCGGCCGAATAGACGGCGAGCAGCAGCGCCCCCCGGGCGGCCGAGTCGGTCAGCGAAGCGGCCGAGAGGATTGCGCCGAGAGTTGGCCCGATACAGGGTGTCCAGGCGAATGCGAACGCTGCACCGGCGACCAGCGGACCGCCCTTGCCGGCACGCTGCATTAGCGCGTCCACGTGCCATTCCTTGTTCAGACGGGTCACGAAGAAGGAAGCGACGAACAGCACCCCCATGGCGATGATCAGCGCGGCGGCGACCTTGTCGAGCACGTCACGGTGATCGCTGAGCAGCGAGCCGATCTTGGTCGCGCCCATTCCCAGCAGGATGAAGACGGCCGAAAAGCTGGCGCAGAAGATCAGGCTGGGGACGAGCACCTTGCGCCAGTCGGCCCGGTCGAGATCGTTGACCGAGATGCCCGAGACTGCCGAGAGGTAACCGGGGACGATCGGCAGCACGCAGGGAGAAAGGAACGAAACGATCCCTGCGACCAGGGCGGTCAACAGGCCGACTCCGGCAGCGGGGTCACCGGCGGCGAGGGGCAGGCTCGAGAGGCCCGTGGGGATAAGGTCTGCGAACGGCAAGGAGAGAAAGAGGTTACTTTGGCGACCATGGAACACATGCTTGAGGGAGCAGTTGTGGCGGTGACCGGCGGTGCGGCCGGCATTGGAAAGGCGACCGCGGGGGCCATGGCTGACGCCGGGGCGAGGGTCGCGATAGGTGACATCCACGCGGAGATGGCCGCGGAAGCGGCGGAAGAGGTCGGGCGCGGCGCGGTCGGGAAGCCGTTGGACGTGACAGATCGGGACGGTTTCGACCTCTTCCTCGATGATGTCGAAGCCGAGCTCGGTCCGATCGACTGCCTGGTCAACAACGCCGGCGTGATGATGCTTGGGCCAATTGAAGCAGAGTCGCGCGAAGCGACCCGGGCGATGATCGACGTGAACCTTCTGGGCGTCATCAACGGGACCCAGGCCGCGATGGACAGGATGAAGCCGAGGCGAAGGGGCAGGATCGTCAACATCGCCTCCCAGGCAGGCAAGGCGGGGATGCCCGGGGGCGCCACCTACTGCGCGACCAAGTTCGGGGTCATCGGTTTTTCAGAGTCGGTTCGGGCCGAGCTGAAAGGGACGGGCGTATCGATCTCCTGGGTGCTCCCGGGACTGGTCAACACCGAACTCGCAGCCGGACTTCCGGACATCCCGTTGATGGACAAGCTGGCCCCCGACGACATCGCCAACGCGGTCGTCCGGGCCCTTGCTGAGGGCGGCAGCGAGATCTGGGTCCCGGCTCGCAACCAGTGGCTGGACGCGCCTGTCCGGCTGCTTCCCCGGGCGCTCCGGGAACGGGTCTTCGAGATGACTGGCGCGGACAAGGTGCTCGCACACGCCGATTCAGGCCGTCGCGAGGAGTATGAGAAGCGCAGTTCCGGGCTCTCCTGACGGCCCAGGCGGTTTGGCCCGCCGGACATATGAGGGTCACTGACCTTCGGTAAACTGCCCGGGTGGCCTGGCCCACCTCGTACAGCGGTTCCCGCCGCTGCGCATACGTGTCTCTTTCAACCAAACGCCGCTCTGCGGCATGACAAGCGCGCAAAAATGACTGATTTTGTCCCGTCGTCCGCGACCCGCGACGGCCTCTACGACTCGATAAACGAACACGACGCCTGTGGCGTCGCCATGGTTGCGCGCCTCGACAACGTGCCTCGCCACGAAGTCGTGAGCCAGGGCCTGCTCGCCCTCGAAAACCTCGAGCATCGCGGGGCCGCAGGTGCCGATGCCAGCACCGGAGACGGGGCCGGGATCCTGATCCAGATCCCGGACCTCTACTTCCGGGAGGAAGCCGGGGTGGACCTGCCGCCGACCGGTCAGTACGGAATCGCCATGTGTTTCCTGCCGCGCGAGAACGAGGCCCGGCGCGACGAGCTGAAGACCCTGATCGCGCAGACTGCCGAAGCAGAAGGTCAGGTGGTGCTCGGCTGGCGGGACGTTCCGGTCGATACCGCGCACGTCGGCAGCACCGCCGACCAGTCCCGACCGCATGTCGCCCAGCTCTTCATCGGTGCCGGGGAAGGCCACCTGGAAGATCAGGACGCCTTCGAACGGAAGCTGTACGTGATCCGTCGGGTCTGCGAGATCGCAGCGGGAGAAGAGCTCTACATCGCCTCATGTTCCTCCCGCACGATCGTCTACAAGGGAATGCTCACCTCGTATCAGGTGCCCGGGTTCTATCCCGAACTAAGGGACGAGCGTGTCCGCTCCGCCATGGCGCTGGTTCACTCTCGCTTCTCGACCAACACCTTCCCCAGCTGGGACCTGGCCCATCCCTTCCGCCTGATCGCCCACAACGGCGAAATCAACACGCTTCGCGGAAACATCAACTGGATGCGGGCCCGCGAGTCCCAGCTCCAGTCGGAGCTCTTCGGCGAGGACCTCCAGAAGATCACCCCGGTCGTCCGGCCGGACGGCTCGGACTCCGCCACCTTCGACAACGTCCTCGAACTGCTGATGCTCGCCGGCCGTTCGCTGCCCCATGCGGCGATGATGATGATCCCCGAGTCCTACCAGGGCCGGGACGACCTCTCGGAAGAACTGAAGGGCTTCTACGCCTACCACTCCTGCCTGATGGAGCCCTGGGACGGTCCGGCAGCCGTCTGCTTCACCGACGGCCGTGTGATCGGGGCGACCCTCGACCGGAACGGCCTCCGCCCGGGCCGCTGGGTCGAGACGAATGACGGGATGGTCGTTCTCGGCTCGGAGATCGGTTTGCTCGACATCGCCCCCGAAGACATCAAACGCCTCGGGCGCCTCCAGCCCGGAAAGCTGTTCCTGGTCGACCTCGAGAAGAACCGCATCGTCGAGGACGAAGAGGTGAAGCGCGAGGTTTCCACCCAGCAGCCGTACGGCGAGTGGTTCCGCAACGCCTCGGTCCACTTCGACGACCTTCCGACCGCCTACGTGACGATGACCGGCGTCCAGCCGACGCCGCGCCGGCAGAAGGCCTTCGGCTACACCCAGGAGGACCTGCGGGTGCTGATCACCCCGATGGCCGCAACCGGGGCCGAACCGATCGGCTCGATGGGCAACGACGTCGCGCTGCCGGTCCTTTCGGACAACCGTCCACCTCTCTACAGCTACTTCAAGCAGCTTTTCGCACAGGTCACGAACCCGCCGATCGACCCGATCCGCGAAGAGATCGTGATGAGCCTCTCGGCCGGGGTCGGAGCCGAACTGAACCTGCTCACCGAGAGCGAACAGCACGCGCATCAACTCTGTCTCGACCAGCCGATCCTGCTGAACCAGGAACTCGAGACGATCCGTCACGTCAACCACGACATCTTCCGGGCTGACACGATCGACATCACCTGGGACGTGGCCGAGGCCGAAGCCGGACTCGAATCCCGGCTCGAAGCGATCTGCCTCGAAGCCGAGAGCGCGATCGAAAAGGGCTTCAACATCCTCATCCTGTCTGACCGTCGCGCCGGTCCCCGCCGGGTCCCGATCCCGGCCCTGCTCGCTGTAGGAGCCGTTCACCACCACCTGGTCCGCGCCGGCACCCGCCTCCGTGCAGGCCTGATCCTCGAGTCCGGTGAACCGCGAGAGGTCCACCACATGGCGACCCTGATCGGCTACGGATGCTCCGCCATCAACCCGTACCTGATGCTCGATTCGGTTGACGACCTCGTCGTCGCCGGACTGGTGCCGGACATGGAGTCCCCCGAGAAGGCCCAGCGCAACGTCGTCAAGGCGATCGGCAAGGGGCTGCTCAAGACGATCTCGAAGATGGGGATCTCGACGACGCAGTCCTACTGTGGCGCCCAGATCTTCGAGGCGGTCGGCCTCGAGAAGGGCCTGATCGACCGGTACTTCACCGGCACCGCGTCACGGATCGGCGGCATCGGCCTCGAGGTGATCGCCAAGGAAACGATGGACCGCCACGCCTCCGCCTTTCCCGGAACGGGCGAGGATCTGCTCCCGGTCGGCGGTGTCTATGCCTGGCGCCGTGACGGCGAGTTCCACCAGTGGAACCCGGAGACGGTCTCCCTGGTTCAGCATGCAGTGCGCGGCGAGGGCGGCTCCGCCCAGGAGAAGTACGACGAGTTCGCCCAGCAGGTGAACGAGATCGCGCTCAAGCGGGCGACACTGCGCGGCCTGTTCAAGCTGAAGACCGCCGAAGGCGGACCGGTGCCCGTCGAAGAGGTGGAACCGGCCAGCGAGATCGTCAAGCGATTTGCGACCGGCGCGATGTCGCTCGGGTCGATCTCCCGCGAAAGCCACGAGAACCTCGCGATAGCGATGAACCGCCTCGGCGGCAAGTCGAACACCGGTGAGGGCGGGGAGGACCCGGTGCGGTTCACTCCGGACGAGAACGGTGACTCGCGCAGGTCGGCGATCAAGCAGGTCGCTTCTGGCCGATTCGGAGTCACTTTCCACTACCTCGCCAACGCGGACCAGCTCCAGATCAAGATGGCCCAGGGTGCCAAGCCCGGCGAGGGAGGCCAGCTGCCGGGCCACAAGGTGGACCGTTACATCGGTTCGGTGCGCCACACGACGCCAGGGGTCAGCCTGATCTCGCCGCCTCCCCATCACGACATCTACTCGATCGAGGATCTGAAGCAGCTGATCTACGACCTCCGCTGCTCGAACCCGAAGGCTTCGGTCTCGGTCAAGCTCGTGGCCGAGGTCGGTGTCGGAACGGTTGCCGCCGGTGTCGCCAAGGCCAACGCGGACCACGTCCTGATCGCCGGCCACGACGGGGGCACCGGTGCTTCGCCGCTTTCCTCGGTCCAGTCTGCCGGCATTCCCTGGGAAATCGGCCTCGCCGAGACCCAGCAGACTCTGATCCGCAACGACCTGCGCTCCCGGATCACCGTTCAGACCGACGGACAGCTGAAAACCGGTCGCGACGTGGTCGTGGCCGCGATCCTGGGAGCAGACGAGATGGGCTTCTCGACCGCCCCGCTGATCGCTTCCGGCTGCATCATGATGCGCGCCTGCCACCTCAACACCTGCCCGGTCGGGATCGCCACACAGGACCCCGAGCTTCGCAAGCGATTCAAGGGGCAGCCCGAGCACGTCGTCAACTACTTCTTCTTCGTCGCCGAGGAAGCCCGGAAGATCATGGCCGGGATGGGCGTCCGCTCGATCGACGAGCTGATCGGCCGGATCGACCTGATCGAGTCCGACGACGCGATCGACCACTGGAAGGCCAAGGGAATCGACCTCTCGGGTCTGCTCGCCTGGCCGGAAGGCATCGACCCTTCCGTCGACCGTCACCGGACCCGTCCCCAGGAACCGGTGCTCGACGACAATCTCGACTGGAAACTGATCGAACAGGCGGGGCCGGCACTCGAGAACGGCGAAGCGGTCGAGTTCGACATG
This sequence comes from Solirubrobacterales bacterium, assembly GCA_036780865.1. Lineage (GTDB taxonomy): Bacteria > Actinomycetota > Thermoleophilia > Solirubrobacterales > 70-9 > 67-14. Next base: position 4,034 of record DAIQCC010000023.1, on the reverse strand, counting down.
AACGTCAAGAACGTGGACCGCTGCGTCGGCGGCATCCTCTCCAATGCGATCGCCAACGCCAGGGGCGCCGACGGACTGCCGGAGGACACGATCAAGGTCAACTTCCGTGGTGCTGCGGGACAGTCCTTCGGTGGCTGGCTCGCGCCCGGAGTCAGTTTCTCGCTTCGTGGAGAGGTCAACGACTACTGCGGCAAGGGCCTCTCGGGCGGAATCCTCGCCGTTTCACCTCCTGAAGGCGCCAACTACCAGCCGGAAGAGAACGTAATCGTCGGCAACACCTCGCTCTACGGAGCCACGCGCGGCCGGGCCTTCTTCCGCGGCGTCGGTGGAGAGCGCTTCGCGGTCCGGAACTCGGGCGCAACCGCCGTGATCGAAGGCGTCGGCGACCACGGTTGCGAGTACATGACCGGAGGCACCGTTGTGGTGCTCGGCCCGACCGGCCGCAACTTCGCAGCCGGCATGAGCGGTGGTATCGCGTACGTACTCGATGACGAAGGCAGGTTCGAGAGCCGGGTCAACCCGACCATGCTGAACCAGCTCGAGGAGCCCGGTGACGAGGACCGCATCGAGTTGCGCGGCCTGATTCAGGAGCACCTCGAGCGGACCGGCTCGGATGTGGCCCGCCGCATCCTCGATGATTGGGACGAGATGTCCACGAAGTTCGTGAAGGTGTTCCCCGCTGACTACAAGCGGGTGCTGGCCGAACTCGAGGCGGAAGGTGCTGGCCAGCCCGGCAAGGGGCCCGAAACCGGCGAGGTTGACGTGATTGGCGAGCCGGCTACCGGTATCGGCTCGGAGAAGGGAGCCTGAGATGGGCAAGCTCGGAGGTTTCCTGAAGATTGAACGGGCCGGCATTCCGTACCGGGATCCGGTCGAGAGAGTCGGTGACTACAGCGAGTTCGTGGTCCGGCGGTCCGACGAGGAACTGTCGGACCAGGGCGCCCGCTGCATGGAATGCGGGGTTCCCTTCTGCCACAACGGCTGCCCGCTCGGAAACCTGATTCCCGACTGGAACGACCTCGTGTACCACGGCCGCTGGCAGGACGCGATCCGCCAGCTTCACGCCACCAACAACTTCCCCGAATTCACCGGCCGGCTCTGTCCCGCTCCGTGCGAAGCAGCCTGCGTGCTCGAGATCCGTGAAGGCGATGCGGTCACGATCAAGCAGATCGAGCAGTCAATCGCTGATCGGGCATGGAAGGAAGGCTGGATCCGCCCGCGGCCCCCGAAGCGCGAGACCGGACGCCAGGTTGCCGTCGTCGGCTCGGGTCCGGCCGGCATGGCCGCAGCCCAGCAGCTCAGGCGCGCCGGCCACAACGTGACCCTCTTCGAGCGCGACGAAGCCGCCGGCGGCCTGGTCCGTTTCGGAGTGCCGGACTTCAAGATCGAGAAGACGGTCGTCGAGCGTCGGGTACAGCAGCTGGTCCACGAGGGCGTCGAGGTCCGCTGCGGTGTTGACGTCGGAGTCGACATCACCGCCGAGGAGCTTCGCGAGCGCTTTGACGCGGTGGTCCTCGCCACCGGATCCCGGGTTCCCCGCGACCTTCCCGCACCCGGACGCGAGTTGAACGGCGTCCACTTCGCGATGGATTACCTCTACAGCCGCAATCGCTGGCTGGCCGGCGAAGTGGGCCCGAAGCCGATGGTCGAGGCACCGGCTCCCGCGCCGATCTCGGCAGAAGGCAAGCACGTAGTCGTGATCGGCGGTGGTGACACCGGCGCCGACTGTGTAGGGCACTCGATCCGTGAGGGCGCAGTGGACGTCGTGCAGCTGGAGCTGCTGCCTGAGCCGCCCGAGCATCGCCCCGACGACCGCACCCCCTGGCCCCTCTGGCCGCAGAAATACAGGCTCTCCTATGCGATGGAAGAGGCCAAAGGCATCGACAAGGGCGAGCAGGACTTCTCTGTCACCACCACCTCCTTCAACGGAGAGGACGGCCAGGTCCGGAGCATCACAGTCGCCAAGGCGGATGCAGCACCTCCGTTCGCTCCGATCGAGGGCAGCGACTTCGAGATCAAGGCTGACCTCGTGCTACTCGCGATGGGCTTCCTCCATCCGGAGCAGGAACTGCTCGATGGTCTGGGTGTCGACAAGGACCAGCGCGGAAACGTCAAGGCGGGGACCTACGAAACCTCGGTTCCGGGTGTCTTTGCCGCGGGCGACGCCCGGCGCGGCCAGTCCCTGATCGTCTGGGCGATCAACGAGGGCCGACAGGCCGCACGGATGGTCGACCGCTATCTCGACAGCCTGCCTACCTCGGCTCCGATTCCGCCGAAGCCGGAAGTCCCCACGGGGAACGTGAATCCGGCAGATGAGGGCCCCGAAGGTCCACCGAAGCACGTGGCACCAGGACTGGGACCAGATCCGAGCGCCACGGCGCCCGGATTCGCCAGGGAGTAGCGCGCTCCAGGCGCCGAGATTGATTTCAGCAGCAAATAGCGCAGCTGAAATCAATCTCGTCTGATTCCGGAGGGTTTCTCGCCTCAATTGGTCGCGCGACAGTCGATCGGCTTGTCAGATCGTGCGTCCGGCCCCGACGCTAACTTCTCAATCGTGAACTGGTTTGACGGGCGGCTCGCAGCCTTCGACATAGAAACCACCGGGACCTCGATCGAGTCCGATCGGATCGTCACCGCTGCGGTCAGCATGGTCGGCGGGGGCGAGGAGCCCGTTAGCCGGAACTGGCTGGTTGATCCCGGCATCACCATCCCGGCCGAGGCCACCGAGGTTCACAAGATCACCAACCAGATGGTTCAGGCGGAAGGCGTTCCCGCGGCCCAGGCAGCCGAGGAGATCACTTCCATGCTCGCCGAGGCGCTGGAAAACGAGATCCCGATCATCGCCTTCAACGCACGGTTCGATCTGACAATTCTCGACCGGGAGGCACGCAGGTATGGCGTCATGCCCCTGGTCGACCGGGTCGGAGGACCCGATGGCCTCCTCGTTGTCGATCCATACGTTCTGGACAAGCAAGTGAACCGTTTCCGCAAAGGAAGGCGGAACCTGGGACTTCTCTGCGAGGCGTACCGTGTGCCATTGACCTCCGCTCACGCTGCGGATGCCGATGCTCTCGCCGCCGCCCGTCTGGCATGGCGGATGGGCACGACCTATCCGGAACTGGGCGACGTGGAGATCTTCGAACTGCATGAGCAGCAGATCGTCTGGGCCCGAGAGCAAGCCGCTTCGCTCCAGAGCCACTTCGCGGAGCAGGGCCGGCCCGAAAGGGTCGAGGGTGCCTGGCCAGTGGTCCCGGTCGGTCAACCGGTCGAATTTGAAGACCGCCTCGCGGCCTGAGAAAGCGCAACTCCGGCGCCCCGGCGTGTTTCCTGCCGTCGAAAGGATTCACTTGCGGCCCGACTCTCGTCTACCCGGTCTCGTTCAGAAGCTCTTGAAGTTTGTCCCTGGCGCCCTGCTCGCGGGCCTTCTCGTGATGCCAGCGCCCGGGAGTGCATCTGTGCTCGATCATTCCTTCGGCGACGGGTTCGGACGAATCGACCGGGTTCAGTTCACTTCGCCGGGGTTCACCCGTCCGATCGGCATAACGACTGACGAGGCCGGTTTCCGGGTCATTTCCATTGCAAATGGCGACGTTGGCGTCTTTGCGTTTGATCGCGACGGCACGCCCGACCTGGATTTCCGGGGGCGCGGATGGCACACCTACGAGATGGGCCCTGGCCTGGGTGCCGACTCCGATATTCCTACTGCCTTCACCCTGGCCAATGACGGCTCGCTCTTCGTCGCTTCCAGCTCATACCCGGTTGTGAGGAGGCCAAAGTCGAGTCAGGTGATAGTGATGCTGGACCGCAGTGGCTTCCCGGACCCCAGCTTCGGGAAGGGCGGCGCAGTCCGGATGAAAGGACTGTCCCCGGCTCGCAGCGTCCTGGCTTCCTCCAGAACGGTCTTCACCGTGAGCCGCAAGTTCATTGATGGCGATCCACCCAGAAAGGCCCGCAGCCAGATCAAGGTGGCAGCGATCTCCCGGAACGGCGAACTGGATCGGCGGTTTGCCGGCGATGGTGTGATGACCCTCAAC
>DAIQCC010000022.1:27520-41443 GCA_036780865.1 Solirubrobacterales bacterium | reverse complement strand
AGGCCTGATGGCACTCACCCAGAACACCACCAACAGTAACGACGCTCAGCACACCTGGCTCGGGGAGGTCCTCGAGCAGCTGGCTGACCACCGGATGAGCAGCAACCAGGAAGGCACCTTCCAGTTCTGCGAGTCCGGCATCCGGATCAACCCGGCGATCCGCAACCCGCTGATCGCCCGGTACGCGGAGGCAAGCTGATGGCCGCCACCGCAGCAACCCGCCAACGAAAGAAAGCCGGGATCCGGTACACGCGCACCAGGTCGATCACCTGGATCGGGGGAGGCACCCCGCCGATCGACTGCCATGTGTCGGGACGGGCCGGGTATGTCGGTGACCCGTTCACGATCACCGGCCTGCCATCCGGAAGCCTGCGCTCGCGCAAAGCGGTCGAACACCATGTTCGCTCCGCGATCGAGGCGGCCGGCTTTCACGCATCCCGCGAAGTGCTGGTTGACGTGTTCGCCGACACCCGCATCAAAGGCATGACCGGGCCGCTCGAGCTCGCGATGGTCCTGATGACGCTGTCGGCCACCGGCCAGATCCAGCCGGTTGACTGGCCCACCCTGATCGTCGGCTACGTCGACCGGGACGGAGGGTTCAACTCGTGCGGCGAGGATCTCGCCCAGGGCGTGTACCTGAAAGCCCGCGAGATGCCCGACCACCAGCTGATCTGCCCGAAGCGGCTCCTTGACCGGATGCCGATCAACCGGCAGTTCAAGCACATGCCGATCGGCCTCCGGCACCTGCGGGACCTGCACACCCTGCGGGTCTTCCAAGAGCCGCTCGGCTGATCCGCAACCCAGGCCCGAGGTGACCGCTGGAGGTCACCGGCCCGTTGTGGCGATCCGGTTCGACCCCGGACGGGCCCCTGCGCCGAAAGGCGCTCGGTCGAGGGACCGCCTCCCTCACAAACGACGAAGACCCCCTTCTGCTTGACGGCTGGGGGCCTTCGTCTACGACAACGAAACACGCAACACCTGGCTAATGCCAGGAGAAACGGAGAGCCCATTATGGCACTCGGTACTGACAGCACCACCAACGATCGCCCGACCACCCCGCTCGGAGAGGCACTCGAGCAGCTGGGCGATCACCGGATGGCCGACCGCGGCATATCCGACCTGCAGTTCTGCGAACACAGCCAGGACCTCGTGATCGCCGACAGCCCGCGTCCCGAACCCGAGGTGATCTGGGCCGACTAGCCGGCCCCACCCGATGAAGGGACGTCGCGCGATCTAGAGGCGCGGCGTCCCCAGCACGACACGGAATCACCCGGCCGCGGGGACCAGCGGCACCCAGAAGTACCGGAACCCCCAACACCAGGGGGAGAACAAGGAGATCCAGAATGGAAACCAAGACCATCAGCACCAACGGCAACACCCCCGCCTACGTCACCAAGCGTGACGACGAAGCACAGGCGGTCTACGTGTCCACGATCGGCCCCGACCGCAGCAAGGTCGCGATCGACCGTGAACTGGTGATCGACTGCGCCGGCGAGTCGGCCACCGACCGCTCCCTGGTCGTGTTCGACCAGCAGGACGGCGGCGGGATCTGCGGCATCGAGGTCCTCAACCCGCTCAGCGTCGAGCAGGCCGAACATGACGGCAGCTACTCGATCGAGCTGACCGTGGGCACCGTCGACGAGAACGAGCCGCTGGTGACCGTCGAGGACGGTGTCTCACCCGACCGGCCCAGCTGGGACACCTACCCCGGCATCGAGGCCGACTACACCCAGAACGGGCAGCTGGTCGCGATCAGGGTCGAGCAGACCGACCTCATCGCGGTCAACTGCTGAACCCGCCCCCCGAACTGGGCAAAAGGACCCCTTCCCGCCAGTTGACGGGGAGGGGTCACCGATTCACGGCGCCCGCGGCCGTTACAGCGGGACCAAACAGAAGAAAGGAACCAACGTGTTCGCATCAACCCTGCTGCCGGCCACCAGGTCCGGCAACCAGGTCCGATTCATCGGACAGGAGAACGTCGTCAAGCACGGCTTCTCCTTGATCAAGGCCAACAGTCTCATCTCCCGGCTGCTCGGGCTCCGGTTCATCAGCCGGAAACGGACACCCGAGGGGATCTACCTCGAGAACAAGAACGCGATCCACACCTACGGAATGCGGTTCGACGTCGACCTGCTGTTCCTCGACGAAAACCACGAGCCGCTGGTAGCGGTCCGGGAGATCGAGCCCGGCCACCGGGTCAAGGTGTGCGACGCCAGCCACCTCATCGTCCTGCCGTCCGACTGGGACACGGACAAGTGGGACGTCCGGTTCAATCAGGAGACGGGCAAATGAGTCCGGCCCTGAAGGCATCCACCACCGTCGCCAAGGTGCTGGTCATCGAAGCCGACGAGCCGACCCGCAAGCTGCTGGCCGAGCGGCTCGAAGCGGACCGGTTCGACGCGGTTGGTGCCGCAACGGTGGAGGTGGCCCGTGCCACCCTGGCCCACGACGAGTTCGATCTGGTCCTGATCGACCTGACCCTGAAGGACGGCCTCGCGCTGCTTGGAGAGATCCAGCAAAGCGAAACGTCGCCCGGCGTGATCGTCCTCACCGGCCGCGGCACCGAACGCGACCGGGTTCGGGCGATCGCCGACGGCGCATCCGACTACATCCAGCGGCCCTTCTCCTACGGTGAGCTGCTCGCCCGGATGAACCTCGTGCTGAAGAAGCGCAAGGGACTGGATCGGATCACGAAGGCCGGGGAGATCGAGATCGACAACGTGACCGACCGCGTCACCGTGGCCGGCCGCGAAGTGCGGCTCTCAAAGAAGGAGCTGGCGCTGCTGAAGGTGCTGGCTGAGGAACCCGAGAGAGCGTTCAGCTTCGAGGAGCTGCTCCGGAAAGTCTGGGGGTACAGGGCCATCGGGCACACCCGCACACTCGAGGCGCACCTGAGTCGTCTCAGGGCCAAGCTCGACCCGGAGACACGCTGCTACGTCCAGAACTGCTGGGGAGTCGCGGCCAGGCTCCTGCCGTTTCAGTCCTGACCGGCAAACCAGACCATCCGTTCACTCACTAGCCCTGGCAGAAGCCAGGGTTTTTCTATGGGCAGGGACGCCCAGAAAGGAAGCATCATGCCGACAGTAGAAATCGCGACCGGCGAAGTGATAGTCCTGTCCGACCGGCCCGAAGTGATGAGCCTGATCGACAAGACGATCGACGCGAAACAGGCCAACTGCGTAGAAGCGCTCGAGTATCTGGTCGTGGAAGGCAACCATCCCGTCGTCGTGATCGACGAGAAGGCCTACCGCGGCTGCGACGTCGAGGCGCTCATCCTCGACCTGTCCGAGTTCTCCAATGACAGGGTCGGCGGGATCGTGATGCTGGCCGAGGACGACTACCCCGACCGCGAGAAGGTGCGGGTTGCCGGGGTCAACCGGTTCGTCAGCTACGACCACGCCCTGACCGACCTCGAACAGAAGATCGGAGAAGCCCGCGCGGAACGGTGGCGCGAACGGGACATGCGCCGGGGAGGCCTGACGTTCTGATGGGCAGTTTCGCGATCAGGATCAAAGTCAAAGACGCCAACCGGCACATCCTGGTCGGTGATGGCGAGCTGACCAACCGGCGGCTCTACGCGATCTCGTTCAAGACGATCGACAAGGCGATCGAGTACGCGAAGTGGCTGCTCGCGCACAACAAGGACGAGTTCGTTTCCGCCCAGGTCATCAAGTTCCACGGCGGCCGGGTTCTCCGAACCTTCACCGCCGAGGACCTCGGCGCGGCCACATGACCCGACAGCGGCCGGGACTGACTCCCGGCAGATGAAAAGGGCCGTCACCTGCCTACGGGCAAGGGGCGGCCCTTTTTTCGTGGCCCACCAGCCACAGAAAGGAGGTGTGCCATGTCCGGCACCACCGCAGTAGCCGAGATCAAAGGCTTCTCGGGAGAGTTCAGGTTCCTGAGCAACTTCCATGAGGCCGCCGTCACGTTCGACGGTCACACCTACCCCACTGCCGAGCACGCCTTTCAGGCGGCGAAGACGATGGACCTTGAGGAACGGCGGAAGATCCGCCAGGAACTCACGCCGGGCCGCGCGAAGCGACTCGGACGCAAGGTGGCCATCCGTCCCGATTGGGAGGAGGTCAAGTTCAACGTCATGCTCGAACTGGTCCGTCAGAAGTTCTGGCGGCACCCCGACCTCGCCGAACGGCTGGTCGCTACCGGCAACGCCCGGCTCGAGGAGACGAACTCCTGGAACGACACGATCTGGGGAGTTTGCAACGGGGTCGGAGAGAACAGGTTGGGCGAGATTCTGATGCAGGTCCGCGGTGAGCTGCGGCAACTGCAGGCCGACCTGAACTGGTCGAACTGGACCGAGTAGAGCCCAACCGGCCGACCAACCGGCCAGTCACAACAAACCAGCGGCCACCGGGCCGCAAAGGAGCAGCAATGTCAGCAGCAATGATCGCAGCAACTCTCTGGATTCCCGAAAACAAGGAACCCGACTGGAGTGCCGCCGAAGAAGCACTCGCCAAGTTCACCTGTCCACCAGACGGATTCCCCGAAGGTCACGCCCTGAAAGGAAGCTGGCTCGAAGACACCCTTCTGGCGGACTTCGAAGACGACGAAGCCACCACCGACCAGGACCGCAAAAAGATCGTCGACGGAACCCTCGCCGGCACTCTCAGGGTGGTACGGGAGGCAGTCGAAGGTGAACGCATCGACACCACCTGGATAAAGAACGCCGGATGGGTCGTCTACATCACCGGCGGACTCTCCAACGGAGACATCCCGACCGACACCGCCGAAGCGATCCACACGATCAGTGGCACGGGAATCCTCGAAGCAGCCGGGTTCTTCAAGAAACCCGACAAGGTCATGGCGGTCGTGTTCGAATCCGAATACGCCACCACCGTTGACCTCGTCGCCGACGAAGCCGCCGCCGAAAAGGTCGTGGCCGACTACTGCCGCCAGTTCTGGTCGAAGATCGTTGTCACCTTCGACGACGGAACCCCGCCGGAAGACGACAAAACGGTGATCGAGCAGTTCTTCTCCGACGCTCCCCCAAGCTGGTGGGAAACCCGCAAATGGGTGTCCACCGCGGACGTCGCGATCTAACCCAGCCGACCCAACAAACCAGTCGCGGGGCCGCTTCCTGCGAACCATTCAGCGGTCCCAGCCGGGACGGCTTTCTTGTGCCTGACGCCCTGGCCACCTGAACTACGAGTTCATAAGTAACCCAGGGCACGAGGCCCAGACGACAACCTAAGCAACGTAACCAAGAGCCGTCCCAGCCAGCCTGGGGCGGCTCTTTTTCGTGGCTGAACGCCACAGAAACGGAGAACCCATGGCATCAGAGATGTTCGCTCGCCTGCTGTATCTGCCCATCGAGACCGAGCCCGACTGGAACGCCGCATTGGCGAAGGCTGCCGAGCTTCGCTTCGCAGACTTCGAGGACGACTCCACCTTCCAGTGGACCGCCTTGTACGAGATCGTCGTGAACGAGGTCCAGCTGGAGCAGAACGCTGGCCGGGAAAGCGACCCCGACTACCACTTCCGCGCGGTAGTCCGGAGGGCGCTCAGCGAGATCCGCAGCGCGTACAACGACCAGGGGATGAGTAGCCAGCTCGCCGAGTTCCAGATTCCCGGCTGGCGGCTGTTCTTCACCGGAACCTACGGTGAAGACGACCTCGAGCTCGGCACCAGCATCGCGGGACTCGAACCGCTCGGCGTTCTCGACGCGGCCGGGTTCAACCCGAAGCACCTGATGGTCGAGATCCTCAGCTACAGCAACCGTCACGGCGTCGACGTCAGCTGCCACCTCGCAGGCAAAGGGGACGCGGCCAAGGCCGCGATCGCCCGCGACAACTGGAGCGAAATCACCGGCTCGGCGGAACGCAACATTCCCGACGAGCCGCCCGAGGACGACACCGAAGCCGTGTCGATCTTCGTCGAGAACCTCACGCCCGGCGAGTACCTGGACTGCGACCTGGTTCCGGTCCAGCAGTAGCGCCAGCCGCAACACGGTCGAGGGACCGCCTCCCTCACGAACGAAGCGAGCCCCGGACTTGCAACCCCGAGAGGGAGGCACGTCCGGCGCTCGCCATTACCGGCCCGCCCACGCGGCCGGAAGGAGCAACGTACCAATGAAGCAATCCCGCACCAACAAGATCCAGTCCACCTACGGACTGACCACCCGCACCACCAACACCCAGATCAAGCGGCGCGGATCCCGCACCGAGATCACGTTCGGCCCCGAGCTCGAGGCCGCCGATCAGCTCACCGGCCCCGCAGCGGAGGCCCGCCGGCTGATGGAACACCACCGCGAACGCGCCCAGGAAGTCGTCCGGAACGCGCTCGCTCGTGGAGCCGACAAGCACGACGCCCTCCGGTTCGCCCGCGGGCACCTGCTGGCCGGCCAGAAGGCGCAGATCCAGTACCGGGCCGAACTCGGCCTCGCCTGAGCCGATCGGTTCACGGAGAACCGAGAAGGAGAACGAGATGACATTCACGTTCAGGGCAAACATGAGATTCACCAGCTGCACGCGGACGGCGATGGATCCCGTGATCTACGAACCGCTTGACGACAACCAAACCTGGAAGCGATGGGAGCGCACCATGAAGGGTGAACAAACCGTCGTTGCCGGAACCATCCTCGTCGCCTGGGAGGAAGCCAGCAAAAGGCAGCGCAACCTCGCAAGCACACTCGACCAGCTGCTCGATGAGCGGCCCTTCCTGCAGGTCGACCAGTTCGACGACCTGTTCCAGCGACTCAGGCGACAGGGCTCCGAGGAACCGGACGCCCAGGGAATCCTCGTCATGGTCGAAACCCCCGAGCCGTGGCAGTCCGAAGGCAAACCAACCCGCCACTGTTCGATCGACTGGCTTGACTCCATCGAAGTCGAACGTCAAGAGGACGTCCAGGTCACCGTGGACCGAATGCTGGAGCGGCTCGACTTCCACGAACAGATCCTCGCGATACGGACATTCCTGATCAACAACGAGGACGGCTGCTACACCGAACTGGCCTACGAGATCCCGATCCCGGCCGAGTTCCAGCCGCAGCTCCAGACCGCCTAACAGCGGCACACCCGCCGCGGGACGGACTCCCGCACGAACCTCGCCGGCCAAAGCCGGTCCCATAAGCAAAGGAGACTCCGATGCCCACATTGGAGAAAACACGCCTGCCCGAAACCAAGAGCAAGGCGACCCGCACACCCCGCAAACCCGCCACCAGGCACGAACCGGCGTCGGCTCTCGCCGGAGCACCGATCCACCTGAAACGCACCACCTACCTCGACGCGGTGATCGAAAAACGGATCATCGACCCGAACGTGGTTCTGCCGTTCGTCACCGGCTACAAGAAGGCTGACGAGAGCGACGTCATCAAGGCGCTTCGCGCCGGCCCCGGCCACAAGCTCGGGACCCTGATCGGCGGCACCCAGGCCTGCGAGCTGCTGCTCGCCGTCCGTGAGATCGGCGGTGACCTCACCTTCCGCCTGAGCGACACGTCGATCCCGGTAGGGGAGGAAATGGAGCCGGACCTGCGGCTCGCCAGCATCACCATGATGGGCTGCTCCCGGTTCACCGAGGACGACGCATGGCTGGTCTGCGAGATGGCCGGCTACGACGAAACGCCGGAACAGCTGGCCGCCCGGATCCACGAGAACGCCTGGAAGATCGTGAACGTGATCGAACAGGTGCCGCTTCCGGCCGCCGCTGCCACCCACGACCTGCTCCGCAACTGCGGCTACAGCAACGTGAGCGTCCGGCAGGCAGTACCCCGCAAGAAGTAGCGCGGGCCCACCACACCAACACGGTCGCGGGACCGACTCCCGCACGAAACCTGCATCACGGCGGGGCAAACACCCCTGCCAGAAAGCGAGTCAGAAATGACCAAGAAGAACAACACCATGCCGATGGCCGCCGTCTGCCACACCGACGAGGCAATCATCGGTGACCTCCGGTTCGCGCTCCAGGGCGACCCGAGGTGGCGTCACGCCTTCGGGGCGACGGACACCCCGAGCCAGCTGCGAAACATCTTCCGGGTCAACAACCCGATCAAGGTGCTGGTGATCGAGCAGGCCATCGAGCCGCGCGAAACCGAGCAGGTCTGGACCGAGGCCACGGAGGATCCGTCCATCCTGACCGTCGTGGTCGCCCGGTCGGTCCGGGAACAGAAGCGGATCAAGCCGACCGACCGGCGGATCGTGCTCGGCCCCGACAGCGAAAGCGGCGAGATCATCGACGCGATCCGGACGCTCAGGATCCGGCGCGGCGAGAAGGCCAGGGCCGCGTTCGAGACCGGGGTTCTCTGGCTGGACCCGGCCACCGGCAGGGTTCGCGCCCACAACCGGGACGTGAAGATCACGGACAACGAGTTCCAGCTACTCGCGATCCTCGCCGACCAGCCGTTCCGGCTGTTCCCGAAGGACGAGCTGGCCATGACCATCACGGGCGGCACCTCCATTCAGCGCAGCGACATTCGCTTCGTGGAGAAGGTCGCCCACCAGCTCCGGAAGACGCTCGCGGCCGCCCACGTGGACGCGGTGATCGAACCGGCCGGTCTCGGTTTCCAGCTGTTCCCGACCGTCGTCGCGCAGACCAGCGACAGCCCCGTGCTCACGAAGGCGGCCGCCTGATGCCACGCGAAGCGACAGCCACCATCAGTCTCAACCCGCTCGAACGGCAGATCCAGATCAACGGTGAGCCGATCCAGCTTGGCCGCGACGAGTACCAGCTGATCGAAGAACTCGCGGTCACCCCGACCATCGGGGTTTCGTACCGGGAGATCGCGGTCCGCCTCTCGTCAATCCGCGGACCCGTCACCACCAACCAGGTGAAGGCGACCGCCACCGCCGTCCGGCGCAAGCTCCGCGCCGCCGGGATCCGCAACCCGCTCCCCGAAATCGACGGGATCGGGTTGCGGCTCCTCCACCTGTAACCGACACCAGCCTCCCGAAAGGAGAAAGCCAAATGGCAACAGTTGAAGCAGTTCGCAGCGTCGACAGTTTCGGCCTCGAGCTCGACCAGACCACCCGCGAGAAGGGCTACCGCTTCGCCAAGAACGGCCGCGGTCTCGTTCTCGAACGGACCGAAGAAACGGACCTCCGGCATGTCTCAGCCCGGATGATCACGCCGTTCCACGACGTCGCCCACGAGTACGACGTCGCAAGCCCGCCCGACGGTGACCCCGAATGGGACCGCCGGCGGCGGGCCCTCGCGGACGTTGTCGACAACTGGCTCGACACCATCAACCTCCGCACCGACCAGATCGACGCTCACCGCTGCTGGACCGACGAGGACGTTCCGCACGTGATCTGCCGCTACAGCGAGAAGTTCCTGAAAACGGTGAACGGTTCCGACTGGAAAGCACCGTCGAAGTTCCTCGCGCTGGGCCGCGGAGTCGCCCACGAACAGGGCATCGCCCTGATCGGAAACGTGATCACCGCCGACACCCTCGAGGACCTCGCCACCGCCTGCGCGGTCGAAGGGATGGGCCTCGGCGAGTTCCGGCTTGACGCGGTCGATGAGTTCCGTTGGCTGGTCGTCGACCTCGACCACCCCGCAGTCCACGAAGGAGGGTTCACCGAGTTCTACTCGGCGCTGGAAGACACCTTCCGGCTCTGGTGAGCCACACCAGAAACACCGTCGCGGGACGGACTCCCGCACAGAGGAAAACGCAGCAGATCCCAGGGCGCCACAACACGGCCGCCCTTCCTGTTGCAGACGCGGCTCGCAGAGAGCCGCAGAACGGAGCAACATCATGAGCAACACCAAGTACACCAACGAGGCTTGCACCGAATGCCTGATCCACGCCGCAGCCGTGGAGCGACTCGCCCCGCGGATCCAGGCCAAGTGCGACGACATTGCCAACCGGGCAGCGATCGAGCTGATCAGAAGCGACGTCGCCAGGATGGAAACGGTGCTGGGAGTGACGGACGAGTCGCAGCAGCAGCCGAACGTCGACGTGGTCCGGACCAACTGCGTGGAGTCGGAGATCACCGCGATCTGCCAGCACAGCGACCTGTACCCGTCACAGCTGCGGGATCTCGACGTGCCGCCGCGCGTGATCTTCTGCCGCGGGAACACCAGGCTGGTCACCGAGATGGACCCGGACGACATGGTCTCGATCGTGGGAGCCAGGAAGGCCACCGGCTACGGCCTCGAGGTCGCCGGGACCCTGTCAGCTGACCTCTACAAGAGGGGCGCCGCCGTGGTCAGCGGCCTGGCCCTCGGGATCGACGGGGCCGCTCACCTCCGCGCGCTCGGATACGGAAACACGATCGCGGTCGTGGCTTGCGGTGCCGACCGGCCCTACCCGACCAGCCACGCCCGCCTGTACCAGCAGATCGTGGAGCGCGGTGTGGTCGTCAGCGAAGTCGTTCCGGGAGGAGACGTCTGGAGATGGCGCTTCCCGGCCCGCAACCGGATCATCGCCGCGCTCAGCGCAGCAACCGTGGTCGTAGAAGCGGCAGAAGCGTCCGGGTCGCTGGTCACCGCCGACATGGCCCAGCGCCTCGGCCGGTTCGTGGGTGCGGTGCCCGGCCCGGTGACCTCCACGGCCTCCGCCGGCTCCAACAACCTGATCCGGGACGGCATCGCGAAGCTCGTCGCCAACGCCAACGACATTCCGGTCGGGGCGAGGGTCTAAGCGCGAACGCCCCAGCAGCACGGCCCCAGCGACCGCCTCGCTGGAAAACCAGCCACCCAGCCGGGTGGCTTTTTCGTGGCCGAAAGCCACAGAAAAGAGAGTCAATGATTGCCGTAACCAACACATTCACCAACGACGGGCTTGAACCCGTGCCCGTCCGGGTCGAAGCCGACATTCAGCGGGGGCTTCCGAGCTTCCAGGTCATCGGCCTTCCCGACGCCGCGGTCAGGGAATGCCGCGAGCGGGTTCGCGCCGCCCTCGTCAACAGCGGGTTCGAGTTCCCGCTCCGGCGGGTCATCGTGAACCTGACGCCAGGGGATTCCCGCAAGTGCGAGCCGGCCATCGACCTTGCCATTGCCGCCGCCGTTCTCGCCGCTGACGGCCAGATCGACACCGAGCAGCTCCAGTCGGTCGTTCTCGTCGGCGAACTGGCCCTTGACGGCACCGTGAGGCGGATCCGGAACGCCGTCGGCATGACCCGGCACGCCCGAGACACCGGAAAGAGGAGCATCGTTCTCCCGGAGTTCAACGGGTCCGAAGCCGCCATGATCAACGAGATCCGGATCTGGGCGATCCGCCACGTCAGTCAGCTGCGCGACATCAAGCGATGCCACGAGCCGACACCACCCAAGTTCGAGGAGAACTACGCGGAGCAGTCGGACCTCGCCGACCTGCGAGGTAACGAACCCGCCCGAAGGGCAATCGAGGTTGCCGCTGCCGGCGGCCACTCGATGCTCATGGTCGGGCCTCCCGGCTCAGGCAAGACGATGGTCGCTCGCCGGATCACGTCGATCCTGCCGCCGCTGACCACCCGTGAAGCCGTCGAAGTTGTGGGAATCCGAAGCGCCAGCGGCCTGTCGTTCGAGAACACGGTCTCCAGAGTCCGCCCGTTCCGGGCACCACACCACACCGTCTCGGCAGCCGCCCTGATCGGATCCGGCACCCCGACCCGGCCTGGTGAAGTCACCCTCGCTCACCACGGGGTGCTGTACCTGGACGAACTGGTCGAGTTCAACCGGCCCTCCCTCGAGGCGCTCCGGCAACCGGTGGCCGAACACCAGGTCACGGTTCTCCGGGCCGACCGCAAGGTCGTGTTCCCGGCGAACTTCCAGCTGCTCGCCGGAACGAACCCCTGTCCGTGCGGTCACGGACCCGACAGTCCGCACTGCAGGTGCTCGGAAGCGAGCCTCCTGCGTTTCAAGGAAGCGGTCGAGAGCGTGACCGACCGCCTGTTCGACATTCGGGTCACGACCGAGCTGCCGTCCGCCAAGGAACTGGCCGGAGAACCCGGCGAAAGCTCCGAGTCGGTGCGGAAGCGCGTCATGGCCGCCCGCGGTCGGCAGGCATACCGCTACGACTACCCGCGCACCAACTCGGAGGCAACCGCCGCCGAGGTGTTCTGGTTCGAGGCAACCAAGGACGCAGGGCGGCTGCTCGAACATCACGACCGGGCCTCCGGTGGCCGGATCATGCGACTGCTGAAGGTCGCCCGCACGATCGCCGACCTCGCCGGGGAAGACGAGATCCGCGAACAGGACATGGCCGAGGCCATCGCCCTGCCCTCGCCCGAAGCGCTCGTCACCGCCTGACGGCAACACAAGGAGGTGTCCAGATGGACCCAGGAACCCCCGCCGACTGGCGGAAACCCAGCCATGCCGAAATCCGGATGGCGATCCTCCAGCTCGGCGACCACGGATTCGAGGAGATTCGAGAAGCCCTCACCGGGGGCTGCGAACCCTTCGCATCCCAGATGGACCGGCGCATGAAAACCCGGCGGCCCGAACTCAGGCCCGCCTACAAGGTGCTCAGGAACGCCGGCAGCGACAAGGTGCGAACGCACCTCGCGTCAGTTGACCACCAGGGGCTCCACAAGCCGCGGTCACGACGCCGAAAGACCGGCCGACGTCGGCCGGTAGCGATCGCCCGTTGATCGGACGAGTGGGGGAGCGGATCTACCGCTTCCCCGACCCAACCCAGAAAACAGGAAGGACCTCAGAAATGAGTGACCAGAAGCGCAAGATGACCATCATCCCGATGGCCGATGGATCGGGCTACAACGCCTGGTTCGACGGACTGATCAGGATCACCGACCCCAGCTACAGCCTGCCGGACTTCTCCGGGACGGTGCCGCTGGACGACCTGACCGTGACCTTCGAGGAACCCGGCCTCTGGGCCGTGACCGCAACCACCATGGACCGCACCCCGGACCCCCGGACCGGCAGCCTGGTCATGACCCGCGTGGTCGCCAACCCGAAGGTCGAGGACACCGAAACGATCGAGATCGGCAAGGCAGCCGTCGACACCGGCCACATCGCGATCGTCGCCGAAAAGTTCGGCGGCGTCGAAGACTGGGAGGACTACGTCGACCAGCTTCACGACGACCTGGTCGGTCCCCAACCCGGAACGGTCGCCGCGATCGACGGCACCCTGGTTTGCCGGTCGGGACTCGGTGACGGCAACTACTCCGTCTACGGCACCCGGCTGCGCGACTCGGGCGAGCTGGTGAAAGTCGTCGTGGACTTCACGCCCAGCCAGGCCGCTTGGGAAATCCTGTACGGAGGCATCGAGTTCTGATGGCCAAGCGAACCAACAACAAGACGAACAAGTTCCGGCTCGACAGGACGGCTCTCGATGCGTCGATGGTGCGCTACGAGCTCGGTGGCACCGACGGCGATGATGTTCAGCCGCTCGAACCTGATCTCCACGGCACGGACGCTGACCGGATCCACGACCTGATCACGCAGGCCATCTGGAGCGGATCGGTGATCACCCCCGGCAACCGGGAGATCATGATCTACCCGAGCTCGGTTGAAGAACCGCACGTTTGCGTGATCACGGTCTGGGATGCCGGCCCGGACGGGAAATCCCATGTCGTCGCCGGGTTCGGCGAGGTTCACAAGCTCGCGTCTCGCGAACTCTGGACCGGCGAACATCGAGCCGCCCTGACTGAAGCAGTGGTCGAGCAGATCGTGGCGATCGCCAACGGCTCTGCCGACGAAATGGATGCCGTGGAAGCCGTCGTCCGGAAACGGGCAGCCGGCCGGGCCTAAGCACGCTCGGCCGCAGCAGCCAACACGCCGCCGGTCGCCCTCGAGGCGACCCACAGATCAAGGAGGTCCACATGGACACCCGAACGGGAGACCTGGCCACTGGCCGGGGCACCAAGCCCCTGGTCAAAATGAGCCGTCACCCCGAGGACGCCAAGATCGTCCTCACGCCCTGCCGGAAGCTGTACTTCGGCGGGAAGCGAATCCACCACGGACTGACAGGCGGCGCCCTTCTGGGTGCCGGCCTGCTGCTCCACAAGAAAGCGGTCACGGCGATCG
>DAIQCC010000022.1:19759-27510 GCA_036780865.1 Solirubrobacterales bacterium | reverse complement strand
GGAGCCGCGCTGGTTCTTCTCGACCGGCACGACTTCCCGTTCCCCCTGACCGACCCGAATGGCTGGGGGCCGAAATGAGAACGCTCGCGCTCACAGCCATCGCGATCGTGCTCGCACGATCGGTCCTCGACCCGACAGCAGGAATCAGCATGGTCGACGGCCTGATCCTCATGGGGATCGCGGTCGCCGCCGTGAACTGCCTGTTCCCGCGTCGAGGCATCGGGATCGGATCGCTGCTGGCGATCCACCTGATTACCCGTCGAAACAGAAGAAAGGAGGTGCGCTATGCGTCCCCGGCTGCGACGCCTCTGCGGCCGCGCGGCAGTACTGCTCGCCGCCCGCAGCATGAAAGTGGCCGAAAGGCTGCTTGAACGCGAAAGGCCACGTGCACACAGCGCAGTCAAAGCGCCCGACCCGAACTGCCCAGGTTGCAAGGGCAGCCCGGTTCCCGGCGTTTTCTGGCCGGTCCAGATCAACGGCGACCAGTCCCGCGACTGGATCGAGCGATGCGACACCTGCCGTCGCTTCGACAACAACATCCAGGCCGCCGAAGAACTCATTCGGCTCGGCCTGATCGACGAGCTGGGCATCGCCCGGCCGGCAGGATCCCCGACCGCCTCTCCGTTCGCGGCACCAGCCGGAACCAGCAGACGGTCCAAGAAAAGGTGAGTCGACCGGCCAGTCAAGGGGAGCGACCCCCAAGCCTGTAGGCCGGCCGACTCGGTCAGAACGAAAGGAAACATGAGCGTCAAACGTCGGCGCCGATGTTTCCGATCTCGCGCGAGGTTAGCAACGCCAACGCGAGAACACGAGACCGGCCACGTCGCCGGATCCTCGAACAGTTCCATCCAGGGGGGGTGGGTTTTCGACCAAGGGCGGGGACCTACCTCACATGAGGGGTCTCTCCACACCCACCACCTCCCGGATCACGCCGACTCCCGAACGGAGCGGCCAAACGGGGTGCGCCAGCAGCCAACCAACCGCTGCTGGCGCACCAGATCCCTTTGCGGGCCGGCCACGCGCCGGTTCGCGAAACGCAAGGAGAAACACCATGGAGACTACGAAGCACTCTGCTGAGCTGGGCTTGACCCGAGTTCACATTGCCAACGTCAGCATCCAAGACCACACCGAGCGACTCACCTGGATTCGCAACAGGGACCTCTCGGTCAGTCTGCTGATCACCGAAACGGTGGTCGGCGACAAGTTCACGCGACCCCGCGTCGTCGCGGACTTCACCCAGGACGAAACCGAAGACCACGTCAAGGCGATGTGCCGCGACTACGTTGCCCGGCAGAACAACCGGCAGATCGGGCCGCTGGTGATCCGGCCGATGGTGGTCGATGACATGAGGCCGCCGAGCCTCGAACCCCGCTTCGACAAGAACGGCAGGGGCTACTTCGGCACACCGCGATGACCACGGTGGCCGAAAAAGCACACACCCACACCGTCAGGGTGCGGCTCGCAAACGGCCGGGTCATGAACGAGGAACTCGCCCCCGAACGGCAGGCCAAGCTCTACGGCCTGATCGTTCACGGCGACCAGCTCGGAATGGTGGAAGCCATCCGGGCCGTTCGACCCGAGGGAGGCAAGCGCCTCAGATTCCCGCACCGAATCGACGACCAGGGCGACCTCTGGCTGCCCGCAGACAACCACGACGCACTCGCACAGTTCGTCCGGAACTTCCGGGACGAGTACGAGCTGTTCGTAACCCCAGCCACCTTCGGCGACATGACCCCCGGCAACGACGGGGTGAGCGCCTCCGAAGTGGCATGGATCGACCAGGACGACCCCGAGAAGGTTCACCTTCTCCGAAAGTTCCGTCACCGGCCGCACCTTGTCGTGGCCACCGGCGGATCCGGAGGAGTACACGCCTTCTGGCGGCTCGCCTACCCGGTGCCCCGCGACGAGATCGGGGTCATAAACCGCAAGCTCGTCGCGAAACTCGAAGGAGACCGCGCCTCCCACAACCCGGCCCGGATCCTTCGCATCCCCGGCTCACGCAACATGAAAGCCAACACCGGGGACGGGGCAGACGGCATCTGCCGGATCATCTGGGCTGACCTACAGCAGCCCGCCTACGACCCGGAAGAACTCGTCCACGGTCTGCGGGACTACAAGGAACCGGCCAAGCCCCGGCCACGCCGCCAGTACACCGGAGGCAACTTCAACACAGCCGGATCAACCGGCTGGATCAAGGAGACGGTCGAAGTCGCGGAAGGGTCAAGCCCGACCGAGTACTTCTACCGCCTGACCGGTCAGGTCCTCCCAACACGAGGCGGCCACGTTCGTTGCCCCTTCGTCGACCACGAGGACCGAAATCCCTCCACGCACGTCTACGGCAACCCCGGCGACGGCTGGTTCTGCTTCTCCTGCCACCGCGGGGGAGGACCGTTCCAGCTGGCGGCCGCCCTGGACGGATGGAGGGGCCAAGGACCGCTGACCGGAGAGGAATTCAAGCGGGCCGCAGCAGCCCTCGCGGCTGCCTACGGCATCGAGAGGAAGGACTGAGCAATGTTCATGCTCACAGAAGAAATCAACAAGGAAGTGGCACTCAGGGACATGCCCGACCTGCCACCCGCCGGCCAGGTAATCGCCCGGCAGGCAATCGGTCACCTCGACCCCAAGACAGGACTCGTTCTGCTCGACCGGGTCGTGTCCCGCAGCGCCTACGGGGCCGAGAAGTTCGGCGACGCATGGCGTGAGCGCGACAACTGCCAGGAGTTCTGCGAGGAAACCAGCGACGCCGTCGTGTACGGCGCCCAGGAAACCGCCCGGGTCAACCTCGGCCTGACCGGACTAGCGCCCGGCAGCGATGAAGCGGCCATCGCCAACGACTACCTCGGTCGAGCCGTCCGGTACGCCGCACTCGCCGACCACTTCTCGCAGATGGCGTCCGCGGTGATCAACAACACCCAACCGGGAGGTCAGCAATGAGCAGCAAGACCGACATGGATCGTCCGATCGACCTGGACATTCTGCCCGCGGACACGTTCAACTCGCCCGCCTACCGGAAGGCCGCCCTGGCGGTGACCAACCGGATCCGGCAGCGACTTGGCCTGTCGGAAGCCGACCGGTTCCTTGCCGGATACCGCGGGGATCCCCGGTATGGCAACCCGGTCGCGTTCACGATCGGCGCAGGCGTCCCGACGATCGTCGCCCACTACGACCAGGACAACAACCAGGTCGTCGTGGACACGCTCGCCGGCGAGCGCGTGTTCCCGCTGATTCGGGGGTCGGTGATCCCCGAGTTCATCAACCGCTTCGAGCTGGGCCACTACCCGGACCTCGAGTCAAGGAAGGGGGAGGACGAATGAGCACCCTGATGGCCGAAAGGCCCACCTCGCAGTCACTCGAGGCACTCGCACGCGCCAAGAAGGTGCGTTCACACAGGTCCCAGGCGCTTTCGGACCTGTCGCACAACCGGCGATCGCTCGAAAGTGCCCTCCACGACGAGCTGCTCGGATCCGTCCAGATCAGCGTGCTGCTGATGGCAGTCCCGAGCCGCCGGGTCGCGGTGAAGAAGCACACCCAGCGGGGCGTTTACGCGACCCGCACGATCCTCCAGATGTGCGGTCTGAACCCGGCCCGGACGGTTCGCAGCCTGACCGACACCAGCCGGGAAAGGCTCCTGGCCGCGGCCGAGAAGGTGAGCGGTCACCGGGCCTGGATCCGGGAGGAACGACGAGCGAGTGCGCTCAAGCCGTGCGTCAAGCAGTCCAACGTGGACGAGCAGCAGCGGGCAGCGGCGCTCGAGAAGGCCAACCGGACCCGGACGGCCCGCAAGGAAGCGAAGGAGCGCATGGAGTCCGGAGAGATGGATCTGGCCGAGGCGCTCGAGCATGAGGCGCTCCAGAGTTACAAGCTCGGGAAGCTGGTCAGGCACCTTCGGCGGGTAAGCCCGGACGGCACGGAGTACCTGACCCGGCTGGCCCCGACCGCCGCGGCCCGCGTGCTCACCGCCAATTTGATTTTTAATGTTTTGTCGACCGCCGAGCTCTCCACGGACGGAAAGCGGCTGCTGGTCCTTCTGTTCGCCGACGCCAGGTTTCGCAAGCCGGAACGGGCAGAAGTCGAGTGCCACGCATGAGAAGGGCAAAGCGGAAGGTTCGCCAGCTGGTCTGGGCGGTCGCCGCAATCCTGATCGTTGGCTGGCTCTACTCCGGTGGAGCCAGCACGATCGCCGACACTCTCGGAGCTACCGAGGTGGTCGACAAGATCACGAAGATCGGTGGCGGTGACAGCACCGCGGCGAAACCGGCCAGGGCAACGATCGTCCGGGTAGTTGACGGCGACACGATCGAGGTCAGGTTCCCGAACGGCAAAGAGGCCGATACTCGCCTGATTGGCCTGGACAGCCCGGAGAGCAAGAGGCCCGGGGTGGCGGTCGAATGCGGTGGCATCGAGGCCGCCGAGTTCACCAAGCAAGTAGCGGAAGGCAAGCCGGTCAAGCTGCTGGTCGACCCGTCCCAGGACAAGGTCGACCGGTACGGCCGGCTTCTCCGCTACGCCCGAGTCGACGGCAAGGACCTTGCCCGAACCGTGATCGCCGCAGGGTGGGCCGCCCCTTACGTCTACGACGCAAGCAACCCGCCCGAGAACACCGACAGCTACCGCAAAGCGGCGGCAGCAGCCAAGGAAAACCAGACAGGAGTGTGGGGCCTTTGCGGAGGCAACTTCCACTCCGAGGACGACCAACCCTGGTCAGGAGATTGAGATGAGCAAGAAGAAGAAAGCCAAGGCCAAGGACAACGGATCCGCGGCTGAGATCAAGGACCGGCCACCGGGCCCGAACGAACGGGTACTCGACAACGGCCTGGTCTACGGACGCTGGTACGGCGGTGCGCCGCAGGAATGCGGCTGCCACGGCGTTCCCGAGGGCATCCATGTTCCACCCTGCCCGCTGAACACCAGCAAGCGAGCGGAACCCGAGGCCGCCGAGGGAACCCCGACCGAGGCGGTGTCGAGCGATGGGTGAGTACGAGGAAACCGTCCCCGACAAGACCGGCAAGTGCTGCGTCTGCGGCACCCAGACCCACGACCGAACCGTGACGACGCACCACCTGACCGGCAAGGTCGAGTACCGCACGTGGCGCTGCGGTGACTTCGAGGCCTGCAAAGACCGCCGGGCTGCCGGCAAGAAACGGAACCGATCAAGGAGGAACCAACCATGACGCCGATCATCATCGGCCTGGCAGTTCTCTACGCGGTTGTCGCCGTGAGGATCCTGTCAGCGTTCGCCCGTCGTTTCGACGAGCGGCAAAAAGGAATAGGAACACCAGAAACCAGCCTTCGGTCGCGATCGGCAAGGGCCGCAATCGTGGCTGTAGCGGCAACACTATGGCCGGTGACCCTGCTCGCCCTGTGTGTCGTCACGATACGCGACGACTTCCGGAAGTTGCACGCCGATCAGCCCGTTCCCGGCGGGCCGGTGGAACCGCTCACCCCTCAGACACTCGAGGAAGCAGCGTTCCCCCAGTTGAACGTGCCGGTTCCATGGTTCGACAAGCAGGGCCAGGAAGCTATGAATGAGCTGACGGCAAGGATGGGCGTTCACCCGCTGATCTGGATGGAGCAGGACGATGGTGAGACGGCCAGCTGGTTGGATGCTCCCGAAGGTGCGGAGGACCGTCGCCTGACGGCCTCGGTCTTGGCTCTTGACCCGGTGATTCCGAAAGAGTCATATCGGCGAATTGTCTGGAGTTTGGCCGTCAACTACGCAGCCGCTTCCACCGTCGCCTCTCAGTACATGGCCAAGAGGTCAGCCGAAGGGGCCAGCGAGTACGAGCTGGAGGAACTCGAAGAACTCAGGGCGAAGATGCGCCGCGCGTGTCTGCTGTTCAACCAAGGGGTCGAGCTGGCAGACAACTCCAAGACCGGAGGCCCGGTGCTCGAGTCCCTGCTGAACGACAAGTTCGAACCGGGAGGGCAGGCAGCCTGATGGGCTCCGTCACCAAAAACCAGGAATCACCCGCCACAGCCATTGCTTCGGTTCACGATTGCTCCGAGACATCCCCCACAGGGGTCTCGGAGCACGTGTGCCGCTCCTGCGGCTGTACAGACGACCACGCCTGCGTGGTGATCGACGCTCCCCCGACCGCGCGACACCAGCCAGGAACCCCCTGCTGGTGGATCGAAGATGACCTCTGCTCTGCCTGCGGCAAGAGCGGAGATCTCGACGGCAGGCGTGTTTGGCAGCACGGCAGCCCGGAAGTAGCGCACCAGCCGCTCCTCACCCTGAAAGAGAAGCTGGCCTTCAGCTGGGTCGGCGTGGCCATGCTGGTCGCCGCCAGCGAGCTACTCGGCCTGCTGTAACCGCTTCACCATGAGCGGCCGCAAGGTGGCAGACGCCACCCCGCGAGCCGGAATCCACGAGGCATATCGCCGCGTGAAACGCACCGGATGCGTGTACGGCTCGCAGCAAGAAGTCATGGCCCAGCTCAAGAGCATCAGCAAGTACCTCGACTCCAAGGACCCGATCGAACTTGGAGCCGCGCTGCTGCTCGAGCAGGCCGGATACGAACGATCACACGTTCAGCTCACTCTCGAGCTGGACTGACCCAACCCAACCATCAAGGAGGACACGATGCCAGAAGGCAAGCGTGAAGTCGTCGCCGTAACCGAGCGATGCAAAATCACCGAACGGGAACTCGACCAGGCGTTCCACACCTGCGATGACGCTTTCTGGGCGCAGGCAGTTGAGCTGTTCCCGGAAGCAAAAACCGGAGATACCGAACCCGGTGCCACCGGCCACTACCAGGAAGTCGTCAAGGCATACATGAAGCACTGGCTGTCTCTCAACACACGCATCAAAGTCGGTGGGCTCACCGAATCCGACGCAGTTGACGTTCTATGGGAGGTAGCCAACTACGCCTCCGAAAGCCAGGTCGTCACCGGCACCCCGGAAACCGAGGTGACGATCGAAGGTCGCGGACAGAAGGTCACCCTCAAGGTGGTCTCCCTGACCCTCGGCGACAGCGACCAGGGCTACGGCGTGATCGCCCGAAACCCCGCCACCGGCAACACCGTAATCGGAACCCGTGACGACGACTTCGACTGGTTCCTCAACCGAGTGATCAACGGAAAGGACGAACCCGACGAGTAGCCACACAACCCCATCCGAACCACCCCATCCGACGGCGGCCAGCGAGCCGCCTTTTTTGATGGCCAAGTTGAACAACAAGGAGAGCCGATGAGAAAACTCGTCAAGGAAATCCAAACGATCGGCAACCTGACGATCGACCGGAGCAGCCGCACCGTCACCGTCGACGGCGTGAAGGTGCCGATGCTGCTTCGCGAGTACCAGCTGCTCGACCAGCTGGCCCGCAACGAGGAACCCACAAGCCTCACCAGACTCGGCCAGGAGGCTTTCGCCGACACCGAGCTGCGAACCACGGCGGCCGTGAAAGCGATCGCGATCACGATTCGCAGGAAGCTCACCAGCTACGGTGCCCGGCGCGGCCTCGTTCACGTGGACGGCAACCAGATCAGCATGTTCCAGGTTCCCGAGAAGGTGACCGTTCAGGCGTTCACCGTCCCGTCGAACCGACACACGGCAGGACCCGAGGACGGCTCAGTCGTCCCCGAGCTCGCGACGTGCGATCTGCTCTGGTTCGGTGACCTCGCCGACACAGAGGAGGACCTGACCGTCCTCGAGCAGACCTTCCAGCTGCTCAACCAAGACGACCGGCCGAACGCGAAGTTCGCGCCGGCGCTTTCCGAGGGAGACATAGTCACCCTCGCCCCGCTGACCG
>DAIQCC010000022.1:1120-19749 GCA_036780865.1 Solirubrobacterales bacterium | reverse complement strand
AGCTACCAGGTCGGAAACGGCGCAAGCTGGATCCGGCTGAAGGGAGTGGTCGAGCTCGACGACGTCGAGAGCGACCTGGTTGGCCGCCTGCTGCTCGAACAGCAGCAGACCGCCGCCTGAACACCACACCCACCCTTTCCAAATCGAAAGGAGGCTCTATGGACAAAGTCCAGAGGAGCCGTGAGATCCTCGCCGACCTCGACCCGGACCAACGGGCCGCGGTAACCGCCCGCAACCAATGGCCGCTACTGGTGGCCGCCGGACCGGGCGCCGGGAAAACGAGGGTGCTCACACGACGGATCGCCTGGCTCATTCAGGCAACCGGAATCCCTGCCGGCAACGTGATGGCACTTACCTTCACTAACGCGGCAGCCAAAGAGATGGGGGAGAGGCTCTACGAGCTGATCGGTGCCGAAGCCATGCGGTGCCGACTCTCCACGATCCACGCTCTCGCAGCAAGGATCGTGCGAGCCCACGCCGACAAGATCGGCCTCACCCACGACTTCACGATCTTCGACCAGGACGCGCAGCTGAAGCTCGCGGCCGCCGTGTTGGAGGAAGGGGAGTCAGGCATCGAACCGGCCGAACTGGTTCGCCAGGTGTCCCTCGAGAAATCAATGCTCAGGGAACCGGCCCAGCTGATGATGGAAAACCGGGCCCAGCTGGCCCAAGCCTGGGAGAAATACGACGAGGCGCAGCTCAAAGCCAACGGCCTCGAGTTCGAGGGCCTGGTCGTGAAAGCGATCGAGATCCTTGGTGACACCCGGATCCGAACCGGCTGGCGAAACGGCATCAGTGCCGTGCTGGTCGACGAGTTCCAGGACGTCTCCGAGGCCCAGTTCGAGCTACTCCGGCTTCTCGCCGGAGACGACGGTGCCGGTCTCACCGTGATCGGTGATGAAGACCAATCGCTGTACTCATGGCGGGGAGCCTCAACCGCCCTGATGACCGGGTTCGAGCAGCACTTCCCCGAATGCCAGGTGATCAACCTCGCCTGCAACTACCGGTCGCACGAAGCGATCGTCGGGACCGCCCGGAAGCTGATCGAACACAACGAAGGGCGCCGCGGCAAGAAGCTCGTCGCCTTCCGAACCGAAGGGCCACCGCCCGTTCACGAAACATTCGACTCGGAAGAAGCCGAGGCTCTCGCGATTGTTGCGTGGGCCAAGGATCTCCTGCGACAAGGAGAAAGCCCGAGCGAACTGGCGGTGCTGTTTCGGGTCAGGGGCCTTCCACTGAAAAACGAGCTGGAAAGGTCACTGGCCGGGGCAGGACTCACCTACCACGCGGTAGGAACGACGACCCTCTGGGAACGCTCCGAGGTGCGGGACGTACTGGCGCTGTTTCACCTGCTGGCCAACGAGAAGCACCTGCCGGCGTTCTCCAGAGTGTTCGAGCAGATCAAAGGTCTGGGGGCGAAAGCCACCGACCATGTCGTCCAGAGCGCCCGAACGAAGGATCTCACCCCGATCGAAGTCTGCCGGGATGAGGCCTTCACTCTCGGCCCGAAACGCGACGCGGCAGTCAAGGAGTTCCTTGACCGCTACGACAGGGTTTCCCGGCTGGATCCGGACTTGCTCGGATTCTCCGGATGGGTCGGCCAGGTGATCGCGGACTGGGGATTCCCCGAGATGTGGCGGGCCGACAAGGACGGCCGTCGCAAACGCGAATCGGTGGTTCAGCTGTACCGGGCCGCCGACGAGTTCGAGGCACGCTGCGCGATGGAAGGAACCACCGCGCAGATCGGTGACTGGCTCAACGAGCTGTCACTACACGCTCCACAGTCCGGCAAGGACGCCGAACGCCAGGGTCTCGCCCTGGCAACCATCCATGCCTCCAAAGGCTTGGAGTTCTCCCATGTTTGGCTCGCCGGATTCGACGAGGGGGTTCTGCCCTCGAAGCGATCCCTGGAAGAAGGACGGGAGGACGAAGAACGACGTCTCGCCTACGTCGCCATGACCCGCGCGAAGGAAACCCTGACCGTGTCGTCAAGCGAGTTCCGGCGAGGCCAAGACAGCCAGATCTCCAGGTTCGCAGCGGAGGCCGGCCTTGTTTAGCGGCAAGGCCCCGGCTGACGCCGGACCTGGGAGTACATTGACCTGTACCGAGGTTGCTCCTCGGTGTCAGATCGAAAGGAAAAACCGATGAGTGAAGCAAACGGCAATGGCACCAATGGTGCCGCTGCAGTCGCAGAACCCGGATCAGCAGAAGCATCCATCGCGGCAGTCGCCGCCATCCAAGCCAAGCAGCGGGGATTCAACATTCCCGTCAAGCTGGCCGTCAAGCTGGCCGAGGCCAGGTCTCACGTCGACCCGGTAGCAAAGAACGGCCGCAACAAGGACCAGAACTACAGCTACGTCCAGGCCGAGGACGTCGTCAAGGAGGCGGGCAAGTCGCTCGCCGAGGCGAAGGTGATCGTCATGCCGCCCGAGCCGGTGGAGATCGAGTTCAGTGATCTCCGCTCCAGCGGAGGCAGCAGCGGCAAGTTCGTCAAGGTCAAGTTCGCGGTCCGTGTGATCGACGGCGAAACCGGCGAAGGCTACGAAACCGAGAGGGTCGGCACCGCCACCGACTATCCCGGAGACAAGGCCATCTACAAGGCAGAGACGGGGATGATGAAGTACTTCCTCTCGTCCCTGCTCCAGATCCCGCTCGGTGATGGCGAGAGCGATCCCGAGACCACCCAACATGGTGGCGGCGGGGCTCGCATCAACGACAGCTCGCCAGCGTCGGACAAGCAAAAGCAGCTGTTCAAGACGCTGGTCGGCGAGAAGAACCTGCCGAAGTCGGCCAAGAAGGCGATCGTGGACTTCGTCGGTGGAACCGAGCCGAAGAAGGGTGCGATCAGCCACGCGATCGACCAGCTGATGAACGGTGACCCGCTCGCGTTCGCCCGCGAGTGCGGCTGGGACGGCACCGTGGACGAGCAGCCCACCGACGACCAGCCGGCGGTGGCCGACAGCGACGTTCCCCCGGCGGATCCGGAGCCGACCCCGGCCCCGGAAGATGCCCCCGCCGACGCGGCCACGGACGCCCCGCAGGAGACACCTCCCGCCGAGGCGCCGCAGCAGCAGGCACCCCAGGCCGATGAGCGGCCCACCGTCCCCCAGACCGAGGGGCAGGCGCTCGTCGAGTTCTGCCGGGAGAAGGGCGCAACGAGGGGGGAGCTGGTGACCATGCTCCGCTCCCTCGACCAGCTGACCAACGAGATCGTCACCTACGCGGTCAAGAACATCGCGATCGCCGACGTGGCCCGTCTCAAGCAGATGGTCGCGGCCAGCGCCGAAAGCAAGAAGGCCGCTCAGGAGGCAGCCGAACAGGACGCCGCCCCGCAGGAGCAGCCCGAAGCTACCGAGGCCCCGGCCACGGAAGGCAACGGCACCGGGGAGATCGACCCGAAGTCACCGCTCGGCAAGACGATCGAGAGGGTTTCCGCGCTCGGCTACAAGAGCGAGTTCGGGAACCTCGCGTGGCTGCTGTTCGACACCGATGACACCGCCACGCTGAACGAAACGCAGCTGAGCAACCTGACCGCGCTGCTCGAGAGGGCATCGACGGTCGGCATCCAGCCGCCGTCAGTCGCCGCCTGCATCCGGAGCGCCCGCGAGAGCGGTCAGGACGTCGCCACCCGAGCCGAACGGTTCGAGGGCTGGATCGCCGGACGGGAGGCCAACGCACAGGCCACCCAGGAAGCAACCGAAGCACACGAGGCCGCCGAAGGCCCGCAGCAGTAACCGGAAAGGGAAGGGCGCGGCTAAGCCCTGCCGCGTCCTTCCACCACCACCAACCGCCCCAACAAATCTGAGATTCAAGGAGAACGATTCAAGTGGAGAACATCAACACCGTCACCGTCACCGGCAACCTGACCGCCGACCCCGAGCTGCGGCAGACCAACTCAGGCACCGCGGTCTGCACCCTTCGGGTCGCCGTGAACGGACGCCGCAAGGACGCCGGCGGCAACTGGGTAGACAAGCCGAACTACTTCAACGTGGTCGTGTTCGGCAACCGGGCCAACTCCTGCGCCGAGCATCTCGCGAAGGGCCGGCCGGTCGCCGTGAACGGACGGCGCGACTGGTCGGAGTGGACCGACAAGGAGACCCAGCAGAAGCGGTCCAAGGTCGAGATCCTCGCCGACAACGTCCAGTTCCTCGGCACCGGCCACGGCAACCAGAACGGCGGACAGGCCAACGGCACCGCACCGCCGGCCCAGCAGCCGGTCGCCGCGGGCGCCCAGGACGACTCGGACATTCCGTTCTAGGAAGTCCGGCCTAGCGACCCCATCCGAAACCGGGTGATCTGAATGAACCGCATCGCACGCAAAACGCGAGTCAGGGTCCACAGCCGGGAGTGCCACGCTCCCGACTGCACAGCGACCGCAATCGACGGCGGAATCTTCTGCCGCGTCTGCCAAGCCCTGCTTGACCGCGTGAAGAAGGAACTCGCAGCTGGTCCGTCGGGCAACCGGCGCAACATCGCCAACCAGATCCCGACCGTCCAGACGCTCGACGAGAGCAAGGCGGCCAGCTTCGATGCCGGCCTCAAGCGGAAAAAGCAACCGGGAAATCATGCGGAAGCTCTACATGGCCGACGACGCCGAGATCGAATCCGACCTGGAGCAGTACCGGACCAAGGTCGAGTCGAAGGCGGCATCACGCTCCCGCGGTCTGTCGCGAGACATTGAGCTCGACAAGGCGATCATGAGTCGCCTGAAGACCCACCAGGGAACCCGGATGGAACTCGCCAAAGAACTGGGCATCTCCTACAGCGCCCTGCTCTCCCGGATCACCCGGCTGAGAAGGGACGGCTACGAGATCCCCGATGGCCGAAGCACCACACGCCCGCGTGTCGCGGCGTAGCTGAAGCCAACACCCAGGCAGCACCCCGAAAGCCGGCCACATGGCCGGCTTTCGCGATTCAAGGGCCGGACACGCGATCCGGCCGAAACCTTTCCGAAAGGAACCAATGAACGACCCACGCTTGACCAGCAGCAAATTCAGCTGCGTGGTCCTCAAAGACGGGCGAACCTGCCTGTTCCACGACACCGACAAGGTCAGCAACTTCGTGCTCGGCAACCACGAGCGGATCAAGTCGATCCACCCGTCGTCGACCCCGATGTTCGGCCGCACCGTCGGATCGGGCAGGCCCATGATCGAGAAGGCGGCAAATGAATAGCCGCGTCATCGAGCTGGCCCGCAAGATGTTCGAGAACGACGAGTTCGCCCACTACCCGGTCGGGGTCGAACCCGACAAGTCCGGCGGCTGGCTCGTCATGAACGGCGAGACCTGGTGGGGAATCGCCGTGCGCAACTACAAGCCCGCGGCCGAAGCGATCGCCCGCAAGGCCAACGGCATGGAGTTGAAGCCCGGCGACGAGTACCTGCTGTCGCTGCCGCCGCACGACAACGAGTACGGCCCGAACTACCGGGAGGGCGCATGTTGCGTTCTGTAACCCAGCCCGCCCCGGACTCGCGGCGGACCCCGGAGGTCTACCGGTACATCACCGAGGCCGACGAGATCCCCACCTACCCCGAAATCGCGCAGGACACGGACCCGGTCGCGAAGGTTCGCCTGTACCTGCCCAACACCCGATTCGCCTACTACGCCTTCGCTCTCACCGAGTACGGCGACATGCCAGTCCTGAGCGGCTACTGCGTCAGCCCGCTCGGTCCCGACTGCGACGAGGAAGGCGACATGGCGGTCACGGAGCTGATCGAGCTCCGCGACCCGCTGACGCATCTGCCAGTCGAACGCGACCTCGACTGGACCCCCAAACCCCTGTCTGAGATCAAGGAGATCACCCATGCCTGAAATCACGTTCATGACGATCGGATTCGAGAACCGTCCCACCCCCAAGACGATGAGCACCCCTTGGGGAACGGCCGATCACGTCGAGAAGATCGCCGAAGGAGTCATCGAGGTCGAAACCCCCAGCCACGGCGGGATCGGCATCGAAAAGCCGCTCGCCGAGCAGCGCCTTTCGACCGAGGCCAGGGCCAAAGCCATCCAGCAGGGAGGCTGGTTCTGGTTCGAGGAGGACTGCAACTGGGCGATCCCGGTTGCGGAGATGCCCGACCTGTTCACCGAACCGCGTCACGGGCCCGAGCGAGTCGCCGAGATCCTGGAGCGTTGGCACCCGGAGTACCTCGCCGCCAGAAAGGAGGCCTGACATGGGCGACCGCATGCAGGTTCAGCTTACGCTAGGACCAGTCACCGCCGACCAGAAGGCCAACGTCCTGGTCGAAGTCATGGAAGACATGCTTTCCACGATCGGCCTGCCCGACCTGGAACCCGAATCCGTTCCGGGTGATCCCCGGCGGGTCCTGTTCACGATCGACGAGATCAACGGCGGGATCGAAGGAGTGTGCCCCGGAGGACGGATCCAAGCGCTGATCGACGCCAGCATCCCGTACCGGATCGCTGACGATGGCGGTGCCTACTACAACGGCAACGACGCGATCTGGCATCCCGACTTCGGGCCGGACTGGATTCTCAGCCGGGCCACAAACCAAGACTGCGAACCGGTACTCGACGGAGTTGTTCTCAGCCGGTTCGACAGGCTCACCGGTGAGGGAGTCGGAAGGATCGTGCGGGGCTACCTGCAGACTGACCCGAGCCACCCCGACCTTCTCGAAACGGCCCGGTTTCTCCGCTACTACCTGCGTCCTGGTTCCCCTGCCTGGAACGACAAGGGGTTCGAGCTCACCGCCGACGAGTCGATGAACCGTCACTGGTGGAGGGTCGTGGCGCCGAACGGCAGGACCGTCGAGTTCCACCGCACCGAAAGCAGCAACCCCACGTCACTGGTCAACCGGATCGTTTTCAAGGACGGCAACCAGTGGGTTTCGTTCTCACCTGACGAGCTGCAGCACGGAAGGGTCACCGACCTCGAACGCCTGAACGAGCAGGAAGTGATCGAGCTGATCGGCGCGATCGACTAGCCCACCCCATCAAGAAGCGGCCACCCATTGAGGGATGGCCACAACACGAAGCGGCGGCATCCCCACCAACCAGGGGAGCCGCCGCTTTGACGTTCCAAGAAAGGAAACATGAACGACAGTCTCGTAATCGAAAGAGAGGCCGGCGCTCACGGCCTCAAAGCCAAGCTCGGATACGACCCGTACTCCGAGCTCAGCCCGCCAAAGCGGGTTGAGGAGTGGAAGATTCTCACCAACAAGCGTGACCATCGGATGAGAGAGTTCGACGGCACCTACGACGTCGACCAGTTCTACGACGACGCCAGCCTGACCGAGTGGTTCAGGGAAACCCACGACGGCTATGCGTATGCGCTGATCCGGTACGAGTCCCACGGACCCTACGGACGGTTTCTGATCGACCAGACCTTCGGGCACGAGGACGTGATCACGAAGGGATGGAGCTGCGAGGCGATCGCCGTCATCACCAAAGAGAACGCCGAGAAGCTCGGTGGTGTCGAACAGGCGCAGGTGTTCCTGAAGTGGTATCTCGAAGCGCGGTCGGACTGGGCCCACGGCCAGGTGTACCGGTACAGCGTCTACGACCACCGCGGCGAGGTGGTCGAGACAGAAGGCCTGATCTACGACCTCGACAACGCGCGGGACAGGATGAAAGATGCGCTCGCGGAAGCCGAGGAAGAAGCCGAACGTGAGATTCAGCTGACCGCCGAATGGGCGGCCCGTGACGTGGTCACCATCGACGCGGTTCCCGGCGCGATCGGGGCCGGCACATGAGCGGCCAGACCACCCTCGAGGTGACGGAGGTATCGCGGCCCAGGTCGGCATTCACCGAGAAGGGAATGCTCCAGGTGATTGACGAACTGAAGGCCGAGATCCGCAAGCTCTACGTCGAGGATTCATCTCCGATCGTGATCGGCTGGTCGGGCGGCAAAGACTCAACTGCCTGCCTTCAGCTGGTCTGGACGGCGATCGCGGAACTCCCCGAGGAGGACCGCAAAACCCCGATCCACGTCATCACGACCGACACGATGGTTGAGAACCCGGTCGTGTCGGCCTACGTCTCCGGCCAGCTCGACAAGATGAACGAGGCGGCCAGAGAACAGGGGATGCCGATCGAGGCACACAAGCTCGTTCCGCCGGTCAAGGACCGGTTCTGGACCTGCCTGATCGGGAGGGGGTACGCGGCACCGCGCCCGATGTTCCGGTGGTGTACCGACCGCTTGAAGATCAAGCCGTCCAACCGGTTCATTCGCGACGTGATCAGCAAGGCCGGCGAAGCGATCCTTGTGCTCGGCACCAGGAAGGCCGAATCCGCCGCCCGCGCCCGCACCATGGAAAAGCATGAGGCGGGTCGGGCGCGGGATCGCCTGTCCCCGAACGGATCGCTGCCCGGCAGCCTCGTCTACAGCCCGATTGAGTCCTGGTCAAACGACGATGTTTGGGTGTACCTGATGCAAGTGCCGTCACCGTTCGGCGGTCGAAACCACGACCTGCTGACGCTCTACAGCGGCGCGACCGAGGACGGCGAATGCCCCCTGGTCGTGGACGAAAGCACCCCGTCCTGCGGTGACTCCCGGTTCGGCTGCTGGACCTGCACCATGGTCGATCAGGACAAGTCAATGAAAGCGATGGTCCACAACGACGACGCGAAGGAATGGCTTGCTCCCCTGATCGAACTGCGCGACGCGCTCGACGTGCGAAACGAGGACGGCGACCGCGACGACTACGCGCTCAGGGACTTCCGCCGAATGGACGGACGCATCCAGCTGTTCCACTCGGAGGAACCCGCGCCCGGTCAAAGCCAGCGGGAAACGCTGGTGCCCGGCCCATACCTCCAGCACGTCCGGGAGGACTGGCTTCGGCGAGTACTGGAAGCCCAGATTCAGGTCCGGAAGCTCGGGCCACCCGAGGTCGCAAACATCGAACTCATCAGCCTCGAAGAACTCGATTTCATCCGAAAAATCTGGGTTGAGGACAAGCATGAGTTCGAAGACCGCCTGCCGGTGATCTACGAGGAAGTCACCGGCGAGACGTACCCCGGCAACACCGTTGACGACGACATGGCCCTCAACTCCGAATGCGTGGAGATCCTCCGGGACATCTGCGGGGAGGACGAGGAACACTTCCGGATGGTCCGGGAGATGCTGTCGATCGAACGACAGGAGCGATCCAAGCTCCGACGCAACGGCATCCTCGATCGGCTCGAACGGTCCCTTGTGACCGGCGGGTTCGAGAACCAGGACGACGCGCTCGAGTGGGCGCTCAACCGACGCAAGACACTCAGTACCGACCGTCCCGCCGAAGGCGAGCAGCAGGTACTCGATCCCACGCTGGCCTAGCCAGCACCAACCAGGGAACGGCCATGGCCCCGGCATACACATGCCGGGGTCCGGTCCTTGGTGCCCATCCATCAACAGACACAAGGAGAACAACCAATGTCAAAGCATTTCATCCTGCCGGTCCCAAGCTCGATCGCACTCAGCTACGACCGCGATAACGATCCTCCAGACTGGCCAGCGATCAAGGAGGCGGTCGTGAACGATCACCTGACCCTTGATCACCTGGCGCTCATCAACCGAGTCGAAGACCTCTGGGAGCATCCCGAGAAGCGCGAACACGTGACCAAGGTGCGAGTGCGGTCCGCAGATGTTCTCGCGGTCGGCGGCAGCACCCGAGAAGCGCTGCTTGACCGGAGAGCGATCCAGTTCTTCAAGGACTACCGGCTCCACACGAAAGCCGGGTTCGACGGAGCGCTCGCCGCAGGAACCTGGGACTGCCAGTTCGCGTTCTGGCTGACCCCCGGGGACATATCCACGCTGATCGAGGAAGGCCACGACTACGACCCGGCTGATTTCGAGCCGGAGGCGATCGCAAAGGCGGCCCGGGACATGGTCTGCTCGAACGAGTGGGCCTACAGCGTCTTCAACATCATGCGCGACGACGTGATCGCGCAGGCGAAGGAGATCACCAGGGAGATGCGAGAAGCGAAGGAGCCCGCGGTCACGGCCTGACCCCACACCGGCCAGGTGCCGGAGATCCAACCCCCACGGACCCACTTTCAAACGAACCGGAAAGTGACCAGTCCGAGGCCACCAAAAACGGCCTGAAAACGGCAGTTGATGCCGATCGGTTCGAGACAATACGTATCCACGCGGGATTGCTACCCGCTGTCAGATCGAAAGGAAACACCAATGAGCAACGCAGTCGCAGAAGCACCCGAAGTCGCCACCGTCGAGATCGACAAGATCAAGCTGGAGAAGGGCTTCAACCCCCGAGGCAACGTCACCAAGGCGTCCGTCGAAGACCTCGCCAAGTCGATCAAGCAGGAAGGGTTGCTGCAGCCCATCCTGATCCGCCCCGACGAGGACGGCTACAAGCTGGTCGCCGGCCACCGCCGGTACACCGCAGCGAAGGCCGCCGGACTCACCGAGATCCCGGCCCTGATCCGCGAACTGGACGACGACGAGGCGAAGGCCGCGGCATTCGATGAAAACGAGCAGCGCGAGGACATGACCCCGATGGCCAGGGCGATCGTTCTCGAGAGCCAGTTCAAGAAGCTCGGCAGCTTCAAGAAGGTCGCCGAGAAACGGGCGCTGCAGCCGCAGCAGGTCGGGGCGCTCGTGAAGATGTGCGAGCTTCCCGAGAAGGTCCAGAAGATCGCTCTTGCGAACATGGACTTCGGTCCCGATCTCGCCAAGACGCTGGTCGACGTGGCCGCCGCCCCGGGCGGGGAGGACGTCGCCCTGTTCCTTGCCCAACAGGCAATGAGCAGCAGGCCGCTCTACCGGAAGATCCGCGACCACATTCCGGTCGCACTCGACGAGATCGTGCGCTACCGCCTTCAGGCGCAGTCACAGGAGGAACTCGACAGCGTCCCGTTCGTGGCGACGATCAACCGGACCGAACCGAGCGACGTGTTCGAGGGCGAGAAGGCCGAGACACTGACCGCTCGCGGCATGGCGGCGGTCCAGCCGTTCGATGAATACGAAGGCCAGCGGTTGACCGGCCTGCGAATCATCAACAACCACCAGTGGAGCCAGGACGATCCGAGCGTCGAGATCACACTGACCGACGAGAGCTTCGATCGGATGAACGCCGCCAAGTCAGCGTTCATCTACGAAGACGAGCATGAACGGACCACCGTTCACATCTTCGACCGGAAGGTTCTCGAGGCCGAGGTCGAGCAGATCATCGAAACCGCCGAGAAACTCGCCAAGGCCGAACTCAAAGAACGGGAGGAAGCCCGCCAGAAGGAGGCCGAGCAGGCCGCCGCGGACTCCGGAAGCAACGCCGCCGCCGGCGAGGATGCGATCAAGGAGCAGCGCAAGCGCGAACGCGAAAAGGCCAAGGCAGCCGCCGCCAAGGCCCGCACCGAAAACGAAGAGATAGGTGACGGACTGTTGAAGCGGTCCAGCAAACCTCTCTCCAAGAAGGACCAGCTGGAAACGATCCGGCTGCTCGCCAAGGCCACGGTCAAGCAGGACGACAGCCTCGCCGGTCTCGGGATGCGGCTCTGCTTCACCACCTGGAAGGAGATCGAGGTGAAGGAACTCAAGTCCGGGGCCAAGCGCGAGAAGGTGACCTACCTCGAACCGCGTGAGGCCAAGGAACGCCTGATCGAGTCGATCGACAACGCCAAGAGCGTTGACGAGATCCTTCGCATCGTCACCAACGCGATGGTCACGGCGACCTACTCCAATCAGGACGAGCTCCCGCAGTCCAAGCGGATCTGGCGTACGGTCGACCCGATCAAGAACGTGGGCCGCGAGGACATGGAAGTAATCGACCGGCTCGCGAAGGGCGTTCTTCCCGAGAACATCGAGAAGAAGCGACAGGAGTCGGTAGACGAGGGCTACGAGAAGCGGCAGACACCTCACTACGTCTAGGCCCGCGGCTCTAGCCGAACAACCGAAGAACCACACCTCGAGGGGGCCGCGAAAGCGGCCCCTTCGTCGTGCCTGAAACCAACTCAGCAAGGAGACCAAACATGGCGAAGACCGCGACACGCAAGCGGCTCACCAAGAAGCAGTACGACAAGCTCACCCCCGAAGAAAAGAAGGCCCGTCGCAAGGCCCGGATGGAGGAAGCAACCGCCTCCTACGAGGCCGCGATCCGAAAGCTGACCGAGGGCGAAACCTTCCGGCAGCATCTCGCTGCGGTCGCGCTCTGTCACAACTACTCGCTCAGGAACACCTTTTGGGTGATGTTCCAGTCCGGCAGCAAGTTCGTTCCCCCGATCGCTTCCTACAAGACGTGGCATGACGACCTCGGCTACCAGGTCCGAAAGGGCGAGCGGGGCAAGATGATCTGGGTTCCCACCCCGGTCACGATCGAGGACGAGGACGGCGAAGAAAAGAAGCTGCTCCGGTTCAAGACCGGAACGGTTTTCACCCGCGACCAGGTTGACCCGATCGAAGGGAAGGCTCTCTCGATCGACCCGCCGAGGCCGGCCCCGGTCACCGGCGACAGTCACAGCGCCCTGATCGGAAACCTTCAGGAGTTCGCCCGCTCGAAGGGCTACACCCTGAAGGAACTGGAACCCGACGAAGAACCGGGCGCGGAGGGCTACCACGACAAGAAGGCGATGGTGATCGCCTACCGGCCCAACCGTCCAGCCAACGCGATCGTTCGGTGCCTGATCCACGAGATCATCCACGGACTCGGGGTCGGTTACGAGCATTTCGGTCGGGACCGGGCCGAGATCATCACCGACTCGGCGACCTACCTCACCTGCCGAATGGTAGGTCTGGACGTCGAGAAAACCTCGATCCCCTACGTCGCAGGCTGGGGCGCTCACAGCGTCGACACCATCGCCGGCGACCTCGGACTGATGCGCCAGCTCGCAGACCAGGTGATCGACGGAGCCAAGCTCCACGACCACCTCACCAAGTCCGAAGCTGACCTCGCGCTGGGCTCCAAGAAGACCAGCAGGGAGGCAACGAAAACCGCATGAAAACGGGCTTTCCCGCCTGTTGTAATCGTAAAATTGAGTGCCCGTTTCCGAACGGGATTGAAGTCCGGGCTTGCTACCCGGCGTCAGATCGAAAGGAAAACCATGAGTGAAAAAGGCAGCCGCCTTGAAGGTGGCGCCCTTACCGGCGAAGTCATTGACTCGTCACGGAAAATCCTCACCGGCGGCCGGGGCGGCGTCGGTGTAGGACTCCAACAGTTCTTCACCCCGCCAGAGGTCGGCCAGCTGCTATCACGGCTGTTCGACAAAACCCTGCCGACCCTTGACCCGTTCGCGGGTGACGGTGCCCTCCTGAACTGGGTTGACCGGCCCGCCAGGTACGGCATCGAGATCGACCGTGACCAGGTCGAGAACGGCAACTACGGAAGCCACTCCATCCAGGGTGATTTCCAGAAGGTGTATCCGCTGCTGCGTGGCCTTGGGGCCAAGTGGCCGCAACTGGTGGTCAATCCACCGTTCGGTCTTGAGTGGAAGCTGGCCGGCATCGCGGAAGGCAAGAACGGGTCGTCCACCGTCCGCGCATTCCAGGCGATGTTGAAGCTGCTCGGCAGGTACGGCCAAGCAGCGTTCATCTGCGGCCGCGACCGGTACACAAAGGAGATCGCGCCGCTGCCCGAGGCCAAGCACGTCTGGGCCAAGATCGAGGTCGAGGACTACTTCGAGGGCGTCGAGCTTCCGTCCGTACAATGCTTCGTGGTCGGAGAATCATTCGAGAAAGAGGGACAGAACATCCTGACCATCGAAGGCGTTCGCCGCGAGGAACTGGCGGATTGCTGGCCTCGCCTGAACGCCGAACGCGATCGCCGCACCGACTACGACCCCCGGTATTCCGGTCTTGGTTTCAGCAAGATCGAGAGCGTGTTCGGGGCCGCGGCGGGTGAGCATCGCCGTCGCAGCAACGGGATCCAGCGCAAGGGCCATGACCTGTCGCTGTCCGGATCGAAGATTCAGGTCCGGCTCGGTGAGTACTCCAAGGTCGCGCTCGCTCAGATCGGCTACACGGCGGTCGAATCAGTCCGGGAAATCAACGGACTGGCGACCAGCTGGGTAGCCCTCAACCCGAAGCGGTGGAGGGAGATCCAAAGCTACGCCGACCAGGGCGCAATCTCGATCGAGCCAGCCCTGATCGAGAAGATCAAGGAGGTTGATCGGGAAGTCCGGGACGAGATGGTTCCGCTGTACGAGGTTCGCCCTCAGCAGCGGCTCGGCTACCTCAGCGACATAGAGAACATCACGTGCGTCAAGGATGCCCCGGACTACGAGTTCGAGGCGGGCAAGACCTACCCGATCGAAACGAACTCGAAGCTCGAGGAAACCACCGAGGAACGGCCCTACGAAAAGAAGGACGGATCACATGAGATCCGGAAGTTCCTGACGAAGCGGCGCGTCCTTGAAATCAGGATCGGCAAGCACCGCTTCTCGG
The DNA here is from genome assembly GCA_036780865.1 of Solirubrobacterales bacterium. GTDB lineage: Bacteria > Actinomycetota > Thermoleophilia > Solirubrobacterales > 70-9 > 67-14. The sequence goes on along the minus strand of DAIQCC010000022.1, from coordinate 5,423 downwards.
AGGCACCCACCGACGTGGAGTTCCTGCTGGATCACTTCGAGATCCCGGACCCGGGCGACATAGCCACCCAACGACCCGACGACGTCCAGAAGGCGAGGGAGATCCTCGACCAGCTGACCGTCGACCACGACTGGAAGGGCAAGGGACTCGACTGGAAAGGACTCACTCACCCCGAAACGGGCGAGTGGATTCAGTGGCAAAAGGAGGACCTCGCCCGATGCGTCGTGAAGGGCTCGGCGATCCTCGGATGGGAGCAGGGCGGCGGCAAAAGCCTCGGCCTGCTGTCGCTCGCGCTGGCCGCGATCGAGTACCACCGACTCAAGAAGCAGGCCCTCTTGGTGGTGCCGCAGGACCTCCTCAAACAATGGCAGCGGGAAGCGAAACGCTTCTTCGATCTCGACTTCGAGATCATCAACACCCCGGCGAAAGCGCGTGAGGTGAAGCGCCGAATGCAGCGTGGCGAGGAAGGGTTCTACGTCACCTGGTACGAGGCGCTTTCGCTCACCGGGGCCGTTGACGAGCCGCTGCCCGGGCAGGTCGTGACCCACAAGCGAACGATCCCAGGTCCGTTCGGCAAGCCGGAAGTGACGAAGGTGGAACTCCACTCGAACGAGGCTTGCCCGAACTGCGGAACCAACAATGAAGACGAATGGATCGCCGGTGCCTGCAGCCGCTGCGGATACGTCCACAAGTCGCGCAAGGTTCACACGATCGGGCACTACCTGGCCGGAGCGTTCAAGCGCGGAGTGATCTGCGTAGACGAGCTTTCGCTGATCCGGGGTCTCGATTCCAAGCGCGGCAAAGCGGTACGTTCGCTCAAGGCGAAATGCCGGTTCGCCGGTTCCGGAACGCCGATCGCGAACTACATCTCGGACGCCTACAACGGCTGCTGGTGGGTTTGCCACGGGCCAAATGCCCGGTTCCCATACGGCTACAACGACCGCAAGGATTGGGAGAACAGCTTCGCCGTGATCGAGCTGATGCATGGCTCGAAAGAGGACGGCGAGGACAACGTGATCAAGCGCCGGAAGGTGCTGCCGAAGGTCACGAACGTCTCCCAGCTGTGGCGGCTTCTCGCAGCCACGATGGTCCGTCGCCGGCAGGAGAACATGGGCGAGATGGTGCCCCGACAGGACATAAAGGTCGAGGTGCCAATGGGAACCATTCAGTCGAAACTCAACAAGGGCTGGCTCAACGGTTTCGCTGACTGGTTCACGCTCACCTACCCCGATCACCCGCTGGTCGAGTCAGGCGCCGTCGAACGGTTCGCCCCCGCGATCGGTCAGCTGGCGAAGCTCGAGGCGGTGGCAACCATGCCGCCGTCCGATCCTCACACCAGCTACGCCGAGGCGTTGTTCACGGAGGGCCGGAAGGTCTCACCGTGGACGCCGGCGGTCTTGAAGGCACTCGAACTGGCGATGAAGCATGTACGCCAGGGCGAGAAGGTCCTGATCGGATCGAGCCGGATCGACACCGGGCATTTCATCGCCTCCCGTCTCAAAGAGCGGGGGGTACGGGCGGCCCACATCGTTGAGTCCAAGAGTGACGGGAAGCTGGCGACCAAGAACCCGCGCAAGCGGGCCAAGGCGGTCGCCGATTTCTCCGATGGTGACGGTCAGGTCCTCTGCGTAGGTATCGAGGCCATGAAGCTAGGTCATGACCTGGCCGCGGCATCCGTCGCAATCGTGCTCGGAATGCCGTGGTCCCACGAAAGTTTGGCGCAATTCCAACGCAGAGTTCACCGCCTCAGCTCGCTTCGCCCGGTCACGATCTACTCGATCGTGCCGAAGGGAACGCTCGCCGAGAAGAAGTATCAGCTGCTCACGGACAAGTCCGCGGCAGCCGATCTCGCGCTCGACGGGCAGCTGGTGGACGAGGAAGACGAACCGATTGATTGGGCCAAGCAGGTCAAGGAACTCAGGGCGATGGGCCTTGCCGTCTCCGAGGACGACACGATCGACGAGGACGACATAAAGGCGCTCTGGGAATCCGCCGAGGGACCGTATGAACACGTGCTCCCTCCGGCGATCCCGGCGAGCTGGACCCGCGACGAAGAACCCGCCGCGCAGCCAGCCGACGTCGACCAGCCCGAACCCGAGGCCGTACCGAAGGAGCCAAAGGAGTTCCGGCCCTTCGCGTTCTCCGTCGAAACGGACGAGGACGACAACGGCCAGCTCGGATTCGACTTCTAGATCCGAGCCAAGCAGCAACCGGAAGGCCGGTCCCGCACACCAGGGGGCCGGCCTTCCGTCTTTTCCGAGGCCGAAAGGCCACCAACCAAGATTCAAGGAGAAACGAATGACCACCACAGAAACCACCGAGACCTCGTTCCAGTTCGAGGCCGACCTGATCGAAGCGGTCGGGAAGCGAACCGAGTTGGACATGAAGCTCCTGACCAAGTACGACCGTCACCGCCTCTGGCGGGCATGGCGAGATCAGGTCGATGAACGGCCCGCCGAGGACCTGCTGACTGACGTCTGCCTGCTCGCGCACGACATTCTCGACGGCTGCTACCGCCCGTTCTGCCCCGTCTGCGGATCGAGCGACTTGACCGAACTCAGGGAAGCGACCGCCTACCTGTCGATCCGAAGCGCGTTCCTGAACGAGAACCCGTGTCTCATGTCCGAGCAGGATCCGGAGCGGCCCCCGTCAATTTTCGAGACGACCGACCTGATCCGGTGCGAGAACTGCGACTTCGAGGTCGAGAACCCCCAGGTGATCTACGCCACCGCCGGACTCGGTGCCCCCGAGAAAGGCGTGAACGTGTTCCGGCCAAGAGTTCACGTGGCCGCCTGCCAGATGAGCGGTCGCGAGCTGGCCGCCCAGGTCCACGTGTACGACGAGGACTGGCAGCGGTGGGGGAGAGTCGTCGGCGCCAGCAGAGAGACAACCCCGCTGACCGTCACCGCCGACTCAGACCTCGAGGCGATCGACCGGCAGCTCGTAGCGGTTGCCGAGAAGGTCAGCGCGAACCTCGAGCAGATTCGCGGCTACACGAAGCTGATCGAAAGGGATGGCGACCCGATCGCGGTCGGGAGCCTGTTCGATGAGCTGTGCGCGTCCGTGAGCGCCGAGCTCAACAAGAAGTAGGAGAGAGGGGCCGCCCGTGAACTTGCGGCCGGCCCCACTTCTCCAGCGTGGATGTTGCGTAAACCCTTTGGGCTTTTTCTCGTTAAAGGGGATTCGCAGGGGGTCAGGGACGGCAGGTAAGCAGCCGGAACGGCTGGTTCCACCCCTTGCCGGGAAACCCGATCTGAGCAACCGTGAACATCAAGCGGCCACACCGCTTCTTCGGCTTCGACAGTCTCACGAGCCCCGGCTTGAACCGATACGACTGAGTTGCGATCTTGCCCGAACCGAGAGCGAACTTGCTCGACCAGGTCGACCACTTGCGGGCCTTGAACTGGAACATGACCATCAGGTTCGGTTGTTTGGTGTCCCCCGACATGCGGCAATAGCCGGGCTTCGTTTTCGCCTTCGGGGCCTTGTTGATGTTCACGCCGTAACACAAGACCTTGGGTTTCGCGGCCGTCGCCTGACTGACAGCCGTGGTCATTCCGATACCAACCAGGACGGCCATTGCGACCGCCGCCAGCTTCTTCACTTGCCTCTCCTCCTTGTTAGTCAAATGGGATTCGTTTAGGCGACTGACGAGTTCGGTTCAGCCACTTCGCAGGAGTGTAGGTGCGGGTATGAATTTTTTCCATTTAAGGGCTAGAAATAGGCCGCGTTTTCGGGTCAATGACCAATCGGACCCTCGAATCGGAAGTCCGATGCGGACTATAAGAGTCACATGACTACTGAATGGAATCTCAAACCCGGCGAGACGATCGACAGGGCAAAGCTTCACGAGCAGTACGGCGGACGGACCCAGCCGGCGATCTCACCATCCAAGCAAACCCCCAACGTATTCCTGTTCGCCGGAGACCCAATCGAAGACGAGGACCGCGGCATCTTCAGCGGCTGGCGCCAAGACGGGTTCTTCTACTTCCCCGGTGAAGGTCAAACCGGAGATCAGGTCTTCATGTCCGGCAATCAAGCAGTCTGGGATCACAAGCACGAAGGCCGGGCGCTGCGCCTGTTCCAAGGGAAGCGCGACGAGGTCGAATACCTGGGTGAGTTCACGCTGCCGAGAGACCTCCTCACCTTCAACTGTGAGTACTGCGATGCGCCAGAAGAAGGAGGCGGCCCGCTCCGGCAGATCATCATGTTCCGGTTGGAACCGATCGACACCGAACCCGCCGGAGGGCGAATCGGCACAATGGACGACCTGCTGCTCCGAGTGACCAACGACGGCGTCGGT
>DAIQCC010000022.1:0-1110 GCA_036780865.1 Solirubrobacterales bacterium | reverse complement strand
GACGTGCCGATTGAATCGAGGTTCAGCGAAGACGGGCTTTTCTACCCGAACCGCGAACCGAACGCGATCGAGCTTCGCAAACGGCAGCTGATCCAGAGCTACGCCCGGTATCTGGAGCGCGAAGGCCGCATACCGACACGGAAGGTCATCTTCCCCGACGATGCGGGGTCACCCAGGTTCACCGACCTGTACGACGACACCAACAACACCCTGATCCAAGTCGCCGGATCGGTCAGTCAGGCATCCCTCGACCGGGCGGTCGGCAGCCTCCTCGATTTGTGCCGCTTCCGGCGGCAACTGCGTTACGAACATGCAGCCCTGCTCTTGCCGGGAGGCCATTACGGGCACCTTGCCCTCTTGGCCTGCGAACTCGGAGTCGAGATCATCTACCCCCACAACGCCGACCGACCAAGCAAGGCTAAGGAAGGTGAATTCGTATCGGTCAAGCCTGACCCTTCGGTCTCCAAGATGGCACCTTCTGTTCCGTCACTGGTCGGGGCTGAGTCCTGAGCACAGCCTGACCGGTCCCGCATCCTGCGGGTCGAGAACCCGAAGGTCGCCAGCCATCACCATCAGGTTCACCTTCGCGGCGATCGCCAGTTCGGGCTTATCGGCCCGATCCAGCGCGGCATCGTAGATCACCTCGAGGCGGGACCCGTCAGCTCGTCGCATCGTTCGCCTTGACCGTCCTGGACCCTCCGAGTAGGGCGGTCCGACCGTGGCCGCATCAACCAGCGCCCACGCAGAGATCTCGGGAACGAGAGGGGGAGGTAGATCGTTGGCCATCGCCGCATGATTTCGCATGGGATACCGGCCATCCAGAGGCGCTTTTTTTGTTGCAGCCCCGGTCCGCCCCTACACTCATGCCGACCTATCCGGATGAACCGGCCGGATCAAGAAAGTTCACGGAACGGGAGCAGAGGATGGAACCCAGCACGGAGACCCTGACGAACAGCCGGCAGCGGTTCGTTTCGATCGCCCCACCACTCATCTGCATCCTCGCGCTGGTTGCCCTGGCTCTGGTGATGGTCGGGGCCGAGCTCGCCGCCCAGATCGTGACCGGCGCCCTGACCTTCGGCGCGCCGGAGCCGCGGCCGTGCGCGGCCCTGG
>DAIQCC010000021.1:0-46320 GCA_036780865.1 Solirubrobacterales bacterium | reverse complement strand
CGATCGCGGTCGGGGCGTGCCGGACGCCGCCACTGGCGAGGGGCGAGTAGGCTCCGGCCATCTCGAGCGGGGAGACGCCGATCGTGAGACCGCCGAGGGTCTCGGCCGGGTAGCCGTCGAGCGGCGTGTTGATCCCGAGGTTCTTCGCCATCTCGGCGACCTTGTCGGGTCCGACATCGAGGGCCAGCTGCGCAAATACCGAGTTGTCCGAGGCGAGGGTCGCCTGGGCGACGTCGATCGTGCCGCTGTAGGAGTCACCGTAGGTGTGGACCTCCCAGTGACCGTAGACCGGATCGTCGATGTTCAGGGGCTTCGACTCGTAGTAGGTCGTGTAGGGGTCGATCCCTTCATGGATCGCGGCCGCGAGGGTGAAGACCTTGAAGGTCGAGCCGGGCTGGCGCTTGCCCTGGGCGGCGAGGTTGTACTGGTCATCGTCGTAGGAGGCCGAGGAGACCATCGCCTTGATCTCGCCGTTTCGCGGATCGACTGCGACCAGCGCCCCGGACGGGCCACCGGCGTATAGGTTCGAGCTGAGGGCGTCGAGGCCGGCCTGCTGCATGTAAGGCTCGACCGTCGTGTAGACCCGCAGGCCTCCCCGGCGGACCGTGTTGACGCCGTACTTCTTGAACAGCTCCGACTGGACGTAGTCGAAAAAGAACGGATCCTCACGGTCAAAGAGATCGTCGGCAGGGTTCAGCTGCAGGCCGGACTCCTTGGCCTTGGCGGCCCGCTCCTCGGTGATCATGTTCTGCCGGGCCATCGCGTCGAGAACCTCGTTGCGCCGCTTCTTCGCCCCGGCCGGGTTCTGGATCGGGTTGTAGTCGGAAGGCGCCTGGGGCAGGCCGGCGAGCATCGCCGCCTGGGGCAGGTTCAGGTTCTCCGGCTTGAGCGAGAAGTAGACCTTGGCCGCAGCATTGACGCCGATCGCGGTGCGGCCGCCGTTGGTGCCGTAAGGGGCGGTATTGAGGTACTTGGTCAGGATCAGCTTCTTGGAATGGTTCTCCTCGTAGTCGAGGGCCATCTTGGCTTCCTTGATCTTGCGTTCGATGTCGCGCTGCGGGTTCGCAATGAACAGGTTCCGCATCAGCTGCATCGTGATGGTCGAGGCGCCCTCGCTGATCTCGCCCGACTCGAGGTTCTTGACAAGCGCCCGCAGGCCGCCCTGGAAATCGATGCCGTCATGCTGGTAGAAGCGCTCGTCCTCGATCGCGACCGTCGCGTCCTGGAGGCTTTGCGGGATCTCGGAAAGCGGAATCGGCGTGCGTATCTCGGTCGAGTCGATCAGGCCGAGCTTGCTGCCATCACCGGCGAAGATGACGGAGTTCTGGCCTTTGTTGATCTCCTTGAGATTGTCTGGATCAGGCGCGTCGGAAGCGATCGAGAGCACCCAGCCGCCACCAGCCGCAATCGCGGTCAGCATCAAGGCGCCGAACACAGCACCCACCGCCACAAGAACCTTGCGGGGCGAGCCGCGGTGCCGGCGCACCCTTCTTTGGCGCCTTGTCATCCCACATAGGGTAGCTATCTGATCCTCAGGAACCTTTAAAGAAGCGGGCTCCGGGTTCGCCGTGCAGGATGGGTTGCGGACTCCGGGAGTCCCGAAATGTGAGAATCCCTGCTCCAGATGGACGCCACCGAGCCCACAAAGGAGACCGCTCCGCCCTACTTGCCACCCGGGTTCGGTGAACCGGACCCGGCGGAGGACCCCAACCGGTACCCGTACGCCACCTGGGGGCCCTGGGCCGCGGTCGGTGGCTCAGTCGCGGCCCTGATCCTCGGGGTGATGTTCGCCCTGCCGATCATCTGGGCGGCTGGCGGCGACGACTTCGACGAGCTCGGCTGGGGGGCGAAAGCCCTGGTCCAGCTCTGTACAGGCCTGGGGTTCCTCGCAGTGCCGCTGCTCTTCGCCACCCAGCTTCCCTCCGGCGTCAACCTGAGGCAGGCATTCGGCCGACTCGGATTTCACAGCTTCAGGGCAAAGACCGCCGCCAAGTGGATAGGGATCGGCTTCCTCGCCTACATCGCCTTCGCGATCCTCTACGCGGTCGTCTTCGGGGCCCCCGACCAGGACGACATCGCCGGTGAGCTCGGTCCCGTCTGGTCCCAGATTCTGCTGATCGTGATCGTCGCCCCGTTCGTCGAGGAGGTCTGCTTCCGGGGAATGCTCTTCGGGGGTTTCCGCACCCGCTTCAACCTGCCGGTCGCCGCGATCGGCGCGGGCCTCGTCTTCGGGCTGCTCCACTACTCGACCGGGATCACCGCGGTGCCGCAGCTGATCGTGCTCGGCGCGATCTTCGCCGTGGTTTACGAGAAGACCGAGTCGATCTGGCCACCGATCATCTTTCATGCCTTCAACAACGCCTATGCCCTTGCCGCGCTCAACCTGACCTGAGAGGAAGAACTTGTCCGACCGTGAACAGACCCGCCAGCAGCTGATTGCCCTGCTCCGGGAGCACTCGCTGGTACTGGGCGAGGTGACCCTCTCCAGCGGGGCCAAGGCGAGCTACTACGTCGATGCCCGGCGGACCGTGATGCGTCCCGACGGGCTGAAGGCAGCCGGAACCCTGATCGCGCTTCACGCCCGAGATCTCGGAGCCACCGCGGTCGGCGGGCCGGTCATGGCGGCGATCCCGCTGGCCTGCGCCGCGATCGCGGTTCCCGAGGGCGAGTCGCTGGGTGGATTCTTCGTGCGCAAGGAGCGCAAGGCGCACGGCCTCCAGCGCTGGGTAGAAGGCGCGGCCGAACCCGGGGACCGGGTGCTGGTCGTCGAGGACACAGTCACGACCGGCGGGTCGACCATCTCGGCGATCGAGCGGATCCGCGACGAGGGTTTCGAGATCGCCGGCGTCCTCGCCGTGGTCGATCGACTCGCCGGGGGCGGCGAGAAGATCGCGGCCGAGGCAGGCGCGCCGTACGAGACCCTGACCACGATCGACGACATCTACCCGGACCGCCCCGACAAGTAGTCGTCCCGGTCCTGACCGGGCGTTTGGTCCGGGGTTGTGCCGGGCACCTGGTAATGAGACGATGCGACCGAAAGCGTCGCCACGAACCGAGAGGACCCGGGAATGGAATTCGACCAGTACCACGAGCCGCCGGAAGAGCTGAGTCCGGAGCTCCGAACCAAGGCGAGACTGTTCGCCTCGCTCGCCGAAGAGGCGGAGGCGATCAACTGGTACGAGCAACGGCTCTCGGTCGAGCCGGATGCCGAGGCCCGGTCCATCATGCGAAACGCCCAGCACGAGGAGTTCAAGCACTTCTCGATGGACCTCGAGTTCCTCTTCCGGAAGATCCCGGTCTGGAGGGAACTGGCCGAGGGGGTGCTGTTCAGGGAAGGCGACATCGTCGAGCACGGAGAAGCCGCCGAAGCCGGCACCGAGGACGATGACGAAGCGCCCGAAACCGGAGGTTCCGGGGGTTCGCTAGGAATCGGAAGCCTGAAAGGAGCGGGACTGTGAATCACCTGTTGCGGGGTCATGCCCCGATCACCGATGAGGCCTGGAAGCAGATCGACGAGGAAGCCCGGGACGGCCTGGTGCCGGCTCTCGGCGGTCGCAAACTGGTCGACTTCAAGGGCCCGCTTGGCTGGGGCCACTCGGCCACCGATCTCGGCCGGGTCAGCGATCCGGCGACCGGACCGGCCGACGGGGTCAGCTTCCGCTCGCGCCGGGTGCTACCCGTGGTTGAACTCCGGGCGCCGTTCACGATCAGCCGCTCCGAGCTGGAGGCCCTGGACCGCGGCGCGGTCGACACCGACTTCGACTCGCTGAACGCCGCAGCCCGCCAGATGGCGATCGCCGAGAACGCGGCGATCTTCCACGGCCTCGCCGGGGCCGACATGGAGGGCATCGCAGGCGCCTCGAGCCACGAGCCGATCCCGCTTGGTGACAACGGATTCAACGATTACCCCGAGCACATCGCCAAGGCGATCGAGGTGATCCTCTCCGCCGGCGTCGAGGGACCGTACGGGGTCGCCCTCAGTCCCGAGTGCTACACCGGCGTGGTCGAAAGCGCCGAGCGGGGCGGTTACCCGCTGCTCTCACACATCCGGAAGATCCTCCAGGAAGCCGGCGGCGGGCCGCTCGTCTGGGCGCCCGGCCTCGACGGGGTCGTTGTCGCCAGCATGCGCGGCGGCGACTTCCTCTTCGAGTCGGGGCAGGATCTCTCGATCGGTTACGAGAGCCACGACTCGGAGACGGTCAGCCTCTACATCGAGGAAAGCTTCACCTTCCGGGTCGCCACCCCGGAGGCGGCAGTAGCCCTGCCGAAGTAACCCGAAATCGCGCGCGTCGAGGACCGCCGCCCGCCGAGATTGATTTAAGTCGCTCTATTTGCGATTTAAATCAATGTCGGCGGGACGCGAGCGGAATGTCGCCGGTTTGCGGGCGGTTCAGGTCCGGGACTTCTCTGCCTGTTCGGCGGCGTCGGCGCCGGTGCGCGTCGTGACCATCTTTCCGGCGCCGCCGCGGAGTACCTTGCGGACCAGGCCCGGGGCGAGGATCTTGAGGACTGCGACAAGCCCGTAGGGCCGCGGCACGTAGCGCTCCGGGCGACCGAGGATGGCTGCCTCGTAGACGGCCTCGGCCGCCTTGCGGACGTCGGAGACCAGCCAGCGGGTGGCGAGGTTCGAGGTCAACTCGTCGGCCGGAAAGCCTTCGGTCTTGATGAAACCGGGCAGGATCAGCCCGACGTGGACTCCGTGCGCGGCTTCCTCCAGGTACAGCGAGTCGCTCCAGCCGATCAGGGCGTATTTCGAGGCCGAGTAGGCGCCGGCACCCGGTCGGGAGATGCGGCCGGCAGTCGAAGCGATGTTCACGATCGAACTCGGGGCGGTCGAGCGCAGCATCGGCAGGAAGGTCTCGGTGATCCTCAGCACCGCGTCGAAGTTGATCTCCATCGTGCGGCGGACGTTCTCGTAGCCGCCATCCGCGAAGGTCGCCCGCCAGGCGGCTCCGGCGTTGTTGACGAGGAGGTTGATCGGCGGGTGATGTTCCTGGACGTGCGCGAGGACCCGGCCCGGGGCGTCGGCCTCGGTCAGGTCGGCCGCGATCCAGGTCGTCTCGCAGGGCAGGCGTTTGGCGAGCTCGCGCAGCCGGTCCTCCCGGCGGGCGACCAGGATCAGGCGGGTGCCGGGCTTGCGGGCCAGACGCCACGCTACGCCTTCACCGATCCCGCTCGAGGCACCGGTGATCAGGGCGATGGTCGGCTTGTTTTCCATCGGGGCTTCCACGACCGCCACCCTAGCGCGGGAGCGGGTGACTCAGGCAAGGAGGTCGGAAACCGCTTCGCCGAAGACCTCGGTGTGCCGGTCCACGTCGGCAGCGCTGGTCGAGGGTGACATCAGCGCCATGTTGTGGAAGGGGGTGATCAGGACTCCCCGGTTCAGGGCGTGAAGGTGGAGATAACGCTCGAGCTCGGGGTCGGAGGCATCGTGTGCCTGGGTCCCGTTGCGGGCCGGGGCGGCCTCGAAGCGGTACTCGGCCCGGGCACCGAGCTGGGTCACGTTCCAGGGCAGGTCGTGCTTGCCGACCACCTCCATGATTCCCTCGCTGAAACGGGTCGCGAGCGGAATCGTGTGCTCGAAGGCTTCCTCGGTCAGAACCTCGGAAAGAGTCGCCCGGACCGCCGCCAGCGAGAGCGCGTTGCCGGCGAGGGTGCCACCGACTCCGCCGGTGTCCTCGTAATCAGCATCCTGCTGGGCGAACAGCCGCTCGGTCACTTCCTCGGTCATGCCCAGCGCGCCGGCCGGCACGCCACTACCGATCGCCTTGCCGATCGAGAACAGGTCGGGCTCGAGACCCCAGGCCGCGGTGCAGCCGCCGGGCCCGGCCGAGAAGGTGTGGGTCTCGTCGATGATCAGCAGCGTTTCGTGCTTGCGGGTGAGTTCCCGGAGCGCCTCGTGGTAGCCGTCGTCCGGAAGCACGATGCCCATGTTCGTCATCGCGGGTTCGGCCAGAACGCAGGCGATATCGTCGGTTTCCAGGGCCCGTTCGAGGGCATCCAGATCGTTGAACTCGATCGCCACCGTGGTCTCAGCCGGATCGACCGGCGGGCCGACGTTGCCTTCCCGGGAAACCGTGGTGCCGTTCGGGCCGGTGACGGCGAAAGCCTCGTCGACCGAGCCGTGGTAGCTGTAGCTCATGACAAGGACCTTGGGCCGGCCGGTCAGCTGGCGACAGATCCGAAGGGCGGCGCGGTTGGCGTCGGTGGCGGTCAGGGTGAACATCCAGCGGTCGAGGCCGAAGCGGCGCGAGAGCTCCTCCCCCACCCACGGCGCATCCTCGGTCGGCAGCATCGTGGTGATCCCCTTGCGTTCCTGGTCGGTGATCGCGCGCACCACCGGTTCCGGGTCATGACCGGGCATGGCCCCGGTGTCACCCAGGCAGAAGTCGATGTAGGTGTGGTCATCGACGTCGATGATCCGCGCCCCGATCGCCAGTTTCGCGAAGACCGGGAAGCCTCCCGCCCAGCGCATCATCCAGGGCATCGGTACGCCCCCGACCAGCGACTTCCGGGCCCTTTCGTAAAGCTCCTTCGACTTCGGATTGGCCTCGATGAAGCGGGCGAGCTCGGCTTCGGTCAGTTCGGCAAGACGATTGCGGTCGATCTCGGTCATGGCTCCTCCTCTGGGTCCAGCCGATCATATGCCCCGGAACCGGCTCAATGGACTGGCGCAACAAAAGGTATGCGGTTATGTTGAAAGGTGAGCATCGTCGGAAAACGTGGGGTAGGCACATGAAGGTCAAGGCACTGGTACTCGCCGCAGGCATCGCGGTGCTCGGTGGGCTCGTCGCGGTGAGCGCAACTGCGACCAGCGCCGAACCGACCCCGAAGTGTCTCGACGGCAAGGACGCGACCAAGGTCACGGTCGGGATCGTCCAGATGCTCGGCTGCTGGACCGACCGCACCACCAACGGGAACACGGTTCACGTCGCCGATCTTTCGCAGCAGCCGCAATACGGCGAGGCAGTTGACCGTCAGATCCGGGCCCTTGACATGAACGGGTTCCTGATCAGCGCCGCCAAGCCTGGCGACAAGATCATCGTCGACACCAAGACCAGCGCGATCCGCAGCGTCACCGGCGCGGACGACACGGCGACCGGCATCCGGCTCTCCTCGATCGGCTATCCGTTGCCGAAGAATCCCGTCCAGCTGAACGGGGAACCCCTCCAGATCAACTTCGTTCCTCCGAATCAGGGAAGCGTCACGCTTGAGGACCTTCAACTCGGGAACAACGGCGCCTACACCAAGTCGATCGCCGGCTTCTCACCGGTCGGAAGCATCGAGACGCCGATCATCCTGAACGAGAACGGCAAGGGTTCGATGAACCTGACCATCACCCTTGGCGGCATTTTCACCCTCAAGGGCAAGGATCAGTCGGCCACCATCAAGATTCCCTCCGCGGTCGGGGAAGGGTCCAGGATCGACGGTTTCTCTCTCCACCTCAAGGAGATCGACGGGATCAAGCTGCTCAAGATCAATGAACTCGAAGCCGAGTACTCGGCAGAAGAGAAGAAGCTCGCTGGCGGGGCTGACTTCGTGCTGCCCTTCATGAGCGGCAAGGGCATCAGCTTTGCCTTCGAGATCGAGAACACGATCATGACCAAGGCATCGGTCGGGGTATCGGGAATCAAGGTGCCGATCGGCGCCCCTCCGGGCGGCTTCATCACCGCGATGATCGGGGTATTCGGCTTCTAGCAGTTCGACAACTACTTCGTGATCAATCTCAACGCCGGCGCAACAGCCGAGTTCGGTCCCGAGCTGCCGACACCCTGGGGCAAGGTGGTTCCGATCGAGGTGAACTCGGCCCTGCTGGTCGGCAAGGAAGGCCAGGACTGGTACTTCCACTTCGACGGCGGAGTCAAGGTCTTCCGCCTCGGGGTCGGCAACGTTTACCTGAAGATTCACACGGCGAGCGGGGTCGATTTCGGTTTCGGGATCGGGATCGGCTTCCCGAGCTACCGGAACAGCCCGGATGATCCCTTCTACATCGGGGCCAACGTCAACGGCTGGGTCGCCAAGCAGCGCTTCCAGTTCGCCGGCAAGGGCAAGGTCCGGCTGTTCGGCCTCGACATCTTCGATGGACAGATCCTGATCAACACCAGGGCGGCCGGTGCCTGCTGGAAGGTCCTCATCGCCGATGGCGGGGCCGTCTACGAGTACGGCCAGTCCGTTCAGACCTTCGGCGTCACCTGCGGGCTCGACCGCTACCGCGAGGCCTACCCGACCGCGACGCGCCGTGGTGACGTGGTCGCCTCGGCCGGCCAGTCCCGCCGCCTCAGCACCGGAAAGCGCGCGGTGATCATCAGCGTGCGTGGCCAGGACGGAGCGCCGCGGTTCAATCTCACCTCGAAGGACGGGCGCAAGTACTCGGTTCCGAAGGGCAAGGACGCGGTCAAGACGAAGACCTACATGATCGTGGCCGACGAGAAGCACAAGGTCACTCATGTGTTCACCCCTCGACTGCGAAGTGGCGACTGGACGATCACCCCCTACGCGAACTCGACTCCGATCATGGGGGCGAAGATCGGACAATCGCTGCCGCCGGAGAAGGTCCGGGCGAGTGTGATCGGGCGCGGACTGAACCGTACCCTGATCTGGAACTCGGAGGGCAACCCGCACACCCGGCTGGCCTTCACCGAAGTCATGAAGGGCGGCTACGAACAGCCGATCATGACCACCGACAAGGTCAAGGGCCGCTACAGGTTCAAGGCAACCAAGGGCAGCCATTACGGGAAACGGCGCCTCAGGGCCTACGTCATCCACGGAAACGCTCCCCGCGAGGTGACCGTGGAGGACATCTACGCGGTCCGCAGGCCGGGCAAGCTGCGGTCTCCCGGGAAGGTCCGGGCCTGGCGCAACCTGTACACGGCCAATGCGACCTGGCAGGGCGTCCGGGGAGCCAGCGGCTACGTGGCCGAGATCGCGGTCAGGAACGGCAAGGGCAAGAAGACCTCTTCCTACCGCCGGGTGGTCGGTCCGAAGAAGCGGAAGATCGTGATTCCGACCCACCCCGGTGGCAACTGGGGCGTTGCGAGCGTTCAGGCACTCAATGCAGATGGCATTCCCGGCAAGGTCCGTCGGGTGCGTTTCCGTCTGGCCCCAGCAAAGAACCTGACCCTGAAGCAGAGCAGCCGGCGGTCGGCCGCCTCGGCCGTCAGAACCGGCAAGAACCGGGTCAGGGTCCGGACGATCTGCCCGCTGGACGGCCACTGCCAGACCCGCGTGCTGCTCAAGGTCGGGGGCCGGACCCTCGCCCAGACCCGCTTCCAGCAGGTTCCGGACACCTACCGATTCGTCAACCTCTCCTCGGACAAGCTGGCGCCGGCGTTGAGGAGGAATCCCGGCAAGCTGCGGGTAGTGGTCCACCAGGCACGGATCGGTGGCGAGCGGACCTCGCTCGGGGCCACGGTGGGCGGGAGCAGCTAGGGCCGCAGGCTGCCGAGCATCCCGGCACCGCGGATCGCGGCCCCGGCCGCGGCCATCGCCACGCTCTCGGTTCGGCTGCCGATTTCCGGCCAGAGTCCTAGCGCACGCAGATTGCCGACCACGTCATAGAAGGAATGCTCACGGCACACTTTTCCGTCGCGGAACTCGAAAATGTCGGTTCCCTTCGACTCGAGACGTTTGCCGGTGGCCGGCAGGCCGATCCAGATCGGCCCGGAGTTGACGCCCGTGAAGGCCCAGGGCTCGGTGACCCTGTTGCCCTCGCAGATCACCGGTTCACGCATCGACCATGATCCCTCGGGGAAGGCGGTGAAGAAGTTGTCGCAGTGCCGGGCGTAGGCGTCGATGCCGTGGATCGGCTCGGGCAGCGTCACGTCCCAGTACTCGATGTCATCGGTCACGTACTCGAGGACCGCCTCGGTACCGGTGCCCCAGGCTTTCTGCCACTCCCTGAAGAACTCGTCCGCCCACCTCTCTTCCATGCGCGGGATCGTAGCGCCGGGAGCCGGCGTGACGGTGGAGACGCCCCGAGCTGGATTCGAACCAGCGGCCTTCCGCTTAGGAGGCGGACGCTCTATCCAGCTGAGCTATCGGGGCCGAAGGCGGATGCTACCCGCGCGCTCAGTAACGCAGCAGGGCGAGCACACCACCGGCCTCGGCCAGCGCCGGGACCTCGTCGACCGACGCCGAGCTGACCCGGGCGTCGGTGCGCAGGGCGAGTTCGACCAGTGCTTCCTGGATCGAAGCCTCGCCGGCGTCCTCGATCGCCTGGCGGGCGCCATCGGAGAGCACGTCTGCCTTCGTGTCCAGGTAGGGGTCGAAGATCAGGTGGCTGACCCTTCCCTCGCCCAGTGCGAGCAGGGTCTCGTCGGGACCCCCGGCGCCGCGGTCCGCGGCCTTGATCCTGGCCAGGGCCTGGTCGGCTACCTCGCCGACCCCCCGCCGCCAGTCTTCCCGCATCCGTTCGTCGAGGTGTTCGGCGACCTCGTTTGCGGACTGGTCGATCAGGTTGACCGGAACGATGTCGATCAGCCTCTCGCGCAGCGAATCCGGGACTGCCGCCTCGAAGTCCTTGCCGAGCTCACCGTCGGCACAAACGATCATCCGTTCGAAGTCGAGTTCATCGGCGGCTTCGGCGATCGACACCGCGCAGTCACGGGTGAACTTGTTCCGCCACTCCTTGACCCGGTCCTTGAAGGCCTCGGTGTTGACCACCGACTGCTGGCCGCGGGTCGGGTTGGCCCTGGCAGCGCCCCGGTACTCCTTCCAGTCTCCGAGTTCGAGGTCGTAGATCGAGGTCTCGATGTCAGCGGCGTGACCGTCGAACCACTCGAGCAGGCGGATGTGGTCATTGCTCATCACGACGATGCCGGTGCGCTGGCCCCGGTCGACGACGTCGACCATCGGCCACACGACCGGTCCCGAGTCAAAGGTCACATAACCCTCGCGGACCGGAATCTGGAAGGTGTGAGACTCGTCGATCGAACCGTCCGCACTTAGGAACAGGGCCACGCTGCGCCCACGCTCCGCCGCCGAAATTGAATGAAGGCGGCGTTCGGCTTCGGCCCCGAGCTTCTGGGCCGTCTGCTGCGCTTCATGGTCCTGCTCGACCTTCGCGATCGCGTCGCGGATCCCGTTCTTGACGCTTATCGACCAACCGGGATGTTCACTGCTGTTCTCCGGGTCGCGTGGATCGGTCCGGGCGAACACCGAGAGCACGGTTCCTCCGGTGTCGCGATCAACAAGTCCACGGAGTTTCTGCAGTCTCGAGTTGGTCATTCACGGATCAAAGCAGAAACAGGAAGGCGCCATGCCGGCACGACCGGGGTCGGCGTGCCCGACTACTCGGCCGGTGCTTCCGGTTCCTCGATCTCGTAAAGGGACTCGCTGGCGACCTCGCGTCCTCGTGAGGTCCAGAGCTTCACCTCGAGGTAGGCGTCATCGCCGTAGTTCTTCAGGGCGTCGGGGGCGATCAGGGTGAACCTGTCGGCCTGGCTGCCCTGGCCGCCGAAGAGCGGGTCCTGGTCCACCGTCACGCCCTCGAGTTCCGCAGTCACCGCGAACGCGTCGCGGACCAGTGAGCGCCCCCAGACCAGGGTCATCGAGGCTTCCCGGCCCTGTTCGCCGTGCCAGGTGCCGATCACCTCGTCCGAGATGTCGATGCTCCAGTCGGGATTGTCGGCCGCGACCACGTCGGTGAAGTCGGCCGAAGCTTTGAAGTCGGTCGGATCCCCGCCGTCCGGCTGGACGAAGCTGACGAAGCCGAACAGCTCGATCGGTTCGGTTTCACCGCCCTCTTCGAGGACCGCTTCCGAATCAGCCGAAACCGGCACCCAGACGCGGCCGCTCCAGGCCCGCTCGGGGAACCAGGTCAACTCCTCGGGGATCTCGGTGCCTTTCGGCAGGTCTTCGATCTCTTCACAGGCAGCCTTGAAGGCAGTGGCGAGACGTTCGGCGAAACGCCCGTGCGGAATCCCGTGGCGGGAGGCGTCGGCGACGAAGCGGGGGAAGGGTCGATTGTCGATCGGCATCGGCCGAGCTTATTGACCAGCCGCTGCGGGCGGGATCAGGCGATCGCCTCGCGCAGGGAGTCTGCGGCCGATTCAGGGGTCACGATGTTGATGTCGACACCGGTGGCCATCTCGAAGGCGGAAGCAGGCTCGAGCCTCGGGATCAGATCGAGATGCCAGTGGAAGTGCTCGACGCCGCGCGGAGCCGTCCGCACCCACAGGTTGAGCTGGCAGGGGTCACCGAAGAGAGCGGTGAGAGCCCGCACCGCCCGGGCCAGCATCGCCGCCCCGCCTTCGTCTTCCTCGAAGCGGGAGACCGGTCGGCGGGGGATGATCCTCATCTCGTAGGGGTGGCGGGAAGCCCAGGGGCAGACCAGCGCCACTTCCTCGTCGATCGCCACCAGCCGCTCGCCCCGCCGGATCTCCTCCCGCAGGATTTCGCCGAGCAGGCTGGCGCCGGCGGTTCGCTCGCGGTAGGCCCCCACCCGTTCGCGCTCGCGAGCGACCGCTGCAGGCACGAACTCCATCGCCCCCAGCTGGGCGTGGCTGTGCTCGAGCGAGGCGCCGGAGTCCGGCCCCTGGTTCAGGATCAGTTGAACGTAGGCCGCGTCCTCATGGGCCCGCATCCTGCTTCGCCAGGCCGCGACCGCAGCGGCAGTACCCGATTCGTCGAGCCCGGCCAGCGAGGGCAGGTGGCCGGGCGAGTTGATGATCACCTCATGGGCGCCGTAGGCGGGGCGGGTCGAAAACATGTCCGGCTCCGATCCGCGGCCCGAAGCGAGCAGCGGGTCGGCCGGACTCGAGTAGGCGCTGGATTCGCTGCCCGCGCGATCGGCAACCTTGCGCGAGTCCTCCGACTCGCCGGTCTCCCGGGCCACCACCGCCGGATAGAGGTTGGGGACGGTCCGAGTGACCCAGCCCGGACCGTTGGCCTCGTCGTTCCCGGGGCGGTGCGCCTCCAGTTCGGGAGGTGTGGCCGACTCGTTGCCCTCGCAGAACGGACATCCCGCGGCGCCTGAAGGTTGCCACTCCCCGGGGTTGAAGTCATCCGGGCGTTCGGCACGACCGGGAGCGATCAGCACCCGGCTGCCGCTCAGCTGGTCGATCCTGATCTCGGGCGTGGCCAAGCCGATGATTCAGGCGCCGGGCGGCGGGTCCTCCGGGGACCGGCCGATCGTCTGGTGGATGCCACCCTCCGGCGCGGACTCTGCGTTCCCGATGCTTCCGAGGGTCTGCTGGAAGGCGGAAATCAGGTCCATCGGCAGGGGGAAGATCACCGTCGAGTTCTGGTTGCCGCTGATCTCGAGCAGGGTCTGGAGATAGCGCAGCTGGAGCGAAGCCGGGTTGCGGCTGATGATGTCGGCCGCGTCGGTGAGCTTCTCGGCCGCCTGGTACTCGCCTTCGGAGTTGATGATCTTCGCGCGCCGCTCTCTTTCGGCCTCGGCCTGCCGTGCCATCGCCCGCTGCATCGCTTCCGGGATCTCCACGTCCTTGATCTCGACCGTCGTGACCTTGACGCCCCAGGGCTCGGTCTGCTCGTCGATGATCTTCTGGAGTGACTCGTTCAGCCGCTCCCGCTCGGACAGGATCTCGTCCAGCTCCGCCTTGCCCAGAACCGCCCTGAGCGAGGTCTGTGAGATCTGCGAGGTGGCGATCAGGTAGTTCTCGACGTCGGTGATCGCACGGTTCGGGTCGATCACGCGGAAGTAACAGACCGCATTGACCGAGGTGGGCACGTTGTCACGCGTGATCACTTCCTGGGGCGGAATGTTCAGGGTCACCGTACGGAGATCGATCTTGACCATTCGATCAATGAACGGGATCAGGAGGATCAGTCCCGGGCCCTTCTGGTTGATCAGCCGGCCGAGCCGGAAGATCACTCCACGCTCGTACTCGCGCAGGATCTTGATCGCTGAAAAGAGCAGGATCAGGAAAAAGACCGCCAGTACCACCAACAGGGTTCCTACGACTGCCATCTAGCTCACTCCTTGATTTTGTTCAGTCCGGGGGGCAACGACCAGGGTCAGGCCCCTGATCTCGAGAACGCTGACCTTCTCTCCGACGCCGAGCCGGCCCTGGGGATCGGAAAGTTCGGCCTGCCAGAGACCGCCATCGACCCAGACCTGGCCGTCGGGACGCAGGGCGACGCGCACGTCCCCTTCCATTCCGACCAGATCCTCGGGTCCGTAGCGGACCGGTGATTCCATCACGCGGCCGGCCCGCTCCTCGACGAAGAGCATGAAGAGGCCAAGCACGACCGATCCGAGGGTCACGGCGATGATCGAGGTCGGATCAGTCGCTCGATCGAACATCCAGATGCCCGACCCGACCAGGCAGACGATCCCGAGGATGGAAAGCGGCCGGTAAAGGCGCAGGGCGGCCGCGCCGATGAAGAGGACGATTGCCACCAGCAGCAGCCCGAGCCCGATCGCCGAAGGTCCGATGTTGACCACACCGATCACCCCGAAGACCAGGGCAACCACCCCGAGTACCGCCGGGATGATCCCTCCCGGGGTCGTGACCTCGATCCCGATCCCGGTCAGCCCGAGGATGACCAGGAGGTAGACGAGTGTCGGGTCGGAGATCTCCATCAAGGCGAGGGTATCGGTCCGGCCCCGTGGGCAGGCAGGCCCCGCTCAGCCAGGATCTGTTTCGAGGGCGTAGGTACGGATGTCCGCGA
This sequence comes from Solirubrobacterales bacterium, assembly GCA_036780865.1. Taxonomy (GTDB): domain Bacteria; phylum Actinomycetota; class Thermoleophilia; order Solirubrobacterales; family 70-9; genus 67-14. The sequence continues at coordinate 31,683 of DAIQCC010000021.1, read as the reverse complement.
CCAGCTCCTCGTTGCTGGTGTAGGGACCGGACTTCGTGTAGGTCAGCTCGCCATCGGCGTTGTAGAAGGCGGTTGCCGGGAAACCGAAGGTTGCATCGACGCTGGACGCGATCGACTTGTCCGGATCCTCGTAGCTCGGGTACGGGACCTGGTGGGTGGAAAGGAAGGTGTTGGCGGCATCACGGTTGTCATCGGAGTTGACCCCGAGGAAGCCGACCTTCTTGCCCATGTTCGCCGCAACCTGCTGGAAGTGAGGGAACTCGGCCCGGCAGGGTCCGCACCAGGATGCCCACACGTTGACCACGGCGGGATAGCCGTTCAGGCTGGCGATCCGCTGGTCGTAGGCGTCGAGGCCCCCGGTCAGAAGCTCGTTTCCCTGCTTGTAGAGCGAAGCCAGGGGGGCCGGCGCGCCGGCCAGGCGAGCGCTGTAATCAGGTGCCGGTGAACTCTCGTCTTCCGAGCTGCCGCAGCCCGACAGGGCAGCCGCACCGAGAGCCGCGGCAAGCACGAGTGAAACCAGGGATCTGTGGCGAAAAACCGATTTCATGCCAGTAGTGATTAAATACAGATGTTCGATCCGCCTTCTCGCGGATCATGGAGGAAACCGGCGACTGTCCGTCCAGCGTCGTCACCGGGATCTTCGATTACCTACTCATCCGGCCTGGTACATCAGCCCGGACCACTTTCGAAGGCTAAGTTGGCCACGACTACTGCAGCACCCGCTCCTTCAGCGGTTCCCTCAAAGAAAGACATCGAGCGCGCCTCCGATTTTGCGCGTGAACCGCTCCTGCTGAACGGGGACGGTCCCGAGTCGCTCGTGCCCGGCACGGCGCGGCGTCGCGCCTTCGATGCCGCGATCGCCGAACTCGAAGCCGGTCGCACCGAGCCCTCGGTCGAATGGCGACGGAACTTCTCGCTACTGCTCGGCCTTGAACGGCTGATCGGGGAAGAGCCTCCGACCCTGAAGGACGGGGCCGAACTGAACCCGCATCAGATCGATGCGCTCTCGGGAACCCTGACCGAACTGCTGGCCGAGCAGCAGGTCAGCGCCATCGATGACATCGAGCCGCTCGAGGAGCCAGGCGAGGACGAAGTCGAAGCGGGGGAAGATGTCGTCGAGTCCGATGCCGAAGTTCCCACGGACGCCGGGTCTGCCGCCGATCAGGACGAAGACGAGGAAGTTGAAGAAGACGCCGAACTGGCGGCCGAGGTGCTGGACGAGATCGTCGATGAGGACGAGGAACCACAGGACTGGATCGAGAAGGCCGAAGCGGACGAGGATCCGGAGGCAGAGGTGGGCGAGGCCCCGGACGATCCCGGCGCTGCCCGCAGGTTCTGGTTCGAGCACGCGACCGGAGCGGGCAAGACAGTGGCCGCAGTCGGCTTCATCGAAGCGACCCGCACCGGCGGCGTCCTGATCCTCACCCACCGCCGCAACCTGGTCGACCAGTTCATCGGCGAGATTTCCGACCGGGGTTACAAGGACCGCCTGCGCCCGCCGCTGCTCGACGGACGCGACGAGGCCGATGGCCCGGTAACGGTCGAGACCTACCAGTGGTTCGTGCGAAACGCCAAGCGCGTTTCCAACGCGTACTCGGTGATCATCTGCGACGAGGCCCACACCGCCCTCGGCGAGAAGACTTCGGCCTGCATCCGCTCGATGCCGGGTCCGGTGTACATCGGCATGACCGCGACCGGCGCCCTGATCGCCCGCCACGTCGCCGACCTCTTCCCCACCCAGACTTCCCGCTTCGACCTCGCGCAGGCCGCCCGTCGCGGTGTGATCGCCCCGCTCCGCTGCCTGCGCATCCCTCCCGGTCCGGGAGTTCGCACGATCGCCAAGGTGCCGCTGCGAAAGGGCGAGGTGGACCAGGACTTCGACCAGGAAGAGCTGGCCAAGCTGCTCGACCAGGCCCCCTTCAACATGGCGATCGCCGACCTCTACAAGTCGCGCTTCCGCAAGGCACCGGGCGTTCTCTACACCGCCGGTGTCCAGCACGCCAAGAACGTTGCCGCAGCCTTCCAGGAGTTTGGGATAAATGCCAAGGCGGTTTCCGGCGAAACGCCGAAGCGGGAACTGTCCGAGACGCTTGCCGCCTTCGAACGCGGTGAGGTCGACGTGCTCTGCAACGCGCAGCTGCTGGCCGAAGGGTGGAACTCGCCCCGGGCAACCATCTGCATGCACCTGGCCCCCACCGCGTCGAAGCGGATCTACCAGCAACGGGTGGGCCGCGTGACCCGCCGCTCCCCCGCCAAGGAAGCCGGACTGGTCATCGACTTCGTCCATCCGGCAACCACTCACGACGAGTCGATCGTCACCCTCCACAGCCTGCTCGACCGCGACGTGTACCGGGGCGGCGCGATCGTGGTCGGCCCGGTCCGCCGGGGCCGGGGCCGCAAGGTCCGGGTCGAACGCCGCATCGTGCCGGTCTCCGATGACCCGCAGCGCCGCATCGAGGTGCTTGAGCGGGACATCTGGCGGATCGCCGTCGAGAACCTCGACTACGCCGAGCAGCATGTCTGGGCGGCACTCGCCGGAGCCCGGGTAACCACCCAGGGCTGGCGCCGCGCCAAGGCGATGCTCCAGCACGACCGCACCAAGGAGCTGCGTCGCCGCTACCTGCTGACCTGCGTCCAGCGCAACCGCAACGCCCAGCTCCGGATCAAGGCGCTCGGCGAGATCGCGAACCTGAAGGATCCGGAGGCGTTCGACGACGCGATCGACATCGTTGGCACCTGGTCGCGGGACGAGAAGCGGGCCGGCACCAAAGTCCTGCTCCAGGCGCTGATCGACAAACGGATCGGCCGGCGTGACCAGGCCCAGGCCTGGGTATGGCGTCTGGCCTCCTACACGCGCGAGCTCCACGAGGAGTACGCGGTGCAGCGCTGGCCGGAGACCAAGCGCCTGCTCGGGCTACTGGTCAACTCGGCCGGACGTGCCCACGGCAAGAACGCCCGCAAGCTGGTCCAGCAGGCACGCAAGCAGGACCGCCGCCTGGCGGTCTCGCTTCTGGCGGCCGCAGTCGCCCACACGCCCGAGGGCGAGGAGGTCCTGCGGGGTGCCCGGATGAGGATGGCGAGGAAGCCCTCCGCCGTCGCTCGCGAGCTGCTCCGCAACTTCCCGAAGGGCGGCAAGAAGCGTCGCCGCAAAAAGAACAAGAAGAAGGAAGCCGCCAACCCGGAAGTCGAGAACACCGAGACCACCGAAGGTGAAGAGGTGAACGGTGACGCCGAGGAGACGGTTTCGGATGAAGCCGTGGAACAGGAAGAGAACGGGGCCGATGAGCCGGAAGCTGAAGCTGAAGCTGATTCTGAGTAGCACCCTCGTGGCCGGACTGCTGGTCGCCGGATGCGGCACCGACAAGCAGGAAAGCGTCACGGTCAACCTCGAGACTTTCACCTCGCCGGACGGAAACATCGGCTGCATCGCCGACGAGCAGATGGTCCGCTGCGACATCAGGCGCAAGCAGTGGAAGGTGAAGAAGGATCCCGACTGCCCGCTTGACTACGGCAACGGTTTGACGGTCGCCGACGGAGAGGCCGAACTGGTCTGTGCCGGAGACACCACCTTGAACAGCGGACCCGACGTGGCACCGGGGATCGTCAACATGGTCGGCCCGTTCGAGTGCGCCACTGGTGACTTCGGGGACTCGATGCGCTGCGAGAACATGGTCACCGGCAACGGCTTCGAACTCTCCGCCGACCGTTACGAAACCTTCTAGGGGCCTGGCGGGCTAGCGCAGGGCGTGGCAGACCGCTGCGACCTGGGCCCGTCGAATCCGGGCGCTGACCTGCTTCGCGTTGGGGTTGCCCCGGGTCGTGCTGAGAATCTGCGCGTTTGCTACGAAGGCGACTGACCTCTTGCCATCAGCCGAGGATGCGGCGAAGACGCGATAGCCGGGGAAGGATCCGGTATGGCCGTACATGACCCCGCACTTCGTCGAGTAGCGGAAGAGGCCCATGCCGGCCCAGTTGTTGCCAGGGCCGGCGGGCTGTGACTCACCCCTGAGCCAGCTGCGCTGCGCCCGCTTGATCGCTGCGGCCCGGGGACCCTGGCCGAAGAAGCGGCCCGCCACGTAGGCGCGGAAGAAGCGGCTCAGGTTGGGCAGCGTCGACACGATGCCGCCCGAAGCCCAGGCACCGGAGGGGTTGATGATCCCCGAGATGTCGGCCGGCTTCTTGCCCGGTTCGATCTCGTAGCCCCGGATGTAGGGTCCCGGGATCCGCACGGTCCGCGGCATGTAGGTGGAACGGAGCCCCCCGATCTTCCTGCCGAGCCAGCGGATCTGATTGAGGTACGGAACCCCGGTCACCCTTTGCGCCATCAGCCCGACCACGATGTTGTCGGTGTCCGAGTACTCGTACCTGCTGCCCGGGCGGTGGGCCAGGTTCAGGCCCCGGACCCAGGAGATGATCGTGCGCGGGGCGACGTAGCCCTTCGGTCGTTTGGTGACCTGCCGCAGGAAGCCTTTCGAGCGGATGTACTCGGGCAGACCCCCCGTGTGATGGAGCGCCTGGCCCAGCGTCACCTGTCTGGCCTTCGGCATCAGGCCCGGCAGTATCTCGCCGATCGTCGATCGCAGCCGCAGGCGACCTCTCGCCACCAGGTTCAGGGCGACGGCGCCGCTGAAAGCCTTGGCGACGGAAGCGATCCGGAAGCGCTGGTGGATCCGGGGCCGGGTCCGGTCGGCGACATCCGAGAAGCCGCGCCGGTAGTAATGCGAACGCCCGTTCCGGACGATCTGCATCGAGATTCCGGGCGGTCCGTTGGGGACCGCCATCACGCGGTTGAGAGCCTCGTTGAGCCTGGAACCGGTAGAAGCTTCAGCGGGCCTGGGAACCAGGCAGAAGGCGAGCCCGAACAGGGCCAGCAGCATCACGACGAAACTCCCTCTGACTCCCCTGCCCGCTTCGGTCATGGCGGAGACGGTACCCGATCAGATCAGTGGCTTCCACGCGAGCAGGAGGCGCTCGTTGCTGCGCAGCCACGCGGCCTCTTCGCGATAGTCCGGAAAGGCGGCGGCGAGATCACCCCAGAAGGCGCGGGAATGGTTGTGGTGGCGCAGGTGGATCAGTTCGTGAACCACCACGTAGTGAAGCGCCTCGGGACGGCCGATCGCGAGGCGCCAGTTGAAGGAGACGGTGCCCGATGTGGAGCAGGAACCCCATCGGGTGCGCTGGTTGCCGACCCTGACCTTGCTGGCCTTCAGACCCAGCCTCTCGCCTTCGCTGGCCACGAGCGGCTCGATCCGTGAGCGGGCCTCCCGGCGGTACCAGCGGTCGATCGCGCCGATGACCTCTTTCCTGCCGCCTCCTCCGACGATCAGGCTGCCGTCCCTCTTTCTGGCAACCGCCCGGCCGGTGCCGGTTGGTTCGATCAGCAGCGGTTCGCCGTCGAGCCAGACCACGCCGGGTCGGGCGAGATCGAGCTGTGGGACCAACGCCCGGACCGGGCGGCCCTGCACCACTTCCCTCACGCAGCGCGGGCCGGTAGCGAGAGGTGCACTTCGCCGGCGTTGAGGCTGGTCAGGCATCCGGCCGGTGACTCGACCAGGAGGTTGCCCTGGCGGTCGATGCCTGCGGCAACGCCCTCCCCCTCGCCCCACGAAACGGTCCTCCCCTTGAGGGCGTCGCGCTCGTCGAAGGCGGCGAGCGTCTTCTCCACCGATGCGTTCAGCCGCTCCCCGACGCAACGGTTGAGGGCCTCGACCGTCTGTTCGAAAGTGACACCCCGGCCGATCGAGGTAGCCCGGCCGCGCAACTCTTCGGGAAACTCTTCGTCGGTGATCGACACGTTGACCCCGACCCCGACCACCGCCCACCCGTCCTGCGGCCTCGCTTCGACCAGGATGCCGGAGCACTTGCGCTGCCCGATCCAGATGTCGTTTGGCCACTTCATCCGGACCCCGGCACAGCCGAGGGACTCGAGCGCCTCGCAGACCCCGACGCCGACCTGAAGCGGCAGCGTGCCCGGAACCTCGACCTCTTCACGGATCACGAGGCTCCAGGCGACGGCCGACCCGGGCGGGGTATGCCAGGGCCGGCCCTGTCGGCCGCGGCCTGCGGTCTGCTCGGCCGAGGTGACCAGGGTGCCGGCGGGTGCCCCTGCGATCGCCGCCTGCCGGGCCCGCTCATTGGTCGACCCGATCGAGCGGAAGTGGATTCGGGGAGAGCCGACTTTCACCGGGGAGAGGCTACCGGTGTGAACCTGACCGAATTGTCCGGCCCGAGACCGAAACGGCTCCCCGCCGAACCCCGGTTGACAGCAAGGGCCAGGAAGCCAGTCGAATCCGTGAACAGGACGGGTTCTCCTGCCGTCACGTCCGCGAACGTCCTGCCGACCGGAACAATCATCTTCTGAAGACTGGTCTCGAGCTGGATCGGAATTTCCTCGGTGAAGAAGGTTCCGTCAAGCACCTCGGAGTGGAGGTTGAGGATCACGTTTCCGTACTGGTCGAGGTAGAGCACCTGGGCGTCGATCCGGCCGGTGGTGATCGTGGGCTCCGGCACCTCGAGCAGTTCGAGCTCGCGAAAGCCGATGGCCTCGCCCAGCTCGCCGGGAGCCGCACCCCGTGCGAGCTCCGCGGCTACCGGACTGAAGATGTCCCGGCCGTGGAAGGTGTCGCTTTCCCCGGCTCGGACCGGAGTTCCGGATATGTCGAATGCGGCATCGATGCCACCGAGCACGGAGGCGGCAGGCATGAGGAGCCCGTTGTCCGGTCCAACCAGGAAATGATCACCGCATATCAGTGCGAGGGCCCTCCGCCGTCCGCCGACGCCCGGATCGACCACTGCGAGATGGACGGCGGGCGGTGAGAACCGCACGGCGGCAGCGAGTGCAAGAGCGCCCCGCCGGATGTCGCCGGGAGGTATTCCGTGAGTCAGGTCGATCACCCTGATTCCCGGATCCACAGCCGCGATCACCAGGCGGCATACGCCTGGATACTCGTCGCTGTAACCGAAGTCGGTCAGAAAGGTGACCGGCATGGTTCGGGTCTGGTTGCCTGGCTGCGCCATCCGCGCAGTTTATTGCCGACCCGGAAGCCGGCCACTTGCAATCTGCGCACGTCTGCCGGGATAATCGGACAGTCCTCATCGACCCCAGGGAGAACCGTGAATCGAACCCCGATCATCCGTTTCATCGCCGTGCTCACCGGACTGGCTCTCGCAGCAGGCCTCTCGACAGGTGTCGCCTCGGCGAAGATCAAGCCGAAGGACGGCGCCTACTACCAGAAGGTCGGCAAGCAGGACGGGTATGTGATCACCGACGGGGGCAAGATCGCCGGAGCCTCGGCGAACATGAAGTTCCGCGACCGGGAGGGCAAGGCCTGTACTCCGGACGGTCTCTACACCTACGAGGGAGTGACCGGAGCGTTCTCCACACCGAAGCGTGCCGTGGCACCGAATGCTCGCAACCGTTTCAGCTTCAGGGGCAGCATTTCCTCTTCCTACCCGAAGCTGAGGAGCAGCGTTTCCGGACGCTTCGTGAACAGAAACCGGGCGATATTCACGATCAAGGTCTGGCAGGGCGGCTGCAAGGCGAGTCTGACTCTGCGCAAGGCGCGCTTCACCGCTGGCGGCTGAGCGTCTCGACGAGTCCGTCGAGATCATGACGGCCGGCTTCGAGTGAAACCTCGAAGCCGGCATCACGGGCCGCCTCGCTGGTTACCGGCCCGATCGTCACCACCCGGGGGGCGAATGTTGCCGGGTCCACGGCGCCTGTGCGAACGAGGTTGTTGACCGATGAAGCCGAGGTGAAGGTGATGAAGTCGGCGGCCGCGGCCCGCTTCTGTGCGGTGGCCGACGGGATCTCGGGGACGGTCCGGTACACCGGCATTACGGTTACCTCCGCACCGCGCTGGCGAAGTGTCTCGGGCAGCAGTTCCCGGCCTTCCGCAGCCCTGGCAATCAGGATCCGGCGACCTTCCATCGGCACTTTCCCGAGCGTCTTCAGCATTCCTTCGGCCACGAACTTCTCGGGCAGGTAGTCGGCCCGCAGGCCGTGTCCGGCCAGCGACCTGGCTGTACTCGGTCCGATCGCCGCAAGTTCCATGCCGGCGAAGGCCCGGGCATCGAGGCCGATCCCGCCGATCAGATCGAAGAAGGAGGAAACGCCGGTCGGGCTTGTGAAACAGGCCAGGTCGAATTCACCGCGCCCGAAGCGGTCGAGCGACTGGCTGACCGCCGGATCGGCCGGGTCAACGGGATCGGTCCGGGAGACCGGCAACTCGACCACCTCGCCTCCGAGGGCGCGAATGCGGCCCGCGAGCGCCGAGGCGCGATCCTTCGCCCTGGTCACCACGACCGAGACACCGAAAAGGGGGCGCTGCTCGAACCAGGCGAGTTGCTGCCTCTTCGCCGCGACCTGCCCGACCACCACCAGAGCCGGTGGTTTCAACCCGGCGGCCTCGACTTCGGAAGCGATCGTCTCCAGCGTTCCCTCAACCACCCGCTGGGCCGGGGTCGTTCCCATCTCGATCACCGCGACCGGCTGGTCGGCGGGACGGCCCGCTTCGATCAGGACACGGGCGTTGGCGCCGAGCGACTTGAGGCCCATGTAGAAGACGAGCGTTGCAGGGGACGCGGCTGCCTGTTCAAGGTCGATCCGTGACTCGGACTTTTGCGGATCTTCGTGACCCGTGAGGAAGGTAACCGACGCCGACTCCTCGCGATGGGTGACGGGAATGCCCGCGTAGGCGGTGGCCGCTATCCCGGCGGTGATGCCCGGCACGATCTCGAAGTCGAGACCGGCCGCATGCAGGGCCTCGGCTTCTTCGGCGCCTCTGCCGAAAAGAAACGGGTCACCGCCCTTGAGCCTGACCACCCGAAGACCTGCCCGTCCGCTCTCGACGAGCCGACGGTTGATCTCCTCCTGGCCGAGGCCCGGGTTGCCGGGTTCCTTGCCGACATAGACGAGTTCGGCCTCGGGACGGCAGCCGTCGAGTGCATCCGGCGGGATCAGGCGATCGAAGAAGACGACGTCGGCCCGGGCCAGCAGTTCCAGCGAGCGCCGGGTCATCAGCCCGGCGTCACCGGGGCCGGCACCGACCAGGGCAACCGGTGCCGTCTGGCCGCTCGCCGCTCCGGATCCGGTCGGTTCGCTCATTCGCCAACCGTACCTTCGAGGATCTCCGCCGCTCCGGCGCTGACCATCCTGCGAGCGAGATTCCGGCCCAGCTCTTCCGGCCGGACGGCGTCACCTTCAAGGTGATCCCGCAGCCATACGGATCCGTCTGCGAGACCGGCGAACCCCGCCATGGTAATCGCTCCGCCGCGCACCGTGGCGTGAAATCCGACCGGACTGTCACAGTCGGCGCCGATCTCCACCACCGCTGCCCGTTCGGCGAGCAGGGCCGAGAGTGTGTCGCCGTCGCCAAGGGCCGCTGCCTCGTTCAACCCGGGGCCGTTTCTCCGCCCCTGGATGACGAGGGTGCCCTGACCCGCTGCCGGAACCATCTGACCGGCATCGAAGATGAAGCCGATTGCGGACTCACGGCCCAGCCGAACGAGGCCCGCGACCGCGAGGACCAGCCCGTCAACCTCGCCGGTCTCCAGTTTCGAAAGGCGGGTGTCGACGTTTCCGGCGATGTCGACCATCTTCAGGTCCGGTCGCATCGCGAGCAGCTGGGCGCGCCGGCGCAGGCTCGATGTCCCGACCCTGGCGCCTTCGGGGATCGTCTCTACCGATTCGCCCGGGCCGATCCAGCAGTCCCGGGCATCGGCCCTTTCGGGGGTGGCTGCGATCACCAGCCCCGAGGTCATCTCCCCCGGCAGGTCCTTGGCCGAGTGAACACCGAGTTCTGCCTGGCCGCTCAACACTGCCTGCTCGACGCCATGGACGAACCGCTCCTTGTCCCTTGGGCCGGTCTGGTTCTCCACTTTGACCAGGCAATCCCCGTCCAGACCTAGCGCCGTGGTGACCAGCCGGGTCTGCGCCAGGGCCAGCGGACTCGGCCGGGTGGCGACTCTCAGCTCTGGCTCGGCCTGGGTCAAACTTCGCGGCGAATCGGGGTGACGGTGGCTTCGGAACCGCCCCCGGGGTCGGTCTCGACGTCAAGTCCGAACAGATCCCTGACCGTGTTCACGGCTTCGTATGCGGCCTCGGTTCCGGCCATCTCCTTCAGCCTCAGGGTCGGCTCGTGAAGCATCCGCTGCGCGACGGCACGGGTCACTTTCTCCACCCGATCGCGGTCGGCGTCACTCAGGTTCATCCAGCGGTCCCGGTTTTCCTCCAGAACCCGGCGCACGATCTCGTCAGCCCGCTCCCGCAGGGCGATCACCGCCGGAAGAACCTCCAGAGAGTCCACCCAGCGCTCGAACAGCTCGAGTTCGGCATTCAGGATCCGCTCCGCCTTGCCGGCCTCGGAAGCCCGGCTCGCGGTGTTCCTTTCGACCACGCGCTGAAGATCCTCGATGTCCAGGACGGCGACCCCGGCCAGCTCGCGCACCCCCGGTTCGATGTCCCGGGGCACCGCCAGGTCGACGAGCAGAAGTGGACGGCCGTCCCGCTTCGCAAGAACCGGTTCGAGCAGTTCTCGGTCGATCAGGTGATGAGGGGAGTTGGTCGCCGAGATGACGATGTCCGGTTCGGCGAGCCGCTCGGGCAGGTCGGCGACGCGGGCCGCCCTGCCGCCGAACCGCTCGGCCAGTCCCCGGGCCCGGTCGAAGTGCCGGTTCGCGACGAAGACGGAATCCGTGCCGCTCGATGCGAGCGAACGGGCCACCAGTTCGGCGGTTTCGCCGGCGCCGACCACGAGGGCCTGACGGTTGGCGAGGTCGCCGAGCGTGCGCTTTGCCTCGGAAACGGCGACCGAGGCCACGGAGACTCCCTTCTCGCTGATCCCGGTCTCGTTGCGTGCCCTGCCTGCAGCGGCGATCGCTCCGCGAAACAGACGGTTGAGGATCGGCCCTGATGCGCCCTCGACGAGGGCGAGTTCATGGGCTCGCTTGACCTGGCCCTGGATCTCGACCTCGCCGATGATCATCGAGTCAAGGCCGGCGGTCACCCTGAAGAGGTGCCTGGCCGCATCCGGACCGCGGAGAGAATAGAGGTGACCGACCAGCTCGGTCGGCCGGATCCCGGCCTGCGCGGCGAGGGCGGAAAGTACCTCGGACTCGGCGGCTACCGGGTCATAGGCGACCAGATAGACCTCGGTCCGGTTGCAGGTGGAGATGATGGTCGCCTCGGCCGACCCTCCGGAGCCGGCAAGATCGGCCATCAGGCCGGCTGCGCGCCCTTCCGGCAGGGCCAGTCGCTCGCGAAGCTCCAGCGGAGCCGTCTTGTGGGAGATCCCGAGTGCGAGAAGCTCAGACACCGGTCGGCTCTTCGGCCCCGGCCTCTGACCTGGCCGGTTCGACCGGCTTTGCATCGACCTGCCCGCGGCCCGACTCGACCTCTTCGGTCAGTTCGGTGATGTCGCGGCTGATCCTCTGGAACTTCGCACCGAGGATTCCCAGGTAGACGAGCAGCAGCACCAGGAAGACGGTGTAGGCGGCGAAAACGTATCCGGCGTCGCCGGGAAGCACGTCAGACATTTATCGGGACTCCAGGTTGGGGGCGATACGGCGACCGACGGTTCCTTCCGGGTCGGTCCGGGTGTTGAAGCCTTCCGCTTCCAGCGCGCGGCGCAGTTTCGAAACCTGGCCCGAGGTCTGCTTGCCGAGCAGCTCGAGCTTGACCAGCGTGACCCAGAGCAGGCCGATGGCGGCCAGCATGACCAGGAAGGTGAACATCATCGATCCGGGCAATCCGCCCTCGCTGGTCGCAAACACCCTGGGGTGGATCAGGCTCTCGGCCATCCGCACGGCCATGAAGTTGAGCGGCACGAAGGCCCCGGCGGTGATCGCGAACACCGACGCGTACCGGGCCTGACGGTCCCGGTCCTCGATCGCGTAGCGGAAGGGGTAGTAGGTGCAGTAGAGGAGGAAGACGATCAGGAAGCTGACCAGGGTCGGTTCGTCCCAGACCCAGTAATGACCCCAGGAAGCCTTGGCCCAGAGCATCCCGGTGATCAGCACCGCCACCCCGAAGATGATCGACATGTGGATGAACACGTATGAGTTCGCGTCATGCCGCCGGTCGTTGCTGCGGAGATGGCGGAACCCTTCGACGCCACCTGCCATGAACCCGACCAGGGCGACGATCGCCAGCGGGACGTGGATGTAGAAGACCTTCTGGCGGAAGCCCTCCGTGTCGTCCATGGGAACCCAGAAAAAGACAAGGACGAGCCCGGCCAGCATCACCAGCGTGGTGAGAATCGAAAGTTGTTTCAGACCGCGTCCCGACATTTCGGATCCTGCCCGGTGCCGCTTCAGTCCTCGAGTAGGAAGTCAAATACGGCGTAACCGACGAGGCAGAAGACCCCATCGTATAGACCGAGCACAAGCAGCCATGTCCCGAACTTGTCGAAAGTGGGGCCGCCGGAGTCCAGCAGGGGCGAAGTGGCGCCGGTGGCGGCAATCATCAGGGGCACGACGAGAGGCAGCAGAAGCAACGGCACGAGCAGGTCGCGCGCCCTCGAGTTGACCGCCATGGAGGAGATCAGGGTGCCCAGGGCGGCGAAACCCAGGTTGGTCAGCAGCAGTACAGGGATCAGCGGCAAGAGCCCCGACCAGTCGTTCAGGAAGAAGACCGCGAAAACCGGAATCACGATCACCTCCAGTACGGCGAGGTAGAGAAACAGGACCGTGGCCTTGGCAACAAAGAGGACCGGACGGTCGACCGGGGCCAGCCGGAAGGCGTCGAAGCCGCCCTCTTCCCGTTCAGGCAGGAAGATTCGGTTGATCCCGAGGACTGCCGCGAAGAGCAGCGTCGTCCAGACGACGCCGGAGGCGAGGCTGCCCGAGAGTGCCGTTCGGTCCAGCCCGAAGCGGAAGATGATGAAGGTGGTCACCGCGAACAGGATCATCGCCGGCAGCGAGCGCATCGTCCGGAGTTCGGTCCGCAGGTCCTTTGCGACTATGGCGCCAAGCGCCTGGAGGGAAGGGGTCACGCGCCGACTCCGATCGCCAGTTCGAGAACCTGGTCCGCCTCGGCCCTCGCCCGCTCGGGCTCGTGGGACACGGCGACCCGGGTGACCGTGGTACCTGAGGCCCAGCCGATCTCTCCGGGCTTGCCGATCAGCGCCCGGGCGGCCTCGCGGCCGTCGGGATCGAGGTTGGAATCCGGCTCGTCGAGAAGCAGCAGGGCCGGCCGGTGGAGGACGGCGCGGCAGATCGCGATCCGCTGCTTCATGCCGGCCGAGTAGTCGCTGACCCGGTAGCCCGCCCGGCGGGTCATACCCAGCAGGTCGAGGTCCGCTTCGATCCGGGCATCGGCCTCCTCACGCGCAATCCCGTACAGGCGGGCCTGGAACTCCAGGTTCTCCCGCCCGGTCAGGTCTTCGTAAAGCAGCGGCTCGTGCCCGAGGAAGCCGATCCTGCCCCGCAGCTTCCAGGCGTCGTCGGGAAGCGAAGAACCGAGCACGGTGACCTCGCCGCGGCTGGGTCGCAGAAGCGTGGCGAGGATCCTCAGCAGGGTGCTCTTGCCGGAACCGTTCGGCCCCAGAACGGCCAGCGACGCACCGGCCGGCAGTTCGAGATCGACGCCGGCAAGCGCCGTGCGGTCACCGTAGTCCCGCTCGAGACCGCTGAGCCGAATCGCGTTGTCTGGCCCTCCGTTCACCTGGCGCAGTCTCCCATGAACCCCGGCCCGGGCCCCAACCAGCCCGACTGCCTATTTCCCGACGTGGAACTCGATCACTTCGATCTGCCGCTGCCCGTACGAGCCCTCGAACACGGGTCCGTAACCGCCGACGAGGTCTCCCCGCTTCGGGAGCGGGTCCGGCCGCAGGTCCGTTCTGACGTCGAACACGGTGATCGCCGTCGAAGTGATGCTCTGGTTGCTCAGGGTCACGAAGTGGGCGTCACCGTCACCGTCGGGGTCGACCGCTTCCACGTAGATCACCCGGCCCGTCGCAACCTCGCAGTTGGTCAAGTCGGCCGGGCACTCCATCGGAGGCAGGGTCGGCTCCGGCTCCTCCGGCGGCTTCTTCTGCTCGGCCGTATCCCCCGTGGACACCGTCCGGGCCGGCGTGTTCCGGTCACCGGAATCGCCGTCATCAGGCAGCAGGTACCAGGCGCCGACCATGAGGCCGGCCGCCAGGAAGGTGAAAAGGACCGCGAGAAGCTTCAGGAGCCGCGCTTGGTGATGCGGCGACCGACCTCAAGCAGCGGACCGGCACCGGACTTCAACGCTTCGACCCGCTGGCTGCCCTTGCCGTAGAGCAGGCCGGCCGAGGACTTCATCGCCTTGGCCAGCGTCTCGTCGTAGGGGTGCCACCAGAAGTTCCGGGTCAGGCCGGGTTCGTAAGTGACCAGCTTGATCTCCACGCATTCGTAGAAGCCGAACCTGGAGTGGGAGTGCCCGAGCCCGGAATTCTTGACCCCGCCCCAGGTGCACTGGCAGGCGCCGTGGGTGAACATGTGGTCGTTGATCCAGACCATGCCCGACTCGATCCGGTCGGCGATGCGTTCCCCGCGCTGACGGTCCTTCGTCCAGACCGAGGCGCCGAGCCCGAACTCGGAATCGTTGGCGAGGTCAAGCGCCTCCTGGTCTGAATCGACTGTGATGATCGGAAGCACGGGACCGAAGATCTCTTCCTTCATGATCCGCATGTCGTGATTGACGTTGGTAAGCACGACCGGGGCGATGAAGTTGCCCTCGGGGAAACCCTCGACGTCGACCGGCCCGCCGCAACGAAGCTCGGCGCCGCCCGCGACCGCATCATCGACCAGCTCACGGACCAGGTCGTACTGGTCCTTGCTGACCATCGGACCGATCTCGGTGTCCACCTCGGATGGGTCGCCGACCTTCAGTGCGCTGGCACCTGCGACCACCCCTTCGATGAAGCGGTCCGCCACTTCGCGGCGTATGTAGGCCCGCTCGATTCCGGCACAGGTCTGGCCAGCGTTGGCGAAGCCTCCCCAGACCGCACCGGAGATCGCGAAGTCGACGTTGGCGTCCTCGAGCACGATCATCGGATCCTTGCCGCCGAGCTCGAGCACGCAGCCCTTCATCAGCTTCGCGCACTCCTCGCCGACCTTGTAACCGACCGGGACGGAACCGGTGAAGAAGATCTTGCCGGCGGTCGACTTGGTCAGCGCGTCGCCGATCCGGCCGCCGCCATGGACGTTGCGCACGAGACCCTTGGGCAGTCCCGCCTCCTCGAAGACGCTCTGGATCGCCTCGCCGAGCAGCGGAGTCAGGCTGGCCGGCTTGAGGACCACGCCGTTGCCGCACATCAGGGCGATCGCTATCTCCTGCATCGGGATCGTCCACGGGTAGTTCCAGGGAGCGATGACCCCGACCACGCCGATCGGCTGGAAGCGGAACTTCGAACGCTTGGTCTTGAAGAAGGGCTGGGGGTAGGAGATCTTCTCGTCCTTGAGGATGCCCGGCCCCTCCTTGGCGCACCAGCGCATGGCGTCGATCGAGGGAATCAGCTCCATCGTGTAGCACTCGGAGATCGGCTTGCCCTGCTCCTGCGAGAGCAGCGCCGCGATCTCGTCGAGGCGGTCGTGGAGGACGGTTGCCGCGCGTTTGAGGTAGGTGGCACGGTCCGAGGGCGAGAGCTCGGCCCAGGCCGGCTGGATCAGGGCAACTTCGTCAACGACTCCCTGGACCTGCTCCGGGGTGATCGTCTCGACGGTGCCGACCAGTTCGCCGGTCGCGGGGTTGAACGACTCCAGCGGAGGAGTCGATGTTGCGGTCGATTCGGACGTTTCGCTCTGCGCGGTCTCGGTAGCCATGAACCGAAGTGTACGCCGGAATCCGTGCGCCGCACGGGGCGAACCGGCATCCCGGACCGCCCCTGCAAACAACTCGGCCGGAGACCCCCAGTCCGAGTCTCCGGCCGACACAGCACCCCACCTGGCGTCTTGCTCAAGTTGGGTCTGCCATATGAAACCCGGAACGGTTCAAGAAGTTCCGGGTTTGACCTTAAGGTTGCCTAAGCGTTTTCGGCTCTGCGCCTGATCTTCGCGGCGGCTTCACGGCGACGCGCGAGTTCGGACTCAAAGCCGTATCGGGTCGGCTCGTAGAAGCGCAGGCTTTCGAGGCCCTCCGGCATCAGCGACTGCCCGGACACGCCACCGTCGACGTCATGCGGATAGACGTATCCCTCGCCCCGGCCGAGTTCCTTCGCTCCCGGGTAGTGGGAGTCTCGGAGGTGGGCCGGTGGCAGCTTCGGTCCGTTTCGCCGGACTTCGTCCCGGGCAGCGTTGATCGCCTTGTAGGAAGCGTTGGACTTCGGGGCAAGCGCGAGGTAGGTGGCTGCCTGAGCGAGGTTCAGGGCCGCCTCCGGCATTCCGACGCGATCGACGGCCGCTGCCGCCGCGGTGGCCACGACCAGGGCCTGGGGGTCGGCGTTGCCGACGTCCTCCGAAGCGAGAATCACCATGCGGCGGGCGATGAAGCGGGGATCCTCACCGCCCTCGATCATCACTGCCAGGTAGTACAGCGAGGCGTCGGGGTCCGATCCCCGGGTCGCCTTGATCCAGGCGGAGATGTAGTCGTAGTGGTGGTCACCGCCCTTGTCGTAGGCGATCGCCTGTGCCTGGAGGGCATCCTCGACTTCGGTGACGCCGGCAGTTCCGCCGGCGGCGGCCAGCCGCTCGAGGGCCGAAAGGGCGGCCCGCGCGTCGCCTGAGACCCGCTCGGCCAGGATCTCGAGCGCCTCCGGTTCAACCTCCACCTGACCGGCCACCCCCCGCTCGCGGTCGGCGAGTGCGCGTTCGAGCAGGGTCAGGATTTCGGCCGGACCGAGCGGCTGGAGTTCGTAGATCTGGCTGCGGGAGATCAGGGCCGAGTTGACCTCGAAGTAGGGGTTTTCGGTGGTCGCACCGATCAGGGTCAGCACGCCGCTTTCGACCGCCGGCAGGAGAGCGTCCTGCTGGGCCTTGTTGAAGCGGTGGATCTCGTCGAGGAAGAGCACCGTGCGCCGACCATGCCGTTGCCGGTCCTCGGCCCGCTGGATCACCGCCCGGATCTCGGCCCGGCCGGCGTTGACCGCAGACTCTTCCTCGAAGGCGCCGTCGGAGGTGGCGGCGATGATCCTGGCCAGGGTCGTCTTGCCGGAGCCGGGTGGGCCGTAGAGGATGGCGCTGTGGGGACGCCCTGCTTCGACCGATCCTCTAAGCGCCGTCCCCGGAGCAAGGATGTGGTCCTGACCGACCACCTCGTCGAGCGCGACCGGTCGCATGCGGGCGGCGAGCGGCGCGTCGGGCCCCACGCCGGGCACACCGGGGGCATCCGGTTCGACTTCGCCTGAATCGAAAAGCTGGTCGGACATCCCTGACATTATTCCCCGCCTTGACCCCGGTTGAAATCGCCATCCTGCTGGTCTGGTCTTTCACCGTCTCCTTTGCCGGCGGGATGGTCGGGCTGGTTCTCGGCAACCTGCGCCTGCCGGTGGTCGTATGGATCGGCAGCTCGGCAGCCGCGGCGGCCGGAGCCAACGTGGCGATCTCCGGGATCGCCGCCCTGACGGCCACGGTAGTCCACATCAGGAGCGGTCGGCTCGATCGGCGCCTCTTCCTCTGGATGGCTCCCAGCTCGTTCCTCGGGGCCGTGGCCGGCGGCCTGCTGGCCGGGGTCCTGCCCGAGCGGATCCTGCTCGGAGCGATCAGTCTCGTGGTGCTTTACGGGGCGCTCGAGGTCTGGCGCTACCGGCGACCCAAGGGTCCGGAGGCAGGGGACCGGCCGGATGTCGGCCGGTTGCTCACCGAAGCAGTCCTGATCGGTTTCGGGGTCGGTTTGCTGGGCGGGTTCGTCGGCCTGATCCTCGGTTCCCTGAGGCTTCCGGCGATGCTCAAGTACATGGGCATGTCGCCGCAGAAGGCGGTCGGCACGAACTCTGCGGTCGGCGTAATCGTCGGGGTTGGTGGATTGATCGGGCACCTGCCGTCAGGGATCGACTGGGACATCCTGCTGGTCGGGGCTCTAGCGGCGATCCCAGGGGCGGCTTTCGGATCGAGGCTGACCGGACGGCTGCCAGAAGCGACGCTGGTCAGGGCGATGGCGATCGTCCTGCTGATCACCGGTGCGGCGATGGCCCTGCAGGCGATCCTCTAGCCGACCGTCCCCTCTGGCCGGGGGTCCGGACTGTAGGTTGACCTCCAATGGAGGGCAAGAGCCGGAAAAGCCTGCTGCCATGGGTGCTCCTCGGGTTCCTGATGATCGGCTCGTCGGTCCTGCTCTTCTCACTGACCGCGGGCTTTACCTTCATCTCGGACGAATGGGACCTCCTGCTGCTGCGACCCGGATGGGGTCCCGAGGTTTTCCTGAAGCCGTTCAACGAGCACATCATCATCGTGCCCGCGCTGGTCTTCAAGGTCCTTCAGGCGATGTTCGGGATGGACTCCCCGCGGCCGATGCAGTTCGCGGCGATCGCCACCTTCCTGGCCTGCGCACTGCTGCTCTTCTTCTGGCTCCGGGTCAGGGTCGGGGACTGGGCTGCGGTGATCGGAGCCGCGATCGTCCTTTTCCTCGGGGCCGCCTTCGAGGATCTGCTGTGGGCCTTCCAGATCGGGTACTTCGGATCGCTGGCGGCAGGGATCGGCGCCCTGATTGCGCTCGACCGGGAAGACCGTCGCGGTGATGTGTTCGCCGCCGGACTGCTGGTCTTCTCGGTCTCCTTCTCTTCCCTCGGCATCCCCTTCGCGATCGGGGCGGCAGTCGAGTGGCTGATGAACGACCGGGACCGCCGGCGACGCTGGTTCGTGCCGGTGGCACCGCTCGCCTTCTACGCGCTCTGGTGGCTGGGCTGGGGCCACGAAGCCGAGAGTGCCGTCAGCATCTCCAACCTGCCCGACCTGCCGAAGTACGTCTTCGACGCCGCCTCGGCGGGAATGACCTCGATGCTCGGCCTCGCCACCGGCGACGGCAGCGAGCCCGAACAGCCGAACCTGATCTGGGGCAGGATCGCCCTGCTGGTCCTGGCTGGACTCGCGGCCTGGAGGCTGTTCCGCCTCGGACGAATCCCCAAAGGCGTCCTGGTCACTGCGGCGATCGGGCTGGGCTTCTTCGGCCTCGCCGCAATGGGCCAGAGCGAGCTGCGACCTCCAACTTCCAGCCGGTACCAACTGCCGGCGGTGATCTTCACCCTGCTGTTCTGTGGCGAGCTGCTGCGGGGAGTGAAGATTCCCAACTACGCGCTCCTCGTTGCGACGCTTGTGGTGGCGGTCACTTCTTTTGCCGGAGTCGACCTGATGCGGGACCAGGCGAGTTCGCGATGGAAGCCGAGCGCAGTCTCCAACCAGGTGACGATCGGCGCGGTGGCGATCGCCGGCGAAGCGGCGCGTCCCGACTTCGAGCTCGACCTGTTTACCGTCACTGTGCCGGTCGAACGCTTTCAGGACGAGGTTTCAAACAGCGGTTCCCCCGGATACTCGGCCGAGGAAATCGCCGGACTGGACGCCCCGTATCGCAGCCTGGCCGACCAGACCCTGATCGACGTCGAAGGCCTGGTCCTTTCGGGGCTGCGCCCTCCACAGCCGGCCGGCGATTGCAGCCAGATCCCGGTCAGTCCGGGACAACCGGTGGCGGTGAACCCGTCACTGGACCCTCTCAGGATCGTAAACCGGGAGAACTCACTGCTCACGGTCAGCATCGCGCGGTTCGGCGATCCACCCGGCAGCCAGATCGGATCCATCTACCCCCGCTCCCGGGCCTGGCTCAACCTGCCCCTGGACGGAAGCACGCTGCCGTGGAAGGTGACCCTGGGCGGGCGGGGAATCATCCGCACCTGCGGATGAAGCTCAGGCAGCGGCTTCGACCGCGTGGGCGTGGATCTGCTCGAGGATCTCGGTGATCCCGAACTTCCGATCCCAGCCGGGGTAGTCCCGCTCGAACTCCGCCAGGTCGGAGATCCACCAGCGATGGTCACCGATCCTGTTCTCGTTGCTGAGCGTCCAGTTGAGCTCCCGCCCGGCGATCTGCTCGGACTCGGTGATCGCCTCGAGCATCGAACAGTTGCTGCCGCGGCCGCCGCCGATGTTGTAGACCGCGGCCGTCCGCGGCGCCTCGGCGAAGTGGAGAAAGGCGGAGACCAGGTCGTCACAGTGGATGTTGTCCCGGACCTGCTTGCCGCCGTAGCCGAAGACCGTGTAGGGCCGACCGGTGACGACGCACTTCATCAGGTAGGCGAGAAAGCCGTGAAGCTCGGCACCCGCATGCTGCGGTCCGGTCAGGCAACCACCGCGGAAACAGACGGTAGGCATGTCGAAGTAGCGCCCGTACTCCTGGACGAGCAGGTCTGCGCTGGCCTTCGAGACTCCGAAGAGCGAGTGCGTCGAGTGGTCGATCGACATGCCGGTGTCGATGCCTTCGAAGTACTCGTGGTCCTCCGGCAGTTCCAGTCTCGTCTCGGTCTCGATCAGGGGGAGGCGATTGGGCGTGTCGCCATAGACCTTGTTGGTCGAGCAGAAGATGAACGGGGCGTCCGGCGAGTGTTGCCGGGCCGCCTCCAGCAGGTTCAGGGTGCCGAGCGCATTCACGCCGAAGTCGGTCTGAGGGTCCCTTGCGGCCCAGTCGTGCGACGGCTGGGCCGCTGTGTGAACGACCAGATCCACCTTCGCAGCGGAGAAGACCCGGTCCACGCCTTCCGCATCCCGGATGTCCAGTTCGACCGGCACGAACTCCTCGAGAGTCGATGCGAGCCGGTCGCTGACCGGACGGGTCGACGCCTCCTCACCGAAGAAGCGGGCCCGCATGTCGTTCTCGATCCCGATCACGTGCCAGCCGGCCTCCACCAGCTTGATCACCGACTGGGACCCGATCAGGCCCCCGGATCCGGTCACTACCGCAGTCTTCATGAAGGCGAAATGAATGATTCGGAAGGGTGCATGGGAGTCAAACTAACAACCGGGCGGAATCTCAACGCCGCCCCGGCCGCGCCTCGACCTTCATGCGGAAGAAGCGGTAGGTGAGATCACCGGACCCGCCGGTGACCGCGATCGTCGGTGATTGCGGGATCTGCGAAAACCAGCCGGCACCTTCGACCACCGCCCGCCCGGATCTCAGCATTAGTCCGTCACCGGCAGTAGCCGGGACCAGCCGGAAGCTGCCCCCGGCAAGCGCCGCCCGACGCTCGGGTGGCCGGTACAGCAGCGACTCGATCTTTTCGAGTCCTTGCGGCTCGGTGCCGCCGATCCTCGCAAGGATCACCTCGTCGCGAGCGGGCCGGGGCACAGCGACCGGTTCTCCGAAGGCCGCCTCCACCTGGCCGGCGGGCACCTG
This sequence comes from Solirubrobacterales bacterium, assembly GCA_036780865.1. GTDB lineage: Bacteria > Actinomycetota > Thermoleophilia > Solirubrobacterales > 70-9 > 67-14. The sequence goes on along the minus strand of DAIQCC010000021.1, from coordinate 10,406 downwards.
CGCTCCGCAGCGGTCGGTGGTGCGGGCGAGCACCTGCCAGACACCCGCTTCGCCGATCGGCCTGAAGTTGCAGAGCATCGCGACCGCCTGGGCCGGGGGGTCCCATGCGTGCAGCCGTCCATCGATGCCCACCCCGGGGCTGGTCAGGTCAGGTCCGATGTGCCGCAGGATTCGTTCCGGACCCGAGATGGAGGCGATGGTGTCGGCGTTCAGTTCGTCGAGCTTCGTCGTGTAGGCGCTGTAGTTCTGGAACACGGGGGCCGGCGACCAGTTCATGCCGAAGGCCCAGGCGATGGTCGTCTCCCACGGCGTGATGCTGACCGGTCGGTCGCCGACCTGCGCCCGGAGTTCCCCGGAGAGGCCGTAGCCCTCCTGGATGCTTGCCCGGTAAGAGGCGATCTTCTCCTTCTGTCGTTCGGGGCTGAGCGCCGTCCTGGCTTCGTTCCCGAAGTTCTTCAGGTTGTCGATCACGTTCAGGCCGGGTGACGGCGTTCCGCCGCTGGCGTAGATCCCCAGCGCCGCAAGGACTGCGAGACCGCCGAGCGAGACCGGGACGAAACCCCGACGGGGCGGGATCGAGACCCACAGAAGTGCGGCGATGGCGAAGTAGGTAGCGATGTGGGCGCGGTCAATCCTGACCACCGCCTGCTTGTAGAAGGCGACCAGAACCAGTGCCGCGATGATCCCCGCCGCCCACCGGGCCCGCCGGTCCGGGTAGTTGCCCCAGGCGGCCCAGCCAGCCCCGATCAGGGCGGTGACCGCGATGATCGGCACGTACCAGCCGGAAGCGCCGTAGAGGCTCATCGCCTCCGGGTAACCGCTGATGATCTGAAACGAGTTCACCAGGAAGTCGGGAATGCCCGAGGCTTCCTGGCCGGCGATGAGCCAGAAGCCGAGCAGCGAGCCGAGGACCGCGCCCAGGTAGGTGATGAGGACGCGGACCCCCGCCCCGGCCCCGATCAGCCCGATCAGGAGGACAAGGGCGATCACCGGACCCGATGAGAGCTTGATCAGCAGCTCCGCACCGGCGAAGACGCCTGCCGTTAGCGCCAGCAGGAGCATTCCGTTCCCGGAGGGCCTGCGGTCGATGATCAACATCGAGCTGATCACCGCGAGGGCGACTGAGGTTTCGATCCAGCCCAGCTGCACGATGACGAGCAGAGCGACAAGGGCCGCGGCCAGCACACCTACCCGCCGCCGGAGAGTGGCCACGAGCGCGACGCAGAAGCCGATGAAAAGGACCGACCCGTAGAGGAACGGGATGAAGCTCAGCCACCCCTCATAGAAGAGCCACGGAAGCCGGAGGATGCCGAGCGGGCCGTAGGTGAAGACGATCTCGGTGCCGTACTGGAGGCCGGCATCGGCACCCATGTAGAGGCCGCTCCACCAGCTCGCATCCAGCCCGTCGGAGGGGACCGCGAATCCGACCCGCCAGCCGAGCAGGGCGACCAGCAGGCCGACCAGCCAGCTCGGAGGACTCGTCCTCGACGCCCTCTCCAGCCACTCACGAAGGCTGGACTCGAGAGACTTCACCCCTCCCTTTCGGCCTTGCGGTAATCGCCACGGCTGAGGTGATACTCGAGCCAGATGTAGAGCACGATGAAGAGGTAACGGCTGCCCATTTCCCGCATCGCGAGCTTGGCCTCCCCGCTGGTGCGGTTGGTCCAGGAAGTGGGTACGACCTTGAAGCTGTGGCCCCGGGTCACCGCCTTGAGGGGCATCTCGACGGTCAGGTTGAAGTGCTTGGAGAGCAGCGGACCGATCGTCTCGATCACTTCCCGCCGGTAGGCCTTGAAGGCGTTGGTGGTGTCGTTGTACCCGAGGCGGAAGATCACGTTCACGAAGGCATTCGCCATCCGGTTCACGACCAGCTTCACCTTCGGATAACTGGTCACTACGGCCCCCGGCATGAACCGCGAGCCGAAGGCGCAGTCCCAGCCTTCGTCGAGTATGTGGTGGTACATCACGAGGTCCTCGGGGTCATCGGAGCAGTCGGCCATCATGATCACCACGCCGTCACCCTCGAAATGCTCCAGTCCGGCCCTGACCGCCAGGCCAAAACCACCCGAGTAGGGCGAGGGCCGGCAACGGATACGGGGGTTCTCCCGGCCCGCTTCGTCGACCAGGGTCCTCGTCTGGTCCTTGCTTCCGTCATCGATCACCAGCACCTCGTAATCGATCGATTCCCGCTCGAGCACCGTGACCGCGCCGTTGACGGTCTCCATGATCGATCCCGCTTCGTCACGGGCCGGGATCACGACCGAGAGCTTCAACCGAGCACCTTTCCGAACCGCTCCCGGTCCGTCTCGAGCCAGGCGTGGATGTCGGCGAGGACACATTCGGCGTCGCGCCTGGGCCGCCAGTCCGTGTGGGCGTACAGCCTCGAGCAGTCGGACAGGTAGAGCGGCACGTCTCCCTCGCGATCCTCCGGCTGGGAACCGATCTCCAGCTCGTTGCCAGTCAGCCGCGCACAGATCCCGGTCGCCTCCCTGAGGGAGAGGCTCACCTCCCTGCCGCCACCGACGTTGAAGGTATGGCCGGCCCAGTGGTCCGGATCAGCCAGCTGGATCTCGATCAGTTCGACCAGGTCGTCGACGTGGAGCAGGTCCCTCACCTGCTTGCCGGTGCCCCCATAACCGATGTAGGAGAGGGGCTTCTCGTACTCGTGGGCGAGCATCCAGTGTGTGAAGACACCCTGGTCGACCTTGCCCATCTGCCACGGCCCGGCCACCACCCCGCAGCGGTTGATCACTGCAGACAAGCCGAAGTGGGAAGTGAACTCCGCGATCAGGAACTCGGCCGAAAGCTTGGTCGTGCCGTAGAAGGTGCGGGCACCGTCCAGCGGCATGTCCTCGGTCACACCGGCCGCACTCCAGCCCGGAGCCGGCTGCCGGGGGGCTAGCTCGAATCGGGTCTCTGCTTCGACCAGGGCCGCTTGCCTAAGTCCGCGCATCGGATAGACCCGGCTGGTCGAAAGGAAGATGAACTGGCATCCGCTGCGACGGGCCAGCTCGAGGCAGTTGTAGGCCCCGGTCAGGTTCGTCTCGTAGATGTAGGAAGTGTCACCGTCAACCCCGGACATCACGGACGGTTCGGCCGAGCACTCGATCAGGGCTTCGATGTCATCGAAGGGGGCGAGGTCTCCGGGGCTGCGAACGTCCCCGCGGACGAACTCGACCCCGGCCTCATCAAGCCGTTCGAGGTTCAGTTCGGAGCCCCGCCGGTAGAGATTGTCGAGCGCGATCACGTGACTTCCCGGGTGCGATTCAGCCAGCGAGACAGCCAGACTCGAACCGACGAATCCGGCACCGCCAGTAACGAGAATCTTCCCCGGGCTGCTCATGAGAGCGGGAGCCTACCCGGGCGAACCCGGGTTCAGGGGCCAGCGGAAGGGGCTGGGATACTTGCCGCGATGAAGTCTCCCGCGCTCCTGCAGCAGCTGATTCGCTTCAACACGGTCAACCCGCCCGGCAACGAAGGGCCGGCGCTCGAGTTCCTGAAGGACCTGCTGGAGCCCTCCGGCTGGGATTGCAGGCTCCTCTCGAAGGTTCCGGAGCGACCGAACCTGGTCGCCCGCCTGAGGGGAGCGGAGCCGGGCCCCAATCTCGCCCTGATCAGCCATGTGGACACGGTCCCGGCCGATCCCGGCGAGTGGACCCGCGACCCCTGGTCCGGGGACCTGGCGGACGGCTACATCTGGGGCCGCGGCGCCCTCGACATGAAGGACCAGGTCGCGGCCGAGGTCGCCGCCTGTGTGAACCTCGCGCAGTCCGGCTGGCGGCCGGCCCGGGGTGACCTGATCCTGGTCGTCGCCGCCGACGAGGAGACAGGTGCCCACTTCGGCGCAAAGTGGCTCTGCGAGGAATGCCCGGACGAGGTCCGCTGCGACTGGGTCCTGAACGAAGGCGCAGGCGAGCTGATCGACTTCCAGGGACGCCGGCTCTTCACGCTCTCGGTTGGCGAGAAGGGGACTTTCCGCTTCACCGTGATTGCCGAAGGCGAGGCCGGCCATGGCTCGATACCCAGGGTCGGCGACAACGCGCTGCTCAAGCTCGCACCGGCATTGGCGAACGCACACCGTCAGCCCGATCCGGAATCAACCGCTGACACGGACCTCTTCCTCGAGCGACTTCTCGGCCACCGTCACGACGATCCGGTCGCCGCGCTGAAGGAGATCGAGACGATCGACCCGCTGGTTGCGAAGCTGCTGGCCGACCCGATGCTCGGGGTGACCCTGGCGCCAACCATGGCAAAGGCCTCGAGCCGCGAGAACGTGATTCCGTCCCGGGCAGAATTGGTTATCGACTGTCGCACCCCTCCGGGAATGACCGGTGAGGAAGCGCTCGAACGGATCAACGGGGTGCTTGGAGAAGGGGACTGGCGGATCGAGTTCAACGATCCGGTGGTCGGCAACCGCTCCGATTACGGCGGACCGCTGGCCGAAGCGATCGAGGAGTGGGTGGGGATGGTCGAGCCGGGAGCGGAAGTGTTGCCCCAGGTCATGCCCGGCTTCTCGGACTCGCATTGGTTTCGCAAGGCATTCGGGGCCACTGTCTTCGGATTCGCCCCCCAGCGGATGAGCCTGGCGGAGACGAAACCGCTGGTCCACGGAGCCGACGAGCGGATCACCGTCGAGGACGTCGAGCTGATGGAGAACCTCTACACATGGATCGCGCCCCGCATGCTGGGCACCGCCTGACGCTCGCACCCAGCTAGGGTTAGCGGCCCATGTTCACTCGCATAGACCACATCGGTGTTGCCGTCGAAGACCTCGACGCCGCCATCAAGCTTTATGAGCGCAACTTCGAGATGGAACTCGTTCACCGCGAAACCGTCGAATCGCAGGGAGTCGAAGCAGTTCTGCTCGACGTCGGCGACGGACACGTCGAGCTGCTGAGTCCGCTCGGCCCCGACACCCCGGTCGGCAAGTTCATTGCGAAGAAGGGTCCGGGCCTCCATCACGTGGCCTACGCCGTCGAGGACATCGAGGCGACCCTGGCGAACCTGAAGGAGCAGGGCATGAAGCTGATCGACCAGGAACCGCGGACCGGGATCCGCCAGAGCCGCGTGGCCTTCCTGCACCCGGCCGCAACCGGTTCGGTGCTGACCGAGATCGTCCAGCCCGCCGGGGACCACTGATGGCCAGCGAAAAGACCAGCGTCGAGATCGGCTTCGACGGCGGCCAGGTGATCCCGGCCCGTCTGACCGGTGATCAGGTGAAGTCGCTTCGCAAGGCGATCGGCTCGGGGGACAGCCCCCACGAGATCGAGACCGAAGAGGGCGTGCTCCTGATCGATCTCGGCAAGGTCATATTCGTCCGGATCTCCTCCGGCGCGAAGACAGTCGGCTTCTAGCCGCGCCTCAGGACTTTCCGAGCAGCTTCAGGTACTCGGTCCGGCGGACGAAGGTCTCCTTCATCTCGTCGGTGATCTGGCTCAGGAACTCCTTCCTGTAGAGATCGTCGGTCAGCATCGAGATCGCGAAGTAGAGGCCGGTGAACGAAGCCATGGCCGCGGCCACGCGAACCAGCTCACTGGTCAACTGTGCTTCGCGGCCGGCCAGCCGGAACTCGAGCAGCACCGATGCCGGCTCTCCGGTCCAATGCTCGACCGTGCCCGCACCAATCGTGAGCATCCCGAAGATCACGAAGAAGACAGCCACCGCGAAGGCGACCAGCAGCACCTGCAGCGACTGACTGATGAACAGCACCAGGCCGACGTTTATTCTCTGGCGCCGCTCCAGCGGCGGGCCGCCCGCTCCGGCGCCCTTTTCCAGATCATCGACCTCACGCGGTACCCGGGCGATGAGAAAGGCCGATCCGAGCAGCACGAAGAGGCCGATCAGCAGTAGCAGCGAAGCATCCGGAAGCTGGCTGAAGACCTCCCAGAGCTCGGGAGTCAGGAAAAGGATCAGCGAGAAGATCAGCAGCAGTGGCACCGCCTTGACCAGCAGACCGAGCGAGCGTGAAAGCTCGCCGAGCAAACGGCTCATCGCCCACCGGACGATCGAGATCACGCCGAAACCGACCACGCCGAGAATTACCACCAGCAGGGCGAGGTTTGCGAGGGCGGTCAGAGCGGCGATGCCCCAGTGACCGGAGATCAGGCCGGGCAACAGGGCGGGCACGATCACGAAAGCGGCAAGTTCCGGCCGGCCCACCTTGCGCGGCAGGGAGAAGAAGGGTCGGCCCCTCATCCGGTTGATGATCCCCAGCGCAACCACCATCAAGAACAGGGCGGCGGCCACGGCAGCAAGATTCCCCAGGGTCGAGAACTTCGAGTTCAGTGGGCCCAGGACTTCGAGCACCAGAACCAGCCCGAGCAGCGGCGCCGCGCGGTTGAAGATGTCCTCCGATGCCGAGTAGCCCTCGGCCAGAAGTGGCAGGCCGGCGCGCCTGAACTCGCGTTTGAACTCCTGCTCGGTCGTGGCTGCGGGACGATCCACGCCGCGATCATGGCGAATGGCCCCATATTCTGCCCGGACTGTGATCGAGCTGGACAGGAAAGTGCTTCGAGTCATGCGTACCCGGGGCCATGCGCCCCCGGTCGAAAAGACCGCCCACCTGATCTCGAAGTCGGGGGAGAACGCCTACCTCTGGTTCGGGCTCGGCCTGGCCGGAGCCGCCCTTGATGGAAGGAGGCGCAAACAGTGGCTGGCCGCCGCGATGATCGGCCCGTTCGCGATCGGATTCAACTTCCTGATCAAGCTGGTCGTGAGACGGCCGAGACCGCAGCTGGACGGGCTGCCCCCGATCGGCGGTGCCCCTTCCTCGCTTTCATTCCCCTCGGCTCACGCGACCGCTTCCTTCGCGGCCGCCACGGCGATGAGCCGGCTCGCCCCGGACCTGAAGCTGGCCTTCTTCGGTGCCGCCTCGCTGATGGCCGTCACTCGTCCCTATCTCGGCATGCACTACCCCAGCGACATCATCGCCGGGGCAGCGCTCGGAACTGCGCTCGGTGCGGTCGCCGGCTCACTCATCGGAACCCTTGACGAGGTCCCGGATTCCCCCTACGACTTCTAGCGGCGGGTGAAGGAAAGGATGAACCGGTCGGGTAGGCCGAGCGCGTACTGGAGCGAGTCGCCACGGATCCTTGTCGTCCCCCGGGTGCCGTAGAGCCGTGCCCAGATCACCCGTCTGGACACGCCGTAGCGCGTGATCTGAACCTTCTTGAGCCGCCCCGAGACGTAACTGCCAAGAAGCGAGTTCATCCTGGCCGGGGAATAGCTGTAAGTCCAGCGGTGGTACGGGGAGACCTTGTCCCAGGGGTCGGGGACACCCCTCAGGTACGGGACGGGTTCACCGAACCAGACGTTCTCAACGCTCTCGGTGTGTCCGCCGGAGCTGGCCGAGAAAAGGGCCATCGCCACCTCGCCACGGTAGAAGAGGGCCTGACTGGCGGTCTTCGCGCAGGCTCGGTTGGTCCTCGAGAACTCGGATGAGATCGGTCCGTAGACCTGGCTTCGGGTGTCCGGGTAAACGTCGAAGCCGTCGTGCGTTCCCTTCGCCGAGAGACCGATCGATCGCGCGGCCAGGGCAAACGCCTTGAGCGTCTCCAGCGGCCAGGAGGGAATCAGTTCCTTGCTCAGCACCCCGCGGCAGTAGTAATTCAGCGGCACGTTGTTGATCACGTAGAAGCTGCCGTCGCGGATGACCAGCTCGACCCCGCCGCGGTAGTGGCCGAGGCCCTTGAAGACCACGCTCTTGTTGGCTTCCGTCCTGAGCACCCGGCCGCACTTCTTGAGGGGCTTGCCCCCGCCCCCCTTGAGGAAGATGCCGTTGCGGCCAATCCCGGCGCTGTAAGTCAGGCGGGGAAGGAGCTTCCGGCCGCAGGCCCAGCGGGCGCCGCTGAAACGGGGGGAGGAATCAACGTCGAGCAGGACCTTGATGTTCCGCTTCTTCTGGACCTTGCGGATCTTGATGCCCCGGTAGTAGTGGCCAAGTATTCGCCCGTACCGGTAGCCCTCGAGTCCCATGCCGTAGGCCCCGTAGGCACTCATGCCGATTCCGTGACCGAAACCGCCACCCCGCACCTTCCAGGTCGCCGCTTCCGCCTTGCCGGGCGTGACCGCGCAAAGGCAAAGGGCGGCCAGCGCGAGGAGGAGGGGAATGAGCAGGCGTTTTGACGAAATGCCAAAGGGTGAATTCATCTCTTTTCCAACAGGTTCGGGGCGGGAAGGTCGCGGCCTGCCATTATCTTTGAAAGGAGTCTTGCCACGGGGACGGACCAGCCCCGACCCGATATCCGAGGAGAGCCCAGTTGGATCACAAGTTGCTTTTGGCCGGTGAATGGATTGAAACTGGCGAGTGGGACGAAGTTCTGAGTCCCTGGGACGAGAGTCCGGTCGCCCGGGTGGCCCAGGGTGACGAGGAGACCGTCGACAGGGCGGTCCGGGCGGCCCACAAGGTATTCACCGAGTCCCCCCTGGCTCAGTTCGAGCGAGCCGAGATCCTCGACCGTGCCGCCCACCTGATCCGCGAACGCCAGGAAGACCTGGCCCGGACGATTTCCGACGAGGCGGGCAAACCGATCAAGACGGCCCGGGTCGAAGCCTCGCGCGCGGCTGACACGATGACCTTTTCCTCGGTCGAGGCCCGCAAGCTCACCGGCGGGACCGTCCCGATGGAAGCTTCGTCTGCAGGTGTCGGCAAGCTCGGTGTGATGCTCCGCATGCCGCTTGGCGTGGTCGGCGCGATCAGCCCCTTCAACTTTCCTCTCAACCTGGTCTGCCACAAGCTCGGTCCGGCACTGGCCGCGGGTAACCCCGTGGTGCTCAAGCCGGCCGGCCAGACGCCGGTTTCCTCTCTGAAGCTGGCCCAGATCCTGATCGACGCGGGGCTGCCCGACGGCTGGCTCAGCGTCGTCCCGGGTGGCGGATCCAAGGTCGGCAATGCCCTGGTCGAGCATCCGATGACCGCCGCGATCTCGTTCACCGGCTCGGCCCCGGTCGGCTGGGGCATCCGAAGCAAGGTTCCGCACAAGAAGGTCGGCCTGGAGCTCGGTTCAAACGCGCCACTGATCGTCAATGACGACGGCGACTGGGAGACGGCGGCCGACAAGGCCCGGATCCATGCCTTCTCCCACGCCGGCCAGAGCTGCATTTCGATTCAGCGGATCCTCGTCCACGAAGCGGTAGCGGATCAGTTCATCGACCGGCTGGTCGCGAACGTCGAGAAGCTGAAGGTGGGCAACCCGGCCGAGGACGACACCGACGTCGGTCCGCTGATCTCCCGGGGCGACCGCGACCGGGTCAAGGAGTGGATCGACGAGGCGGTTGCGGGGGGAGCGAAAGTTCTGACCGGCGGTGAGCTGGTTGACGAGGATCGCTGCCTGGCCCCGACCCTGCTGGAGGCACCCTCTCGCGAAGACAAGGTCTGGTGCGAGGAGATCTTCGGACCGGTCGCGACGGTGGACCGTTTCAGCAGTTTCGAAGAGGCTCTCGAGCGCGCAAACGACTCCAAGTTCGGACTTCAGGCCGGCGTGTTCACCCGGGACCTGGGCCGCGGACTCAAGGCCGCCGAAACCCTGGAATTCGGAGGGGTGCTGATCAACGAGGTTCCGACCTTCAGGGCCGACCAGCAGCCTTACGGCGGGATCAAGGACTCGGGCAACACCCGGGAGGGTCCGGCGTTCTCGATTCTCGAGTTCACCGAAGAACGATTCGTCACCCTCCAGGGTGGCTGAGTAACCTAGGGTCATTCCGTCCCCGTCCGGAGGACACCGGACGGGAGCGTCCACCCACGGGGGCCGGTCAGTGAACCGGCGCAAGGAGAATTGATGAACCGGTTCAGGACCAAAGCCGTAGCCACCTTCGTGGCCGCGATCGGATTGCTCGGCGTCGCGGTGGCCCAGGCCGCCACCGGAGACACCCTCGGCGTGACCACGGTTACCCAAAGGATCGTGCCCGACGCCGCGACCGGCTTCAACTTCCTGACCACCGCACCCGGCGAGAACTACACGGTCCGCGACGGTTCGGAAGAGGGCGGCACCGCGCTCGGCTCCGCAGTCGCCGGTCGTGAGAAGCGCCGCACGTCGATCTCCTACTTTGGTCAGCTGACCGACTTCCAGCTCGCCGACGAGGAAAGTCCGCTCCGGGTCGAGTTTCTGGACCCCCAGGGTGGCGCGTTCACTTCTTCCTGGCGCGCGGGGGAAGCGCTGAACCCGCAGGAAGAGGACGCGATGATCCGGCAGTTCAACTCCTTTGCGTCCAAGCCGCCCCACGCCGCCAGCGGGGGTGTGAAGCCGAAGATGGACTTCGTCGTGAATACGGGGGACATCTCCGACAACAACCAGTACAACGAGGCACTCTGGAACCTCCAGCTGATCGAGGGCAAGACGGTCAACCCTGGCTCCGGAGTTGACCCGGCCAGTTCGATCGGGAACCATCCGCTCTGCCCGGCCGGCATG
>DAIQCC010000020.1:35070-46364 GCA_036780865.1 Solirubrobacterales bacterium | reverse complement strand
GTCGATCGCGGCGATCAGCTCCGTGGTCATGGCGCGATCGAACAGGTTGAGTGGCGGGGAGTCGAGTGTGATGACCGCCATCGGCCCTTCACGTTCGGTCTTTACGAGTGACATGGCTCAGACTCTGGCGAATCCTTCGATGATTTGCCTCACGCCAAGCAGGAAGAGTTCCTCGTCCCGGTCAGGATCCATCTCGGAGAGGTCGAGGATCGAGTCGAGCGCGGCCCTCGTTTCCTCGCTTGACGTGTCCGCCACGCCGGCGGCCTGGCGAAACTCCTCGAGTTCCCCGTGGCCCAGATCATCCGGGCCCAGTGCCTCGTTGGCGTTGAGACGGCTGGCCGCATAAAGGGCATTTCCGAAGCAGTAGCTGGCGTAGTAGTGGAAAGCGTCACCGGCCGCGTCCCCGCTCAGCCCCAGCCGCTCGAACACATTGGCGAAGATCGCTATTCCTCCGGCCGAAAGTTCGCCCGAGCGGGGGATCGCCGCCATGTACGGCGTGATCTTGTGGTGCCGGAGGAAGGCCCGGCGAGCGTGAAGGCCGACCGTGACCAGCGCTTCGACCGGATCGGCCTCGAAGGGGTTGCCGATCTTCAGGGTCGTCTCGGTGAGGATTTCGACCCAGACCATCTCGACCGCGGCCTGGACGATCTCCGCCCGGGAATCGAAGTGATGGTAGATCGCCGACGGGGTCACGTTCAGGGCCGCGGCGAGTTGCCGGATGCTCGGGTCCCGGCCCTGGTCGAAGAGTCGCAGTGTCTCCTCTGCGATCTCCTCTCGCTCCAGGTGTGTGGTTCTTCCCGCTGCAAGACGGGTCACGATTTCACGCTCCTTGCTTGGAAACCGGACAGCGGAAGAAATGTAACCGGATTTCTCAGGCGCGCGCGGAGCGAAGCGAGAGCTCCAGGGCCAGCCGTCGGTCCGGGCGGTCCAGATCATCCCCGAAAAGCTCGCGCAGCCGGGCGATCCGGTAGCGCGCCGTCTGGGGGTGGATGTTGAGGCTTCGGGCCATCTCTGCGGCGTTGCCTGCGTTCTCCACGTAGGCGAGTGCGGTCTCCGCCATCCTGGCGTGGGCCTTCGGGGTCAGGTCGCCGATCGGCGCCATCGTCTGCTCGCGAAGCCGGGCGATCAGGTCGCGGCTGCGGTAGAGCGTCAAATCGACCAGGTGGTCTTCGACCCGGACCAGGCCGTCGGCCGGCAGCGCGCCGAACGTGGCCGCCTCGAAGGCGCTCCGCGCGAGCTGCCAGGACTCGAGCAGCCGGTATGGGCTGCCGGCCGGGCCGATCGCCGATGGCCGTCCGGACATCGCCTGCTTCAGTTCTCTCAGCCGTCCCGGGCCGGTCGGGTCGGGAACGGCAATGCAGCCGGAACCGTCGACCGTGGCCGAGATCACACCGATGGGGAGGATTCGGGTGACCTCGGCCAGGTCGCGTTCGTGGCAGGCAATTGCCGCCAGGCTCTTGGGGATCTCCCAGGCGGCCAGACGGGCCGTCCGTTCGATCTCGGAAACATCCGGGTTGGGCTGGAGCATCAGGGTGACCAGACCCCGTTCCCGCCTCAGTCGCGCTCCCTGCTGTTTGAACTGGGCTTCGGCATACCCCTCGGTCGAGTCGGCGGAGAGTTCGTCGATGTAGACGAAGATCGATTCCGCCAGCAGGCTGAGCATCTTGCCGTCCAGTCCGGCCTCGAGGCTGGCCGCGGCGATCCGGCGCCAGGCGATCCTCGCCCCGAGCCGGTAGGCGGACTGGAGGGAGTCGAGCGAGCGGCCGTTCCGGAACTCGCCCCGGCCGAGGATCACGTAGACCTTGCGGCTGGCCCGCCGGTCCGCGTCGGGATCCTTGATCAGGACCAGGAACTGGTTCAGCGCCTCGCGCACTCCGCGGTACACGGCCCTGCCGAATGAGCCGTCGAGTGGCCTCGCGTACTCGGGAATCTGGCTGCTGATCGTCTCGAGGATCTCGTCCGCGATCCCGGAGAGTTCGGGTTCGATCACGTCGGCAACCTCGGGTGTGAGGCCGCGCCAGGGCTCTTGGCGGGGAGTTCTTATAAGAAAACTTATAACAACAACCTCAGACGAATTGCCTGACAGCCAAGAAATATTAGAAATGTGACCATAGAGTTCATCGCATGACGCAGCAGGAAATGACCCGGCCGGAAACCACGCGACCCGCCCCGAAGCACCCGGAGAAATTCACCCCCCACGAGATGCCGATGGTCGACAAGGTCGCGAACATGTTCGCGGTCGTGGTCCCCTTCATCGCCACGCTGGCGGCGATCGTCCTGCTCTGGAACCAGATCGTCACCGCCACCGACCTGCTGATCATGATCGGCATGTACCTGCTGACCGGACTCGGCATCACGGTCGGCTTCCATCGCCTGCTCACCCACCGTTCCTTTCAGACCTACAAGCCGGTCGAGTACTTCTTCGCCATCATCGGCTCGATGGCAGTCCAGGGTCCTGTAACCACCTGGGTCGCCGACCATCGCAAGCACCATGCCCACACTGATGAGGAGGGCGATCCGCACAGCCCCCACGTCGGACCCGACGGCAAGCCCAAGGGCGTTCTCAGCGGCCTATGGCACGCCCATCTCGGTTGGACCTTCTCGAAGCAGGGGGAGGCGGACCAACAGAAGTACGCTCGCGACCTCTACGAGGATCCGGGCATGCAGTTCATCAGCAAGTACTTCGTCGCCTGGGTGCTGCTCGGCCTCGCGATCCCGACCCTGCTTGGCTACCTTCTAACCGGTACCGCAGCCGGCGCGCTGGGCGGGTTTTTCTGGGGGGGCCTGGTCCGGGTCTTCTTCGGCCACCACATCACCTGGTCGATCAACTCCGTATGCCACTTCTTCGGCACGAGGCGGTTCGATGTCGACGACCAGTCGACCAACGTCTTCTGGCTGGCCCTGCCTTCATTCGGAGAGGCCTGGCATCACAACCATCACGCGTTTCCCCGCTCGGCCGAACACGGCCTGAAGAGGTGGGAGCTCGACCCGAGTGCCTGGGTGATCGGCGGGATGGAGAAGGTCGGTCTGGCACGCAAGGTGGTCCGGATTACGCCCGAACGCCAGGCCGAGAAGCTCGCCGACCCGAAGTAGGGCCGGCCTCAGGCCAGGTCCTCGGCGGCCAGGCGCTTCCACTCGGGCTTGTCTTCCCTCCAGCCCTCCTCGGTGCGGCGAAACTTCCAGTAACCGGTTGCCGAGAGATCCAGCAGGTCCATTCCACGTTCGTTGACCAGGTGCCGCCTCACCTCGCGGACCATCCCCGCCTCGCCGTGAACGAAAGCGTGGCCGCGGCCCTGCGGCAGCTCGAGCGACTCGACCGCCCGCAGGATCCGTGGCTCGGCCGTGTGTTCTGATCCGTTGCGGTGAAGCCAGGTGACTTCGCTACCCGCGGGGATTGTCATTCCCGTTGACCTCTCGAGGTCTGCCTGGTCGGCTTCGTCCTCCACCTCGAGAATCACGAAGGCACTCGTCCCTGCCGGAATCCGTTCAAGCGCCACGCTGATCGCCGGAATCGCCGCGTCGTCGCCGGCCAGCAAGTGCCAGTCGGCGTCCGGATCGGGCGCGTAGGCGCCGCCCGGACCGATCATCTGGATCAGGTCGCCGGGCCTGGCGTCTCGCGCCCAGGGACCGGCGAGACCGGATCCGTGGGTGACGAAGTCGATTGTGATGGTTCCGGATTCCGGATCGGCATCCCTGACGGTGTAGGTCCGTTGCCGGTGCCACTCCGCCTTCGCCAGCCGCTCACGCACCTCTGCCGGGTCGAAGGGCGCCTCGTAGGAGGCGCCCGCCGGTGGAAGCTGGAGCTTCACGTAATGGTCCGTGAACTCGCCCACCGGAAATCCCTTCAGTTCTTCCGACTGGAGGATGATGCGGATCATGTGGGAGGCGAGCGGTTCGGTCGAAGTGACCGTCGCAACTATCGGTGTGCGGGCGGGCAAACTTTCCTTCCGGCAGGGTCGGTCGGGGTCATCCATCCTGACGGTCGCGCCCGATCGGCGCCGTTCACGGCTTGTGAAGCCGCTTTCTGCATGCCGTGCGGTAAAGGGTCCAGTCGCGAACAGAAGGTTCCTGTACCAGGGCGTTCACGGGGACGGAAAGTTTCATGAACAAAATGTTCATAAGCGCCGATTTTTACGCTACATTTATTTTCGGGTAGGGAGATAAACGTGTGTGGAGGAGATAACTAGATGAAGCTGAAAGCCAAGATCGGTGCTTTCGTCGCAACTGCAGCCGTCGCCTGTGCGATTGGTGCGGCCCCGGCGCAGGCAGCCCCGACCGCCCCGGCACTGCCGAGCGCGGGTGACCTGAGCGCACTCTGCAGCAAGGCAGGCAACGCGAGGGTCCAGGCACTCTGCAACAAGGGCGTTGCGGCCTACGACAGCTGCAGCAAGCAGACCAGCGCCAAGGGTCTTGCTTCCTGCCTCGCTTCGGCGGCCAAGGGCATCGTCGGCTCCGGCGTCCCGACGACCGGGAGCACGGCTGGCATCATCGCGAAGCTCAAGTCCCTGATCGGTGGCAACACCGGTGGCCTGAGCCTCGGAGGCTTGGACCTCTCCACCATCCTGGGCAAGCTGGGTGGTACCGGAGGCCTCAACCTGGGCAGCCTCCTCGGCAAGTTCGGCGGCTGAAAAGCCAACGCTGTCAGCAAACGCCGGTCGTCCTTCGGGGCGGCCGGCGTTTCGCTTTAAGGCCGACTTCCCAAGGCCCGCTTCCCAGGGCCTGATTCCTGAGGCTTACTTCCCGGTGAAGGCCTTCGAGACCAGTTCGGACACCCTGGCGCGGTCTTCCTTGGCGACCATCCTGGAGTTCTTGGTCGGCACGATCAGGTCGAGGAACTCCTTGCGCTCCGCCGGGGTCAGGTTGTTGTAGAGACGCTGGGTGTGATGGGTGAGCCAGCGGGCCCGCATCCAGACTGCGGGCCAGTCGACCTTCTTGCCGTACTCCCAGGCCCTTGCGGCGAGTCCAACGGCCACGCCTGCGCTCTTTGCTTTCGACTTCTTGGCCATGGGCGAAGGATAGATCCATCCGGGGTCCGGCACCTCGCGGGCGGGCCGGCGAGCGGTCAAGGCATGCCCGGACAACAGCCCAACGGACGTGCGAGGCATACCCCAAAACCAACCCGCGAGACGGAACGTTCCGTCTCGCCAGGGTTTTCCGGGGGTACCCTCCGCCGCGTCGCTCCGGCTCTTGCGGGGCTGTGTCGCCCGGCTTCGGTCTAGCTCACCGAATCGATGGTGAAGACGCGCTGGCCCTTCGGGGTGGTCACCTTGACCTGCTCGCCGACCTTGCGGTTGCGAAGGGCCTGACCCACCGGAGACTCGGCGCTGAGGCGCCCCTCGGAGAGGTTCGCCTCGGTCGAGCCGACCAGGGTCCAGGTGTGCGTCCGGCCTGAATCGTCGGTCAGCACGGCGGTGCGGCCGAAGGCGAAGCTGTCGGCGCCGGCGGACTCGACGTCCACTACGACCGCGTTCTTCTCCCGCTCCCTGAGCCGCTGGATCTTCGTCTCGAGGTGAGCCTGATCCTCCTTGGCGATGTGGTACTCGGCGTTCTCCTTGAGGTCGCCGAGTTCGCGGGCGACCTTCAGGCGTGCAGCGATCTGTTCCCTCGCCGGGCCTTCCAGTTCCTCGATCTCCGCCTTCAGCCGGGCCAGTCCCTCGGCAGTAATCGACTCGCCTGATTCTTCGGATTCGCTCATCGGCCCAGCCTACCCGGAACCGGGAACGGGCCCGGGGCGAGGGAATATTCAGCTCGGTAGCGGCACTGTGATCACCGGTGTCGTGGTCGGCTGGGGACTGCCGCCGCCGGGCTCGACGCTCACCATCACGGCACGGACACCGTCCAGGTCGGGGATGCTGGCCGTCGCGCTGCCGCTGCGGTCCGGGACGAAGAGCGATTCGGTCGGCTCGATGTCCTGTCCACGCTGAACCCAGGCCTGGTATACCTGGCCATCGCCAGGCGGCTCGAGACCTGTCACCTTCAGCGTTCCGGTTCCGTCCGAGGAGACCAGGACCGCGTCCGCCCCGATCGTCGACTGACCGGTGATCACCTGGCGGTCGGGCCCCGACGGCGAGTCGTTGCCGGTGGCCACGATCCCGAGGACGACGCCAAGGAAAAGGGCGGCGGCAGCGGCGCCGAGTACCGCCGGACGGAGCAGGCCGGACCACCAGTTATGGCGTGGCGTGACCCTGCGGCGGGCGGGGGAGGCATCCGAAGGTTCAGTCTCCGCCAGGTCGTCCTCGATGGCTGCCATGACCTTCTTCTTCAGATCCGGGGAAGGCTCGACCTGAGCAACCTCATCGGCCAGTATTCCGGTTGCCGGGCTCAGCCAGGCGAGTTCGGCCCGGCATTCGGGACAACCGTCGAGATGATGCTCGAGGTCGCTCCGCTCGGCCGGTTCAAGTGCGTCGAGCGAGTAGGCCGGAAGTTGCTCCCGAAATCTTTCGTGTCCGCTGTTCATGCCGTTTCCCTCTCGAGTGTGCTCAGTTCATGGCGAAGTTTTTCCATCCCCAGTCTCATCCTCCCCTTGACCGTGCCCAGGGGAATCCCGAGCAGGTCGGAAATCTCCGTCTGGCTGAATCCGCCGTAGAAGGCGAGGCCGATCACCTTCGACTGGTTCTCGGGCAGGCTTGCAAGGCGCGATCGGACATGACGGCCCTCTTCGCGGCGCAACGCCTGTTCCTCTGTCCGAAGCGCCGACTCCCGGCTTTCGAGGGCAGAATCGTCGTCGTGGTCGAGGTCGGGAGCGCGACTGGACCTGCTTCGAAGGTGATCGATCGCCCGATTCCGAACGATGCCCAGCGCCCATCCACCGGCGCTGCCCCGCCCCGGGTCGTATCGTCCTGCGTTCTTCCAGATCGAGAAGAAAGCTTCCTGCACGACGTCCTCGGCGCGAGAGCGATCTCCCACGATCCGGTAGGCAAGGGAAAAGGCGCGACGCTCGAATCGGTCGTAGAAGGCCTCGAAGGCATCCTTGTCGCGGCCGCCCGCCCGGACTAGGAGATCCTCGTCCGGGACGGTCGGCCTTGCGGGGCCCCTGCCACTCATCTGTCCTTCAGGGTCTCTCATCCGGCGATGTCGATCAAGCCACCAGGAAGGGCTGGACGGCCTTCAGAACCTGGGCCTCGGTCATCGTCTTGTCGAAAGCGTCCGGTGCGGGCTCGTTTCCGTTCTGGAGGGCGATCGCGGCGGCGTGCCTGGCTTCGACCTGGACGATGCTGCCAGCCGCCTCGAGAACGTCCCTCGAGGTGATCTTCGGAGCGGCGCCGTTGTAGGCGCTGACGCCGACGTTCTCGATCGTCTCGGCCAGGGCCGTGAATCCGGCAGTGTCGGAATACGGGAACTCGACCTTCGGGGCCTTGACGGGCTTTCCGCCGAGGTCGCGAATCGTCTGGGCCAGCGCCTTCACATGCGCATCCTCGTCGGTTGCGAACGTGTTCACCAGTTCCTTCAGGCTTCCGCTCAGGTTGAGCTTCATCATCGCTTCGTTGTAGAACGCGGACTCGAGGTACTCCAGGGTGAGAGCGTAATTGAGCACCTCGACATCGCCCTTCTTTCCGCCGGTGGCACCGATGGCTCCCTTGACGAAGGGGCTGATAGCTCCGAGGCCGAACATCGCCCCTGCTGCGAGCGCGCCCTTGAGCAACACGTCGCTGCGTTCCGTTCCCTCGATTTCGATGGCCGCCAGTTCGGGGTGAACCATCTCGTTTCGTTTGCTGATCTCAGTCATTTTCTCTTCCTTTCTTTCCGGCGGGGCTCAGTCGACGATGAACGGCTGGACGGCGTTCAGGACCATCGACGCGGAGGCGGGCCGGGCGAACGGGCCATCCGGCACCGGGTTCTTGCCGAGCAGGGTGTTGAGGGCGGCGGCGTGCCGGCCTTCCACACTGTGGATCGACAACGCAGCCGCCAGCACCTCGGGGCTCTGGATCCGCGCGGCCTGTCCCAGGTAGGCGGCGGCGCCGAGGTTCTCGACCGTCGAGGCGAGCCTCAGCACCTGCCGGGCGTTGTTGAGCGGGAACTCCGTCTTCGGCCGCGGAGCCGGCTTTCCACCCGCCTGCTTCACGGCGGCGGTCAGCGCGGCGACATGCTCGGCCTCCTGGCTCCCGAACTTGCGGATCGTTTCCAGGTCCGACCCCTTGAAGAGGCCGCTCCTCGCCACGTCCTCGTAGAACGCCGTCTCGAGGTACTCGAGGGTCAGGGCGTAGTTCATGATCCCGATGTCCCCCTCCCCGAACTGGGCGGTGCTGTTGTCGTCCATCGAGGAGCCCGTCTCGCCAGTGGTGCCGGCAGTGCCGGAGCTCGACCCGGATTCATCGTCGCCGCAGGCAGCCAGAAAGGCGCCCAGCGCGACGGAGCCTCCGGCCATGGTCATCAGCTGGCGCCGGGAAACTCCCCTGCCACCTGACGGCTGATCCGGATCCTGTATTTCCAGATCCGCTGCCGGGGGATGGGCGGGTTCTGCTTCTCGTTTCTTCCTCAGGGTCGGCATCTCGCCTCCTTGGTTTCGGGTGCAGTTGAACGGACCTACGGAGGTGGGCTCGAACCGGATCACTCGAGTTGCCGCTGATCCGAGTCCGCTGCCGTGTCGTAACCGGAGGCATGATTCCCAACATCGGACCTTTCGAAATCATGCTTGTACTGATCATCGCCCTGGTCGTTTTCGGACCGAAGAAGCTGCCAGAGCTGGGACGCTCTGCCGGCAAGGGACTCAGGGAGTTCAAAGGCTCCCTTTCCAGCGACGAGAAGGCGCAGGAACTTCCGGAAGCGGAAAGCCCGAAGTGAAGGGTTGAGAGGTCGGGGCCCCGACCTCTAGGGTTGGGGCCGTGACACGCTCGACCTATCTCGCCATGGGGGCCATGGCGCTGGGTGTCTTCGTGATCGCCAACGACATCACGGCGATGAACGTCGCCCTGCCCGCGATCGAGAAGGACTTCGACACCAGCGTGACCACCGTCCAATGGGTGGTCAACGCCTACGCCCTGGTCTTCGGGGTGCTGATCGTCACCGGTGGCCGGCTGGCAGACCTGTTCGGTCGCCGGGAGGCATTCTTCGTCGGCGCAGTGATCTTCCTGCTCGCGTCCCTGGCCGCCGCCACTGCCCAGACCGAGGCGTGGCTGATTGCCGCGCGGGCCGTGATGGGGATCGGCGGGGCGCTGATCTGGCCGGCGGTGCTGGGGATGACCATCGCACAGCTGCCGGAGGACACGGCGGGGCTGGCCCGCGGACTCATCCTCGGGGTCGCCGGGATCGGCAACGCTCTCGGCCCGCTGATCGGCGGGGCCCTTACCGAGTTCGCGAGCTGGCGGTGGATCCTCTTCCTGAACATTCCGATCGCTCTGATCGCGATCGTGGCCGTGTACTTCCTGATCCACCAGCCGCGACCGGACTCGACCGATCGCAAGATCGACTACGCCGGCATCGCGACAGTATCGATGGGGCTGGTGATCTTCATGGTCGCCCTCGACCAGGTTGTCGATCTCGGCTGGGGCGACCCGCGCATCGTCCTTGCGGTGCTGGTCTCGGTCGGACTGATCTCAGCCTTCGGCCTGATCGAGCGCCGTGCCGGCAGCCACGCCCTCATCCCCAGGGACGTGATGAGCAACACGTCGTTCACGGCGGCCTGCGTCGCGATCCTCTTCATCTCCGCGACCTTCTTCTCGGTGCTCTTCTACATCCCCCAGTACCTGCAGAAGGCGGGTGGTCTTTCGGCCTTCGAGTCCGGGGTCGGACTGCTTCCGTTCATGGCTGTCTTTGCCCTCACCTCCTTCGTCGCGGGCCCGCTCTACAACCGGGTCGGAGGCCGCCTGATCGTCACCCTCGGCGCAGCCTGCATCGCGCTCGGTCCGTTGCTGATCTCATTCGGGGTCAAGGAGAGCGGGGCGATCGGGGGCGTGATTCCCGGCCTGGTGATCCTCGGAATCGGCGTGGGCCTCTTCTACTCTTCGGCGACGACGATCGGGGTGACCGCGGTCGACGAGTCGCGCTCGAGCCTGGCCGGCGGCATCATCTACATGTTCCAGGTCGCGGGCGGCTCGGTCGGGCTCGCCCTCACCACGACCCTGTTCGCTTCGGCCAGCGGCCTGATCGACGGCCTCCATGTCGCCTTCAGGTTCAACGCGATCGCGGCGATGGTCGGCTTCCTGATCATCCTCTTCGTGGTCGGCCCCCGGGTGAAGCCGACCGCAGGAGCCAAAGCAGCGGAGGAATCAGGCTGAGATCCTGACCCGGGCGGGCACTGCCCGGAGAGGAAATTACGGAATCTCTCAACCGATTCCGGCAGAGCGTTCGTACTCCCGATCGAAAGCAACTTCGACCAGGAGGTACGCATCATGATCTCATCCAGTTTTCCCGCTTCTCCGAGCAGGCGCAGCCGGTTCGTAGCAGCGGCCCTTTCACTGTTTGCCATCTTCGGCCTGGGTGCGGCCCTCGCCCCCTCGGCCAGCGCCAACCCGATCGGATCCGGCGAAACCGCCGTCAAGCTCCGTCCGGCTGTCGCCAAGCTCCTGACCAAAAACGGCGTCAAGGTCGCGCCGGTCAAGCCCGCCAAGATCAAGAGCGGCTCCATCGCATTCCCCGTTACCGGCGGCAACCTGGACCCGGTCTCCGCGGTCGGCCAGATCAGGCATTCCGGCGGACTGAAGTTCAGCGCCGGCAAGCGCAGCCTCGTCGCCCGCAACTTCACCATCCGCACCAAGGCCGGCATCCTGTCCGGCAAGGTCGGTGGCGCCACCGTAAACCTGTTCAAGGTCAACCTGAAGAAGGCCAAGATCACCCGGCCCGGCCTCGCCGTGAACGTCCGTGGAGCCGTGCTCTCGCTGACCGGTGCCTCGGCCGCAGCGCTGAACAGGACCTTCAAGGTCCGTCTGTTCAAGCCCGGCCTCGTGATCGGTACCGCTGTGGTCAAGGTCGTGCCGTCACAGGTCCGTCTGGCCGCTTCGGGCGCCACGAATCTGGCGCTTGACCCGGGCACCGCCCAGGCCCTCACGGACCTCGGTGTCACTGCGGCTCCGATCGGTCCGGCCGAAGCCCTGCCCTCGGGCGAGCTTTCGTTCCCGATCACCGGCGGCCGTGCGAACACGAGCACTTTCGCCGGTGCGATCCCCCACAGCGGCGGGATCTCTCTGACCGCTGGCGCGACCACGGTCGAGTTGACCAACTTCACGATCAACGTCGATGCCGATCCGGACCTGACTGCGATGGTCGGTGACCAGAGGGTTTCGATCCTCTCGCTTGACCTCTCCAACCTGGAGGCACAGGTCACCGGTCGAAAGATCCGGCTCGCCGGAGTTCGTGCT
>DAIQCC010000020.1:31090-35060 GCA_036780865.1 Solirubrobacterales bacterium | reverse complement strand
TGACCGCAGCTGCGGCGGGTGCCCTGAACGCAGCGTTCGGAGTCACCGCGTTCACCGAGGGACTGACTCTCGGCACGGCAACCGTCAACGCGGTCGCCCGCTAACCCCCAACCAGAAGACAACAAAAGGAGTGTTGAAACCAATGACCATCCGGAAACCACTGCTCGTAGCGCTCTGCGTTCCTGCTCTGGCCTTCGGCGTTGCCGCCTGCGGTAGCGACGACGAGGAATCCACCAGCAGCAGCACGACCACGGAGATGACCGACACCACCGGCACCACCGATGCGATGGCCTCACAGGACATCGTGGCCCTCGCCCAGGGCAATCAGGACCTCTCAACCCTGGTTGACGCCGTGACGGCGGCCGACCTGGTCGAGACCCTTCAGGGTGACGGTCCCTTCACCGTGTTCGCTCCGACCAACGAGGCCTTCGCGGCACTGCCCCCGGCAGAGCTCGAACGTCTCCTGAAGCCGGCCAACAAGGATGAGCTGGCGAACATCCTGACCTACCACGTGGTGGCCGGCGACGTGAAGTCGTCCGACCTCTCGGACGGTCAGATGGTCGAGACCGTCCAGGGCGAGAAGCTCAAGGTCACGATCGAGGACGACGGAACGGTCATGATCGGGGACGCCACAGTGGTCACCCCGGATGTGGAGGCCTCGAACGGCACCGTCCATGTGATCGATACCGTGCTCGTCCCGTCCAACTAGAGGTAACCGGGGGTGGTGGAAATGAACGTGCTGGCTCCACCACCCCCGGCGTACCTCTTTCGCTACGAGTTGATTGACTTGCAGTCAGCTTTGCCGACCGGAGAGAACCAGATCGACCTAGAGCTCGCCCGCCGCATGGAACGCGGAGACGAGCAAGCCCTCTCGGAGGTGTACAGCCGGTACTCGCGACCGGTTTTCGGTCTGCTGCTTCGCTACCTGGCCGACCGGGAGACCGCCGAGGACGTTCAGCAGCAGGTTTTCACGGAGGTCTGGCAGAAGGCGGGAGCTTTCGACGCCGGCCGCGGCTCGATGCTCGGCTGGATCATGTCAATCGCCCGCAGCAGGGCAATCGACCAGACCCGGAAGAGAGTTCCGGAACCAAAGGATCCGGAGACGACCGCAGTCCTGGTCGACCGGGACAGCAGTTCGGAAGAGATCGACAGGCTGATCGACGCGTTCCAGTTCACACATCTGCTCGGTCACCTTCCGGACGACGAGGCGGACCTGATCCGGTACCGCTTCCAGAACGAACTAAGTCAGAGTGAGATCGCAGCGAAGACCGGGATCCCGCTCGGAACGATCAAGTCAAGGATGGTGTCGGCGCTCGGCCGGCTCCGTACCCTGATGGAGGCTGAAGCATGAGCATCGATCGTGAAATAGCGATTTCCTACCTGCTGGGTGAACTGGCAGGCGATGAACGCGAAAGGTTCGAGACCGAACTGGCCGCGGACGAGAATCTGCGCGACACGGTGGAAGAACTTCGCCCCGTGGTCACGAGGCTCGAGGGCCTGCCCTCCGAAGTCTGGGAGCCGGCGGAACCCCCGCCACTCGACCTGGCCAGGGCGACCTCGGCAGGGGAAACACCGCTGGCCGAGCGCGAAGCAGAGTTTGAAAGCACCAGGCGCCAGTCGGCCGAAAAGCGCCGGCCGCTCTGGCTGCGACTTTCGGGCGTGTTCGTGACCGGCGCGGCCATGCTTCTGGTCGGTTTCCTGATTGGCTCGGGTACCGGGGGCGACGATTCCGGTCCTGCCACGCCTCCGGGTCCGGCCCTGGCGCTGGATCGTCTCGGCGAGGCACCCCCGAGCGCTGAAGGCAAGGTCCAGATGGTGTCCAGCGAGGGCGACCAGATGCGCCTCGACGTCTCCGGGCTGAGGCCGAACAAGGGCGGCGAGTTCTACGAGCTCTGGCTGCTCGACGAGAACGGTGACCTGATCGCCCTCGGTTCATTCCAGGTCGGCCAGGACGGTGAACGGTCGGTCGAACTCCCGCTGCCCGTCGACCCGGCATCGTTCGAGTACTTCGACGTGTCGATTCAGGAACATGACGCCGGTCCGGAACACTCAGGCCGCTCGGTTCTGCGCGGCCTGACCACCTACTGAGCCGGATCACCTTCCGGCAGGCCAGGAGGCGGCGAACCGGGCCGGGGCGGACAAAGTTCCGGTCCGCTTAATCCGGGACGGTGGCCTGCTCCGTATCCCCGTATATGAAGATCGCAGTCATCGGCTCCGGCATCGCCGGTCTCTCCGCCGTCCATCATCTCGCCCCTCACCACGTCTCCGGCAGGCATGACCTGACGCTTTTCGAAGCGGACCGCCGGACCGGCGGGCACGCCAACACCGTGGAGGTGCCCATCGAGAGAGGTCTGGCCCACGTCGACACAGGATTCATCGTCTTCAACCGCCGCAACTACCCGGTCTTCAGCTCGATGCTGGAGGAACTCGAGGTTCCCACCCTCGCTTCGAACATGAGCTTCTCGGTCAATGACGGGGCCGGATTCGAGTACACAGGCCGGACGGTCTCCGGCCTCTTCGCCGACCGCCGCAACCTGGCGCGGCCCAGCTTCATTCGGATGCTGGCGGAGGTGCCGCTGTTTCAGCGCCGCCTGCGTCGGCTGATCGAGCTGGAAGACGAAATCACCCTGGACGCCTTCCTGGAAAGGGAGGGTTTCTCCAGCGAACTGCGGGAGCGTGTCGTGGTGCCGATGGTGGCCTCGGTCTGGTCGGCGAGCGACGAAGGGATGAGCGTCTTTCCCGCCCGCTTCCTTGCCCGCTTCCTGGACAATCACGGCCTTCTGAGCCTCGCCGACCGGCCCCGCTGGAGAACGGTGGAAGGCGGCTCCAGGCAGTACGTCAAGCGGCTGCTCGAGCCGGTCGCCGACCGGGTCCGAACCGGGAGTCCGGTCGAATCGGTACGGCGGATCGAGGGCGGGGTGCTGGTGAAACAGGCCGGTCTGCAGGCGGAGCTGTTCGATCAGGTGATCATCGCCACGCATGCTCCCGAGACCCTCGGGATGCTCGACGACGCCGATCAGGCCGAGGAGCGTTTCCTCCGGCTCTTCCCCTATCAGGCAAACGAAGCCGTTCTGCACAGCGACCCCTCGGTGATGCCGAAGAGGCGGTCGGCCTGGGCCAGCTGGAATTACCGGCTCGGGGCCAGCAGCAACGGCCTGACCGCGCTCACCTATGACATGAACCGGCTCCAGGGGCTTGAATGCGACGAGAGGTTCTTCGTCTCGCTGAACATGGACCACCTGATCGACCCCGGTCTCGTCCACGATCGCTTCACCTACGAGCATCCCGTTTTCACGCCGGAGGGAGTCCAGGCGCAGACGGACTGGGAGCGGGTGAGCGGGCGCGGTGGAGTTCACTTCGCCGGCGCCTGGCTCCGGAACGGCTTTCACGAAGACGGGGCATTCACCGGCAGGCGTGCGGCCGAAGCCGCGCTGGCCGGCGCGGTGGCGGACCCCGAACTGCCGCTGGTCGCATGACGCCACATCTGAACAGCGCGATCTACGAGGGCAGGGTCAGGCACCGGCGCTTCGAACCGGTCGAGCGCGAGTTCAGCTACGGGATCTTCATGGTCTATCTCGACCTCGACGAGCTCCCCGAGGTCATGGGAGTCCATCCGCTCTGGTCCACCCGTCCCCGCTCACCGGCCAGCTTCCATCGTTCGGATTACCTCGGTCCGGCAAACCAGCCCCTGAAACAGGCGGTGCGTGACCTGGTCGAGGACCGGACCGGGGTCCGGCCCTCGGGACCCGTCCGGATGCTCACCCATCTGCGCTACTGGGGGGTCTGCTTCAATCCGGTCAGCTTCTATTACTGCTTCGATCCCGCCGGTGAGCGCGTCGAGACAGTCCTGGCGGAGGTCACCAACACCCCCTGGGGCGAGCGCCACACCTACCTCGTCAACAGTCCCCGTCGTCCCGGTGTCCTCGCGGCCGACGTAGCGAAGCGGCTCCACGTCTCGCCCCTGATGGCG
>DAIQCC010000020.1:0-31080 GCA_036780865.1 Solirubrobacterales bacterium | reverse complement strand
CGTTATGGACTCGTCTTCGGCGAGCCGGGGAGGACGCTTCCTGTCCACATGGAGAGCCGTCGCGGTGGCGATCTACACTTCGACGCGACCCTCAACGTCGAGCGCCGGGAGATCACCAGGGCGCTGCTGGGCCGACTGCTCTTCACCCGACTTCCGATGCCGGCCAAGGTCCTCGGGGGAATTCACCTCGAGGCGGCCAGAACCTGGCTTGCCGGCGCCAGGTATCACCCCCACCCGAAGAAGGCCGTCGAAGAGGACTTGCCGACCGGACCGAAAAGCGAAATGCTCTGCCCGATGGACCACTCAGGAACAGAAGAAGGCCCCCGGTCACACCGGAGCGGCCGCTGAACATGTGGCGTCGGCTTGTACTGGCGGTGATCGGCCGGCTCCGGACCGGCACGATCGAGTTCGTCGAGAAGGGGCGCGTCACGACAATCGGCCAGCCGGGAACCGGACCGGGTGCCCGGGTCGAAGTCCACTCGGCCCGGGCCTGGCGACGCATGATCCGCGGCAGCACCGGCATGGCCGAGGGGTACATCAACCGGGAATGGGACTGTGACGACCTGGTTGCGCTCGGCACGGTTGCCGGTCTGAACCTGTACCAGTTCGACCGCATGAAGCGGCGGTTCCGCTTCGTCCTCTGGCCCTTCCAGAAGCTCGGACCGCTGATGCCGCGCACGACAAAGCGGAGGGGCAAGAAGCAGATCGCCGCCCACTACGACCTCGGCAACGACCTCTTCTCGCTCTTTCTCGACGAGTCGATGAACTACTCGTCGGCGCTCTACGGAGGTGACGAAAGGCGGAGCCTGGAGGCCGCCCAGATCGCGAAGATGGACCAGATCGCCGACCAGCTCGATCTCACCCCGGAGACTCACTTGCTGGAGATCGGAACCGGCTGGGGCGGACTTTCGATCCACCTGGCCAGGCGGACGGGCTGCCGGATCACGACCACGACGATCTCGAAGGAGCAGGCCGTCCTCGCCCGCGAGCGGATAGACGAGGCGGGGTTGAGCGACCGGATCGAGGTGATCGAGTCGGATTACCGGGACCTGACCGGCAGCTACGACCGGCTGGTTTCGATCGAGATGATCGAAGCGGTCGGCTGGCGGGACTTCCCGACCTACTTCGCGAAGTGCTCGTCGCTGCTGAAGCCGGACGGGTCGATGCTGCTGCAGTCGATCACGATCGATGACGACGCCTATGAGGTCGAGAAGGCCTCGAGGAGCTTCATCAGCCGCTACATCTTTCCCGGAGGCTGCCTGCCCTCGATGGCGGAGATCAGGCGCTGTCTGGACGAGGTGACCGACATGACGATCGCCTGGTCGGATGAGCTGAGGCTGGACTACGCCCTCACCCTGGCCGAGTGGCGGCGCCGTTTCCTGGCCGAGACGGACCGGCTGGAGGTGCTGGGCTACGACGACCGCTTCCGGCGGCTGTGGGTGCTCTACCTTTGCATCGCCGAGGCGGGGTTCCGCTCCGGGCGAAACAGCGATTACCAGCTGCTGCTGGCCAAGCCTCAGTCGCGCAGCCTGATCCAGCTCGCCGGAAACGCGCCGGCGGGGATCAGTTCGGGGATCTCGCCGAAGTAGCGCTCGGCGACCCGTTCGGCGGCGCTTCCCGCGATCACCGGTCGCACGTCGGAGATCGTCGCGATCACCCAGATGCTCGATCCGATCTGAAAATCCGCAGCGGTCGGGTTCTCGCCGTCGAGCAGGCCCTTTGCTGACATCGAGTCGATCTCGTCGATCATGCCGGGCAGATTCCCGAGGTCCTCGGCGATCTGGACGCAGCTGACGTTGTGGTACTTCCAGGTCGAACGGACGAACTTCATCGCAAAGTCTGTGCCGGCCGGGTCCAGCTCCTCGATTCCGTTCATGCGGCCCAGCAGCTCCGGGCGGAAGTAGAGGGCGCCCCAGGGGATGCGGCGTCCGAGATCCTGAAGCACCCGGTCACCCCAGAGCTCGGCCTCCCGGACCTCTTCGGCAATCCCTTCCGGGTAGATCGGTTTCTCCGGGGAAAGCTGCTCGAGGCGCCAGAGGATCTCGGTCGAACCGTGGATCCGCTCGTCACCGATGGTCAGGCCCGGAACCCGGGTGCGGCCCTCTCCGTAGAGCTCGCTGATCTGGTCGTTGTGCTTGCCGAAATCGAGGTTTACCCACTCGTACTCGATCCCCTTGTAGTCGAGTGCGGCACCGACCGTCTTGCAGGGGTGGGAGGGCGGCAGGGCATG
The DNA here is from genome assembly GCA_036780865.1 of Solirubrobacterales bacterium. Classification (GTDB taxonomy): domain Bacteria; phylum Actinomycetota; class Thermoleophilia; order Solirubrobacterales; family 70-9; genus 67-14. The sequence goes on along the minus strand of DAIQCC010000020.1, from coordinate 28,850 downwards.
CAGGGTGACCTTCTCGGCGATGGGCATGCGGGGAGGATATGCCCGCGCCCCGATCTGCGCTGGGGGTAATCTCCGCGGCATGAGTCCAAGCAAGGTTTTGAACGTCGCATTTGGTCTGTCAAGGGTCGGGTTCGGGATCTTTGCCTCCTCCGCTCCCCAGCTCGTCGGCCGGACCTGGATCGGCGACGAGGCCGACCGTCCGGGCGCAGGTGTGATCCTCAGGGCACTGGGCTTTCGTGACATCGCCCTCGGCGCGGGCACATTGGACGGCGCCCTCCGCAACAACGCCCGTGGCTGGCTTGCCGTCTGCATGCTCTCCGACATGGGGGATGTGGCCACCACGCTGATCGGCCGCAACCAGATCGACCGCAAGGGCGTGCTGATGACCACGGTATTCGCCGGGTCGGGAGCAGTCGCGTCGGGTGTTCTTCTGGCGTTGAACGAATGCGATCGGTCGAAGTCGTCCGCGCAGTAGCTAAACCCGTCGCCGGGAAAGCCCCCGGAACCTACGAGCTGACAGGTCTCGCGAGAGGGCCCTGGCAGGAGGATGCCGCCCACGGTGGTGCCCCGGCGGGCCTCCTGGCCCGGGCCGCCGAAGCGCTTGGCGCGGAGGACGACCTGCGGCTGGCTTCACTGGCACTGGCCTTCAACGGTCCTGTCCCGCTGGGAGAAGTCGAGATCACGGCGGAAATCGTCAAGCCGGGCAGGCGCCAGCGGGTGGCCGCGGTTTCGATCAGGTCCGGGGACCGGATGCTGATCGAAGGACGCGCGGTTCTGATCCGGCGGGGTGAAGTCGACCTGCCGAAAGGCATGGTTGTGGAGGAGGAAGGCTTCGCGGGACCCGATTCCGGTCGCCCGGTCGAGAAGGAACTCTGGGCGGACGGTGACAGCGAAGCCTTCCACCGCACTGCCAACTCGGTGGTCGCGATCGAAGGCGGCCCGGACCGGGTAGGCACCGACGGCATGGTCTGGATCCGGCTCGACTACCCGCTGGTCACCGGCGAGGAGCTTTCCGGCGCCCAGCGGGCCGTCTCCGCAGCCGACTTCGGCAATGGCGTGGCGCATCCGGTCGGCTGGGGCGAGTACCTGTTCGTCAACTGTGACCTGACCGTCTCCCTGCTTCGCGAACCGGCAGGGGAGTGGATCGGCCTGGAGTCGCGGACCGAACTCGACCGCAACGGCAGCGGCCTGACCACGACCCGGCTCCACGACAGCGAAGGCAGGTTCGGGGTCGCAACCCAGATCCTTTACGTCGATCGGGTGGGCTGAAGACGTGAAGGCGATCCGGGTAAACGAGTTCGGCGATCCCGACGTCCTCGAACTTCAGGAGGTTGAGGACCCGGTTCCGGGACCGGACCAGACCCTGATCGAGGTTGAAACCGCCGGGGTCAACTTCGGCGATCTGCTGGTGCGCCGAGGCGAGTACTTCGGTCGCAAGGGACTGCCGGTGATCCCCGGCTGGGAAGTGGTCGGCTCCGCCCTCTCGCCGGATCCGGACGGCAACTTCAAAGCCGGTGACCGCGTCGTCGCGCTGCTCGACGGCAAGGGTTACGCCCGCCTCGTCGCGGCTCCGACCGCGGACGTGGCCGCCGTGCCGGACGGCGTCTCCGACCAGGTTGCGCTGGCGATGGTCATCCAGGGGGCCACCGCATGGCGTCTGCTCGACTCGATGGAGCCGGGGGACCGGATCCTGGTCAGCGGGGCAGGCAGCGGCGTTACCCATCTGGTCGTTCAGCTCGCCCGGCAGCGCGGTGCCGCAGAATGTTTCGTGATCGCCAGCAGCGAAGAGAAGGCGCGCAGGGTGGAGGCGTTGGGGGCCGACCAGGCGGTCAGGCTGGACGGTCAAGAACCGGTCGGCGAGCAGCTCGCCGGGGTGCTCGAAGGCGGCAAGGTGGACCTGGTGATCGACATGGTCGGGGGCGAGATGCTTCTCGGCATGCTCCGTCAGCTCAGACCGGGAGGCCGGGCGGTGATCTACGGCGTGGCCGGAGGAACCCCGGCGAAGGTGAGTACCGGGGCCTTGCTGAAGAACGGCATCAGCATCTCGGGGCTCTGGCTCGGCCACCCGGGCTCGATCGCCCTCCGGGAAGTACTCGGCGAGCTTTTCCGGCTCCATCTCGAAGGCCGCCTGAACCCGACCCTCGGTCCGGTCTTTCCGCTCGCTGAAGCCGCCGAGGCCCATCGGGCAGTCGAGGCCCGGACAGGCGTCGGGAAGGTCGCCCTGGACTGCCGTCCCGGCTGAGGGACCGCCGGGTCAGATCTCCGTTGCCGCCTCGAGGAGCCGGTCACGGGAGCGGTCGGTCTTGCCGGCACGCGTCCTCGGGAGGGCTTCGATGAGGAACCACCGCTTGGGGATCTTGTACGAGGCGACCTGACCCTCCAGGTGACTGCGAAGGGCGCGCGCCTCCAACTCCTCACCGGTCCCGGCCGGTACGACGAAGGCGACTATCTTTTCGCCCCAGCGCGGGTGGGGGAGGCCCGCCACGACGCACTCCCGGATCGCCGGGTGGCCGGCCAGCATCGCTTCGACTTCCTCCGGGTGAACGTTCTTGCCGCCGGTGATCAGCATGTTCGACGCCCGGCCAGAGAGCGAGAGGCCGCAGTCGTCGAGAGAACCGACGTCACCGACTGACACGAAGCCGTCGGCGCCAATCGGGGAGACGGCTTTCCCGCCCTCGAGGTAGCCCTCGAAAAGGTAGGGGCTGCGGACGTGGACCAGGCCGGTTCCGTGGGTCGGGTTGCCGTCGGCGTCCCTGATCTCCACTTCAACCCCGGGGAAGGGCCTGCCGACATAGCCGGGACCGCGCTCGCCTTCGGTGTTGACGGTCACGAAGCTCAGCTCCGAGGCCCCGTACAGCTCTCCGACCGTCGCGGCCGGAAAGAGCCGGCGGGTGATCGCCCAGTGGTGGGCCTCCATCTTCGAGCCGGAGATGACCACCGAGTGGACTCCCTCGAACGGTTCCCCGTCAAGCCGGTCGAGGTCAATCAGCATGGTCGGCACGAGGTAGAGGACACCGCTTCTCTCGCTGGCCAGCTCGCCGGCCAGCCTGTGGGCATCGAAGCGCCCGAACATCCGGATGGCCGCGCCGCGGTTCAGCGCGAAGACAGCTCCGAACAGAAAGTGCGAATGCTGAAGCGAGCCCGGCAGGTAGACGAGGTCACCGGCCTCCACCGAGAACAGTTCGCCGGCCGGAGTGAAGCTCGAGGACCAGGACTTCTGGCGGCGAAGGAACGGCTTCGGCCGTCCGCTGGTTCCCGAGGTGAACCCGATGTAGAAGACCGGGTCGTCGTCGGTCGCTGACGACGACCGGTTAGTGCGGAATACGGTCGGTCGTCTCACCGTTCCGTCATAGGTGAAAACGAGGGAGAGGCCGGCGTCCTCGATCGCCGCCTCGAGCTCCGGTGCGGCCCAGTCCGGGTGGAGCGTGCAGGCGGGCACTCCGAGGGTCGAGGCTGCGAGAAAGGCAGTAAGGAAATCGCGGCCGGACGGAAGCAGGATGCCAATCGGTCCGCCGTCGGCTTCACCCTCTAGCTGCCTCGCGAGATGGTTGACGCCGTCCAGGAGTTCGGCCCATGGAGATCGGCCCTGATCCGAGATCACCGCGGTCCGGCCCCCGTCCGTCCCGAAGCTCTCGCCGGCACCAGCCAGCAGGGGTGGCAGGGGCAGGTTGGCTGAGATTTCGGCACCCACTGCGGCTGCCTCAGAGGACCAGGCTGGCGAAGAGCCTTTTCAGCTCGGCGGCCGGGTCACTGGTCAGCCCGGTATGGACCTCCGAACTCTGGATGATCGTCGACGAGGGTGCGGTGAGCCAGCCGAACCGGTCGGAAGGGTCGAGCTCGGCAAGGGCCCCGGCGGCAGGGTCACCCTCGATCACGCTGCGGATCACCGCGAGTCGTGACTCGACCGGTTCCGGGTCAAGGTCTGGTGCAATGGCGGCGAGTCGGGCACGGTCAAGGCCCGTTTCCAGCTCGAGGAAGCCGAATTGGCGGCAGAAGAGCGCCAGGCCGACGTTGAGACGCTCTCCGCGCTCTATGCAGGGGACGACGCGCAGCACGGCGTAGCTGAAGGGGCGGGCCTCAGTCATCCTCACCCTCCAGCGCCAGAATGAACGCCTCCTGACCGGCGAGCCGCCGCCGGAGGAACTGGCGGAAATCCTCCCGCCGTGCAGCCGGATCCTCGCCCAGCCACTCGTCCGGCACCGCCGCCGTGGCGGGCTCGATCGCCGCTTCGATGTCGCCGGTCAGCCGGCTTCCGGCCTCGGCCAGGGAACCGGCGACCGGCAGGAGCACGTGATCGCGCAGGACCGGTGTCGGAATGGTTGCCGTCTCGGCCAGGGGCAGGGAGCCGTGCTGGCGGTAGAACGAGGCACCGTGGTCGATCATCCAGGTCTGGCCGTGCCAGGTCAGCAGGTTGGGGTTCCTCGGGGTGCGATCGATGTTGGTGACGAGTGCGTCGAAGAAGACGATGTCGGCGGCAAGGTCCGGGTCGAAACGATCCTTCGGCGAAAGCGCGAAAGGCAGGGCCCCCGGCAGGAAGTCCATACCGAGGCTGATGCCGGGGCTTGCCTCGATCAGTTCCTGGATCTCCGGGTCGGGTTCGGCGTGCCCCAGCTCGGGAGCAACCTCGACCAGGACCAGCTCGGGCACCGGCAGTCCGACACTTCGGGCGATCTCCCCGGCGATCACCTCGGAAACGAGGACCCCGGGGCCCTGTCCGGCGCCTCGAAACTTGACCACCCAGGTGCCGTCGTCGTCGCCTTCGACAAGCCCGGGCAGCGAGCCACCCTCGCGCAGCGCGGTGACGTACCTGATCGCCCTGACGGAGCGCAGCGCGCCGCCGGAAACACCTGTTGCCGTATCGGGCATCGCTGTAGCTTCGCATCCGGGTAGGCTTCAGCCGTTCTTCGTGCCTAAGAAAGGGTCTTGATGTCAACTTTCCTCAACACGGCGGAAACTCCCCGTGTCCCCGTCCTCGCTGATCTGTTTGCCAATACCTGGGTCAAAAATGCGGTCCTGATCCTCGGTGGCGCGCTGTTCATGGTTCTTTGCCAGCAGATCTCGATCGCCGTGCCTCCCTCGCCCGTGCCGATCACCGGTGGCACGCTTGGCGTGATGCTGATCGGGGCGGCTCTTGGCTCGAAGCGTGGCGCGTCGGCGATGCTCCTCTACCTGCTGATGGGACTTCTGTTTCCGGTCTATTCGGAGGGACGACAGGGCTTCGAAGTCCTGGTGAACTCGGCCTCGAGTGGATACTTCCTCGGCTTCCTCGTCTCGGCTTACGTGGTCGGCTGGATCGCCGAGCGCGGCGGTGACCGGAAGTTCCTCACCGCTTTCGTCTCCTTCATCTTCGCCCAGCTGATCATCTTCGGTTTCGGTCTGGCCGGCCTCCGGCTGTACGCGCCGGACGAGAGCTGGGGCTGGATCATCCACAACGGCTTCACCATCTTCATCATTGGCGGGCTGGTCAAGGCCGCGATCGGTGCGATCGCCATGCCTGCCGCCTGGAAACTGGCCGACCGGACGCGCGAGTAGCGCTTTCATCCCTTAGGGGTGAACGGGGGACGGACCGATCGGGTGTAGCCTGACCTGAGTTCGTCCCCCGTTTCCTGAAAGGAACAAGACTTGTTGTCAGTACTCGCTAGCTATGACCTCGGCGATGCGCTTCTAACCACACTCGCGATTTTCTTCTTCGTGATCTGGGTCTGGATCGTGATCACGATCCTGATGGACCTGTTCCGCGATCACGAACTGTCGGGTTGGTGGAAGGCCGTCTGGGTGCTATTCCTGATCGTCATACCGATCGTGACATCGCTCGTCTATCTGATCGCCCGCGGCTCCGGCATGCGGGACCGGGCGATCAAGGAACAGGCGGAAGCCAAGAAGCATTTCGACGAGTACGTCCGTGAGACCGCCGGCACCTCGCCGGTTGACGAGCTCCACAAGCTCGATCAGCTTCGCCAGAGCGGCGGGATCACCGAGGACGAGTACCAGAAGATGAAGGCCGAACTGATCAAGTAGTTCGCCGATTCGAATTACGGGTCCGATCCCTGGACCCATGGAGCCGGGAAGCGTTCTTATTGGACGATAACTTCCCGGCTCCCGTCTTTCTTGCGGCAGAGGCTCCCTTCGTCGTAGGGTGGGTCGCGTGCGTCTCCACCTCCGACTGCTCGCCCTGATTCTCGTCGTTGCTGGTCTGGCAGGAGGGGTTCTGGCCGCCACCGTTTTCAACACCGACGAGAGCGCGAACGCGCCTGAAGATCAGACCTCCGGCCAGACGGGGCCAGTTGCCGCCACCGGGCCCACCGGTCAGACGGGAACCACCCTGGGCTACGCTCAGGCCATCCCGCTGCCGATCGACGGCCCCCTGCTCGGGGTCAACCTCACCGCCTACACCCCTGAGGGTTACTCGAACCCGGAGGTCCAGGACATGATCAAGGTGCTGGCCGAGCTGGGCAGCACCGCGATCACGGTGGTTCCGACCTGGTACATGAAGGGCCCGTCCGCCAACAGGATCGCCCCGGACCCCGACAAGACCCCTTCCGACGAGAGCGTGATTCAGGTGGTCAACTGGATCAGGGAAGCGGGCTTGCAGGCCGTGGTGAAGCCTCATGTCGACGTGCTCGACGACTCCTACCGGGGTGAGATCCAGCCTTCCAACCGGGATCGCTGGTACCGGTCATACGGGGAGTTCATAGATCACTTCGCCACGCTGGCCACCTCGAACGCGGCCAGCATGTTCGTGGTGGGAACCGAGCTGAAAACGATGTCCTCCGAAACCGATCGCTGGCGGGCGATCATCCAGACAGTCAGGGACAGGTTCTTCGGGCCGGTCACCTATGCCGCGAACTGGGACGAGGTCGACCAGGTCCAGTTCTGGGATGACCTCGACGCGATCGGCGTCGATGCCTACTACCCGCTGTCCCCGGATGACGGCTCGAAGCCGGACCTCCAGGGACTGACCTCTGAATGGCGCAAGATCGCCTCGCAGCTGGAAGCCAAATCCAGGCAGTGGGAGCGTCCCGTGCTGCTCACCGAAGTCGGATACCCGAGCCAGGTCGGGGCGACCGCGCGGCCCTACGAGGTAACCGACAAGCCGGCGGACCAGAACATCCAGGCGCTCGCCTACCGTGCCACCTTTGACGCACTTTCCGGGTCCGACTGGCTGGAAGGCATCAGCTGGTGGAGCTGGCGGGCCGACCCGGGTCCCGACGAACGGCTCGACATCGACTACACACCTGAAGACAAGAAGGCACAGGGGGTCATGGCCGAGGGCCAGTGGCTGTTCGAGGGATGAGTTCGGACCGGCCACTTATCTCGATTCTCGACCTCGTTCCCGTGGTCGAGGGTTCCAGCCCGGTCGACGCCCTGGCCAACTCGACCGAGCTCTCCAGGACGGCCGAACAGTTGGGGTATCACCGGCACTGGGTGGCCGAGCACCACAACATGACCGGAATCGCGAGCTCCGCGCCGGCGGTGATCATCGCCCATCTCGCAGCCAGCACCACCAGCATCCGGGTCGGTTCTGGCGGCGTGATGCTGCCGAACCACCAGCCGCTGGTCGTCGCCGAGCAGTTCGGCACGCTCGAGTCGCTGAACCCCGGCCGGATCGACCTGGGCATCGGCCGGGCGCCGGGCACCGACCAGGTGACGGCGGCGGCGCTGCGGCGGGGCGTCGATCCGCTCACTGACGAGGATCTGCCGCGTCAGCTCGGCGAGCTGCTCGGCTTTTTCACCGGCGAGTGGCCGTCAGGCCACCCCTACGGATCGATCACCGCCGTCCCCGGGGAAGGCGCGATGCCGGAGATCTGGCTGCTTGGCTCGAGCGGCTACACGGCCCAGGTGGCAGGGATGCTCGGCATGCCGTACTCCTTCGCCCATCACTTCAGTGCCGGCAACACCGAGGCAGCCATTCAGCTCTACCGCTCCCGCTTCGAGCCTTCGGCATACCTCGATGAGCCCCGGGTGATGATCGGAGTGGGGGTGATCTGTGCCGACACTGACGAGGAGGCCCGCTGGCTCGCCGGACCGTCGAGACTCGCCTTCGCCCGTCTGCGCGGCGGCAGGCCGGGCAGGTTCCCGACCCCGGAGGAAGCTGCGGCGCACGATTTCACCCCGGACGAAGAGGCCGTCGTCTCCTCGGTCGCCAAGGGCCATATATTCGGAGGACCAGAAACGGTCGAAGCCGGACTGAAGGATCTGATCGACCGGACCGGAGCCGATGAACTGATCATCTCGACCATGGTTCACGATCAGGCCGACCGCCTCCACTCTTACGAGCTGGTTTCGAACATCGCTCTCTGAAGCCGTTTTCCTGCCCATGCATGGGATTTCCCATGACCGGGCAGTGCTGCTCGCCGAGGGGTGAGTCCCGCTACCTTGTTCCCTCCGCCCGCCTGCCTCTGCGGCGGGCAACCATGCAGACCAGACTCCCGCAAACACCCAGCGGTCGCACCCGCGGCCTCAGCCTTGCCGTGGCCATCGTTTTCGCGGCCCTCGTCGTCGCCTTCGCCGTCTCGGCACGACCGGCCGACGCGCTCACCGCTGCCCAGACCCAGTCGAAGATCGATGCGATCAACAGCTCGGTTGACACGCTGAAGTCGCAGATCGCCGAAGACAACCGCCAGATCGACGCGCTCATTGGCGAACTGTCCGCCCTGCGGGTACGGGCCTCCGAGCTCGAGGCGCAGCTCGCGGCCAAGCAGGCCGCACTTGACGAGGTAGAAGCCGACCTTGCCCGGGAGCGCAAGCACCTGGCCGAGGTAAGGGCGCGCCTGAGACGGGCCCTCGGCATCCTCGAGGAATCGCTGGTTTCGCTCTACATGAGCGGTTCACCAAGCATCGAGGAGATGGTGCTGGCCTCGTCCGACTTTGGTGAGCTGGTCTCGAACGCCGGCTACGCCGATGCGATCCAGAGCAGGAACGAGTCGGTCATCACCCGGGTCGAGGACCTGCGCGACCAGATCAAGTCAATGGTCGAGCGGATGAAGGTCCAGGAGAAGAAGCTTCAGGCTGCGCGCGACGAAATCGCCGCCGAAACCCGGGAAGCCCAGGCTGCCCGGGATGCCGTCGAGGCCCGGAAGGCCGAGTTCGAAGCTTCCAGTGCCGCCCGTCAGGCGAGGATCGATGCCCTGGAGGCAAAGGCCGGCCGGCTTGAGGATTCGCTGCCGGATCTGACGATGGACCCGGCGTCGAGCTCGGCTCCGGTCGCGGCACCTCCGGTCTCGGGCTCTGTCGCCGTGGTAAATGCGGACGGCACTGCCTCGGCGCCAGCCGACGCGCCCCAGGCGGTCAAGGACGTGATCGCGGCGGGCAACGCAATCATCGACCTGCCCTATCTGTGGGGAGGTGGCCACGGATCGTTCGAATCATCCGGCTACGACTGCTCTGGAGCGCTCAGCTACGCACTGCACGGTGGCGGTCTGATCTCCAGCCCGCTTGATTCGACCGGGTTCACGACCTGGGGCGAGCCGGGCGAAGGCAACTGGATAACCGTCTACGGCAATTCCGGCCACGCCTTCATGTACGTCGCGGGCATCCGCCTCGACACTTCCGACACCGGAGGGACCGGCCCGAGCTGGCATTCGGACCTGCGAAGCGACACGGCGTCATTCGTCGCCCGCCACCCCTCCGGCCTGTAGGCAAGGCGCCGGCCCCGCTGCGCCGGCCCCGCTGCGCCGGCCCTGAGCCGTGGTCCGCGCCCCGCAGCCCGGACCCGGCCATAGCCCAAAAAACCCTCACGAGACGAGACGTTCCGTCTCGCCATTCACCGACCGGGCAGGCCAACCTCACGAGACGAGACGTTCCGTCTCGCCAGTCACCGACCGGGCAGGCCGACCTCACGAGACGAGACGTTCCGTCTCGCCAGTTGTTTTTGGGGTTACCGCAGCAGGACCGGCCGGCCGGTCAGGTCTGTTCCGGAGGCGTTGGCGCCGGTTCCGGTTCGGGCGGCTTCAGGAAGCGCTGGGCGATCGCACCGGTGAGCATCGCCACGAATGAAATTCCGACCAGGAGGATGACCACCGCGGTTATCTGTCCGCCCACCGTCGTGGCGCTGTACTCCGAGCCGAGCGTGGTCATCGCGGTGAACGCCCAGTAGATCGAGTCCCACTCTGAAAGGCGCTGGTTGCTGGCTTCGAAGGCCCTGAAGACCGACCCGCCGGCGATCGTCGTGACCAGCGTCAGCAGGCCGGCATATTGAAGGCCCTGGTTGGAGAAGACCCGGTTCGAGAGCTGGGCCAGCTTCAACAGGCGCAGCAGCCGGAGCAGGCGGATCGCCCTCAGGCTCTGGAGTCCCGGAGGGAGCACAGGAGGGGTCAGGAAGACCACGACGATCTCGACCGGGTGGTGCCGCAGGTACTTTCGACGGTCGGGCACCAGGGCCAGCATGACCACGAACTCGATCGCAAAGGCGATCCAGATACCCCAGTTGAGGATCTGCGCGATCACCTCGAGCGTTCCTCCGACCTGTGCCTCGCTGAGCGCGACGCTGGGAAGGGTCAGGGCGGCAGCGACCATCAGCGGACCGTTCATGATCCGTTCCGCCTTTATGGCCCTGGGCCCCACGACTCCGTTGTCAGGCTGGGTGCCGCCGGTTATCTCGGCGCGGACGGTGTCCCGCATGCGCGTCTTGGCCGGATCATGCTCGTCGGTCATCGGAGTTCCCTTCTACAAAGCCTGAGGGGAGCCTGTAATCGCAGGCGATTTCCCGGTCGCGGGTCGCTGCGGCCTGGTCCGCAATCATCCAATTGACTTACCGAAAGTAATTCGCTAGACTAATTAGCAGAGCAAATCAAATTACCGGTTGAGCTCCCCGCCGTCCTGGGGTCGAGCCTCCCGGATCAGGCGGAAAGAGTCAAATGTCAGTATCAGAGCCAGATACGAACCATCAGACGATTAGTCAGACAATGCGTCAGACGAATGTTTCGAGGCGGGAAGAGGCGGATGCCCTGCGCCTTGCCATTACCCGAACAGCCCGCAGGTTGAGACAGGAAGCCGGCAGCGGCCTCTCCCCGACCGTGCTCGCCACCCTGGCTTCGGTCGAGCGCCACCGGGTCGTCACACCCGGGGAACTTGCGCGGATCGAGGGCGTTCAGCGCCCGACCATGACCCGCGCGATCAACCGGTTGGCCGACGCGGGGCTGATCGAGCGCCGGGAAGACCCCGAGGACCGGCGCTGCAGCCTGATCTCCGTCTCTGAAGAGGGTCACCGCTACCTGGCCGAGCACCGGTCGCGCAAGAGTGCCTGGCTGGCCAACCTGATCGAGGAAATGCCGGAAGAAGACGCCGACACGCTGGCCCGGGCCGCCGAGATCCTCTCGAGGGCCCTCCAGGAGCACCGTACCGGCGAGATCAGGGTGGGAGCTTCCGATGTGAGCGGGAAGGACGGTTGACGGCCGCACTGCGGCGGTCGTTCGACTCACTCTCGGTCCCCAACTTCCGCCGTTACTTCAAGGGACAGGTCGTTTCCCTCTCGGGCAACTGGATGCAGACCGTCGCCGAGGTCTGGCTGATCCTCAGCCTGACCGGGTCCGGCCTCGCGGTCGGACTCGCCACCGCTCTTCAGTTCCTGCCGATCATGCTGCTCGGTGCGCTCGGGGGTTCCCTGGCCGACCGCTTCGCCAAGCGGGACCTGCTGATCGTCACGCAGACCCTGATGATGGGCCCGCCCCTTGTGATGCTGGCCCTGACCGCCACCGGAGCCATCACCCCGGGCATGATTTACGCACTGATCCTGATCCGGGGAACCCTCCTCGCGATCGACAATCCGGCGCGGCAGGCGTTCGTCATGGAGATGGTCGGGCCGGACCGGATCGTCAACGCGGTGAGCCTGAACAGCGTCATCGTCCACTCGGCCCGCGTGGCAGGACCGGCAATCGCCGGCATCCTGATCGCGACGGTGGGGGTGGCGCCGTGCTTCGGCCTGAACGCAGCCACCTTCCTGGTCATGATCTGGGCACTCAGGGGCATGGATGGAGATCGCCTGGCCGAACCGCCGAAGGCCGACGTTGGGGAGCCCGGCCGGGTCCGGGCCGCCGTTCGCCACGTCAGGGAGACGCCGGAACTGGCGATGCCCCTGCTGCTGATGGCGCTGGTCGGAACCCTCGGACTGAACTTCCAGGTGATCCTGCCGCTGCTGGCCCGTCTCACCTTTGACGGCGGTGCCACCTCCTACGCGGTGCTCGTCTCCGCGATGGGTGTTGGCTCGGTCATCGGAGCCCTGATCACCGGCGCCCGCGGAAAGACGGGAATGGGAGTGATCGCGGGATCCGCCCTGGCCTTCGGCGGTCTCGCCATGGCAGCTGCGCTGATGCCAAGCCTCGCGTCGGAGATCCCGATCCTGGCTCTGCTCGGCGCTTCGGCGGTCACCTTCGCCGCGGCGATCAACTCGACCATCCAGCTCGCGGTCGAACCGGAGATGCGTGGAAGGGTGATGGCGCTCTACTCGGTCGTCTTCCTCGGTTCGACGCCGATCGGTGGGCCCCTGGTCGGGTTCATCTCCGAGGCGACCGACCCGAGAGTCGCTCTCGCCCTGGCCTCGGTCTCGGGAGTGATCGCCGCCATCGGGGCCTGGCGGGTCTGGGGCGGGAAAAGAGAACCGGTCGGAGCAAACCCGGCCTGAACCCCAGCGCCCGGAAGGCACCGTCCGCCGGAAAACGGGACCGCCCCGGACTGGCGACCGGGTACCCTGACCGGCAGTGATTCACAAGGCGACCGGATACTGGATCCATGAGGCAGGGCCCCAGCCCGAGTTTCCGGCCGTGGCCGGCGACCAGCGGTTCGACGCCCTCGTCATCGGGGGAGGCTTCACCGGCCTCTGGACCGCCTACCACCTGAAGAGCAGTGAGCCCGACCTCGAGGTGGGGCTGGTTGAATCACACCGGATCGGACATGGTCCGAGCGGCAGGAACGGGGGGTTCGTAGATGCGATGTGGGTCAGCTTCGCCAGCCTGGTCAAGCGGTACGGCGACCAGCCCGCGCTCGCCCTGGCCCGGGCCTCGGAGCGCTCGGTGCACCAGGTGGGCGAGTTTCTCGAAGAGCATGGGGTGGATGCCTGGTATCGCCTCTCCGGGTACCTGAACGTTTCGACCGCCCCGGCCTGGGACGGCAGCTGGACCGAGAACGTCCAGGCAATGCGCGCCGCCGGGGTCCTCGACGGTCCCCGCGAACTGACTCCGGCCCAGGTCCAGGAAATCTGCGCATCGCCGGCCTTTCGCGGCGGAGTTCACTACGGGGCCGCCGCCACCGTCCAGCCGGCCAGGCTCGCATTCGGGATCCGTGAGGCGAACCAGGTTCTCGGGGTGCAGATGTTCGAGTCGAGCCCGGTCGTCAGGGTCGAAGACGGGGGTTCCGAAGCGACCGTGTTCACCCCGGCCGGCAGGATCAGGGCCGGGCGACTTGTCATGGCCAACGGGCCGGCCCTGGCCGGAGCCGGGTCACCGCTTCGCTCCAACGTGACCCTGGCATCCAGTCACATGGTGATCACGGAACCGGTCCCGGACGTGATCGATCAGCTCGGCTGGACCGGTGGAGAGGCGATCAGCGATTGCCGTTCCCTGCTCACCTACTTCAGGACCACCCCCGACGGCCGGATAGCTTTCGGCTGGGGCGGAGGGCGGATCGCCGCCGGAGGAAGGCGGTTTGGGCGGGCCGAACACGACGCCGACGTCGTGGCCGGTGTGATCGCCGGTCTGAGGCGTTACTTCCCGATGCTCGCCGACCGGCAGATCGAGTACGCATGGGGCGGGCCGATCGATGCTTCGGCCACCCACCTGCCCCATGTTGTCGAGATGCCCTCCGGCCGCTCATTCGCCGCCTTCGGCTACACCGGAAACGGGGTCGGACCTTCCCAGATGGTCGGACGCGCCCTGGCCTCGCTGGCCCTCGACCGCCGCGACGAGTACTCGGAGCTCGCCTTCATCGAGCCGGCCGCGGCGCTGACCAGGGTGCCACCCGAGCCCTTCCGCTGGATCGGCGGTGCGATTATCCGCGAGGCGATCGGCCGCAAGGAAGAAGCCCGGTTGACCGGCGGGCGACCGGACCCGATCAGTTCCGTGATCGCGAGGATCCCGGAACTGATCGGATTTCACATCGGTCGCTAGGTCCTACTCGATGTAGCCGCCGGCGACGAGGTAGTCGCGGGCGACGTCAGCGGGCTGCTCCTTGTCGAGATCGACCCGCGCATCCAGTTCCTGCATGACCTTCTCGGTCAGGCCTTCCTGGACCAGCTCGATCGTCGCCGCGTAGTCGGGGCCAGCCTTGTCAATCGTTTCCTGCTTGGTCAGGAACATCACGTTGCCGGCCGGCAGCACGCCCTTGTCGTCCTCGAGGATCGTGTACTTGTCCCCGTCTCCGAGTTGTGCGTCGGTCGTGAACACGATCGAGAGGTCCGCCTGGCCCTTGTCGAGCACTTCGTACCGGAGGCCGATGTCGACCGGGGTGAAGGACTTGAACTCGAGACCGTAGTTATCCTGCAGTCCGAGCAGGCAGTCGATCCGCTGGCGGCACTCGGGCGAACCGTAGAGGTTGAGGTCCTGGCTCTTGCCCTGCAGGTCGGAGATCTGGGTCACACCCAGTTCCTCGGCCTTGGAGGTCAGCAGGCCGACCGCATTGGCGCTTGCGAACGGGGTCGGCGGCAGGGCCTCGATCCCGTCGGCTGCGAGGTCGCTCTTCGCCATCTCGTAGGCACCGTTCACGTCGCCGGGTACATCCTCCGGTGCTGTGTCGAAGAAAGAGGTAAGGGCGGTCGATATGTACTCGGGGTAGCCGGAGATTTCACCCTTCTTCAGGGCGGCCAGTGCGACGGTTTCGGATCCGAGATTGAGGTCCGTCTTGACGTTGTATCCGGCGGCCTCCAGGGCCTGGGCATAGATCTCGCCCAGCACGATCTGCTCGGTGAAGTTCTTCGAGCCGATGGTCAGGGTCGGGGTGTCACCATTGGCGGGATCCGATGCGATGGCGGTGCCGGAAGCAGTCGGCTCGGCCGGAGCCTCATCGCTCGAGTTGTCATCCGAACCGCAGGCGACGAGGCCTAGGGCCATTGCCAGCAGCGCGACCATGAGCAGGTAGCGCAATTTCTTGACGGGCATCTGTCGTTCTCTCCTTGACTGGGTGGTGGGGGAGTTGGCTGTGTCTGGGTAAACCGTATCCGGATGGTCGGGCGCTCAAGCAGAATTCGTTCAGGAACGCTTCAGCTTCAGTCCCTTAGAGGTCATCGCCCACTGGATCGCGGCCAGGGTTCCCTCGAGTGCCAGCGCCATCAGGGCGACCAGGACGGCGCCGGCCAGAACTCCGGCATCACCGTAGACGTTGCGGGCGATGATGAAATCGCCGAGCGTGAGGATTCCCGCAAGGGGGGCGATGGTCGCGGTGGCGATGATGTTGATCCCGGCGGTCCGGACTCCGCCCATGATGGTCGGCACGGCCAGCGGCAGCTCGACCTTGCGGACGATGGCGAACTCGCTCATTCCCATCCCCCTGGCTGCTTCGACCGAGGCCCGGTCGACCTGGCTGATCCCGACGAAAGTGTTGGTCAGGATCGGCGGGATGCCGAGAATGGCGAGCGCGACCACCAGGTTGACCATTCCCACTCCGATCGCCGCGGCCATCAGCGCGATCAGCGCGAGCTCGGGGATGGCCCGGCCCGCATTGCCGGCCGAAACGGCAAGGAACTCACCCTTCTGGCGGTGGCCGAGCCAGAGACCGACCGGCAGGGCCAGAATGATCGCGACCCCGAGGGCAAGCAGGGTGACCTCGAGCTGGGTCGTCGCCAGTTCGAGGACCTGATCGGTACCGCCGACCGTCACCCCGCCGGTCTCCGCCTCGCGCCCGGAGAAGACGAAATTGAACGCGTCGCCGAAGAGGCCGAACGCGGCAACCGGCAAACTGATCACGCCTGGGCCGATCAAGCGATGACCCGCTTCCGCTTCCAGGGCGCGAGCAGCTTGCCGGTCAACAGCAGCAGCCCGTCGAAGACGATCGCCATGATCACCGCGATCGAACCGGCGACGATGATTCCCGTCTTGAAGGTGATGTTCGAGCCCGAGACGATCTCCGTTCCGAGCCCGCCACCATTGGCGAAGACGGCGAGCGTGGCGAGCGCGACGGTGCTGACGGTCGCGATCCGGAGGCCGGCGATGATCTCGGGCATGGCGAGGGGGATCTCGACCTGCCAGAGGACCTGCGAACGGGTCATGCCGATCCCGGTGGCCGCCTCGGTCACGTTGGCCGGCACGTTCCTCAGGCCGTTCGTGATGTTGCGGAAGATGATCTGCAGGTTGAAGGCGGTCAGGGCGATGATCGCGGTCAGGGCGCCACGGCCGGTGATCGGGAGCAGCAGGAAGAAGAACGAGATCGAGGGAATCGTGTAGAGGATCCCCGTTCCGGCCAGGAAGGGGGTCTGCAGGAAGCGGTGCCGGTGGGCGAGGATCGCGAGGGCGAAGGCGATCAGAAAGCCGGCCGCAACGGCTGACCCGACCAGGACGAGGTGCTGGAGCGTCGGATCGACATAGCGGTCGTAATTGTCGACCACCCAGCCGGGGCAGAAGAGCTTGTTCTCCTGGATGCAGCCGCCGCCCGAGCGATCCGTGAAGAAGCTCTCGTCGATCGCGGCGACCGGGGCAACGGAATCAATCATGGGGCCGCTCGGCTGCCGTCAACTCGGACTCCGAAGCTTCGTCGGAAGCGAGGAAGTCGGAAACGATCTCGACCGAGAGAACACCGGTCAGGCGTCCGCGGGGGTCAACCACCGGGGCATAGAGGGAACCGCTCTGGAGCAGTGTGGCGAGACCGTCACGGAGGACCGAGTCGGCATCGATCAGCGGTTCGGCGGCCGAGTCGGGTGTCGCGGGCACTTGCTCGCCGGCCAGGTCCCTTTCGGAAAGCCAGCCGAGTGGACGGTTCTCGCCATCGACCAGGATTGCGTGGGGTACCTCGGCTGCAGCTACCGCGGTCCGAACCGGTTCGCAAGGATCCCCCGCCTGGGCAAGGGGGGCGGTCCAGAGGTTCACGTCGCGCACCCTCATGAGGGCCAGGCGCTTGAGGGCCCGATCGGCCCCGACGAAGTCCTCGACGAAGTCGTCGGCAGGTTCCATCAGAAGTTCGGTCGGCGTGGCGAACTGGGCCAGCTGGCCACCCTTCTTCAGGACGGCGACCCGGTCACCCATCTTGATCGCCTCGTCGACGTCATGGGTGACGAAGAGGACGGTCTTGCGCAACTCCGACTGCAGCCTCAGGAACTCGTTCTGAAGGCGTCCCCGGTTGATCGGGTCGATCGCGCCGAAAGGCTCATCCATCAGCATCACCGGGGGATCGACCGCCAACGCCCTCGCTACGCCGACCCGCTGCTGCTGGCCGCCGGAAAGCTGGCTCGGATAACGGTCGCCGTACTCGGGATCGAGTCCGATCAGCTCGAGCAATTCGGCCGAGCGGGCCCGGATGCGGTCCTTGTCCCAGCCCAGCAGGGAGGGGACGGTGCCGATGTTCTGGGAGATCGTGCGATGGGGAAAGAGGCCGATCTGCTGGATCACGTAGCCGATCTCGCGTCGCAGCCGGGCTGCGTCACCGTCCCGGACCGAGCGCCCGCCGATCAGGATGTCGCCCGAGGTCATCTCGACCGTCCGGTTCACCATCCGCAGGGCGGTGGTCTTGCCGCAGCCGGAAGGGCCGACCAGAACGCAGATCTCGCCGGCAGGAACCTCGAAGCTGAGATCCTCGACCGCAACGGAGTCGGCGTCGGGGTAACGCTTCGTTACCGACTCGAACCTGACTGGCGACGCGGAGACGCTTTCCTCGGTCACGCGACGATCCTATGTGCCCGACCTGCGGCAAAACGGCTTGCAGCCGCCCAGGCGGCAACGCCTAATGTGTGCATGTCTTTACAGTCCCCCGGAGTGCACTTCCTGAATCCCCTCAATTCCGGCCCCTTCGGGGTCCGCCGCGAGCAGCTACGCGCCGCTCTGCTACTGGCTTTCGCGGCCCTCGTGCTCCTGCTCGCGCTGGTTTTCGGACAGCAAGGCGCCTCAGCGTCGACCGAGGACAAGCTGAACGAGACCCAGGCCAGGATTGCCGAGCAGAACGAGAAAAAGGGCGTCCTCACTGACGAGATCGCCAGCCTCAGTGCCCAGATCGACGACTACGAATCCCAGGTCGCGGCCCTTCGCGCGGAGGAACGCGACGCCGAGATACGGCTGGCCGCCAAGCAGGCCGAACTCGACCAGGCCCAGGCCCAGGTCGACAGCGCGTACCGGGAACTGAAGATCCTTGCCGCCAGGCTCAAGCGCTCGCTCGGCGTCCTGAAGGAACGACTCGTCGCCATCTATAAGGCCGGCGATTCCGACATGTCGGACCTGATCCTCACTTCCAAGAGCTACGGCGACCTGATCGAGACCTCCAGCTACATCGAGCAGATCCAGAACCGAAACGAATCGATCGTCACCCGGGTCAAGGACCTGCGGGACCAGCAGGAGGCGGTCGTGGTCAGGCTGAAGAAGGCCAAGGACACGATCGAATCGGCTCGCAACGAGATCGCTGCCGAAGAACAGAACCTCGCCACGGCCCGTCAGGCTGTCCAGTCGCAGGCGGCGGAGCTGGCTAGTGCCCGTGCCGCCCGACAGGCCAAGGTCGACACCATCAACAGCAAGGTCGACCACCTTGAGGACATCGAGGCCGACCTCCAGCAGAAGATCGCCGAACAGATCGCGGCTGCCTCTGGCGTGAGCGTCCTGCCCGCCGGACCGATGACCTCACCCTCCGCCGCCGGCCTGATCTGGCCCCTGAGCGGCACCCTCTCTTCAGGCTTCGGACCCCGAAGCTCGCCCGGCGGCATCGGCTCCACCTACCACGAAGGCATCGACATCTCGGTGCCGGAGGGCACGCCGATCCGGGCCGCAGCCAGCGGCACCGTGATCATGGCCTCCTACAACGGCGGTTACGGCAACTACACCTGCATCGACCACGGCAGCGGCCTGTCCACCTGCTATGCCCACCAGTCCGGTTTCGCGGTCTCCTCGGGCCAGTCTGTGGACCAGGGCCAGATCATCGGCTACTCGGGCAACACCGGTGCCAGCACCGGCCCGCACCTCCACTTCGAAGTCCGGATCAACGGGGCCGCGCAGGACCCCATGGGTTACCTATAGACCCAGGCGGGCGGCGCGTTCGCGGGCGCGGACCAGGATTTCTTCCTGATCGTCGACCTGGCGGTCGCGCATCAGGATGCGGCCGTCGACGACCGTGTCCCTGACCGCCCCTCCTCCGGTCGCGTAGACCAGGTTGGAAGTCATGTCACCTACTGCGAGCTCCGGGGCCGCCGGATCGAGGACGAGAAAGTCAGCCGGGGCACCCACCGTCAACGGATCCGAGGCGGGCACTTCCGGCCGGCCGAGATTGCCGATCAGCTTCGAGCGCTGGCCGGCGGCGATCGCCCAGGCCTCTGCGATCGGGATCACCTCGGCATCGACCGCCGCATGTCGCTGGATCAGGGCGAAGGACTTCAGGTCAGCCATCAGGTCGAGGGAGTTGTTGGACCCGGCACCATCTGTCCCCAGGGCCATCGACACCCCTGCGCGGCGGGCCTCCGGATAGGGGAAGGAATCGCCGACTGCGAGTTTCATGTTGGCCACCGGATTGGTCGTGACGGTTGCGCCGCGGTCGGCAATCAATTCGAGCTCTTCACGGTCGAGCCAGACACCGTGGGCGAGAGTGGTCGAAGGGGTGAGCATGCCGAGGCTGTCCAGATATGCCGCCGGGCGCATTCCGTGGGCTTCGACGCAATCGATGACCTCCTGCTCGGTCTCCGACAGGTGAATGTGGATCGGAAGTGCCCGATCGGAAGCGAGGCCGACCGCATACTCGAGGCTGGCGCTGCCGACGGTGTAGATCGCGTGGGGAGCGACCGCCGCAGCGATCCTGCCTCCGAAGCCGGAGACCTGGTCGAGCTGCTCTTCGAGCTCGCGGTTCCTTTCCTCGATCGGTTGCCCGGGGGCATCGAACAGGGGAGGACCGATCACGGCGCGCAGCCCGGCATCCTCGACCGCCCGGGCCGTGCCCGCCGGCTGCCAGTACATGTCCCAGAACCCGGTGGTGCCGGAGCGGATCATCTCCAGGCAGGCGAGTCGGGTGCCCCAGTACACGTCCTCCTCCTCGAGCTTCGCCTCAACCGGCCAGATCGCTTCCTGGAGCCACCTCATCAGCGGCAGGTCGTCCCCGTGTCCGCGAAAAAGCGTCATTGCCGCATGGGTGTGGCCGTTGACCAGCGGGGCGCTAAGGATTCCTCCGGCCGTGGCCAGGGTCTCGTCGGCCGGCGTGTGTTCGGCCGCGTCCGGGCCGATCGCGGTGATCACGCCGTCGAGCGCGGTCACCGAGACCAACTCACCGTCGAGCATCGCGCCGGTGACCACCAGGCGGTGATGACTGCTCATGAGGGAACCGCCTCGGGTTCGGCCAGCCGGCGCTGCCTGCTCTGCCGCAGAAACTCGATCGATCCGAAGAACGGCGCGATGCAGCCGAGCAGGGCAACCGCCAAAGCCAGCCTGAGGTTGATCACCCGGTAATGAACGGCGACGATGCTGGTGATCGACATGCCGATCCAGATCAGCCCGTGAGTCAGGCCGAAGATGAAGGTGTACGGCTGCGGGCCGTCAAGCAGGAAGGCACAGACCAGGAGAGCGGTGTAAACGACCGAATGGAAAAGGCTGATCACTTCCATTCGTCGGAAGGTGACCAGCCTTTTGAAACGGGTGCCGAACCCCCTCTGGGAGAGAGGTTCAGGGGGTGCGGCTGACGGCCGAACCGATTCGGCCATCGATCTTTTGTTCGGAGCTGCGGGTGCCACTCGAGCGCAAGCCTTTCACGCCAAAGCGACTTCGTGCCACTTCGGCAACGGCCAGGGTTGCCGCGGTCAGTGAGACCGCCTGGACGTTGTCGGCTCCGCCGAGCAGGGATCCGGATAGCACCACCGCAGCTGCCGCCTTGGGGGTCTTGTCCGAGGAAGCGACCCTCATTGCCCTCTTTTCGATCCGTTCCATGGCACCAAGGTAGGCCCGATGGGACCTCCTCAGGTTGCGATTCTGTGAAACCGCCCGACCGCACCCTGCGCGCGAACCGGACTTTGGCCGGGGGCCGTTTCCCGGTCAGGGCTCGGCGATCGCCGGGGCTGCCACTCCGGCACCCGAGGCAGTCGTAGATTCTTCCCTGGTCAGCCGGTTCGCGATGTAGACCGGAATCATCGAGAGCAGGATGGCGATCACCGCCACCGCGTAGACCTTGCCCGGCTGGTTCGGCCGGAACAGAACTTCGAAGATCCAGACCGGCAGGGTCTTCTCGCCGGCCCCGATCGTGAAGTTGGTGACCACGATCTCGTCGAAGGAGAGCGCGAAGGCCAACAGGCCACCCGCTACCAGCGCCGAGCGCATGTTGGGGATGGTGACCCGGCGGAAGGTGGTCCATGGTGTCGCCCCCAGGTCCGCAGACGCGTCCTCCAGGGAGGTGGACATTCGCCTCAGCCGGGCAGCCGCGTTGTTGAAGACGAGCACGATGCAGAAGGTCGCGTGGGCGAGAATCACAGTCCAGAGGGTCAGGTCGACCCCCATCACTTGGGTGAAGGTCGCGTTGAGGGCGATGCCGGTGACGATGCCCGGCAGGGCGATAGGGATCAGCACCAGGAAAGAGACGGTGTCACGGCCGAAGAAGCTGTGCCGGGAAACCGCCAGTGAGGCGAGCGTGCCGAGGACCAGGGCGATCAGGGTCGCCACTGTCGCCACCTTGAGCGAGTTGAGCAGGGCCTGCTGTGCACCTTTGTCCTGGATCGCCTCCGGGAACCATTTGAGGGTGAATCCGTCCGGTGGCCAGCCGAGAACCTGGCTCGGGTTCAGTGAGTAGAGCAGGATGATGAAGAGCGGGATGTAGATGAAGGCGAGCGTGATCCCGACGGCGGCCCGCAGCATGTTCCTTGTCAGGGGCGTGAAGGTCATGGCGTCAGACGTGCTCGAAGGCCCCGAAGCGGCGGGCCATCAGGAGGTAGAGGATCATGATCACGATCGGAACAGTGGTGAACGCAGCGGCCAGCGGCAGGTTGTCTCCGAAGTTCGCGTAAACGACGTTGCCGATGAACTGGGTGGAGGAAACGTTGGCCGGGGTGATGTAGTCACCCATGGTCAGTGAGAAGGTGAAGATCGAACCGGCGACGATGGCCGGAAAGACCATCGGCACGACCACCCTGCGGAAGGTCCGGAAGGGCTTCGCTCCGAGGTCCTCGGAGGCAGAGAGGATCGAGTCGGGGATCCGCTCGAGGCCCGCGTAGATCGGGATGATCATGTACGGCAGCCACATGTAGCTCATGACCAGCCAGACGGCCGTCGTGCCGTATCCCGGTCCCTGCAGGCCGAACGGTTCCAGTGCCCAGTTGATCGCGCCGTTCTCGGAAAGCATCAGCCGCCAGGCACCGACCTTGACCAGATAACTGGACCAGAGGGGCAGGAGAACCGCCACCACGAGCAGCGAGCGGGTCCGCGGTTTGGCCACCTTGGCCATGAAGAAGGCGATCGGGAAGGCGAGGATCACGTCCGTGACCGTGACCAGCGCCGCCACGAGGATGGTCCTTCCCGCGATCGTCCGGTAGACCGGCTCCTCGACCAGCGTCTTGTAGTTGTCGAGGCTGAATCCCTGCTGGACCTCGCCACTCAGCTCACCCAGGTGCCAGAAGGAGGCCGCCAGCATCACGGCCAGCGAACCGAGATAGCCGAGGACGAGCCACCCGAGCGGCGCGGCCAGGAGGGCCGCGACCGTCAGCCGGGGACGACCCTGAAAGAAGTCGGCGAGCCTCCGGCCCACCGACTTCTTCCCGGGCATGACCGCATGTGCGGCCTGGTTCAGCCCTTCACCTCCGTCCAGGCCTGAACCCAGTCGTTGTAGTCCTTGCAGACGTCACCGCGGTCATCACCACAATCGGTGACCGGGGTGGTCCAGAAGGAGATCTTGTCGTAGTAGGCCTTGTCGCCTGCGTGGTACGTCTCGCAGTGCGTCTTGTCCTCCGTCATCTCGCAGGCCTTGAGGTTGGCCGGCGCTTCGCCGAACCACTCCGAGACCTGGGCCTGGACCTTCGGTGAGGCGATCCAGTTCATCCATTCCAGCATGCAGTTCGGGTTCTTCGCTTCCGAACTCAGCATCCAGGTGTCCGACCAGCCGGTAGATCCCTCTTCGGGCAGGACGGCGTCGATCGGCTGTTTGTCGGCCTGCAGGGTGGAGACCTGGTACTGCCAGCTGGTGCCGACCACCGAGTCGCCGTTGGTGAACGACGAGATCTGCTTCGCCGCATCGGACCAGTACTCGCCGACCACCTTGCGCTGCTCCTTCAGCAGGTCGATCGCTGCGTTGAACTGCTCTTCGTCGAGCTCGTACGGGTTCTCGATTCCGAGGTCAGGCTGATGGGTCTTCAGGTACAGCGCCGCGTCGGCGATGTAGATCGGACCGTCGTAGGCCGTGACCTTGCCCTTGAACTGGGCGGACTTGGCCGGGTCGAAGACGACATCCCACGAAACCGGGGCCGGCTTGACGTCGTTCTTGTTGTACATCAGGACGTTGGCGCCGAAGCCGTGAGGCATCCCGTAGTTCTTGCCGTCAACCGTGTTGTGCGGCAGGTCCTTCAGGTTCGGGTCGATGTCCTTGTAGTTGGACAGGATGTTCATGTCGATCGGGACCACGTCGCCGCCGTCGATCAGGCGGAGGGTGGCGTCACCCGAAGCCGAGACGCCGTCGTACTGGCCGGTCCTCATCAGCTTGACCATCTCGTCCGAGGTCGCGCCGAGCTTGATGTTCACCTGGCAGCCGGTCTGCTGCTCGAACGGTGTCACCCAGTCGACGTTGGGGTCGGTCGATCCATCCTCGACATATCCGGGCCAGGCAACCAGGTTGAGCTGGCCTTCGGGCTGGCCGATCGAGGTCACTTCATCACTGCTCGAGCCATTGTCATCGCTGCCGCCGCAACCGGCGACCGCGAGCAGCGCCACCATTGCCAGCACCAGCAGCCAGGCAACCCTGGCCGGGTTTCTTTGCGCGTAACTACCCATGGGCTAATTCATCTCCTTTTGGACGGGACTGCTTCTCTCTCCTTCGATCGAGACGGCGTGCTCCGGACGCCATCCGACCACTACCTCCTGGCCGACTCTCCCTCCGGGCTCGGCAGCAGATTCGGTGTTCTGAAGAGCGACCTGGACTGACCCTCCACGGTCCAGCTCGACCCTCACCCTCGTGACCATCCCCACGTAGGCGATCTCGGTGACCCTTCCCTCCTCGGTGACCAGGCCGTCGGCGGGCTCTCCCGGCCCGACCAACCGGATCTTCTCCGGGCGGATCGTCAGCTTGCGACCTTCCCTCTCGATCGCGTTCGAGATCCCGACAAAACCGGCGACGAACTCGTTCGCCGGATGTTCGTACAGGTCCCTTGGTGAACTTGCCTGTTCGATCCTCCCGTGGTTGAAGACCGCGATCCGGTCACTCATGGTGAGTGCTTCGTCCTGGTCGTGGGTGACGTAGATGAAGGTGATGCCGACTTCCTTCTGGATCTGCTTCAGCTCGACCTGCATCTGCTCACGGAGCTTCAGGTCCAGCGCACCTAGCGGTTCGTCAAGCAGCAGCACCCGCGGGCGGTTGACGATCGCCCGGGCCAGGGCCACCCGCTGGCGCTGGCCACCGGAGAGCTCGCTCGGCTTGCGGTCGCCGTGGCCCTCGAGGCGCACCATCGAGAGGGCATCGTCGCGACGCCGGGCTCTCTCCTTCTTCGGCACCTTCGAGATCGACAGTCCGTACTCGATGTTGTCCGCCACGGACATGTGGGGAAACAGCGCGTAGTCCTGAAACACCGTGTTGACCGATCGCGCGTACGGCGCGAGGCCGCTGACGTCCTGGCCTCCCAGTTCGACCTTGCCGGCGTCCGGCAGCTCGAACCCGGCGATCATCTTCAGGGTGGTCGTCTTGCCTGACCCGGACGGGCCGAGCATCGTGAAGAACTCCCCCTGCCGGACCTCGAGATCGACGGCATCGACTGCTGTGAAGTCCCCGTAACGCTTTGTCAGTCCGGTCAGGCGGACGTCAGGCGCCGCTGACCGATCGACAGGGTCGCGGGGTTTGGACGGACTGGACGTACTCTCTCCTCTCGCCGTTTGCGGTGAAGCGTCTGACGAAGCGATCGGGACGGATCTCCAGCCATCCCGAACGTGAGGACTCTAACCGCAAGCGGGTGCGCGTGGCAAGAAATTTCAGGAGGACCCGTCCCCGGAGCGGGAGGCGGGCGTCAGTCGACCAGGCGCTCGATGCGGTCGAGCCGGTCGAGGATCTCGGCCACCAGGGCAGGCGGCGGACTGGTTCCGGAAAGCGCCTCGAGGTCTCCCCGCCAGAGGCTGAGCCTGCGCTCGGTTTCGAGCTCGGCGGGATCGTCGCCGGACTCGAGGCGTTCGATCATCGCCTCGATTCCCGCCAGCCGGTCGGACAGATATACGAGGCGTGCGGTCTCCCCGGCGACCGCGACCCGGTGCCGATGATCGGCCCGGCGCTCGGCCCGGTCGCCGATCGCCGGATCCTGGCCGAGCGCCACCACGAGTTCTCTCATCGAAGGTCCGAACGTTGCCTCGATCTCCTGCTCGGTTGCCCTGCCCTTTTCGACCGTGTCGTGGAGGTAGGCGGCTGCTTCCGCCGTCTCGTCGCCACCATGCCGCACGGTGATCCGGGCGACCCGGCTCGGGTGGTCGATGAAGTCCCCCCGGCCGTGATTGTCGCTCTGGCCGCGGTGTACGCGTTCGGCGAAGGCGTAGGCGGCACCGGGCGCGTAGAGCGGGGCGGCACCGGCCGCGCGGTCCGGATGGTTCCGGTTGACGAAGGCGCTTGCCCCGGTGCGGATCTCCGGCTGGTGGAGCAGGCTGTTGAAGAGCTGGCGCTCGATTTCCAGTCCGGCTTCCAGCGGCTCGCCGAACCCTCTGAGAGCGGCTTCGAGATCGGTCCGGAGTGCGGGCTGGGGAAGCGCGGAAATCTGTGCGGCAAGCTCAAGGGCCCGGCCGAGGCACCGTCCGCTCTCGGTCACCTCGTTGACCAACCCGATCCGCTCGGCCTCCGGTGCCCCGATCACCCTGCCGGTGATGATCAGGTCCAGGGCTCTCGACATTCCGATCATCCGCGGCAGGCGCTGGGTACCGCCGTCCCCGAGCCCGACGTTCCAGCGCCGGCAGGTGACCCCGAACGAAGCGTGCTGGTCAGCGACCCGGATGTGTGCGATACAGGCCCATTCGAGGCCGCCGGCGTAAGCGGCACCGTTGACCGCGGCGATCACCGGCTTGTTGATTCCGGTCCAGCGAGTCGGCCCGATGTTCCCCTCGAGCGGGATCGGGCTGGCATCCGGATCGGATCCGACATAGAGCGGCTCGAGCCCGGAATCCGGATCGAACATCGCCACGACCGACTTCAGGTCGGCGCCGGCACAGAAGGCTTCAGTTCCCGCCCCGGTGACGACCAGGACATTCGCTTCGTCGTCATCCCGGAAACGGGCGAGGTGATCGAACAGCGCCCTTGATTCGGCCGGCCCGATCGCGTTTCTCGCTTCCGGCCGGTTGATGGTGATCAGCCGGACGCCGGGGGAGGTCTCCTCGTAGAGAACGGTCTGCTCTGCCGATACCGCCAAACGGGCTCCTACTCGCCGGAGGGTGGAATTACGAGTCCCGGGTCAGTCGTGCTGGTGGTGCCGGTAGACGGCAGGGTGGTTCCGTCCGGCAGGGTAGTGCCTGTCTCCGGCACGGGCACGCCGACCTCCGGCACGGTCGTGCCGGTGGTGGGAACCCCGGCCGCCGCTTCGAGCGCCTCGACCCTCGTCTGAAGTGCATCGATCCGGTCGCTGTCAGCGTTCTTGGTAAGCGCGATGTAGATCGCGGCCGCGCCGACGCCCACCGCGAGGCAGGTCAGGACCAGGGCGATGATCGAACGCTTCTTGAGCGACCGCTCGAGCTGGGCGAGCCAGCCGCGCTGGCCGTCGAGCCGGGTCGCGAGGTCGATCGGCTGTCGTTGCTGGGCGGCCGGGATCCGGGCGTGCGAACCGGTGGTCCGGGGCGGCACCCCGCGCGGCGGTACCGGCTGGCGCTGGGTGCTCTGCGCGGACACCGGGGCTGCCTGCTCTGCCGCCTGCTGCTGGGCGGATGCCTGCCGCTGGGCTGCCGGCTGCTGCGGTGCCGGGGACGCCGGCTGCTGGCCGAGCTGCGCGGCTCGTGCGGAAGCCGGGGAAGGTTGCGGACGGGCTGCCTGGGGTGGGGCTGGGGTCGGTCTGCCGGGCGCCTGTGGACGGCCCGTAGCCGGCTGTGAGGGTGCTGGCGGAGCGCCCTGGGGCGTGTTGATCGGCACCCCGGGGTCGGCTCCTTGACCCGGGTTGCTGCTGGGCGGATTACTCATCGCACGCCAATCTACCCGTCCCGCAATCACGCAGTTCAATACGCTGTCCTGTGGCATTTATCCGTCATGCACCGGCACGGTGCCCTCACACCTCAGCCACATAGACCCCAAGGAGAACGACTTCGCATGCCTGAAGCAGTGATCGTGGACACAATCCGCACCCCGATCGGACGCGCCTTCAAGGGCTCGCTCGCACAGCTCCGCCCCGACGAGACCGGCGCTTTCGTCATCGACCAGCTCCTCGAGCGCAACCCCGGGGTTGACCCGAAGGACGTCGAAGAGGTGTTCTGTGGCGTCGGCATGCCGCAGGGCGAGCAGGCCTACAACCTGGCCCGCATCCTCGTGATGCTCTCCGACAAGCTTGGCCAGGAAACCACCGGCGTCACCGTCTCCCGCTACTGCGCCTCGAGCCTGGACGCGATTCGTCACGCCTCGAACGCAGTCAAGAACGGCGAGGGTGACATCTACATCGCCGCCGGTGTCGAGTTCGTCTCGAAGTTCAACGCCCGGACCGAGATCGCCGGTTCGATCGCCGCCGGCGAGCACGACCAGAACGAAAACCTGATCGGCAACAACGGCCAGCCGAACGTCTACATCGACATGGGCATCACCGCGGTCAACGTCGCCAACGAGTACGGCGTCAGCCGCGAGGCAATGGACGACTACGCCCTGCGCTCGCAGCACCTCGCCGTCGCTTCCCAGGAGTCCGGCTTCTTCGATCGCGAGATCGTGCCCGTAACCCTGCCGGACGGCACCGTGGTCAGCAAGGACGACGGCCCCCGTCCCGACGGTGGCGACATGCGCGAGAAGCTCGGCAGCCTGCCCGAGGCCTTCGGCGGAGGCGGCGTCACCGCCGGCAACTCCTGCCCCCTGAACGACGGCGCCGCTGCGGTGCTGATCATGAGCGACACCAAGGCCAAGGAGCTCGGCCTCACCCCGCGCGCGAAGATCATCACTTCCGCCACGGCCGGCAACGAGCCGGAGAAGATGGGCGTGGCCCCGATCTGGGCCGTCAAGAAGCTGCTCGATCGGGCTGGCATGTCGATCAACGACATCGACACTGTCGAGCTGAACGAGGCTTTCGCCGCCCAGGTGATCCCGATCTCCGAGGAAGTCGGAATCCCGATGGACAAGCTCAACACCCACGGTGGAGCGATCGCCCTCGGTCACCCCTTCGGCATGACCGGTGCCCGCATCATGGGCACCCTGCTCAACGTCATGGAGACCGATGACCATCAGTTCGGCATCGAGACCATGTGTGTCGCAGGTGGTCAGGGCGAAGCAATGCTCGTGGAACGCCTGAAGTAGACGCTGCCCCGCAGCAACCTGTTACTCGAAAGGCCCGCCAGCGCAGAGCGCTGGCGGGCCTTTCTTGTTGAGGGCTGCTGCCCCCGGGCGGCCCGCAGGAACCACCAGACCGCCCGCTGGCTTCG
>DAIQCC010000019.1:24445-52404 GCA_036780865.1 Solirubrobacterales bacterium | reverse complement strand
GTCATACGCAAGCTGGCCGGAAGGGTCGGCGGCGAGGCTCAGAACCTGGCCGGAGCCGCTGGTCGAGCTCTCGGCGGGCTGGCTCTGGGTGGTCGCGGGTTCGGTCGTGGTGCTGTCGTCTGACGAGTCATCGCCGCCACAACCCGCGAGGACGAGAGCCCCGACCGCCAGCGGGACGGCGAGGTACTTAAGGGAGGGTTTCATGGGTTCTCCTTCGGTGGGTGGGAATGGACGAGCGTGTGATCACCATATCCCCGAGATACGGCGGCGCAAGCGGGACGGTTCACTGCGGTAGGTTGAACGGCGGATGCGAAGGGTCACTTTCTCCCGCAACTACACGGTCTCGCTGTCGCGAACATGCCAGTGCTACTGCAAGTACTGCGCCTTCGCAACCCATCAGGCGCATGTTCACCCACCCGAAGAGGTGGAGCGCATGCTCGACGAAGCGGTCAGACGCCGGGCCAAGGAACTCATCTTCCTGACCGGCGAAAAGCCCGAGGTGAACCCGGTCGTCAGGGAAAGGCTTCGCGCCTGGGGCCACGAGGATTTCACTTCGTATGTGGTCTGGGCCTGCGAACGCGCCCTGGAGAGGGGGATCCTTCCCCACACGAACATCGGCGCCATTTCGGCCGGGGATCTGGCCCGGCTCCGGGAGGTGACCGCATCCCAGGGCCTGATGCTCGAATCGGCTTCCGAGCGGCTGATGAAGACCGTCCACGCAGGATCCCCGACCAAGCATCCGGCCCATCGCCTGAAGACGATCGAGGCGGCCGGGAAGCTCAGGATCCCGTTCACCACTGGCATCCTGGTCGGGATCGGCGAGACCCCGGAGGAGCGGATCGAGTCGCTGGAAGCGCTTGCGGTGCTTCAGGAAAAGTACGGCCACATCCAGGAAGTGATCATCCAGAACTTCGTTCCGCATCCCCGCTATTACGGTCAGGAGCCGGCCGAGATCGCGGCTGAGGCTTCGGACCGGCGCTGGCGAGAATCAAACACCGTGGTCAGCCTCGACTCGGGGATCGAGTCGGCCGGTACGGGGCCGGAGCGCGACGAAACGGGCCGGCCGACCATCGCATTGCCCGACTGGGCATGCCCCGTTTCGATCGAGGATCTGAAGGACCTGATCAGGGCGACTGCGCGCCTGATGCCGGACGTCGGGATCCAGGTGCCGCCCAACCTTTCGGACTGGTGGTCGGAGCTGGTCGAGGCCGGCGCCACCGATCTTGGCGGCCTTTCCGCCAACGGCGACCACATCTCGCCCGAGCATCCCTTCCCGAGCCCCAAGCAGGTCAGGGAACAGCTTCACCCGCTCGGTTACGCCCTGACCGAGAGGCTCTGCGTCTACCCGCAGTACATGAACGCCGAGTGGATGGAACAGGGTGTGCTCGACGTGATCAAGCTCAAGTACTGGAGCTTCATTCCGAGGCTCGGCTCCGGGCGTATCAGCGAAGAGAAGCTCGATCCGGGACTGGCTTTCGAGGCGATCGCCAAGGGTCGAGAGGGGGAGGAACTGAGCGAGGACGAACTCACCGCCCTCTTTTCCGAGACCCGTCCCGACGTGATCGAGCAGATGCGGGTGGCCGCGGACTCCCTGAGGGCTGAAGTCGCGGGGGACACAGCCACGTTCGTCGTCAACCGGAACATCAACTTCACCAACATCTGCACGGTCGGCTGCGCGTTTTGCGGCTTCGGGCAGGGCCGCCGGTCCCCCGACGCGTACGAGTCGACCGAGGAGGAGTTCATCGCCCGGGTCGAGGAAGCGGTTGCCTTCGGTGCAACCGAGCTCTGCATGCAGGGCGGAATCCATCCGGACCTGAACCTGGAGGCTTACGGACGCTGGCTGAAGCTGGCCAAGCAGGTCGCCCCCGACATCCACCTCCATGCCTACTCGCCGATGGAGATCAACCACATGTGCGAGGTGGAGGGACTGGAGCCGGGCGAGGTCTTCGAGTACCTGATCGGTTGCGGTCTCGGATCGACGCCCGGTACCGCGGCCGAGGTGCTCGATGACGGGGTACGGCAGCGGATCTCGCCGAACAAGCTGCCGGCTGACCGCTGGGTCGAGATCATCGAGGCCTCTCACAGGGCCGGTCTCAAGTCGACTTCGACCGTGATGTTCGGCCATATCGAGGAGCCCCGGGAGCTGGCCCGGCACATGAAAGTGATCCGTGATCTCCAGGGGCGTACCGGTGGAATCACCGAGTTCGTGCCGCTGAGCTTCATTCCCTTCAACACCCTGCTCGGCCGTACCCACGGGGTTGAGGAGATCACAATCGAGGAGAACCTGAAGCACACCGCTGCCTTCCGGCTGGCCCTGGGTCACTCGGTCACCAACCTCCAGGCAAGCTGGGTAAAGATGGGGCTCCCGGGGGCCACCGAGGCACTCAACTGGGGTGTGAACGATCTCGGCGGAACCCTGATGGAGGAGAGCATTTCCCGCATGGCCGGCTCGCAGCACGGAGTCAGACTGGAGATCGAGGAACTGGTTGACGCCGCCCACCGGGCCGGCCGCAGGGCCGCGCAGCGAAACACCTCCTACGAGATCATCCGTGAGTTCCCGGACCCGGTCGCGTCACCGCCCCCGGAACTGCTGATCGACCTGGCCCATCCCGGTGAAGAACCGGTCGCCGGGCTGGTCGGACCAGCCGCCGGATGAAAGGAGAGGGCCAGTGCGCGCCATGGTCCTCGCAGAGCAGCCCGGCACCCTGACCCAGGCGGACCTTGCTGTTCCCACCCCCGGCCCCGGTCAGGTGCTGATAGGCGTCCGGACCTGTGGCGTCTGCCGGACCGACCTCCACATAACCGATGGCGACCTGACCGAGCCGAAGCTGCCTCTCGTTCCGGGCCATCAGATAGTCGGGGCAGTGGAGTCAAACGGTGCCGGGGCCGACCGCTTCGGAAAGGGTGACCGCGTCGGTGTCCCCTGGCTGGGCTGGACCGACGGAACCTGCCGCTTCTGCCGGGAGGGCCGCGAGAACCTCTGCGAGCAGGCACGCTTCACCGGTTACGACATAGACGGTGGTTTCGCCGAGTTTGCAGTCGCCGACGAGCGCTTCTGCTTTCCTCTCCCCGGGAACATCGACGACGAGCACGCCGCGCCACTGCTCTGCGCCGGGATGATCGGATACCGCGCCATGGCGATCGCCGGCGACGGCGAGCGTCTGGGACTGTACGGCTTTGGCTCCTCGGCCCACATCCTCTGTCAGATTGCCGCGGCGGAAGGGCGCCGGGTTTTTGCCTTCACCAAGCCGGGCGATCTGGCCGGCCAGGCATTCGCATGCTCGCTCGGAGCCGAGTGGGCCGGAGGGTCCGACCAGCCTCCACCCGAGCCCCTCGACGCGGCGATCGTCTTCGCTCCGATCGGCTCGCTGATGGTGGAAGCCCTGCGGGCCAGTGACCGGGGCGCCCGGATCGTCAGCGCCGGGATCCACATGAGTGACATCCCGTCCTTCCCTTATGAGTTGCTCTGGGAGGAGCGGAGCATGCACTCGGTGGCGAACCTGACCCGTGATGACGGCACCGCGCTGCTCGAACTGGCAGCCCGGCACGACGTGCGGCCGACCGTGGAGGTCTTCCCCCTGGATGAAGCCAACCAGGCGCTCGAGGCGATCAGGGCCGGACGAGCGGAGGGTTCCACCGTCCTGCGGGTGGCCGGCTGAGGGCCGCTAGCGCCGGACCGTGTACTCGAGGGCCAGCGTCCCTCCGGGGAATCGCTGCAGGTCCGTGAGTTCGAGGTTTCCGGTCGGGGTGTCGGGAGTGAAGAACGGCTTTCCACCCCCGATGGTCACCGGTGTGATCCACGGCCGATAGACGTCGATCTCGCCGATCGCGTCGAGCTGGGCCGAGAGAATGCCACCCCCGACCTCCAGGTCTCCATCAGTCGAGCGCTTCAGCTCGAGGATCGCTTCGACGGCGTCGCCTTCGATCAGCCGGCAGCTCCCGTGAACCTCGGTAAGAGACCGGGATGCCACGAACTTGGGAATCCCGGCCCAGGCCTCGGCGAACTCGACCTCGATTTCGTTGCCCTCTCCCGACTCGAGCAGATCGTGCCAGTAAGGGACCATTGCCTCGTACAGTCGGCGGCCCATCACGATTCCGTCCAGGTCGCCGACCATCCGGTTTGCGAACGAGTGAAGTTCGGGCTCCGGCACGGACCACTCGATGCTGCCGTCTGCGTCCTCGTAGAAGCCGTCGAGTGAAACCACGCCCGCCCTGACCAGTCGTCCCATCAGTTCAACCCAGCCTTTCGTCCGTCGTCACCTGAACAGGTCATCTTCCGGGTCGCGCAGCTGGACCGCGCAGCCCGGTCCGTCATCCTCCGTCACGAAATCGCCGAGTCCGCGCAGGATCACAGCGGGTACGCCGTCCGTCTTGCCCCGGACCAGGTCGGAGGCGGCGGCCAGCTGGTCGGCAAGCCCGATTACGGTGGCGGTGAGCTCCCGACCCCGCTGGTCCCTGCGGCCACGCCAGTCGTCGAGCGGCTTGATGCCGGCGCAGCCGATTGCCACCTCGACCTGCCCCTGACGCCAGGCTCGCCCGAAACTGTCGGTGATCAAGACGGCATTCCTCTTCGAAGACGCGGTCTCCAGCTCCACCCTGATCCTGCGGGCGGAGCCGTCCGGATCGAGCGGCAGCAGGATGGCCTCGTCCTCGGTGGCCGTATTCGACTGGTCGATTCCGGCGTTCGCGCAGATGAAGCCGTGGTTCGTCTCCGTGATCAGGATTCCTCTCGCTTCGTCAACCCGGATCAAGTTCTGGCTCTCGTTGAGGATGTGCTGGACCAGCCTCGGATCCTTTCCGGTTCTTGAGGCCAGGCTGATCGCTTCGGGCCCGGGTTCAGTCTCGTCCAGGCGCACGACACGGTCCTCGGATTTCGAAACGATCTTCTGGGAGACCGCGATGATGTCCCCGTCTTCCAGCGGCACCTGTTCCGCGATCGACTTGCCGATGTTGAAGGCGACGGTGACTTCTGGCAGGCCCTCGACCGGTATCAGGGTGACACCTCCCATCAGATCCCCAGCACTCCCGCCGTGCGGGGGGCGGGATCGCCGCCTGCTGCCCGTGAGGCCTCGATGCGAGTGGTCAGGGCGACGATGTCCGCGGGGGTGTCGAGGTCCAGTGCCAGCCCTTCCACCTGCTCTATCGCATGGGGTATCCCGGCCTGCCGGGCGATCTCGAGGTGCCGTTCGCAGCTTCCTTCTCCAAAAGACGGTTCGATCGCATCCGGGGGTCTCATCGCCAGCGAATTGGTACCCGTTCCGTGCCGATCGGGAACAACGGCAAGAAAGGGGTCGGGCAGGGCGGTGACCAGACTGTCGAGCTCCCTGGGTTCAAGCAGCGGGCAATCGCCGGGCAGGAGTACCGCCACGTCCGCGCCGAGTTCCTTCGCCCTGGCAATTCCCAGGAGGGCAGCTCCGTTGTGGCCGGCGTCGTCCGGGTCGTGGATCACCTCGGCCCCGAATCCCGCCGCGATCCCGGCTGCCGCCGGTTCGCCGGTGATGACCACGGTGGAGTTGACCTGGCGTGCCATGGTGACCGCTTCGAGTACGTCACCGAGCATCGCCTCCACGAGGGCCAGCCTCCTTTCCTCGGGTACAGCACCGGACATCCTCTGCTTGGCGGCGGTGAACCTCTTGGCAGTGACGATCGCGACCGTGCTCACGACTCGGCCAGGGTCTCGCCGACCTTGAGCACCGCGCGGGCGACCGTGGCCCGGCTCTCTGCGCTGTGCATGAATGTCGAGGTCGAGAACGACCGGACCTCCGATGGCGGTGGGTCGGGATCGTCGGCATCGTTGATCATCGCGTCGATCACTCCCTGATAGAGCGTCGCCACGCCCGCTGCGGTGGTTGGCCGACCGATCGCCTTCATGAATAGATCGGTCGGTCCCTTGATCACCTTGCCGGCGACGTAGGGGCTGACCGCCACAACCGACGCTTCGGCATCGATCATCGCCTGGCGTATTCCCGGAACCGCGAGGATCGGCCCGATGCTGATCACCGGGTTCGACGGACCGATCACGATCAGGTCCGCCTCGGTGATCGCCCCGATCACTTCCGGCGTCGCCTCGGCCTCCTCGATACCGTCGAGCTGAACGCCTTCCACCTCGGTCTGCCCGCCCTCGATGATCAGGTATTCCTGGAGTCCGCGCCACTCGCCACTGCTCCTGATGCGGGTTCGAACCGGCTGGTCAGACATCGGCAGCACGGTCGCCTTGAGGCCGAGGCCCCGCGTGATCTGCGCCTGCGCGTCGGTCAGCCGGCCACCCGAGGCCATGAAGTCCTTGCGGTACAGGCAGGCAGCCAGATCGAGGTTGGAGAGCCCGAACCAGTCGGGGGCTCCGAACCGCGCCATCCGCTGGAACACGTCAAAGCTGTCGTCCTTGATGCCCCAGCCGCGTACTTCGTCGACCTGGCCGGCCAGCCAGTATGTAACGAGATCCGGGTCAGGGGAGACGTAGACGCCGAGTGTCTCGATGTCGTCGCCGGTGTTGGCGATCACGGCAAGTCCGTCCCCGATCACCGCCTGCATTCCGGCGGCCAGCTTGGCCCCGCCCGTGCCCCCGGCCAGCAGGGCGACTTTCATCAGAAGGTCTCGCCCTCGGGCAGGTTCGTGAACTTGAGGCCGGCGTGGGTCTTGTAGCGGATGTTGACCGAGATCATCAGGGCGGTGATCTGTTCGACGATGCGTGAGATCTCCAGGGCCCCGGCATTGACCGGCCGCAGGCCCTCGATCCGAGAGATCAGCTCGGCGACCCTCGCCTTGTCCGCCTTCCTGTCGCCACATACGGGAACGTCTTCATCGAGGTCGTGAGCGAGGTCGGCGAGGCCGGGGGCGCTCACCGTATGGAGGGCGGAAACCACCGTGACTCCGTCGGGGACCATCTCCTGGGCCTGTTCGGCCGCCGAGCCCTGCCATACACCGATCGTCCGGGTGGCCTTGCCGCTGATCGCCGCGGCAAGCGGAACCGAACAATCAACCAGGATCTGGCCCTCGGTCAGCGAGCCCTTGAGGTTGGTCAGGTATTCCGACTGGTTGCGAAAGGGGATCGTCAGGAAAACGATGTCGGCGGCCTTCGCGGCATCCTCGTTGGTCATGCCTTCGACGTTTCCACCGGTCTCGCTGGCGATCTTCGCGGCCGCTTCGGCGGCCCGGCCGGCGTCGCGCGAGCCGATCACGACCCTGGCGCCCCCGGCGGCCCAGCGTTTTGCGAGGCCGGAGCCGAGCGCTCCCGTTCCGCCGATGACAGGGATGACAGGTGACTTGCTGTTCTCGCTCACGGAGTCGCAGTCTAGGTCAAGGGGCAGCCCAACTATTCTTGGCCCATGTCGATTGCCGAAAAGACTGGTACCGAGCGCGAGGAAAAGTTCACCGTAGAGGGGATGCTGATGACCGACGTCGGCGGCCTGCTCGAAACCGGGGTGCTCTCGACTCCGGGCATGATCGGGATGATGGAGCGCAACTGTGCCCTGTTGATCCAGGAATTTCTGCCCGAAGGAACGGCCACGGTCGGCTTCGAGGTCAATGTCAAGCACGTCTCCGGGGCCGGGGAAGGGGCCGAGTGCGTCGCCTGGGGTCGCCTTGACGAGGTGATCGACGGCCGCAAGTTCCGCTTCTCCGTCGAGGTCCGTGAGGGAGACAGGGTGCTCGGGGTCGGGACCCACGAGCGTCGGGCGATCACCTTCAACGTGGCCTGAGAGGGAGTTTCAGTGGCCTCGAGTGCAGTGAACTTCCCCCGGTCGGTCAGGATCCGCGAGGTCGGACCCCGCGACGGCTTCCAGAACGAACCGGAGGTGATCCCGACGGAAGAGAAGATCAGGCTGATCAACATGCTCGGCCAGACCGGCCTGAAGCGGATCGAGGTGACCTCGTTCGTGCGACCGGACGTGATCCCGCAACTCTCGGACGGGGTCGAGGTCCTGAACGGCATCGATCGTCCCGAAGATGTCTCCTACTCGGTCCTGATTCCGAACCGTCGCGGACTCGAGAACGCCCTCGGCCTTCGCGACCGCTTCGACGAGACCAACTTCTTCCTCTCGGCCTCCGAGACGCACAACCGCAAGAACGTCAACCGCTCCGTCGAGGAGTCGATGAGCGGTCTCGAGGAGACGATCCCGGTGGCGGTGGAAGCCGGGCTCCGCTGCGAGGGGGTCATCTCCACTTCGTTCGGCTGCCCCTACGAGGGTGACGTGCCGGCGGAGAACGTGCTCAGCCTGGCCCTGCGCCTCGCCCGGGCGGGTTGCGTCGAGGTCGGATTCGGTGACACGACCGGCATGGCCAATCCGGTTCAGGTGCGGCGCTTCTTCGCCGAGGTGCGCGAGCGGTTCGAGGAGGAGGGGTTGGGGGACATAGAGCTGACCGCTCACTTCCATGACACCCGCGGCCAGGGTCTCGCCAATGTCCTGGCGGCGCTGGAGGAAGGCATCGACTCCTTCGAGTCCAGCTTCGGCGAACTCGGCGGCTGCCCGGTCCCGCCTGGTGCCACGGGCAACATCGCCTCCGAGGACCTGATCTCGATGCTGGGCGAGATGGGCATCGAAACCGGGGTGGACCTGCCCAAGCTGATCGAGGTCTCGGCCGAAGTCCAGAAGGTGCTCGGCCGACCTCTAGGTTCCCACGTTCTCAAGGCCGGGCCCATCGACTGGAAGGACCTTTCCGAACGGAATCCTTGACGAGACGGTAGGGCGGCACTTAGAATTTTCGGATCGTCTATCTGGCCGGGGGCAGCCGGTCACCAGGGAGAGTGATGAAGGGTTTCAAGCGCAGTCCCGGGGTATCGATCTTGGCCGCGGTTTTCGTGTTGGTCCTGCTTGGGGGCGGCGCGGCGACGGCAGCAAAATGGATTGATGGCAAGCGAATCAAGCCTGGCTCGGTCGCAACCAAGCAGCTGAAGAACAAAGCTGTGAACACCGCCAAGCTGAGAAACGCGGCTGTCGGCACACCACAGCTCAAGAACGGTTCGGTGACTGCGGCAAAGCTGGCACCGTCGGCCCTGACGTCTGGGCCAACCGGCCCGACTGGCATCGCGGGGAGCACTGGTGCCACCGGACCCGCCGGGCCTTCGGAAGTGACCTGGAAGCGGGACACACCCAACTTCCTGTTCTCGACCGGAGGCTCTCTGATCTTCAGTGAGGGCTATCCACTGGGGCCAGCTGGTTACCTGGTTGACGGATACCTGGTGATCGAACGCGGCGATGCTGGAGACGTGAACGCCAGCTGTGAGATTTTCCGGGTCTTCGTGAATTCGTCCGACATCCAGACCGGGACGGCGGAGACGGTGGGGCTGCCCAGAACAACGGTTGCCGGTAACGGATTCGCAACCCTGCCCATCAGCGGGGTACTTGACCTTTCAAGCCCCCCCGGTGACGCCGACGGTGTCGAAATGAGAGTCGTCTGCGAGACAAACACAGATAACGCTATTGCGGCAGAGCGCCAAGTGAACGCGGTACCCACCGACCAGCTGATCCCGGGTTAGCTAACGCGGCACAGAAAGCACGCGTGTTTCAGTCAGCTATATGTTTCGGCAAATGAAGAGCGACGGTTTCAGGGCAGCGGCCGAGGCAAAGGATTTCGAGCAGGGAAGGGACCTCTTCGCGGAGGATGTCGTCTTCCGCAGTCCCTTCGTGCATACGCCCTACGAGGGCATCGACGCTCTGGGCTTCCTGCTCGGCCATGTGGTCCAGGTCTTCGAGAACTTCCGCTACATCGCTCACGTCGAGACCGATGACGTCGCAGTTCTCCAATTCGAGGCCAATGTGGGGGACAAGGAACTACAGGGAGTCGACATCCTCAAGTTCAACGACGAGGGCAAGATCTCCGAGATGACGGTCATGGTCAGGCCCGCCTCGGGTCTCGAGGCCGTCGGCATGGCCATGAAGAGCCGGATCGAGGCGGCGACCGCGTCATGACCCGGGTCCGCGCATCCCTCGTCGCCCTGGTCGCGATCGCGCTGTTGGCCGGAACGGTCGCAGTGCCGGCCCAGGCCGGTTCCTCGCCGGCCGCTTCGGCTTCCGCTTCCGCCAAGGCCAAGAAGAAGTGCAAGAAGTTCAAGGGCAAGAAGAAGCGCCAGTGCCTCAAGAACGCGGCCAAGGGCGGCAAGAAGCCCGGCACGGGAGGCAAGCCCTGGGCCGGCAGTCCCTACAAGCCCGGCCTCACCTGCGCAATGAGTCCCGAGATGCAGAAGAAGTACGCCCGGTACGGGCTCACCTGCATCGATCTCGGCCTCGGCGTCACCACCCTGATCGAGCTTTAGATCGTCTAGGCTCCGTGGCCGGTCGCTCCCGCCGTCCCGGGGGCATTCACGAACTTTGCTACAGGAGGAAGGCTCCAGATGGAGATCAAGAAGGTTGGCGTCGTCGGCTGCGGTCTGATGGGCCACGGCATCGCCCAGGTCAGCGCCCAGTCAGGCTATGACGTAGTCGTTGCCGAAGTCGATCAGGAGACCCTCGACAAGGGCATCGGGAAGATCACCAAGCAGCTCGGCAAGGCGGTCGACAAGGGCAAGATGGAACAGGCCGACGCGGACGCCGTCCTGGCCCGCATCCACGGCACCACCGACCTGAACGACTTCGCCGATTGCGACCTGGTCATCGAGGCGGTCACCGAGAACCTCGAGACCAAGCTCGAGATCTGGAAGCAGCTCGACGGAATCGTCAAGGACGATGCCTACTTCGCGACCAACACCTCGTCGCTCCCGGTCATCAACCAGGCTGCCGCCACAACCCGCCCGGGCAACTTCCTCGGCCTTCACTTCTTCAACCCGGTCCAGGTGATGCCTCTGCTCGAGGTGATCCAGTCGGTCACCACCTCCCGCGAGGCGATGGGCATCGGCCTCGCCTATGGCGAGAAGCTGAAGAAGACCACAGTCGAGACCAAGGACAAAGCCGGATTCATCGTCAACCGCCTGCTCGTCCCCTACATGCTCGACGCGATCCGCGGCCTCGAAGAGGGCATCGGTTCGATCGACGAGATCGACGCCGCGATGAAGGCCGGCGCCGGCCACCCGATGGGTCCTCTCACCCTGGCCGATTTCGTCGGACTCGACACCCTCCACTCGATCTCCGACGTCCTGTTCGACGAGTTCCGTGAACGTCGCTTCGCCGCGCCACCGACCCTTCGCAAGATGGTCGCCGCCGGCTTCTACGGAAACAAGTCAGGCCGCGGCTTCTACGACTACTCCGGCGACAAGCCGGTCCCGGTCAACCCCGGCCTCTGACCCGATGGTGAAACTGATTCCGGTTCATCAAGCCGCACTTTCAGTTTCACCGCCCCGGGATTTTCCGGTATGACCAGGATCGATCTAGACCCCGCCCTTCGGGCCGCCCTCGGCGGCGGCCCGGAGCGGCATCACGCCAAGACCGCCGAGCAGGGCAAGCTGCCGGTCCGGGAGAGAGTCGATCTGCTGCTCGACGAGGGCAGCTTCGTCGAAGATGCCCTGCTCGCAAACTGGGACCAGGAGGGCCTGGGCGCCGACGGAGTGGTGACCGGCACCGGCCTGGTCGACGGGCGTCCCGTGGCCCTGATGGCCAACGATCCCACCGTCAAGGCGGGTTCCTGGGGGCCGAAGACGGTCGAGAAGATCCTTCGCATCCAGGAGCGGGCCCTGACGCTCGAGATCCCGATGGTCTACCTGGTCGACTCGGCCGGAGCGCGGATCACCGAGCAGGTCCAGATGTTCCCCGGCCGCCGCGGTGCCGGTCGCATCTTCTACAACGAGGTGAAGATGAGCGGCCGTGTGCCGCAGATCTGCCTGCTCTTCGGCCCCAGCGCCGCCGGCGGTGCCTACATTCCCGCCTTCTGTGACGTGGTGATAATGCGGGACGGCAACGCGTCGATGTACCTCGGATCCCCCCGGATGGCCGAGATGGTGATCGGGGAGAAGGTCAGCCTCGACGAGATGGGCGGGGCCCGCATGCACACCTCGAAGTCGGGCTGCGGCCACTTCCTGGTCAAGACCGACGAGGAGGCGATCGCGACCGGCCGCCGCTATCTCGGCTACATGCCGACCAGCTGGCGCGACGAGGTCCCGGACGTCGAGCCGAAAGCCCCGGCGTCAGACACTCCGCTCGAGGAGATCATTCCGCTCGACGAGAACCTCCCCTTTGACATCAACCTGCTGCTCGAGACCCTGCTGGACGAGGACTCCTTTCTCGAGGTCCACAAGCGCTGGGCCAAGGAACTGATCGTCGGCTACGGGCGCCTCAACGGCAAGGTGGTCGGCGTGGTCGCAAACCAGCCCAAGCAGAAGGGTGGGGTGCTCTTCGTCGACTCGTCCGACAAGGCGGCGCGCTTCATCTCCACCTGCAACGCGTTCAACATCCCGCTGCTCTTCCTCGCCGACATCCCCGGCTTCATGATCGGAACCGCGGTCGAGAAGCAGGGCATCATCAGGCACGGCGCCAAGATGATCTCGGCGATGTCCGAGGCCACGGTCCCGAAGATCTCGGTGATTGTGCGCAAGGCCTACGGCGCCGGCCTCTACGCGATGGCCGGTCCCGCCTTCGAGCCTGACTCTTGCATCGCCCTGCCCAACGCCTCCATCGCGGTCATGGGTCCGCAGGCCGCCGTCAACGCGGTCTTCTACAACCAGATCCAGGCGATCAAGGACGAGGAAGAGCGGGAGAAGTTCGTTGCCGAGAAGCGCGAGGAGTACGCCGAGGGCGTCGACCTGCTCCACCTCGCCTCCGAGATGGTGATCGACGCCGTGATCAAGCCGGAGGACCTCAGGACCGAACTGATCAAGCGTTTCGAGCTCTCCGAAGGGCGAGACCGCTCCTTCACCGAGCGCCGCAATCCGATCACCCCTGCCTGAGTCCAGCCACCCGGCCCTGATCCGGCCCCGGCCCGATCCGCCGGACAAGGGAATCGAGCCTCCTTCGCTTCGCGCCACCTTGGCTCCGAGAAGCCTCTGCTCCCGTAGGGTCTGCTGATGGACGGGCCTGCCCGCAACAAGTCGATCCGGAGACTGCTTCTGGCCGCGCTCGCATGTGCTGCCGGGACTGCCTTGCTTGCGCTGCTCTTCTACGGCTCGACCCGTATTGCCAGTTTCGACGCCCGGGTCACGGCCCGTTTTCTGGCGACCCCCGATTCGGGCCTCGACCGGCTCGCAGACATGGCTGCCCGGCTGGCGGAGCCGGCGCCCCTGGTCCTGATCGTCTTCGGTTTGATCGCCCTCGCGGTCGTCTGGAACCGGCCCTGGCACCTGCTGGCCGCAGGCTTCGTGATCGTCGCCGCGAACGTCACCACCCAGGTGATGAAGGCCCTGATGGCGCATCCGCGGCTCCAGGGAGCGCTCGGGGTGAGCTATCCGATCGAGATCCATTACCCGAGCGGCCACACGACTGCCGCTCTTGCCTCGGGCTTCGGTCTCTGGCTGATCACCCCGCCACGCTGGCGAGTCTGGGCGGCGGTGGCCGGCGGAGCCTACGCCCTGGCGGTCGCCTCCGGAGTCGTGATCGCCGGCTGGCACTTCATCAGCGACGTTCTCGGTGCGGCCATGGTGGTCGGCTTCTGGGCCTGCCTGTCACTGGCCGCCCTGATCCAGGCAGGCAAGGAATAAGTGGAAGGCAGAACACCGCAATTATTGCGGTGAACTGCCATCCGGCATGAGTCAGATGGTCTTCGCGTACTCGCTGAAGAAGTCGAGCGCGGCCGGATTCTTGAGGGAATCGCGGCTGGCCGCCTTTTCCACCGGGGTCCCGGTGAGGATCCGCTTGACCGGCACTTCGAGCACCTTCCCCGAGAGCGTCCGGGGCACCTCTTCGATCTCGATCATCTCGTTCGGCACGTGCCGGGGCGAGCAGCGCGCCCGGATCTCTGCCGCCACCCGCTTCTTCAGGTCTTCGGTGAGGGTCGCCCCGTCGGCGAGCACGACGAAGAGGGGCATCCATCCTTCGGTGCCCTCCTTCGGGATGTCGACCACCAGCGCGTCGGCGATGTCGTCGTCGGCAAGCACGGCACGGTAGATCTCGCTCGTACCCATGCGGATCCCGCCCCGGTTGATGGTCGAGTCGGAGCGGCCGTAGATGATCGCCGTGCCCCGCTCGGTGATCTCGATCCAGTCTCCGTGGCGCCAGATCCCCGGATAGACGTCGAAGTAACTGTCGATGTAGCGGGAACCGTCCTCGTCGCCCCAGAGGAACAAAGGCATGGATGGCATCGGCTTGGTGATGACCAGTTCGCCGACCTCGCCGAGGTGCGGGTGTCCCTCTTCGTCCCAGGACTCGACCGCGGCCCCGAGTGCCCGGCCCTGCAGCTCGCCCCGGTAGACCGGAAGCGTCGGGACGCCGCCGACGAAGGCCGTGCAGAGGTCG
Source organism: Solirubrobacterales bacterium (assembly GCA_036780865.1). Lineage (GTDB taxonomy): Bacteria > Actinomycetota > Thermoleophilia > Solirubrobacterales > 70-9 > 67-14. The sequence continues at coordinate 38,092 of DAIQCC010000019.1, read as the reverse complement.
GTTCCTCCAGAGGTGGAAAACAGCCAGGTGTCCTCGCCGACATGCTCGTAGATCCAGTCAAAGCCCTCGGGAGCCAGCGGCGATCCGGTTGAGCCGACCGAACGGAGTTTCGTCAGGTCACGGCCGTCCGCGCCCGGTTCGACGCCGTCCTTCATGCAGGCGGAAATGTATGAGGCCGAAGTGCCAAAGCAGGTCACCTCGGCATCGGACGCGAGCTGCCACAGGCTGGACATGTCCGGGTGGCCGGGGTTGCCGTCGTAGAGAACGATCGCGGCGTCGGTAAGCAGACAGGAGACGAGGAAGTTCCACATCATCCAGCCGGTGGTGGTGAACCAGAAGATGCGGTCGCCTTCCCGGGCGTCGAGGTGGAGGTTCATCTTCTTGAGATGCTCCAGCAGAATCCCGCCCTGCCCCTGGACGATCGGCTTGGGAAGCCCGGTGGTTCCCGACGAGTAGAGGATCCAGAGGGGGGAGTCGAAGGGAACGCGAGTGAACTCGAGTTCGGACCCGGGATCGTTGGGACGGCCATCTGTGCCGTCATGGAGGTCTGCGCTGGTCAGGAACCGTTCGTCATCCCATTCGACTCCCTCGGGCAGGTCGTACATCGCGTCGCCGTCACCGAGAAAGAGAACCTTCTCCACGGAGGGCATCGAGTTGGCGAGCTCGATCACGGTTGCGCGCCGGTCGAAGTTCTTTCCGCCGTAGTCGTAGTCGGTGATGCCAATCAGGATCTTTGGTTCGATTTGAGCGAATCTGTCCCGGACCGCCCCCGCACCGAAATCGGGAGAACAGGAGGACCAGACTGCACCGAGGCTCGCCGTCGCGAGGAAGAGGACGACGGTCTCCCATACGTTCGGCATGTACGCAGCGACCCGGTCACCTTCTGTAACGCCGTGCCACTCCAGGAATGACCGGGCGTTGATCACCGCTTCCCTGAGGTCACCCCAGGTCATGTCGCGCTCCCAGCCGCCACCTTCGGCGCGCCCGATGATCGCGATGGCATCCGGATCACGATCGCGGAAGATGTGTTCGGCGTAGTTCAGTTTCGTGCCCTCGAACCATCTGGCTCCGGGCATCGCGTGGCTGGAGAGGACGCTGGTCGCCTCGCCGTCGTGGAGCACGTCGAAGTAGTCCCAGATCGACCGCCAGAACTGCTCGGGTTCGTCGGTGGACCACCGCCAGAGGTCGGCGTAATCCTCGCTGTCCGGGCCGATCCCCTGCTCCTTCAGCCATCTGGCCCAGGCAGTCAGCTTTGACTGTTCGACCGCTTCCGCGGTCGGGGTCCAGAGCGGTTCCGGGGTCAAACCTTCTCCTCGTTGTCAGCAAGGGCACCGTCTGCCGTGTCCAGCAGGACGTCGACGCCCGACTCGCCACGACCGACGACGGAGGTTGCGGGCAGCCCGTTCCTGCGGGCGATCGTCGCGGCGGTCTGGGTCCGCAGGGCGACCACCTTCGGCTTGAGGGGGCTCTCCCCGGCGAGCCCGGGGCTCATCCGGGTCGGCATCAGGTCACCTTCACTGCCCGTGACCTCGGGCGCTGTGCCCCTCGCGCCACGGACAAGATTCACCACCGCGCAACCCTCCTTCAGCTTCAGCCGGCTGTTCGAGAAGAATGCCGCAGCTCCACCCGCGGAAGCGCTTTCGGCCCCGAAGAAGCAGATCGCGATACCGGATTCTCCCTCGGACTCGTCGTCCGCCTCGCGGGCGGCGGCCATCACGTCCCGGGCCGCGGCAAGGTCTTCCTGGGTCGCGACCGGCGTACCGGCGAGGTAGCGGTCGATCTGGGCGGCGATCACCACCAGCGGGATTGCGGTCGTGATCGTCTGGAAGAGACTCAGCGCCGTGTCCTCGATCTCGACCGCGCGGATCATCAGGGCCGCGAACGTGCCGATCATGCCGGCATAGAAGAGGATCCGGTCGGTGGTGAGCCTGCCCGAGAAGCGGTTGGCCAGCCAGTCGCCGGCCGGATAGGAGTCAGGAACGTCATAACCGGTGGCGAGGATCACATCGACTTCCTCCCAGGCGGGGCCGGGGGGAGGGGAGAGGACGTTGTTTGTGCGCCGGCCCGGAATCAGTTTGCCGAGCAGCCGGATGCCGAGACCTCGTTCGGCGTAGAAGGAGAAGGCGGCAATCAGACAGATCGACGCACCGATCGCCGGCCACTTCAGTCCCGCGAGGCTGGCGGCCACGGTAATCAGGGCGTGAAGGGTGATCGTTGCGCTTTCGGGGGCCGGAATCCGGACTTCCTGCACCCTCGCGTCCCGTCCCTTGCTTTCGAGTTCCTCGACAAGCCGGGTGGCAGCGCGCCGTTCGAGGTCACTACCGGCGACCCCGGTCGGACCGCTCGACAGGACGTCGCCATCGTCCTGGCCACGACGGTCTTTCCGGTCCGGCTCCTCCTCGTCCGCTCCGTCATCTTCCTCCGCGGTCTTGCCCGTTTCAGCCTTCGCCGCCTTCTCTGCCTCCCGGAGCGTAGGCGGCGCCTCGTTGCCGGCGTTGATCGGCCGTACCTCTTCCGGCGCGGCTTCTTCGGCTTCTTCTTGGGATTTTTCGTCAGCGGCGGCCATTAGCTGCTCCCAATGCGGCGGGTGGGAATCGAACCCACACGCCCTTGCGGGCAACGGATTTTGAGTCCGTCGCGTATACCAGTTCCGCCACCGCCGCCGGGACGCCCAAGTCTATGCCGCTCGGCTCAGGAGGCGCCGGCCAGCGAACCGGTTTCGACGTCGTCGGACTGGCCGCTTCCGTCGCCGGAGCCGATTGGCCGTTCCTCTTCGACATGCCACTCCTGCTGGAAGCCGATCGCACAGGCGATGAGCAGGGCAAGTTGAACGGGAACAAGCAGCACCACGAGCAGGCCGATCAGGTCGGCCGGGAGGGCCGACTCGGTGAAGCCGGGCTTGTCACGGGCAAACCAGGAGCTGGCGCCGACGGTGAAGAAGATGCCGAACAGGACTGAAAGGGCCATGGTCAGGGACAGCGCTCCCCGGCTCCACCGCCAGGTCATCACGGCGAGCAGCAGGTACAGGGCGACCATCACCAGTCCGATGATTCCGTAGGTCGAACCGCCAACCAGCACGTCCCATCCGCCGAGCAGCACGATCAGCATCAGGACCGCTGAAACGACCAGTAGCACCACGGCCAGAAACCGGGTGGTCAGGGACGCGGACTTCTCCCTGTTCGGGCGCCAAAGCTCGTAGCCGGGCCTTGCCTCTCCAACCGCCATGTGCCGATCATAGATTCAAACCCGGATGTCCGCATCCCCGGGCACCGCATGAAGGCCAAATGAATGCGGACGAGAGGACTCGAACCTCCACACCCTCGCGGGCACCAGGACCTAAACCTGACGCGTCTACCAGTTCCGCCACGTCCGCTTGTCTGCCGGTCTGAGCCGGTCCGGGGATTCTCCCAACTTCGCGGGAAGTGAGCCGGACCCCTGCCGATTCAGGTGCCGACGCCGGACCAGGCGAGGTCGAACGCCTGGTTGGCGACCTCGGCGATGTCCGAGCCGGGCCGGGTTCCTTCCGCAACGTCCTGAAGGACCCTCGAGGCCGAGAACATGACCCCGGCGAGCAATACGGCCGCGCAGACGGGAATCGGAGCGTCGGACTTCACTTCGCCGCGATTCTGGCCTTCGGCAAGGAGCCCGGCCATGAGTACGGCTAGGGGAAGTTCGCCCTCGCCGAGGATCGCGGCGAACCGGGCGGGATGGCTGAGCGTCTCCGCGAGCATCTCGGCGTGGAATCGGGGACTGATCTCCGGTTCCATCATCATGAGGATGATCCGGCGGGCGCCTTCCCTGATCGGCGTGTTTTCGTCGTTGATGGCTTTGTCCCAGGCGGGGCGGAGTCGTTCCCGGAAGTTGCGGGCCGACTCGTGAAGGAAGATGTCTTCCTTCCGGGGGAAGTAGCGGAAGAAGGTTCCCCAGCTGGTGCCGGCTTCAGCGACGATGTTCTCGACCCGCGATTCTTCGATCCCCTTCGCATCGATCTCCCTGATCGCGGCCGAGTAGAGCCGGTCCCGGACTTCAATGCCCCTCTGTTGCTTGGGGATCGCGCCCAGCCCGACGCCTCCGATTGTGGAAGATTCGGGGGTTGGGGGAGTGACGTTTGCGGCGGCGTTGGTCATCGGACGCGATCTGTTCGCACCGCCATTATTGCCGGGGGCGAGGATGGGGTACCGACCACACCACTGAGCGATCCCCATTTTCCGGGCGCCATCTCGCACAGGGCAGCAATGGAGTACCGGATATCGCAGGCGATGACAAGCGAGTGGGTTCTCCCGATTGTTCCTACGTACCCGTCTCCCAGATAGAGACCCAGCAGATATGCATAGGCGTTTCGATCTGCGTCATCCCATGATTCGGGCTCGATCTCGATTGAAATTTCGGGCTGATCTGCGGGGATGCCCCGGAGTCGCCACCGCTGAACGGTGGTCCTCCCGACTCCGGTGCGTCTCGATATCTCGTAATCCGAAAGCCCGGTGTCTAGCAGTTCGCCGACCGCATCCCGTAGCTCTATCGAATGGACCCGAGGCACGAACATATGTTCGTACAGGCGTCGGACGTCAAGGCGGGCAGACCTGACAACTGATCGACAAACAACGCAGTAGGATTGACCGCCCCCGGGGTGCTAGCTCAATTTGGCAGAGCAGCGGCCTCCAAAGCCGAAGGTTCCAGGTTCGAGTCCTGGGCGCCCCGCCTCCCGGATAGTTTTGTCACGATTTGAGAAACTGATGCTGGCCCACAAAAACCAAGGCCAGTTTCGCTCTGCGGGCGAGGTGTATTGGTTGCACAGGAGCCTTCCAAGCTCCTAGGGCGGGTTCGATTCCCGTCGCCCGCTTCAACCGGCCGGAGCCGGTTCCTTCAGGGCGCGCCGTCAGCCCTTCTCCCGGTAGAGTCTCCGTTCACGCACGGGGCGTGGCGCAGTTTGGTAGCGCATTCGACTGGGGGTCGAAAGGTCGCTGGTTCAAATCCAGTCGCCCCGATTTTCTTCCGTGAAGTGGCCGGATTCCCCTGCGACTAGCCTTAGCGGAGGCTCGAGGTCAGCCGCTGGCCTTGACGGCCCGGTGGCCTTCCTTTTCGAGGAAGGCGATCACCTTGTCGCGATGGTCCCCCTGAAGCTCGATGCTGGAGCCGCGGGAGGTTCCGCCGACGCCGCAGTGCTGCTTGAGCCGCTTTGCCAGCGCTCTGGTCTCGTCCTCGTCGAGCGGGATCTCCGAGATCGTCGTCGCGGTCTTTCCCTTCCGTCCGGAGGTCTCCCGCTTCACCTTGATCGTCGATCCGGCCGGTGCCGGACCGGGAGCGCTCGCATCCTGGGTTCGCCGCTTGCCTTTCTTCCTTCCCCGCTTCTGCTCCGGGCGAAAATCCCCACCGTCGCTCGACCACACGAGTTCCGAATCAGAAGGCAAGGAGGATCACGCCATTCCGGGTTCAGTCGGCCGACGCAACATTCACGGCTACCGAACTGCCGGTGTCGGTTTCCACGATGTACCTGTCGCCCGGGTTGAGAGCCGCGGGCGGTACGGCAGCCCCCGTGATCACTATGTCGCCGGCCATGAAGCCGTCGCCGGCCAGTCCGGCCTGGTCCGCGAGCGAAGCGACAACCTGGCCCAGGTCACCCACTACATCCCGGGGGTCGTTCCAGGGGCCTTCCGAGCCGTTCGCGGTCACCCGGACCCTGACATCCGGGAGGGTCGAATCGGTGACCTCGAAAAACCCGCCAAGAATGACGTGCCGGTGAAAGATGTTGCCGGCGAGGATGTCCTCGACACTTTCGATTGAACCGAGGTCGACCAGTTCGATCGCCGCGGCGGCCGCCTCTATCGCCCGGGCGCCCTCCTCGGCCGAGGCTCCCGGAGCGAGGTCCGTTCCGAGTCTCACCGCAACCTCGGGCTCGATGAGCGGCATGCCCCAACTCCCGATGTCGACGGTTGCATCCGATTGCACAATGGTCGCCGTGGTCAGGAAACCGGCCAAAGGCTGCTCGATTCCGAGGGCCTCACGCGCACCCTCGGTGCCGAAGCCGGACTTCCATCCGAGCCGCTCGCCTTGTTCGAGATGCGATTCCCGGAGCGTCTGCTGCCGGCGCATCCCCTCGATGACTCTCTCGTCATTGCGATTCACGCCGGCAAGTGAATCAGACCTGCCGACACGGCCGGGAAAACTCAGCTGAGCGAATCCAGGGCAGCCCGGCAGGATGCGAGCGATGCCTCGGTACCGTCGGCCTGTCCTGCCAGAAACGAGTCCCCGCAGACACGGATCCGCACTCCGGCCACTGTGGTTTCGAGGAACGGTTCCATGATGGTTCCCGCCCCGTTTGCGTAACGCCACCGCATGACCTGCACCATCGCCGGGTCCAGCGGTCCGGTCATCGTCTCAAGCTCGGCCCGGACCGCCGCCACGATCTCTTCTTCTTCCCGGTCGAAGAGCGATCTGCTCAGGGCCGGCGAGAACCTGAGGCTCACGCCGGGCTCCACGTCGGCGAACTTCAGGTAGTCCCTGACCAGAATCCCGTTCCCCCCGGTCAGCAGCTGGTGGGCCGGCCCCTCCGACAGCCTGGAGGGGTCAACCCGCACCATGGCGACCACGGCTTCGTCGTAGGGGGACGCGCCCGGCAAGTTCCAGTCCGGGGCGAGCGGCGCGAGAAGTTCAATCGCCTGGGGGAGGGGTGCCGTGACGATCAGGTTTGTCCGGATCCGGACCTCGACCCTTTCCTCGCCGGTCTCAATCTTCAGGGTCAGGCCGGTCCCATCGGCTTCGATCGAGGTCACCCTGGCCTGGTTTCGTATTCGCAGGCCGGCGGCCATGTGTTTGCCAAGGGCGGAGATCCCGGCCGGCGAGAACCAGCCGTCGTCATGGCCATCGAACCTATCCATGCGACGAAGAAGCCCTGCACCCTCGCCCCGTTCGATCATCGCTCTGGTCAGCGGCCCCTTGTCCGTGACGAAGGGCAGGCCGTGATCAAATCGCGAATCGGCGAATCTCCGGGTAGCGGCCCGGCCGCCGGGAGTGCGGCCCTTGTCGAGCACCAGATAGTCGGCGCCGGCCTCGTCGAGTGCCGCGGCGATCGAGAGGCCGCCGAGGCCGGACCCGATCACGCAGGTTTCGACCTCGGCCGGCAGGGTCGGGAATTCGTCGTTCAAGGATTGGTGTCGCCTGCCGGCAGGGGAAGCCGGAAGGTCCTGATCAGTTTCTCTAACTTCTCGCGGTCACCGTTGATCACGGCGCTGGAGTCTTTCAGGCCGGTCGCTCCGGTGGCCAGGGCAAAGAAGGAGTCGGTGTCCATCTCGGCATCCACGTCGGGGCGAACGGGGGACCGGCCATCAAGCAACTCGGAGCCGTCCGCCGTCACCCGCAGCCAGAACGCTTCCTCTCCGACCCGGAAGCCGTAGATGCCGACAGGAGGAGCCGCATCGGCTCGGTCCATGAACACCTTCATGGTCATCGCCGCCCAGGCGGCCCTGGTCTCGAGGTCGGGCTGCTGCCCGAAAGTTCCGATCATGCCGTAACCCCAGACCGCGAGGTCCTCAAGGATCGGCTGCAGGCTCCGACCCCGATCGGTCAGCGCGTAGGCGGTGGCCGAAGCGGGCGGCGGGAGTTTCACCTTCTCGACGATGCCTTCCGCTGCCAGGGATTTCAGTCGAGCCGAGAGCAGGTTGGTGCCGATCCCGTTGAGGCCCGACTGCAGGTCACCGAACCGCTTCGGCCCGCGGGCCAGTTCGCGGATCACCAGCAGGGTCCAGCGTTCGCCGAGGAGATCCAGCGAGAGCGCCAGCCCGCAGCGCTGTCCGTATGTGCGGTTCTCGCCCATCAGCCTGTCACCGACACTTCATCAAGCGGCGCGGCGGTGGTGGCTTCGTCGTCGGGTCCGCGCTCCTCCTGGGGGTGGGCCGGCAGAACGGCAAAGCAGAAGATCGCGCCGAGAGCGCAGACCCCCGCGGCGACCAGGCAGCCGGCCTGCATGCCGTCGAAGAAGCCGGCGGAGGCGACAGTCTGAAGGGTAATGCCGGCCTGGGTGGCTCCTTCTGCCGCAAGTCGCTCGGCGGCGATGAGGGCGCCACCGATCGAGTCCTCGGCAGGGCCGAGCGCCGCCGGCGGGATCTGCCGCACCGCACCATCCACGAAGGCATCCCGGTAAAGGGATGCGAACACGCTCCCGATAACGGCGACCCCGAGCGTGGCGCCCAGCTCACGGGTGGCGTCGTTGACCGCCGATCCGATTCCGGCCTTCGCGTTGCTAACCGCTCCCATGATGGATTCCGTGGCTGGAGCGCTGGTCAGCCCCATTCCCGAGCCGAGCAGGACCATCTGGCCGGCGATCTCGAGGTAGCTGGTGTCGACGCTGGCTGTCGAAACCCAGGCGTAGGCGACCGAAAGCAGCACCAGGCCGCCGCCGACCACGAACTTGGTGCCGAAGCGGACCGCGAGCTGGGTTCCGATCACCGAGGAGAGCGCGACGAAAGTCGCCACCGGCAACAGTCTCAGGCCGGTTTCAAGTGGTCCGTAACCCTTCAGGAACTGGAAGTACTGAGTAACAAGGAAGATGAACCCGGCCAGCGCGAAGAATGAAACCGTGACCGAGACGGAAGCGGCCGAGAACCTGAGGTTGCGGAAGATGTTCACGTCCAGCATCGGCGAGCTTGCCTTTCGCTCCCAGAGAACGAACGCAACCGTGGCCAGAGCGGCTGCGGCAAAGAACAGGAGGGTCTGGGTAGAGAGCCAGCCCGCGTCGGGGGCCTCGATCAGCGCGTAGACGACCAGTCCGACCATCGCGGTGGAGAGGCCGAGACCGGGGAAGTCGAGCCGGGGAGCTTCCGGGTCGCGGGAATCGGGGACGAATGCTGCCACGAGGGCGATCGCGAGAATCGCGACCGGGACCTTGGCGAGGAAAGTGGCAGGCCAGGAAAACGATTCGAGCAGGGCCCCGCCGACAATCGGGCCGAGCGCGATGGCGATGCCCGTGCTGGCACCCCAGAGACCGATCGCGCGGGCCCGCTCTCCGCGCTCTGTGAATACGTTGGTGATGATCGAGAGGGTGGTCGGGAAGATGATCGCCGCGCCGATGCCCATGACGGCACGGGTGGCCACAAGACTCGTCGTGTCGGGGGCGAGAGCTCCGGCGGCGTTGCCGATGCCGTAGACGCAGAGACCGACGATCAGCGTCCGGCGCCGGCCGAAACGGTCTCCGAGGCTTCCCGCCGCCAGCACCAGGGCCGCGAAGGTGAGGGTGTAGGCATCGACGATCCACTGGAGCTCGCGGGTCGTCGCACCGAGGTCGACGACCAGGGTGGGGAGAGTGACGTTGACGAGTGTCACGTCGAGGTTGACCGCGAAGGCACAGAGGCAGAGAGTTGCGAGAATGACTGGTCGCCGGTTCATACTTCAAAAACATATAGCAGCAACTACATGAAAAGCAAGTATCTGCCTCGTGCAACCGCGTTCTGAACGTTGCGGGCCCGGACCGGGGGCTATGTAGGCTTGCGGGCATGTCGCTTTCCGGCCTGAGGAAGCTGAACGTCTTCGCCACCATCCTCTTCGCGGCCCAGGTCGTGGTGCTGCTGATCGTGGCCAAGCCGGCCTCGCTGCCGGTCACGGGGCAGTTTCTGACCGGACCACCGGGGGGCGGCGATTACGGAAGTACGGATCTCTTCAGCCTCCGCATCGACCTGCTCGTGGCCCTGTTCCTCCTGCTCGCGGCAATCGACCACCTGCTGGTTGCCACATTCGGTCGCCGCTGGTACGAGCAGAACATCTCCGAGGGTCGCAATCCTGCCCGCTGGTACGAGTACTCGATCAGCGCGTCGGTGATGATCGTTCTGATCGCCATGCTTTCTGGCGTCAGCGATGCCGTTGCCCTGCTGGCGATCTTCGGCGTGAACGCTTCGATGATCCTTCTTGGCCTGGCCATGGAAAGGGCCAACGCCGGCCGGGAGGAGGTCGACTGGGCCCCGTTCGTCTACGGGTGTATCGCGGGAGCGGTGCCCTGGATCGCGATAGTGATCCAGTTCATTCTCTCCGGATCGAACGCTGACGGCGTGCCGGGGTTCGTCTACGGAATCTTCGTGACCCTGTTCCTGCTCTTCAACTGCTTTGCCCTGAACATGTGGCTGACCTACCGCGGTCGCGGCCGCTGGCAGGAATCGCTCTTCGCGGAGAAGGTCTACATCTGGCTCAGCATCACCGCCAAGACGGCGCTGGCCTGGCAGGTGTACGCAGGGGCACTGGCCGGATCCTGAGGGCCGCTCCGGTCCCGCTGATCACCCCGGCCATATACACGACATATAAATCCGGTAATCTGTTTCGTATGAAGGGCGAGACAAACTGATGGACGTTCCGTTCTGGGCATGGGTCGCATTCATCGCCTTCGTGGCGCTGATGATCTTTCTCGACCTGGCGGTCCTTCACCGGGATGCCAAAGTGATCGGCTTCCGCGAGGCGTCGTGGATGAGCCTCGGCTGGGTCGCGCTTGCGCTGATCTTCGGCGTCATCGTGACCGTGACCGCTGGCGGAGAGTCGGGGGGCGAATACTTCGCCGGTTACCTGATCGAGAAGGCCCTCTCGGTCGACAACATCTTCGTCTTTGCCCTGATCTTCACCTACTTTGCGGTGCCCGCCGAGTATCAGCACCGGGTGCTGGTCTGGGGCGTAATCGGCGCCCTGATCATGAGGGGAATCTTCATCTTCCTCGGTGCGGAGCTACTCGAGGCCTGGGATCCGATCGTCTACGTGTTTGCTGCCGTGCTGATCATCACCGGCATCCGCATGGCGACCCACGACCACTCGGAGATAGACCCGGGCGCGAATGTGGTCCTGCGCGCCTTCCGCCGGCTGGTCCCCGTCTCAGACCGTTTCCACGGAGCGAAGTTCTGGGTTCGCAAGGACGAGATCGATGCGTCGGAGGTGGTGACCGATCGCAGGCCGCTGTTCGGCATCTGGATCGCCACGCCGCTGCTGGCGACGGTGGTGATGATCGAGTCGGCCGACCTGGTTTTCGCGATCGACTCGATCCCCGCAATCTTCGCGATCACCACGGACACCTTCATCGTCTTCACCTCGAACGCCTTCGCCCTGCTTGGTCTTCGCGCCCTCTATTTCATGCTTTCCGGGGCGATCGACCGCTTCGTCTACCTCCAGGCCGGTCTCTCGATCGTGCTCGTCTTCGTCGGCCTGAAGTTCATCTGGGGTGACCTCTTCGGCAAGGTGCCGATCTGGGTGTCACTGCCGTTCATCGCAATCGTGGTCGGAGCCTCGATCGGAGCCTCACTGCTGAAGACCCGCGAGCGATGAGTCTTGTTGGATCCAGTTCCCGTCGGATCGCGCATCGAAGACCAGCATTCGTGAACCGTCGCCCTCCCGAACGGCCAGGTCGAACTTCCCAAGTGCCGCCCGGGCTGCCGGCCTGACCGAGAGCCCCCGCTGGTGGACCAGCAGGGGCTTCGTCATCTCGCCGTCAGGGCCAAAGCAGTCGAGGTCCGTTCGCAGCGCGACCAGGCAGCAACCGGTCGCATCCGGAAAGCGCCGCCGCAACTGCTGCTGAATACGGTCCATTTCCACCTCGGGATCCTCGCCATCGCAGATTCGCGCCTCGATCCCGTATCCGCGGAGATTCGAGAATGCGAGCAGCAGACGGTCGTAGGCCGCCGGCATCAGGCTCTCTTCGGAGATGGTGTTCACGCGGCACCCCCGACCAGCTCTTCTGCTTCAACTTTTCTCAGGTTGCCGGCCATCGCGTGGTAGCCGCCATCGACGTGGACGATCTCGCCACTGATCGCGCGAGCCAGGTTAGAGAAGAGGAAGCAGGCCACGTCCGCGACCGGGTACGGGTCTTCCGGATCCCAGGGCAGGGGCGAGCGATTCTCCCAGGCGTCAAGGAGTGCATCGAAGTCCGGGATGCCGCCCGCCGCCCGGGTGTGGAGCGGGCCTGCGGCGATCAGGTTCGAGCGGATGCCGAGCGGGCCGAGGTCCCGGGCCAGGTACCGGTTGACCGATTCCAGGCCAGCCTTGCAGACACCCATCCAGTTGTAGACCGGCCAGGCGCCCGCAGCGTCGAAATCGAGGCCGATCAGTGAGCCGCCGCCCCCGTCGGGAGCGAGGTCGCGCAGCAGACGGCCCAGGCTGGCGTACGAGAAGGCGCTGGTGTGAAAGGCGAGGCTGACGCTTTCGGGCCGTGCTTCGAAGAAGTCCCCTGCGAGCGCTTCGCGGGGAGCGAAGGCGATCGCGTGGAGTACTCCGTCGAGGTGTCCGAAATCCTCCGAGAGACGCTGACCGAGCGCCTGGATGTCCTCGGCCTTGGTCGCATCGAGCTCGGCCACACCGACCTCTCCTGGCAGGTGCCTGGCGGCCTCCTCGGTCAGCTGGCGATCGCGGGGAAAGGCGGTGAGCATCACCCTTGCGCCGGCGTTGAGTGCCCGCTCCGCAGTCGCGAAGGCGATCGAGTCCGTGTTGACGACGCCGGTGATGAGGAGTCGCTTGTCGTTCAGCATCATGTCCTTTCGGGTCCGCCGGTGCCGGGGAACCTGGTCTGGACCCGAAGGTCCTTTTCTTTGGCTGTTTCAGAAAGTGCTGCCTGGTGGCTGATCAGGGTGCCGGTCAGTTCCGGGTCCCCCATGGCCAGCATTCGCACGGCCAGCAGGCCGGCGTTCCTTCCCGCATCGATCGCTACTGTCGCCACCGGCACGCCGGCCGGCATCTGGACGATCGAGAGGAGCGAGTCGAGTCCGTCGAGATTCTTCAGCGAGATCGGAACACCGATCACCGGAAGCGGGGTCGCGGACGCGACCATGCCGGGCAGGTGGGCGGCCCCGCCGGCCCCGGCGATGATCACCCGAAGCCCCCGCCTGTGGGCGCTGGTCGCGTAGTCGAACATCATCCCCGGGGTCCGGTGGGCGGAGGTCACCCGAACTTCCCGGGGGATGTGGAACTCGTCGAGTGCCGCTACCGCCTGCTCCATGATCTTCAGGTCAGAGTCGCTGCCCATCACGACTCCCACCAGAGGGTTGCTTGCGTCGTCACTCATGCGCGTTCTCCTTCCAGTGCCCGCGCTGCCATCAGGGCTGCCTTCCTGGTTGGTTCCAGGTCCTGGCCGCAGACCGTCACGTGGCCGAGCTTGCGGCCGGGGCGGGGTTGTTTGTCGTAGAGGTGCACCTGGGCACCGGGAACGTTCAACGCCAGTTCGAGGTTGGCCCGGGGATCGCCGCCTGACTCCGGGCCGACCACGTTCACGGTGACGACCGACGGAGACACCAGCGAGGGCAGGCCGAGAGGCAGCCCCAGCACCGCTCGCAGGTGCTGCTCGAATTGTGAGGTGGCGCAGCCCTCGATCGAGTAGTGGCCCGAGTTGTGCGGCCGGAGAGCCAGTTCGTTGACCAGCAGGCCTTCGCCGGTCAGGAAGAATTCGACCGCGAGGATGCCTGTCGCACCGATGTCTTCCGCGATGTCGGTTGCGATTCCCCTGGCCCGGGCGATCACCGAGGATGAAGCGTCCGCGGGGGCGTGAATCTCGCGGCACATTGCGTCTCTCTGGACGGTCGTGACGGCCGGGTAGGTGACCCTCTCTCCGGTCGTGGATCGGGCCACGATCACCGCAAGTTCCTCGACGATGTCGAGGGTCGGTTCGAGGATCAGCCCGTTCCCCGGGTCATCGTAGAG
>DAIQCC010000019.1:6739-24435 GCA_036780865.1 Solirubrobacterales bacterium | reverse complement strand
CCGGGAGAGTTCGTCCAGGTCCGAAACCTGCCACACCCCCTTTCCGTCGTACCCGCCCCGGGCCGCCTTCACGGTGACCGGGAGCCCGTGGCGTCCGGCGAAGTTCCTCGCGGCCTCCGCATCGACCGGTGCCTCGAATGGGGGGACCGGATACCCGAGTTCGTCGAGGCTGACCCGGGCGTGAAGCTTGTCCTGCGCCATCAGCTTTGCCGCGCGGGTGGGTGCCATCTTCACGCCCTCGCTCTCGAGCTCGGCGAGCAGCTCCGGAGGTACGCCCTCGTGGTCGAAGGTGAGTACATCCGCCCCGGAGGCGAGCCGGCGCAGGTCGTCGATCGAGTCGGCCCTGCCGACCAGGTGCTCGGCCCCTGCCAATACTGCAGGATCCCTATCGCTTCCTGCAAGGACCCGAAGCCGGATGCCGAGCTTGATCGCCGCCTCGTGGGTCATCCGGGCAAGCTGGCCCGCCCCGACCATCGCGACCACCAGGTTCCTCGCGGGTGCCTCCCGGTCATGTTCTCTTTGCTCGAAGGTCACGCTCATTCGAAGTACTCCGGCCGGCTGACCCAGGTCTCGGAGATGAACATCACCCCGGACGAGCTGTTCAGGATGGGGCGCAGTCCCGCCATCAGGGACTCGACCCTTTCCTCCGGGACCACCGTGATCAACAGCTCAAGGGTGGCTTGCTCGTTGAAGATCAGCCGACCCTGGTGGTAGCCACCATGACCCAGCCCGGATACACCGGAGAGGCTGGTGAAGCCGGATGCCCCGTTGGCGCGGAACACCTCCCTCACTGAGTGCGAGTCGGCTCCCTCGACCACGATTTCGACTTTGGCCATCTTCGACAGGCCGGCGCCTTCCATCGTCTCTAACGTGTTTCCCATGGTGTCCATTCACCGTTCCTTTCGCGCCGCATCCAGCCGGACGCCGCGTCTTCCCGGGCTGCCAGACTCAGCCAGCCGTTTTCAAAGAGATCCCTCACCGAGGGGTTCCGGTCGATCACCGTCGCGATCCGCTCGAGTGGCGCTTCGATCACCACGAGCAGACGCATCGGCTCGTGGACGAGGCGGTCGCCGTCGGCCAGAGACTGCCAGGGCAATCCGAGCTTCAGATCCCCGTCGGGACCAGACAGCACACCAACGTTTCCGACCGGGTTGTGGGTGACCTTGGTTCCGGCCCCGAAGACGACCGGTTCGACCGTCGAGAAGTAGTACTGGCAGTTGATCCACTGCGCAACCACGACCGGGGCGGTGAGGATGGTTTCGAGCGCTTCGCCCAGGGCGTCGTCATTCGGGTCATAGGAGTGGAGGAAAGTCCTGCGCCCCAGGTCGACACCCGCGGTCATCGGGCGGGGGCCGATGATGAAGGCGGCGTTTCCGGCCAGCCCCCACTCGGGGTAGACCTCCGCCCAGTCCTGCGAGCGCCGGTACACGCCGGATTCGGCCCGGGCGACCTTGCCGTTCGCGTTCTCGCCCGGAAGGTCGCGGCTCCGCTCGAGGCTGAGCCTGCCGGTTGCCGCGGCGAGGTCCCGCGAGATGCGGGCGATCTCTCCGGCGACTTCCGCCGGGGCGAGTTCGGGCTCGAGGATCTCGACCCGGGCGATGGTGGTGTCGTGTTCGGCCGCGACGAAGACCGTGTCGGACGGGATCTCGAGGCCCCGGTCGACCAGCATCGCGCGGACGTCCTCCCGGTTCAGGATCGCGGCTGCGGCGCGGGCGTTCGGCGCTCCGCGATGGCCGCCGCAGGCACCGCAGTCGAGCGCAGAGGCGTAGGGATTGTTCTCGGTGGTGCTTCCGTGCGCACAGAGGATCACGACTTTCGCGAAGCGCTCGGTGAGGCCCATTGTCTTCAGCGCCACTTCAGCGAAGAGCACCCGCTCGTCGAGGGGCATGTCGCGCTCGACGTCGATCACGGTGGGCGCCCTGGGCACCGTCTTCTCGCGTAGCCGTGACCTCAGCGCTCCGAACCGGCGGGTCGCCAGAGTGCGTGCTGCGGCGACCGGTCCCTTGATCCAGCCCGACATCTCGGCCAGGGCGAAGGGAGCGATCGGGTTGGTCTCGGCTTCATGGACGCCGTCTTTCGCGGAGTTGACCGAGTTCTCGCGGGCCAGTCGCCGCTCGGAGAGCTTCTCCGCTCCCTGAAGCGGTTCCTCGAAGACCGAGCTCTTTGGCTCGATCAGTACCGGGCAGAGATCCGAGGGACGGTTGCCGTCCAGGTCCTGGTACCTGATCGGAACGCCGAAGAAGCCGGCGAATCCGAGGGTCTCGTAGTTGCCGATCTGCTCGAACTGCCGCCTCAGACCTTCGGACCTGACGTCGATGCAGCAGACCAGCTGGGCGTCGGGTCGCGACTCTTCGAGGTCTCTGGGCCGTTCGAGTTCCCCGAGAAGGGAGGCCCGGTAGTTCTCCTCATATGCTTCCAGCCAGACCTGTGTCCGTTCCCGCTGTGGAAGCCTGGCCAGCAGCTCGTCGATGGCCTGGAGCTCTTCCTGGTTTGAACCGGGCAGGGCTCCGAGAGCGTTCACCACTTTCACGGTCCGGCTGCGTTCCGGAGTCGGCTGCCAGCCGTCGTGGCTGCCGGGGTGGATGTAGGGAACCGGAAGGCTGACTCCCCTGGCCTCGAGCAGGGCCGACTCGATCGCCACCCGCATCGCAAGGTAGGAAACCAGGTCCATGCCTTCGTCGGTCTCGGACATTCGGATCACCAGTGAGGCCCAGCCCGGCATCGCCCCTACCTGTGCGCGCAGGTAGTCCTGGATCGCATGCGAAGGCACGCCGATTCTCTCCAGCGCGTCGAGCAGCGCGTCCTCGGGCCTGTCCGGCAGGTCCGAGAGATCTTTTCTGGCGCTTGCCGGAAGGGAGCGGTCGAGCCCGATCAGCTCACGCCATGCGGTGTAGAAGCCACGCTCCCGGCCCGGCATCGGCCAGCCGGCCGATTCCGCCCCGAGGTATGCGGCGCACCACTTGCTGGCCTCCTCGTTCACCTGGTCGAACACATCCGGTTCGAAGCGTTCGCTGGCCGTCAGGTACGTGCGAACCGGTGCGGGAGCTTCTTCGCCGACCATCAGGTCGGTGAGGAAGATCGCCTCCGGGCTGAAGCGCTCACGACCCACGGTCAGCGGTGGCAGGCCAAGTACTTCGCCGAGGCGCCGCCGAAGCGTGACCCGCAGGTCGTCCTCGCTGATCCTTCCCGACGCGCGCTGCTCGCGGTACCAGGATTCGCTCATCGTGCCGCGGGCACCAAGGGTCTGCCCGGCGATCCTGACTGCCTCCTCGAAGCGCTCCTGTTCGAGCGAGCGCAAAGGATTGACCGCGATGAAAGTCTCAAGCGGCCAGGATTTGCTGATCACCGATCCCGCGACTTCGGCATCGGCCCGGACCCGTGAGCGGTCCGATTCGGTACGCGGAGGCACCGGGGTGTCGACGGTTGCGCCTGAATTCATCATCGTGCCTCCTGTGAGCGCGGCATCAACGTGCCGCTGCCGGTGAGTTGTCGTTCAGCCGAGCCGCGGCTCGCGCTCGACCGGCTGGTCCTTGCTGCGTTGAGGGCCTGTACGTAGATCGCGCCGTCGAGCCTGCCCGGCAAGCCGGCCTTTCCGGACTTGACCGCCAGCCAGGCGATCGCAACCGGCACGAAGGCGAGTAGCCAGAGGGGCGAGACGGTGGACGCGGTCTCCAGCGGCACCGTGCTGCCGAGGTAGTCGTAGGCCAGTGAGATCAATCCGACGTAACCGGCTGCGGCCAGGGTCAGCAGGGCGCCTCCGGTGGCCATGCCGCGTGCCCCGGGGCTGCGCCGGATCCACCCGTATGACGCCCAGGCGAGGGTAGCCCAGGCGAAGGCGAGGATCGCGCCGCTGGTCCAGCTCAGTTCCGGGTACCAGGCGAAGGCGAAGGCGGAGAGCAGGGCGGCCGGCACGAGCACGGCGAAGCCGATCGCTGCCGGGTTGAGGCTGGCGGAGCCGGCCGCGCGAGGCTTCCTGATTCGCGAGGTCTCGGCGGTGACCGCCGAACCCGAGCCGAGGAAGAGTGATGCCTTGTAGAGGCTGTGGCCGATCAGGTGGAAGATCGTCGCGACCCAGGCCCCGAGCCCGCAGGTCATGATCATGAAGCCCATCTGGCCGGCGGTCGAGTGGGCGAGCGAGCCTTTGACGTCAGGCCTCGCGATCATCGCGACGGTCGCGTAGATCGCGGTTGCCGCACCGGCTGCGAAGGCGAGGTGGGTCGCCAGGGGTGAGGCGGTGAACATGCCGCTGGTCTTGAGCAGGAGGATGCCGCCGGCGTTGACCACGCCGGCGTGGAGCAGGGCCGACACCGGGGTGGGCACGGCGATCGTTCCCGGCAGCCAGGAGCGGAAGGGCAGCTGCGCGGAGCGCGAAAGTGCCGCAACAACGAGCAGCACTGCGACCAGGGCGGCGATCGCGTCCTGTCCGGCGACGGCCGAAGTCCCGATCCCGAGCAGCGCCTGGTCGCTGACCCCGGCGATGCTGATGATCACCGCCGTCCAGAGCGCCAGGTCGCCCGCCGCGAACACCAGCAGGGTGGAGTGGCGCCCATCGTCGGCGCTACGGAAGCCGGGGTACATGCCGAGCAGGGCGATGACCGCGAGGCCGGAACCGGTCCATCCGATCGCCAGTGTGGCCGGCGTCTCCGCCGCGACCATGAGGGCGGTGGATGCCGTCAGCAGTCCGGCGCCCAGAAAGAAGCGCCCGAACCTGATGTCTCCGTGGAGGTAGCGGGAGGCGAAGGCCTGTACGACGCAGCTCACTGCGGTCACGAGGAGCAGCAGCGGCGCGAGCAGCCGGTCGACCCCGACTCCGAACTCGATGCCGAGCACCGAGGTGGTGGAGGTCTCGGCACCCGATCCACTGATCATGGCGCCGAAGATGATGAGCGAGAGGATTGCGCCGAGGCCGGCACCGACAACCCCGGCGACCCCGGCATCGCGACTGTTCGGTTGGCGCCAGGCGATAAGCGCTGCGAGCGCGGGTGCCAGGACGACAAGGACGGTGGAGACACTCAGCAACTGGTTCATGCGATCTACAATACACGAAATACAAGTCGCGTATCAAGAACCGTCTTTTATAAATCAGGATTTCGGAATGCGGTATCGTTCGAGAATGGCGAAATGGACCTTCCTGACTAACCATGCGCATGTCCTGATCTGCGTCGCCCGGGATCCGGGGATCCGCCACCGGGACGTGGCCGAGCGGGTCGGCATCACCGAGCGCGCCGCCCAGAGGATCATCGGAGACCTGATCGAATCCGGATACCTGGAACGAATCAAGGAAGGGCGGCGGAACCGCTACCGGCTCCACGCCGACCTGCCGATGCGGCACCCGGTCGAGCAGGATTCACAGATCGGGGAAGTCCTGGGAGTCCTGCAGGAGCCCGGGCAACCCGAGGAAGACCGCTAGCCGCCCGCCGCGGCGTTTGCTCACACCTCAAGCGCGAGGCTGAGCGCGATCATCGCCGGGATCGATACCAGCAGCCCAAGGGCCGTCTGGCGCCGGTTGCCGCGCCAGGACTCGGGCAGGATCTCGACCACGGTCAGGGCAAGCATCGCGCCTGCCGCAAATCCGAAAGAAACCGGCAGAAGGGCCGATACCTCCTGCACCAGCAGATAGGCGATCACTGCTCCGATTGGCTGGGGAACTGAAGTTGCCACGGCCATCCAGAACTGCTTCCTGCCGGATGCGCCTGCGGCGGCCAGGGGAATGGCGACACTGGTTCCCTCCGGAATGTTCTGGATCGAGATCGCGATCACCACGAAGATTCCGAGCTTCGCGGGGTCGGCCTGGTAGGCGGTTCCGACTGCGAAGCCTTCAGGGAGGCTGTGGACGAGGAGGACCAGGAACATGAGCAGGCCCGTCTGGCCGCCGGCACCGCTGAAATCGCGAGGCAGGTGACTGAGATACCGCCGCGCAGCCAGCAGGAAGAGGACCCCGATCAACACTCCGCCCATGACCTCGATGGCTGTGCCCCGGTCGAGGGCTGGCCGGATCAGCCCCATTACGGATGCGACGGCCATCACGCCGGCTGCGATTCCGAGCAGCAGCGGGACCAGCCCTTCCACCCTCGGGCCGAGCACCATCACCGGTATGGCTCCGAAGCCGGTGGCAATGGCGGTGAAGGTTGCGAGGAGGACGAGCTCGATCAATCTCCGGTTAGGGTAAGCCCATGGGACAGCCGAAGAGGGAGCCAGCTTCGACCGAGATCGTCGTTCCCGACGGTTGCGGCAACTCTCCCCGCGCCGCCTGGCTGCTCGACTTCAACCTGGCCTTCATCGGCGGAGAAGTCGAGAAGGCACTCGACTTCGTGGCAGAAGACATCACCTGGGACCTGGTCGGCGAGGGCACAATCGAGGGTCGGGAGGGCATGCGCGCCTGGCTCGAGGCGATGTTCGGCAAGCGGGCCAGACGGGTCGAGTTCGAGTACTTCATCACTCACAGCAGGACGGCCGCCGTCAACGGCAGCTACGAGATGGAAAGCGGCTCGGGATTCCGCTTTTGCGACGTCTACGAGTTCCGCGGCGCCGCCAGCGACAGCCCGATCTCCAACTACACTTCCTACGTAATCAGGATCTGACCATGGAACTGAAGCCGAGATCGTCGGACGAGCCCGAAAAGGAAAGGGCCAACGATTTCGAGAGGATCCATGGTGACCAACTTCGATCGTTGCTGGATCCCGGGGAAGATCTGCTCGGGGTAGCCGCCGTGAACTGGCAGAGGAGTATGCTCAGGCAGACGGTCAGCGCATTGGGGGTCACTGCTACCCGCCTGGTTGTCCAGCCGCTCGATCGCAAGGGTAAATTCGACGGCCAGCCCGCCACCTTCATTCGCAAGGACGAGATCGCCAAGGGCAGTTATGGCGGCGGGGGAGGGGGCAACACCCCGACCTCGCTGATCATGGATTCCTCATCGATCGAGGTAAAGCTGAAAACGACCGGCGGGCAGAAGTTCAAGTTCATGCTGATGACCGGCAGCGGGATGCTGGGCGGACTGGCAGGCGGTCCTTCACAGCGCAACGGAGCCGAAGCCCTGATGGCCTTTCTGGAGGGTGGTGGAAGCAGCATCTGAGCCCGCAGCAAGGCCGCAGAGATAAATACCTATATCCCGATCAGGTATATGGGCTATAGTGGATTTCCGCGCAGAAACTTGAAAAGCGTTGCCGCTGTCACGCTGCGGCAGAAGCACCGCGATACCAAAGGAGAAAGCATGGCCCTACAGCTGGGACAGGAAGCACCGAATTTCGAAGCCGAGACCACCGAAGGCAGGATCAACTTCCACGACTGGATCGGCGACTCCTGGGCAGTCCTCTTTTCGCATCCGAAGGACTTCACCCCTGTCTGCACGACCGAACTCGGCTACATGGCGAACGCCAAGCCGGCCTTCGACGAGCGTGGCGTGAAGATCATCGGTCTCTCGGTCGATCCGCTCGACCGTCACGAGGACTGGGCCAAGGACATCGAGGAGACACAGGGCACTGCCCCGAACTACCCGCTGATCTCGGACGCAGACTTCGCGATCTCGAAGGCCTACGGAATGCTGCCGGCCGAAGTCGAAGGCGATCCGACCGAGCGCACTCCCGCCGACAACCAGACCGTGCGAAACGTATTCGTGATCGGACCGGACAAGAAGGTCAAGCTGATCCTCGTCTATCCGATGACCACCGGCCGCAACTTCGACGAGGTCCTGCGAGTGATCGACTCGCTCCAGCTGACCGCGCAGCACAAGGTCGCGACCCCGGCCAACTGGAAGAGCGGCGAAGACGTGATCATCGCCGGCTCGGTCAATAACGACCAGGCCAAGGAAATCTTCGGCGAATGGGAAGAGCCCAAGCCGTACATCCGGATAGTCCCCGACCCGACCGCCTGAGTCGGGTCCGGACATTCCGGAACCAGTCTTCGCCCGCCCCTGACCAGTCCGGGGGCGGGCGAAAGTACTTAAAGGGCGACCCGCTCAGAAGGCGAAGCGGACCTGGCCACCCCGCTTCGGTGACGAGGTGATGAAGCGGGAGACGGTCGCCTCATCGGGCCCTACCGGCAACAGGACTCCCGCCCGTGCGACGGCCCGCATCACGATCTCCATCTCGGCCATCGCGAACTGCATGCCAATGCAGCGGCGAACGCCGCCACCGAAGGGGAACCACGTGTAGGTCCCCGGCTTGACTCCGTCCCAGCGCTCCGGCTTGAAAGCAAGCGGTTCCGGATAGATGTCTTCCCGGCGGTGGATCAGATAGATGGAGGGCGCGAGCACCTCGCCAGGCTCGAACTCGTAACCGCCGACCTCGATCGGTTCCATCACCCGGCGCAGGACGAAGTCGAGCACCGGTCGCAGTCGCAGGGCCTCCTGAGATACCCAGCGGGCGTACTCGCCTTCCCCCGAAACGGCCTCGTCGTGGAGTCGCTCGGTTCCTCCGGGGATCCGGGTGAGTCTCTCGAAGGCCCAGGCCAGCGCTGTGGCGGTCGTCTCATGGCCGGCGACGATGAGGGTGACGAGCTCGTCACGAATCTCGACGTCGGTCATCGGCCGCCCGTCCTCGTCCCGGGCGAGCAGCAGCATCGAAAGGATGTCGCTTCGCTCTGCGAGGTCATCTGCCTCGCGCCGCCCGGCGATCAGGTCGTAGAGGCCCCGGTCGAGCGGTGCCAAGGCGGGCTTGTACATCCGCTTGATCGGCCTGCTTCGGGGGCCGAACAGGGAGGAGAGGACGAGCCGGTACCCCTTCGAGATCCACTCGAGCAGGTCCCGGGTCGCCGCGCCGAGCCGGTCATGCTGCTCGCCGGTGGAGGCAGTGCCCAGGACCACCTCGAGGATCACCTCGAGCGCGATGTCCTGGCTCATGTCCCGGACCTGGAAGCTCTCGCCCTTCGGAATCCGGGCGACCACCTCTTCCGAGATCCGTTCCATCGTGTCCGTCTGGGAGGCCAGTTTCTCGCCATGGAAGGAGGGGAGGAGGAGCTTGCGCTGACGGAGGTGCTCGTCCTCGTCGAGCAGCAGGACCGAGTGCTCGCCGAGGGCGGTCGCGAGGATCTCGTTTCCCTTCCCGGCGTGCAGGACCGTCGGCGATGCGGTGAAGATCTGCTTCACGTCCTCCGGGTCGGCAAAGTAGAACCACCGACCCCGGGCCAGGTTGAGTCCGAAAGTGTCTCCGTAGGTGGCCCGGGACTGGTCAAAGATGCCGTTCTTTGCGGTCGAGACCTTCCAGACCTGGGAGATCATGGCCTTGTCCACCATCGGCGGGACTCGGCGGGCGGTGGCGGTAGCGGTCGCGCTCATCGCACCAGCCTAGAACATTGACAAGGCTTCGTGTCAGGTTTGCGGGCGATCTCCGCGCGTTCCATGGGCGAAGCAAGGGCTGGCGCGGCGTTTGGGATAGAACTGCCTCGTGAGCACACCTTCCCTTGCCATCCCTCTGAGGCAACCCGTCTTCCGGCGGCTCTACGCAGCCCAGATGATCGGGTTGATCGGATTCGGGCTCTCGACCGTGGCCCTGGCCCTGCTCGCCTTCGATCTTGCGGGCGACAACGCCGGCGAGGTGCTGGGCATAGCGCTGGGACTGAAAATGGTCACCTACGTCCTGATCGCGCCGGTGGTGGCGACCGTGGCGGCAAACGTCTCGCGCAAGAAGCTGCTCGTTTCGCTTGACCTGATTCGCGCCCTCGCGGTAGCAGCGATTGCCTTCGTCGATCAGGTGTGGCAGGTGTACGTGCTGATCGTCATCCTCAGCGCGGGGGCAGCGGGGTTCACGCCGGCCCTTCAGGCGGTGGTGCCGGACATCTTCAGCGATGTCGACGAGTACACGGAAGCCCTTTCGCTGACCCGCATGAGCTACGAGCTGGAAGGAATCCTCAGTCCGGTCTTCGCGGCACTGCTGCTGGGGTTGATCGGTTTCGACGTGCTCTTCGCTCTCAACGCGGTCGCCTTCCTCGCCTCTGCCCTTCTGATCTCGACCACCGCAGTTCCGCTGCTCACGAGGGACGTCGATTTCTCCGCGCATCGCATGCGCCAGCTGACGAGGGGCGTGCGCCACTACCTCCGGGTGCCACGCTTGCGCGGACTCTTCGCGGTGTACTTCGCTGCCGCTGCGGCCAGCGCCATGGTGATCATCAACACGGTGGTCTTCGTCAAGGGCGAGTTCGGTCTCGCCGACAACGAGGTCGCCTGGACACTCGGGGCGGTGGGAGCCGGGTCGATCCTCGTTGCGGTGGCGATGCCACGGTTGCTCCGAAGGGTCAGGGATTACCGGGTGATGATGCTCGGCGGGGCTGTTCTGACCCTGATGCTGGTTCTGGCGAGCGGGGTCGGCACCCTTGTCGCCCTGATCGGTTGCTGGTTCGTCGTCGGCGCCGGTCTGTCCCTCGTCCAGACCCCGGCCGGCCGGCTCATCCAGCGTTCGGCCGGTCCCGATGACCGTCCGGCCCTCTACGCCGCCCAGTTCTCGCTGTCACATTTCTGCTGGTTGATCACCTACCCGCTGGCCGGCTTCGTCGGTGCCGGTATGGGCCTTCCGGCCGCGGCGTTGATCCTCGCCGGGGTAGCCGGCGCGGGGACGATTGTTGCCACGATCATCTGGAAGGCAGGCGGCGGATTCACCGAAAGCCAGGGCACCTCCGAGACACTTCCCGGGGAAGAGGTGAGGTCCGGCGCCTCGACTCAGGTCGGGGGCATCGCCTGAACGGCGTCGGCGTCTTCCGATGACTCAGCGGTTGCGGCCGTGGGTTTCGTGCGCCTCGACCCACTCGTCGGCGACCACGGCAGCGCCCAGCGACAGGTCCCCGCAGAGGACGGTCGCCGCAATGATCTCGGCCAGCTTCCTCACCTTGCCGGGACCGTCGCAGCCCAGCACCTTGAGGCACTCGCTCTGGGTCGGCAGGGCGGTCCCGCCGCCATAGGTCGCGACGATCAGCGATGGCAGCGTTACAGATGCGTAGTAGTCGTCCCCCCTCAGTTCCGAGTAGCCGATCGCGGCCTGCGACTCGGCCACGTTCGCCTCGTCCTGGCCCGTCGCGATGAAGACGGAGGCGATCCCGTTGGCCGGGTGCGGCGTGTTGGCGGAAGTGCCGGCGAGCATCCCGCCCTGGGTCGCGATCTGGCGGGCCCGGTAGACCTGCCGGGCGGTAACCCGCATGCGTCGCTCGAGCACTTCTCCGGGCAGCGTGATCTCGGCGACGACCCTCTTTCCCCGGGTCTTGAGAGTGTTGATGTGGGAGTGCTTCTTGTCGGTTGAAAGCTGCGCGTCGAGCATGTAGCCATTGAGCGGTGGGTAATGCTTCTTGATCCACTCGCAGGCGAACCATGTCGCCTTGCTGACCATGTTCTGGCCGGCGGCATCGCCGGTCGTGTAATCGAAGCGGGTGTACACGAAACGGCTGGCGTGATAACGCTCGATCTCGATCAGTTTCCCGGTCGAAGTGGTCGACTCGGCCACTTCCCTGAGCTCGTCGTAGTGCGCGTCGAGCCAGGCCACGAAGTCCCGTGCCTCCCGGGCCGAGGCGAAGAGGAAGGCGGGGGCCCGCTGCATGCGGTCTTCGACGATCGTGGTCTTCACTCCGCCCGCCTCGGCGCAAAGCTTCATTCCCCGGCTGTAGGAGGCGACAAGGGTTCCTTCGGTGGTCGCCATCGGCACGTAGAACTCCCCCTTCGCGTGCTCGCCATCGACCAGGAGCGGGCCGGCAAGGCCGATCGGCACTTGCGCCACTCCGATGAAGTTTTCGATGTTCCCCGGCAGGACCCCTGGATCGAAGGAGAATGAGGAGACGTGATCGAGTCCGGCACCAGTCTCTTCCATGACCAGATCGCGCCGCCTCTGGGCGGCCTCCCTCGTGTAGTCGTTCTCAGGGTCGCGGGGAATCCTGGGCAGACTCATGGCGGGCAGCCTATCTGTGACGACGGGAGCGGCGGCGGGTACGATCCCGCCCATGAGCGATAGCGAGAGCCCGGTCGTCCTGACCGGAACCATGAACCGGCTGAACGGAACCCCGCAGAACCTTGACGAGTACCTCGGCAACGTCACCCTGGTCGTGAACACGGCCAGCAAGTGCGGCCTGACGCCGCAGTTCGAGGGACTCCAGGCGATCTACTCGGAGAAGAAGGACAGGGGTTTCACCGTCCTCGGCTTTCCCGCCAACGACTTCATGGAGCAGGAGCCTGGCAGCGCCGACGAGATCGCCGAGTTCTGCCAGGTCAACTACGGGGTCGAGTTCCCGATGTTCGAGAAGACCACGGTCGTTGGGGACGAGGCAAATCCGCTCTTCGCGTCGCTGGCCGAGCTCTCGGAGCAGCCTGAGTGGAACTTTGCCAAGTACCTGATCGACCGCGACGGACGACTGGTCGCCAAGTTCCCCGCCCCGATGACTCCGGATGACGAGGAGCTGGTCGCGGCGATAGAGGAAGCGCTCTCGGCCTGAAGCCCGGCTCCGGTCAGCTGCCGAGCTTCTGGCGGGCGCGGCGGGCCAGGTCGACCGTTGCGGCGCGGAGGCCGCCGGGGGTGTCGATCCGGTCGGTGAAGTTGATCCTTCCGGCCTTCTCGCCTTCCGGCGTGACCAGCTGAAGATCGAGACCGTAGCGGTCGGCTCGCTCGCAGCTCGCTTCCGTGATCTCGGGCTCGTTGAGGAAAGCCTGGGCCATCAGCAGCAGCGCGTCGGGATGGTCGGCGTTCAGGTGGGCCACCGCGTCGGGCACCTGGGGCTGCACCGGATCGGGCTCGGCGTTCCGGTAGTCCTCCGCGGTGGCTGAGTCCATGCGGCCGTAGCCGCCGACCCAGCGGACCCGGTCAACCTCGAGGATCCAGAACGAGAAGTCATTGAAGTCTGCGTACATCGCGGCCGAAGGGACCGCTTCGAGGTGGGCGGCCCGGGCTGAAGCTTCGTCCGGGTGCTCGTCGGAGCGCTTGACCTTTCCGGCCAGGGTCACCCGTCCGCCGGCCAGAACCTCGCCCTTGTGGAAGGGATCGGCCACCATCAGCGAGGCCTGCCGGTTCTTCTCCAGGTTTCTCGCGTGCTCGGCGAGGGTTGAGAGGCAGAACACCGGACTGCCGTCATCCATCACTCCGAATGTGACCAGCGAGGCCCAGGGGGTACCGTCATCGCTCAGCGAGCCGAGGGTCCCGTGCGTCGCGTTGGCGAGGATCGTGCGTGACTCTTCGGCCGCGCTGCGGCGGTGACCGCCACGGGCGATCGGGGCCACATCGGGGATCTTTGTGTCGGGATTTACGTCGTGACTTCCGACAGCAGCCCTGAGCTTGGGATCGATCTTCGTTTCGGTGGCCACCGTTTTCTCGCTTTCCGTCGGCAGGTCTGGGGCGTTCAAGGGGGAGTTAGGGTACCCTATCTTCGAGTCAGCGAAGGATTTCGCGTCGGTCCAAGACCTTTGCCTCCGCGCTGTGTTCAAAAGGTTACTCGCCTACCCCTCGAAGGAGTTCAGCCCACAAATGACGACTGTCGCCGCACGCCCTCATCCCCTTTTCTCCCAAGCAATCGGGTTGGTGACAGTCCTCGCCGTGCTCCTCGCCGGCTTCGCGACCCTGGCCCCCCAGGCCGATGCGGCCAAGCGCCAGAAGGTCGTCGCGATCAGTCCCTTTGCGGCCGCCACCATGGTCAAGCTGGGGATGAAACCGGCGGCGGTCGGCCAGACCCTGGGCGGCGACAGGCGCAAGCCGAAACAGCTGAACGGCGTGCCGGTGCTGAAGCTGAGCCACCCGAACGGGCCGAACCTGGAGCGGCTGGCCCAGATCCGCCCGACCATCGTTTTCACATCCTCCCGCTGGGCCAAGGGTACGCCGGCGATGAAGCAGCTTGGCATTCGGGTGGTCAACGCCGATCCGACCAGCATCGGGGGCGTCTACAAGTCGGTCACCCTGATGGGCAAGGTACTCAGGCGCCAGAAGCAGGCGAACGCCCTGAAGCGGCGGATGAACAGCCAGATCAGGTTCGCTACCCGCAACTTCAAGTCCCGGCCCAAGGTGATGCTGATCCTCGGCGTCGGCCGAACGCCCTTCACCTTCCTGGGGAACAGCTGGGGCGGGGAGATCATCCGCAACGCCGGCGGCATCCTCGTCACCGGCGGCGCTAGTGGTAAGGGTGGCTTCGCGCGGATCTCCGACGAGGTTGTTGTCGCCGAGAACCCGGACGTGATCATCGCCGTCCCGCACGGTTCGGTCACCGACATCAGCGAGGTCAGCGACTACATCCTGAACAACGAAGCCTGGCAGACCACCAACGCCTTCAAGACGAAGCGGGTCTTCGTCTCGGTGGACAACGAACTGCTTCAGGCCGGAACCGACGTCGGCCCGGTGATCAGGAAGGTCCGCCGCCAGTTCCTCAAGAACTGGTAGCCGACGCATATAGTCGGACCCGACCAGGAACCGGGGGAGTGAACTGAACGCGACAAGACGCATCGCCGTGGCAGTCGCAATGGCGATCGCGCTGGTCGTTTCATTTTGCGTGTCCCTGGCGGTCGGCGCCGTCCACATCCCCCTTTCGGAAGTAATCGACACGCTGCTTGGCCGTCAGGTTCCCGAAACGAGCAGCCAGATCATCGAGGTGCTCCGCCTGCCCCGCACGGTCGAGGCGATGGTCGTGGGCGCGGCGCTCGGCGTTGCCGGAGCCTGCCTCCAGGGAGCACTCAACAACCCGCTGGCCTCACCCGACGTGATCGGTGTGACCGGCGGGGCCGGCTTCGGCGCGATGCTGATCATCCTGCTCTTCCCCGAAAGCCAGGCGCTGCTTCCGATGAGCGCCCTGTTCTTCGGCTTGCTCGCGGCGGCGATGGTCTTCTTCATCGGCTTTGCCGGACGGGGCGGGGGCAACATCACCCGGATCATCCTCGCCGGCATCGCGATTGCGGCGCTCTTCTCGGCTGCCACCGCGGCGATCATGGCCGCCTACCCCGACCGGGTGCCGAACGGGATCTTCTTCCTGGTCGGTGGGCTGACCTCTTCCGGCTGGGACAACCTCCAGCAGGTCTGGCCGTACTTCGCGGTCGGTTTCGTGCTCGCCGCCTTCATGATCCGGCCACTCGACCGTCTGATGCTCGGTGACGACGTGGCCGCCTCGCTCGGTTCCCGGCCCCGCCTGATCCGTCTGCTCGCCGCTCTGGCCGCCGCGATCCTCGCTGCCGCAGCCGCTTCGATCGCCGGCCTCCTGGCCTTCCTCGGACTGGTGGTGCCCCATCTGGTCCGGCTGATGGGCGGGGCTCGCAACCAGACCTATGTGATGCCGGTATCCGCGCTCACCGGTGCCGCGCTCCTGACCGCCGCCGACACCCTGGCCCGCACCGTCCGGGCACCGATCGAGATGCCGGTCGGCCCGTTCCTGGTGTTGCTGGGCGTGCCGCTGTTCCTCTGGCTGCTGAGGAAGGCGGTCTGATGGCCCTGGTTCGCAAGCCACCCGGGTTCGACGACCGGGCGCCGCTGCTTGAGGCTTCGGATGTCCGGGTGGAAATCGGCGGCGAGCGGATCCTCGAGTCGGCCAGCCTCACCCTCGAGCGGGGCGAGCTGGTCGCCGTGGTCGGCCCGAACGGGGCCGGCAAGTCGACCTTCGCACGCGCCTTCTGCGGTCTGAGAAGGCCGGATGGGGGAAAGGTGCGCTGGATGGGCGTCGACCTGTCCGCCCTCAGGGGCCGCCGGCTGGCCGGGGTCCGGGCCTACGTGCCGCAGCGGGCCCAGATCCCGAACGGGGTTACGGTCCGGGCCGCCGTGAACATCGGGCGGTCGACCCATCTGAAGCCCCTGCAGGGCCTGACCGGAGAGGACCGGGGTGCAGTCGCCGAGTCGATCGCCCGGGCCCGGATGGAAGGTTTCGAGGACCGCGACCTCTCGACCCTCTCGGGTGGAGAGATGCAGCGGGTCCAGATCGCGATCGCACTTGCCCAGGGTGCGCCGGTGCTGGTGGCCGACGAGCCGACCGCCCAGCTCGACCTCGGAGCCACCGCTGCGATCTCGAAGATGCTGCGGGAACTGGTCGGCTCCGGCATGGGCGTGGTGCTGATAGTGCATGACCTCGCCCTGGCAGCGGCGGTCGCCGACCGGGTTGTGGTCATGTCTCACGGAAGGACCATCGCAACCGGGACCCCCCAGGCGGTGTTAACGAGTCAGTTGATAAGCGACGTATGGGGTGTCGAGGCGGAACTCGTCCAGCGAGAAGGCCGCTCCGCTCTCCATGTGGAGTGGCTCGACCGCCATTAGGCGAGACTAATCCGAGGCTGTTAGTCTGGATTAGTAAGGCAGACCTAACTTCTCTCAAAACACCTCTCCAGGAGATTCACCAAAACATGAACGCGTCACTCTTCGCCCGTCGCGGCCTCGTCGCAGCTTTCGCTGCCACCGCTGTGGCACTGCTTTTCCTCGTCGGCATGAACCCCGGATCCGCCAAGGCGGACGTAACCACGGGCAAGGCCTTCATAACCATCAATTCCGGCAAGGCAGGATTCGTCTCTGCGGTCAAGCCGGCCAAGGTCGCCAAGCGGATCGGCAAGAAGGGCGCGAGGGTCTCCAGCACGGTTTCCGACGGAATGTTCGGTTCCACCGCCAGCGCCCTGGTCGCCGGTGGCGTTCGCTTCGCCAGCGGCAAGCGGAAGGTCACGGTAATCGGTCTCCGGGCAAATGTCGCCGGCAGGAAGACCACGCTTACCGGGGTCCTGGCCGGCAAGAGGATCAAAGTCTTCAA
This sequence comes from Solirubrobacterales bacterium, assembly GCA_036780865.1. Lineage (GTDB taxonomy): Bacteria > Actinomycetota > Thermoleophilia > Solirubrobacterales > 70-9 > 67-14. The sequence goes on along the minus strand of DAIQCC010000019.1, from coordinate 7,776 downwards.
CGCGTTCGGCGCAGCGACCATCGATGAAGCGACCGGAAAGGCCAGGCTGTCCGGCGGGAAGCTCCACCTGACAAAGGCGGCAGCAGGCACGATCCGCAAGGTACTCAAGCTGAAGAAGGCCCCGAAGGGTCAGCTCGGTGGACTGTTCATCACCATCAACACGACCTACGTCGACCAGTACAACGACCAGTGTGGAGTCGGGGTTGCGTCGAGGGCCATCGATTCCTGGCCCGATGCCACTGCGCTCCCGACCCTGACTGGCGCAACCGCCATCACCTCGCCGACCAGCATCAACTGGGGCTTCAAGGCCAGCTTCCGCGGCTACGTGTACGGGACGATGACGGCGGGCGGCAAGTCCGACAAGGCGCTGCAGCCACTCGACGGTGCCTCCCGGACCATGCCTCCCTTTGACCCGACACGGGGCTTCTCGTTCCCCGTTTCCGGCGGCCAGCACGCGGCGAACGCCGCGGGGCTGGCTGATGACCAGGCCGTGATCAACGGAACCGGCACGGCGCTGTTCTGCAACTCGGAGCACTCCTTCTGGGCCTCGATCAGCGATCCCACGATCGTGATCGACGGTGAGAACTCGAGGATCGTCGCCACCGTGAGCCAGAACATCAACGGCAACGGCATGTTCGGTGAACTCGGCCCCTGGCAGGCGCCTCAGCGCGTCGACCTGGCCGACCTCGGAGTCGTCGTTCCGACCGAGAACGACGGAAAGCTCACCTACACCGACATTCCGGTGTCGCTGAGCAGCAGCGTTGCTCCGTTCGCAACCTACCCCGCCGGGACCGCGCTGGATCCGATCTCGGTCACCGTCGGGGGCTGAACCTGAGCCAGAACGGCACAAGCGCGGCCGTCCAGGTACGGCCCGCGACGAGGGCGACCCTTTCCGGGCTCGCCCTCGTCGCCGTTCTGCTCGCTGCTTTCGTAGCACTTCTCGCCGGCCCCTCCGGCGCGGTCGCGGCAAACCTCGAGCCCTGCCAATCGACCAACCCGACCGGCCCGATCATCACCCTCGAAGGCGACCTCACCCT
>DAIQCC010000019.1:0-6639 GCA_036780865.1 Solirubrobacterales bacterium | reverse complement strand
GGCGAGCTCTCCCGGACCGGCCCCGCCCGACTGACCAGGGCGGGGGCCCGCTACCTGAGCAAGCGTCTCAGGCCGGTTCGGAAACTCCGCGCCGGAACCTCCTGGGGCTCGTTCAGCCTCTTCTCGCTCTACAAGGTGACCCAGGTTAAGGATCCGACTGGTACACCCCCGCCAGTTCCGCCGGTCAAAGAGGAACCAGTCGGCGCCAAACAGGTCACAACGGTGACAACCTTGAAGTGGTATGTCCGCGACACCTGGATCGAATACGTGGCTAGCGGTGCTGGCACCAGGGTGGAGGACGGAGCAACCGCCGATCCCGCCCAGGGTCCGAGCGGACTCTCCTACTCGTTCAACTTCCCCTTCACCACTGGCTGGACCGTCCCGCAGGGTGTTGATTCACCGGAGAACACGCTGATCAAGGGCAGCGGGCTGGTTGGTTTCCGCTACTGCAAAAACACGATCAACTTCACCGCCTCCGATCCGGAGATCGAGATCGATGGGGACACCAACTCGCGGATCATCTTTCACGTGAACGGCACCGACGGCACCGCCTACCCGGACCAGCGGGCGGTGATGGTCAAGTTGCTCCCCAGCCAGGCCCAATCGAAGCAGGTGGTTGTCGACGATCAGACGAACCTGACGACCGTCACCTACGAAAAGATTCCAGGCTTCGTTCCGGCCGAAGGAACCGGCATCTTCGCCGACTATTACCCGGCCTACAGTCCCGTCTACGATGGCCTCGATCCCCGGCCTGACCGCTTCGGCTTCGTCTCCCTGACCTACTCCTACCCGACTCCGACCCCTTGACGCCCACGGCGACAGCCACCTTCCGCTTCACCCTTCACGGGTTGATGCTTGCCGCCTTAGCCGCATTGCTCCTGGCCGTGGGTCCCGGACGGGCGATGGCTGCCGACCCAGGTGTGGTCGAGGTGTACGGCTACCAGTGGAGCAAGGTCTACAAGGTCAACCTCGATGACCTTCAGGGCAGTACGGCGACCGTGAACGGCGAGCAGGTAACCGTTTACGGCCTGCTCGAGATCCTCGAGGACGCTTCCGACCAGCAGTCGCCCGCCAACAAGGACTTCAACCTCCAGACCCTGCCCGAGATTGAGATCGCACTGCCCGGAGGTGGCAGCAAGGTCACCTACAGCGGCAGCCAGATCCGATCCGGAACATCCAACGTCGCCACCTTCTACGTGAACGATCAGAACGTGACTGTGATGAGGGTTCCCGGGCGCGGCCCGGGGGGGTCGGTGGCCGAGTTCGAGTACGGCACCCTGAACCCGCAGCTCTACGTGCCGAAGCAGGACCTGAAGAACTTCGAGGTCTCGATCACTCCAGCCAGCAGCACCGTAAAGACCGGGACCAAAGTCACCTTCACCGCAAAGCCGAAAGGTCTCGCTTCCGGGGCTTCCGTGAGCTACCGCTGGACCGTCAACGGTGCCCTGCAGCCAGCCAACGGCAGGACTCTCAACCGGACCTTCAGCGGCAACAGCGGTGACACCTTCTACATCACCGTGACCGCCACGGCCAACGGATACACCGACGCCACGGGTGCCGCCCAGGTCTCGATCGACAAGCCGGCAAAGAAGCCGCAGAAGGAAGACAAGAAGCCGAAGGAGAACCAGGCTTCCGGGGGCAAGGACTCCGGGACCTATGACCCCGGCTACATCCCCGGCTACACCGACCCCTACGGCGGGAGCGGTACCGGCACCGGTGGCGGCAGCCCCTCGACCGGATCGCCCGCGCCCGCCAACCCGGAGGGCAAGCCGCAGGATCAGCAGCCGCCGGCGGACCAGGGTCAGACCGTCACCGGCCAGCTGATCGACCCGTCACAGATCGCGACCGTCGTACCGCCGGCCGACACGCCGGCCACCGCCACCGAGCCTGCCCCCGCAGAGGACTCCGGCGGGGGGCTTGGGAGCCTCCCGACCGGGGTCAAGGCAGCCTTCGGCATTGGCGCCCTGCTAGGCCTCGGTGGCCTGGCAGAGGCGGGAGCCTTCACCGGCCGGTTCCGCAGGCTCCGTCCCTGACGCTACGGATTCAAGGCTCGCTGCCGTGCCGGCCGCCGCCTTCTAGAGTGGCCGCATGGCCACCAAGAAGAAGCATCCGGATGATCAGCGGTCCTGGCTCAGGTACCTGCCCCGACTGACCTATGCCAACGTGGTTTCGACTCTCGCGTTATTCCTCGCGCTGGGCGGGGTCGCCTGGGCGGCGAACACACTCCCCGCCAGGAGCGTCGGCACCGAGCAACTGAAGCCGAACTCGGTTCTGACCGGCAAGATCGCGAACCGCTCGGTTACCCGGGTGAAGATCAGGAAACAGGCAATTCGCTGGGCGCACCTGAACCCGCGTCTGGTCACGAAGCTGCGAGGCAACCGGGGCCCGACCGGAGCGCAGGGGGCGAGAGGGCCGATCGGACCGGCGGGAGTGGCCGGAGCGACCGGTGCCACCGGAGCGATCGGCTCAACGGGTGCGCAGGGTGTGACCGGTCCAATCGGTCCCCAGGGGGTTACCGGCCCTGCCGGAGCGGATGGCGCCGACGGAGCGACGGGAAGCACCGGACCGACCGGACCCCAGGGCGACACCGGAACCACAGGGCCGACCGGCACCGCCGGCGCAACCGGACCGACCGGCATCACCGGAGCTACCGGGGCGTCGGGAATAGTCGGGAGTACGCAGGTGGTCGAGGTGACCACGCCGTTCTCCAACCTCGCGCCCGGATCAAGCTTCCCGCTGTGGGCCGATTGCCCGTCCGGGAAGCTGCTGATCAGCGGGGGCTTCGCGACCGGTCCCGGCAACGTTCAGGCTTTCCAGTCGTACCCCCAGAGCTCGACCAGCGGCGGTCCGCTCGACCGCTGGCGAATCGCCGTCTACAACCCGACCGGCTCCAACCAGAGCGGCAACGTGACGGTCTATGCGCTTTGTGAAGCCTGAGGTAATCGCCCCGGTCCAGGCCGGGGCGATCCTCAGCCCCGGTTGATGATCTGGCTGCCGCCGGTGATCCTGTCCTCGCCGTCCGGCAGCCGGATCCAGGCCTTGTTGGTGCCGTCGTAGTCCGGGGCCCAGAGGATCAGGGTGGCGGACCCGAGGTTGTTGACTTCGCAGGGTTCGTCGCCCTCCTCGTCAAGTCCGCGCCAGATCCGGATGAACGGATTGTTCTCCCACTCCTCTCCGACAGTCGAGGGTTCCCGGTGGCCGGGATGGATTCTGGTTTCCGGGGGCAGGGTCATCAGCCGGTCCATGATCGAGGACTTGAGCTCGGGAAAACCCGTCTCTCCCGGGGCGACGGTGCCGCCGACGGTTCCCTTGAAGATCACGTCAGCGGTGATCACGTCGGTGCCGTTGATCAGCAGGGCCATGTGACCGTCGGAGTGGCCGGGCGTCGCGATCCACCGGATCGAGAGGCCTCCGGAGATCGTCTCGTCGCCGTCGGCGACGATCTCGTCGACCTTGAAATCGACCAGGTTGGCGGTCTTCTGGCTGGCCACGATCGGAACCCCGTACCGGTCGGCCACGTCACGAAGATCGACGACGTGGTCCCAGTGCTCGTGGGTGAGCAGGATGTGGGTGAGCGTGATCCCCTCCCGGTCGACTCTCTCGAGTAGCGGCTCGATCACACCATTGCCGTCGATCAGTACTCCGGTTCCGCCTTCGCCATCACATACGAGGTAAGAGTTGGAAAGCCATTCGGATTGTTCGACTCGCTGGATGATCATGTGGGGTCCTTTCGGATTTCGGGGAAGTAGCGGGTTGGGGGCTGGACACTCAATTGAACTCGATGACACTGCGGATGCCGTCCTGGGCTTCCATCAGGTCGAAGCCCTTGTTGACCTCGTCAAGGGTGATCCGGTGGGACAGGAAAGGCTCGACGTCGATCTCGCCGGCCAGGTAGCGATCGACCAGTTCGGGGACCTGGTCGCGGCCCTTGACCCCGCCGAAGGAGGAGCCGGCCACCCTGCGCCCGGTGATCAGGAGCCGCGGCACTATGTCCAGGGTTTCGCCCTTGCCGGCGACGCCGGCGACAGTGCAGAGCCCCCAGGCCATGCGGGCCGCCTCGACTGCCTGCTCCATCACGTTCACCAGTCCGGTTGCCTCGAACGTGTAGTCCGCCCCGAAGCCGCCGGTCTCGTCGAGGATCCACTGGACCGTGTTCTCATCGGCGACCTTGAGGTCGGTCGCCCCCTGGCCCCGGGCAAGTTCCAGGCGATCCTCCGAGAGATCGACGCAGATGATCCGCTCGGCACCCATCAGACGGGCTCCTGCGACGGCCCCGAGGCCGACCATGCCCGCGCCGAAGACGACGCAGGTGGTTCCCGGTTCGACCTTCGCCGTGTACATCGCGGCGCCGAGCCCGGTGGAGAGGCCACAGGCAAACAGGCAGGCGTGATCGAGCGGAGCCTCCGGGTTGATCTTCGCCAGGGCGATCTCCGGCATCACCGTGTACTCGGCGAAGGTCGAGGTCCCCATGAAGTGCCGGATGTCCTCGCCGTCCCGCGACAGGCGGGTGGTTCCGTCAGGCAGGTGTCCGAGGTTCTGCTCGGCCCGGATCGCCATGCAGAGGTTGGTGCGTGGATCGACGCAATGCACGCATTCGCGGCACTGGGGCGAGAAGAGGGTCACAACCTTGTCACCGGGAGCCACGGAGGTGACGCCGTCGCCCACCTTCTCCACGATGCCGCCCCCTTCGTGACCGAGCACGCAAGGGGCGTAACCCGACGGGTCGGCTCCGGAGGCTGTGTACATGTCCGTGTGACAGACACCGCAGGCCTCGAGGCGGACCAGCACCTCGCCCTCCTTCGGCTCGGCCAGATCAACTTCCTGGACCACGAGCGGTTGACCGAACTCCTCGAGTACAGCTGCCCTCATCCTCATGCCCCGATCCTAGACCCCAAAGCCAATCCCCCGGGCACCGAGATTCCACTTGTTGGTCATAACGACCAACAAGTGGGATCTCACTGTCGTCGACTGGTCGCTCTAACCTGTGCGCGTGTCCGCCGTCCGTCTGATTCCACTGACCGTCCTGCTGTGTGCCGCGGCCGTTGCAGGCTGCGGCTCTTCCGATGACCCGGGTTCCAACGGCACCGGATCAAACACCTCGAGCGAGGCAACGGAACAGGTGAAGGTCTTCTCGACCGAAGGCGAGCAGTTCGACCCTGTGGAACGAAAGGTGCCGGCCTCCGAAGCCCCCGAAGCCGCGACCCGGGCTCTGCTCAGCGTGCCGCCCGACCGGACCTACATCCCCAAGGGAACCGAGGTCAAGAGCGTGAAGGTCAAGGGCGGGGAGGCCACGGTCGACCTCTCGGACGAGTTCCTCGGAGACATCCCTGCCGACCCCTCCCGCCGTACCCGGCGCGAGCAGGAGGCGGTGGAGGGGAGGGTGGCCCAGGTCACTTACACCCTTACCTCGCTCAACGATGTCGACAAAGTCTCAGTCAGCTCCGGTGGTCTCTCGGTCGGAGCGCCAAAGGACAGGGCCGACTACGCCCCGCCAAAGAAGCAGCCGCCCCCGCCCGGCAAGGGCGGCGATTCAGGAGTCAGAACGGCAGGTGCCACCTGGCTCCAGCAGCGCCTCGCCAATCTTGGCTACCTGCCCCAGAGCGGCGTGGATGGCGTGGTCGGCTACCAGACCCAGCTGGCGGTGATGGCCTTCCAGTCATGGGAAGGGCTCACACGCGACGGGGTGGCGGGTCCCCAGACCAGGGCTGCGCTCGCCACTGCCAAGCGCCCCCGGCCGAGTGCCAAGCGGCCCAGTCGGCTCATGGAGGTGAGGATCGGTCGCGGCGTGCTGATGCTGGTACGCAACGGCCGGGCCGTGCGGACCATCCACATTTCGGCCGGCGGTCCCGGCAACGAGACCCCGACCGGAAGGTATGAGGTATTTCGCAAGGAACTGATGTCGTGGTCGGTTCCGTTCTCGACCTGGCTCCCTTACGCGTCCTACTTCAACAACGGGATCGCCTTCCACGAGTACCCGGACGTACCGCCTTACCCGGCCTCGCATGGATGTGTGAGGGTTCCCGCACCCGAGGCACCGCTGGTGTACCGCTTCGCCCGCATCGGCACCGTCGTGGTGGTCCGCTCCTGACCTGGGTTTAGGATCTGGCTGAACCCAGCGAACCGGAGGTGACTTTGGAAGCCAGCGAACCGAACGGTGATCTCAGGCAGCAGGCGATAACCCGACTTGAGGCCAAGCGCGACTTCCTTTCGCATGTGGCGATCTACGTCGGCGTGAGCATCCTGCTCGTCGCCATCTGGGCCCTGACCGGCACCGACAACTTCTTCTGGCCGGCCATCCCGATCATCGCCTGGGGAGTCTTCGGGATCATCCCCAACTACTGGACCGCCTACCGCCAGTCCGGGCTCCCCGAGGACAAGATCCAGGCGGAGATGAACCGGATCCGCCAGGAGGGTGACGGCCCCCGGGCCTGAGCCCCGGACGGTCTCCCGGCCCACCGGGAGATCACCAATTAGAGCGAGACGGCCCCGGGATCCCGGGGCCGTCTTTCCGCTTCCTCGTTTTCCCCCGAAGGTTCAAGAGGGTCAAGCAGGGCAGGAGCCCTACTTGATGAACATCAGAACGAATGTGTCCAGATGATGCCCATCAAGCAGGGCAGGAGCCCTACTTGATGAACATCA
>DAIQCC010000018.1:0-54932 GCA_036780865.1 Solirubrobacterales bacterium | reverse complement strand
CGCTCGAAGGTGGTCTGCGACGCGCTGCTGCTCGACGAAAAGAGTCAGTCCGACACCTACCCGACCATCCGGATCGGCGAGTCCGATGCCGACATGGGCCACGAGGCCACCGTCTCCAAGGTCGGTGACGACATGCTCTTCTACCTCCAGAGCCGCGGGCTCTCCGAAGAGGAAGCCTCGAAGATGATCGTCAACGGCTTCATCGAGCCGGTCACCAAGGAACTGCCGATGGAGTACGCGGTCGAGCTGAACCGCCTGATCGAGCTTCAGATGGAGGGTTCAATTGGCTAGCTCAACCTCTGCGGAGCTGACAATCAGCGAGCCGGCCTGGCTGGCCGAGCGACGCGAAAAGGGCGCGGCCCTGGTCGAGTCGATCGAACTCCCCCACCACAAGACCAAGGGCTGGGAGTTCACCGACATCTCCAGGCTCGATCTCTCGGCCTACGAGAACAGCCCCGCCGACGTCACGATCAGCGGCGGCAACGAGGAAGTCGTCGTCCTGCCGCTGAATGAAGCGGTCACGGCACATTCAGACCTCTTGAGCGGCAAGCTCGGATCGCTTGTTTCGACCGACGATCCCTTCGTTGCCCGAAACGAGGCCGCGCTCAACGACGGCGTGGTCGTTTTCGTGCCCCGGAACGTCGAGTGCCAAGAGCCGATCAAGGTCGAGCTCAAGCTGGACACCGACGGGACCGCCACCAACTGGCGCACACTCGTCGTGCTGGAGGAAGGCGCGAAGGCCGAAGTCTGGGAGCACTACGGGTCGGAATCCGACGAGACCGACGCCCTGCTCAACACGGTCGTGGAACTGGTGGTCGGACCGGCCGCGAACCTTCACTACGTCTCGACCCAGGACCTCTCCGAGAAGTCATGGCTCTTCTCCTCCCAGCGGGGAGAGGTCGAGCGGGACGGATCGCTCGACTGGGCCACGCTCGGCTTCGGCGGTGGCGGCGGCAAGGTCCGCATGACCACCAACCTGGCCGGCACCGGCGCGGAAGCACGGGTTACCGGTGGCTACGCCGGCGGCAACTCCCAGCACATCGACTACGACACGCTTCAGGAGCACGCTGCCGAACACACCACCTCGGATCTGGCTTTCCGTGGAGTTCTGGCCGACAAGTCATCGGCCGTGTGGCGCGGGATGATCAAGGTTGACGAAGGCGCCCAGCAGACCGATGCGTTCCAGGAGTGCCGCAACATGCTGCTCTCGACTGACGCGCATGCCGATGCGATCCCCGGCCTCGAGATCCTCGCCGACGACGTTGCCTGCACCCACGCGGCAGCGATCGCCCAGGTCGACAAGGACCAGCTCTTCTACCTGGAGAGTCGTGGCCTTAGCGAAGAGGCCTCGCGCACCCTGGTGGTCGAGGGCTTCCTCCAGTCGCTGGTCGAGCGGCTCGGCGAAGGCCCGGTCCGGGATGAGATCTCGGAGCGACTCGAAAACCGCCTGGCCGAGATCCTCTAGCCGGCCGCCTTGCTGCCGCCGAACATCACCACCGTCCTCTTTGACATGGACGGGGTGCTGATCGATTCGTCGCTCGCGGTCAGGGACGGGTACACGCAGTGGGCGAAGGACAGCGGCCACGACGTGGACAAGGTGCTGGACTTCGTTCACGGACGGCGGACTGTCGAAGTCGTCAACGAGTTCGGGTCGGCGGACGACCCCGAAGCGGAGGCCGAGCGGGTGGAGGCGACAATCGCTGCCCGGGCCCTCCCCGAGCATCAGGTCAAGGCCAGCTGTGACCTCTACCGCTCACTGGGCGCGGAGCGGGTTGCCGTGGCCACCTCGGCCATGCGCTCGACGGCTTTCAGCAATCTGGAGGTTCTCGACCTGCCTGAGCCCAGGGTGCTGGTTTCGGGCGATGACGTGAAGTCGGGTAAGCCGGCACCCGACCCTTACCTTCTCGCCGCGGCGCAGCTCGGAACCGAACCGGAGAATTGCGCCGTGATCGAGGACGCGCCAGCCGGGATCAAGGCAGGCAAGGCGGCGGGCTGCTTCGTGGTGGCACTCACGACCACCCACCACCCCGATGAACTGCAAGGAGCCGACTTGGTCGTCGATCCGGACGAGCTTGAGCGGATGTTCGCCAGACTGATCGGGCGCGACCCCAGCGATTAGTCTGCGCGGATGCTCCTCCGTGAAATCCGCCTGAAGCGGTCGTAATGCCCGCGGTACTGCTCGCCCTTCTCTCCAGCCTCTCGTACGGCGTCTCCGATTACCTCGGGGGACTGAAGAGTCGACTCCTGCCCGTGGTCACCGTGCTGCTGGTCTCCCACACGGCGGCCCTGATCGGGATCGCCGCCACCCTGGCGATCGCGGTCGGGGAGATCCCGGACTCACGGTTTCTGATCTACGGGATGCTGGCCGGCGTCGCCGAAGCGGTCGGTCTCGCCGCGCTCTATCAGGGTCTTGCGGTGGGCAAGATGAGCATCGTTGCGGCGGTCGCGGCCACCGCACCGGTGGTCCCCGTGGCCGCTTCGGTGGTGACCGGCGACATGCCGGCAGCACTTCAGTGGCTGGGGATCGCCGTTGCGATCGGAGGCATCAGCCTGCTCGCGCTCGGCAGTGCCAGGGAAGACGACCCCCACGCCCTTTCCCGACCCGGCGTGAGCATCGCCTACGGCCTGCTCACCGCGCTCGGACTCGGCTTCTTCCTTCTGGCTATGGACCGCTCCGCCGAAGGCAGCGTCCAGTGGGCGCTGATCGCCGCCCGGACCACGACTGTCGGGCTCTTCGCCTTCGCCTTCCTGCTCCTCAGGCCGGAAGGCGAGCTCAAGCTGACCGACTGGGGCTGGCTTGCCGTGATCGGGCTTCTGATCCTGGTCGCCGACTCCTTCTACGCGGTGGCGTCCGTGAAGGGAGTTCTCAGCGTGGTGGCCGTGCTCAGCTCCCTCTACCCGGTGGTGACGATCCTGCTCGCCAGGTTCCACCTCGGCGAACACCTTTCCCGGCGACAGATAGCCGGCATCGCGATCGTCCTGGTTGGCGCCGCCGCCCTCTCGGTCGGCTGACCTCGCGAGGCAGCTCCCCGCACGAAATTCGCAACCCCGGCACCGGGTCGGGTTTACTTCGGACATGCGCATCCTCGGCGGCATACTCCTGACGGCCCTGGCCCTGACCGGTTCGGCCCTCGCCACGAATGCCTCGGCAACTTTCCCCGGCAAGCCCGGCCCGATGATGATTACCGAGGGGCGAGACATCCTGGCCATCGACCCCCGCTCCGGCGAGTCCAGAAAGGTGCTCGAGGCCGGGAACGTCAATTACGCACCTACCATCACGTCCGACGGCAGGCATTTCCTCTATCTCGGCGGAGAGTTCGAAACGAATTCGATCTTCATTCGCGCACTTGCGAACACGAATCAGAACTATCCGGGTCGCGCGATCCTGACCCGACCTCAGCGTGACAATCCGAGGGCGCTGGGGATGCGGACTTTGGACGTTTCGCCGGGCCAGGGCCGGATCGTCTTCGCTGCCGTGGTCGGCGGCTACTCGCGCAAGCCCAGCCACCAGATCGAGATCTATTCAGTGAGGCGGGACGGCAAAGGCCTTCGGCGTCTGACCCGAAACAGGATGTTCGACAATGACCCGGCCGTTTCCCCGGACGGCAGCAAGATCGTCTTTGCGCGCCGGTCAGGTGGCGACGCCAGCATCTGGATCATGAACTCGGATGGTTCCGGCCAGAAGCGTCTGACCCGCAGCCCCGGCTGGGAAAGGCAGCCGTCATTTTCGCCGGATGGAAGGCGCATCATTTACTCCGGTCAGGTGAAGCGAGAAGGACTCGACCGGTGGCAAAGCGCCGAACTGTTCACCATGTCGGCCAGGGATGGCAGGCACCGGACCCGACTCACGCGGAACCAGTCGTTCGAACTCCTCTCGGCTTTCTCGCCGTCGGGGAAGTCCGTCGCCTACATCCGGGACTACGGCCAATATGACCTGAAGATCCTTGACCTTGAAACGCGCGAAACCCGCCTTGTCTACCGCGCGGTTTATGGAGGCGGCATAACCTCGCTCACCTGGGGCCCAGCCACTGAGTAATCGAGATCGTTCAGTAATGGAGATCGCTCAGAGGCGCGAGTAGCGGCGCATCGTGAGGGGGGCGAAGATCGCGATCAGGGCCGCCGAGGAGGCGAACACCCAGATCAGGTCCGAGGTCTCCGCGCCCGTGCCCATCAGGCCACGCACCGCCGAGGTCAGGTGGGTGATCGGGTTGAGGTTCACGACTGTCTGAAGCCATCCGGGCATTGTGTCCGGGTTGACGAAGATGTTCGACGCGAAGATCACGGGGAAGAGCACGGTCATCGCCGTATTCAGCACCGCCTCGGGGGTGCGCATGACGAGCCCGAGCAGGGTCCAGATCCAGGAGATGCTGAAGGCGAAGACGATGGTCAGGGCGATCCCGGCCGCGACGCCAAGCACACCACCCTCCGGCCGGAAACCGATGATCAGGCTGAGGGTCAGGACGACCAGCGAGGCGAGCACGAACCGGACCGCATCACCGAGCAGCAGGCCGACCATCGGGGCCGGACGCCAGACCGGCATCGAACGAAAACGGTCGAAGACGCCCTTCTTGATGTCGTTGTTCAGCCCCATGCCGGCGTACATCGTGATGAAGACCACCGTCTGAACCAGGATCCCGGGGGCGAGAACCTGGATGTACTCGGTCGGGGAGCCCTCGAGTGCGCCGCCGAAAAGGTAGGTGAAGAGCAGCGTGAACATGATCGGGAACATGGTCACGTCGAAAAGCTGCTCGGGGACGTGCTTGATCTTCAGCATCGCGCGCCAGCCGAAGGTGAAAGATGCGGACAGGGGACCGGGTGGGCCGGGACGTTCCCGCTTGCCGATCGCGTCACGAAGCTTCGAATCGTCGAGCACCCCGGCTGTTTCGTCGGCGGTGACTTCGGGGCTGACTGTCATCGGACGACCTCCTGGTTCCCTACGTTTCGATCGGGCTCGTCTTCGGCGGGGTGACCGGTCAGGGCCAGGAAGACCTCATCGAGGCTGGGTTGGCCGAGCGAGAACTCGGTCACATCGACTCCTGCCTCGTTCAGCTCGGTGAGTGCCGTCGAGACCCGCTTCGGATCGTCTGCCCTGGCCGACAGGGAAATGCCGTCAGGTTCACGGACCACCTCGACCCCGAGGGCACGCGACAGCATCTGCTCCGCCTGCTCGGTCCGGCCCGGATCCGCAACCCGGACGTGAAGTGCGCCCGCCCCGACCGAGGCCTTCAGCTCCGAACTCGTGCCCTCGGCGATCACGTGGCCGTGGTCGATCACCGCGATCCGGTCGGCCAGCTGGTCGGCCTCGTCGAGGTACTGGGTCGTGAGCAGTACTGTGGTTCCGTCGGCGACCAGAGCCCGCACCACGTTCCAGACCTGGTTCCGGCTGCGGGGGTCGAGTCCGGTGGTCGGCTCGTCGAGGAAGATCAGGTCCGGCGCCACGACGATGCTGGCCGCGATGTCGATGCGCCGGCGCATGCCGCCGGAATAGTTCTTGATCTGGCGATCGGCGGCGTCGCTCAGGCCGAAAGCCTCGAGCAGCTCCGCGGCCCGGTCCCGAGCCCCCTGTTTGTCGAAGCCAAGCAGTCGGGCGAGCATGATCAGGTTCTCGGTGCCGGTCAGATCCTCGTCAACCGAGGCGTACTGACCGGTCATGCTGACCCGGCTGCGGACCTTGTCGGCCTCCTTGACCACGTCGTGTCCGAGCACGGTGGCGGTGCCCCCATCGGGACGAAGCAGGGTCGCGAGCATGCGGATGGTCGTGGTCTTCCCGGCACCGTTCGGGCCGAGCAGCCCGAAGACCATGCCGGGCCGGATTTCGAGGTCGACCCCGTCGACTGCCCGGTTGTCCCCGAAGACCTTGACCAGACCTCTTGTCTCTATCGCCAGTTCAGTCTCCGGGGCACCGTAACAACCCGCTACCCCCGGCGCCCTGACGGAAACCGGATTCGCCAGCCCATGTGGTTCGGACTTATCCGAAGACGCCCCGGGTCCACCGGTCCCGGAGGGCGACCAGGATCCCTACCGCGACCAGCAGCAGGATCAGGGAAAGGGTGATCGCCGCGTCGGGATCACTTTGCATCGTCGTATAGGTCGCGATCGGCATGGTCTGAGTGACCCCGGGAAGGTTCCCGGCCAGGGTGATGGTGGCGCCGAACTCTCCGAGAGCGCGGGCGAAGCAGAGGACGGCTCCAGAGATGACGGCGGGCCGTATGATCGGCAGGACGACAAGGAGGAAAGCCTGGGCCGGGGTGGCACCCAGATCAAGCGCGACCTCGTCGAGGCTGCGATCAATCGAACGCAGGGCGCCCTCAACCGCGAGCACGAGGAAGGGCAGCGCGACGAAGGACTGGGCGACCACCACCGCGGTGGTCGTGAAGGGAACCGAAAGCCCGGTCAGGTCATGGACCGGACCCCCCATCACTCCCCTCCTGCCCAGAAGCATCAGCAGGGCGACACCGCCGACCACGGGCGGCAGAACCAAAGGGACCAACACAAGCGCCCTGATCAGCCGGTACGACAGGCTGCCCGGTGAACGCCCGAGCCAGTCAAGCCACCAGGCAAGTGGTATGCCGACAAGCAGGCAGACGATGGTCGCGAGAGAGGCAGTGCCGAGCGAGAGCAGAAGGGCCTCGATGGTCTGCTCGCGGGTGAGGATCTCGCCAAGCGAACCCCACGGAACCCGCAGGAGGACAGCGACGAGCGGGAGCGCAAGGAAGAGCACTGCGACCGCAGCCGGCCAGGTGAGTGCCAGTGGCGGACGGGACTGGCGGGTCACCTCCCGATACCCGGCAGCTTTTCTCAGGGTTCGCGGAATCCCCACTTGGCAAGCTCCGCCTGGCCCCGGTCACTTAGAACCAGATCAATGAACTCCCGGCCACCACCGGGGTTACCGGCACCATTGACCAAGGCGATGGGATACGTGTTGACCACCTGGTCGCGGGCTGGAATAACGATCGATTCGATTCGGCCACCCGCGGCGAGGACATCCGAACGGTAGACGAGACCGGCATCGACCTCGTCAAGTTCCACCTTGGTCAGCACCGATTTCACATCGGGCTCGTAGCTGTCGATAGAGGCGTCCACACCAGCCTTCTTGAAGACCCCGCCGGCGGCGTTGCCACAGGGCGCCGCGAGGTCGCAGATGGCCAGCCGGAGGCTGCCGTTCGAGAAGTCGGAGAGACTTCGGACGTTGCCGGAGTTTCCCTTTGGCACAGCAATCTCGAGTACGTTCCCGGCGAACTCCTCCGGTTCTCCGTCCGCCATCCCGGCGTCCACGACCTTCTGCATATTCGGCACGTCAGCCGAGGCAAAGACGTCGGCCGGGGCGCCCTGGTAGATCTGGGTCGCGAGGTCGGAGCTGGAGGCGAAGCTGAACTCGACCGTTACCCCTTCATTCTCGGCCTCGTATTTCCGGCCAAGCGAGGTGAAGGCTTCGGTGAGCGAAGCGGCGGCAAAGACGGTCACTTTGCTTTCGTCAGGCGAACCGGAGTTATCGGATCCGCAGGCGGCCAGACCACCAGCCAGGGCAAAGAGCGCAAGAAGACCAGCCAGAAACTGTACGCCCCCGGTGAGCCTAGGAGGCAACTTCGACGCCGACGTTGGTGGCTTTCGCGGTGGCGATCACGGCGCTGCCAACTTCTATCCCGAGTTGCTCGACAGCCTCGCTGCTGATGAGTGAGACCATTCTGAAGGGCCCCGCCTGGATGTCCACCTGGGCCATCACACCGTCGGACTTCACCGCGGTGACGATGCCCTTCATCCGGTTGCGGGCCGAGAAGGTTGCTCCCCCTTCCGCCAGGACAAGGGACTCGGCGGCCACCTTCGCGAGCTCCTTCCCGTCAATGACCTTGCTGCCACCATCCCCATCTCGGAGGGCGAGGCGCCCGTCAGCGGACCAGCGGCGAACCGTGTCGTCACTGACGCCAAGCAGGTCGGCAGCTTCCGATACCCGGTACTCGGTTGAGGCCATGGGAACACACTAGCACTGGCGCAGGTGCGGCCACATGTGGCAAAAATCAGCGAATTTGCGGCCCTACTGACCGAAAATGACCTATTTCGCGGAAGGCCGCCCACCCGCGACCCGGTTCTGGCCCGGCTCGAGTCGGATGATCACGTCCTTGTAGGCGGGGCAGTTGCTCTGCGCGTCCACCGCTGACCGGTGGACCAGTTCATTTGCCTCCGGGAAGTACATGGCTGCGCAACCCCGCTTGGTTGGATAGGAGACGGCCCGATACCCGCGCAGAACCCGATCGTCCTCCCCGGGCCGTTCGCTGAAGACATCAACAGTGTCACCATCGGCGATGCCGAGCTCGTCAAGGTCCTCCGGACTGACGAAGATCACGAAGCGCCCGGACCGAATGCCGCGGTAACGATCGTTCAGGCCGAGGATCGCCGTGTTGTGCTGGTCATGGGCCCGGACTGTGTTGAGGATCAGGCGACCGGGAGGAACCTCGAGCGTCGCGATCGGCCCCGATATGAAATGAGCCTTGCCGTCAGGTGTCGGGAAGGTGAGTGAGTCGCGTGGCTCGTGAGGCAGCACAAATGTGCCGTCTCGCCGCAGCTTCTCGTTAAAGCCCTCGAAACCGGGGATGATCCGACTGATCGAATCGCGGATGCGGTCGTAGTCTGCCTCGAACGCTGCCCAGTCAACTGGTGATTCAGGGAAGGTTCTCTGCGCGAGCCTGGTGATCACCGAGACGTCCGAAATCAGATTCCGGGACACCGGCTGCATGTTCCCCTTGCTGGCGGTTATCCGGCAGACCGAGTCTTCGGCGGTGACCACCTGTTCACCCGACTCCTGCTCGTCGCGCTCGGAGCGACCCAGCACGGGCAGGATCAGTGACTCCTCCCCGCAGACCACGTGGGAGCGGTTGAGCTTGGTCGAGACGTGGACTGTCATCCCGGTTCTTCGCATTCCCTGCTCGGCCCGGGTGGAATCGGACATCGCGGCCACGAAGTTGCCGGCCATGCTCATGAAAAAGCTGACGCGACCCTGCTCCATGGCATCGATCGCCCGGACCGAGTCGTGACCGTGCTTGCGTGGTGGTTTGATCCCGAACTCGGCCTGCAAGGCATCGAGAAAGTCATCACCCATCTGCTCCCAGATGCCCATCGTACGGTCGCCCTGGACGTTGCTGTGCCCTCTGATCGGGGAGGCGCCCGCCCCGGGCCGGCCGATGTTGCCCTTGAGGAAGAGCAGATTCATGATCTCGGTGATTGTCTCGACCGCTGATTGCTGCTGGGTCAACCCGAGCGCCCAGGTGATGATCGTCGCGTCGGAATCGATGTAGCGCCCGGCGAGCTCGTCGATCTCGCCCGGGGCGAGGCCAGTGGCCTCCTCTACTTCCGAGTCGTCAAGTGCCAGCGCCGCTTCCCGGTACTGCTCGAATCCCTCGCAGTACGTGTCTATGAACTCATGATCGATCACGGTGCCCGGTGCCTCCGCTTCGGCCAGCAGGACGCGCTTGCCGATCGCCCGGAGCAGGTGCTGGTCCCCACCGACCCTGATGTGGACGAACTGGTCCGAAATCACCGTCCCCCGACCGGCCAGGCCTCGCGGCGTCTGGGGATTGCGGTATTTGAGAAGCGCGGCCTCCGGCAGCGGGTTGACACCAACGATCTCCGCGCCTTTCCTCTTCGCGCTTTCCAGCGCATTCAGCATTCGCGGATGATTGGTGCCCGGGTTCTGCCCCATGACGATGATCAGGCCTGCCCTTTCAAAGTCCGAGTAGCCGATCGTCGACTTGCCGACTCCGATCGACTGGCGCATGCCCGTCCCAGTGGCTTCATGACAGAGGTTCGAACAGTCCGGAAGGTTGTTGGTCCCAAATTCGCGAGCGAAGAGGCCGTAGAGGAAGGCCGGCTCGTTCATGATCCGGCCCGAGGTGTAAAAGACCGCATCGTCGGGTGAGTCGAGCGAACGGAGCCGATCGGCGATCAGGCCGAAGGCCCGGTCCCAGTCGATCACCTCGTAGTGGTCCGAGCCTCTGGCCCGATAGACCGGTTCGGTAAGCCTGCCCTGCCGGCCCAGCCAGTATTCCGATTTGTCCAGCATCGAACTGAGCGAGTTTTCCTCCCAGAATCCGGCTGGCACGCTCACAGCGTCGATCTCGGATACCAGGGACTTCATCCCGTTCTCGCAGAAATCGATCGCCGGTGGTTTGTCCTCGCTGATCCAGGCGCAACTCGGACAGTCGAAACCCTGCGTGTGATTCATGGTGAACGAGGCGCGCCAGGTTCGCCGCGGTCCGGCGCGGCGCAGCATCGGTCCCATCGCGTAACCGATCGAGGGCAATCCGGCAGCTGCTTTCTTCGGCGGCGAAACCCGGATGCCGTCGTCGTTGAAGTCCGGGCCGGGTGACCTGCTCTTGCTCAAAGCGCGACCGTTCGTTGCGCCTGTCCCGGATGACCGTTGGCTGGTGGCCCGGCCGCAAGGATCCGGTCGGGTCGGCTGTAGGCAACCAGCGAGCTACCCCGGACGAAGCCAGCCAGGGTGATGCCGGCGGAGACCGCCAGATCGACCGCCAAAGACGAAGGAGCGGACACAGCCGAGAAGATCGGCAGGCCAGCCATGCTCGCCTTCTGGACCAGCTCGAACCCGGCCCGCCCCGACACCTGCATCACGCAGCCAGTCAAGGGCAGCCGGTCCTCCAGCACCGCCCACCCGATCACCTTGTCAACCGCGTTGTGGCGACCGACGTCTTCCCTTGCAACCAGCAGTTCTCCTGTCTTCGCGTCGAACAGGGCCGCCGCGTGCAGTGCGCCAGTCTTCTCGAAGAGCTCCTGGCCCTGCCTGAGGCGCTGCGGCATTTCGAGCAGACGATCGAGTTCAACGGTTGTCGGATCGGTCGAAGGGTTGAAAGGTGATTGCTTCCTCACGGCCTCGATGCTTGCCTTGCCGCAGATCCCGCATGAACTCGTCGCCGCGAAGTTCCTCGCGAGGCCTGCGCCAGGCTTCCCGGCCCCGGGCCCCGGGCAGACATCAAGCAGGTTGTACGGGTTCTCCCCTTCTGCCCCGACCCCGCGGCAGTAACGGGCCGACCCGAAGCCGGCGGCATCGATGACAAGCCCTTCGGAGGCCAGGAATCCCGCCGCCAGTTCGTAATCGTTACCGGGAGTTCTCATGGTCACGATTAGCGAAGTGCCATCGATCCGGATCTCCAGTGGCTCCTCTCCCACCAGCGAATCCCGGCGGCGGCTGGGACTCGAGCCCGAGCTGAACCGGGTCACCATCCGCTCTGACACGACTCGACCCATGTGCGGATCATAGATGGCGCCCGACCCACCTTAGAATAGGCATGGTGATCACCACCGGGGAGCACCTTGAGCGCATTCTCTCCCTGACTCCGACCCTTGGAAGCGAGACTGTCCTGCTCGAGCGGGCCCGGGGAAGGTGCCTTTCGGAGGCAGTGCGGGCCAGGGTTCCGGTGCCGCCCTGGACCAACTCTGCGATGGACGGGTACGCAGTCCGGGCCGATGACCTCGTTGGCGCCAGCAAGTCGAATCCGGTGAAGCTGCGGCTGATTGGCAGCGTTCCGGCCGGCTCCGCCGAGGATCCGGAGATGAAACCGGGAGACGCAGTGCAGATCATGACCGGGGCCCCGTTGCCTTCAGACGCCGACACCGTGGTCCCCCAGGAGTTGACCGACCAGGGAACGGAGGTGGTGACCTTCCGCCAGGCCCTGCCCCGGGGCCGACATGTCCGGATCAAGGGCGAAGACCGCAGATCCGGCGATCCGATCGCCCAACCGGGGAGGGCACTCACACCCGAGGCGCTTGCCGCGATCGCTTCCGCCGGGGTGGCCGAGGTCCGGGCATCCAGACGGCCACGGCTGGTAGTAATCAGTACCGGTGACGAGCTCGTGCCGCCCGGCCAGGAACTCGCACGGGGGCAGATCCCCGACTCGAACCGGATGCTGATCTCGATGCTGGCCGCGGATGCGGGTGCGACCGCAATTTCAGCCCGGGTTGGCGACCGGCCAGAGCATCTTGCCGGAGAAATAGAGCGGATCAGGGAAGGGGCCGAGGTGATCGTGCTGACCGGCGGGGTCAGCGTCGGAGCCTTCGACCCGGTCAAGGCCGTTTTCGGGGAGGGCGATTCCGTGAGGTTCGACCGGGTCGCGATGCAACCCGGCAAACCCCAGGCTTTCGGCCGCCTGGGCGACGATGGGCCTCTGTTGTTCGGGCTTCCGGGGAATCCGGTCAGCGCCTGGGTTTCGTTCCAGATGTTCGTTCGCCCCGCGCTCCGCCGGATGCAGGGATTTCTGACCCTAGTGCCGGAAGAAGTGCCGGGGCTGGCATCGGAGCGATGGATGACCCCGAAAGGAAGGCAACAGGTGATTCCCGTACGGATCCATGATTCGGAAGTGCGGGGCGTCCTGCCTGCCGCCGCCGGGGGCTCGGGATCCCATCTCGTCGCTAGCCTTGCCGCAGCCGACGGGTACGCCCTGGTCGATGCGGAAGTGGAGGAGATCCTTCCCGGGGACACCGTTCAGACCGTTCGACTGCGGGACCCCGAGCAGTTCAACCAGCTACCGAGGAGCGAACCTTGAAGTTCACCCACCTTGACGACTCCGGAAACGCCCGCATGGTCGATGTGACTGGCAAGCGGCCGACTATCCGCTCGGCCACCGCTTCCGGTTTCGTCCGCTGCCCGCCGGCAGTGGTCGAAGCGCTGAAGACCGACGAGGTCCCGAAAGGCGACGCTCTGGCCGTGGCGAGGATCGCCGGAATCCAGGGGGCCAAGAAGTGCGCCGAGCTGCTCCCCCTCGCCCATTTGATCGGGGTCCACGGAGCGGTGGTCGACTTCGAACCGGGTGACGAAGGAGTCGGAATACGGGCAACGATCCAGACGGCCGATCGCACGGGAGTCGAGATGGAAGCCCTGACTGCGGTTTCGGTAGCCGGTCTGACCCTGGTCGACATGTTCAAGGGCATCGACAAGGGTGTCGAAATCGAAAACGTTCGCCTCGAGGAAAAGACCGGCGGCAAGTCCGGGTCGTGGAGGAGGGGTCGCTGAACACCGATCTGACTTCCGCCGTCATTCTCGCCGGCGGCCGGGGCTCTAGGCTGGGCGGCCGGGAGAAGGGGGAGATATCAATCTCCGGCGAACGACTGATTGATCTGGTCGTACGAGGGGCCAGGGAAGCGGGATGCCGGGAGATCGTGATCGCCGGTGACGTCAGCTCGCGAGGGGCGGTCACGGTTCGCGAGGAGCCCCCGTTCGGGGGCCCGGTAGCGGGCCTGGCCGCCGCGCTGGACCAAGCGACCGGCGAGTGGATCCTGCTGCTGGGTTGCGACCTGCCACGGGCGGGCGAGCTCTGTGGCCTGATCGTTGATGAAGCAGGCAGCCTGTCGTCCCGGGCCGACGGGATCGTTGTCGTGGACAGGGGCCGCCACCAGTGGCTCTCCGGCCTTTACCGCCGCTCTTCACTGGAGAGTTCCCTGGCCAGTCTCGGAGAATCATCCGGAGCCTCCCTTCAAGCCCTTCTCGGAAGCCTGGATCTGGTTGAGATCGCTGATCCGGGCGGACTTTCCCGTGACATCGACACACCGGATGATCTTGCCGCAGCTCAACGAAAGGATGCTCCATGAACCAGGGGAACCCGAAACACCTGCCTCCGGAAGCGCTTCAGGACTGGCTGACCAAGGTCTCGGAGATGCTCGATGTCGAGGAAGACGTGGACATCGCCGCGGTGCTCGACCTGACCCGGGACGTAGCCCATGACGTCGCCAGGCCGGCGGCCCCGCTGACTACCTTCGTCTTCGGCCTCGCTCTTGGCCGCCTGCCGGCTGACCAGTTCGAAACCTCTTTTCGAGACCTCCATTCCCGACTCACGAGATTGGCGGCCGGGGAGGCGGCTTGAGCCAAGTGAACGTGAGACTCTTCGCCGGCGCGGCCGAAGCCTTCGGTTCAGGCGAAGCGGAAGTACGGGACATCCCCGACCTAGCATCACTGATCAACGAGTTGAGTGGCGATGACGGCGAGCTTCGCCGGGTCCTCGGGAAATGCTCTTTCTTCGTCGACGGCGAGCACCACCGCGATCTGCAAACAGCCCTGACCGATGGCTGCCAGGTTGACGTGCTGCCGCCCTTCGCCGGGGGCTGATCAGCCGCCGATCGCGTTCATCCCCCGGTCCGGCTGGACAAACCCCGGGCTGTCGATGCCGTGCCCGGACCGCTTGTTGGCAACCGCCGCCCGGAGAATGTCCCTGATCGCCTCATCGCTTGCCCCCCCGCGGAGGGCAGCAAGAAGGTCCAGCTCCTCGCGAGCAAAGAGGCAGTTGCGTACCTGGCCGTCGGCGGTCAGCCTGAGCCGGTCGCAGCCCCCGCAGAACGGCGCCGTGACCGATGCGATCACCCCCACCGTCTCAGGCCCACCATCGATCGAGAAGAGCTCGGCCGGCGCTCCTCCCCGGGCCGTAAGGGGTTTGAGAACGAATCTGCGCTTGAGTGAAGCGAGGATCTCTTCCCGCGGCACCATCTCGGCCCGGTCCCAGGTGTGACCGAGATCGAGCGGCATGTGTTCGATGAAACGCATCTGCGCGTCATGCTCGATTGCGAACTCGACCAGGTCGACGACCTCGTCTTCGTTGACACCCCGCATGACCACCGCATTCAGTTTCAGGGGCTTCAGACTCGAACGCCGGGCCGCCTCGATCCCCGCCAGCACGTCAATCAGGCGATCCCTCCGCGTCAACTGCTGGAAGCGCAGGGGATCAAGCGTGTCGATGCTTATGTTGAGCCGGGCGAGTCCCGCTTCTTCGAGACCCGGGATGAATTCCGGGAGGCGAATACCGTTGGTCGTCATCGCAACCTCCAACGGGCCCTCCGGACCTTCGATCGCGGAGATCCGTCCCACCACCTCGATCAGGTTCGGACTGATAAGCGGCTCCCCTCCTGTCAGCCTGACCGTCGTGACGCCCTCGTCAGCAGAAACCCGAACGATCCTTTCGATCTCCTCTGGATTGAGCAGGGACGGTTTCGGGATCCAGGCGATCCCCTCGGCGGGCATGCAGTAGGTACAGCGCAGCGAGCACCGGTCCGTAAGGGAAATCCTCAGGTCCCGGTGAACGCGACCGAAGGAATCGACCAGGCTCATGTCAGTCCCTGCCAGTTGTGACTGCCGTCGGTCTCGACCTGGCGCTTCCAGATCGGCACTTCGGACTTGATCCGCTCGATGAGGGCACTACTGGCTTCGAAGGCGGGCGCTCGGTGGGCCGATGCCACGCAGGCGATCAGCGCCGGCTCGCCCACTTCCACGGCCCCGGAGCGGTGACTGACCGCGATGCGAATGTCCGGACCAGCCAGCTCCCGGGCGATCTGCTCGAGTATCGCTGCGGCTTCGGGATGAGCGCTGTACTCGACCCTTTCTACGCTTCCGGAGGCCCCTGGATCGTGATCCCGGATCTGGCCGACGAAGGTGACCACGGCCCCGCAACCTGGGCCGGCGACAGCTTTGAGATGCTCGCCGAGGTCGAGTGGCGTGTCGGTGATCCGTGCCCAGGCGACCGCGTCTGGCGGCGACCCCGTTCCCGGCTCTTCAAGCATTTCGCCGCTCATCAGTGATCACCGCCCCGCAACTGTGCGACCAGGTGCGGAAGCACGGGCATCAGGTACGCGATCCCGTCGCGAGCGCCGCCGGTCGAACCGGGCAGATTGACCACCAGGGTTCGGTGTCCGGACCCGGTGGCGGCAGTGACTCCGGCCACGCCCCGGGAGAGGATTGCGGTCGAAACGGCGGCCTCGCCGGATCTCCTCAGGCCTTCACTGATTCCGGGCAGTTCGGTCTCGATGATCGGCCGGGTCCCTTCCGGAGTGTCGTCGCGGGGTCCGACCCCGGTACCGCCCAGGGTCAGGACGAGGTCGACACCGGCGGCGATCGCTTCCCGCAGGGCGCTCTCCACCGCCTCGCTGCCGTCGGGAACGATCTCGAGGTCGACGCGGCCGTAGCCGGCGTCTCGCAACATCCCCGCCGCAGCCGGCCCGGACATGTCTTCGCGGCTGCCCGCGAACGATCGGTCGGAAATGGTCAGCACCTTCACGGTGATTGCTTCCGGACCGATTTCCAAAACCATGCATTGAGCATAGGGACCGTCACCCTTGTGAACTTGCCATCCTCCGGCAACCACCGCTTTACAATACGAACGATCGTATGCTATAAGTCGCAGCCAGACATCGGGGCGATGGACCAGGGAAATGGCCGGCGGCCCCAAGGCGACCAAACGGAGGTGAGCAGCAATGAGAATCAGGAGACTTGGGTGGGCCGGAATCGAGGTGGAGCAGGGCGGGGAAAGCGTGGTCATCGATCACATCCTGGGCTTGAAGTCCATCGAGCCCTACATCGGGCCACCACGAACCCCCTTGTTGCCGACCGGAAAGCCCGGCGAGGCAACTGCCGCCTTCGTGACCCATCTCCATACCGACCACACAGACGCCGAGGCACTCGGAGCGGCCCTGTCCGAAGGTGCCCGGCTCTACCGGCCGCCGGTCATGGAGGGCGAGCCGCTCGAAACCGGCGGCGTCGCGGTCGCCGAGATGGAACTGGCGGAGGCGGGTCTCGACCAGGTGCTCATGGATGAGTGGGAGACCGTGGAAGCAGGACCTTTCACCGCGACAGCCGTACCTGCGGTTGACGGCTTCGGCGACCCCCAGATCTCCTGGGTGCTGGAGGCCGGTGGCAAGCGGCTGATTCACGCGGGTGACACGCTCTTCCACGGCTCCTGGTGGCTGATCCAGATGCGTTTCGGGCCCTTCGATGCCGCCTTCCTTCCGGTAAACGGCGCCCTCACTTCCTTTCCCCACCGGCAACCGGCCAGCGGACTCGAGGCGTCGCTCAGCCCAGAGCAGGCCGTCGCCGCCGCCCGGATCCTCGGGGCCCGGCGGCTGGTACCGATTCACTACGACGGTATCCACGAGCCTCCGCTCTACGAGCAGACCGGAGACATCATCCCCCGGCTGGAAGCCGCCGTGGGTGAGGTCGAAGGTCTGGAACTTCTTGTGATGGAGGAAGGCTCGGTACTCGACATCTAGCCGCCGAGACACCGATCTATAGTCAGCCCATGAGTCCGCGACGGACAAGAGCCGAGGCCGCCTCGACCCATGAAGCTATCGTCCGTGAAGCGGCCGAGGCGGCCTCCGAGATCGGCCTCGAAGGAATCTCGATCGGCTCCCTCGCCAACCGCATGGGAATGAGCAAGGCCGGCGTGGCCGGGCATTACAGCAGCAAGCAGGCCCTACAGCTGGAGATCGTCGAGTTCGGGGCCCGAGACTTCAACGCGAAGGTGTGGGGCCCGAACGCAGAGCTTCAGCCGGGCCGGGAGCGTCTTCTCGGCTGCCTCGACACCTGGTACTCATACTCCGCCGGCAGTCCGTTCCGTGGTGGTTGCCTGATGACGGCCATTTCGACCGAGTTCGACGGGCGCCCCGGACCCGTCCGGGAGCAGATCGCCGAGACCTGGAGTCGCTGGACCGCGGTTCTGCGAAATGACCTCGACCTGGCCATCGCCGCCGGCGAGCTCTCTCCCCCGCTTTCGCCCTCGGACACGATCACGGCGATCGAATCCCTGGCGACCGGGGTCAACCAGCAGACACAGCTCTACTCGAAGGAGAGTCCCGAGAAGACCGCCAGCGCCGCCGCCCGGGTCCTGCTCGGGATCCTTTAGTCGCCCTGGCCCCGAGACCGGCTCAACCGATCCAGAGGATTCGGACCACCCGTCGTTGCTCACCGCGGATCGCGACGTTGACCCGGTCGGTCCGGTAATCCTCGGTCACCGCCAGGTCCTCACCGTTGCGACGGGCGACCCGGACCGTGCAGCCCTGCTTCCTGGCAACCGACTTCGCCACCGGGAGCTTCTTGCCGACCAGCTCCTGAGAATTCCATCCGGTCGCAGCGACCGGACAGATCTTCGGCTTCGGCCAGGGAGCCGAGGCATCGGCGGTGACGTTCTGGGGAACCGGGAAGGCGAGCCCGGCCAGGACAAGGACGAGTGTCATACCGGTCTTCATGGCAACCGGAAAGGTACCGCTACGAGTTGGAAACCGAAAGCAGGAAGAGGCCGAAGCAGGTGAAGGCGACCATGACGGCCAGCATCCAGTATTGGGAACGGGCCGCCGTCCGGTAGTCCTTCCAGATCGTGATCGCCTTGTCGTGGGCGAGGACGAGACCGGCCACGTGGCCGGCCAGCAGGGCGGCGACCTGGACGTACCAGACGAGTTCGTTGGAGATCGCGTTGTAGTTGATGCCGTATCCGGCCGTGCCGAAGATGTCGGTGCTTCCCGTGCCCAGCGGGTCGGAGAGCAGGTAGGTGAACTGGGCCTGCTCCTGGAAGAAGAAGAGGCTGAAGTAGTGAGCGACCAGGTAGGCGAAGGCGATCGGGATCAGGGCGTGCGCGAAGGACTGCCAGAGGGTCCTGCGGTCCGGGGCACCCGGAATCGTGCCCATCCCCCGTACACCGGCGAGATAGACCAGCGCCACCAGTCCGACGCTGAGCAGCATGAAAGTCGTGGAGGAAGCGCGGACCGCGGCGGTGGCACCCAGCCCGAGATCGGCGAGGCGGTCGATCAGCCAGTCGATACCGTCCTTGAAGACTCCCTCCGAGGCACCGTCGAAGGTCGTCGTTCCGATCGAGGTGATGACAAGCGCAACCGAACCGGGAATTGCCGCGGCCCAGGTCGTAGCGCCCTCGAGGAAGCGCCTTGACCCGAGCTCACGCCCGCGCACCTGCAGCTTTCCGAGCGAGCCGAACATCCCGAAATAGACCGAGAAGGTCTCGCCATTCCTGAACCAGGTCTCGCGGCCGAAAAGGCCGACCATGGCCAGCGTGTAGAGCGAGTAGATGATCGCCGCATCGGCGACTGCCTGTGGCGAAACCCCGACCGCCACTCCGCTGCTTTGACCGTAGATGAGCTCCAGCCAGACGAAAAGAAAAAGACCGACGACCGCGGGCCAGCGGCCGAGCTTCTCGGGGTAGGAAAGATGTGGCGGCGCTCCTCCCGTCACCTTCCGCCAGGCCAGGCCGACCGGTGCGGTTAGCGCGTTCCAGGGGTTGAAGGCGGGAAAGAGGTTGCCGAACAGCACGCCCAGCAGGGGGAATCCCAGCCAGGCGGTAACGAAAAGGAGGGTGAGGGCGATGTTGCGATCAGGTGCCTCCGTCCCCTCGTAACCTGCGTAGATCGCAAGGCCCAGCAGAAAGAGACCGAACCCGCCACAAATGACGCGAACCGGCGCAGAGGTGATCGCCCGGCCGAAGCCGGGAGCCACCGGGCGCCAGGAGTCACCCTCATAGCGGGCCCGGCGCCAGCCCGCCGAGAGAGCGAAGAAAGAAACAACGAGGACAATCGAGGCTCCCCAGGCGAAGAGCCACGCCGGTATCGGTAGATCCTGCCCCGCTGAGAGGGCGTGTGCGAGGGGAAAACTCAGGCGCGTGCCTTCTCGACACCGTCGAGCAGCAGCCAGTTCGCCTTGAAGGCCTCCTCGGCCGCCTCGACCAGCTCGTCCTCACTGAAGTTGTTCATGTGACGCTCGATCAACTTGCGGCCCTCGGCTGCGTGATGGACGTCCATCTCCTCGTGGACGGTGAAGTAGAGGTTGCCGGGGGCAGCGTGGATCTCGTAGTGCTCGCCGAGACCTTCGGTCTTGGTCTTTGAGATTTCCGGCTGGCCTGACTCGATCGCGAACATCCGCGCCAACTGGCGGCCGAAACCGTCGGCCTTGGTCCAGGTCTCTACGCATTCGAGTGTCTCCGGGTTCGGCCGGGCACCGACGGTGCCGCCGACCGCGTTGACGAAGCCGTCCCACATGGCGACGTGCTCGTGCTCCTCGGCCGCATGAGCCTCGAGTCCGGCGCGCTCGGATTCGGGAGCCTCGGCAGCGATGTCGGCGCTCAGCTTGGCGATCGCCTCGGTCGCGTACCGGTACTGGCCGGAGTAATGGGCGAGTTCCTCACGGGTCAACTCTCCCTTCGACCAGCGCTGGTAAAAGGGGTGTTCCAGGACGTTGTACTCGGCCCGGGCCTGCTCGATGCGGTCCCACAGATTCGTGTTCACGAGTTTCTCTCCTCGTAGAGCTCATAGAGGGGGTGACTGAAGGCTGATCATATCCATACGATCACGCCATCCACCCGCTCCGAGACGACATAGCCGCGCCCGAGCTGCCCGGAAAAGCGACCTGGATCGGAAAAGACCCGGGGAAGATGCCCGTCCTCACCGCCAAGGGCCCGGTCCTCGTTCATTTCGTCGACTACAGCCAGCTCAACAGTGTCCGCACCCTCCCCTACCTGATCGAGTGGCATGAGCGCTACGAACCGCTCGGCCTGAGAGTGCTCGGTGTCCAGGCGCCCCGCTTTCCCTTCGGCGGCGACCCGGAGGCGGCCGAGCGGGCCTTTCGGCGCCTCGGGGTCGAGTTTCCGGTTCTGATCGACGACGGCCGGCTTCTCTGGACCGGCTACGGCTGCGAGGGCTGGCCCTCCCTCTTCCTTTGGGGTCGCGGCGGAATTCTGCGCTGGTTCCACTTCGGTGAGGGCGACTACGACGGCACAGAGGAAGCGATCCAGGAATCGCTCAAGGCGGCCTTCCAGGACCTGCCCGAGTTGCCGCAAAGGATGGAGCCCGTCCGGGCGACAGACGCTCCCGGCGCCGAGGTGATTCCCCCGGGGCAGGAACTGGTTCCCTTCGAGGGACGTCCCTGGACGATCGACGATGGAGCCGCCTTCGACGTCGAGTACGAAGGGGGTGGCTCGTACGCGACCGCCGAAGGCAGGGGCCGGCTTCGGGTGGACCTGAACGGCGAGCCGCATGCCGAGATCGAAATCGACGGCCCCGGCCTCTACGCCCTCGCCGAGCACGAACGCCACGGAGCCCACCGGATCGGTATCGAACTCGAAGGTTCGCCGGCGATCTGGTCGGTCAGCTTCGCCCCGGCCGTTGCGTAGGACAGACCCGCGCGTTCAGGAGGCCATCGGGAGACCGTTTCGGATCTCCTTCGGCAGCATGAAGCGCACCGACTCGTCAACCGTCCTGAGCTCTGAGACGTCTTCCACGCCGCGGTCGCGGAAGAGCTGCACCAGATCCTCGACCAGCTCCTCGGGGGCGCTGGCACCAGAGGTGATCCCGACGGTCTTCACGCCCTCGAGCCACTGCTCGCGAACCTGGGTGTGATTGTCGATCAGGTAGGACTCCGAGCCGTGCTCGCGGGCCACCTCGACCAGGCGGTTCGAGTTCGACGAGTTGGTCGAGCCGATCACCAGGACGAGGTCGCAGTGCCGCGCCAGCTGCTTGACCGCGATCTGCCGGTTGGTCGTGGCGTAACAGATGTCCTCGCCCTTGGCGGTGACGATCCCCGGGAAGCGCTCACGTAGCCGGGCGATGATCTCGGCGGTCTCGTCAACCGAGAGTGTGGTCTGGGTGATCAGGGCCACGTGATCCGGATCGTCGATCACAAGGTCATCGACTTCCTCGACGGTCTGGACGAGCACGATCGAATCCGGGGCCTCGCCCATCGTGCCCTCGACCTCCTCGTGGCCCTCGTGGCCGACCATGATGATCGTGTAGCCCTCGGCCGCAAACTTTCGGGCCTCGACGTGGACCTTGGTGACCAGAGGACAGGTTGCATCGATGGTCCGCAACTGGCGCTCGGCCGAACGCTGATGAACCGCCGGAGAGACACCGTGGGCGGAAAAGACGACGATCTCGCCCTCCGGCACCTCGGTCTCTTCCTCGACGAAGATTGCTCCCCTTGCGGCGAGCTGCTCGACCACATGCTTGTTGTGGACGATCTCCTTACGCACGTAGATCGGCGCTCCGTGATTGTCGAGCGCCCTTTCGACCGTCTGGACGGCCCGATCGACTCCGGCGCAGTAACCGCGGGGAGCGGCGAGGATGACCTTTTCGATCCCGGTTGTGAGTGTTTCCGGCATGAGACAAGGGTACCCGAGTACCATCTTGTCCTAGTCCACGATGGGGAGCCATGGAATCTGCCAGCCACGAAATTGACCGTCTGACTGCGATTGACGCGCAGTTTCTGACCAACGAGAGCGAAAGCTCCCACATGCACATCGGTGCTGTGATGATTTTCGAGGGCGATCCACCGACCTATGACGAGCTGAAGGCGCACATCAAGTCCCGGCTGGACTTCGTGCCCCGCTACCGGCAGAAGCTGGTCTACCCCCCGTACGGGACCGGACGGCCGCTCTGGGCCGATGATCCGGACTTCAACCTCAACTACCACCTTCGCCACACTGCCCTGCCCAAGCCCGGCGGGGAACGGGAACTGAAGATTCTCGCCTCGCGCCTGTTCTCGCAGGCGCTTGACCGCTCGAAGCCGCTCTGGGAAATGTTCCTGGTCGAGGAGCTCGAGGGTGACCGTTTCGCGATCATCATCAAGAGCCATCACGCGATGATCGATGGCATCTCCGGCGTCGACATCGGCACGGTGATCTTCGACGTCACCCCTGACGCAGAGCCGATCGTCCCCAAGGAAGAGTGGAAGCCGGAACCGCTGCCGTCGAACATGAGCCTGCTCGAACGGGGCGCCCGGGAACTGGCAACCGAGCCGGTCAAACTGGGCGAGAAGGCGGTAAACGCATTGCGCAAACCGTCCGTACTGGCCGGCAAGGTGGGCGAAAGCGCCGAGGGGCTCGCCGAAGTCGCCAGGGCCCTGGCCGACTCTGCTCCGGAGGTGCCGTTGAACGTGCCGATCGGGCCGCACCGCCGGATCACCTGGACCAGCGCCAGCCTCGACGAGTTCAAGCGGATCAAGGACGTGTTCGGAACCACGGTCAATGACGTGGTGCTGGCGATCTCGGCCGGATCGATCCGCAAGTGGCTGATCAAGCGGGGCGTGGAGACCAACGGGCTCGAACTCAGGGCAATGGTTCCCGTGTCGGTCCGCTCCGACGACGAACGCGGTCAGCTCGGAAACAAGCTGGCCACCATGAGGGCGCCGCTGCCCGTCTACGAGCCGGACCCGGTTGCGCGCCTGGAGATCGTGAGTGCCTCCATGGACGGCCTGAAGCAGTCGAAGCAGGCACTCGGTGCCGAAGTGATCGCACGCCTCAACGATTTCGCACCCCCGACCCTGCTCGCCCAGGCGGCGCGTCTCACCTTTTCGACCAGGCTTTTCAACCTGCTGGTCACCAACGTCCCGGGGCCGCAGATCCCCCTCTACGTTCTTGGTCGCAAGCTCTCGAAGCCGTATCCGGTCGCATTTCTGGCCAAGAATCACGGCCTTGCGGTGGGCGTGATGAGTTACGCCGGCCAGGTCAACATCGGCTTGATCGGTGACTTCGACGCGATGCCGGACATCGGCCAGATCAGGCGAGGCCTGAACGAATCGCTGGCTGAACTGGCGGCAGCGGCGGAAGAAGTCGAGAGTTCGATCGCCCCGGAAAAGCCAAAGAAGGCCGCGCCCAAGCGCAGCCCGAAGAAGTCACCGAACGGCAAGGCAGCAGGTTCGGCGAGGACTTCCCAGCCGAAAACCTGACCCGCGGCGCGGCGCCCAGCCGGGGCCTCGCAGAATCAGAAACCGAGCGCGAACTTGGCGTCGTCGGTCATCATCTCCGGCGACCAAGGGGGATCGAAGATCATCTTCGGGTGGACGTCACGGACGCCCTCGAGGTTGCCGACGAATTCCTTCATCTGTTCCGACACCTGCGGACCGATCGGGCAGGCCGGCGTGGTCAGCGTGAAGGTGATGTAAACGTCCGGCGATTCCAGTTCGACGTCATAGACGAGTCCGAGTGACACGAAGTCGAGACCCAGCTCGGGGTCAATTACCTCTTCCAGAGCCTCGAACACTTCTTCTTCGGTCGGCATGGTCGCCTGATCTTCAGCCATGAATGCATACTAGCCGGGTCGGTTTTCCACCGTGCTGAGCCGAGGCACATCCGGCCATCCCTGTAACCCCGGAGGTCCGGGCGCGTAACCTTTGTCTGCCCATGTTCGTGTTCTTCCTGGCACTTCTGATCATCTGGCCGATCGCGGAGTTGTTCGTGATGGTCCAGGTCGCTGACTGGATCGGCTTCTTCTGGATGCTCTTCCTGCTGTTCGCCTCGGCAGTGGCGGGCATCCTGATACTGCGACATCGTGGCCGCGCCCACTGGCGCCGGTTCCGGGGCGCGATCGACGAACGGCGCCCTCCCGCCCGCGAAGCCTTCGACGGCGTGATGATCACCTCCGGGGCCCTGTTGCTGATCATCCCGGGCTTCATCACTTCGGCGATCGGCCTCTTCCTGCTCTTCCCGCCGACCCGCTGGCTCGTTCGCCTAGTCGTTTTGACCCTCTTCGCCTCGAAGTTCAAGGTGGCGGCGACCACGGCCACCTGGAGCAACCGCGGTTACAACTACTACCGCTCCTCCCGTACGGCTTCATACGACTTCGAGGGCGAGGCCGTCGACGTGACGGACCGGCCCGACGGGGAGCCTCAGCCCCAGCTACGCTCAGGGTCGGATGGCAGTGAAGACCAAGTCGATCGAAATCCTTGACCCCGAGAGCGGCCTTTTCGTCAGCCTGACCAGCGGCGGCAACGGTGCGATCATGCTCGGTGAAGACGTTGTCGCCGCCGCGCCGATCCCGGCGGGCGGCCTGGACCCACTCGTGGACGGCGCCCCGCTGGAGCTCGAGACCGAGCATGGCGACCTTTCCGTCTCGATCACCTCGACCGGCGAACCAATCCGGTTCGACGGCGATCTGACCGGCCAGCGCGAAGCCAGCCTGATCGAGACGAAGGGCCGGCTGTCCCACAGAAGCGAAGAGATCGAACTCGACTGCCGGGGAGTCCTCCACCGCCGCGGCGACGAGGCCGAAGGCACGGGACTGACCCGCGACGTAACCGTGATCCTCGCCGACGGCGGCCTGATCTGCCTGGCATCCGCTGCTCCCGGAAACCCGTCAGAACACGGCACGGAAGAGACCGTCGCCGCGATCACGCACCCCGGTGGCTACATCGAGTTCGAGGAAGTCCTGCTCTCGACCGAGTACGACTCGGCCGGCCGTCAGCAGCGTGCGACGCTCGAACTCTGGCCTGCGAGCGACGAAATCGCCGCCCTGCACGGGGCAGGCTCCGTGGTCACCGGCTGCACGGCAAAGATTGGCAACTCGGTCGTGAACACGGCACTTTTTCGCTGGTCGCTCGACGGACACCTCGGTCTCGGCCGCTACGAAATCACCAAGCCGACCCTGGTGGCTGCCGCATGAACCGGATCGAGATGGTCATATCGGACTTCGGGGGTGTGCTCACGACACCACTCATCGACGCATTCATCTCGGTCCAGGACCGGGTCGGGATACCGCCCAGGACCTTCGGCGAGGCGATGCGGGCGGTGACCGAACAGGAAGGCACCAACCCGCTCTTCGAACTCGAATGCGGCCGCATCACCGAGGTCGAATTCGAACGGCAGCTCACCGACGCCCTGGAGCCCCTGCTTGGCCACCGGCCCGAAATCCAGGAGTTCGGCCTGCTGCTCTTCGAGGCACTCGACCCGAACCCGGGAATGCTCGACCTGATACGTGAAGTCCGCCGCAACGGGATTCGCACCGCCCTGCTGACCAACAACGTCAAGGAGTGGGAGCCCAAGTGGCGCTCGATGCTCCCGGTCGACGAGCTTTTCGAAACCGTGATCGACTCGGCATTCGTCGGTTGCCGGAAACCGGATCCCCGGATCTATCAGCTCACGCTCGAACGGGTCGGGCTAGAGCCCGATCAGTGCGTCTTCATCGACGACATGCAGATAAACATCGACGCCGCCCGCGAGCTGGGATTCCACGGGGTTCACTTTCGGGAAACCGCACAGGCCAGGGCCGAAGTCCACGCGCTGCTCGCGGACTGAGCGCGCTCAGCCTTCCGGCCCACCCTCGCCAGATGCAACGGCGATAGCCCGGGCCAGCCCTTCGAGCCGCGCTGGCTCCAGCTCACGCTCGATCCTCGGGAAGAGATCCCTTTCCTCAAACCTCACGTGCGCGGTGAGTCGCTCGCCCAGGGTGAACAGCGACGAAGGGTCCGCATCCCCGGTCAGGACTGATTCGGCCATCCGGCGGATCTCGAGGTGATCGTCGAGCATGCGCGCAACATCGGGGTCCGACGAAGGGCCCCCAAGTCCCGACGAGGGCAGCAGGATTTCCTCCTCGATACGGAAATGCTCACGGCCCTCCTCGATCCAGAACGACCTGAACGCGGCCGCCGCCTCATCGGGTTCCTTATCTTCGGTCTTCGCATCCCGAAGGAGCTTGGCGACGAAAAGCGCATGATGATGGTCATGCGAAAGAGGTATCAGGGCTTCGGATCTCTTCATCGCTTGTAGTAGTCGGCGTTGATCCTGATGTAGTCCTGCCACTCGGGCGGCACGCTGTCCTCGGCCGTAATCGCATCAACCGGGCAGGCCTCGACGCAGGCGTCACAGTCGATGCACTCTTCCGGGTCGATGTAGAGCTGCGGTTCGGCCTGGAACGCTTCTTCCTCCGGGGTCGGATGGATGCAGTCGACCGGACAGACTTCGGTGCAGGAGGCGTCTTTTTCACCGATACACGGCTCGTTGATCACGTAGGTCATGGCAGGCACTTCCCGGATACTTGTTTTTTACATGGTTGCTGTGTAAAAGTGTAGAGCAAAGCCTTCGGGTTCCAGCCTCTGGGAGAATGTGAATCAGGATGCCGAGCGAAGCCTCTCCAAACGTGCTTTCCCAGCCAACCCGGGCCCGGCTCTTCGAGTTGCTCAGAGATCTGAAGCGTCCCGCTCCGACCAGCGAGCTGTCCGAGAAGCTCGGTCTCCATCCGAACGGGGTTCGGACCCATCTGGAAGTGATGGCCAGGGCTGGCGTGTTGATGCGCGAGCGCGAGCGTCAGGGCAGGGGCAGGCCGCGCGACCTCTGGGCCATCGACCCGGCCGCAAGACCGGGTGGTGAGGCGCCGACGGCTTACGACGACCTCAGCGAATGGCTGGTCGAGGCCGTTGAACGTGGGGTAGGCGATCCGCGCGGAATAGAAGATCTCGGGCGCAGCATCGGGATGAAGCTGACCAACGGCAAAGACGTGAACTCCGACCCGGGATCCCGGTTCAGGGATGCCTTGGCTGCGATGGGCTTTCAGCCCAGGCAGGCCGCAGCGAACGGCGACGAGGTCACTTACTGCCTCACGAACTGTCCCTACCGCGAAACGGCGCGAAACGGGCAGGCCCTCGTCTGCGGGCTGCACCGAGGCATCACAGCCGGCCTGCTCGAGTCGCTGAAGCCTGGTGCCACACTCACCGGGTTCGAGATCAAGGACCCCGACCGGGCGGGTTGCCTGGTCACCGCCAGCGGCCTCAAGTAGCGGCCGGAATCCATGCCCTAGCCGCCTTCCTCCTCCGGGGCGGGCATGCCGCCTGACGCGAGTCCCGCGCAAAGCCAGGCGAAGGCAACCAGGAAGACGAAGGCGAGGACGAACTCGCCAGTCGCATCTTTGATCACCCCGAGCACCAGCGGCGGGAAGAATCCTCCGAGACCGCCCGCCGCCCCGACAATGCCGGTCGCCGCACCCGTCGAAGTCGGGAAATGAACCGGAACGAGCTTGAACACGGCGCCGCTGCCGAGGCCGAGGAACATGGCCATGGTGAGGCAGAAAATCGTGACCGGAACGATCTGGGGGTCGTGGGCCTGCCAGGAGAGACCAATCGCATCGAGGCCCACCCCCAGGAAGGCGAAGGTGAGCACCTTGTCGCCACCGATCCGGTCTGAGAGGGCACCGCCGATCGGACGGGCAAGGGTTGCGAGCAGGGTGAACCCGGCGGCTCTGAGCCCGGCATCGGTCAGTGAATAGTCGAACCAGTCCGAGAGCAGTTTCGGCAGGAAAAGGGCCATGGCGACGAAACCGCCGAAGCTGACGAAGTAGAAGAGAGCAAGTCTCCAGAGTCGCCAGCCAGCTCCGATCACCTCGCCGTAACGGGTCGGCGACGGCTTCACGCCCGGTGCCTGTCGGGCAAGCGACATCCAGATCAGGCCATAAACGGCGATCACCGCGGCAAAGACGAGGCCTGCGACTTCCTGGCCGGCGGCATCCCGGATCGCCGGGACGGAGAACGCCGCGACGGCCGTCCCGATGTTGCCCATCCCGTAGATGCCGATCGCCATTCCCTGCCGGGCCGGTGGGTACCACTGGGCCACGAAAGGCACGCCGACTGCGAAGGAGGCACCGGCCGCACCCAGCAGGAAGCCCGCTCCAATCAGGGTCGCGTATGAACTTGCGAATCCGACCAGCACCGCCGCACCGGCCGAGTAGAAGAGCATTCCCGTGAAGACAATCCGGCCACCGACCCGGTCGGTGATCAGCCCCAGTGGAATCCGTAGCAGTGACCCCAGAATCACCGGAATCGAGATCATTACCGCGGTCTGGGTGTCGCTCAGGCCAAGGTCATCCTGAATGCCCGGTGCGATCGGCGCGAGCATCCCCCACGCCGAGAAGCAGAGTGCGAAGGCGACTGTGGCGAGAATCAGATTGCGGCCAGAGCCGGCTGTGTTCTCTGAATTCAAAAGTTTCTCCTGACTGGTTGCGGTGCCTGGTTCAGGACCCTTGGTCGGGCCGGCCGGATCCCTCCGGCGTCACTTTGTTGACGGCAGGAATGCTGGGCGAGTAGTCGGGAGACCCTCCCCCGAAGCGGCCGGTCCGGCGCCCTCCGGACTTGCGTGGCCGATAGACGATCGGACTGCGCAAGGGGTAGTTGACCGGCACCGTAAAGGCATGAATGAGACGGCTAAACGGCCAGAGCGCGTACAGGAACCAGACGATTGTCACGTGGAACTGGAAAATCCAGTTGACTCCTTCCATCAGCTCCGGCTCCGGGTTCAGAACGAAGATCTGCCTGAAGTACGGGGCCACCGACTCCCGGTAATGAACGGTGTCGGGAATGTTGATCAGGGTCGCGAGCATCCCGGAAGCGATCGCGACGCCAAGCACGGCGAATGTGACCACGTCCATGCGAGTGGTCGTCACACGCACCCTCGGGAACCTGATCCGGCGGTACATCAAGGCCGCAAAACCAACCACGACTGCCACGCCGGCCGAGATGCCGCCGACGACGGCCTGCACGTGGTAGGCCTCGTCCGAGAGTCCGACCGCCTCGGTAAACGACTGGGAATCAGGATGCCGAGCACATGGCCGCCGATTGCGGCCAGCACCCCGAAATGGAAGAGCACCGATGCAAACCGGAGGATCCGGTTCTCGAGCAGTTCGGTCGAGCGTGCGGTCCAGCCGAAACGGTCCGTCTTGCGTCGCCAGATCAGCCCGCCAATCCCCACCGACAGGGCGACGTACGGCAGAATCGAGTAGGCGGCGACCGACAGGGTGCTGGTGGCGAGAGGGCTCATTCTCGTCCTCCGATCAGAGGCATCGGTACGTCTCCGGGTCGGCTGGGCATTACTTCCGGCGGGGCGAACGGTTCCAGGCCCACTTCTTCCGTTGGCGGCCCCTGCTCGGCGAGTCGACGTATCCGGTTGACCTGGCGTGAGGTGAGGCCCGGCAGCGCTTCGACCACGACGTCGAACGGTTCCGCCCAACGGCTGTGCTCCCGCCGGAGGCTTCCACGGATCAGTTCGATCGATTCGCGGTGACGGTCGAGCAGATCGATGCCGCGGCCCCTGGGAGCGAGCGCCGCAAACTCGAGCATCATCGGCAGGTAGTCAGGCAGTTCGGTCTCATCTGGCTGAAGCCCGAGTTCCCGATAGGCCGTCTTGATCTTGAGCAGCGCCAGGCCCCGCTGGCGGCTGTCGCCGTGAAGCTGATACGTCAGGTGGAGGCTCCGCCGACGGTCGAAGTCGAAGGCATCTACGTAACCCTGGCGCAATAGTGCCGGGTCCTGGCCGCGGTACCAGTCAAGGAAACCTTCCAGCAACTGGGTCTGTCTGCGGTTCGCCGGCCCGACTTCCTCGATACCGATGGTCGCCACATCCCGGATCAGCGCTTCGTCCGGGTACTGCAGCAGCATTGAGACCACCTTGAGCGGAGACAAACGGTCAAGCATGGTCGCCCTCCCCTGCCGGCTCCGTCGGGAATCTCTTCACGAGCAGGTCACGAACGTCGAATTCCGGATCCGGCGCTTCGCGGGCCAGGGCGCCGCGTTCCGGGATTTCGCCACTGGCAGCGGAAGCGAGCGCGCCACCGTAGGGATCCGGCGCGTTCACGCCGGTCATTTCGCCGAGTCCGGGCACCGGGGCTCCGTTGGCGAAGTCGATCCCGCAGGAACCCTGTGCCGTAAAGGCGTCCGGCGAAACTTCACCATGGCGGCGCGGGATCACATAGCGCTCGTCGTAGTCTGCGATGGCGACCATCCGGAACATCTCCTCGAGCTCATGTGGCTCCATCCCCGCCTCGGTCGCGATCTCCGGCCGGACCTCGTTGCCGAGGTTCACGTCCCTCATGTAGCGGCGCATCGCCACCAGCCGTTCGAGGGAGAGTCGGACCGGCCCGGTGTCGCCGGCGGCGAGAATGCTGGCCAGGTAGTCGATCGGAATCCGCATCTGGTCGATCGCGGCGAAGATGTTCTCCTCGTCTCCCCCGTCCCGGATCAGTTCCGATCCGACCGATTCGATCGGCGAGAGCGGCGGCACGTACCAGACCATCGGCAAGGTCCGGTACTCCGGATGGAGGGGCAGCGCAATTCGCCACTTCTTGGCCATTGCGTAGACCGGCGAGTTGGAGGCAGCGTCGAGCCAGTCCGCGGGGATCCCGTCCCGCAGGGCCTGCTCCCGGACCTCGGGATCGTTGGGGTCCAGCATCAGGTCAAGCTGCGCCTCGAGCAGGTCCTTCTCGTCGGCCACTGAGGCAGCCGCCTCGACCCGGTCGGTGTCGATCAGCACCACTCCCAGGTGACGGAGCCGGCCGACGCAGGTCTCCGAGCAGACCGTCGGCATGCCGGCCTCGATCCGCGGGAAGCAGAAGTTGCATTTCTCCGCCTTGCCCGTGTTCCAGTTGAAGTAAACCTTCTTGTACGGGCAGCCCGACACGCAGAACCGCCATGAGCGGCAGGCTTCCTGGTCGACCAGCACGATGCCGTCCTCTTCCCGTTTGTACATCGCACCCGAAGGGCAGGAAGCGACGCAGGCGGGGTTCACACAGTGCTCGCAGATTCGGGGCAGGTAGACCATGAAGGTCTCCTCGAACCCCTGTTTCACCTCCTCCTGGATGTTGCGGAAGTTCGGGTCTCGCACCGCGTGCTCAGCCGAGCCGGCGAGGTCGTCTTCCCAGTTCGGGCCCCAGTTCAGGTCAAGCGAATCGCCCGTCACCTGTGACTTCGGACGAGCCACCGGCTGCTGGTCGCTGGCCGGAGAGGAGATCAGCTTGTCGTAGTCATAGGTCCACGGGTCGTAGTAGTCGTCGAGTTCGGGCAGGTCAGGGTTGTAGAAGATGCTTGCCAGTTTCCGGAGCGGACCACCGGCCTTGAGCTTGAGGCGTCCCTTCCGGTCGAGATCCCAGCCTCCCTTCCATTTCGCCTGGTCCTCGTAGTCGACCGGATAGCCGCGCCCGGGCTTCGTCTCCACATTGTTGAACCAGACGTACTCGGTGCCGCGCCGGTTGGTCCAGACGTTCTTGCAGGTGACCGAGCAGGTGTGGCAGCCAATGCACTTGTCGAGGTTCATGACCATGCCCATCTGGGCCCTGACCTTCACTGGTAACTGACCTCCCCCTGGCGCTTTCGTATGAGAATCAACTGGTCACGCTGGGTCCCACAGGGGCCGTAGTAGTTGAAGGCATAGGAGAACTGTGCGTAGCCGCCGATCATGTGGGTCGGCTTCATCGTGATTCGGGTCAGCGAGTTGTCGGTGCCGCCGCGCCGGCCGGTTATCTCCGAGATCGGCACGTTCACGTGCCGATCCTGCGAGTGGTAGAAGAAGGCTGCCCCATCGGGGATCCGTCGGGAGACGACCGCCCGGCAGGAGACCGCTCCGTGCTGGTTGTAGACCTCAAGCCAGTCGTTGTCCCTCACCCCTGCCTTCTCCGCGTCGTTCTCGGAGATCCACATGGCAGGTCCGCCGCGGAACAGTGTCAGCATGTGGAGGTTGTCCTGAAACTCGGAGTGAATGGACCATTTCGAGTGTGGCGTCAGGTAACGCACGGTCACCTCGACGGCCTCGGCCGGATCAGGCGATCCACCGAGTCCGCTCATCTGGCCGGCCGAAACCGGCGGCCGGTAGGCCGGGAGCCCCTCGCCCATCTCCAGCATCCACTGGTGGTCGACATAGAAGCTCTGCCTCCCGGTGAGCGTGCGGAACGGGATCAGGTGCTCGATGTTCGAGGTGAACGGCGAGTACCGCCGTTCCCTGGATTCCACCCCGGACCATTCGGCCGACGCGATCACCTTGCGGGGCTGGACGCTCAGATCGCGAAATGCAATCCGCTCATCGACCCGCTCCTCCGAGATCGAAGCCAGCTCCTTGCCGGTCCTCGGTTCCAGGGCCTTGAACGATTCGACGGCGAGCCGTCCGTTGGTGGTTCCGGAAAGGGAGAGGATCACTTCGCACGCGTCGATGTCGGTCTCGATCCTTGGCCGTCCCTCGCCGGGGCCTTCCCGCTGGATGCCGTTTCGCCTGCCCAACTCCCCAACCTCGACATCCGGCTTCCAGGTCACCCCCTTGGCGCCGATGCCGAGCTTCTCCACAAGCGGTCCCAGAGCGTTCATCTTTGCTCCGACCTGCGTGTAGTCGCGCTCGATCGGGATCAGTTTCGGCATGGTCTTGCCGGGGATCGGCTCGCAGTCTCCGTTACGCCAGTCCCGGACGATCCCGCCTGGCTGGGCCAGTTCCTCCGGGGTGTCATGGAGCAACGGAGCGGTAACGATGTCCGTCCTGGTTCCGAGATGGTCCTCTGCCAGCTCTGAAAACTTCCGGGCGATCAGGTTGAAGGTCGCCCAGTCGGTCTTCGCTTCCCACGGCGGCGGGACTGCTTCGTTGAAGGGATGAACGAAGGGATGGAGATCGGTGCTCGAGATGTCGTGCTTCTCGTACCAGGTCGCCGCAGGCAGGACCACATCCGAGTACAGGCAGGATCCATTCATCCGGAAGTCGATCGTCATGAAGAGGTCGAGCTTTCCCTCGGGCGCCTTGTCATGCCACTTGACCCCTCTTGGCCGGTGCTCGGGATCCGACTCTGCCGAGCGGATTCCGGAGTCCGTTCCAAGCAGGTGCTTAAGGAAGTACTCGTGGCCCTTGCTCGACGAGCCCAGGAGGTTGGCTCGCCAGAGGTTGAGGATCCGCGGGAAGTTCGCCGGATCGTCCGGGTCCTCGCAGGCGAAGCCGAGGCGGCCCGCCTTCAGCTCCCCGACCACGTACTCGGCCGGCTCGAGCCCGGCCTCGGCGGCTTCATCGGCCAGATCGAGCGGATTGCGGTCCAGCGCCGGGGCGGCAGGTGTCCACCCCAGTCGCACCGCCTGCGCGTAGCAGTCGGCGGTGTGCTGGAGTTCGGTCCGGCCCGGGCCGGCCGGCGAGGTGAACTCGTCTGCCCCGTACTTCTCGTATCGCCACTGGTCGCTGGCGAGGTACCAGAACGGGGTTCCGGCCTGATGTCGCGGCGGGCGGTTCCAGTCGAGCGCGAAGGCGAGGGTCTGCCAGCCGGTGATCGGTCGCACCTTCTCCTGACCGACGTAATGCGCCCAACCGCCTCCGTTCACTCCCTGGCATCCGCAGAAGAGGAGCAGCGAAAGCATCGAGCGGTAGGTCTGATCCGAGTGAAACCAGTGGTTGGTGCCCGCCCCCATAACGATCATCGAGCGGCCCCGGGTCTGCTCGGCGTTTTCGGCGAACTCGCGCGCGACCTGTTCACAGACCGCGGCATCGACCCCGGTCTGTCCGGCCTGCCAGGCCGGCGTGTACGGCTGTGACGGATCGTCATATCCACTCGGCCACTCCCCGGGGAGCCCCGGGCGGCTCACTCCGTACTGGGCCAGTGCGAGGTCGAAGACGGTAGTAACCATTCGGCCGGCGATCCGGCGAGCCGGCACGCCACGAACCATCGTCGTGCCACCCTCGGTTTCGCCACCGTCAAACCGCGGAAGGGTCACTTCGACCAGTTCGTCGTGGGTACCGAGGAGCGTCAGTTCCGGTTCAACTTCGCCAAGGTCGAGATTCCACTTGCCCTTCCCTTCTTCTCCCCAGCGATCGCCGATCGTCCCGTTGGGAACGACCGGCTGCCCGTTTCGGGAGTCGATCAGGACCGTCTTCCAGTCGGCGTGCTCGCCGGTGTCACCAACTACTTCGGCCCGCAGCATGCTGCCGCCCCTCCAGGTTCCGTCACCCCGGTCCTCCAGCTCGACGAGGAACGGAAGGTCGGTGAACTGACGGGCGTACTCGCCGAAGTAAGGAGCTTCCCTTTCAACGAAGAACTCCTTGAGGATTACGTGGCCCATCGCCATCGCCAGCGCTCCGTCGGTCCCGGCCGTGGCCGGCAACCACTGATCGGCAAACTTGGTGTTGCCGGCGTAGTCGGGCGAGACGACGATGACCTTCTGGCCGCGATAGCGCGCTTCGGTCATGAAGTGGGCGTCCGGTGTCCGGGTCTGGGGAATGTTCGAACCCCAGAGCACAAGGTAAGACGCATCCCACCAGTCGGCCGATTCCGGGACGTCGGTCTGGTCTCCCCAGACCTGGGGTGATGCCGGCGGCAGGTCTGCGTACCAGTCGTAGAAGCTGAGTGGCACACCTCCGACCAGCGAGAGAAACCGGCTTCCCGCTGCGTAGGAGACCTGCGACATGGCGGGAATCGGACTGAAGCCGATGATCCGGTCTGGTCCGTACTTCCTGATCGTGTGGACGTGGGCGGCGGCAATGAGTTCGGTCACCTCGTCCCAGTTGCTGCGCAGAAAACCTCCCTTGCCGCGACGGGACTTGTAGGCCTGGGCCTTCTCGGGATCCTCGACGATCGAAGCCCAGGCTTCGACGGGGTCGCCGAGCCTCGCCCGCGCTTCCCGGTACATGCCGAGCAGTTCGCCGCGCACGTAGGGGAACTTCGGGCGAAGTGGCGAGTAGACGTACCACGAGAACGAGGCTCCGCGGGGGCATCCCCGAGGTTCGTAGTCGGGGCTCTCGGCGCCGTTGCTGGGGTAATCGGTCTGCTGGGTTTCCCACGTGACAAGGCCGTCCTTGACGTGGATCTTCCAGGAGCAGGAACCCGTGCAGTTGACCCCATGGGTCGACCTGACTACCCGGTCATGCTGCCAGCGGTCGCGGTAAGACTGCTCCCAGTCGCGCCCCCGATGTGAAACTTCGTTCCATCCGTCCTCTGATTTCAGGGGTCCCTTGAAGAACTGCCTGCCTCGACGCGAGACTTGGTTTTCCGACATGCCCGGACCATATTTCCCACATCGGCTATGAAAAACAGTATTTACCCGCAGACTTCGTGACTCGCCTGGTGACCAGTCGGTTGGAGACGAGCCGCGTTGGTCCTGTTTTTCCCTCTACAGGCCGTTCTGCTCGAATGCCGCGGTTACCGCTTCAACGATCTCCGGGGGCGCCTTTTCCGGTGCACCGGCGTCGTGCCTGGGCTGCGGGTCGTACTCGATCCCTAGTTGTACCGCCTGCGCCAGCTCCGGACCATGGATCTTCTCGATCAGGGCAAACGCCATGTCGATCCCAGCCGAGACCCCGGCACCGGTCACGTACTTCCCGTCGAAGACCACGCGGTCGGGCACCGGGTTCGCACCGAGACCGGCAAGGGTCTCCCGGGCGAGCCAGTGTGTCGTTGCGGGTCGGTCATCGAGCAGTCCCGCTGCCGCCAGGAGAAGGGCACCCGTGCAGACAGAGGTCGTCCAGGTTGTCGTCTGGTCAACCTGCCGGATCCAGTCGAGGAGTGGCCGATGGTCCAGCAGCGCCCGGGTGCCGAAGCCGCCGGGTACGACGAGGATGTCCGGTTGCGGGACTTCTTCCAGGGTGAGGTCGGCCACCAGCGAGAGGGTGTCCGACTCGTTCCGGTAGGGCCCCGCGACCTCGCCGACGAAGACGGACTCGAATCCCGGGACCGAGTTCAGGACTTCATGGGGTCCGGTGACGTCGAGCGCGGTGAATCGGTCGTAGAGCAGGTAGGCAACTTGGGTCATTCGTCAATCGTGACGGCAAACCCCTCTGGCCGCAACGACCAGCGCCGGAAAGGCTCGCCGTCTGGCCGGGCTCTTCCCGGCCGGCGGCTAGTTGTCCGAACCGATGCGGTCCCAGACGTAAAGCTCGACAGCTTCGTTGGCCAGGTCGAGCAGTCGCTCCGGCGACAGCCAGCCGACCACGGTCTCGAGGGCGAGTTCCTCGGTCAGGCCGTCTTCGAGAACCTCTTCGCCGCGGAAACCGGCCGCCAGTTTCAGAGCTTCACGCCGATGCTCTCCGAGCGAGCTGAAGGCACCCATCAGGAAGTCACGGTTCGGGACCGGCTGACCGAGATCCATCGAACCGTGCCAGGCGGCAAGGAGGGAGAGATCGTCCTGGTCGAGATCGGCAAGGGCCCTGGCGTACTGGGCCTCGAGCTCCTCCTCGGGGATCTCGTCAACCCAAGCACGCAGGGCTTCCCCGAGGATCTGGCGACGGGCCTCTCGACCGACCGATTCGGAAATCACGTGAATCGCATCAGCCGGATCGACGAAACAGAGTGACATGAAGGGCCGTCCTCGGGGTTGGTTGATCGGACAACCGTGAAGATAGAGATGCCACAGGACGCAAAAAATGTTGCAGAAGGCCGCATTTTGCGGATCCGGACGCCACAAAACCCCGGGCGCAGACCGGCCCCGTGTCAGAAGATCCCCGCCGCTCCCGACCATAGAGTTGCGCCCGTGCCCCTGACCATCATCAAAGGACCACCAAACTCCGGCCGGACCGAACTGGTCCGGCAGCGTTTCGAGGCGCGCCTGGCTGATGATCCGGTCCTCGTGGTTCCCTCGACCGATGACATCTTCGGCTGGGAGCGACGCCTTACCAGGGAACGCGGAGCCTTCCTGGGAGGCAAGGTCGTCCACTTCAAGGATCTGGTCGAAGAGATCCTCGATGACGAGTCGGCAGCAAGGAACTACGAGGGCGAAACCGGTATCGCCTCGCCCCTTCGTCGTCGCTTTCTCGCAGCCGCCGCAATCGAGGCCGGCTGGCCCTCCCTGGCCGTTCACCTCGACGATCAGCCCGGCCTGACCGACGCTGCACTCCAGGCGATAGACGAGTTTCGCGAGAACCTGATCAGGCCGGAGGTTTTCGACGACGCGGTGGTTGCGGACGCGGTCGGCCCCATTTCCGC
The DNA here is from genome assembly GCA_036780865.1 of Solirubrobacterales bacterium. Classification (GTDB taxonomy): domain Bacteria; phylum Actinomycetota; class Thermoleophilia; order Solirubrobacterales; family 70-9; genus 67-14. The sequence goes on along the minus strand of DAIQCC010000018.1, from coordinate 17,717 downwards.
CGTCCACCGCAGCTACCTCGAGTTGCTGGACGAGCACGGCCTGACGGACCTGCCGGCCCGGGCCGAACGAGCCTCGACGCGTTCATTCGAGGACTGGCAGGGGCGGCCGGTTTTCGTGGCGGGTTTCGACGACATGACACAACGGCAGCTCGATCTCCTCAGGAGACTGGCCGCCGAGACAGACGTGACGGTCGCGATGACGCACGAGCGCGGCAACCGGGCCATGGCGATCACCGAAAGTCTCCTGGGCCGCCTCGAATCGATCGGCGGGACGGTCGAAGCCGAGACCAGCAGGCCCGCGTCCCCACCCGATCACGATCCCCTGCTGGTAGATCTCGAGCGCGCATTCCTCGACCACTCCCGGGACGAAAGTCTCGAACCCGGCGATGCCGTTGCAATCATCGAAGCCTCCGGCCGCCGCGGCGAAGCCGAGGCGATCGGTGCCGAGATAGCCGGGCTGATCCAGTCCGGCGTCGATCCGGGCGAGATCGCGATCGCGATCGACGCTCCTTCGGTCAACGGAGGACCGATCCTCGAAGTGCTGGGTGAGTACGGCATCCCGGCCACCCTGGAGGCAGAAACGAAAGCGCCCGAGACAGCAACCGGGCAGGCCGTGCTGAATCTGCTGCGAGCCGGGTCCGGGAGTGGAACTGCCGAACAGTTCATCGCGCTGCTCCGGGGTCCGCTCGGACTGGATCAGGGGGAAGTTGACCGGATCGAGTTCGAGTCGCGCCGCGCAGGTGAGACCGAAGCCGGGAAGGTGGCCGCCCGGATCCGGGGGCGCTTCGAGGTTCCCGGTTGGCAGGCCCTCAAGTCGAGCGATCCGGCCGCCGCCGCCCGGGAGGTGGCGGAGGCCAGCGCGGTAAACCTGGTGAAGTCCGGACCGGACGGAATGCCCGGATCAGCCGTCGCCACCGAGACCCAGATGTCAACGGCCATCCGGCGGGCCATTGCGGAACTGGAGGAATCCACTCCCGGCCGCGTTGATTCGTCCGATCTGATCGAGGCGATCAGCAGCGGTGCCGTCAAGACCTGGGCCGTACCCACAGCTCACACAGTTCTGATCTCCAGCCCCTACTCGATGCGGGCCAAGCGGTCTGGCTATCTGTTTGTGGCCTCGCTCCAGGAGAAGGACCTCGGGCGGTCTGAAGGCAGCCCGCTCATGTCCAGGGAAGGACGGTCCGTTCTGGGCATGCCGGATCTGACGGACCAGGAGGAACAGGAGACGTACCTCTTCTACTCGTGCCTGGCCGTTCCGACCCGGAGGATCTGGCTCTCCTACCGGGTCGCCGACGTTCACGGTAAAGCCGAGTTCCCTTCTCCACTGGTCGGCGAAGTTACCCGCCTGTTCGTCGATGGCGGGTCCGGCTTGAGACGGATACGGCGCAGCAGTTCGGACATCCTCTTCGAACCCGCCGCGGCTCCCAGTGCGCACGAGTGGGCACTGACCGCCGCGTCGCGCGAAACTTCGGACCCACCTGCCGATGGCGTGCTTGACCATGCTTTCGCCGAAGTCGAGCGGGCAACCAGGATCGAGCGCCTGACCCGTGCTTTCCGGAACATAGACTCCCCCGCCGCGAAAGCCTCGGTTGCCGAGCAAAACATGTTCTCGGCCACCGCACTCGAACTCTTCATCGAGTGCCCGTACAAGTGGTTTTTCGAGCGAGCCCTGAAGCAGGTCCGGTTTGGTCCGGACCCGGACGCGATGGCGAAGGGAAACCTCATTCACGCCGTCCTGGCAGAGCTCTACAGCAACCACTCCGGAAAATTGCCTGCGGGCGAAGTCGAGGAGTGGATAGACGAAATGGTCTCTCTGGTCAAGACGAAGGCCAGGGACTGTGGTCTCGGTGACAACACAGCCAGCCACCGCATCCAGCTTCGCCAGGTGGAAACAGAACTCGCCCGCTTCCTGCGCCGCGAATCCGAGCGGACGGGAACCGCTTTCAAGCCGGCCGCACTGGAACAGAAATTCGGGTTCGACAAAGAAGGTTCGATGCCACCGCTTGAAGGTGACGGCTGGACCCTCCGGGGCGCGATCGACCGGATCGACAAGGACAAGCACGGCAACGGACTGGTCCTTGACTACAAGTCGGGCCCCAGTTCCTATCGAAGCCTGGCCCAGATCAAGCGGGAGGGGAAGGTCCAGCTCACGCTTTACCTCAAGGCTCTGGAGGAACTTTGGGGACTGAAACCGGCCGCCGGTCTCTACGTGCCGGTGTTCGCCTCAAAGCACAAGTCGAGGGGCCTGATCGCCGGGGAGCAGAAAGCCGCTCTGGCCGACATCCAGCTGTATGACGACGACGTGACTGAAGACCTGGCCGCAGAGATAGAAGAAGGGTTCGAGAAGGCCGGTATCGCCGCCCGGAAGATTCTTGGGGGAGAGATCGCCCATGACCCTTCCGAGTGCCTGAACCATTTCCATCACGCCGGCGTACCCGACTGGTTTCCGGGCGATGGCGAAGGGGGTTCGGAATGAACCTGACTTCGGAACAGAGGGACGCAATCAACAGCGATTCCCCGGACATCCTGCTCAGCGCCGGCGCCGGCTCGGGAAAGACGAGCACCACGGTTCACCGCTATGAGCGCCTCCTGACCGGCGAGTACACGGACGGCCGGAAAGGGGAACCGGTCGAGCCTTCGTCAATTCTGGTCTTCACCTTCACGGACAAGGCGGCGGGTGAACTGCGGGACCGAATCCGCAGCCTGAGGGACCAGCGGAACATGACCTTCTCGATGGGAAACCTGTGGGTCGGGACCTTCCACTCGATTTGCGCCCGCATACTCCGCGGTCACCCGGTTGCCGCGACCGTCGACCCGGCCTTTGAGGTGATCGATGACGTGGTAGCCAGCAGGATCAAGGAAGCTGCCTATGCCGCGGCACTGGAGCGGAGTTGCGAGAAGGAAGAGACCGTTGCCCTCCTTTCCCGGTTCACCGCAAGCACCCTGAAGAAAGGGATCCAGTCGGCCTACGAGAGGCTGCGAGCCGCCGGAGAGTTCAAGCCCCGACTACCCGAACCCAAGCTCCAGACCCTCGAGGAGATCCAGCGCGGCCTGCTGCGGGAAGCCCTGTCGGTCCAGAGTGACGAATCACTCAAACCGGGGGCTACCCAGCGTGCCAACAACGTGATCGCGGCGCTCAAGGACCTGAACCCGGACGACCTTACCCTTGAGGTTCTCGAGGGAATCGACATCTACGCGAACTCCAGCCAGATACCTCACCTCTGCCGTCTGATGCGCAATGCCAAGGTCGAGCTGAAGAGCCGCGAGATCGGCCCGCCGTATCACGAGGCTCTCTCCGCGCTGCTGGTGAACTACGGGGAAGAGTACGAGGCGGCCAAGACCCGGAGAGGTGGTCTGGACTTCGAGGACCTCCAGCTGAAGACCCTCGACCTGCTTCTGCGACGGCCCGAAATTGCGGCCGTCTACCGCGAACAGTTCGTGGAGATCATGGTCGACGAGTTCCAGGACACGAACCTCCTGCAGATGGACCTGATCGACCAGCTCCGCGGAGAGGGGACGACCCTCTTCACGGTGGGTGACGAGATGCAGGCCATCTACGGGTTCCGTTATGCCGACGTCGAACTGTTCCGCAGGCGCCGGAACGGCCTGGCTCACCGGCTGCCGTCAGACCCGCAACGCCGGGAAGCCGGTGACCGGGACCAGCAGCGATTCGAAGTCGAAGCCCTACCCCTCAGCGCGAACTTTCGCTCGGAAGCACCGGTCATCGGCGCAGTCAACGAGATCGGCCGCCAGTTTGAAGAGCTGGTCTCGAGCCACCGGACCGGGAAAGAGCCAGGCGGGAAGACCGGGGGCACCCGTCACGAGTTCAAGGAACTGCGGGTAGGGGTCACCCCGGGGGCTGACGGACCCGACGCTAACCCCGCACTTGCCCCTCGGGTCGAGCTTCTCCTGACCGAGGCAGAAGTCTGGCAGGATGTCGACCTCGGTCCCCTGGCTCCGCGCCCCGGCGAGCATCAGCATGTGACGAAAAGCCGCGGACAGCATGAGGCCGAGGCCCTGGTCCTTGCCTGGCATGTTAGGACTGCGATTGAAGATGGGGTGCCCCCGGGTGACATCGTCGTGCTGCTCCGCACCAAGACCCGGATGTGGATGTTCGAAGAGGCCCTGAAGCAGGTCGGCGTCCGTCCTTATGTCGTCGGTGGCACGGGCTTCTGGGAAACCCGGGAAGGCGTTGACCTCAGGTCCCTGCTTGCCACGGTCGCCAACCCGCTTGACGATGAGTCGCTGAGTGGAACCCTCGCTGGCCCGGCCTGCGGAATCAGCCCGTCGGCCCTCTGGCTGCTCGCCCGGGAGCGGACAGGGGACCAGCCACTTTGGCCTCGCCTCGAGTTGCTGGCCGATCAGGGCATCACAGGAATTGACGATTCAGACCGCGATCTGGCGAAGAGGTTCGTCAACACCGTTCGAGACCTGCAGACGAGGCGGGCGGGTCTTTCCCTCGCCGAGCTCGTCAAGGCAGTCGTGGCCGAAACCGGGTACGACATGGTCAGCGCCGTCCGGGATCCTTCCGGCGCCGGACTTGCGAACATCAGGAGAGTCGCCGAGATCGCCGGCGAGTACGAAGCCACCGAGGGTCGTGACCTCAGAGGCCTGGTCTCCTGGATCGAGGACAGCTCCAGGATCGATTCCGAACAGGCAATCGCTACCGAGGATGAGGATTCCGACGTTGTCCGGCTGATGACCATCCACAAGTCCAAGGGACTCGAGTTCCCGATGGTCTGCGTGGCCGACCTCGGGAGAGGCTCGAAGTCCGATTCGGAAAGCGTGATCTGGGTTTCGCCACGGGTGGAGGAGCCGGGACAGTTCGAGATCGGCCTCTGCCTGCCTGATCCGGGGAAAGACAATCTCGAACTTTACGACTGGCCGGCAATCAAGGAAAGGGCAAAGGAAGATACGGCCGATGAGGAACTGAGGATCCTTCACGTGGCCTTGACCAGGGCCCGGAAACGGCTGGTCCTGAGCGGCGTCGCCTGTCTGGAGAAGGTGCCGGGCCTTTCCGAGTCACGTTCGGCCGCGACCCGGCTAACCCAGGCATTTGGAGTCGAGGAGCTCGAAGATGGCATTCGGGTTCCTGCGGCCGAGTCGATCGAGGGTGCTGACTTCGAGTTGGCCGACAGCATGATCGAGGTGAAGCTGGTCCGGCCAGAGGATTCCGATGGCCTTGACGAAGTCACGGAGATCACACCCCCGGTTGCTGAAGCCAGTGGGGCCGGGATGCCACCGATCGAACGGCCTCCTGCCGCTGCGTTTCCGCAAGTTCCGCTTTCCTACTCGGCCCTCGCGGCGTATCGGGAATGCCCTGCCCGATTCTTTGCGGCCCGGGTGCTCAAACTCGACCCGCCAGAACCAGCCGGAGCCCCAAGGGCCTTTGCGACCGAGCCGCTCGACCCGGAGATGGGTCAGCGGACCGCGGTTGACGCGACCGCCTTTGGCCTCGCTGTTCATGAACTCCTGGAAGCGATGCCGGCACGCAAGTGGCGGATGCCCGGTGACGCGGCCATCGGGAGGGTCCTCGCCAGGTTCGGTGCCGGTTCAGCTGACGATCTCGAGCTCGCACGCGAGATGCTGAATGACTTCATCGACTCCGATCTCGGCAGGCAGGTGATCTCGCGGCGGGCTGATGTGGAGGCCAGCCTTCTGGTCGAAATCGATGGAGTGATGGTCCGCGGGTATGCGGACCTGCTTCTGCATGACTCCGAGAGGCCCATGGTTCTCGACTACAAGTCAAATCAGCTCGAAGGCACTTCGATCGATGAGCTCATGACAAAGTACGACCTGCAGCGTGACCTCTACGCCCTGGCAGTCAGCCAGGCGCTCCACACCGACGAAGTCGATACGGCATTCGTCTTTCTGCGCAGGCCCGCTGCCCCGGTGATCGACCGGTTCGACCGGGACCGGCTGGATCAGGCCCGGACCGCGATCACGGCCCTGGTGGGCGACATCGCCCGAGGGCAATACTTCGGCGGGAGCGCCGCCACCCATCATCCCTGCGGTGATTGCTGGGCCTGCGAATTGCTGGCTGGCCAGATTGATGTGGCCGGGGGCGGCGCCAGCTAGAAGGGGACGTCAGATTCGTTCGGAGGCGGCAGTTCGTCCGACTGATCCGTGACGGGGGCAGACGGTTCCTCGTTCGCGGGAGCCGAGCCAGCCAGCGAGCTCGCCAGCTCTTCGAGCTTCAGTTCCTTCAGGCCCTGGTCCACGGCGGCCAGTTCCCCGGCGCAGAACTCGATCAGGCCCTTGGCTTCCTCGCAAAGCTCAAGCGTTTCCCGAAGCTGGGCTTCCCCCGAGTCGAGACGGCGGATGATCTCGTCGAGACGGGCGGTGGCGGACTCATAGGTCCGGGTGGATTCGGGCGCTTCCTCACTCACTGTCTTCAAGGCCTTCCATGCTGATCTGCTCGAACTCCTGACCCTCATCATTCTTGCGTCGTCGTCGGCGTCTGGATCCCCCGACCACCGCGTCAACCGCATCGTCGGCAAACCGGATACTCAGGTCACCCGCCTTTCGTGCCGCCTTCGCAGTCGCAAGCGGCTCACCGGAGCGGTCCTCCACCCTCGCGTAACCCCGCTCCAGGGTCCTTTGGGGATCATGCGCCCGAAGGGCGACCTGTTCGCCCTCGAGTTTCCGACGGGCCGTCTCCAGCCTCCTCGCAACTCTCGCGTCAAGTTCGACCGGAAGTTTCCCGTTCAGCTGGAGTTGGGTCCTGATCCTCAGAGAGGCACGGGTCGAGGCCGGGAGTACACGATCGTCCAGTGTTCCCCTGGTGGCCGAGGCCCGGGTTTCTATTCCCCGGTCGGCGGAGGCGCGCACCTCCCTCGTCTTCTGGTTGAGCCTCCCCCGCTCCGTCCGGATGGCCCGGCCGGGTCCCGCCGCCATCGCGGCAAGAGGCCCGATCCTGCTCCTGACCGCTCCCCTGCCGGCACGATCCAGCAGCCCGAGCGCGTTCACCATCCGCCCCTTCGCCTCCGTGACGTCGACCAGGATCACGGCATCGGCGGCATGGGTCGGCGTCGAGGCCCGCACCGCCGCAACGTCATCGAGCAGGGTGACATCGCGCTCGTGACCGACCGCGGAGACCACCGGGATCGCCAGGGTCGCGACCTGGCGACAAAGATCCTCGTCGCAGAAAGCCCACAGGTCGGTCAGGCTGCCCCCTCCCCGGCAGACCACGATCGCCTCGGCCTCACCGAACGTGGCCATGTCACCGAGGGTCCGGGTGATCAGGGGAGCCGCCTTGCGGTCCTGGACGGGGGCGAAGCCCCAGACGATCTCGCCCTTCCAGCCGCGGCGCTCGAGTCCGACCAGGAGATCCTGCCGGGCGGCACCGCCCTCAGCCGTGATCACTCCGATCCGGCGCGGCAGGGCCGGACGGCGAAGGGCCTTCTGGGGGCGGGTGAGTCCTTCGGCTTCGAACTGTTTGCGAAGCTGGGCGAGCCTGGCGATCAGGTCGCCTTCGCCGGAGGGACGAATGTCCGTCGCCCGGAAGCTGAACGAAGGTGAGGCGTTCTTTCCTCCCTCGTAGTAGTCGGGCGATCCGGTGGCCACGATCTGCGCGCCGACCTTCATCGCACCGTCCGGGAGGTTCAGAGCATCGAACTCGCGCTTCCACATCGTTCCCTGGACGCCGCCGCGCTCGTCACGGAGCTCGAAGTAGATCTGGACCCTCGACTGGCTGAGGTTGGTGATCTCACCGGTGATCGTCGCGACCGGCAGCTGCCGCAGGTCGCGCTTGAGTTGCTGTGCGTACTCGCCAACCGGTGTCGGCGCCTTGGCCCCGGGGCCGGCGGACCTGCCGCCTCCCGCGACCGGAACAAGCGGGTCTGAATACTCCTCGTTCACTCCGGCCAGCATGACAGCGGTCATTGACGGGCTTCTGTGACCAATCGGCAGAAATCCAGCTTTTCCCATCAGAAAGGGATAAACCCGGCATATCCGATCCTAAATTTGACCTTTTTGACCACTTGGCTCGACATTCCGCCCGGACCCGTGCTACCTTGCCCGTCTCGTTTATTGAGTTTGTAGGTAAACAAAGTAACTTCATCAACAAGGGGGATATCCCGAATGAGTCTCAGCAGTTCCACCAGAACCCGACGCAGCATCCAGTCGCTGCTCGTCCTCGCACTGGTCGCCTTCGGCGCGATCATCGTCGGCTGCGGCGGCAGCGACGACAGCAGCGGTGACGGCAGTGGCGGCGGCACCATCAACCTGGTCGCCTACTCCACGCCGCAGCAGGCCTACGAAGAGCACCTCGAGCCGGCCTTCACGGAGACCGCTAACGGAAGCGGCGTCGAGTTCACCAACTCGTTCGGTGCCTCCGGTGACCAGAGTCGCGCCGTCGAAGCGGGGCAGTCTGCCGACTACGTGAACTTTGCCCTCGAGACTGACATCACCCGTCTTGTTGATTCCGGCCAGGTCTCCCCTGACTGGAACAAGAACAAGTACAAGGGCATCGTCACCAACTCGGTAGTGGCGATCGTGGTGCGCCCGGGCAATCCGCTCGGAATCAAGAACTTCGAGGACATCGTCAACAACGACGACATCGAGGTCGTGACCCCGAACCCGTTCACCTCCGGTGGAGCCCGCTGGAACATCATGGCGGTCTACGGATCGGCACTCAACTCGGGCAAGACCCCTGATCAGGCCCTCGAAGACGTCAAGAACGTCCTCTCGAAGACCCCGACGCAGTCCGAGTCGGCCCGTGTCGCGCTCCAGGCCTTTCTCGGCGGCACCGGTGACGTCCTGCTCTCCTACGAGAACGAGGCGATCGCCGCGCAGCTCGCCGGAGAGGACGTCGAGTACGTGGTCCCCGAATCGACCATCCTGATCGAGCAGCCCGCTGCCGTGATCGAGGGTGCGTCGCAGACGGCGACTGACTTCCTCGACTGGAACTGGACCGATGAGGCTCAGCAGATCTGGCAGGAGCAGGGTTACCGTTCGGTGAACCCGAAGCTGCTCGACAAGGAGAAGTTCCCGGTCCCGGCCGGCCTCTTCACGATCGCCGAGTTCGGCGGCTGGGACAAGGTCGCTGACGAGTTCTTCGGCGACGGCACTGGCTCGATCTTCAAGATCGTCCAGGAACTCGGCTACTCGACCGAGTAGTCCCCCGGTTGACCTGGAGCAGCTCAATTGAGTGAGGTAACGGCCATCGATGCCGCCGAACCCCGGCCCCGGAAAGCCCTCTTCAGGCTTCCCGGGGCCGGCCAGGCTCTCAACAAGGGCCTGGTCGTCATGTATCTCGGGATCATGGTCCTGCTGCCGATCGTGGCGATCACCAGCAAGGCCTTCGAGAACGGCATAAGCGGCTTCTGGGATGCCGTCACCGCCCCGCAGGCGGTGGCGGCTCTCGAGCTGACCGTGATCTGTTCGCTGATCGTCGTTGTGATCAACGCGGTCATGGGCACGCTGATCGCCTGGGTTCTGGTCCGGGACAAGTTTCCCGGCCAGAAGATCGTCAACTCGGTGATCGACCTGCCGTTCGCCCTGCCGACGATCGTGGCCTCCCTGATCCTGCTCACCATCTACGGGGCCGACAGCCCCCTTGGCATCCACCTCGCCTTCACCAAGCCGGCGATCGTGGTCGCGCTCCTTTTCGTGACCCTCCCCTTCGTCGTCCGGGCGGTCCAGCCACTGCTGCTCTCCCTCGACCGCGACATGGAGTCGGCCGCCGAGTCGCTTGGAGCCCGCAAGTGGCTGATCTTCCGGCGGATCATCTTCCCGAACCTCGCACCCGGCATCGCCACGGGTATCGCCCTCGCGTTCGCCAGGGCCCTCGGCGAGTTCGGCTCGCTGGTGCTGGTCTCGGGGAACATCCCTTTCCAGACCGAGGTTGCCTCGGTCTACATCCGCGGCCAGATCGAGTTCGACCGGCTCGCCTCGGCATCGGCCGTCTCCGTCGTCCTGCTGGCCGTCTCGCTTGCGCTGCTGTTCTGCGTGACGCTCGCCCAGCGCTGGGGGCTTCGACATGACCGGTGAGCGACTCACACGCTGGGGGTTGCGCTACTTCGCGCTGGCCTACCTGGCCCTGCTTCTGATCATTCCGCTCGGCTACATGATGCTCGAGACCTTCAAGGACGGGATCCAGCCGGTACTCGAGTCGATCACCGAGCCGGACTCGATCGCAGCGCTCGAGCTGACCCTGCTTACGGTCGCGATCGCCGTCCCGCTGAATACGGTGTTCGGCGTTGCCTGTGCCCTGCTGCTGGTCCGCAGCAACATGCGGGGCAAGAGCATCATCAACGCCCTGATCGACATGCCATTCGCGATATCCCCGATCGTGGTCGGTCTGTCGCTGGTCCTGGTCTACGGCCAGAACGGCTGGTTCGGCCAGGATCTCGCCGCGATGGGCATCCAGGTCATCTTCTCGACCCCGGGCATCGTGCTGGCGGTGATCTTCGTGTCACTCCCATTCGTCGCCCGGGAAGTGGTTCCGGTCCTCCAGGAGATCGGCGACGACCAGGAGAAGGCCGCCGAGACCCTGGGCAGCGGACCGTGGAACACATTCTGGAGAATCACTCTTCCAGCTATCCGCTGGGGGGTTTCATACGGGGTCGTCCTGACCATGGCCAGGGCGCTCGGCGAGTTCGGCGCGGTCAGCGTCGTGTCCGGAAAGATCTCCGGCCAGACCGAGACGCTGCCCCTCTACGTACAGAAGCAGTTCGAAACCTTCCAGTCGGTCGGGGCCTACACGTCATCGCTGATCCTCGCGGTGCTCGCCCTGGCCACCCTGCTTGTAATGAACCTGATGAGACGCAAGGAGAACGACGAGTAATGACCGCCGCCAACACAAAGCCCGAAACAAGGGTCCAGAACGGCATCGAGGTCGTCGACGTCTCGAAGCAGTTCGGTGACTTTCAGGCGTTGAAGGACGTCAACCTGAGCGTGCCGGATGGTTCGATGACCGCCTTGCTGGGACCCAGTGGCTCCGGCAAGTCGACCCTGCTGCGCGCGATCGCGGGTCTCGAGACCCCGAGCACGGGGAAGATCTTCATCTCCGGCGAGGACCAGACCGGCACGCCGGTTCGAAACCGCAACGTCGGCTTCGTCTTCCAGCATTACGCCGCCTTCAAGCACATGACCGTCTTCGAGAACATCGCCTTCGGACCGAAGGTGCGGAAGTGGCCGAAGAACAAGGTCAACCAGCGGGTCAACGAGCTGATCGAACTGGTGCAGCTGAACGGACTCGGCAAGCGTTACCCCTCGCAGCTCTCGGGAGGCCAACGCCAGCGCATGGCGCTGGCCAGGGCGCTGGCGGTCGAGCCGACCGTGCTGCTGCTCGACGAGCCCTTCGGCGCCCTCGACGCGAAGGTACGCAAGGATCTGCGCACCTGGCTCAGGCGGCTCCACGACGAGGTCCACGTGACCACGATCTTCGTCACCCACGACCAGGAAGAGGCGATGGACATCGCCGAACAGATCGTGGTCATGAACGAAGGCCAGATCGAACAGACTGGTACCGCCACCGAGCTCTACGACTCACCCGTCAACGATTTCGTGATGGGCTTCGTCGGCGAGGTCAACAGCATCGGCGGCAGACTGGTGCGACCGCACGACACCGAGGTGTTCCCGGCCAAGGTCGAGGGTTCGACCGAGGTCGAGGTCGACCGGATCGTGCGTCTCGGCTTCTCCGGCCGGATCGAGATGCTGACGGTTCCCGACCGGCGGGAAGTCTGGGCTCAGCTCACCAGGTCGGAGCTGGAGACGCTGAACCTCGAGCCGGGCAGTCCGGCCTGGATCAAACCGGCCCCGGACGCGGTCACCCGTCAGGACACCGGCGCCCTCGACGGCGCGCTTACGGCAGAGAGTCCTGCCACTGACAGGCCCACTCCCGCAACGCCAGGACTGCCGGTCTGAGGCCCTCCCCCATCTCGGTCAGGCTGTAGATCACCTTGACCTGCGGGCCTTCCTCGACCTCGCGGGTCATCAGCCCCGCTTCCTCGAGTTCCCGCAGGCGCTGCGAAAGCAGCCTGTCCGAGAGACCCGGGATGGAGCGCTTCAGCTCGGCGAAACGAAGCGGACCATCGGCCAGCGCCCAGATGATCGCGCCACTCCAGCGCTTGCCGATCAGTTCGATCGCGCCGTGAAAGTGCGGACACACCTCGGTCAGAGCTGGACGGGTGGTGCGCGCTTCGGTCGTCTGCCAGTTGGCGGTTGAACCGGTCACCGTTCTTTCACTTTAGCGGAGCCGCAATGTGGGAATGGCCGAATCGGGCTGCGGTCCGGCTCATGCGCAGGGTCCGGTGTCGACTTCCTGTCCGCTCGCCCGCTCGCTGATCCTGGCCAGCACCCGGTTCGGAATCGCCAGACCACCAACCGGGCCTTCGGTGGTGGCAGCGAAGACGGTACCTAGCACCCTGCCCTGTGCATCGACCAGCGGGCCACCCGAATTACCATGGCGGACCTGGCCGCGGAGCCCCAGCATCAGGCGCTCGAAGGGTCCGGAGCCGTAGGCATCGTCACCAAGCAACAGCCGGGTTTGGCCGGCCCGGGCCGGGGTGATCGTAAGTGGGCCGTCGTTCGGGTAGCCGATGACGGCAGCGGCGGTGCCTCGCCTCGCCCTGGCAAGGGCGGGAAGGGCGGGCACGTCGACCTCCGCCCTGAGGATCGCGATGTCGTTGCGCGGGTTGTATGCGATGACCGAGGCGGGGCCGCTCTGCCCGTCGTTCGACTCGACCCGGGTGTCATCCTGGCCCGCCACCACATGGGCGTTGGTCACGAAGGTGTCGGGGCCGACCGCCCAGCCCGATCCCATCACTCCGTAGCCCTGGCAGGTCCCCGAGACCTTCACTACCGAGTTCGCCGCCTCCCGCACCGCCGTCTCGCTGCCTGTTCCCTCGTCCGGCCTCGCGATCTCTCCCGGTGAAGTGGCGAATCGCGGCACCGGATCGATCCGGTGGAGTGCCTGCATGAGCGGCCCTGACGGGGGCATCACATCATTCACGGCACCGACCAGAAGGGAGCGCTGGACGTCCCGGCGGAGACCGTCCGAGCTGGGGTAATAAACCGTGACCGCGGCCAGCACCCAGATGATCCCCAGGCCCACGGCCGCAATCAGCAGGGCGCCACCGATGCCGTCGATCGCCTCCCAGAAGGGGTGGCGGACGGCCGAATCACGCACCCTCTCACCCAGCGTGACCGCGAGCGCCAGAGTGAACGATCCAATCACGATCGCTCCAAACAGCGCGGCAAGCGGCGCATAGGGCGAATTGGCTCCGTGATCGAGAAAAACGGGAGCGAGCCGGGAGCCGAGGATCGCACCGCCGGCCAGTCCCGCCAGGCCCAGGGCACCAACGATCAGGCCCTGCCGGAACCCCCAAAGGGCCAGAAAGAAGGTGAAGGCTGCTATCGCCCAGTCAAGCGGAGTCACCAGCCAAATTTAGCCTCCGGGCAACCCCGGCGGACGGTGAGCGGCTCAGTCCACCGGCCTCCCCGGTATTTTTCAGGTCTGATGGGGCATCCGCCATCACGCCAGGAACGGCAGAAGAGACTCAAGACGAGGGCGTTGCCTCTGGTCGGCGTTGCGCTGGTTGCTTTCGTGCTGGGGGCAATCAAGGGTTGCCCCGGCAGTCCGAACCGGGACGCCGCCGAAAGCTACGTCAAGGCCTGGCAGGAAGGCGACTACAGCACGATGCACGGGCTGCTCAGCACCAAGTCGCAGGAGGCGATCTCCCTCGAGCGCTTCACGGAGCGGTACGAACTGGCCGAAGCCGAGGCGACTCTCCAGTCGATCGAGTCCTCGGACGCGGAGGGCGACGAAACGAACGCCGAAGTGCCGGTGACAGCCGACACCCTCGCCTTCGGCACGATCACGCAGCCGCTGGAGTTCACGTTCGGATCCGACGGCATCGCGTGGCAGAACAGCCTCCTCTTCCCCGGGCTCGAGCTCGGTGAGGAACTGACCCGGACGACCAGGATGCCCAACCGGGCGAAGATCCTCGCCGACGACGGCCAGGTGATGGTCGAGGGGCCGGCGGAAGCGCGGGAGTATCCGCTCGGGGACTCGATGATCGACGTCACCGGCGTCACCGGGACGCCCGAGACCGAAGGGGGCGGACCCGATCTCGAAAGCCTGGCACTCGGCTATGAGCCCGGGGCCACCACGGGCATCAGCGGCCTTGAGCTTGCCTTCAATCCCAGGCTGACCGGAACTCCCGGAGGCACCCTGTTTGCCAAGCCGATCGACGGCGGCACCGAAGGCGAAGGCCGCGAGCTGGGGAGCGGCGAACCGGCCCCGGCCAGGCCACTCAAGACAACGATCGACCCTGACCTTCAGAACTCCGCGGTCGCCAACCTCGGGGGCGTGTCGGGCGGGGTAGCGGTGCTCGACACCCGAAGCGGCTTCGTCAAGGCCCTCGCCGGTTCCGCCTACTCGGTCCTGCAACCCCCCGGTTCCACGATGAAGATCGTGACCGCGACCGCCGCCCTGGAGACCGGCGCGGCGACGCTCGAATCGTCCTACGACTACGTGACCGAGGCCGCGGCCGACGGGCGCATGATCCAGAACGCCCATGGCGAGATCTGTGGCGGGACCTTCACCGAGGCGTTCGCGAAGTCCTGCAACTCGGTCTTTGCGCCGCTGGCGGAGCAGATCGGCCCGGAGCAGTTCACGGCGACGGCCGAGAAGTTCGGATTCAACAGGCCACCCCAGGTCTGGGATCCGGAAGCGCTCGCCAGGGTCAACCCTCCCACCCCGACGATCCCCGAAGCCGACGGGTACGAAAGCGACCTCGGTGTTTCCGGGATCGGACAGGGCCGCGTTCAGGCCACCCCGCTCCTGATGGCGAGCGTGGCCCAGGCGATCGCCAACAAGGGTGTGTCGCTCCCGACCCCGATAACGCGGGAGCCTGAACTCCAGCCGGATTCGGGTCCGGTCCGGGTGACCAGCCAGAAGATCGCGGCCACGGTAGCCGACCTGATGGTCGCGGTCGTCACCTCGGGCACCGGTCCGGCCGCCGCGATCTCCGAAGGTCAGGTCGCGGGCAAGACCGGCACCGCAGAGGTCGGTCCGAGTGGCGAGGTTGACGCGGAAGGCAACGACATCCTGATCGAGGACGCCTGGTTCGCTGGCTTCGCGCCTTCCGACAAGCCGAAGCTGGCGGTTGCGGTGATGATCATCGACGCGTCCGGGGACGGTGGCACCGTGGCTGCTCCGATCGCCGGAGCAGTGCTCTCGGACGGACTCTAGGTCCGCAGGAAGTCCCGGTCTCGCCCGACCCGGGTTCCGTGTCCTTACCGGTCGGGTCAGGAACGGCGAACCGGAGTGCCGAAGAACACCGCGGTGAGGGAAACCACGGCACCGGCGGTCAGGATCACTCCGCCCGGTCCGGCCAGCCAGAACGAGAGGCCGAAACCGATCAGGGCGGCCAGGGCGGCCAGTGCCAGCACCGACCACCAGTCGTTCATGACCGGGCCGGGAAAGCCGCCGGCCGGAGCCGAGAGAACCACCCCGGCGATCAACACGAAGACGCCGACTCCTGCCACGACTTCCGAGAACGGCCCCAGAAGCGCGAGACAGGAACCCAGTCCTGCGACCAGCTGGCCGACCAGGGCCGGCCCGAAATCCTCCTGCCGCAGCCGGCTAGAGGTCGAGGTCGAAGCTTGCGGGTCCGTCTTCACCTTCGATGAACAACTGGACCGGCCGCTCTTCTGCCGACTGGCGGTCGATCAGGTAGAGCAGCAGAGAGGCACCGATCGGGCCGACCTGTGCGGTCGAGTCGATCGGGGGGATGTTGGTCTTCGGCTCAATCGTGGCGCCGGGCTCCAGCGCGTAGATGCTTTCGCTCGGAAGGTTTGCGTACCGGCGGCCACTCGTGGTCTCGATCTCGAACTTCTCCGGGATCTGGACTGCTTCGTCACCATCGTTGTGGATGTTCACGAACACCCCGATGTACATCTTGTCGGGCGGCGGCGGATCCTTGTCCACGAGGTACTCGGAGTCCTCGATGTCATTGATGTTGAGTGGCCGGGTGAAGAGCACCTGGTACTGAAGCGGACCGAGTTCGACGATCTCGCCCTCTGCGAGGCCTTCCTTCTCCTCATGCCCGCCACCGCAGGCGGCGAGGGCAAGTCCGGAGATAGCGACTACGAGGGCCAGGACGAGGCCACGGAACAGGTTGCTCTTCGAGATTCTTTCCATCGCTGCGGGATTCTATTCGGCCTTATCGGGACGTGCTGAGAGGTCCTAGGCTACCCCGGTCGCGTGACGGTTTCCTCCGGCCACCGCCACCTCGACCTTCTCCTTGCGGGAAGACTCGATCGCGTCCCGGAGCCGCTGGCCGGCCTTTTCAAGGCGGCGCCTGTGCCAGCCCGCACCGCCGGAAAGGCGGTCGAAGGTTTTCGCCATCCCGGTCGGCGTGGTCCAGTAGCTGATGCGAACCCGGGTCACCCCGGTCGGGGTTTCCTCCAGCTCCCACTCGGTGCCGTTCTTCGTCTTGTTGAAGTGACCGGTCACGCCGCGTTCGGAAATCCTCTGCGGAGCTTCCGCGGCCGTGATGGCGGAGTCAGCCCAGGCCTTCTTCCGCTTGAACTGCCAGCGTGCGCCCGCGCCCACGCCCCTTGAGTCGAGGCGCAGCAGTCGGAAGTTCCTGACCGTGTCGCCATAGAGGTACGGCCGCGAGTCGAAGTCCATCAGGTACTCGAAGATTTCCTCACGGGGAGCATCTATGTCGACTTCAGCGAAAACGGGACCCATCGGGGCGGATTCTAGGGCGTGCGCGGCGATAGGGTGTGCCGGTGTCCACGACGATCGCGATCCTCTCCCAGAAGGGCGGCACCGGGAAGACCACTCTGACCCGGTCGCTGTCGGAAGGCCTCAGCCGGGCAGGCCTGTCGGTTCTGGCGATCGACGCGGACCCGCAGGGCAACCTTTCCGAGTATTTCGGCATCCCGGCCGACGCCTTCCCCACCCTGGGCGAGGTGCTTGCCGGCCAGGAGCGGGCGATCGACGCGATCCACAGTGGTCCGGGTGGCGGCGAAGTGATCCCGGCCAACCTCGGACTGGCCGAGGCCGAGCTGATGCTGGCCGGCAAGATCGGCCGCGAGTTGACTCTCAGGAATGCCTTGCGTGAGCCCAAACGCCGGTTCGATCTGATCCTGATCGACTGCCCGCCCACTCTCGGCCTGCTCACCGTAAACGCGCTGGTGGCCGCCGACAAGGCGATCCTCTCCACCCAGGCGGAGCATTTCTCCGAACAGGGAGCGGAACAGGCGATGGAAGTGATCGGCCTGGCCAGGGAGAACCTGAACCCCGACCTCGAGTTGCTCGGGCTGCTGCTCAACATCGCCGACATGCGCACCAATCACGCGCGGAGCACCCTGGAAACCATGCGCGAGCAGTTCGGCGATCTGGTCTTCGACACGGTGATTCGCCGTTCGATCGTCTACCCCGAATCGGCCAGGGCGGCGAAGCCGATCTTCGACTACCGCCGGCGCAAGTCTGTCGACTACTCCAGGCTCACGGTCGAGGTGCTCGAACGACTGGACTACCCCGCCGCGCTTGACCGGGCGAAGTCACATCTCGCCGAACTCGAACCGCAAAGCTAGAGGCTGACCGGTGCCGTGTTGCGGACTGTCCTGCGCCTGGCCCTCAGGACGGGCCGAGGATCGCGGCCCAGACCAGCCCCACCCAGATCGACACGAAAGAAGCCACCGCCACCACCCGCAAGGGCAGCCTCATCTCGATCGCCAAGTCGAAGCCTCCC
>DAIQCC010000017.1:0-59325 GCA_036780865.1 Solirubrobacterales bacterium | reverse complement strand
CGGCGTCACGGTGGCGGTCGGCGATACCAACGGCGACGGGTTCGCCGACGTGATCACGGGTGCGGGCGTGGGCGGCGGACCGCACGTCATGGTCTTCAGCGGCGCCGCGCTCGACACGGCGATTGCCAGCTTCTTCGCCTACACTCCCGCATTCCGCGGCGGCATCTACGTGGCCGCCGGCGACGTCAACGGCGACGGGAAGATGGACATCATCACCGGCGCGGGCGCCGGCGGCGGCCCGCATATCCGCGTGTTTGACGGGAGCAATGGCCTGCCGCTCGTGAGCTTCTTCGCCCTTTCGACCATCCCGGGTTCGACGCTCTACGTCGGCGACTCCAACTACCTCGGCGGCGTGCGCATCGCCGCGCGCGACGTCGATGGCGATGCGGTAGGCGGCGCGGTGAGCGAGTTCGCGATCCGCGGCGAGACGATCCGGCTCGGGCAGCTCCTGAAGGCCGCCGGCGTCGCCGAGGAGCGGGAACTCGGTGACCCCGGTCAGCACCCGGCGGCGGTGGTTGAGGTCGTCCTCGCGTTCGTCGGCTAGGCCGGTCAGGGTGGTCGCGATCAGGCCGGACCTCAGCGCGGCCAGTGCACCGCCTTCGCGTTCGATCTCCCGGAAGCGTTCCCAGCCCGCCTGGGCCAGCTCAATGGTCAGCTCTTCGCCGTACCAGGAGCCAGCGAGCGGGTCGGCGATCCTGCCCAGAGACGATTCGTCCTGGAGGATCGTCTGGGTGTTGCGGGCGATCCGCCGGCCGAGATCGCCGGGCTGGCCGATCATGCGGTCGAAGGGGGTCACGGTCACACCGTCCGCCCCGCCCGTCCCGGCGGCGAAAGCGGCTGTGGTCACACGAAGCATGTTCACCCAGGGGTCGACCCCGCTGATCATCCGTGCGGAGGTAGTCGCGTAAGTGGGCGAGTACCGGGCCGGCTCCTCGACCCCGGACTCTTCGAGGACCCGGGCCCAGAGGCGGCGGATCGCCCTGAACTTGGCCATCTCGAGGAACTGGTCCGGTCCGGCCGAAAGGTCGAACTCGATCTGGGCGGCGGCCCCGGCCGGTTCGAGGCCGGCGGCGGCCGCAGCTCTCAGGTACTCGACGCCGGTCGCGATGGCGCTGCCGAGCTCCCAGCCTGCCGTCGCTCCCGCTTCCACATAAACGCCGGTCGCTACCGCGAGTGCGCGCGCGGCGGGCCAGTCCCGGGCCGTTTCTGCTGCCAGGCCACCGGCTTCCGCCAGAGCTGCCTCAGGGGTCGCGGGGAGCTGACCGGTGCGTGCCAGCGTGCCCAGCGGGTCGTAACGAAAGGACCCGTTTGCGGCTTCCGGAGCGATCCCGTTCTCCCGCCACTGGGCGGCGAGGAGGGCGGCCGCGGCCGGTGCCGCTGCACCCGCTTCGAGTGCGACGCGGACCATGTCCAGGTGAACCCCTTCGAGTACCTCGCTCAGATGATCCAGGTTCGAGATCGCTATACCGTCGGCCCCGCGACCCGAATCGAACCCGCCGGTGCCCGGTGCCACAGCCTCCCTGGCGGCCTGGTCGAACCGGAGTGTGAACTCGCCGACGTTGCCGTTCAGGTCTTCCAGCAACTCCGCGTTCGCCCTGATTCGGTCGGGGTTGGTCTGCTCCTGCCTGATCTGCCAGTGCCGGCCGGCCCTGGTCCCGCGGACGAACGGTGCCTTGCCGGGCAGCCCGGCGGGGTCAGGCGCGATCGCATCGGCGGGGGTGTACAGCCACTTGGCCTCGACCCCGTTCTCGAGCAGGGTCATCAGCGGGACGTTCTCGTCGCCCTTTGTCGCAGCTTCGCTCCACTGCTCGAAAGAAACTGGTTCGAAACCGTCAGCGAGAGACTCGGACATGACACTCCAGGGAGGTAAACACGGGTCTTGCAGGGTACCTGTCCGGGGCCGGTTTCCGCCTTGCCGCTCTATGCTGCTGCGACTTGAGAAGGGAGCGCAGACAACCGCCTCCGTTGCCGGTGGCACCGACCAGGTTCCGGTTTGCCCGCGTTCAGGCCGATCCTCTGAAGGCGATTCTCCAGCGGGTCGGGCTGGCGACCGGCCTGCTCTTGCTGGTGACCCTGATCACCTACATCGGCCGGGACGCCTACATCGACAATGAGGATCCGAGCCAGCCGCTGACCTTCATCGACTCGCTCTACTACGCAACGGTGACGATCACCACAACCGGTTACGGCGACATCGTTCCCATAACCCAGGGATCCCGGCTGATCACAACGGTCGTGGTCACTCCGATCCGGATCCTTTTCATCATCCTGCTGGTTGGTACTACGCTTCAGGTCTTGGCCGAGCAGTCCAGATTCCAGTTTCGCCTTCGCAAGTGGCAGCGTGACCTGAAGGACCACGTGGTGGTCTGTGGCTTCGGCGTGAAGGGCCGGGCTGCATTCGAGTACATCCGCGAACACAACGAGGACACCGAGGTGGTGGTGATCGACGAGAACGAGGATGCTCTCGACGAGGCCAACCGTCTGGGCATCACAGGAATCAGCGGCAAGGCTTACGAAAGCCCGATCCTCGATGCGGCAAGGGTGGCCACGGCCCGCAAGGTGATCGTCGCCCTAAGCTCGGACGAGCAGACGATTCTCACCGTCCTGAGGATTCGCGAGCTGAACAGTGACTGCATCGTGATCGCCGCCTGCAAGGAGGAATCGAACCGCGACTTGCTCGATTCGGCCAGGGCTACCGAGGTGATCGTCTCGTCCAGTTCGGCCGGGCGCATCCTCGGCATGGCCGCCGAGACTCCCGAGGCAGCCCGGGTAGTAAACGACCTGCTGACCTTCGGCGACGGCCTCGACATCAACGAACGGCACATCGCGGTCGACGGCGAACCTCTCGAACGGCTCCACACCGAGACGGCGATCGCGGTGATCCGGAACGGCCGGGTTCACCGCCCGGGCGAACCGGCCTGCGAAGTCCTCCGCCAGGGCGACCAGGTCATCTACATCGACCAGACGGCCGGGGACCCGGAAGCGTCCCCGGCGGCGTAATCAAGTCGGCGAGCTACGAGAGTTCGATGTTCTCGATTACCTGGGGTTCGAGGGGCATGTCGCGGCCGTCGGTGGCGGTTCCTTCGATCGCGTCGACCGCGTCCATCCCTTCGACTACTTCACCGAAAACGGTGTGCTTGCCGTCGAGCCAGTCGGCTGCGGGAATGGTCACGATGAAGAACTGGGAGCCGTTCGTGTTGGGACCGGCGTTGGCCATCGCCAGCGCGCCGCGCACGACCTTGTGGTCGTTGAACTCGTCCTCGAAGGTGTAACCCGGTCCACCGGTCCCGGTTCCCTCCGGGCAGCCACCCTGGATCATGAAGTCCTTGATCACCCGGTGAAAGGTCAGGTTGTCGTAGAAGCCGTCGGCGGCCAGCTTGCGGAAGTTCTCGACCGTCTTGGGCGCGTCCTCGTCAAAGAACTCGATCGTGATCGGCCCGGCCGTGGTGTTGAGCGTTGCTTTGGACATGCCGCGAGCCTACAGGCCGGGAGCGTTCACAGCCCGAGGCCCTGGACTCCGCCCTCGTCGTAGCCAAGGTGGTGTCCCAGCTCGTGGCGGACGGTGCGTTCCACCTGATCGGCGAGCAGCTTCCGGTCGTGACCGAAATCCCGGACCAGAGTGTCCTTGAAGATGATGATCCGGTCCGGGAAGTTGTCGCGGGCGATCCCGTCTCCCTGATAGAGGCCGTAGGCGTGGCGCTCACGACCCTCGTCGGACATCACGACCGGAACCTGACCGATCACTTCCTGAAACTGCTCCGGCAACCGTTCGATCGCCCGCACGATCAGCGCTTCGAATTCTTCGTCGGTGACTTGGGCCTCCATGCCCCAATGATTGCGAAGTCGCTCGCCCGGCAGAGCCCGATCATCCACCCGTCGATATCTTGATCGGGCGGGTTACTGTTGCGATTCGGCGAAGTCCGGATCGCGTGGTTGTTCCTAGCTGCCGAGGATCTTCGCCTTCTGGGCGGCGAACTCCTCGTCGGTCAGCACGCCACTCTGGTGCAACTCGCCCAGTTCCTTGAGCTGCGCGATCGGGTCCGGGGCTGCCTCGGCAGGGGCGGCCTGTGGGGCTGCCTGGGCCGGCGCGGCCATCTCGGCGCGCGGATTCGCGTACTGGGGCCCGTCCTGCTCGGCCCAACGGGCAGCCTGGCGGCGGGAAACGCGGTTGCTGACGGCGGTCGCTGTTCCGGCCACGACGGCGGTCCGGGCGACTCCTCTGATTAGTCCTGGCATTTCTCTACCTCGTCTTTCTCGTGGTCCTAGGCTTCGGCTGCGTCGAGACTGGCGATCAGGGCCTGAATCGGAATGCGACCGCTGGCGACCAGCTGGCCGCCCGAACGGCGAACCGCCGCCGCGAACGGCCCGGCCCAGCGATTCTCGTAAACGAGCAGTGCGGCAGCCTTGCCTGTCTCCAGCGCTTCGGCCGCTTCGGCGTGATCGCTCTCGTCGAGGACGCCGGTCGACACTCCCTCGAAGACCGAAAACGCTTCCGAGTCACCACCGAGATCCGAGATCTCCATCTCGGTCACGCTGCCGTCCTCGTTCTTGACGATGAAGGCGAGATCGATGATGCGGATCAGGCCACTGTCGACGAGATCCATCAGATAGGGGATCGCTTCGCCAGTGGGTTCGTTGTCGGTCCACTCGACCAGGATGTAGTCGATCGGGCCCATTTCTTCGATGTCTTCACTCACGTGGCAGTCCTTCCAATGTGAACAGATCCGGTTTCGCAGTCCAATCTAGCCATCGGGCGGTGCCGGCTCTCACCCGAAGCGGATGAAGATGCCCGCTCACCTCGGCTCTCCGTCGAGCAGCCCGAGCCGGCGGCCCTCCATCACCGCCTCGGCGCGGGAATTCACCCCGAGCTTCCGGTAGAGCGAGTTCGCCTGCGTCTTCACGGTGTTCTGCGAAAGGTAGAGCTGGTCTCCGATCGCGCGGAACGAGTAGTGGCTCGGCAGGAACTGGAGGGTGCGCAGTTCGGCCTTTGTCAGGTTCATCGCTCCCGCCGCAGGACGATCCAGCGCCGAGCGGGCCTCGGCCAGCCAGCGTTCCAGCCTGCTTGCCCCTGTGAGTCTCGAAACGAGAACCTCGGCCCGGGAGATCATGTCCGCTGCGGTCTCGAACTGCCCGTTACGGATCAGCGTCCGGCAATTGACCAGGGCGAGTTCGGCCTCGTACCAGCCGATGAAATCGACCATCTCCGCGCTGAGGCGTCGACTCCGCTCCAGCGCCAGCGCTGCTTCCTCCGATTTCCCGTTCCTGATCAGGACTTTGGCAAGCACTGCGAAGATCAGCGCAACGGATCCCATCGAACCGAGGCCGGCGCGCTCGACCTGGTCCCTTGCCCTGGTGATGTGAGTGTAGGCATCGTCGGCGCGGCCAAGGTCGACCTCCAGGAGTGCCAACTGGGAAAGCGCGAGGCTCTGGATCAGCGGGGAAACCGCGGCCGCCTTCACGACGGCATCCCGCAATGTTTCCTCGGCCCGGTCGTCATCGGTCAGGAAGTAGCCCACGCCCTCGTACAGTCGGGCTGGTGCCTGGAACGGGTTGTCCGGACTCAGCAATTCCGCGCCACGGGTCGCGTCCCTGATCATGCCCTCCGGTCCTTCCGGGCCCATGGTCGCCTTGATCATCAACAGATCCCCGTAGCAGGGTGAATCCTTCTCGATCAGCCGCTCGGCCACACCGAGCCAGTAGAAGCTCTCGTCACCCTGGCCCATCGCTAGTTCGCGGTGGGTCCTCGCCAGGGCCAGGGCCGGCACCCGCGCGATCCGGTCGTCACCGATGGCCCCGAACCACCGGTCGGCAGTTGCGACGCGGCCGCGGCCGGTGATGTCCGCAATGTCGAGAAAGATCAGCGAGCCGGCCAGTTCGAAGTCACCGGCGCTGATCGCGTGGTCGGTCGCCCGGGGAACGTCACCGTTGGCGGCCAGCCACTTTGCGGCACGGTAGTGGAGGTCCGGGACCAGATCCGGTTCCCGCCTCTCGAGCTCGGAGCAGAGCATCTCCTGGAACAGGTGGTGGTAGCGGTACCTGGAACCGGCCCGATCCAGAGGGACGATCAGCACGTTCTCGCCAGCGAGGCGATCGAGTGTGAGCCGCGAGTCCTTCCCGCCGGTCACTGCATCGCAAAGCGGTCCGTTCAGTTCACCGAGAATCGACGTCCTCCAGAGGAACCTCGCGTCATTCTCCGGCATCTCCTGAAAGAACTCGTCGTGGAAATACTCGACGACCATCCGGTCACTTCCGTTGAACTCGGTTACCGCCTCCTGCGCCCCTCCCTGGCGAATCGCGAGTCCCGCGAGGTAGAGCGCCGCGGGCCAGCCTTCAGTCAGTTCAAATATCTGGTTTGCCGTTTCGCCAAGGTCGAGGTCGAGGTTCGCCAGCAGCTCACCACTCTCCCTGCGGGTGAGCGCGAGGTCACCGGCGGCGATTTCGTAGAGCTCGCCCCTTGCCCTGAGCCGCCCAAGCGGCAATCCTGGTCGACTTCGCGTAGCGACAGCCGCCTGTGAGCCTTCCGGCAGGGAGAAGATCGCCGTGTACAGGACCTGCCAGGCGGCGTCGGATTCGAGCAGGTGGGCATCGTCGAGCACTAGGACGAAGGCGTCGGCACCACTGATCACCTTGTCCAGACGGTCGAGAAGCACGGACAGATCCGGAGTCGGCAGGCGTAGCGATTCGATCAGGTCGGAGTCGACACCGGTTGATCCGATCGCCGCCGCCAACGCCTCGAAGATCAGGGCCGGGTCGTTGTGCCTTGGCTCGCAGCGGACCCAGGCGAACGGCCGGCGGTCTGCCTGATCCCACAGATCGAGGGTGGTCGTCTTCCCGTAGCCGGCCGGGGCCTCGAGGACCACAACCCGGTGTCGTCCGGCCGATGTGAGCCCGGAAACGAGCCGCTCCCGCGGCAGCAGCCCATCGACGTCCCCCTTTCCCCCCGAAAGCCCTTCACCCCTCGTGCCTGCTGCGCTTTCCATCCGGCGAAAGGATACGCCCCTGATTCACCCGGTTCGGGTGAAGAACCGTCCGGCTGGCCCACCTAGGTTCGGGTCAGTTTCATTTCCCCGATCCCGCCGCTGACGCGGCGCAGAAGGAGATACCAAATGCGAGGAGCCGGAAGGGCGACTTTTGCGGCAGTAATGCTGCTTGTGCTCGGTGTGCTGAACGTGATCTACGGCATTGCCGCGTTGGACAAAGCGAACATCCTGGTAAACGACTCACGACTGATTCTGAGCAACCTGAACACGATGGGGTGGGTCACGATCATCCTCGGCGCGATCCAGCTGATCGGCGGTTTCTCCCTGCTCGGCGGGAATGCCTTCGGCCGGATCGTCGGCGTGATCGGCGGAACGCTCGGGGCGATCGGAGCGATGCTTTCGATCGGCGGCGCGTTTCCGTGGTGGTCGCTGGCCATCTTCATCCTGTGTGTCTGGGTGACCTGGGGCATCATCGTCCTGGGCGATGACGAAGAGGCTGTCGGCTGACCCGGCACTGAAAAGTCTGCTTCATCGAGGCCCCCGCGGAAGCGAATCCCGGGGGCCTTTCCTATGGTGGAAAAGCGCAACCGAGGCCACTTCGCCCGGTTGCCTTAACCATGGTTCACCCCCACCTGACCAAATTCCGACCGGTTCTGGCCGGACTGCTCGCTGCCCTGTTTCTGGCTTGCTGCCTCGCTCCGCGGGCCGATGCCGCCGTACTGAAACCGCCCCCCGGGAAGATCTTCTTCGGGGTCACCGATACCGGAGATGCGGACGATTTCCGCGATTTCTCACGCTCGGTGGGCAAGCGATCTGCAGTGATCCAGACCTTCCATCAGTGGGGCAACAGCTGGAACAAGTCGCTTCCCCGCTGGCGCGCACTCAAGGCCCGGCCGATGCTTCACATGACCACCCGGGCAGACAACGGGGAAGAGCTGATCACCCCGAAGCAGATTGCCCGGGGCCGGGGTGACGATTACCTGATCCGGATCAACACCCAGGCGGCGAAGAGAAACCTGCGGATCTACCTTCGCCCCCTCGGTGAACCGAACCGCTGCCTGAACTACTACGCCGGGGTCGACTGTTCCGGCAACGTGAGGGGCGGCGACTACAGCTACGGGTGGTACAAGCAGGCCTTCCGCCGCATTGCGATCATCACCCGTGGCGGCGCCAAGCGCGGGTTCATCAACGCACGCCTGAGGGATCTCCGGCTGCCGAAGGTCCAGAAGACTGGCGAAGCTAGAACCTTGCCCCGGCGTCTGCCGAAGGCACCCGTCTCCCTTATCTGGAGCCCGCTCCCCGCTGGTTCACCGACCGTCCGGGCGAACCTTCCGGCGAAGTACTGGCCCGGCAAGAAGTGGGTCGACTGGGTCGGCACCGACTTCTACAACCGTTACAACAACTGGAAGCACCTGGCCAACTTCTACAAGAATTGGTCGCTGAGGAAGAACAAGCCGATGGCGCTCACCGAGTTCGGGCTCTGGGGCAGCGACGGCCCCGGATTCATCAAGCGGATCATGAGCTTCGCGCTGAAACGGGACAAGGTGCGGATGCTGGTCTACTACCAGGACTTCGGCAGCACCAATTCCTTCCGGATCCAGAACTTCCCGAAGGGCCGGAAGATGCTCTCGCGGTTCCTGAACAAGCGAACCTTCCCCAGGTACGCGCCCGGGTTCCCCCGCTTTCGTTGAGTTTCAGCGGAAGGCCGGGATCCCGGTCAGCGCCATGCCGATCGAGAGGGTGTGGATCTCGTCGGTCCCCTCGTAGGTGAACACCGACTCGAGGTTGTTAGCGTGGCGGAGGACCGGGTACTCGAGGGTGATCCCGTTGGCTCCGAGAATTCCCCGGGCGGTCCGGGCCACGTCAAGCGCGATCCGCACGTTTGCCCGCTTGCCCATCGAGACCTGCTCCGGCTCGATCCGGCCCTCATCCTTGAGCTGCCCGAGGCGGAGCGCGAGCAGGTAACCCTGCTGGACCTTGGTCGCCATGTCGGCAAGCTTGGCCTGGGTCAGCTGGAAGGAAGCGATCGGCTGATCGAACTGCTTGCGGGTCATCGAGTATTCGAGGGCCGACTCGAAGCAGGCCCGGGCCGCTCCGATCACGCCCCATACGATTCCGTAGCGGGCCTCGTTCAGGCAGCTGAGCGGCCCCTTCAGCGACTGGACCTCGGGCAGGCGGTTGGCATCGGGGATGCGGACGTCATCGAAGGCCAGCTCCGAAGTGACCGACGCCCGGAGCGAAAGCTTCCCGTGCATCTCGGGAGCAGTGAATCCCTCCATCCCCTTCTCGACAAGGAAGCCCTGGACCCCGTCGTCAGTGCCGGCCCAGACCACCGCGACGTCGGCGATCGACCCGGAAGTGATCCACATCTTGGAGCCGTTGAGGATCCAGTCGGAGCCGTCCCGGCGAGCGGTCGTTCGCATCGAACCCGGGTCGGAACCGGAGTCGGGTTCGGTCAGGCCGAAGCAGCCAATGAAGTCACCGGCTGCCAGACCGGGAAGCCAGCGCTGCTTCTGCTCCTCGCTGCCCCACCTCCAGATCGCGAACATCGCCAGCGAGCCCTGGACCGAACAGAAGGAACGCAGTGCGGAATCGCCGGCCTCGAGTTCCATGCAGGCCACCCCGTAGGCGACCGCGCTGGAGCCGGCACAGCCGTAGCCCTCGAGGTGCATTCCCAGCACGTTGAGGTCGCCAAGGGCTTTCGGCACAGACTCGTCAAAGGTTCCGTTCTCGAAGTGCTCAGCCACGCCGGGCAGGTACTTCTCGTTCACGTACCGTGAAACGGTCTCCTTGATCAGGCGCTCCTCGTCCGAGAGGAGCCGGTCGATTTCAAGATAGTCGCGCGGGTTCACAGGACCAATCTAGTCGGTCCGGTATTCAGGGAAGCCGCTTGCGCTTCTCGCAGCCGGCGGCTTTCCTTCGGTCCTTGTTGGTGCCTCCGTCGCAGGAATCTTTCCCGCCCTCGCCACCGTTGAGCTTGTCGAAGCCGGAATTGCCGTAGAGCCTGTCCTTGCCGTGGCCTTCGCCATAGAGCGTGTCGGCGTTTGCCCCGCCCTCGAGCCGGTCCGACCCTTCGCCGCCCTTGAGGATGTCGCCGTGGTTGTGGCCGTAGAGCTTGTCGTCCTTCCCCCCGCCAAGCAGCTTGTCATTGCCGTCGCCGCCTTTCAGGACGTCGGCACCGTCCTGCCCCAGGGCCCGGTCGTTGCCTCCACTGCCGGTCACCGTGTCAACGCCGTCACCGGCGCAGATCAGGTCATTCCCCTTCTTTGGGTTGATCTTGTCCTTGCCGGCCCGGGCGACGATCACGTCCCGCTGGTTCGTCCCGTTGACCGTCTCGCCGTTGTTGGTTCCGACGATGGTGGCCTTGATCCCGTCGCACTTGTAGATGACCGGTTCCGGCGGACAGAGGCTCTGGTCCGTCTCGCAGGTGGGCGGGCAGAGGGAGGGATCGGTTTCGCAGGTGGGTTCCGGTTCCAGCGGACGGACGATGGTTTCGCAGTCAATGAACAGTGATGCCGGTTCGACCAGCGAAGGGTCCGCCGTGACAGTGTCGTCGCCGGGGCCGCAGTTGACCAGGGCGTCGGCGACACCATCATCGACCACGATTGAATCGCCCCCGCCACCACCGAAGACGGTGTCGACGCCGGCACCGGGATTGACCTGGTCGGCACCCTCGCCTCCCCTGAGCAGGTTGCCGTCCGCAGAACCGGCGAGGACGTCCGCCTGCGGGCTCCCGGTCAGATTTTCGATGGAGATCAGCATGTCGATCGATCCGTGGACAGCCTGATCGAGTGCGAGGCTGGCGCCGACGTTCGCGGTCAGGTCACCGAAATCCGCGGTGTCGGTTCCGGTTCCGCCGGAGAGGATGTCCCCGGCGTCCCCGCTCTTGAGGTTGTCGTCGCCACCAAGTCCGCAGAGCACTTCTCCGTTGTCGCCGGCGATCAGTTCCTCCCCGGAACCGCCGCCGGACTGGTCACAACCCTCATCGGACTGGGGACCGAACTCGGAGGTGACCGGTCGGTTTCCGACCGGGTCAAGGCTGGTCGCGGTGCCACTGAGAGTGGAGCCGCCGGTGAACGGGGTCGCCAGAACCCTGGCGAACGGGACCGTCGAGTCCCCGGCCGGTGTCTCCACCCCGAAACCTCCGAGGTAGCTTTCCCCTTCCCCGAAGCCGGAGGGGTCAGGGGTCTGGCTTCCGAAGATTTCGATCCGGAAGTCCCCGGCCGGAGTCGAGTCGAGCGACCCGGTCACCAGCAGGTTGCCGCCGACCGCGAGGGCCGCGTCGATCACCGGATAATTCTGGAGTCCGTTCGGTCCCGTGTCCGCGTCACCCGGATCGTTCGGGGTGACTCCGGCGGGAAGGGCGACGAGGTCGATACCCAGGCCGAAGTTGTCCCGGATCTGGTTGCCGAGAATCGCCACGTGGTCCGAGTTGCTGCCGACCACCAGGCCCGGGTAGATCGTCGAACCGGCGATCACGTTGCAGTCTCCCGTGCAGGCGCCGGCAGTCAGGCCGCTTACACCTCCGACCACGTTGCCAGCCCCGAACGGGTTGGCCACGTCAACGAAGTTGACCGCCCGGCCGTTGGCCAGAATCGCGTTTCCGGCGGCATCCAGGCCAATCCGGTTGCCGGTGACGGTCGCACCCGACGGCGTGTTGGGCACTCCGACGGTGTCCTCGAAGTGGACGCCGGTGTCGCTGTTGCCGGAAATCAGGTTCTGCTCGACCGCTGTCGAACGGGAGTCACCCCGGATCGACACTCCGATCAGGTTCGGCAGGGCAGCCGTGCCCGCGAGATTGGTTCCGATGCGGTTGTTGCTGACGACGCTCCCGTCGTTGCTGTCGGTCGCACTGCCGGTGACCTGCACGCCGGGGCCGGCATTGCCGGAAATCAGGTTGGCCTCGGCCGGAGAACCGCCGACGAGGGTGCCGTCCGCATCGCGGATCGAGATTCCTTCGGCGTTCGGCAGGGCAACCGTGCCGGTGCCGTCGGTCCCGATCAGGTTGCCCTGGATCTTCAGGTCCTGAACCTCCCCACTGGAAACCCGTATCCCCTGCTGGGCGCTGCCGGCGATCACGTTGTCCTCGATCACCGAGTCCTGCCCCTCGTCGACCAGGACGCCGACGACCGTGCTGCCGAGACCTGCCCCGTTGGCCTCGTTTGTGCCGATCCGGTTGTCCGCCGCCCGGTTCCTGTCACCGGTGATGTAGACCCCGTACCCCCACCTGACCAGAGAGAGACCGACGACCGAGGAGTCGTTCCCGTCCAGCCAAAGCGCCACATCGAAGGTGGTCAGGGTGCCGTCGAGAATGATCTCGTCGGTTTCAGTGCTGCCATCGACCACGGTGGGACCGGTGAGCTGCGGGTACTGGGTCGCCGGAGTGATCGTGTGAGGACCCGGTCCCGCGAAGTTGATGGCGAGCAGGGCGGCGCCGGCTCCCGCCGCTCAGTCCCCTGGTGGCGCGCCACTGGCTAGGTCGGTGTTGGCCGAGACGATGGCTTCCCGGAGGACGCAGCTGCCGGAATCGGCAACCGAGTCGCCGGTGTCGTTCACGGTGATGGTCGCCGCCTCGGCAACAGGGGGTCCGGCAAGAAGCAGAACCCCCGCGATGAACAGCTGTCCCGTGATCTTGCGAATCCCCACAACCAGCCCCCTTGCTCCCGACTTTCCCGGATGCTCTCCGAACAACCGGGAAATGTCAACGTTGCGGCGTTCTTCCATTCGGTACGGAGCGCAGGGTAAGGTTGCGTACATGCAGATCGGGGGAACGCTCATCACGGGACTGGTCCGCGTGCTTGTCGTGGTCGGCACGCTCGCGGCGGCCTATTACTTCATCGTCAGGCCTGTACTCGACACGACCGAGAAGGTGTCGACCGGAATAAACAGCAGCATCCAGCAGAGCATCGACGAGGCGAACGACGCCTTTGACCAGGCCAACGTCACGCCGAAGAACCAGCGGGTCATGACGAACAGGATCAAGACCGTTCCGACATCGCAGATCCCGAAGCTCGAGCGATGCATCACCCGCTCCGGAACGAACATCAACGCGATCAACCGCTGCATCGACCGCTACAGCCAGTAGCACCCGGGCCTGGCCGACCACGGCAGGGGGCTTTTCCTGGCGTGGGTGGCTCCCGTTAAGCTGTTCGCGTTCATCCATACGCCGAATCCGCCACCAGGAGTGTCGGAGCGGGGGACCCATTGGCAGCCGCACAGGTTGCCGGGGGCGAATCGGACCTCTGGCCCGTAGCGCAGCTTCTTCAGCGCGAGCCCGTCAGCTAACCCCGCAGGCACGACGAAGAAGGAGGTACCCATGGATCTGAACAGACATGTGGTGAAACCGATGACCGAGGAAACCGGCGCCCGCGCCGCCCTCGGGATGGCGGTTGGAACCCTGGCGGGAGCAGCAATCGCGCTGCCCCTTCTGGTCGGAGTCTTCGGACTCTAGACCGGGAGCGACCGGCGGCCGCCGCGTGATCACGCGGCGGCCGCTCCGGTCCGTCAGCGCCCCGGCCCACCCGGAAGTTGACAGGGCGCCTCAGCCCCGAACCCGGATGGTCACCGGTTTCGAGGACGCCCCGCTGTAGGGGAAGCGGGACGACGGGACGAGGAGGGCCCGCAGCCGGATGTGGGCGATCCCGGTGATGTAGCGGAACCGGTATCCGGTCCGGTACCAGCCGTGGCTGTCGGTCCTGGTCAGTGTCACCGGCCGCCAACGCCGCGCCGACTCCTCGAAATACTGGATCTGGACGAGATTGCCACGGACCGGGTTCCAGGCCCCGCGACCGGACACCCGCCCTTGGAAGCGCACCCGGGAGCCGGTCACCAACCGCTTCGGCCTCGCCTTGAAGGTCAACCTTCCACGAACCCGGAGTTCAAGCAGGCCGGAACTGGCTTCCTGAAGGCGACGGTTTCCCGTGAACCTCACCGAGACCTTCCGGCCCGGACCCGGGCTCAGCCAGACTTCGAAAAGTCCTCGCCCGTCGGTCCTCACCGTTCTGCTGTGTACCTCACCGCGGGATCCGGGGAGAGGCATCTCGGTGACCGTCAGCTCGGCGTCGCCAATCGCACCGCTCTCCACTCCGCTGAGCCGTCCGGTGAGCCGGGACCGCTTCCCGTATCCGATGACCAGCCTGTCTCGAGGCTCGCCGCGGCGGACCGCCAGGCCGGCCGAGATCAGGGTCTCGTCCAGAAGCGGGGTGCGGATCGTCATCTTCGAACCGTTGGCCCGCCGGTCGACGGCGGCCATGTTGCCCGCCGCATCGACAACTACCGCCCTCAGCTCCCAGGAGCCGCGGGGCAGATCATCCGGGAAGCGGGCAAGCAGGGTCGGTTCGCCGCCGGTCGAGAAACGGGTCGGCAGTTCATGCCATTCACCGCCGGCCCCGCGCCAGGCGATGCTGCCTCCCCGGACACCCGAGTGGCCGTCACTCACGGGCACCCTGATCAGGGCAGGATCTTCTTCCGGAGCGTCCTCGAAGTAGCCGGTCGGCGGAACGTCGTCGAGGCGCAGGGTCACCTCCGCGGCGTGAGTCTCGTCGGCGTTGCCCGCCTGGTCGATCAGCCAGATCCGCAACCGGTGCTCGCCCGGACCGCGTACCTGGATGCCGGAAACGCTCCCCGAGCCCGACCCGCCCCACGGACCCTGGACTGAACCGTCCGGCGCCTCCAGCCTGAGCAGGCTGGCCGCGATCGGTGACGCCGTGCCCTGATCCGGGTTCACCCAGGTGACGCCGAACCCGTTCACCCTGTGCCAGCCCTCACCGCCATCTACCCTCGGCGACCGCGGGGCCGCCGGCGGATTGTTGTCCACCCGGATCGTCAGAGCTGTCGAACAGCCGCTGCTGCCGGCGAAGTCGATCGCGCAGTGTTGAAGGGAATGTGGCCCGTCGGAGAGTGCGGCCGTGTTCACCGAGTGCCCACCACCGGCTGAAGTCGGGCAGGGCTGCATGCGGGTGCCACGCCACTGGCCCGAGACCATCACCTTCGAGCAGTTCATCTCCGAACTGGCCAGCAGTGCCCCGTCGATCGAGGTCTGGGCGAAACGCAGGCCTGATCCGGTGTCACGGTTGCTGAAAGTCAGCCCCTTCGTCCCCTTCAGCCAGCTTCCAGCGGTCATCTCCCCGCCTGCCTGTGCTGTCGGCCGGACCTGGTCGTCAATCGAAATCGTCAGGGAGCGGACCCCGGCCAGCACGGTGCCGTCGGCGGCGCAGGTCTTCTCCGATGGCCTGAAGCAGACGAGCCGGCTCTCGAATGCCTGTGCGTACGGCTCGAATCCCTGCCAGAAGTCACGCTTGGTCCCGTCGCTGTAATCCAGCGCCAGAAGCGGACTGAAAGTGCCGTTTGGCGGGACCCCTCCCAGCCGGTGCTGGAAGCCCTCTCGCAGGTACTGCCAGCGCTGCCCGTGAACGTTGACGATGCCGGTGCCCTGCGGCGCCTGCCAGCGCCAGGAGGCGAAACGGGTGCCGCCAACAGTTTCCGTGGAGGCTTTCACCTGGCTGATCAGGTGAACGCCATCGAACGGGTCCGCCGAAGCGGGAGGCTGGCAGTAGTTGCTGCGACCGAAGCGGTCGGCGCTCGAGTCGAACCAGGTCGCATCCTGTCCGGCGTGCCAACCGCACTGCGCGACCACGTACCGGGCCCCCGCCGCCCCTTCGGCCGCCGCAAGGGCAAGGATCGCGAACAGGGTCAGGGTCAGGAAGGTCAGCCTCAGGCCGACGGAACGGTTGCGAAACGGCATCGGTGCCTCCTCGGTCGGGATCATCTGACCTGACTAAGGACGCAGGGCTACGGACTCTCCCCCTCCCCGGGGAACCTCCTTTGCGAGAATCAGGGCATGTCCCTCCCGACCGAAGAGCAGGTAAGAGAGAAGCTGACCGCGGTGATCGACCCGGAGCTTCGCCGCAACATCGTCGAGCTCGGCATGGTCCGCAGCATCGAAATCAGGGAAGACGGGCAGGTCAACGTGACCGTTTCGCTCACCACCCCCGGCTGTCCGATTCGCTCCCACTTCCAGGATGCGGTCGTCCAGCAGGTCTCTTCGCTCAATGGCGTGACCGGGGTCGGGGTCGGCTTCGACGTGCTCTCCGATGACGAGAAGGCGGGGCTCCGCGAAACCCTCGGACGGGGCAAGCTGCCGCAGGGCGCGCTGGCGCAGGTCAACAACGTGATCTGCGTTGCCTCCGGCAAGGGCGGCGTCGGCAAGTCCACGATGACGGCGAACCTCGCCGCCGCACTTCAGGCCGAAGGCTCGACCGCCGGTGCGCTCGACTGTGACGTCTACGGCTACTCGATCCCGCGGATGCTCGGAGTTGACCAGAAGCCGGACGTCAACGCGGAACGCAAGATCCTGCCGCCGGTCGCCGCCAGCGGCGTCAAGACCATGTCGATCGGTTACTTCGTCGAGCAGAACTCGGCTGTGGTCTGGCGCGGCCCGATGCTCCACAAGGCGATCCAGCAGTTCCTCGAGGATGTCGCCTGGGGCGAACTCGATTACCTGCTGCTGGACCTGCCTCCCGGAACCGGTGACATTGCGATGACCCTGGCGCAGCTTCTGCCCCAGGCGAAGATCGCGATCGTGACCACGCCGCAGCCAGCCGCGCAGTCTGTCGCCCGCCGCTCGGCCGAGATGGCCGCCAAGGTGGACCTCGAAGTGATGGGGATCATCGAGAACATGGCCGGCTTCACGACCCCGTCAGGCGAGACGTTTTCGATCTTTGGCGAGGGCGGAGGCCAGCTGCTGGCCGACGAGCTTGAAGTGCCGCTGCTCGGCAGCGTGCCTCTCTCGGAGGAACTGCGCGAGCATGCCGACGTCGGCAATCCGCTCGCTGTCGATCAGCCGGACTCGCCGGCAGGCGAGGCGATCGTCAGCATCGCCCGCCAGATCATCGCCTCCTCGCCGCGCGAGCTGCCGATGCTTCAGACAGTCCAGGCGTCGGCCCCGGAGATAGCCCCGAAGCTCGGCAAGAACGCCCGCGAACTCCCGGTCCTCTGACACGCAGGCAAGCCGGTATCGCCCCCGACGGAGCTGGCCCATCCATTCGTGGATGCCTTGGGCCAGCGGGTTTAGATGGGAGGGCCGGCGCAGACCGGCCCGACTGCAGTTAAGCCTGCTTGAAGTAGGCGGCGTTCTTCTCGGCGAAGTGCGCCCACTCGGGCGGGAGCTGGTCTTCGGCGAAGCAGGCGTCAACCGGGCAGGCCTCGACGCAGGCATCGCAGTCAATGCACTCGTCGGGATCGATGAAGAGCATGTCGACCTCGTCGTAGCCGGGCTCGTCCGGGGTCGGATGGATGCAGTCGACCGGACATACCTCCACGCAGGAGTTGTCCTTCTGACCGATGCATGGCTCTGCGATGACGTAACTCATGGCCTGCATATTAGACATTGGAGAAGCGAGACCTTCCCCTCGTCGGACTTAGGAATACCTACTGCGCGGCCTCTCTAGACTCCGGCCGGTGATCCTCCTTACTGGTGCCACAGGCTCGATTGGCTCGCGACTTCTGCCCCGTCTGATCGACGACGGCCAGCAGGTCCGCTGCCTGGTCCGCGAGCCCCGCAAACTCGGTGACCGGAGGGTCGACGTCCAGATCACGATGGGCGACCTTCGCGAGCTGAGCGACCCGTACATGCTGCGCCAGGCGATGCGGGGAGTCGACACGGTGATTCACCTCGCGGCCTCGATCCGTGACCAGCCCCCCTACCGTGTCGAGGAGCTGAATGGCCTCGCCACGGTACGGCTCCTCGAGGCGGCCGAACGGGCCGGCGTGAAGCGTTTCGTCTTCTTCAGTGCCCTGAACGCGTCCGCGGTCCAGCGGACCCGTTTCTTCCGCGCCAAGTGGATCGCCGAGCAGGCCGTCGCCAAGTCGACGCTCGACTCGACGATCTTCAGACCGTCGATCGTTTTCGATCACTCGGATCCCTGGATCACCCTGCTCAGGCGGTTCTCTTTCCTGCCCCGAATCCCGATCTCCGGCAACGGCAAGTCCCGCTACCAGCCGGTCTGGGCCGACGACGTCGCCCGGGCCGTCGAGCATTCACTGAGGGAGGACGGCCCCGGCGACCACGTTTACGAACTGGCCGGCCCCGAGACGATCACCTATGCGGGGATGTCGGAGCTGGTCGGCCGACTCGCGGGCAGGCCGCGTCCGGTGATCCGGATCCCGCTCCAGCTCGTTTGGCTGGGACTGACCGCAATTCACAAGCTGGTCGGCGAAAACGCCTTCGCCACCTGGCAGGAGGCCGAACTGATGCGGGTCTCGATGACCGCGCCCCGCGGCACGGCTGACCTCGAGAAGCTCGGAGTCCACCCCCGCACCATGCCGGACGTCCTCTCCGAGGACTGATTCGCACCAGGGTTCTCCGGGGTCCGACTCGCGCGATATCCCCGGGGGCACGGGCGTCGAGCTTGAACTGAATCGCAAATAGAGCGACTCAATTCAATCTCGAGGGGATCGGGTGGCCCCTGACCGCATCGAGCGCTACGGCGACGGTGTTGTGAGCCGACGTGAAACGAAAAGGGCCCCGGTTTCCCGGGGCCCTTCGATGACTCTTCGGCTTGATGCCGGAGGCGAAAGCCTCCTTACATCATGCCGCCCATTCCGCCCATGTCGGGCATCGCGGGCATGCCGGCGCCGCCTTCCTCCGGCGGCTCGGCGATGATCGCCTCGGTCACCAGGATGTTCTTGGCGATCGATGCGGCGTTCTGGAGCGCGGAGCGGGTCACGACCGTCGGGTCGAGTACGCCGGCCTTGACCATGTCGCCGTACTCGCCGGACGCGGCGTTGAGGCCCTCGCCCTGCTTGAGCTCGCGGACCTTGTTGACCACGACCGAACCCTCGAGACCGGAGTTCTCGGCGATCTGCCGGACCGGCTCCTCGAGTGCGCGGTGGATGATCTGCGCACCGGTGCGCTCGTCGGCATCCTCGAAGGAGTCGACGTCAAGCGCATCCTGGGCGTTGAGGAGAGCGACACCGCCACCCGGGACGATGCCCTCTTCCAGCGCCGCACGGGCTGCCTGGAGAGCGTCCTCGACGCGATGCTTCTTCTCCTTCATCTCGGTCTCGGTAGCAGCACCGACCTTGACCACGGCAACGCCGCCGGCCAGCTTGGCGAGGCGCTCCTGGAGCTTCTCGCGGTCGAACTCGGAATCGGTGTTCTCGATTTCCGACTTGATCTGCTTGATCCGGCCCTTGATGGCCTCAGCGTCACCGGCACCGTCGATGATGGTGGTGGTGTCCTTCGAGACGACCACGCGGCGGGCCTGGCCGAGCTGGGTCAGCTGGGTGTTCTCCAGCTTGAGGCCCATCTCCTCGGTGATCACTTCACCACCGGTCAGGATGCCGATGTCCTCGAGCATGCGCTTGCGGCGGTCGCCGAAGCCCGGCGCCTTGACCGCAACACCGGTGAAGGTGCCACGCAGCTTGTTGACAACCAGGGTCGCGAGGCATTCACCTTCGACGTCCTCGGCGACGATCAGCAATGGCTTGCCGCCCTGCATGACCTGCTCGAGTACCGGCAGGATCTCGCGGACCGAGCCGATCTTCTGGTTGGCGATGAGCACGTACGGCTCCTCGAGAACGGCTTCCATCCGGTCCTGGTCGGTGACCATGTACGGCGAGATGTAGCCCTTGTCGAACTGCATGCCCTCGGTGAACTCGAGTTCCATGCCGAAGGTCTGGCCTTCTTCGACGTTGACGACCCCGTCCTTGCCGACCTTGTCGATCGCGTCGGCAATGGTGTTGCCGATCTCGTCGTCAGCGGCCGAGATGGCAGCGACGCGGGCGATCTGGTCCTTGCCGTTGACCTCGGCCGACTGCTTCTCGCGGAGGTTGGCGACGACCTCGTCGACAGCCTTCTCGATGCCGCGGCGGAGAGCCAGCGGGTTGGCACCGGCGGCCACGTTCTTGAGGCCCTGGCGGACAATGATCTGGGCGAGCAGGGTGGCGGTGGTGGTTCCGTCACCGGCGACGTCGTTGGTGGCCGTCGCGACTTCGCGGACCAGCTGGGCGCCCTGGTTCTCGAAGACGTCCTCGATCTCTACCTCACGGGCGATCGTGACACCGTCGTTGGTGATGGTCGGGGCGCCGAACTTCTTGTCGAGCACGACGTAGCGACCCTTGGGGCCGAGGGTGACCTTGACTGCGTCGGCAACGGCGTCTACGCCGGCCTGCAGGGCTCCCCTGGCTTCTTCTGCGAACTTCAGCTCTTTGTGAGCCATATCTTTCTGTTACCTCCTGAAAGTCTGGTTGATTGCGATCGCGCTAGGCGACCTTGGCGAGGATGTCCGACTCACGAAGAACGAGAAGATCCTCGCCCTCGACGGTGATGTCGGTTCCGCCGTACTTGGAGTAGAGGACCTCGTCGCCTTCAGCGACGTCGAGCGGACGGCGGTTGCCGTCGTCGCCGATGGCGCCGTCGCCGACAGCCACGACCTTGCCCTTCTGCGGCTTTTCCTTGGCGGTGTCGGGGAGTACCAGACCGCTGGCGGTGGTCTCCTCTTCATCTACCGGCTTGACGATCAGCCGGTCCCCGAGGGGCTTCAGCTTCATTTATTACCTCCGATGGTCATGTTCATGCGTGATTCGGGTTCTTGCTTGGGATTCAGGCGCCGGAAAATCGATCGATCTGGGCGCTTCAGTCTCTTGGCACTCTCAGGGTGAGAGTGCCAGCAACCGGGAATCCTACACGTTCGGCCCGAGAGGTCAAGCCCCAAATGTGAAAAATCTGAGTCCCTGGGACTCAAGGCTTGGGTGGGGGCCGGCGTGGGGGTGCCCGAAAAAGATCTCGCTTCGCTCACTATCCATCTTTTTCGGGCACCCCCACACCAGCCCAGCTAACGGAGTCGTCAGCCGACTGAGGCTGAAAAGGCGCGGAGGTCCGCGGCGAGGTGGCTGGCGAGGCCCTGGGCGCCCTTTTTCATGACGTGATCGTGGCTGGAGACGAAGACCGGTCGGGCTACCGGAGCCAGGGCCTCCATCCAGCCTCGGTTGGCGCGCACGTTCCAGTCGAACTCGATCGAGGTCCACCCGTCCGCTGTGTCGCCGAGCCGCCAGCTCCCTTCCCCCACCACGTCACCGGTCGCGATGCCGCGAAGATAATCCGGATGGACCCGCTCGACAGCTTCGATCGACATCTTCAGTTTGTAGCCGAGCGGGCCGCGCCAGACGGCATCCGCCTTCTGGCCGATTCCCTGCTCGTCACCGTGGATCGTCTCGACCGCCTTCTTCAGGCTCGGCCACCAGATCGGCCACCTCCTGAAGTCGACCAGCGCGTCCCAGACGTCTACCCTCCCGGCAGAGAGCTCCCAGCGGGACACGAACGCGAAGGCGGCCGAGTCCGAGCCCGAACCCACTAGTTCGGGGAGGGGACCGTGCCGTACCCGGTGAGGCCGGGTTCGACTATCTGTGAGAAGTGAAGGACGGTGACGATCGCGTCGTCCTCGATCGGCCGGTCGTAGATCTTTTCGAGGAAGTCCTTGGTCTCCTCGAGCCGGCGAAACTCCGGATTGTCACGCTCGATGTCGCGGGGCGAAAGCTCCGAGAGCCGCTTTACCTCGACCTCGTCGATCACCGCCGAGAAGATCTTCTCGCGACGGGAATGCCGGGAGCCCACTGTGACCCAGACGATCTGGCTGCGCTGGTACTTGCCGGACTTGTTGCCGAGCCGGATCGTGGCGGTCTTGCGGCCACGCTTGAGCTGGTCCACGAACAGCGGTGAATAGAAGTTGAGAGCCAGAAGTCCGGACATTTCGCCGCCTAGAATATGTAGTTGCCGAGCTTGGCGGGTTCCAGAATCGTCACCTGGCCACGACCCGCCCGGACCACTCCGGCCCGTTCGAGGTCAGCGAGGAAGCGGCTGACGCTTTCCCGGGAAGTGCCGGCAAGCTGGGCGAGGTCGGCCTGGTTCATCCGGATCGTCACCTGACGGCCGTCTTCACCCTCTTCGGCGACCATCTGGGAGAGCACGCCGGCAACCCGGGAAGGCACCGTCTGGAAGGACTGCCTCGAGATCCGCTCGTTTGCCGCCCGCAGACGGCGGGTCAGGGCAGCGACGAACTTCACGGTTATCTCCGGGTGCCGCTCGAGCAGGGCGCGGACGTCGCTGGCCGGCAAGGCGAGCAGTTCGCCGTCGCCGCCGAGGGTCTCGACCGACGCCGAGCGAACCTCGCCGTCCAGCATCGCCAGCTCGCCGACGATGTCCCCCTCGCCAAGGGTGGCGAGGGTTATTGCGCGGCCATCGGGGTGTTCGCGGGTGACCCGGAAGGTTCCGGACTTGACGATGTAACAGGCATCCGAGTGGTCGCCCTCGTGAAAGACCCTGGTTCCTTCGGGGTAGGAACGGGGGATCGCCACGCGGGAGAAGCGCTCGAGCTCGGCTTCATCGAGCTCGGCGAACAGGGGTACTTTTCTCAGCAGCCCGACGGGGCTCTCCTCGGCCGAAGTCACCAGCGGAGTATTTCGCATCCCGACCCAAAATCAAAACGGGAGCTCAGCGCTGGCAGTTCGGGCACCAGTAGGTGGTGCGGTTGTCATCCCCCTGCCCCCTCGACCTGACCCGGCTCCTTCGGCACATGCGGCATGGCCTGCCGGTCTGCTTGTAGATCCGGCCCGGCCGCCTTCCGGTCTCGACTGCATCGAGCATCTGCCGGCGGGCGATCCCGAGCAGCCGCACGGCCTCGTCACTGCCATCGGGTGACCTCGAGAGGGAAGCGGCTGGCCGCCAGGGGTCGATGCCGGCTTCGAAGCAGGCTTCCGACTTGAAGATGTTGCCGATCCCGCAGACCAGCTTCTGGTCCAGCAGGGCGACCCCGATCTGGTCGGGGCTGGAGCGCAGCCGGACGGCCGCGGCCTCCAGGTCGAAGTTGGCGGCGAGGATGTCGGGGCCGAGCGAGGCGAGACGGGTGTCCCGGGCCAGCTCGACGGTCCGGACCAGTCGCAAGGTCGTGCCGCCGAACTGGGCGACCCGGCCCCGGGTTCCCGGTCTGTCCGCGCCCTCGGCTTCGAGCAGCAGCCAGGCATTTCGCTCCGGCTTGCCGAAGCCACGACCCGTATCGACCCGCCAGCCCCCGTTCATGCCCAGATGAGAATGAAGGGAAAGCCCGTCATCGAGGTGGATCAGGAGGTGCTTGCCCCGCGTCTCGACCGACTCGACCCGGCGACCCTCGAGCCTGGCGGCATGTGTCCTGAGCGAGGAACGGAGATTGGGAGCGGAGGCAGACAGGATCACCCGTCCGTCGATCACCGGTCGCAGCTTGCGCGCGCTCCGGACCAGCGAATCCCCCTCCGCCATCAGCCAGGCACGACCAGACGACGGGGTTGGCGGCTGAACCCGGCGGCGACCATGAGCTGCTCGAAAGCCGACCCGAGGATCGGCTCGCTGTCGAACCGCTCGATCTTCAGCTGCCCGACCCGGCCGGCATTCGCTTCGTCAGCCAGGAAGGAGAGGGCGGCGGCCAGCGGCTCGCCATCGAGTTGTGGATCGAGCCGGAGAATCCCCTTGCCTCCCCGCTCCAGGTAGAGCAGCGGGTGGCCTGACCGGGCGAGCACATAGGCGCCAGCGGTGCGGGCGGCCTTGCGGCCCGAATCAAGCTTCGGCCAGGGGAGGGTCGAACCCCAGGGGCTGGCCGGGTCGGTTGCGGCCAGCACGGTGAACTCGTCGGGACCGTTCTCCTCCGGGGGGAGTGCCCTGAGCCGCTCGACCGCCCCCGAAAGCGCGAACTGCGCCCCGCCGAGGCCCTCTACGAAGTAACCCCGGCGGGCGGTCCCCAGCACTTCCAGGTTCGATAGTTCCGGGTAAAGGGTTGAGAAGCCACCGGGGATGCCTTCGGCAAGTGCCATCTCCCGGGTCAGGATCCCGTACCGCTCCAGCATCAGCTCCGCCTGGGCCCGCAGGCGGGGCCCGGCCGCCGGGGCGTTTCGGAATAGCGCCTCGGTGAGCGACCAGCGGCCCTGAACGGTCGGACCGGTCGCGGCACGCCTCCGGGAGAAACGCCTCCCGCCGGGCTCGTAGGTCGGGACGGACCGCAGGCGGGGCGCCCGCAGCGGGGCGAACGAGTCGTTGGTGATCTCGCCGGCGAAGGCCAGATCCCAGAGCGCCGAGTGAAGCTCCTCGGCCGGGTGGTCGAGCTCGTAGGCCAGGTCGAGCCAGAACGCGGGGCCGGCCGCCAGGCGCTCCCTGATCGCGTCGTGGACCTCACCCTCGGGTGCGGTCAGCTTCGCGTTCGAAGGCGGAGGCCCGGCCAGCCGAACGTCCTCCCGGAAGTAGAGCGCCACGCGACCATCGGTCCGGCCGATCGCACCGGCCCCGATCCAGACCACCTCGCCGCTGGTGCAGAGCTCGTCGAGCCAGGCCGGACTGTAGGAGCCGAGCCTGCGCGGAAGCACGTCCTTCTCCCAGACGGACTGGGTCAGGGCGACCCCCTGGAGCGGCACGAGTATCTCGCGGAGTCGGTCGGTTCCCGCGCCCGGCCGGGCATCCCGCCGCAGAGGACGATGCCGGTCGATCCCCTGCCACGAGGAGAGGAAGCGGGCGTAGGCCGCACCATCGGCGGGCTCGACCTCCTGACGCAGGTGGGCGAGGCTGGCCCGGCGGACCCGGCGCAGTACTTCGGCGTCACACCATTCCCGTTCGGTCCCGCCGGGGCGGATCTCTCCCCGGACCAGGCTACCGCCGGTCTCCAGCTCCTTCAGGGCCGGGGTTGGATCGACGCCGTAGCGCTCGCGGGGCCACGCGGTCGGGAATGGTCCCCTGGTGCGGGCGTACCTTGCCATCAGGTTCACCATCGGGTCCTCGCGCTCCTCGAGGAAGTCCGCGGGAAGGCCACCGGGCGGCGAGACCCCGAGAGCGTCCCGATAGAGCCCGGCATCCTCGGCGGCGATGTACCTGTCCTCGCCGTTGATCCTCACCTTGACCACCCTGCGCTCGGCGACCAGGTTCTCCAACATCGAACTGGCCGAATAGCCCTCCCCGACCCTTGCCTGGGCTTCCTCGGCGGTCAGGTCACCGACCCGACGGAGGATCTGCTGAAGACCGTCGCGGTCGGTCGCCTGGCCCTGCTCCGTCAGGTGCTGAAGCGAGGCCTCGACCTCGGCCAGGGCGTCGGCATCGATCAGTTCCCGCAGTTCGTCCTGGCCGAGGAGCTCCCTCAGCAGTTCCCGGTCGAGCGAGAGTGCGGTGGCGCGGCGCTCGGCGTTCGGGGTGTCGCCCTCGTACATGTAGGTCGCGACGTAGTCGAAGAGCAGCGATGAGGCGAAGGGTGAAGCGGTGCGGGTCTCGACTTCGACCAGGGAGATCTCCCGCGAGTGGATTCCCCTGAGCAGCCGGTCGAGGGCGGGCAGGTCGAAGACATCCTGGAGGCATTCGCGGTAGGTCTCGAGGATGACCGGGAAGCGGGGGAAGTCCTGGGCCACCTCGAGCAGGCTCTGTGACTTGAGCCTCTGCTGCCAGAGGGGTGTGCGCTTGCCGGGATAGGCCCGGGGGATCAGGAGCGATCGGGCTGCGTTCTCGCGAAAGCGGGCGCCGAACAGGGCCGAGGTGCCGAGTTC
This sequence comes from Solirubrobacterales bacterium, assembly GCA_036780865.1. Taxonomy (GTDB): domain Bacteria; phylum Actinomycetota; class Thermoleophilia; order Solirubrobacterales; family 70-9; genus 67-14. The sequence goes on along the minus strand of DAIQCC010000017.1, from coordinate 33,799 downwards.
CCGCACGACCAGGTCTTCCAGCTCGTCCGGATCGATCAGGACCAGGTCCGCGGACGGCGGCTCGTCGGCGTCGGGCAGGTGGACGGCAATCCCGTCGTCGGAGTGGATTGCGTCAGCCTCGAGGCCGTGTTCGTCGCGAAGCTTGCGGGCGATCGCGAGACCCCAGGCCGCATGAACCCTCCCGCCCCACGGTGAAAGGACCACGAGGCGCCAGTCGCCGATCTCGTCCCGGAAACGTTCGATCACCACGGTCTCGTCGGAGGGGACGACCCGGGTCGCATCCTGCTGGTCCTTGAGGTAGGCGATCAGGTTGCGCGCCGCCCTCGGATCGAGGTCGTGAGACTTCTCGAGTTCGGCCGGGTCGGCGTTCACGGCTTCGCGCGCAAAGGCACCGATCGCCTCGCCCAGTTCGGCCGGACGGCCGATGCCGTCGCCCCGCCAGAACGGGATCGCGCCGGGGACGCCGGGGGCGGGAATCACGATCACCCGGTCCCTCGTGATCTCCTGGATTCGCCAGCTGGAGGCGCCGAGCAGGAAGACCTGGCCGGCCCTCGCCTCGTAGACCATCTCCTCGTCGAGCTCGCCGACCCGGCGGCCGTCCGGGAGGTGGACTCCGTACAGCCCGCGGTCGGGGATGGTTCCGGCGTTGGTGACGACCAGCGAGCGGGCTCCCTTGCGGCCCTCGATCGTCTTGCCGGTCCGGTCCCAGACCAGCCGGGGCCGCAGCTCCGCGAAGCGCTCCGACGGGTACCTGCCGTCGAGCATGTCGAGGACGTTGTCGAACTGCTCGATCGAAAGCTCGGCAAACGGCGTGGTGCGGCGCACCAGCTCGTAGGCCTCCTGCGTGTCCCACTTGTCGAGCGCGGCCATCGACACCAGGTGCTGGGCGAGCACGTCGAGCGGGTTCGAAGGGATGACCGTCTCCTCGATCTGGCCCTCCCGCATGCGCCGGGTGACGACAGCGCTTTCCAGGAGGTCGCCGCGGAACTTCGGGAAGATCCGGCCCTTCGAGGTCTCGCCGAGACCGTGACCGGCCCGGCCGATCCGTTGCAGGCCCCGGGCGACCGACTTCGGTGACTCGACCTGGATCACCAGGTCGACCGCGCCCATGTCGATTCCAAGCTCGAGCGAGGAGGTCGCAACCAGGCAGGGAATCAGCCCCGACTTGAGCTGCTCCTCGACCTCGGTCCGCTCCTCATGCGAAAGCGATCCGTGGTGGGCCCGGGCCAGTGGCAGGGCAGGCTCGCCCCGATCGCCTGGCGGTTCCGGTCCCTCGGTGGCCGTGGGGTGTGGCGACTCGACCTCGCCTGTCTCCCGGTCGAGGTCGTTCAGGCGCTGGGCGAGCCGCTCGGACGCACGGCGGTTGTTGACGAAGACGATGGTCGAAGTGTGGGCCCGGACCTGGGCGAGCAGTTCCGGGTAGATCGCCGGCCAGATCGACCTGATCGGTGCGTCGTCGGCAGAGCCGTCGTCAAGCGCGGGCTCCTGTCCGACTTCCGGCGCCGTCATGTCCTCGACCGGCACGATGATTTCCAGGTCCAGCTCCTTGCGCTGGCCGGGATCGACGACCCGGCACTCACGCCCCGGACCGGAAAGGAAACCGGCGATGCGCTCCAGCGGCCGCTGGGTGGCAGATAGTCCGATCCGCTGGATGCGACGTCGTTCTGACCCCTCACCTGTACCGCCGTTCCCCCTGGTCTCCCCGTCCTCGTCACGGACCAGGTGGTCGAGGCGCTCGAGGGTCAGGGCGAGATGGGCGCCGCGCTTGGTTGCCGCGACCGCGTGGATTTCGTCGACGATCACCGTTTCAACCCCGGTGAGGATGTCCCGGGCGCCGGAGGAGATCATCAGGTAGAGCGACTCCGGGGTGGTGATCAGGATCTCCGGCGGCTCCCGCCGCATCCGGTTCCGCTCGGTCTGGGAGGTGTCACCGGTCCGGATCCCTACCGACACATCGACCCCGATGCCCTTCAGAGGCGCCCGCAGGTTTCGCTCGATGTCGTAGGAAAGGGCCTTGAGTGGCGACACGTAGACCAGGCGGACGCCGGGCTCCGGCTCGGCGATCTCCCCCTTGGCGACTGAACGCCTGGCGCGGGCGAGCCGGTCGATGCCCCAGAGGAAGCTGGCCAGGGTCTTGCCGGAACCGGTCGGCGCGCAGATCAGCGTGTCGGTACCGGTGGAGATCGAGTGCCAGCCCAGGGCCTGTGCCGGGGTCGCACCCTCGAAAGAGGCGTTGAACCAGCGCTTCACGTCCTCGCTGAACGGAGCGAGGGGGTCCTCAGGTGGTGTTTCCATGGTCACTTTTGCGGGCATTCCTAACCCCCGGATGCTACGCCCCCGCCGACCCCGGCCTGGAAATTCCCCTCGGAAACCTCTGCTTCTGGGAAAATGGTTTACAAGTGAGTCCGTCTGGCCCGAAAGCTGAACGTGGGGATTCGGCTGAACCTGAAGTGGTTGCCGTGGCGACCCCTGGCCGCGTGAGCAGCCAGGTCCAGCTCCGCCAGCTCCAGCGGCTGCGCCGCTGGGGACTTGCCGTTGCCGACGCCACTGCTATCGGAGTCGGAGTTCTCGTCGCCGAGCGCTGGAGTTCCCTGAACAGTGGCGAGACGATCTGGGCTCTTATCGCGATCCCGATCTGGATTCTGGTCGCCAAGATCGACAACCTCTACGACCGCGACAGCAGGAGGATCCGCCACTCCACCCTTGACGAGCTTCCGGAGTTGCTGGCGACCGCGGCGATCACGATCGCGGCCGCCTGGGCGATCACCGGAATGCTCGATGCCGGGCTGACCAGTTCGGTGATGGTGGTGATCGGCACCGTCGCCTTCTTCGTGGCGATCCTGCTGCGCAGCTTCGTCCGTTCGATCTACCGGCAGGTGGCGGCGGCGGAACGGACCCTTGTGATCGGTTCGGGCCCGAAGGCGAGGCTGGTGGCAAGCCGGCTGCGCGTCCAGGGTGGCGACCATCTGGAACTGGTCGGTTATGTGGGGGCAGACGAGGGCGGCGAGGTTTCCGGTCCGGCCAGCACCGGCGCCAGCTACTTCGGAACGCCGGAACAGTTGCCCGGCATCACCGCGGCGCAGAAGGTCAACCGGGTGGTGATCGCCGACGACGAGCTCAGCGCCCGCGCGGTTGGCGAGATCATCGCGACCTGCCGCAATTCGCAGCTCTCGGTGACGATGGTGCCCGCCAACCAGGCCGTGCTCGGCCCGGGCACGGAACTGAACCGGATCGCCGAAGTCCCGATGCTGGACTTCCAGTTCGGTGATCCGCCCCGTTCGACCATGGCGATCAAGCGGGCGATGGACCTGATCGTGTCGATCACCATGCTCACGATCGCCTCGCCCCTCCTCCTGATCGCGGCGATCGCGATTCGACTCGACAGCCCGGGCCCGGTCTTCTTTCGCCAGGTCAGGGTGGGGAGGGACGGCAAACGGTTCACGATGTTCAAGCTCCGGACGATGGTGCCCGATGCCGAGTCGCAGCTCGACTCGCTGATCGACCTTGATGCGCTCGACGAGCCGGCCTTCAAGATCTCGAACGACCCGCGGGTGACGCGGGTCGGGCGGCTGCTTCGGCGGTCCAGCTTCGACGAGGTGCCCCAGTTCATCAACGTCCTGCGGGGTGACATGTCACTGGTCGGACCCCGGCCGGAGGAGGAAGCTGTCGTCGCTCTCTACGACGAACGACAGCGCCAGCGCCTGCGCGTGAAACCCGGCCTGACCGGACCGATGCAGGTGGCCGGCCGCGGCGGGCTCACCTTCGAGGAACGGCTCGCCCTCGAGCGGGACTACGTCGACAACCTCACGATCACGGGTGACATCAAGATCCTGATCCGCACTCCGCCCGCCGTGATCCGGGGCGAAGGCGCCTTCTGAGTAGCGCAGCCGCCATGGACCGCCCGACCCTGGAAGTGATCGTGGTGAGCCACGGGGCGCCGGGGTTGGTCCGCAACTGCCTGCGTTCACTTCGGGAAAATCCGGCGCCGGTCCCGACACGGGTCACGGTGGTGGACTCCGGATCCCCGGATGAGACCCCGGACATGGTTGCCGCGGAGTTTCCCGAGGTCAGGCTGATCCGCCTGGGAAACGTGGGCTTCTCCGCAGCCAACAACCGGGTTCTGGCGGAGGCCTTCTCGGGTGACGGTCCCGAGATGTACCTGTTGCTGAATCCCGACACCGAGGTTCGCGCGGGAACCCTCGAGGCGGCGATCGGCAGGCTGGAGTCCGACCCTCGAACAGGCATGGTCGGAGTGAGGCTCGTGAAAGCTGACGGTTCCTTCGACCACGCGAGCAAGCGGTCGTTCCCCACTCCTCTCTCGGCACTTGCTCACTTCAGCGGGGTCGGCCGGATGCCCGGCGTGCCGGACGCCCTGAGCCAGTACCGGGCCACGCAGCTGGCCGAGAACGAGCCGGGCGAGGTCGAAGCGGTCAATGGAGCTTTCATGCTGGTCCGGCGATCGGCGCTGCTCGAGGTCGGACTGCTCGACGAGGGGTACTGGCTCTACATGGAGGACCTCGACTGGTGCCGACGCTTCGGGGAGGCTGGGTGGAAGGTCTTTTACGAACCGGGCGGCACGGCACTTCACGTCAAGGGTGGTTCGAGTCCGGCCCGCCGCAGGCCCAGGCAGGAGATCGCCTTCCACCGCGGGATGGGCCGGTTCTACCGGCGCTTCGACGCGCCGGGAAATGCGGGCCCGCTCAACTTCCTGGTCTATGCGGGCATCGGGGCCAAACTGGCCCTGAGCCTGCTGGTCACCTTTGCGTCAGGCCTTACGAGCCCGAAGGACCCGAACCGGTAGAGGAGCCCGTGCCACCGGCGCTGCCACCGACCGCCGACTTCAGCTTCTCGCGGGTTTCGTCATCCGAGCCGCGGAAACGCTTCCAGAGCAGGTAGCCACCGCCGGCGATCAGGGGAACGCCGATGATGATCGCGAGAATGAGCGGCAGCGAGGAACCGCCGTCGCCGTCGTCATCAGAGGCGGGAGCGGCCGAAATCGTGGTTTCGTCGGGTTCACCGTTCCTGGCGTCCTGCTCGGCCTTCTCCTTGTCGGAGTCGGTGGCCGGGTCGTACTGACCGTTGCTGTACTGCTTCGACGGGTTGCCGGAGCCGGAGCCCGAATCGGAGCCGCCCGACCCGCCGCCGGTCGAACCGGAATCGCTGCCGCCACCCGAACCGTCGCTGCTGACCGGTGTGTCATTGTCGCTGGTGTTGGTGCCACCGTTGCCATTGCCGTTGCCTCCGCCGTTGTCGGTCGGGGTCGGCGGTGGCGGCTCCTCTGTGTAGACGTTCGCCACCGCTGAAGCGGGTAGCGTGACCGGAGCCAGAGCCGATGCGAGGAACAGAAGCCCAAAGACAGCAGCCAGCAACGCCAGCGCGCGAAGCGGCGATGCGAAGTAACGGGGTCGAACGCTCATACCCGCGGACGATAGTCGATCTGCTGCCATTTCTGGTTCCTTTCCTGCTGCTCTGTGCTCTCGCCCTCGGGGGTGGCGGCTACGAAATCCTGCCACTTCACCTGTCGGGAATCGCGGCCTGGCTGCTCTTTGCCGTGCTGCTCGTTTCACCAGTTCCGGGCGACCGTCCAGGACGGTCCTTTGCCTTGGTCGGTGGTCTCGTCCTCGCCCTCTGTGTGCTTTCAGCTCTCTCCACGATCTGGTCCGTCTCGGTCACCGCGAGCGTGGCCGACGCCGGCCGCATCCTCGCCTACCTTGGTTTCTTCAGTGTCAGTTACCTCGTAGCGAGAACACCGGAACAAAGGAAATGGTTCGCTCGCGGGATCGCTGCCGGTATCACAGTGATCGTGCTGCTCGCGGTGGGGGACCGGCTCATTCCGGGCGGAGAACCGACCGTGGACGGTTTCGACTTCAACCGGCTCAGCTACCCGCTCGGCTACTGGAACGGCAACGGGGTTACCTTCGCGATCAGCATCGCGTTCTATGTCTGGTTCGCGAGCCAGACCGGAAGCCGCAGGTGGAGGATGGTGCTGGTGGCGCTGACGACCCTTGCATCGGCCGCGCTTTACCTGACCTACTCCCGGGGTGGCCTGCTCGTCGGAATCTGCTCGCTGCTGCTGCTCTGTTTCCTCAGCCGGGACCGACTGCGGATTCTGGGGATCAGCCTGATCGCGGTTGCCGCCACCGCACCCGTGCTGCTGGTGGTCACGAGCTTCCCGACCATCGCCGGATCAAACGCCGGCGATCCTTCAACCGGCGAAAGCCTGCTGGCCGCGGCCGGGATCGTGGCTGGTCTCGCGGCGGCAGCACTCCTGGTCGAGGGTGGGCTCCGGCTCGCCCGCAGCCATCCGCAACGGACGAGGAAGGCGGTCGCCGTCTCCCGCGACCGGCGGCTGCTGGTGGCGCTGGCCGGTGGCCTGGCGACCTTGCTGCTGGCCGGGCTGCTGTTCTTCGGGAACGAGGCCTGGGATCAGTTCAGCGACGGGGACATCCCGGCAACCAGGGACCAGAGTTCGAGGTTCACCGAGCTTTCGGGGGCCTACCGCTACGACTTCATGGGAGTGGCGCTCGACACCTTCGCCGGGGATCCGGTGCTGGGCACGGGCGCCGGCACCTGGCCGATTGCCTGGACCCGGGAACGCGACAAGCCGGTCGTAAGCCAGGACGCCCACTCCTTCTACGTCCAGAGCCTCTCCGACCTCGGCCTGCCGGGTGGACTCCTCACGGTCGGGCTGGCCGCCGCCCTGATCGGCCTGGTGATCCTCGTCTACCGCCGGACGGAAGAGCCGGAGGCACCCCTGGTCCTGGCGGTGACCATCGCCTTCCTGCTGGCCTTCGGACTCGACTGGTTCTGGCGGCTGGGCGCGACCGCGGCGCTGCTGCTTCTGCTCGCCGCCTGGATTGCCGGAAACGAGCCATGGAAATCCGCCGCCTCGAACGCAGACCGGGAGCGCCGGGGAATGCCGGCCGGGGCCAGGGTCGCCGGCCTGTTGGCGGCCTGGGTGGCCGTCGTCTGTCTCGCCGTCCCGGCGATCGCCGACCATTACCAGGGTTCGGCCGCCGATTCGGTCCGCGCCGGGGACCTTGAGAAGGCAATCGACGACTCGAACACCGCCTCGAAACTGGAGCCCTGGGCTGCCGAACCCCACATGCAGCTCGGAACGATCGCCGAGAGCCGCGGGCAGGTCCGGCTCGCCCTGGCCGAGTACGACCGGGCGATCGAACTCGAACCGGGGAACTGGCGGGCCGTTGTGCTGAGGTTCCGTCTCAACTACGGTGCCGGACGCCGCGGGGCTGCCGCCAGGGACCTTCAGCTGATGAAGGAACTCAACCCGATCTTCTTCGGGGGCCTCACGCTGCGTCAGGTCGGGAGGCTGGCGTCCTGATCCGCAGACCTCCGGTTCGCTACTTTCTCCCTCCGGCGATGTTCAGACTTACAAGCACCTCGCGAGGTCCCTGCCCTCACGGGACCTGACTCTCCGAAAGGCACAATGCAAACAATCCCCAATCGTGGACTGCTGCTGGCGGCATTGCTGCTCGGCCTCCTCGGGCTGGCCATGCTGGCGCCCCGGGCCGACGCTGCCCGCTCGTTCACGACCGGGATCGTTGACGGTGACTCCTTCGAGCACGGCTACGACGAGGCCTTCAGCCGTACCGCCGCGAGCGGGGCGAAGTTCGTCAAGAACAACCTCTACTGGGCCTATGTGCTCCAGCACCCGGAAGCAGCCAACAAGCCGGGAACCGAAGTGCAGCCTTTCGATGCGACCGACCCGGCCAGCCCGTACTACACGAACTGGGGCCCCTTCGACCGACTGGTGAGGAAGGCAGACGCCAACGGTCTCGAGGTGGTCTTCACCGTGGTGAACACTCCCCGGTGGGCCCGTGTGAACGCCTGCACCAGCGAGGTTGCCTGCACCCCGAAGCCGGCCGACTACGCCGACTTCGCCAAGGCCGCCGCCAGCCGTTACAGCGGCAGCTTCGACCCCGGTGACGGCAACGGCGTCCTGCCCCGCGTGCGCTTCTGGCAGTCCTGGGTCGAGCCGAACCTCTACCTCTTTTACAAGCCGATCTTCAAGTCGAACGGCGCGCCCTCCTCCCCGTACACCTACCGGGTGCTCCTCAACTCGTTCTACGACGCCGTCCACTCGGTTCACAACGACAACTTCGTGATCGGCGGCGGCCTCGCCCCGAACGCGGTGCCGGGCAAGGCGATCGCACCCCTCGCCTTCACCCGAATGGCCCTCTGCATGACCGGCAACTACCGCAACCCGAAGCCGAGGGGTGGCTGCAACTACAAGGTCAAGGCGGACGCATGGGCCGTTCACCCGTACACGACGGGGGCGCCGATCCACTTCCCGTCCAAGCCGGACAACATGTCGGTGGCGGCTCTGCCGCGCATGTCCAAGCTGCTTCGCGCGGCGAACAAGTCGAACCGGCTGATCAGCAAGAGCGGCAGGACACAGCTCTGGGTGACCGAGTTCAGCTGGGATTCGAAGCCGCCGGATCCGGGGGGACTTCCGGCCCGCCTGCAGACCAGATGGGTCGCCCAGGCGATGTACATGATGTACAGGTCGGGGGTCCAGATGATGTCCTGGTTCGGGCTGCGTGACCAGGCGCGAACCGCCGGACAGAAATGGAGTGACACTTTCGAGTCCGGCCTCTACCTGCGCGGCAACACGATCGCCTCGGACCGGGCGAAGCCGGTACTGAAGGCCTTCCGCTTCCCCTTCTACGCGCAGCTGGCCGGTCGCAACGGGATCAGCTTCTGGGGCCGCACCCCGAACAACCAGGCCGCGAAGATCGACATCTACGCCCGTCCTCGCGCGAGAGGCACGTTCACCCGGATTGGCACCGTCCAGGCCAACGTCAACGGGATCTTCACCGGCCTGATCAGGAAGCGCGGGTACACGGCCCGGGGAATGGTCTTCGCCAAGCAGCGGAACGGAAACAGCAGCGTCGCTTTCGGCCTCTGGAAGACCAAGGACTTCTACCAGCCGCCGTTCGGCTGATCACCAGGGCAGGTCGTCAGCCACTTCGCTGAGGGCCGGCGCTTCTATGTCCCGCTGTGACAGCAGGGGGTCGGCGACCGGCCACTCGACCCCGACCTCGGGGTCATTCCAGCGGATGCCCGCCTCGGTCTCCGGGTTATAGACGCTGGAGACCAGATAGGTCACGTCCGCGACCTCGGAAAGAACGCAGAAGCCATGCGCGAAACCGACCGGCACGAAGAGCTGGTGGTGCTTCTCGTCGTCGAGCACGTACCCCTCCCACTTGCCGTAGGTCGGCGAGTCCCGGCGCAGGTCGACCGCCACGTCGAAGATCCTCCCCCGGGGGCAGCGCAGAAGCTTGGCCTGGCCGGGCGAAGTCTGGAAGTGGAGCCCGCGCAGGGTTCCGGCGGAGGAGCGGGAGTGGTTGTGCTGGACGAAGTCCACGTCGACGCCGAGTTCGCGCCAGGCATCCTGACTGTAGGTCTCGACGAAGAAGCCGCGCTCGTCGCCGAAGACCTGCGGCTCGATCAGAGCCAGCCCTTCCAGACCGGTTTCAATTCTCGTGGCCATCTTCAGTCGGAGAGCGCCCGGCCGTACTGCCGCTGGTAGTAGTCCCGGTACTCACCGGAGCGAAGCGGCCCCCACCACGACTCGTTCTCCCGGTACCACTCCACGGTCCTGGCGATTCCTTCCCGGAAATTGACCTCCGCCTGCCAGCCGAGGCCTTCGGTCTTCTTCGAGGCGAGCGAGTACCTGACGTCGTGGCCGAGCCGGTCGCCCACATGGGTGATCAGGGATTCTTCCCGGCCGGTCAGCTCGAGGATCGTCCGGACGACTTCGATGTTCGGGAGTTCGTCGGGGCCGCCGACGTTGTAGACCTGCCCGGCCTCACCACCGGCCAGGACCTTCTCGATCGCCGTGCAGAAGTCCCGAACGAAGAGCCAGTTGCGAACCTGGCTGCCGTCACCGTAAACCGGGATCGGATCACCGTGGAGCGCGTTCAGGACGGCCAGCGGGATCAGCTTCTCGGGGTGCTGCCGGGGACCGTAGTTGTTGGATGCCCGGGCGATCAGCGTGTCGGCACCGTAGGTGTGCTGGAAGGCGCCGACGATCAGGTCGCCACCCGCCTTCGAGGCCGAGTAAGGAGACGACGGGACTATCGGAGACGCTTCGGTGAAGGAACCTTCGTCGATCGACCCGTACACCTCGTCGGTGGAGATCTGAAGGTGGCGGATGCCGGCGTCGCGGGCCGCCTCGAGCAGAACGAAGGTTCCGTACACGTCGGTGGTAATGAACTCGCCCGGCGATTCGATCGAACGATCGACGTGTGATTCGGCCGCGAAGTTGACCACAGCATCAACCCTGCCGACCAGTTCGCGGACCAGGTCCCGGTCGCAGATGTCGCCTTCGATCAGTTCGACGTCGAGCCCTTCGAGATTCTCCGGGCGGCCCGCATAGGTCAGCTTGTCGAGCACCACGATCCCGTCACCACGGCCGGACTCGACCATGTGGTGAACGAAGTTCGATCCGATGAAGCCGGCACCGCCGGTCACCAGCAGCCTCATGCCTCTCCCTCCTCCCGGCTTCGGCGCTGATCGAGGTAGGCGGCGAGACCCTCATGCCAGTCCGGCAGCGTGATCGCGTGTTCCGCCGCGCTCTCCAGAACCGACCAGGCCGGCCGGGGAGCTTTCGCGTTGAACATCTCGGTGGTGGCCGAGAGGGTCATCACTTCCATTTCGGAGAGCCGGAAGATCTCCCTGGCGAAGTCGTACCAGGTGCAGTACCCGCTGCCGGCCATGTGGTGAATGCCGTAGGCATCGGAATCCAGCAGCCGTACCAGCCCGTACGCAAGGTGCCAGGTGTAGGTCGGGCAACCGGTCTGGTCGCTGACCACGAGCACCTGCTTCTGGGTCGACCCGAGGCGGATCATCGTGTCGACGAAGTTGCCGCCGTTGATTCCGAACAGCCAGGAGGAGCGGACGACGAAGCAGCGGCGGTTCGCGTTCATCGTCGCGACCTCGCCGGCCAGCTTGGAGATCCCGTAGGCGGAGATCGGCCCGGTCTGGTCGGTCTCCAGATAGGGGGTCGTCTTGCTGCCGTCGAAGACGTAATCGCTGGATACGTAAAGGACCTTGGCGTCAACCGCAGCTGCGGCCTCCGCGACGATCCCGGCGCCGGTCCCGTTCACGGCCAGGGCACCCTCCGGTTCGTCCTCGGCCCCGTCGACGTCCGTCCAGGCGGCGCAGTTAACTACCGCGTCCGGGCGGTCCAGCCGAAGCCGCCGGGCGACCTGGTCGGGATCGGTGATGTCGACCTCGCCGTGGCCGTAGCCATGAACCTCGTGGCCTTCGTTCTCGGCGGCCAGCAACACGTCATGACCCAGCATCCCGCGGGCTCCGAGCACCGTGATCTTCATCAGACGATCTCGATTTCCGCCCGGTCGCCGACCAGGAGCTGCATGGTCTTGGGCAGGGAGTCGCTACGGGTCACGCGGACTTCGCGGCCGAGCAGGCTGGCCTCGATCCGGGCGGCCTGGTTTTCGACCGAGGATCCGGCCAGCAGGATCGAGTGCTCGATCTCCGAGTTGATCACGCGGACGTCATCACCGATCGAGGTGTAGGGGCCGATGTAGGCGCCTTCGACCAGCGCGCCACGGCCGATCACCGCCGGTCCGCGGACCAGCGAGTCGCGCAGCACGGCGCCCTCCTCGACGATCACCCGGCCTTCGACACGGGAGTTGTCGATCGTTCCGTCGAGTCTGGTTTCGATGTCGTCGAGCACGAGCCGGTTGGCCTCGAGCATGTCGGAGAGCTGGCCGGTGTCCTTCCACCAGCCGCTGACGATCTCGGAGTGGACCTCGCGGCCCTCGTCGATCAGCACCTGGATCGCCTCGGTGATCTCGAGCTCGCCGCGGTCGGAAGGAGTCAGCCCCCTGGCCGCCTCGAGGATCGCCGGCGAGAACAGGTAGACCCCCACGAGGGCCATGTCCGAGGGCGGGTTCTCAGGCTTCTCGACCAGCCGCACGACCCGCTTCCCTTCGAGTTCGGCGACCCCGAAGGCACTCGGATCCTCCACCCTGGTCAGCAGGATCATCGCGTCGGGAGATTCAGCCCGGAAGCGCTCGACCAGGCCCGGCACCCCCTCCCGCAAGAGGTTGTCGCCGAGATACATGACGAAGGATGAGCCGTCGAGGAACTCCTCGGCGGTCAGCACGGCATGTGCGAGACCGGCCGGCTCGTCCTGTTCGATGTAGGTCACCCTGGCGCCAAACGCCGAGCCGTCACCGACCGCTTCACGCACTTCATCACCGGTTTGTGGCGCGATGATGATGCCGATGTCGGTGACCCCGGCCTCGACCAGGGCTTCGATCCCGTAGAAGAGAACGGGCTTGTTGGCCACCGGCACGAGCTGCTTTGCGTATGTGTGGGTGATCGGGCGCAGGCGCGTTCCGGAGCCGCCCGAGAGGATCAGACCCTTGATCTCGGTCATGAATCGTCAAGAATAGCCTGAATGAGCACAGCCAACCCCACCGCCTACATACCCACACTCGAAGGTGGAGACCGGCTCGCAGCCTGTCTTGAAGCGGTTGGCAGTCAAACCGTGGATGTCGGGATCGTGGTAGCTGACAATGGTCCGTTCGCCGGTTGCTCGGAATTGCTGGCAGCAAGGTTTCCGCATGTCGAGCGCATCTCCTTCGAGGGTCGGAATCTGGGTTTCGGGGCGGCCCTGAACAGGGCAGTCGCCGACCGTGGCGAGGGACCGTTGATCTTCCTCAACGATGATGCGGTTCCGGCCCCGGACTTCGTTGAAAAGCTCCTCGACGCCCGGAACGAGAGTGGCGCCGCCATGGTGGCCGGCGTGCTCTTGAAAGCCTCGAATCCGCGACTGATCGACTCGGCCGGAATCCGCTGCGACCGGACCCTGACCGCTTGGGACTTCCTCACCGGTGAACCAGTCGAGCGGCTGAAGGATGCCCCCGATCCACTCGGACCTACGGGAGGCGGTGCCCTCTTCGACCGTCATGCCTTCGAGGAGGTCGGGGGATTTGACGAGCGTATTTTCCTCTATTACGAGGATCTCGACCTGGCCCTCAGGATGCGCCTGGCCGGCCACGCATGCCGGCTGGCAGTAGATGCCCGGGCGATCCACGAAAGCTCCGCCACTCTCGGCCGCCGGGCGGCTGCCAAGTACCGGCAGACCGGCTTCAGCCGTGGCTACCTGTTGCGGAAGTACGGGATCATGAACCACCCGGCACTGGCCTTGACAGTTCTGGTCAGCGACGGATCCGCCGGTCTGGCTCAGGCGCTAGCCGACCGCACCGGGGCTGGGATAGTCGGCAAGCTAGAGGGTTGGCGAGCCGGTAGGTACGCCCCACGGTTTACAGCGCCCGCGGACCAACTCGAACAAGCTCATATCGTCAGGCACTTCAAGGCCAGGCTCGCCAGGCGAAGATACTGAGGTCACGTTTCCGGGCCCCGGACGTGGTTGATCTTGGGGTGGCGCCCTAGTAACCGCCGCCGAGCTTGCGGTGATCCCAGGTCACGGTGTGGACGGGCACGAACTCCAGGACAACCCGCTTCGGGGCCTGGGCCTTGAAAGCCTCGACCATCTCCGGGGTCGGCTCACCGCCGCCCGGGGCATACCGTGACGCGGCTCCCAGTCCGTACTCGACGACGGTGTCGAGATCCCTGTGAATGACCGTCTCAGCTTCGTACATCACGCCACGAAGCTCCGAGTAGTTGTCGTAACCCGCCTCAACGAGAACTGTGGCTCGCTGGTCCCGTTCGAGGTTCTTCACCTTTTGGGACTTTGCGAATGTCCAGGAACGGATCCGGCCATCTACCACCTGGAACCAGAGCGGCATCGAGTGCGGCCAGCCACGGGGTCCGAAGCTGGTCACGATCGCGACCTTCTGCTCGTCCAGAAACGCCTGGATCTCGTCATCACTCATCTCGATCTGCTTGCGCCTGTTTCCCATGCCTGGACCCTACTCCGCGAGGTCTTCGGGCAGGCGGCCTTCCGCTTCCAGTTTCTGGAGGTGGGCTTCCATGACCACGTTGGCGGCAGGGCGCAGTTGTTCCGGCACGTCGGACCAGACCCGATCGAGCAGATTCATGCGGGAGCGCTCCCCGCTGGCAAGCGCCCCGAGCAGCCCGTTCTCGCGAGCTTCACGGTGGGCGATGTACTCCCTGATCTTCCCTGCCGCATCGGTGACCCACGGCCCATGCCCGGGACAGATCAGCTCCGGGGCACGGGACTGGAGCAGTCGTAGCGACAGCATGTAGGCGGCCAGGGACCCTCCGTCGGGGGGCACATAGGTCGAACCCCATCCGAGGATCAGGTCACCGGAGAAGCAGACACGATCCGCGGTGAAGAGGCAGAAGTGGTCGGTCGAGTGACCGGGCGTCGCGACCGCTTCGAGGCCACCGTACTTTTCGCCGTCGCTGATCTGCTCAGGTTCGATGCCGAGCAAACCGACCCCGCCCGTGTGGTCGGCATGCGCATGGGTGAGCAACACTCCGGCTGCTCCGCCCCGTTCCTCGATCGCCGCCTTCAACGCGGCGATGTGGGCCTCATCCTCCGGTCCGGGGTCGATCACCCAGCAGGGGTCGCTCCCGTAAAGATAGGTGTTTGTACCGGTCAGGGTCATCGGCCCAGGGTTGTCGGCCATCACCCGCCAGATCTCCGGATGAGCGGGCGCCGGCCCGTCGGCCATCTCATCCACCGGTCAGGCGGCGAGTTCGCGGCTGATTGCCTCGCGGGCCTCCGGGGGATCGAGGACCACCAGGTCACCCGCGCCGCGGAGGATCTCGCGGACCAGCCAGCTGGTTCCCGCGTAGGGAAGCTCGACCACTACGGCACCGTCGGCCAGCTCCTCGACCACGTTCCGTTCCTCGCGCATCCAGCGTGAACGCTCCGGTGAGACCCAGACCCTCGCAACCGAGGCTTCCGGCACCTGGCCGTCACTCATCCACCCTTCGACGCCTGCCAGCTCCTCCGCCTCGGGACGAGGTTCGAAGGTCTCTCCCGTTGGATTGGCCTCCTTGATCCGGTCGAGCTTGAAGTGGCGCATAGCCTGACGGTCGAGGTCGAAGCATTCCGCGTACCAGCCTTCCCGGCCGTTCTCGAGGCGGTACGGCTCGACCTTGCGCTGGGAGAACTTGTCCTCGTTCTCCTTGTAGTAGTTGAGCTCGAGAACCTGGCGCTTGGCGATCGCTTCGTTGACGATCCTTGCTGCCTCGGCGCCGCCCGACTCGCTGACGATCGCGAGGCCCTCCCGGGCGGGGTCGCGGCCCAGTGCTTCGATGATCTTCTCTCGGGCGCTGTCCAGCTTGGCCTGCGGCAGGTGGTCGCCGACCAGGTCGATCGCCGCCACCAGCGCCTTCGCCTCCAACGGCAGCAGTCTGGCCGGACGGGCGAAGGAGTCCCCGTACGGCTCCGAATCCACCTCGATGATGTCGCCCTTGATCTCGGCGTAGAGGACGTAGGTTCCACCGCCGAAGTTGACCACGTTGAGGACGTCGATGTCATCGCGAAGTTCCTCTTCGGAAAGTTCGAGCCGCTGACAAAGGTCTGACATTGAAAGGGCGATGCCTTCCTTGGCCGCACCGATCAGCATGCCGGCCAGGGTGACCAGACGACCGAACCGCTCGGGACGGATCGCCGCCGAGGAGCGGTCCTTGCTGCGCTGGCGACGCTCACGAACCGGAGTCGGGAAATCTGTCTGTGCCTCAGCGACGTCGAAGCCGTTGATGTGCCGGTCGCGCAGCAGAGCGATCCGCTCCTCGGCCGCAGCCTTGAATTCGGGGGGACCGAGAACTTCCGCGTTCTGCCTCCAGCGAAGGACCCAGGCCAGGAGTTCACGTTCGCTGGCGTATGAGGTCTCAAGGACGATGCCTTTCCGGCCTCCTGTCTCTTCCGGGTCGGCATCGGTCACCGTGCCGTGGCTGCCGAAGTCGCGGGCGATGAGCCACGCGATGCGGTCACTGAAGAAGATCCTCGCGGTGCCGGACTCCTCGCCAAGTTGCCAGTCAGCCAGGTCGGCGTAATCACGACGCTCGAAGTCCTCGGGCGGATTGAAGTCATGCTCGGACTTGGTCGCGTACCCGACCTTGCCCCGGATCCTCGACAGCCTGAACACCCGGACGGCATCCCGTTCGTGCGAATGGCCGATCAGGTAGAACTGCCCGCCCCTGAAGACGAGGTGATACGGATCAACCTTGCGGTCCGAGACCTGGTCGGAGCCGATCGTGTGGTACTCGAAGGTGATCGTCTTGTGCCGGGAGATCGCGGTCTCGATGCGGGCCAGCCGCTGGGTCAGGTCCCGTGAGGAGGTGGCCGAAAACTTGGCCATCGAGACGGGGATGTTGTCCGGGTCGGCGAGCGGATTCGGGTGCCCCCACGCGACCTGCTGGAGAGCAAGCCGCAGCGGCTCTGCGTAAGCGAACTCACCCTCGGTCAGGAGGCTCAGCGAGGTGCGGAGCGCGGCGAGTTCGTCGTCGGTGAACTTGATCTCCGGCAGGTAGAAGTTCTCGGGGGGAAGCGAATAGAGCTCCGCCTCGAAGAACCCCTCACCGGGCCGGTCGACCTGGAGCTCGATGCCGAGACTGTCGAGTTCGGCCCGGTCCGCATAGAAGCGGCGGGCGAAGGCATCCTCGTTCATGACGCTGTAACCCTCGACCTCCCGTTTGATTTCCAGGGCGGAAACGGGTCGGCCCTGAGCCATCAGAAACGAGATGAGCGAGAGCTGCCGGATCAGCTTCTCGGTGTCCTTTGCCATCAGCGAATGACTTTACCGGCGATCGGTCTCCGGGCGCCCCGTTGAACCCCGCAAATACGGCATTCAGACCGCAAATGGCGGGTTTTTTTGCGCTTCCTTTGCTGACCGTTCAGGAAGACGTGACTAGGCCGAGTCGCTCGGCGTAACGCTCGGACCTCTCGAGGGCCTCTTCCTGGTCCATGTACGGGACGAGGATGGCGTAGAGCAGGTCGGGGCCCACCTCGGGCAGCATCTCGGTGCGCTCGTCGACGATCTCCGCCCGGACGACCACCGCGGCACCCCCGATGACCATTCCCGCGATCGACTCGGGGACTTCTTCGCGTCCGGGCATCATGGTCCGGCCCGCGTTGACGAAGGAGGCGATCATCCGGACCGCCGAGAGGTAGCGCTCGAGGGCGGCGGGCCCGGCCGAGAACATGTCGACGATGCACATGCGAGCGAAGGCCGGCTCGGCAGCCAGGAAGCGCAGACAGGTCTCGATCCCCAGCTCGATCATCTCCGGCCAGGTCAGTTCCGGGTCGTTGCAGGCGTTGATCAGCTCGGTGACGAAGCGTCCGAGGATCGCGTCGTAGGCGGCCAGGAAACAGGCTTCCTTGTCGGGAAAGATCTCGTAGAAGGTGGACCGGGAGACCCGGGCTCGGGAAACGATGTCGGCCACACTGACCTCGGCGTACCTCTTCTCGGCGCAGGCCTGGGCCATCGAGTCGAGCAGGCGGTCACGCTGCGAGGTGACGACGAACTCGCGCGGAAGGTTGTGGCGCCCGGAAGGCAGACGGGAGGGCGAGATCTCGCTGGTCATGCCGCCACCCTGGTTTCACGCATCGCTTCGAGGCCCCGCTCATGGCCGAAATACGGAGTCACGGCCAGGTACATCATCTCCGGGAGAAGTTTGGGCAGGTCCGCGGCCCGGCCGTTTGACGCCTCGTTGAACATCATCGCGGAAACCCCGCCCACGATCACCCGAGCAACCTGGGTCGGGATGCGGTCCGGGTCGTCGACCTGGGTCCGGGCAGAATCGAGGAAGGGAAAGAAGGATGAGACTGCCTGCTGGTAACGGTCGCGGGCGCGGGCGCCCGCGCCGAAGCCTTCGACTATTCCGACCCGTGCGGCGACCGGGTTCTCCGCCAGGTAGGTGAGCAGTGCGCCGATGCCGCCCCGAACCTGCACCACCCAGTCGGTCGAACCGTCGTGGGCGAAGCCGTCGGCCACGTAGGTCAGCATCCTCTCCATGACCGTGCCGTAGGCGGCGACGAAACAGTCTTCCTTGTCTGCGAACTGCTCGTAGAAGGTGGCACGGGAGACTCCGGCCGTGGAGATGATGTCGGCCACGGTTGCCTCTGTATAGCCCTTTTCGGCAACCACTCCGATCATCGCCTCGACCATCCGTTCGCGCTGGGAGCGAACCACCACGTCCCGCGGCAGACCGTGTCGGCCGCTCGGGAGTTTTCCGTTCCCGAACGGGTCTAGTTCCTCCTGTACCTGCTCCTGCGGCATTAGCCGATATTACCCCGCTCAAATAGGCAGCGAAAGGGTAACCGTACCTGAAACCGGTGCCGATTCCGACCGGATTCGGGCCCGGGAGAGGCTGTTCAGGGAAGACCGTGACGGGCCGGGGCCGGGAAGCGGCCGTCTAGACTCTCCGGCGTGATGGTGGATCGATCAGCCGACGGCCCGGTGGGCATCATCGGCCTTGGTTATGTCGGGCTGCCGATCGCCGTTGCATTCGCCGAGGCGGGCCGGGAAGTGGTCGGCCTCGACACCGATCCGGCGAAGATCGAGGCGATCAACGCGGCCAGCAGCTACATCGAGGACATTCCCTCGGCCAGCCTCGCCGCGCTTGACGGCCGCCTTCGCGCGACCGCCGATTACTCCGAACTCGCCGGCTGCGACGCGGTGATCATCTGTGTGCCGACCCCGCTAACCGGATCGAGAGAGCCGGATCTGAGCTACCTCGAAGCCGCCGCCCGGGAACTCGCCCGTGTGCTGACACCCGGCCAGACCGTGATTCTCGAATCGACCACCTACCCGGGCACCACCCGGGATCTGCTCGCCCCGACCCTGGAGAACGAATCGCGCAAGGCCGGCACCGACTTCCACGTCGCCTTCTCGCCGGAACGGATCGATCCGGGACGGACCGACTACACGGTCCGCACCACGCCGAAGCTGGTCGGCGGGCTGACCCCGGAATGCACCGAACGGGCGGTGGCCCTATACGAGACGATCTGCGACCGGGTGATAGCGCTTTCCGATCCCGAGGCCGCGGAGCTTTCCAAGCTGCTTGAGAACATCTTCCGCTCGGTCAACATCGCGCTCGTCAACGAGCTCGCCCAGCTCTGTGACCGGCTCGGGGTCGATGTCTGGGAGGTGATCGATGCCGCGGCCACGAAGCCCTTCGGCTTCATGCGTTTCGATCCCGGCCCCGGGATGGGTGGTCACTGCCTGCCGGTCGATCCCTTCTACCTCGCATTCAAGGCAAGGGAGCATGACTTCTACCCCGAATTCATTGAACTCGCCGGGAAAATCAACCAGTCGCAGCCACTGTTCTGCGTAAACCGGATCGAGCGCGTGCTGAACGACAACGCCAAGCCGGTGAACGGGACGAAGATCCTGATTCTCGGGGTGAGTTACAAGGCGGGGGTCGGTGACACGCGCGAGTCACCGGCCATAAAGATCGTCCGGCTGTTGCGGGAGCTCGGGGCGGATGTGCGCTACCACGATCCACATGTGCCCGAGCTGAAGGAAGCCGGCCTGCGCAACTCGGAGAATCTCGACGACGCCTTGTCGGAGGCTGAACTCAGCGTGATCATTACCGCCCACCCCGAGTTCGACTGGGGCGAGGTGATCGCCAAGAGCGACCTGGTCTTCGATCTTCGCGGGGTGACACGGGAGTTCCCCGACAACGGAAACGTGACAAGGCTCTGATCCGCCGTGGCCGGTGGACTGGCAAAGCTGGCCTCGAAGGTGCTCCCCGGCCGGAAGCGGCCCCACTCCCACTGGCAGGCGATCAGGAGTGACCGGGCGACGGCAGCGCTTGCGGTCAGCACGGTCGCGATCGCCGGACTGGTGGTCGCCGCCCAGTACACCCGCCTGCTCAGCCGACGCACCCACGAGGAGGGATCCGACCGGCTGATCGATTCCGCTCCAGCAGCCGCTGTCGACACCGTCGGCGTCGCGGTCGAGGGCTACTCCGCGACGCCCAACCGGGAACTCGTGCTCTTCAACCTGCTTGCCGGCTTCCTCGGCAGCTTCGCCGCGGTCCGCCTGACTACCTGGGCGATCCGGGAGGACTGGGGACCGTTCCGGAACGTCAGCGTCGGCGGCCGGCACATCCACCACTTCGTTCCCGGCATCCTGATCGGTTTCGGCTCCGGCATCGCCGGCCTGCTGCTCTCCGGGGAGAACGCGGACCGGCGGATCGCCCGGGCCCTGGGTGTCGGAATGGGCCTGACCTTTGACGAGGCGGCGCTGCTGCTCGACATGCAGGACGTCTACTGGAGCCGTGAGGGTCTCTTCTCGGTTCAGCTCACTCTGGCCACCGGTGCGACCCTGGGAATCACCGTTCTCACCCTGCGGATACTCGGTCGCGGCGAAACCAGGCAGGAGGAGGCCGGTCAGATCCCGGCCGCGGAAGGACAGATGAACACGGTGGTACCCTGGCCGCATCCGTCTATATAGACAGCAACGTACCGAGATGCAACGTTTCCGTAGTTTGTACGGATACCCCGATCACCAGGCCCGCATTCCCCATTCCCATGCGGCATGTCCGGGCATAAAAAATGTCGGTGGTCGGGCTGGCCCAAGGGAGAGTGGGCCAACCCGACTTCACCGACTAAGCGCTGCTGAGGGTAGGGAGGGACCCCAGTCAACGATGTCTTGCAGTCATCACGTCCAGTGATCTAACTGCTGATACGGCATAGTACACCAAACACCAGCGTTTATGTGTAACCGCCAAGAAAAGATTTCCTAAAGCAAAATCTCCGGCTGCTAGTTCTGGATCCAGACCACTTCGTCGCGGCCGGGCCCGACTCCGACCAGGCTGATCGGCACGTCGACGAACTCACTGATGAAGGCTACGTAGTCACGGGCGGCCGGAGGCAGGTCGTCCTCGCTGCGGCAGGCGGTGATGTCCTCGCTGAATCCGGGCAGGTCGACGTACTCGGGAGTCGCCCCGTGGAGGATCGACTGGTGGTACGGGAAGTCCTCCAGCACGGCACCTTCACGGGATCGGTAACGCACGGCGACCTTGATCGTGTCGAGGCCGGCGAGGACGTCAAGCTTGGTCATCGCCAGGTGGGAGAGCCGGTTGAGACGGACCGCGTACTTGAGCGCGACCAGATCGAGCCACCCACAACGGCGCGGGCGGCCCGTGGTGGTACCGAACTCGTGGCCCTTGTCCCCCATGTGCTCGCCGACCTCGTCGAAGAGCTCGGTCGGGAATGGTCCCGATCCGACCCGGGTCGAGTAGGCCTTGACGATGCCCCAGACCTCGCCGATGTCGGTAGGGCCCACGCCCGCTCCGACGCAGGCGGCGCCGGCGATCGGGTTGGATGAGGTGACGAAGGGATAGGTGCCGTGGTCGAGATCGAGCAGAGCCGCCTGGGCGCCCTCGAAGATCACCTTGTTGCCGGAATCCAGTTCGTTCCAGCAGAGCCGGGCGGTGTCGGCGATGAAGGGTTCGAGCCGGTGGCCGTAGCTCAGGTACTGCTCGGTGATGGTGTGGAGGTCCAGCCGGTCATCGATCTGGATCTCTTCGTCCGGCTCGGCCTCCTTGTGCAGCTTGCGCCGCCGCACGGCCAACTCCTGGAGCGACTTCTTCTTGTGCTCGAGGGCGGCCATGATCTTCTTGCGGAGGATCTTCTCGTCGAGCAGGTCCTGGACGCGGATACCGATCCGGTACGCCTTGTCGGCGTAGGCCGGGCCGATGCCGCGCCGGGTCGTGCCGATCGAGAGCTTGCCCAGCTTGAGCTCTTCCGCGGCATCTACCAGCACGTGGTAGGGCATGATCAAGTGGGCGTTTGAGGAAACCCGCAGGTTCGAGGCCGAAACTCCGGCCCGATGCAGGCCGTCGATCTCCTCCAGCAGGACTCGCGGATCGACCACGACGCCGTTCCCGATCACGCAGTACTTGTCCTCGTGGAGGATGCCGGAGGGGATCAGGTGGAACTTGTATTCCTCGCCGTCGTGGACGATCGTGTGGCCGGCGTTGTTTCCGCCCTGAAAGCGCACGATCGCAGAGGCGTCCTTGGCGAGGAGATCGGTGATCTTGCCCTTGCCTTCGTCGCCCCACTGGGTTCCGACTATCACGAGTCCTGGCATGAAATGGTCAGTCTAGATGGAAGCCGCGGGCCGGCGGTTATCGGTCGGCAACGGCTCAGGCATCCCTGAGCTGCGGCTTCTGCCGGGCGTCGTCACCGAACATGGGGATCATGTTTTCGCCGCACATCTCGACCAGCCGGGAGACGGTCCGAGGACCAAGCTGCTGCTCGAGCTGATCCTGCTCGGTGAGATTCGTGGTGACGACGATCGACTTCTCACGCTCGTAGCGTTCGTTGACCAGGGAGTAGAGCTGTTCGAGCACCCACTCGGTCTGCTTCTCGGCGCCGAGGTCGTCGATGTGGAGCAGGTCGACCTCGCAGAGCCGCTCGAAGAACCCGGCGTAGGACTCTTCGCCGGCTTCGGCTCCGTAGGTTGCCCGGATGCGGGTGAGCAGGCTCGGCATCGAGTAGATCGCGACAGTCCGGTTCAGCTTCAGGGCTTCCTTGGAAACGAGCATCGCCAGGGTCGTCTTGCCGGTTCCGGTGTCGCCCATCAGCCAGAGTCCCCGGCCCCGGTCGAGGTTCGACCCCAGTTCACCGATCCAGTCCCGGACCGCCTGTACCGCCACCGGATTGATCTCGGTGACCGGGGGACGGTCAAACGAGACTCCGCGGAACTTCTTCGGAATGACCGAGTTGATGCCGGACACCCGGGCCCGGGCCAGCCGCTGCTCGCGGCATTCGCACTCGATCACCGCGTCATTGTCCTCGGTGAGGATCCAGCCGGAGCCGTCGCAGCGCCCGAAGGGGCACTGCACCTCGCCGTTGGTCGATGCCCGGAAGCCAGCTTCCATCAGTGGGCTTCAGCTTCCGCGTGGACCGCTGCCGGCGAGCCTTCCCCGGCCACGTGCTCGTGAGTCTGCTCGACGAACTTGGGGATGTGGGAGAGGAAGACCAGGTTGCTGGTCCCGATCGGCCCGCTTCGGTTCTTGGCGACGATGATCTCGGCAATCCCGTCGCGCTGGTTGGGATCCTTGCGATAGACGTCCTCCCGGTAGAGGAAGAGCACGAGGTCAGCGTCCTGTTCGATGTTCCCCGATTCACGGAGGTCGGAGAGCATCGGCCGCTTGTCGGTCCGGCTCTCGTTGGCGCGGTTCAGCTGCGAGAGCGCGACCACCGGCACCTGGAGTTCCGCCGCCAGCAGCTTGAGGCCGCGGCTGACCTGGCCCACCTGCTCGGCCCGGTTCGGGATCGTCTCGTCCATCCGCATCAGCTGCAGGTAGTCGACGATTACCAGCGAGAGGCCCTCCCCTTCGCGATCGGTGCCTTCGCGCTTCCTGAGTTCCTGCTGGTGGAGCCGGCGGGCCTTGGCCCGCAGGTCCAGCAGGCCCAGGTCGGAGGTCACGTCGATGTGGAGCGGCACCCCCGAGAGGGCGTTCAGAGACTTGTTGATCTTCTTCCAGTCCCGGTCGCCGCCCTTGAACTTCGCCTTTCGCAGCGTGTCGCCCTTGACCCCTGAATGCGACGCGATGAACCTCTGGGAAAGCTCGCTCTCGGACATCTCCAGCGAGAAGAAGGCAACCGAACGGTCCTGCTTGACGGCCACGTTCTCGGCGATGTTGGCCACGAAGGCCGACTTGCCGACCGAGGGCCGGGCCGCGAGAATGATCAGGTTCGAGGGCTGGAAACCGGCGGTCTTCTCGTCGAGATCGCGGAAGCCGGTGTTGGTGCCCGACGCCTTGAGCTCGCCGCTGATTCGTTTCTCCAGCCGCTGGTGCTCGTCAAAGAGCACGTTCTCCAGGGTCCTGAAGTCACCCTCCTGCTCCTTGTGGGCGACGTTGAACAGCATGTTCTCGGCCCGGTCGGAGAGTTCCCTGGCGCTGGCTTCGCGCTCGCCGACCCAGCGTTCGATGTCCTGGCCGGCCCTGAGCAGGCGCCGGAGGTGGGATGTTTCGCGGACGATCTCCGCGTGATGGCGGGCATTGCCCGGGGCGGCGACCTTCTCGGCCAGTTCCGCCACGTAGTTGGCGCCTCCAGCCTCCTCGAGGGTGCCGGCGGTGACCAGGGCCTCGGTCACGGTAAGCGAATCGCAGGCCTTGTCGGTCGCATACAGATCGACCATCGCCGTGTAGATCGCCTGGTGACGATCGAGGTAGAAATCCCCCGGCTTCAGCTTGACTTCATCGACGGCCCAGTTGACGGCGGGCTCGTAGACCAGCATCGAGCCGAGGACTGCCTCCTCGGCCTCGATGTTGTTGGGTGGTACCTGGGCTATTTCTCTTCCGCGACGATCGTCTTGACCGAGGCGATTGCGCCGCCGGCCACTTCAACGTCAATCATGTAGGTGCCGACCTGGTGGATCGGCACGTCGAGACGGATCTTCTTGCGATCGACCTTGATGCCGCGGGCATCACGGATCGCCTCGGCGATCTCCTTGGTCGTGACGGAGCCGTAGAGCTTGCCGTCTTCACCGGCACGATGATGGATCGTGAGCACGGTCTTGGAGAGCAGCGATGCGTTCTCCTTGGCGCGGGCGATGGCCTCGCGCTCGGCCTTCTCGGCGGCCTCCTTGCGGCGGATCGCCTCTTCGAGAGCGCCCGGGGTCGCCGGCTGGGCGAGGCCACGGGGCTGAAGGAAGTTGCGCAGGTAGCCGGGCGAGACTTCTACGGCAGTGCCGTTCTCTCCCAGGCCCTCGACGTCAGCGAGCAGGATGGCCTGCGCCATTACTTCTCACCCACGTACGGCAGCAGTGCCACTTCGCGGGCGCGCTTGACCGCGACCGACAGCTGGGCCTGATGCTTGCGGGAAAGGCCGGTGACCCGACGGGAGCGGGTCTTGCCCTTGTCCGAGATGAAGCGGCGAAGGAGGTTGAGGTCCTTGTAGTCGATGTTCTCGGCTGAAATCTTGGTGTACTTGCGGGGGCGTACGCGCTCGTTGAAGCGGCGCCCGCGTCGCGATGATGCTTCTCGTGTCTTAGCCAATGCTCTTCCGGTGCCTTACATGGTTACGGCCCGGGAGAAAGCCCGGGCATTCAGGACCAAGAATCGTAGCGGAAAAGGGGCATCAGGAGTCGGCGCGCTTCGCCCCGCCTCCCAGATACACCCGCCCTCCCAACCGTCAGTTGCGTCTAGTGGGAGGGGCGGGTTTCGTCCGGAGCGCCGGCGAAGACCGGCGCGACTGCAGTCAAGCCCTAGAAGGGGATGTCGTCGTCTGCGGCTCCGCCGCCGCCGGTCGGAGCAAAATCCCCGGTGTCGGCGGGAACGTCGGAGGCTGGCGTGAAGCCGCCTCCCTGCTGGCCGCCCTGATCACCGTTGAAGCCACCGTTGCCGGGACCCGAGCCGTCGCGTGAGCCGAGGAACTGGACCGTGTCGGCGACGATCTCGATCGTCGAACGCTTGCCGGAACCGTCCTTGGCCTCCCAGGAGCGCCAGTCCAGCCGACCGTCAACCGCAACCGGACGACCCTTCGAGAGGTAGTTGGCGCAGTTCTGGCCCTGCGCGCCCCAGACCACGACGTTGAAGTAGTTGGGCTTGTCCACCCAGTTGCCGGACTCGTCCTTGCGGCGGCCGTTCACCGCCACGCCAAGCGTGCAGACCGCGGTGCCGGAAGGGGTGTGCCGCAGTTCCGGATCCCTCGTCAGGTTGCCGGTGATCGTGACCCTGTTGATGTTCTCAGCCATCGTGTGTTTGCTCCTTATCGCGTTGTTCGTACATCGTGGATCCCGCTCGGACCCACAGGTCGGATCAGGAACCTAGCGATGCCGGTGGACGCTTAAGGGCGAAGGGGGCGAATTCTCGCCCCCCAACTACGCAAATTCCGCCATTTGCTTGACGGCACCACCATCAAGGTCGTACAGCGGGACCGTCGTTTTGCTCAGTGAGCGAAACGACTTTGATGCGTTATTCGTCGCGGTAGCGGCCGCGGCCGCGGCGCTCGTCGTCGTCACCGGTCGGTGCCATGACCACGGCGGTGGCCGGCGGTGCCGGCAGGACCGGGGCGTCAGGGTCGACCTTGAAGACGCGGAAGCGCATGACACCGTCAGCGATCTTCAGGTTGTGATCGAGAGTGCCGAGCAGCTCGCGCTCCGCGTCGAAGCGGAACCAGCGGTAATCGGCTTCGCTCTTGTGATCGATCTCGTAGGCCATCTCGCGGATGCCCCAGTTGTCTTCATGCTTGAGCGAACCCTTGGCTTCGATCGCCGACTTGGTCTCGGAGACCAGCTTTTCGCGTTCGGCTTCCTCGACTTGGGGGTCGAGCATCAGGACAAGTTCGTATTGGCGGATTGAGTCAGTCAAAATCGACGGGGGACTATACCTTCATCGGTCGAGTTTCGCGGTGCCATCCCGATTGTGTGCCGCGCAAGGGGGCGAGAACCATGGCGCCGGGACTCAGAAGGGCATGCGAGGTGATCTCCGGAGCCTGCGGATCGACCGCGATCAGGCGATCAGGCTGGCCGCCCTGATCGGGCTCCTCCTGGTCGGAATCTCGGTCCTCCCCGGGCTGCTCAGGACCCCGGAACCGCCGCCGGTGCCCCCGAACGTCGGTTTCCGCCCGGCCGAGCTCGAACGCGTTGCCAGCCCCCCGCTGCCGGCGCCTGGGCGACCCGATCCCCGAGACAGGAGCGGCGAGAAGGCGGAACGGAAGCAACGGAACGCCGGGACTGACCGGGGCCGCAAGAGCGTGAATCGGCAGTCGGGCAGGAAACCGGCCAGGAAACGGGGCAAAGGACGCGGTGCCCGGCCAACCCGGCCGCCGAAACCTCCCGCCCGAGCCCCACAGGCGCCTGCGCCGACACCGCCGACGACTGCGCCGGTTCCGGCGCCACCTCCCGCGCCCGCCAGCCCTGCACCGCCGGCCCTTTCGGCGCCGCCCGCCCCGTCGCCTTCCCCTCCACCGCCCCCCAGCGACGGATCACAGGAGTTCGCACCCCGGTGACAGCCGGCACGAGCGCCGCTATGAGCGGACCGCTCAGCGGTCGATCGCGCGGATGAAGTGCCTGATCCTCGGTGTGGCCGGGGAAGTGAACGGGAAGTAGAGCTCCGAGACGTGGCCATGGTTCGGCACGACGAAAAGTCGGCCCCGGGGGAAGCGCCACTTGACCCTTCTTGCTTCGCGAACGGAAGTGATCGAGTCGAACTCGCCGGCGAGGACAAGGGTGTCGAGACGTCCCGGCATCTTGCGGCCGGGCGGAATCGGTGGCTCATAGCTGCCCGGGCGGGCAGGCCATGAGAGGCAGGCGCTGATGTCGCTGGCCGAGTTGTACGCCCAGGTCCGCTTGCCGATCGGCGCCCACCAGTTGGACGGACGGAAGGCAGCGATGCTCCGGTTGAGCTCCCGGCGACGCTGGCTGATCGAGGAGGACCGCTTCCACGGGACCGGATAGTCGTTGCAGACCACCGCCGCGTACATGCCGACCGAGAAGTATCCGGCCGGACCCTGGTCAGGACCGTACGGCTTGACCAGTTCACGCAGTTCCCGCCCGTTACCCCTCAGGTACTCGCCGATCACCCGATTGAGATGGTTGAAGCCACCCGGGGCGTAGCTCGCGGCATCCCCCATCAGGTAGCTGAGGACGTTCGAGGAAAGCCTTGACTTCGTGCCTGCTTTCCGGAGCATCCGGTGGAGCCTGGCGAGGGCATCACCCGAACAGTTCCGGGCCCGGTTGCAGGCACGCTTCACGGCACGTTCCGCTGCCGGATACAGGGTCCGCCAGAACGGATCATTGCCCGGATAGGCGGAGGAGAGGATGAGACCCTTCATCCCGCGGCCATATCGCGCCGCGTAGGACTGGCCCAGATACGTGCCGTAGGAGTCGCCGTAGAGGATCATCCGGCGCTTCTCCAGTCCCAGCGACTTCCGGACCGCCTCTATGTCGGCCGCCGACTCCGCGGTGGTGAAACCCTCACGCCGGACGCCGAGCTGCCTGGCGCACTGCTTCAGTCCCCGCTGGTAGCTGACCGTGCCGCGTTGAAGTCCGCGACAGAAAAGCGGTTTGGAGAGGCCGGTGCCCCGCTGGTCGATTGCGATCAGTTCGCGGTGCCGGAGGAATGGCGCCATCACTGCGGCCAGCGGCTTGAAGGAGTCCGAGTTGGTTGCCGCGTAGCCGGGGCCACCCTCGATGAAGACGATCGCTCCCTTCGAGGGGCGGGTCGTGTCCCCGCGGCGGCGGATCGCAAACCCGATCTTCTGCTGACCGGCCGACGGCTTGCCGCGGACCGCCGGAACCATGATGTGGCCGCAGAGAAGCGGCCGGTTGGCTCCGATGTCGCACTTCTTCAGGTTCGGTCGCGCCTCGGCCGGGGAGGGGGTCGCCAGGACAAGGGTCAAAACCGCGAGCAGCAGGATGCCCGGAAGGGCACGCATCAGACCTGCTCCCGGGCCTGGCGGGCCAGCGTGATGTCGGCCACCTGGTCGTTGATCCAGTCGGCCGGGGTCCGCGAGTGGATGATCCGCTTCAGCCCGTCGGCCCGCTCCCGGCGCTCTTCCGGGGGCATGGTCAGGGCCCGGTAGATCACGTCGGCCTGTTCCTGGATGTCGAAGGGGTTCACGCTCAGGGCGTAATCCTTCAGCTCCTCGTGGGAGCCGGTGTTCTCGGAGAGCATCAGCACCCCGTCCCGCACGTTGATCACCGGAGCCTCCTTGGCGACCAGGTTCATGCCGTCGAAGATCGCGTTCACCATCAGCAGGTCGCAATGCTTGTAACGGGCGACCGCCTCGTCGAAGTCGTCGTAGATCCTCAGGTCGATCGGCATCCAGTCGGTCGTGCCATGCCGGTGGTTGACCACCGCCACAAGGGCCTCGATCCGCTCGAGGTACTCGCGGTACTCGGGGACGTCCTGGCGCGAAGGCTGGAGGTGGGCGACGAAGGTGACCTTCTCCCTGAACTCTGGATGATCGGAAAGGAATGTGTCGAAAGCGGTGAATCCCCGCAGTACATTCTTGGAGAGGTCCGCCCGGTCGACGCGGAGGATCAGATGTTCGCGGCGACGGGCGAGGATCTCCTTCTCGATCTCCGCGACCCGCTCGGAGTTGACGGCCCGCTCGAGTCTTTCGGCATCGATCGAAAGTGGATAGGCCCGGACCATCGTGCGACCCCCGGGGTGGGTCACGGTCAGCGATTCGAAGTCGACTTCGTAACCCATCAGGCGCTGGCAGCAGGCCAGGAAGTTGGTGCAGTAGGAGTTGGTGTGGAAGCCGAGGATGTCATTTGCCAGCAGGCCCCGGAATATCGCCTCCCGGATCGCGGTGGGCAGGACGCGCCACGCGTCGGGCTGGGTCCATGGGATGTGAACGAAGTGATGGAGCAGGGCATCCGGCCGGGCGGCACGGATCTTGGCCGGAGCGGTGTACAGGTGGTAGTCGTGGAGCATCACGAGAGGTTCGTCGCGACCCTCGATCTGCCTGATGACGCAGTTGGCGATGTCCTCGTTGACCACCTCGTAGCCCTGGTACCAGGCGTCGATCTCCTCCCTGCGGATGTCTGGCGCGTTGGAGAGATCCCATAGGTAGTGCTGGATGAACCAGAGCACCGGGTTGGCGATCACGTTGTAGAACCGGTCGTATGCCTCCTGGTCGCTTTCGACCATCAGGACCCGGTAGTCGACGCCGTTCAGGTTCACGTCGATCGGCTGGAAGTCGTTCTCCTCGGTGACTGCGACGTCCTCCGAAGTCATCGCGGAAGCGATCCAGAGGGCGTTGCGGTCCTTGACCAGGCCGGAGAGGGCCGTCACCAAACCACCTCCGCCGCGCGACATAACCCGCTCCCCTTCAGCGTCCCGGTCGAACTGGGCGGGCCCGCGATTGGAAACGATGATCAGTGGGTGGTCGTCCCGATCCACAACCTGAGTTTAGAACGCGGAGCGCCGTCCACCCGCCGGCGCGGCTCGAAAGGCGCGGAAACGAGCGATTGGCACCGGGCTCAGGACTGGCTGATGGCGGTCGGCCGGTTGCCGAGTTCGACCTCGACGGTCTTGCGCTCGCCGTCGCGGACCACCTCGATCTCGGCCGTGTCACCCGGCTTGAGGTCACCGATCAGCCGGCCGAGATCCTCGGCCCGCTCGATCGGGACTCCGTTGACCGCGACGATCACGTCACCGCCAACGTCGTAGCGGGCGCCCTGGAAGACGATCGTTTCGCTGCTCCCCTTGATTCCGGCAGATGCTGCCGGGCCGCCCTCAACCACCTCGGCCACGATCGCCCCCTGGCGGGCATCGATCCCCAGTTTCTCTGCGAGCTGCGGGTAGAGCGGCTGGGTACTCACGCCGATGTAGGCGTAAACCGGTTCGCCACCGTCCTGGAGCATCTCGACCGACCGCTGGATCGAGTTGGCGGGAACCCCGAAGCCGACTCCGTCGCTCGACCCCGAGCCGCTCTTCATCTGCTGGCTGATCCCGATCACGTTGCCGTTGCCATCCAGCATCGGCCCGCCCGAATTGCCGGGATTGATCGAGGCGTCGGTCTGGATCGCGTCCTCGATCTGGAAGTCGGTGAGGCTCATCACTGACCGTCCGGTCTGCGAGACAACCCCGGTCGTGAGCGTCTGGTCCTCGCCGAAGGGGCTGCCGATCACGGCGATCGGCTGGCCCACGGTCACCTTGTCGCTGTCGGCGAGGGTCAGGGGTTTCATCTCGACGTCGCCGGGATCGACCTTGAGCAGGCCCACGTCGGCGAAGGGATCGAAGCCGACGATCTCGGCGTCAAGCACGTCACCGCTCGAGAATTCGACGAAGACGCTGTCGGCCGCCCGACGGTTCTCGCCCTGCCCGTCGCTGATCACGTGCGCGTTGGTGACGATCTCACCGTCACCGGTCAGGACGAAGCCCGAACCGCCGGCCGCCGCAGCGGTTGCCGGCGCGTTCTCGGCATCACCGAAAATCGAGCGGATCGAGACCACGCCATCGATCGTTTCCTTGTAGACCTGGGCCGGGTTGAACTGGCTGCCGTTGGCGTCAAGGATCACCGGCTCGGCGTCCGAAGTGCTGACCTGGGAGGTCACCGGGGCGTCGTTCGATTCGGCGGCCGCCCCTGAATCGGACCCGGAACCGGAGTCTGAACCGCAACCGGCGAGGCCGGCCAGCCCGAGCATTGCGATCAGGAACAGTGCTGTGAGACGCTTCGGCATGGGCGCCGGAGCCTACCGGGAGCGACTCGTCGGCTACCGGAAGTGGTCGTGGCCAGACGGCACCGGGACCGGGTTGCCGTCCTCGTCTTCCATGATCAAGCCCCCGCTGCCCCCGGTTACTTCCTCCACGGCGCCGATCGCAAGTAGCTCGAATCCGGTCGCCTCGATGAGGGCTGAATCCGCCTTCTCGAAACGGTCCTGGGGGATGGTCAGTGCGAGAACGTAATCCTCGCCTCCGGCGACTGCGAAGGAGAGCGGGTCCGCTCCGACCGCCCCGGCGACCTCCTCCACACCCGCGACTATCGGAATCTCACCGGCCCGCAGCCGGATCAATACCCCTGACCCGCGGGCGACGTGACCGAGGTCGGCGGCCAGTCCGTCACTGATGTCGATCATCGAGGTGGCGCCCGCCCGGGCCAGCACCGGAGCCGCGCTCAGCTGGGGCTGCGGGCTCACCTGGCAGGTGATCAGCAGATCACGCGCGAGGTCGCTCAGGGAAGGCACCTCGAGCCCGTCCGCGAGCCGGAGGCCGGCGGCAGCACCGCCGACCGGTCCCGTGACCGCCACGACGTCACCAGGTCGGGCGCCGTTCCGGCCGACGACTGGCGTGTCGGCATCGACATGGGCGATCACGGTGACGCTGAGGAAGACGACCGGGGAGGAGACCACGTCACCGCCGGCGAGGTCGACCCCGAAATCGCCGGCAGCCTCGACCACCCCGTCGACCAGACCCTGCATGTAGGCATCCGGGGTCTCGGGAGGAGCACCGAGAGCGACCAGCATCTCAGCTTCACCGGAACCGAGACCCATCGCCGCCAGGTCCGAGACTGCTCCGGCGACCGCCTTGCGGGCGCTTTCGGCGGCCGGCCGGTCGGCCCCGAAATGCACCCCGGAAACCGCCGTGTCGACGGAAGTGACGATCCGGTCCCGCCCCCGGACAACCGCCGCGTCGTCACCGATTCCGATCTCGAAGCGGCCGACGGCTCCGGTCCTTCCGGCAATCGCCTCGATCAGTTCGAACTCGCCAAGGTCCATGCCTCTGACACTATTGCCCGTCAGATGAGCGAGGAATCGAGGGAACCCGAACGACCGAGCCTGCTCCACAGGCTCGGGCACCTCGCCGCCACGGTCGGCAAGACCGGGCCGAAGAAGAAGTCGACCAAGATCATCCTGCAGGGGTCGATCGCCTTCCTGATCTTCGGCTTTCTCGTCTTCACCGTTGTTTCGCAATGGTCGGAGCTCAAGCAAAAAGGCGTCGAGTTCGACTTCGTGTGGCTGGTTCCGGCAATGCTGATGATGCTGCTCTATTACATCGGCGGGGCCGCAGTGTGGGGGCTGATCCTGCGCTTCCTCGGCAGTCCGGTTCCGGCGATGGAGACCCAGAAGATCTGGGCCCAACCTCTTCTGGTGCGCTACATCCCGGGCACCGTCCTATTCCTGCTCGCCAGGATTCTCATGGCCGAAAAGGCCGGCGTCCAGAGGCGGGTGACGACCGCCGGGATCGTCTACGAGCAGGCGGTCTCGATCGCCGGCGCCCTGACCATCGCAACCTGGTTCCTGATCGATCACCCCGACCTGCAGGACCAGCCCGCGAGGTGGCTGCCGCTGCTGGTCTTGCCGGTGATGGTGGTGCTGCTCCACCCGCGGATCTTCGGCCCGGTCTCGAAGCGACTGCTCCACGCGCTCGGCCGCGAGTCGCTGCCCCAGCTGATGCCGTTCCGGGGGGTCGTGACCATCTACCTCTCGTACGTTGTGGTCTGGGCGATCATGGGAATCGGCGTCTTCTTCGCCGCCCGGGCGGTCCACCACCTGAACCTGGACGACCTGGCGATCGTGGCCGCCTCACAGATGATCGGCTTCCTCGCGGCCGTCGTCTCGGCCGTGACCCCGGCCGGCCTGGGGGTGCGGGACGCCGCCTTCGCCTGGGCAGTGAAGGCGGCCCTGCCATCCGACAGCTTCGGCGTCGGCGCCGTGATCGCGATCGCGGTGAGAGCGACCCAGACGGTGGTCGAACTGATCTACGTGGGCGGGATCACGGCACTGACCCGCCGCGAAGGTGACGAGGACGAGATAGAGCTGGCCGAGGAAGCCGCCGAAGAAGCGGCGCGACTCGAACGCGCCAGATGAGAGCCCCTAGCCGGGACTGACGCCGCCGGTGGCCCCTCCACCGGTGCTGCCACCCGTACTGCCGCCCGTGCTTCCACCTGTACCGCCGATGCCGGCCGGTTCCTGGCCCACGCCGGGGGCGTAGGCATCATCCGGTCCGACGGTACCGGTGTCGGTGTCAGTGGTTGCGTCGGTACCGGTGTCGGTTCCCGTCGTGTCATCGGTCTGGGGTCCGTACTCGCTTTCGGTCCCGGGGGACACGGTGTAGCCACCGCTGAAGTCGCCCCAGTCCATCGTTTCGTCCGGGATCGGGGTGTCCTCGCAGGGCACACCCGCGTTGGTGAAGAAGCTGTTCCAGATGCTGGCCGGGGTGCCACCACCGTCGGACCCGGTGCTGATGTCGTTCGACTCGGGGTAGCCGATCCAGGTCGCGGCGGTCAGGTTCGGCTGGTACCCGACGAACCAGGCATCGACCTGGTTGTCGGTGGTCCCGGTCTTGCCGGCCTGGCCCAGACAGCCGGTATAGGCACCGGTGCCGGTGCCACCGGTGTTGTTGCCGTGCAGGATCTTGGTGATCTCGTTTGCCTCGGCCT
>DAIQCC010000016.1:59662-60261 GCA_036780865.1 Solirubrobacterales bacterium | reverse complement strand
GGGCGCTCGAGGATCTGATCGCCTCCCACCAGAACCGGCTCGGCCGCTGCTGGCTGAAAAGCGACGACCCCCGGCGGGAAATCGAACGGGGGATCTACGGGATGTCCCGCGTTTACGCCGACAGCTCCGAGCTGCTTGCCCTTGCGGGAGAAGCGGCTACCTATGACGAGGAGGTCCGTGAACTCTGGAGCACCGTCCTCGAAACGATCACCGAAGGCACGCGCGAAGAGATCGAGCGCCTGCAGGGAACCGGGGCGATCGATTCGTCGCTCGACCCGGAGGCACTTTCCGAGGGCCTCGTCCTGATGACCGAACGGAGCTTCCAGGTCCACCTGGCCCAGGGCCAATCCAACCCGAACGATGTCGCTTCCAGCCTGACCCGAGTCTGGTGGGCAGCCCTCTTCGGACCAACCTCCCCCGCAAGACAAGAAGCGGCCGAACCCGAATCAGAACCCACTCCGGAATGACGTGGGCCGGGGGTACCCCCGGCCCACGAACCCCCCAAGAAGGGAACGGAGGGGGTTGCGCGCAACGGCCCGGCCAACCTCACGAAGCACACCCCGGGGGTGTAGGCCCCCAGGTTGGCGGCGATCGGCGCC
>DAIQCC010000016.1:41252-59652 GCA_036780865.1 Solirubrobacterales bacterium | reverse complement strand
CGGGAACTGCTGGATCTTCGTGTTGTAGGACTGGACGTTCGAGTTGTAGATGCGGCGAGAAGCCTGGATCTCGTCCTCGAGCTCCGAGAGGTTCCTGCTGAGCTGCTGGAAGTTCTCGGTCGCCTTCAGGTCCGGGTACTGCTCGGCCACGGCACGAAGGTCAGCAAGCGAACGGTTGAGGCCTGATTCCGCCGTGGCGGTCTCATCGACACTCTGGGCAGCCATCGCGTTCGCGCGGGCCTTCGTGACCTCTTCGAACACCTTCTGCTCGTGGGTCGCGTAACCCTTGACGGTCTCGACGAGGTTCGGCACCAGGTCATGCCGGCGCTTCAGCTGGACGTCGATGCCGCTCCAGGATTCATCCACCCGGTTGCGGGAAGCAATGATCCCGTTCCTGGTCGAGATGTACCAGATCACCGCGATCAGAGCGATCACTACGACCACAATCAGCGCGATAAGTGCGCCACTCATAGGCAATTCCCCTCGTTTGAAGTCACTGTGGCGAGAATCCTACTCGCAGAATCGATGCCGGAACAAGAGCCGGGTCCCGATGCGGATAGGGTGATCGCCGATGGGCAAGGAATCTGACCAGTGGCAGCAGATCGTCTCCTCATACAAGGGGGCGGGCGATGTGAAGTGGGAGGCAGTCGGGGGAATCAATCCGGCTGACGGTCCCGTGGCGCTCTGCGTCGGCGGCAACAACCGCCTCACCGGCCAGCTTGCCCCCGACTTCTGGGGTGCCAGTTGCGATGCCGACGAGGAAGAGGTCGGGGGGTTCATGCGAAAAAGCCTCGTTCCGACCGCGATCCTCGCGAAGGCCCACATGCCCGACCTGGCGAAGGTCGTGCCCGCTTTCAACGTCGAGTCGATCGAGGCCAACGCCGGCGAGTTCGTCAAGCAGAGGATGTCCCGCCGCAAGGTCGAGTTCGAGTCGCTCGAGTTCAACAAGCGCTTTCTGGCCACAGTGCCGGAGGAACATGACCCGATCGCGCTGCGGGAGCTCTTCTCTCCCGGCTTCCTCGAGTGGACCACGACGATCGACCGCGAAGTCGACTTCGGGATCAACGACCGTCAGCTCTGGTTCCTCTGGCGACTCAAGGAACGGTCTGCCGCGGAACTGAAGCTGGCTCTCGCCAACGCCGGGGAGCTGTTCCAGAGGCTGCACTCCGAGATGGAAGAGGACGGCATCCACACCTATCCGGCCGGACCATGGAACGCGGGACTTGAGCCTTTCCCGGCTGACTGACCGGATCAACCCGGCCGCCATGAAGGTGGCCGTACGCACGGCGATCTTCATGCCGGCCACGTTTGCGGCCGCCTATCTTCTGCTCGACCCGGAGGCGACCCCCTTCGCTGCATTCGGGAGTTTCATCGTTCTCGCCATGGTCACCTTTGCTGGTCGCCCGATCCCCCGGTTGACGGCGTGGCTCACGCTGGTCGCCACCGGATGCGTCTTCATTGTGGTCGGGACAGTGCTTTCGACCGCTCCGACCCTGATCGGAGTGCTGGTCGCCGGACTCGTCGCTTTCGGGATCTTCTTTCTCGGCATCGTCAATCCGTATGTGGCTGCGGCCCGCGCCGGCGCCGTACTGCTGATCGCCCTGCCCCTGATGATCGAAGCGCCCTCATCGGCGATTCCTGACAGACTGTCCGGCTGGCTGCTGGCCGCTGCGGTCGGGATTCCGGCGACCTGGCTGATCTGGCGCCTGCCCTGGACAGGTCAGCTGATCACCGACGCGTCCCGGTCCTGCACGGCACTCGCGGAACTGGTCCGGGAACCCGGATCAGACTCACTCCGGACCGAAGCCCGAAAGAAGGTCTGGGCGCTTCGCAGGCAGTTCCTCGGCACTCCCCACCGACCCACCGGCGCGACCGGAGTGAGTGCCGCGTTGACCTCGATGGTCGAGGAGCTGGGCTGGCTGTTCGGTCTGATCACGATTCCCGGCGCCGGCATCGACGCTGACGGCGACCGGGCGCGTCAGCTGCGGGTCGAAGTCGCAGACCTGCTCGCAGCATGTGGCGAAGCCCTGGCCGGCAAGCCGGCCGAGCTGCCCTTCGATCCAGTGAAGGCGAGCCTCCACGAACTGGTCGATCGGTCTGCGGAGCACCTGGCAGCGACGGGGCCGGACGAGATCGAAGCGACCACACGGAGACTCGAGGACGAGTTCCGGCTGCGCAAACTGAGCTACGCGGCACTCGACACCGCCAGAATGGTCGAGATCGTGACCGAACGCGAGCCGGCCCCCGGGGTGCTGGGGCGGCTCTGGAACTGGCTCTGGTTCCACAGCGCCCGGCAGGCGAAAGAGACCGGCCGGGTGATCGCCGAACATGCCGACCTCAGCTCTTCCTGGCTTCGTAACAGCATCCGCGGAGCAGTCGGCATCGCGCTCGCCGTTTACGCGGCTGACCTGCTCTCGGTGCAGAACGCCTTCTGGGTGGTGCTCGGGACGCTCTCCGTGCTGAGGAGCAACGCTCTCGGCACACGGGGTTCGGTGGCGAGGGCGCTGGCCGGAACCCTGATCGGCATAGTCATCGGATCGGTCGTGATCGACCTGATCGGCGATTCGCCGGTGGCGCTCTGGGTCGCCCTGCCGCTCTCGGTCCTGTTTGCCGCCTACGCTCCCCGGGCCATCTCCCTCGGGGCCGGCCAGGCCGGGTTCGCCGTGCTCGTGATGGTTCTCTACAACCTGATCGAGCCGGTCGGCTGGGAGGTCGCGATAATCCGGATCCAGGATGTGGCGATCGGTTGTGCCGTCAGTCTCGTGGTGGGCCTGCTGATCTGGCCGAGGGGAGCCTCCGCAATGATCCGCTCTTCGGTGGGCCAGTCTCTGACATCGGCCGCGAAGCTGG
The DNA here is from genome assembly GCA_036780865.1 of Solirubrobacterales bacterium. Taxonomy (GTDB): domain Bacteria; phylum Actinomycetota; class Thermoleophilia; order Solirubrobacterales; family 70-9; genus 67-14. The sequence continues at coordinate 56,802 of DAIQCC010000016.1, read as the reverse complement.
TCCAGGCCCGGGCCTACGGGGTGCTCGGCGGGGTTGCCGGCAGGAGGGACCAGCTCTGGCAGGATTCAGCCGCCGCATCGGATCGCCTCGATGCCGTCCTGCGTCAGTACATGGACGAGGCCACCGGGGAGCACATCGACCCGGAGGCCCTGATGGCCCTCGCCGCGGCCGGTCTTCGCTTGAGAAGGGCCTCTGAGGGGATGGGCAGGATTCCTGACGAGGCCTGGTACGAGAAGCCGGGGCTGGGTTCAAGCCCGAGGCTCGAAGCGATGACCGACGAAGTCTGCGACTGGTACTCCCGGCTGGGAGAAGCAATCATGGGCGGCTTCCCGCCGCCAGCGGCGTTGGCGCTTGACCGGGACCTGCCGGGACAACTGGTCGGAGATCTTGCCGCACCGGAACACCCGGACGGGCTCGGAGCCGACATCGCCCGGATCTGGATGTATGAGAATCTCGCCTACCTGAGTGAGCTCAGCGTCCGCTTCAACCAGCGCGCCCGGGAACTGTTTCACCTTCGCAACTCCGAAGGGGACGTCGGAAGCGGGTAGCCCGGTTCAGCCGACCGGATCGCCGGTCTGCCAGGCAATTCAGTCGGCCGGGTAGTCGTCCTCGTCCGGCAGAACCACCCGGGCGTTCCGCTCGTCCCCGATCACCTTGGGCAGGACCACCTTCGAGGCGTTCGGGTCCGCTGCGGCGCGCTCCATCGCTTCGTCGGTGCTGCCCGCCGGGACCAGCGCTTCCAGTTGCTTCAGGGTGGGGAAGACGATGGCCATGTCGCCGGCCTCCGATGCGGTCAGCGCGTCGGCCGGATTGACCCAGATCGCTTCGGTCATCTCGAAATTATCCGGCTTCGCCTCAGCCCCTTCGGGTGCCCGCGCCAGAAAGAACCAGGTGTCGAACCGGGTCTTGACGATTTCCGGGGTGACCCAGCGGGCCAGCGGAACCAGTTCGTTCGCGAGATCGAGGTGGATGCCCGCCTCCTCTTCGAGTTCCCGCGCCGCACATGTGCGCAGTCCGTCGAGTCCGGGGCCATCCTCCGGGTCGAGCGACCCACCTGGAAAAACCCAGACGCTCGGCATGAAGTGCGACTCCGCAGAACGCTTCAGCATCAGGACTTCGAGCGGACCACCCGGCTCGCGGTCCCGGAGAAGCAGGATCGTGGCGGCGGGGCGGGGGTCAGACGGTTTACCGAGGTTTATTGCCTCCCCGGGTCCGGCTTCCGGAAATGAGCTCACGCGGGAACCGTACAGTCCGGGTCCCCGGACCGTCCGTCGTGGCGGGTGGTGGCTGACCGTCGCCGTTCGCGCTTGGGTAGTCTGGCGGCCATGAGCACGACCACGACCGAACTCTGGATCTGCGAATCGTGCGGCTGGATCTACGACCCGGCCGACGGCGATCCCGACGGCGGAATCCCCCCGGGAACTGCGTTCCAGGACATCCCCGACGACTGGTTCTGCCCGGTCTGCGGCGCGCGGAAGTCCGACTTCGAGCCCTACGAGGGCTAGAGCAACTGCAGTCGGCGAGCTTTGCCCCGCCTCCAGTAGCAACCCGCCCGAGGTTTCGCTTCAACCCCGCTTTTCCATGCGTATTGCATGGAAACCGTGGAGCCGTTTCCCAAAAGGGGCAATTCTCCCAGCCGCCAGAAGGACCTGCTTCCGGCGTTGTGTGGTTTCGTCGGCTTCTGGTCAGGACTTTGTGACGGATCCCTGATTCGGTCGTAGTGTGGGTATGAACGGCATGCTGGAAGCTGTCCCCGAACCTGACTCGTCCCGCCCGCCCCGACCGGAGGGGGGAGACCACAGGGCCGGGTCCCGCACGGAGCCCCGCCCCGGACCCCGGCCTTTGTTCGAGGATCTCTATCGGGGCAGCAGGGACGATCTCTACTCGTACGTGGCGGGTCTCCTTCGCGACCGGGTCGCCGCCGAGGACGTGACCGCACTCGCCTTCGAGCGGGCCTTTCGCAAGTGGGATCGCTTTGACCCCAAACGGGGCAGCGCCCGGGGCTGGCTGTTCGGAATCGCGAGGAATGCCGCCCTTGACGAACTTCGCAAGCGCGGGCGCGAGGTCCCGGCGATCGAGCCTGGCGGGCTGGCGGCCCCGGGCTCGGTGGCCGGGACTGCTCCGGTCGAAGACAGCGTGGTGGCACTCGAACAGCGGACCGAACTGTTCAGTGCCCTCGGAACCCTGGGCGCGGCCGACAGGGAAATGGTCGCGCTGAAGTTCTTCGCCGGACTCGGCAACACCGAGATCGCCGAGGCGACCGGATACTCGCCCACCAACGTGGGGACCCGGCTCAACCGGGCGATGACACGACTGCGGAGCGCCCTCGAAACGGATGGCTCCGCCCCGAGCGAGGAGGTGGCCAGATGAGCCGCGGCAATGAAAAGGATTCCGAGATGAACGAAGAATTCAACGAGCGCGAGTTCGCCACACTCGCCCAGGCTCTCCGCGAGAACCGTCCGGCCCCCGAGCCGGGCTTCACCGATCGCCTCGACCAGGCGGTGGCCGATCACTTCCCGCCCGAGTGGGCCGTCGAAGCCGCGCTGGGCAAGGGTGACAGGGGCCGGCTGGGGAACTTCGCTGAGCGACTTCGTCGCAGGATGAACGGTCGTCGCCTTCTGCTGCCCGCGGTGGCCGGGGTGGCGTCGGTGCTCATGCTTGCCACAGTGGTGGCGATTGGCCTCGACAACGGCCGCTTCAGCGGTGGATCGGGGCAGGACACCGGAACCGCGCAGAGTCTGGAAAGTAATCCTGGCGTCCGTTCGCTGTCCGAACCAAGTGTTGGAGCCGGAGTACTCGAGGACGACGGCGCCGGCCGGGTGGGGATCGAAACGGCACCCGGGAACGCTGCGATGCCAACCGGGGGAGCTGTGGCGGGACGCACCTCGGGGCCAGTACCCGCTGACGCCTTTGCCCGCATCCAGGGCGGGCGCGACGTTGCCCGGGAGGCGGAGATCACCCTCGGCACAGACCCCGAGAGCGTTCAGGAGGTGGCGAACGAGGTCGTCTCGGTGACCGACGATCACAACGGGATCGTCATGGACTCGAAGGTCGTGGACGGCGAGACCGGCAGGGCGGGGGCGACCTTCAGCCTGATGATTCCCTCCGGGCAGATTGAATCCGCGGTCGCCGAGCTTTCGGAAATCGCCGATCTGCGCTCCCGCAGCCAGGAGCTGACTGACATCACCGCCCCGACCAACCGGGCCGAGGATGCGATCACCGACTCGGAAGCGAAGATCAAGAGCCTGCTCGGAGAGCTCGAAGTCACTTACGACGACGACGAGCGCGCGGCGATCGAGCAGCGGATCCGCGCCGAGCGGCTGGAGAAGCGCTGGCAGGAAACCAGGCTCAAGCGCCTCGAGCGGCGGGCCGACCTGACGCCGGTGCTGCTGCGGGTCGAGACCGGCGGTGACACGGTGTCCGACGAAGGGTCGTCGGGCTGGGGCCTGTCGGACGCAATCGATGATGCGGGCAAGCTGCTCGGGGTCGCGGCCGGGGTGACCGTGCTTGCTCTGGCGGTGGCGATCCCGATTGGCATCGTCGTGCTGATCGCCCTTGCGCTGAACCGGGCCTGGGTCCGGCGCTCACGCAGACGGGTCCTCGCCGACGACTAGCCGGAAACCGTCGTGATCCGATTCGCCGGGGCTATTTGCCGGGGAATGCATCTCGACGTCCCCCCGCTACTCGCCGATCGCCTTTACGTACGTGAGAACGGCCAGCACCCGCCGGTGGTCCTCGGCGGTGGGGGCGAGGTCCAGCTTGCTGAAGATGCTGGTCACGTGCTTCTCGACCGCCCGCTCGGTCACGACCAGGCTTTCGGCGATCGCGATGTTCGAACGGCCCTCGGCCATCAGGCCGAGAACCTCGCGCTCGCGGGCTGTGAGAACTTCGAGTGGATCCTCACGCCGGCGCCGGCCGAGCAGATGCGAGACGACTTCGGGATCCAGCGCGGACCCGCCGCTGCCAACCCTTCGTACCGACTCGGTGAAGCGTTCGATTTCCGCCACCCGGTCCTTCAGCAGGTAGCCGACGCCCTCCGCCGAGTCGGCGACCAGATCGAGCGCGTAGCTCTCCTCCAGATACTGGGAAAGAACCAGTACCCCGGTGCCGGGGTGCTCGGCACGGATCTTCTTCGCGGCCTGGAGGCCATCATCGGTCAAGGTCGGAGGCATGCGAATGTCGACCACCGCAACATCGGGTCTATGCGCGCCGACCTTTCTGATCAGGTCCTCGGCGTCACCGGCCTGGCCGACCACCTCGAAACCATCATCCTCGAGCACCCGCACCACGCCCTGACGGAGCAACACCGAGTCGTCGGCGACAACTACCCGCACGGAATCTTCACCTCAACCACCGTTCCTTCACCTTTGGGACTTTCGAGATCAAGACTTCCGTCGAGGGCCGCGATCCGGTCGGCCAGGCCCTTGAGGCCGGAGCCCTGACTGGGGTCGGCGCCTCCGATGCCGTCATCGGCGATGCGGATCAGCAAGGTCCCGTTGTTCTGCGAGATATCGACCTTGGCCCGGCTGGCCTCTGCGTACCGGACGACGTTGGTCAGCGACTCGGCGACCACGTAATAGGCAGCCGCCTCGACCTGTTCCGGCAGGCGGCCGGCAGGCATCTCGCCTACTTCGACCGGCAGAGGTGCCCGGTGGGCGAGGGCGAGCAGGGCGGCGTCGAGACCCCGGTCCGAGAGCACCGCCGGGTGGATGCCGCGGGCAAGTTCACGCAGCTCGGCCAGCGTCTGCTCGAGCTCGGCACTCGCTCCGTCGAGGATCTCGATCGCTCCCCGGGGATCCGACTCGACTCTTCCGCGAGCCATCTGGAGTTTCAGGGCGAGCGAGACGAGGTTCTGCTGGGCCCCGTCGTGGAGGTTCCTTTCGATCTCCCGGCGGGCCGCGTCGGCCGCCTCGACGATGCGGGCACGGGACGCCCGAAGCTCGGCTACGTTCGCCCTGACCTCGGCCTCGAGCCGGGCGTTCTCGAAAGCCAGCGCGGCGCCACGGCTGACCGCTTCAATCTTTTCGGGTTCCTCGAGCAGGGCACCGTCGTGAATGATCAGGGCGACCTTGCGGCCATCCATCGATACGACGCTGCCGGCGCGGCCGGATTCGGGGTCAGGCTCAGTGGTCCGCATGCCGCTGGCGTCGACGTAATGCCGAGTCTCCGGGAGCCAGAAGGCAAGCTCCACGGAGGGATCCCCCAGGGCCTCGCCAACCGCTTCCTGCATCTTCAACGGATCGTTCTCGTGGGCTACCCGCTCCAGCATCCGGCCCAGAGCTTCGCCCCTGACCAGTCGGCTTCGGGCCAGCCCGATCAGGAAAGCAATCGGCAGGAACATCGCGGTGAGGGCGCTGAGAAGGCCGGTGATCTCTTCCGCCTTGTCGAGTTCGGCTATCGAGAAGACCGAGGAAGTACCGAGCAGGGCCAGCAGGGCCGTCGAGGTCCAGAGCACCGGACCGATCAGGCGTCTCATCGGGGGTGACGCGGCCGAGTACTTGGTAGTGAAGCTGTGGATCAGGGCGAGCACGAGCACGATCGCGATCGCGTTGGTGACGATGAAGAGAACCGTCACCGTGGTGGCCGAATCGGTCAGAAGCAGCAGGTTGTCGGGCGCGTTGTCGTACCCGAACTGGTCCGGCGTGCTGAAGAAGACCGCCAGCAATACGAAGGAGAGGGCGACCACAACCAGTCGCAGGACCCACCGGTCCGTGCGGGATTCGATTCTTCCGGTCGGGAAGCGGACGAGGGTCTGGATCAGCGCGAAGGGGAAGACATTCGCGATGACGAGTCCGAAAGTGAAGACCAGGGATGAATTGGCGAATGTCAGGAACTGGGCCATCCAGGCGAAGCTGGTGAACAGCATCCACTTGCCGAAGGCATTGTCCGGACGACGCCAGCAGGCGAAGATCCCGACACCCAGCCATGACCATCCGGTGAGAACCCGCAGCGTGATCTCCATTGCCGGGCGGGACATGTCGAGATTGCTGAGCGCGGCCATGGTGGCCCCGCCGACACCGAGGAAGAACCCGGCTACCGCGAGCCAGGCGAGGCGCGAACGCAGTCTGGACGCACTACCCATGCCCGGATTCTGACCCATGGAGGGCCACTCGTTGGTGTGGTCATCCCCCGTATGGAGTCGTTCAAGGTGCGGTTCTCCACACCCTTAGGGGGCAGCCAGCTTCCTGCAAAGACACTGGTCATCCCCATTTCGGGGCGGGCAGCCGGGAGGCAGGATCTCCGGCATGAATACCAGTCACAACATTGCTGCCCGGGCCGGGAGGTGGAGTGCGACCCATCGCAAGACGGCGATCTGGGGTTGGCTCGCCTTCGTCATCCTCGCCGTCATCATCGGAAGCGCGGTCGGAACCAGAACCCTGACCGACGCCGAGAGCGGGGTCGGTGAGTCCGGTCGTGCCGAGGTGGCGACCTCCGAAAACTTCCCCGAAAAGGCGACCGAGCAGGTGCTTGTAAAGGCACCGGCCGATCAGTCCAACACCAGCCCGGACTTCCGGGCCGCCACCGCGGAACTGGCCCGGGAGTTGGAAGCGACTCCCCATGTCTCACAGGTCGAAAGCCCCTTCGCTCCCGGAAACCGGGCCCAGCTTTCGTCTGACGGTAAGTCGGGCCTGGTCACCTTCGAGCTGGCCGGAAACGAAGACGAACTGAACGAACGGCTGGGCGCAACCCAGGACGCGGTGAACGAAGCCGAGGCCCGCGCGCCCGGCTTCAGCTTCGCCCAGTTCGGTGATGCCTCCGCCAGCCAGCAGATCGAACAGGCCTTCACCGACGACTTCAAGAAAGCAGAGATCACCTCGCTGCCGGTCACCCTCCTGATTCTGGTGCTGGCCTTCGGGGCCCTGGTCGCGGCCGGCGTTCCGCTGCTGCTCGGCCTGACCGCGGTCGCGGCAGCGATCGGCCTGACCGGACTGATCAGTCACATCAGCCCGATGTCTGATGGTGCCAGTTCGGTGATCCTGCTGATCGGTCTTGCGGTGGGAGTCGACTACTCGCTCTTCTATCTGCGACGCGAACGCGAGGAACGAGCCGCGGGGCGTTCGGAATCCGCAGCTCTCGAGGCTGCCGCCGCGACTTCGGGGCGTGCGGTGATCATCTCCGGCATCACTGTGATGATCGCGATGGCCGGCATGTACATGACCGGTGATGCGACCTTCGCCTCGTTTGCCACCGGAACGATCATCGTGGTCGCCGTCGCGGTGCTCGGCTCGCTGACTGTTCTGCCGGCCATCCTCGCCTGGCTCGGTGATCGGGTAGACAAGGGCCGGGTTCCGCTGATCAGCCGCCTGCGCAGTCGCCGGGCCGTCAATGGCGAAGGCCATGGAACCCGTCTGATCCGCCTCGTCCTGCGCCGTCCCGGTGTGTCGACCATCGTCGCCGGCGGCTTGCTGGTGCTGCTGGCGATCCCCGCCTTCAAGCTCCACACGGTGGTGCCGGGGGCGGAATCCCTGCCCCAGGACCTGCCGGTGGTTCAGGCCTACAACGAGGTTGATGAGGCTTTCCCCGGTGGCCCGGAACCGGCCAGAGTCGTGATCGAGGCCGGCGATGTGCGTTCGCCCGAAGTCCAGCAGGGCATCGCGGCCCTGAAGAACGCGGTCGACGGTCCCGGGGAGTTCGGCTCGCCCGTCACTTCAACGGTCAGCCCGAACGGCCGGGTCGAGGTCGTGAACGTGCCCCTGGCCGGGGCGGGAACCGACGACGTCTCGAATGCGGCGCTGGAGAAGCTCCGTGACGAGGAGATCCCGCAGACCATCGGTCAGGTCGCCGGAACCGAGACCAACGTCAACGGCATGACCGCGAGCTCGAGTGACTTCAACGAACTGATGAAGAACCGGGCGCCGCTGGTCTTCGCCTTCGTTCTGCTGACCGCATTCATCCTCCTGATGGTTGCTTTCAGGTCGATCGTGATCCCGCTGACCTCGATCCTGCTCAACCTGCTCTCGGTCGGGGCTGCCTACGGGCTGCTCGTCTGGATCTTCCAGGACGGAAATCTCGAAGGGCTGCTTGGATTCGAGTCGATGGGAGGGATCACCGCCTGGCTGCCGATGTTCCTTTTCGTGATCCTGTTCGGACTTTCGATGGACTACCACGTGTTCATCCTGAGCCGGATTCGCGAGGCTCACGATCAGGGTGCCAGCACTGCAGAAGCGATCGAGTACGGGCTCACGCGGACTGCGGGTCCGGTCACCTCGGCCGCGATCGTGATGGTCGCCGTGTTCTCGATCTTCGCCACCCTCTCGATGCTCGAGTTCAAGCAGATGGGCGTCGGGCTGGCCGCGGCGGTTCTTATCGACGCGACGATCGTTCGCGGGGTCCTGGTCCCGGCAACCATGAAACTGCTCGGCAAGTGGAACTGGTACCTGCCGACCTGGCTCGAGTGGCTGCCGAAGATCAACATCGAGGGTGCCCCGGAACCAATTGACCCGGACCTCGAATCCCGCGGTGGGTCGGATAGTCGGCAGGAGGGTCGGAAATCCGACCCACTGCCGGCCGTCAACAGGGCCTGAACCGGTTCTGGCTGCCTCTCGGGTCCCTGCGTCTTTCGGTCCCGGGGACCCCTAAAGGCAGCCAGAGTTCGAGGGGGGTCGGGTTTTCGGTGAGGATGCCGAGAATCCGATCCACCCCGGTGCTTTGGCTCTGGGGCTGGCTGTGATGTGCATCACACTGACAACCTTTGCGGTTGACAAATAGTTGCTAAAGCGCAAGTATCGACTTCATGACCGATGTCGCGGAGACCGTAGAGACCGAAGTTGCCGGGCTGAAATCGATTGAAGATGCCTCGCCCGAGGAACTCCGGGTGGCGCTTCAGCTCGGAACACTTTTCCGGCGGATGCTCTCCTACGGGGCCGCCTCGACCTCGCTGCTCGACTCAGGGGCATACAACCTCTCGTTCCTCGAGTTCAAGACGATGATGAACCTCGGCGTCTTCGAGGAGCAGGCGAACTACTGCCTCGCCGACATTGCGGGGACGACCGGGGCTTCGATGCCCGCGGTCAGCCGGGCAGTCGACAGCCTGGTCCGCAAGGGCCTCGTCTCCAGGGTCGAGGATCCCGAAGACCGGCGCCGGCGCCTGCTCAGCCTCACCGACGAAGGACATCAGCTCGCAAATGCCGCGCTGCTTGGTCGCGCGGCGGGTGCCGTGAAACTCGCAAGCAGCTTTGAAGAGGAGGAACTGCGGGAACTGGACTCCCTGCTCTCACGCCTGATCGAGCGGGATGACCTGGCCCGGATTCACCAGCAGTTGGAAGGAGCAGTACAGCAGTGAGCCGTTACCAGCACCTGATCACCGACGAGAACCGCAAGTGGTGGACGCTCGGGGCGATGTGCCTCGCGCTGTTCATGGTGATGCTCGACAACACCGTGGTCAATGTCGCGCTGCCTTCGATCCAGCGTGATCTCGACACCTCGATCTCCGGCCTGGAGTGGATCGTCAACGGCTACACGCTTTCGTTCGCCGTGCTGCTCGCGGTCGGCGGCCGGATCGGTGACATCTTCGGACGCAGGAAGGCATTCGTCTTCGGGGTGATCGTCTTCACGATCGCTTCGGCCACCGCCGGTTTCGCCCCGAACAACTTCGCGCTGGTCGCCAGCCGCGTCCTCCAGGGCATCGGCGCCGCCTTCATGATGCCCGGGACTCTCTCCATCATCACCGACGCCTTCCCAGCGCACGAGCGCGGGAAGGCGATCGGGACCTGGGCCGGAGTTTCCGCTCTGGCGCTGGCGATCGGACCGGTGCTCGGCGGCTTCCTGACCGAGCAGGTCTCCTGGCGGGCGATCTTCTACATCAACCTGCCGGTCGGCATCATCGCTGTGCTCGCCGCACTGTTCGTCGTCCGCGAGTCCCGAGACACCACGGTCGGACGCAAGGTCGACTACACCGGCGTCGGGATCCTCACCGTCTCCCTGACCGCCCTCGTGCTCGCCCTGATCGAGGGCAACTCATGGGGCTGGGATTCGACCGCCGTGCTGGCCCTGATCGCGGTCTCGGTCGGCGCCCTCATCGCCTTCGTCTTCACCGAAAACAGGGTCACCGCACCGATCATCGAGTTCGGTCTGTTCAAGAGCCGCAACTTCATCGGCTCGGTGATCACCGCCTTCATCATCTCGTTCGCGATGATGGGCGTCTTCTTCTTCCTCGCGCTCTACATGCAGAACGTGCTCGGATACACGGCACTGGAAGCCGGAGTCAGATTCCTGCCGACGACGCTGGTGATCATGGTCATCTCGCCAATCTCCGGGCGCCTGGTCGACCGAATCGGGCCGCGCTGGCTGATCGTCTCGGGCATGAGCCTGATCGCGCTCTCGCTCTATCTGTTCTCGACGATCGAGAACGGCTCGACCTTCGCGGACATCCTGCCAAGCTTCATCATTCTCGGCGCCGGCATCGGCCTGACCATGTCCCCGATGTCGACCGCAGCGATGAACGCCGTGCCCAGGACGAAGGCGGGCGTCGCCTCCGGAGTGCTTTCGATGTTCCGGATGGTCGGCGGCACCTTCGGGGTCGCCGCGCTCGGCGCCCTCTTCCAGAGCGAAGCAAAGGGGCGCCTCTCCGACACGCTCGGTGGTCAGAACGGCCTGACCGAAGCGCAGCGGTCCGAGTTCGCACATCAGCTCACCGGGGGAGTGCCTCAGCTGGACGGCGTTTCACAGGCGAAGGCTGATCGCCTCGTGGCCGCCGGCCACGACGCGTTCATCTATGGCCTGAGCCACGCGATGACCCTTTCGGTGGCGATCGCCGTGGCCGGCGTCGTGATTGCCTTCTTCCTGCTCGGCGGCAAGTCCGAGGTCATGGACGAGGAAACACGCGAGGCAGCAGAGATTGCCGAAGCGGCGTCTCCGGTCGCCTGATCCGTCTGCTTCCCTACAATCAGGCGATCCGACGCCGACCGCAGGAGCTTGACTTGAACGTCCGATCACTGACCCTTTTTCCAGGCCGAAGCCGCCTGATCGCCACGATGGCGCTGCTTTTCGCCTCCCTTCTCCTCCTGGGGTCCGGTGACGCCCGGGCGGCCAACGGCGGCGCCGAGCCGGAGGCTCCCGCGAAGGCGACCGTAAAGATCAAGCTCAAGGGCGTGGACGGCCGCCGGGCGAAGATCATGAGCCGCGTGGTGGTGCAGGGCTCGCTCAAGCCTTTCCGCAACCTCCAGAAGGTCAAGGTCTACCTGTACCGCGACGGCAAGCGCTTCTCCACCCGTGCCGCGAAGGTTTACAAGGCCGGCGACAACTACGGAACCTTCCGCAGCGTCTTCTACGTGCGGAAGGGCAACCGCTACGGAGTCCGGGCCAAGTACTGGGGCAAGGCGGGACAGCGCCCGGTCGGCAAGGACTCGACCGAACACAAGACCTTCAGGGTCCGGTATGTCGGACTCTCGCACGGCGCGTGCAACAGGGTGGTGGCCGGATTCCGCAAGGCCCTCAACCGACTCGCCCTTGTTCCCGCCCAGGGCCGTTGCTTCAACGGCAAGATGGACCGGGCGGTGCTCGCGTACCGCAAGCTGAACGACATGACCCGCAACAGCCGGGCCTCGAAGACGGTCGTCAAGCGGGTCTTCAACGGAAAGGGCGGCTACAGGGTCCGTCGACCCGGCCTGGGTGACCACATGGAGGCGCCGCTCTCCAAGCAGGTGATCGTCTTCTCAAGGGGCAAGAAGCCGTATGCGATCTTCCCGATCGCCTCCGGTGCTCCGGCCACCCCGACCATCCTCGGCACCTACAGCTTCTACTGGAAGGATCCGGGCTACAACTCGCTCGGCATGTACTACTCCTCGTACTTCATCCGCGGGTACGCGACGCATGGCTACGAGTCGGTGCCGGACTACCCGGCGAGCCACGGCTGCCTGAGGACCTTCATAGCCGACCAGCCGCGGATCTACAACATCACCGAGATCGGCATGCCGGTCTACACATTCGGCAACGCCTTCCGCGGCAAGGTCAAGCCGTACGAAGTGAAGCATTCCGGAGGGGACCTCGGCCCGGACCTCGGTCCGACCGGTGGTCTCGACCCGTCTTCGCTGGACTGATCCGGTAGGCGGACAGCTGATGAGACGCGCAGCCATCGCCGCCCTCGCGGTCTTGATGGCCTGCGCTCTCGCTGCTTTCGCCGCGCCGGCCGGCCCGGGCAGCTCGCCACAGGCCTGGCAATCCGCATCGTCCGCCGCCCGGGCGAAACCGGTCCCCTCCTGGATCCATCAGCGGTTCATCCCCTTCGGGGCGAAGAGGAAACACCAGATGGCCCGCTACTCGCTCCGGCACTACGGGGTGCGGGCCTGGCGGCTGAAGCGGCCCCGGCAGATCGTCGAGCACGTCGCGGTGGCCGGAACCGTCGCCCAGGTGATCCACGCCTTCGTTCCGAACCGGCCCGACCCCGAATTCGGCGAACTGCCGAACGTCTGCGCCCACTTCGTGGTTTCCGGTCGGGGCCGGGTGGTGCAGCTGGTCCCGGTCGGCATCAGGTGCCGGCACGTAGTCGGTCTCAACCATGTCGCGATCGGGATCGAACACACCGGCTACCGGGATGGTGACGTGCTGGGCAACGGTCGCCAGATGCGAGCCTCGATCCGGCTCACCAAGTGGCTTCGCTGCCGCTACCGCATCGGCATCCGAGACGTGATCGGTCACGCGGAGAGTCTCAGGTCCCGGTTCCACCGTGAACTGGTGCCCTCGATGAAGAACGTCACCCACGGTGACTTCCGTCACAGATCGATGCGGACCTATCGCAAGGCGCTGCATGACGCAGGGCGCTGTCCACGCTGAAAACCGACGCCGCTCAGTAATTACCCGCAACAACTGACGGGATTTTCCGCAGGTTGAGGCGGTATGCCCGGTTCTACCCTTCGCGCATGATGAAGGTGGCCCAATGAGCAGCATCGCAATGACCAGTCTCGACCTCGCCCGCTGGCAGTTCGGGATAACGACCCTCTACCACTTCATATTCGTGCCGCTCACGATCGGCCTTGCGTTCTTCACCGCCTGGTACCAGACCCGCTGGTACCGGACCAAGGACGAAAAGTGGCTGCGGGCGACACGTTTCTGGGGCAAGCTGATGCTCATCTCCTTCGCCCTCGGCGTTGCCACTGGCATCGTCCAGGAGTTCCAGTTCGGGATGAACTGGTCCGATTACTCCCGCTTCGTCGGTGACATCTTCGGCGCGCCCTTGGCCATGGAAGGGCTTGCTGCCTTCTTCGTGGAGTCGACGTTCCTCGGTCTCTGGATCTTCGGCTGGGGCCGCCTTTCCGAGAAGGTCCATCTGTTCACCATCTGGATGGTTTCCGCCTCGACAATCCTCTCCGCCTACTTCATCCTCGCGGCCAACTCCTGGATGCAGCATCCGGTCGGCTACGAGCTGAACGAGGCCACCGGCAAGGTCGAACTGACTTCGATCTGGGCGGTCCTCACAAACAACACGGCGCTCTACGCGATGGCCCACACGATGCTGGCAGCCCTGCTGACCGGCGGGATGGTCATCGCCGGCATCTCCGCCTGGCACCTGCTGCGAAAGAACGAGGTCTCGATCTTCAAGTCCTCGATGAAGATCGCCCTGCCAACCCTGGCAGTCGCCGGGCTGCTCACTCTTGTGGTCGGCCATTTCAACGGCGTCCTGATGAGTGAACAGCAGCCGATGAAGATGGCTGCCGCCGACGCGGTCTTCGAAACCGAGAGCGGGGTCGGTCTGTCCCTCTTCGCGACCGGCGACTTCGAAGGCAACCCCGGCGGTACCAACAGGAACATCCAGATGCCGAACGCCCTCTCGTTCATCATGACCGGCAAGCCGGACTCCGAAGTCAAGGGCATCAACAACCTGAACGCCGAGTACCAGGAGAAGTACGGCCCCGGCGAGTACGCACCGATCGTCTGGATCGCGTACTGGTCCTGGCGGGTCATGCTGGGATGCGGCTTCCTGCTGGCTCTGTTCGGACTGGTCGGCTGGTGGCTCAACCGCAAGGACAAACTGCTGACCTCACCCCGCTTCCTGAAGATCTCGATGTTCGCGGCTTCGCTGCCCTTCATCGCATCGGCGGCTGGCTGGATCTTCACCGAGATGGGACGCCAGCCCTGGGTCGTCTTCGGGCTTCTGGAAACCGAGAACGGGGTATCGCCCACCGTAAGCGCCGGAGAAGTATGGATCACCCTTGTCGGCTTCACCCTGCTCTACGGCGTGCTGGCGGTGATCGCCGGAAGGCTGTTCTTCAGGACGGCCGGAAAGGGCCCCGCCGAGATCGAAGAAGGCGACGCTGACAAGCCCTACCTGGGCCTGGCCTACTAAGGAACTGGAGAGAAACAATGGAAGACACAACGACACTTCAGTTCGTCTGGTTCCTGCTCATCTCGATCCTCTGGATCGGCTACCTGATCCTCGAGGGGTTCGACTTCGGCGTAGGCATGCTGTTCAAGCTGATCGGGAGCAACAAGGAAGAAAGGCGGGCGATCCTCCACACGATCGGCCCGGTCTGGGATGGCAACGAGGTCTGGCTGCTGGTCGCCGGCGGCGCGACGTTCGCGGCCTTCCCGGAGTGGTATGCGACGCTCTTCTCCGGCTTCTACCTGGCGCTCTTCGTGATCCTGCTGGCCCTGATCGTGCGCAACGTCGGCTTCGAGATGTGGGGCAAACGGGACTCCGACGCATGGCGGACCGGCTGGGAGTGGTGCATCGCGCTCGGCAGCCTGCTTCCGGCGCTGCTCTGGGGTGTGGCCTGGGCCAACATCATCGGCGGCGTGCCGATCGAGCCGGTCACCACCAACGGCCGCGAGTCCCTGGAGTACGTGGGCAACTTCTTCGACCTGCTTTCCGTTTACACGCTGCTTGGCGGCGTGGCCTCCCTGGCGATCTTCTTCGCCCACGGGGCGCTCTTCCTGGAGATGCGCTCCGAAGGGGACATCCGGGAGAAGGCGCAGGCGGTTGCGGTCAAGGCAGCCCCGGTGGCGGCCCTCCTGGGGGCGGTCTTCATGGCCTGGACCCTGATCCGCCAGGACTCCCTGGAGATCCTGTCGCTGATTGCCGCGGTCGTCGCGGTCGGCGGGTTCGTCGTGGCGGCGGTTTCCGCCAGAACCAATCCGGTGCGGGCTTTCGCCGGCACTGCGGCAGGCATCGCCTTCTACTTCATCGCCCAGTTCATCGACCTGTTCCCGAACGCGATGGTTTCCAGCGTTGATTCGGCTTACGACATGACGCTGAACATGGCGAGCTCGACCAACTACACGCTGACCGTCATGACGGTGGTCGCCGTGCTGCTGGTACCGGTGGTCCTGATCTACCAGGCATGGACCTACTGGGTGTTCCGTCACCGTGTCTCAGCGGAAGGATTTGGTGACGTGAAGTCGCCACTGGATCTGCTGGACCAGAAAAAGGAGGCCGCGGGTGGCTCTGGGTCGAACCCGGGCGCCGGGGGCGAGCCGGCAGGCTCGTGAAACCCAGCGACGGCTGGCCCGCTCCAGCCGCGTCGCGCGCAACCATCTGATCGTCACGGTCGGCCAGGGCATAACCCCAGCCCAACAAATAAAAAACCCAGCGACCCAGCAGGCGAAAGTTATAAAC
>DAIQCC010000016.1:29667-41242 GCA_036780865.1 Solirubrobacterales bacterium | reverse complement strand
GTCCTGATCATCGCCCAGGCGACCCTGCTGGCGAAGGTGATCGCCGGTGTCTTCATGGACGGCGACTCGTTCTCCGAAGTCGCACCCTGGCTGCTCTGGCTGGGCGTGATCTCGGTCGGCCGGGGTCTGGCCGCCGCCGGCTTCGAAAGTGCCGGCCGCTTCGGGGCGGCACGCGTGATGTCGGAACTCCGGGAGAAGCTCTCGCGGCACCTGCTGCTGAACCGGCCGGGAGCACTCCAGGACGAGCAGTCCGGTGACCTGGTCAGTTCCGCCATCGACGGGGTCGCGGCCCTCGAGAACTACTTCGCCAGGTACCTGCCCCAGATGGTCCTCGCCGCGATAGTTCCGGTCGCGGTGCTTGTCTGGGTCGTCCAGTACAACTGGATTTCCGCTGCGATCCTTGCGGTCACGGCCCCGCTGATCATCATCTTCATGATCCTGATCGGCCTGCTGACCGAGCAGCGGACCCGCAAGAGGTGGGAGCGGATGTCCCGCCTTTCTTCCCACTTCCTCGATCTGGTCGGTGGCCTCGCCACCCTCCGGGCGAACAGCCAGGCCGAATCGCAGTCGGGTTCGATCCGTACCGTCGGCGAGGATTACCGGAGGGAGACCATGGGTGCCCTCAGGATCGGATTCCTCTCCTCGCTCGTACTCGAGCTGCTGGCGATGCTGGGAGTGGCCATGGTCGCAACGGCGATCGGAATTCAGCTCGCCGGTGGCCACATGGAGCTGGTCGCCGGACTCACGGTCCTGCTGCTCGCCCCCGAGCTCTACATGCCGCTCCGGCAGCTTGGCGCCCAGTTTCACGCCAGCGCCGACGGCATGGCGGCGGCTGAACGGATCTTCGAAGTCATCGACCAGCCGGCGGCAGTCACGGCGCCGGCAGCACCAGTACCCGTTCCCGACCCGGCCCGCAGGTCGGTTGCCATGGATGGCATTTCATACGCGTGGCCGGGTCGGGAACGGGTACTGGACGAGGTCGACCTCGAACTGAAACCGGGAGAGACGGTCGCGCTGATCGGTCCGAGTGGTGGCGGCAAGTCGACTCTCGCGAACCTCCTGCTTCGGCTGGCCGAGCCTACTGCGGGCACGATCACCTGCGGGGGGACCGACCTGGCGACCGTTGACCCGCGTGACTGGCGCCGCCAGATCGCCTGGGTACCCCAGCGGCCGACCATCTTCAGCGCGACCCTGGCCGACAACCTCCGCCTCTTCAACCCGGGAGCGAGCGATCAGGACGTCGCCGTCGCAGTGGGAACGGCCGCGCTCGGCGAACTCGTAGCCAGCCTGCCGGAAGGGTTGGAGACCCAGGTCGGCGAAGGCGGCCGTCGCCTCTCGGCCGGACAGACCCAGCGCATCGCGCTGGCCCGGGCACTTATCTCAGACGCTCCACTTCTCATCCTTGACGAACCCACGGCCCATCTCGATCACGAAACCGAGATTGAACTCGCGGCCGCGATCAACGACGCCGCGGCCGACCGGACCGCCCTGATCATCTCCCACCGGGAGGAACCGATCGCCCGCGCCGACCGTACCCTCGTCCTCGACGAGAACGGCCTGCGGGAGAGGGTTGCCGCATGATCACGGCAAGACTCCAGCGCACCCCGCTGGGAAGGGCTGCTCTCGCGACCCGCAACCGCTGGCGCCTCTTCGGTCTGTCGGTGTTCCTTGCCGTAGCAACCGTGCTCGCCGCTGTCGGCCTCCTCACCGCCTCCGGATACCTGATCAGCCGCGCGGCCCAGCGGCCGGAGATCCTCTCCCTGACCGTCGCGATCGTCGGGGTCCGGTTCTTCGGCATCTCCCGGGCACTGCTTCGCTACGGCGAACGGCTCAGCTCGCATGACCTCGCCTTTCGCACCCTGACGGACCTGCGAGACCGCTTCTTCCGGCGGCTGATCCCCCTGGTTCCGGCCGGTATCGACGGCTCCCGCCGGGCCGACCTGATGAGTCGGTTCGTTGGTGACGTGGACCGGCTCCAGGATCTGTACCTGAGAGCACTGTCGCCACCGATCGTCGCGCTCGCATGCTCGGCTTTCTGCGTCGCACTCGCCTCGGTCATCCTGCCGGTCGCCGGTCTGGTTCTCGCCGTGATGATGCTGCTTGGAGGGGTACTCGCACCTTTCGCAACCCGCCGCGCCGCGCGCCACGCCGGCCGCAGGCAGGCCGCCGCCCGCGGCCGTCTGGCCGGTGACCTCCATGAGATCGCGGTCGGCGGTGCGGAGATCGCCGTGGCCGGGCGCGAGGACGACTGGCTGGCCGTGACCAGCGCTGACGACCGGGAACTGGTCTCCCTCCAGCAGAAGGACGCGATGAGTGAGGGCCTTGCCGAAGGGCTGGGGACCATGTTCGCCGTCGGCGCCGCGGTGGCGGTCACCGCAGCCGCCGTCCCCGCGGTTGTCTCGGGTGAGCTGAACGGAGTTCTCCTCGCTGCGCTGCCGCTCCTGACGATGGGCGCCTTCGAGGCGATCATGCCCCTGAGCCAGGCTGCGGCCGTGATCGACGCGACCGACGAGGCTGCCGGACGCATCGAGGAGGTAACGGAGCGTCCGGTGCCCGTCCTGGACCCGGACAGACCCAGCCCGGTCCCGGCCGGCGGATCGATCCGGCTCGAGAACGTCGACTTCAGGTATCCGGGCGGTGACCGGTTGCTGCTTGAACGGGCCGAGCTCGAGATCCGGCCCGGAGAGGCTGTGGCCCTGACCGGACCCAGTGGAATCGGCAAGAGCACTCTGGCCGAATTGCTGGTCCGCTTCCGGGACGTGGACGAGGGTCGCATCACCTTTGGCGGGATCGACATCCGTGAACTCGAGCAGGACCGGCTTCGGGAGGCGGTCAGGCTTGCCCCCCAGGACGCCTACATGTTCAACACCACGATTGCCGAGAACGTGAAGCTCGGACAGCCCGAGGCCGACCGCGAGCGCATCGTCGAGGCGCTGGCTGAAGCCGGACTGGAAGACTGGATCAACTCGCTTCCGGAGGGGATCGACTCACCGGTCGGCGAGGACGGAGCAAAGATTTCGGGCGGTCAGAGGCAGAGGATCGCGGCAGCGCGCGTCTTCCTGTCGAGGGCCCGCTTCCTGATCTTCGACGAGCCGACCGCACATCTCGACCCGGCAAGCGCCGCTGCCCTCGAACACTGTCTCGTCGGAAGGCGAAACCGGGGCTGCGGAATCCTGGTGATCACCCACACGATCGCCAACCCGGAGGCCTTTGACCGCATCATCCGGCTCGGCAACGGCCGGTTCCACGACGTCGCGGACTGAACTCCTCAGAGGCGGCGAGCCGGCAGCACGGCGGAGATCGTGGTCCCGTCCTCGCTGGACCTGACATCGAACCTGCCGCCGGTCAGGCTCACCCGCTCGCGCATGCCGAGCAACCCGAACCCGCCGCCAGCCCGCTTGGGGTCGAAACCGCTGCCGTCATCGGTGACCCGGATCCGGATCTCCCCGTCCTCCTCGACCACCTCGACGATCGCCCTCGCGGCGTGTCCGTGCCGGACCGCGTTGTTCAGCGACTCCTGGACGAGTCTGTAGGTGGTGTCTTCGAGCTGGGGCTCGTAGCGGGAACCAGCCTCGTCCTCCGGAAACAGCTCCACATAGAGATCGATCTCGATGCCGGTCACCGAAAGGCGCTCGACCAACGAGGCCAGCGCCGCCTCCACACCCAGTTCGTCGAGCGCTGCCGGCCGGAGGTCGGCAATCAGACGGCGCAACTCGACGATCGTTTCGTCGACCCGCTCGATCGCCTGGTCAAGGATCGGTGAGACCGGACCCATCGCGGTGCGCCGACGGGTGCCGGAAAGAAGCACGCGGAGGCCCGCAAGGTTCTGGAGGGTTTCGTCGTGCAGCTCGCGGGCCCAGCGGCCTCTTTCCTGCTCGGCGGCTTCGATCGTGAGCCGCACGCGCTCGGCGGCAGCGGAACGTGCATTGTCGATTGCGATTGCGATCCATTCCGCGAGGATCACCACAGACTGGAGGTCGGACTCGTCGAAGGATCCGCCTTCCTTCTCGGTCAGATAGAGGTTGCCCCAGGCCTCGCCCCGGATCTGGACGGGCACACCGAGGAACGAATGCATCTCGGGGTGCCCGGGCGGAAAGCCCTGCGAGCGGGGATGGCCACCGACGTCCTCGAGGATCAGCGGTGCCGGTTCCTCGATCAGCAGTCCCAGGACGCCGCCGCCATGAGGTGGATGCCCGATCTTCTCCCGCAGGCTCTCCTCGATGCCGAGCGTCAGGAACTGTTCCAGCTCGGCCCGACGACTGTCGAGAACGCCGATCGCCGCGTACCTGGCTCCTGTCAGTTCGCGTGCCGCCTCGAGGGCATCGGTGATGACCTCGGCCGGATCCGTTTCCACGACAAGGGTGCGCCCGACCTCGATCAGTCTCCGCAGGCGGCCCTCGTCGAGGGTGACGGTCGCTCTGTCCATTGACTGATTGTAGGGCGGACTCCCCGGCCTGCTTCCGGGAAGTCTGCGGAAAGGTACGGAAATGGTGTGCGATCGTGCGAGTAGCCTTTCGGAGGTGGAATCCGGCATGGCAGCCCCGGCGGAAAAGCTGACTCTGGTTCTGGTCGACGACCACGCTGTCGTACGGTCGGCCCTCAAGGTGTTGCTCGAGTCCGAACCGGACATCGAGGTGGTCGCCGAGGCCGGTACCGCCGATGACGCGATCCGGTACGTCGGAGCTCACAAGCCGAGCGTCCTTGTGCTTGATCTCAACATGCCGGGCCGGCCGAGCCTCGAGGCGATACCGGACATCCAGGCCGCCTCGCCCAACACCAGGATCGTGATCCTGACCATGAGGAACGAGCCCGCCTTCGCCCGGCAGGCGCTTCAGGCGGGTGTGATGGGCTACGTGCTGAAGGAAGCGGCCGATGCGGAGCTGGTCCTAGCCGTGCGCCGGGCTGCCGACGGCGAGACCTATCTCCAGCCTTCGCTGTACCAGCACCTCGCCGACAAGGACCGGGCCGAGGGTCGCCGCGGACGCACGCTCTCCGACCGCGAGGTCGAAGTGATGCGACTGATCGCGCTCGGGCACACCAATGCCGAGATCGCCGACCAGCTCTTCCTCAGCGTCCGCACGGTGGAGAGCCACCGGGCCAGCATCCAGAAGAAGCTGGATCTGGGAAGCCGGGCCGAACTGGTCCGCTACGCCCTCGACCAGGGCCTCATTAGTACTTGACTGCCGCCGGGCCGGTCTTCGCCGGCCCGTCGGGTGTGTGGGACGAATCTACACCCGCCCCTCCCATTCGAAGTAAAGGATGGTCGGGAGGGGCTCTGCTCTAGGTTTTCCGCGTGCTGATTTTGCTGCCTCCTTCCGAGGGCAAGGCCTCGCCCTCTGGCAAGTCCCGCCTAGACCTTGATTCGCTTGCCTTCGCGGATGCGCTCGGCGAGAAACGAGCCGGGCTGATCGCCGGGCTCGAGAAACTCGGCGAGGCTTCACAGAAGAAGGCGATCGCGGCGCTCGGCATCTCGGCCGGGCAGGCCGATGACATCGCCCGGGACGCAGAACTCTCGTCGGCTCCCGTCGCGCAGGCCTCCGAGGTCTACACAGGCGTCCTCTACGACCGACTCGATTTCACCTCGCTCCCCGCGGCCGGTAAACGACGGGCAGGAAAGAACCTGCTGATCGCATCGGCCCTCTGGGGTTTTCTCGCCCCGGCGGACCGGATCCCTTATTACCGCTTCTCGATGAAGGCGAAGCTGCCCGGGATCGGCGGGCTTCCGGCCTTCTGGCGGGGCGCCCTGGCCGAGGCGATGGAAGGAGCCGGACACGACGAGTGCGGGGGACTGGTGCTCGACATGCGCTCCGGCGCCTACTCCGCGGCCTGGAAACCGAAGCAGGCCCGGCTGGTCACCGTCCGCGGCTTCACCGAGACGGCCGGCAAGCGCAAGGCGATCTCCCACATGGCCAAAGCGGTCCGGGGTGAGGTCGCTCGCATCGCCCTGTCGGCGAAGGCGATGCCGAAGGACCGCGAGTCCCTTGCCGGCCTGCTGGAGGACGAGGGAATGACAGTGGAATTGACCGACCGGACCCTCGACATCATCGAAAAGGCCTGACGGCCCCGCTCGGTTCAATTCACCGGGATATGGCGCCAGTGGTTTGAACCCAGCCAGGGCGAACCCGGTGCGTATGATCGATCTGTGGCTTCCTCCCTGAAGAAATCACCTGGGCGCTGGCTGGTTCTGACCAGTCTGCTGCTCGCCTGCCTGATCGCATTCCTGATCGCGTCCTCAACGGAAGAGAAGAGCGAGCCCTCGATCGCGACCCTCGCGGTCGGGCCTTTCGTGGCCTCCGAGACCGCCAGTTCGCCGTTCCCACCCCTGACCAGGAACCTTTCCGAGGGCCTGCCGCCGGGGCAGCTCGCCGGTCAGCGGATCGTGGCCGGCTTCGAGGGCAAGAGCGTTCCCCAGGCGATCCGGCGGCAGATCCGCACTGGCGCGATTGGCGGGGTCATCCTCTTCGCTGACAACCTCGGTTCCCGACGGCAGATACAGCGCCTGAACAGGTCGCTACAGCGGATCCAGCGCCCGGACGGGCTGCGCCGTTACCCGCTGATGATCATGGTCGACCAGGAAGGGGGGCTTGTGAAGCGACTGCCGGGAGCCCCTAACGCTTCGGCCGAGCAGATGGGAGCCCGCGGTCAGGCGTTCTCGCGCCGGCAAGGCGCGCTGACCGGACTCAACCTGAAGACTTCCGGCTTCAACGTGGACCTGGCCCCGGTGCTGGATGTGGCGAGACCGGGAGGGGTGATCGCCGACACCGATCGAGGCTTTGGCTCGACGGTCCGCAGGGTGAACCGCACGGCGATCCCGTTCGCCCGGTCGCTGCAGCAGTCGCGGGTCGCGGCGACGGCCAAGCATTTCCCCGGGCTCGGAGCAGCCACCGAGAACACCGATTTCGCGGTCCAGCGGATCCGGCTCTCGAAGCGGACCCTGCAAAGGGTAGACATGGCTCCCTACCGGCCATTCATCGCCAGTGGGGGCAAGCTGGTGATGGTCGGCTCCGCGATCTACCCGGCCCTCGGGCGCCGGCCCGCCATGTTCGAGCCGCGGATAGTTCGCGGTGAACTCCGGCAGCGTCTGGGCTTTCAGGGCGTGACGATCACAGACGCGATGGGAACCGTCGCGGTAAACGATTTCGGCGGCACGAAGCGGGCGGCTATCGCCGCTGCTCACGCCGGGATGGACATCCTGCTTTACGGCGACTGGCAGTCAGCCAGCCGGGGGAGAGTCGCGATCGCCTCCCGCCTGCGCAGCGGCAAGCTGCCCCGCCCACAGTTCGTACGGGCGACCAACCGGACCCTTCAACTTCGGGCAACTTTCACGACCAGCATCCCCGGCTCCTGACCGGGCGGTGAACCGCAGCCTTCAGCTTCGCGCCAGCCTCGGAGACCGAACGATCAGCTGAAGAGGCTGCTGATCAGGATGGCGGTCACGAGGGCCGCCAGCGCGACGATCAGGGTGCGCTGCAGTGAATCGAAGCGTTGATTGAGCAAGTCGAAGCGCTGGTCCATGAGGTCGAACCGCTGGTCAACCCGCTCGAACCGCTGATCCACCCGGTCGAACCCGTCCCGCATTTCCTGGCGCATTGCCCGGTGTTCCGCATCGTTTCGGGCGAACCCGTCCCGTACCGACTGGCTCAGGTCATCGAGCCTTTCGTCGGTCCAGGTGGTTCTTTGCGGGTGAACTGACATAAACCCAGAGTAGCGCCACCTCGGGTCGAACTCGCCCGATCAGGCGTTTTCTCACTCGATAGTCAGAAACCCTTGACTGATTCGTCGCAAAGACCTTCAGCGTCCGGTCCAGTTGGGTTTGCGCTTCTCGGCGAACGCCGTGATGCCTTCAAGGAAGTCCTCGGAGCTGAAGCAGGATTCGCGGAGCGCGACGAGTTCGGCGACCTGCTCTGTTGAGAGAACCGGGTTCTCGGTGATCGTGTCGATGATCTGTTTGTTGCCCCTCATCGAAAGTGGCGCGTTGGCGGCGATCCCGGCAGCGAAAGCAACCGATTCGTCCTGGAAGTCACCCTCGAGGACCCTGTTCACGAGCCCGATCCCGTCGGCCCGCCCGGCGCTCAGCATGTCACCGGTGAAGAACAGTTCCCGGGTCCTCGGCAGACCGATGGTCCGTGCGAAGCGGATCAGTCCGGTGTGGCCGTAGATCAGTCCGAGCTTGGCCGGCGGCATTCCCATCTTCGCTCCAGGGGCGGAGACGCGCAGGTCGCAGGTGACCGCCATCTCGAGGGCGCCACCCAGGCAGTGGCCGTTCAGGGCCGCTACCGTCGGCCAGGGGAACGCCTCGATCGCATCCAGGGCGGCAGTAAACGGATGGGCGACCAGCGCTTCGGCGTCCTGTTCGAAGCTTTCCGGTGGAATGCCGCCGATGTCGTAGCCGGCCGAGAACACGGGGTCCTCGCCGGTGACCATCAGGCAGCGGACTTCGATCCCCTGGTCGAGGCGGGGGACGGTCGCGGTGATCGCGTCGAGGATCTCGTGATCGAGCGCGTTTCGCTTGGGCGGATTGGAGATCGTGAGGCGGGCCACCGCCTCGGCCGGGAAGTCGAGCCGGACCTTCTCGGTGCCGGTGTCGATTGACGCCAAGTCAGTCATCGGCGTGGACCAGCCGCCGGGATCAGCTACTCGAGGACGATCAGGACGTCGCCTTCGGTCACGGACTGGCCCTCTTCGCAGAGGATCTCCTTGACCACGCCGTCGTCTTCCGATTCGACCGGGATCTCCATCTTCATCGATTCGAGGATGATCACCTCGTCGTCCTCGGAGACCTCGTCTCCGACCTTGACCTGGATCTTCCAGACGTTCCCGGTGATGTGAGCTTCGATGTTCGCCATGGGCCGGGACTCTAGTCGAAGGTGGCCTGCCGCCGCGCCGATAAAGTGCCTCCCGGTGGAGAGCCAGGGCGCCAACTCACTCGCCGTTCTGATCGCGGCCCGCAACGAGGCCGACGTGATCGGGGCCACGATTGCATCACTGAAGCGCGCCTTCCACGGCGCCACCGTCTGGGTCGCCGACGACGCCTCCTCAGACGGCACCGCCGACGCCGCGATGGCGGCCGGGGCGAGGGTGGTCAGCCGGGGCCGCCCCCACGGCAAGGGAGGCAACGTGACCGCCTGCGCGGAGGCGATGCTGAGTGACCCCGAACTGCCCGATTTCGTGCTTCTCTGCGATGGCGACCTGGCCGGATCGGCCGGAGAGTTGGGTCCCCTGGTCGAGGCCGTGAAGGGGGGCGAATGTGACCTGGCGGTTGCGATGTTTGCGAAGCGGGTCGGCGGCGGTTTCGGCTTCGCGCTCGGGTTTTCGGCCTGGGCGATCAGGCAACGCTGCGGGGCCGAGCCCCAGGCTCCGATCTCGGGGCAGCGGGCGATGAGTATCGAGGTGTTGAGGGCCGTGCTTCCTTTTGCCCCGGCCTATGGGATGGAGACCGGGATGACGATCGACGCGGTCCGGGCCGGCTACCGGCTTGGCGAGTACGAGATCGACCTCGCCCACAAGGCGACCGGCAAGAGCTTCAAGGGTTTCATCCACCGTTTTCGCCAGCTGATCGACTTCGCCCGGGTCTGGTGGGCGCGTAGGGGTGGCCGCGGCCCGGACGGAAGGAAGCCCTCGTGATCCTTGCGATCGACCAGGGGACTACCGGTTCCACCGCACTCGTCTTCAACGAAGAAGGCCGGATCGCCGGTCGCGGTTACGCGGAATTTCGACAGCACTTTCCGAAGCCGGGCTGGGTCGAGCATGATGCGGAGGAGATCTGGGAAACGACCTGGGGCGTGGCCGCCCGGGCTCTGGCCGGCGCCGGGATCAGCGGCCCGGATCTGGACGCGATCGGCATCACCAACCAGCGCGAGACAGTGGTCGCCTGGGACCGGGACACCGGCAGGCCGCTTCACCGTGCCCTTGTCTGGCAGGACCGCCGGGGCGCAGCGCGTTGCGACGAGCTGAAGGCCGAAGGCCTCGAGCCGATGGTCCGTGACCGGACCGGGCTGATCCTCGACCCGTACTTCTCGGCGACCAAGATCGAGTGGCTGAACCGTAACGTCGAGGGCGCGGACCGGGCGGCTTTCGGGACGATCGACTCCTGGCTCGTTCACCGCATGTGCTCCGAGCACGTCACCGACCTTTCAAACGCCTCCCGGACCATGCTCTTCGACACCGGTTCCCTCGGCTGGGACCCGGAACTGTGCGGAATCTTCGGAGTGGACCCCGAATCCCTGCCCGAGGTACGACCTTCGGCCGGCCTGTTCGGAACCACCTCCGGGTTCGGGGGCGAGGTCCCGGTCGCCGGGATCGCCGGGGACCAGCAGGCAGCGCTTTTCGGCCAGATGTGCCACCAGACCGGGATGGCAAAGAACACCTACGGGACCGGCAGCTTCGTGCTGCTCAACGCCGGCCGGGAGAAGCCGGACCCGGGGGAGGGTCTGCTCGGAACGGTCGCCTGGGGAATCAGCAATGACACGGTCGAACCTGCCGGTCGCACTTCGACTTCCGTCGATTACGCCCTCGAGGCTTCGGTTTTCGTGACCGGCTCCGCGGTCCAGTGGCTACGGGACGGCCTCGGCATCATCAAGGACGCCCGAGAGACCGAGGCGCTGGCTGCCTCGCTCGACTCGAACGAAGGGGTTTACTTCGTTCCCGCCCTCACGGGGCTCGGTTCACCCTGGTGGGATCCATACGCAAGGGGCACCATCGTCGGCCTGACCCGCGGGACCGGGCGTGCCCACATGGCCAGGGCCGCCCTCGAAGCGATCGCCTACCAGACGGTCGACGCAGTCCGGGCGCAGGAGGAAGCCTCCGGGGAAAAACTGGAGATCCTGCGGGCGGACGGCGGGGCGGTCGCCAACAAGTGGCTGATGCAGTTCCAGGCGGACCTGCTCGGGGTGCCGGTCGAGATTCCGGAGATCAGCGAGACGACCGCCTTCGGGGCGGCCTGCCTGGCTGGCCTCGGAAGTGGCGCCTGGACGATCGACCAGATCCGGGGCATGTGGAAGGCGGCCGCCAGGTATGAACCCCGGATGGGGAGGGACCAGGCGGAGGCCCTCCTCTCGGACTGGCACCGCGCGGTGGAGAGATCCCGTAGCTGGGCAACCTAGCCGCCTCACTGCCGAGATTGAAATGAATCGCAGATGGCGACACTGAACTCAATCTCGGCAGCTACCGGCCCGTGTAACCGTCGGTGCCGGGCGGGGTAATGCGCCGTAACCCATGTCCGAGCTCAAGCCGCAGAAGTACAAAGATCCCCGTCCCCCCGAGTACTTCGAGCACATCCACGAACGGTCCCGGAACCACGAGCCGAACTGGATCTACGAAGCGGTCCGGGCGGTGCTCACCCCGGTCGCAGTCGGTCTCTACCGCGCCCGGGCAATCGGGACCGAGAACGTCCCGGCGGAAGGCCCCGTCCTCCTCGCCCCGAACCACTTCTCGAACATGGACCACTTCTTTGCCGGGGTCTACCTGCGCCGGAAGATCCGATTCATGGCCAAGTCACAGCTGTTCGGCGCACCCGGCCTGACCCAGATCTTCAAGTACGGCGGGGTCTTCCCGGTCCGCCGCGGCTACAAGGACG
>DAIQCC010000016.1:24498-29657 GCA_036780865.1 Solirubrobacterales bacterium | reverse complement strand
CCAACCGCATCCTCGAGAACGACGGTTGCGTTCTGGTCTACGCCGAAGGCGGACGCTCGAGGAGTGGTGGTCTCGGCGAGGCGAAACCGGGCATCGGCCGCATCGCGCTGGAGAACGGCGTCCCGGTGGTGCCGGTCGCGATCCACGGTTCGGCCTCGGTCCGCAAGTGGAAGAAGCTGGTCATGCCCAAGGTGACGGTCCAGTTCGGTGAGCCGATGAGCTTCCCGGTGGTCGCCCACCCGACCCGGGATCAGCAGCTCGATTGCGCCAAAGAGGTGTTCGACCAGGTCAAGAAGATGTACACGGCCCTGGACGAGCAGGGCCGGCGGGGCGTAAAGCAGGCCCTGCGCGAAAAGGTGAAGGCGCCGGAGCCGGGTCGGACTATCGAACCTTGATCTCCTGGTTGCTCAGCGGCGCGCGTTACCAGCTCCGCCCGGTTACTCCCAGGCTTCGGGGGCGTTTTCGTAGAACTCTCTGTCGTGGCCGGCGGTGATCACCGCTGACGGGTAGTTCCGGCGGAATAGGCGAAGTTCCTGCAGCGAGCGCTTGTAGTTGTGCTCGTCATGCATTGAGCCAGGCAGGTTGGCGTCCGCTTCGAGTTGCCTCTCCTCGTAGATCGCGTCACCGCTGATCACGAGATCCCTCTCCTTCAGGCGGCAGATGACCGACTGGTGACCAGGTGAGTGGCCCGGGGTGGAGGCGAGCCGGATCGAACCGTCGCCGAACAGGTCGAGGGTGCGACCGAAGCTGGCGTAAGAGCTGACCCGGTCGGAATCGAAGGAGATGGTGCGGAAGTCGAAGGCGTAGTCGTACTGCTGGCGCCGGTAACCCTTGAATTCCGGATTTCTCACCGTCGCCGCATACTGCCACTCGACGGAGTTGACGATCAGGGTGGAGTCTGGAAACTCGGAGATCGCCGACGCATGGTCGTAATGGAGGTGGGTGAAGAGGACCATGCGTACGTCCGAGGCGCTGATGCCCTTCTCGCGAAGCTGGGAGAGGACGTCCTGCCCCGATTCCATCGCAGGCCTCATCAGCCAGGTTGTGAAGCGGCCGAGGTTCTCGGTCGGGTCCGAGGCGATCGACGGGTGAAGACCCGTGTCGACCAGGATCAGTCCGGCGGAGGGATGCCGGATCAGGAACGACGGAATCGGGGTTGGCGTGCGCTCGGAGCGGGTCGAGCGGAGGATCGCCAGCGAGCCCGCCTTGCCCTTGGGGCTGTCATGCAGGATCGGCGGACTGCTGAAGGTGCCGGTGATCATCGGCTCGACCGTGACGGTCGCGCCCTGTTCCCCACCGGGGAGGGGCGTGTCGAGTGGCCTCGATTCAGCGTGGATGCTCACCCATGTGACCTTACCGGCGCGTCGACCGGGGGTAGGATTCCCGGCAGCCAATGGGAGAAAACGTACGCTCAGAGATTTTCCGCGAAGACCTGCTCAAGGGGAAGGTCGTCGTCCTTTCCGGCGCGGGTACCGGCCTCGGCCGGGAAGCGACGCTCGAGATGGTCCGCCTGGGAGCAACGGTGATCGGCTGTGGCCGCAGGCCCGAACCACTTGCCGAAACCGCGGAGCTGGCCGATGGGCTGGCCGGATCCTTTGAATCGGAAACGCTGGACATCCGCGATGAAGAGGCAATCGACTCGTTCTTCGACGGGATCGTCGAACGCCACGGCCGTATCGATGTCCTGGTCAACAACGCCGGTGGCCAGTTCCTCAGTCCGGCCGAGATGATCAGCCCCAAGGGCTTTCGCACTGTGATCGAGCTGAACGTGACGGGCACCTGGCTGATGAGCCACGCCGCCGCGACCAGGGCCTTCATCCCCCAGGAGTCGGGTGCGATCATCAACGTGACGCTCTCTCCTCACAACGGCATGCCTGGCATGGTCCATTCCGGAGCGGCGAGGGCAGCGGTCGAGAACATGACGAAAACCCTCTCGATCGAGTGGTCCCGCTTCAACATCCGCACCTGCGCGATCGCGGCCGGTCAGTTCGCAACCGACACCTTCGTCAACAAGTACCCGAAGGAAATCGTCGAGTCCGTCCATCGCACGATTCCGCTCGGAAGGGTCGGCGAGTCCGAGGAGATGGGCTGGCTGATCGCCTTTCTTGCGTCGGACGCCGGGGCTTTCCACTCGGGTTCGGTGATAACCCTTGACGGCGCGCGGGACAACTGGTTCGGGCCCTGGCCGCCGGCGGCGATAGCCGGCGAGGGTGGATCGGTCCCGGCCGAGGAACGCCGGAAGTAGGGCCGTCTCTTTCTGCGGACCGGATCCGGCGTTATCTTGGTTACAGGCGATTCAGCCTGCGCCAGGGAAAGGGAGTGAACGACTTGACTTATCGAGTTCCGATACGGATTCCGCGACTTGCGGGCCTCGCTATGACGGTCTGCCTCGCTCTCGCCTTGGCCGGTTGGACGGCGAGCGCATCAGGCGCTCCGCGGATTACCGCGGTCAACGCGCCGGACCGGATGGTCCAGGGCAGTGCCTACATCGTCACTTCCGTGATTCGCAATCCTGCCGGCGTCAAGGTGACCGGGAGCATCCGTGTCACCCTTTCCACCAGTCGGGCTCCCGGCCCGTGGCTGCTGGGGAAGCGCAAGGTCTGGGGTGTGGCGCCAGGGGGCAGCAAGCCCGTGCTGGCCGGCGCGCGAATCAGGAAGAACGTCGCTCCCGGCCAGTATGTGGTGGTTTCCTGCTTCACCAGTCGATGGGGAAGAACCTGCGGTTCAAGCCGGGTGAGAATTGTTCGGATGGCAACCGGACCGGCAGGACCCACCGGGCCGACCGGATCCACGGGAAGCAGTGGACCGAGCGGAACGACCGGATCCACGGGGATTACCGGGCCGTCGGGTGGCACGGGCCCCACCGGGGTCACCGGGCCGTCGGGTGGCACGGGCCCCACCGGAGTCACCGGTCCGACCGGCCCGATCGGGCCTACCGGGGAAACCGGCGAGACCGGCCCCACGGGCCCGACGGGTCCGATTGGACCAACCGGCGATACAGGCCCCACCGGAATCACCGGGTCCACGGGCCCGACAGGCATGACGGGCGAGACCGGTCTGACCGGACCCACAGGCGTCACCGGTGATACGGGCTTCACGGGTCCGACGGGAATCACCGGCGATACGGGCTTCACCGGCCCGACTGGCGTCACCTGAACAGACCGGCGAATCAGGAACAAGAAAGGGCCCCGGTCACCCGGGGCCCTTTCAGACGGAAGCAAGCGGCTTCGTCTCAGGTTCAACTACGTGTACATGCCGCCGAACTGTCCGCCGGTCACGTTGAGGACCTGGCCGTGGACGTAGTCGGAGAGGTTCGACCCGAGGAAGAGGACCGGACCAGCAGCCTCTTCCGGAGAGGCGGGACGGCCGAGCGGGATGATCATCGAGGCCATCGCACGCATCTGCTCGGGGATGCCAAGCTGGATCTCCTCGCCGTCGGGCGCGGTGATCGTCTCGGCATCGCCTTCCTTGGCGGCGGTCAGGCGGGTCTCGACGAATCCGAAGGCGACCGCGTTCACGTTGATCTTGAACTGGCCCCACTCCTTGGCGAGGGTCTTGGTCAGGCCGACCACCGCCGACTTCGCGGCGCTGTAGTTGGCCTGGCCGGCGTTGCCCATCGTTCCGGAGACGGAACTGATGTTGATCAGCTTGCGGAAGTACTCGTTGCCCTCGGCGGCTTCGGCCTTGGCGGCCTCGCGCCAGGCCGGAGCGAGCGCGCGGGCGACCCGGAAGGGGACGATCGTGTGGATGTCGAGCATCGCCTGGAACTGATCGTCACTCATCTTGTGGGCGACCCCGTCCCAGGTGTAGCCGGCGTTGTTGACCACGATGTCGACCGAACCGAAAGCCTCCTGGGCGGTGGCCACCAGCTTGTCGCAGGCGTCGCCCTTGGTCAGGTCACCACCGAAGACAGCGGTTTCGCCGTCGATCTCGGATGCGGTCTGCTCCGCGATGTCGGCGTCGAGGTCGTTGATCAGAACCCTGGCGCCCTGGGCGGCGAACAGTTCGGCAGTTGCCCGGCCGATGCCCCGGGCCGAGCCGGTGACGATCGCGTTCTTGCCTTCAAGTAGTCCCATCGAAAGAAACACTCCTTGGATTGGTTGCGCGCCGCACTATAGAGCCAAGGGGACGGGCCGCAACACCTTCGCAAAGTCGCCGCAAGGGACGAAATGGAAGCTGCGGCCATGAAGAAAGCCATTCTCACTCCCCTCATCGTCCTCGTCGCATCTCTCCTGGCAGTCAGCGGCAGCCAGGCCGCCAACGTGTCCTATGTCGGAAGCGACGGAAACGTCTACCGGACCTCGCCCGACGGGACGATCACTGAAAAGGTGCCGAGTGACGCCACGGCCGAGAGCCGGTACGTCACTCCCAGCCAGAAGAACGACGGCACCATCGTTGCGATCAGGAAGGTCAGCTCGAATGCCTTCGCCTACTTCCTGGACCCGGCCACCGGCCAGGTCAAGGACACCTGGCTCATGCCGAAGACCGGGGCCGGTTCATTCGTCCCGTTCAACAGCGGCACGATCTCGCCGGAGGGCGGCATGTTCGTCTACGACTGGCATTACTTCGACTGCTGGACGAACCCCTGCACCCTGAACCAGAAGGTTTCCTTCATCAGCGGACCCGGGACCACCAACCCCTGCCTGATCAACTGTCACACCTATTACATCCGGCCACGCTGGATCCCGGGAACCCCGTACGCCGGCTTCGTCGACACTGACTTCCGTCGGATCTGGGTTCAGAAAGCGGGCAGCGCCGAACCGAACGCCTGGCTTGGCTTCAACGACCCGAACGCCGGCGACATGCACAGCTTCGATGTCTCGTCAAACGGGATAACCGTGCTGGAGGTGTCGCCCGAAGGCTCCGATGTCGCCGAGTTCTCCTTCTGGAACACCGGCGGAACTCCGCCGGCAGGCACTCCGACCCACCGTTGCTCGATTCCGGGGATCGCCCAGACGCCCGCCTACCCGCGCTTCTCCCCCGACGGATCGATGCTCACCTGGCAGGACCGCGGCTCAATCTACGTGGCCCGGGTTCCCGCCACATCGGGCGGTGGAACCTGCAGCATGACCGCCGTCAAAGTCGGTAACGGCAAGGAACCGGCTTTCGGTCAGGCGACGCTGACGAGGACCGGACCGACCGGACCGACCGGACCGACC
>DAIQCC010000016.1:7580-24398 GCA_036780865.1 Solirubrobacterales bacterium | reverse complement strand
CCGACCAGCCCCACGGGACCCACCGGTCCGACCGGTCCGACCGGACCCGTGAATCCGCAGCTGATGCTCAAGGTCACTCCCGGCACCGCCAAGGTAAGACCGGGTCGGGTAGCGACCCTCAAGGCCAGGATCTCGGCAACCGGCACCACCGACGTCGCCGTGCGGCTCTGCGCGACGGTCTCAGGCAAGGCGAGGACGTTCGTCAAGCCGCCTCCTTGCCGGGTACTTGACGTGACACCCGGCCAGAGCAGGGTCTCCCGGCTTCCGGTCAAGACTCTCCGCAGGGCGAAGGGCAACTACACGGTCCGCGTGGTCGCATCCGGCCCCGGAGCCAGGACAGTCAATTCCAACAACAGGATCAAGGTGACCAAATGACCACCGACAACCACAGCAGTCCCCGAATCGTCAACCGGCCAGTGATGAATCCCCGCCCCCGGACCCGCCTCGCCGATGGCGGGCTCCGGGCCGGGCTGATCACCTTCACCGCACTGTTCCTCGTCTGGTTCATGTTTGCGGCGGATGTCGCCGGGGCCGCCCCCTACAAGGGAAAGACCAAGGGAGGAAACAGCGTTACCTTCAACCTGTCGGGCCAGCAGGCCAGACAGATCCGGACCCTGGTGCCGACCATCTGCCTGGAGACGACCGGCAACTACTCATCGAGGGCTGGTGGCGAGCTCTTCCAGCCTGTGGCTCCGGCCCGTCTGGGACGGACAGTGAAGAGCAGGGCACTCCAGCCGGCTGCGCTCAACATGGGCATCAAGGCAACGAAGAATTACGAGGTCAGGATCCAGAAGAGTGGAAGGGTCGTCTCCGGGAAGCTGAGCCTCAACTTCTCGTTCCTGGTCCCCGACCTGTACGGAGCAAGGATCTTCATCTGCTCGGGAACGACCACCTTCACCGCCCGGCCCCGATGACGGCCCGGCGGTCCTGATTCACGTCGGGGCCGCCGGGTAGTTTCGCCTCCCATGAAGATGATTCAGGGCTACAGGGATTTCATCAGCCGGGGCAACGTGATCGACCTTGCGGTCGCGGTCGTGATCGGCGCTGCATTCACGGCGCTGGTCAACTCCATGGTCTCCGACCTGCTCACTCCGATAATCGCCGCGATCATCGGCCAGCCCGATTTCTCGGCGCTCTCCTTCACGGTCAACGGCTCCGAGTTCACCTACGGGAACTTCATCAACGCCCTGATCGCGTTCATCTCGGTCTCGGCGGTCGTCTACTTCTTCATCGTCGTGCCGATCAATCGCCTCAAGGGACTCGAGGAGGAAACGCATCGGGACTGCCCGGAATGCCTCTCCGAGATTCCGGTCAGGGCAATCCGCTGCGCTCACTGCACGGCCGAGGTGACCCCGACCGCCTGAGGCAAGGCCCGAACAGACTTTTCAGCCGATAGCGCTGAAAGACCTGCTCCGGTTGTGCTCAGGGGAGGAGCTTTGAGGGTTTGGCGTCCTTGAGCAGCAGGTTCGAGAGCAGGATCACGACCGGCTCCTTGCCCTTGTTGGCCGCCCGGTGATGGTTCGAGGGCTGTTCGATCAGCCACTGTCCGGCCTTTACCCTTGCGGTCTGGCCCGCCTTGATCCACCTGACCAGCTTTCCGGCATCACCGGGCCCGCTCATCACCTTCGCCTTGCCGGCCTCGACCGTGTAGGTGAGAGTCCCGGACTGGATGTAGCCGAGCTGGGTCCCCTGGTGAAGGTGAAGCGGGATCTTTGCTCCCGGCTGGATCACGACGCGAGAGAGGCCCAGCGCGCGGCCCTGGGCTCCGATCGGGTTGACCACGCGGGCCAGCGAGTTGTACTTCGGCGCCGGGGGGTCGCTGGTAGCCGAGATCGCCAGTGTCGCACCGGCACCGCCGGCGGCAACGAGGGCGAACGCGACAATTCCGAGCGTCAGGCGGCTGCGAATCTTCATGGCGCAATCCTACGAGTAAAGGATCGAGTCGTCGTGCAGGTCGGCATGGAGCAACTCCCGACGGTCGGCGAAATAGTTCATGTGGAGCACCCACGGTGAACGGTCGCCTGCCTGGGGGAGGCGGGAACGGGCACGCTGGATGTAGCCGGAATCGAGGTTCAGCAGGGGGACCTTCTCCATCGGACCGGGCGGGGCGACCGGCATGCCGCTCGTGGCCCCCGAAGCCTCGACCTCGGAGATGAAGCGGCTGGCAAACCGCGCGATCAGCTCCGACTTCAGGGTCCAGGAGGCGTTGGTGTAGCCGACCACGAAGATGAAGTTCGGCACTCCCGAGAGCATCGCGCCCTTGTAGACGAGGTGGTCGGCAGGGTCCACGGCCTGTCCGTCCACCGTCATCTCTATTTCCCCGAAGATCAGGATGTCGAGCCCGGTTGCCTTGACGATCACGTCGGCCTCGACCTCGCCACCTTCGCGCAGGTGAATGCGATCGGCTGAGATCCTTTCGATGTTGCCGGTCTCGATCCTGGCGCGGCCGGAGGAGATCGCAGCGTAGTAGTCGCCGTCAGGGGCAAAGCAGACCCGCTGGACCCAGGGATCGTAGGCCGGGTTCAGGTGCCGCTTTTCGAAACCGGGCGGCAGCTGTTTGCGGGCACCGCTGATGAAGATCCGGCGGAAGAGGTTGGGGAATTTCCGCGAGAGGTTGAA
Source organism: Solirubrobacterales bacterium (assembly GCA_036780865.1). GTDB lineage: Bacteria > Actinomycetota > Thermoleophilia > Solirubrobacterales > 70-9 > 67-14. Next base: position 21,779 of record DAIQCC010000016.1, on the reverse strand, counting down.
CTGGGCGATCTCGGTGAGAACGCCCAGCCAGCGGATCAGCCAGGCGGCCCGTTTGCGGGAAAAGAACCGGTTGACCCAGTCGCCGATCCCGCCCGAATTCGGCACGCTGACCACATAGCTCGGAGAGCGCTGGAGCATGGTTACTTCGGCGCCGGCGTCGGCCAGCGCCGGCACCACTGTCACGGCCGTGGCTCCGCTGCCGATCACCACGACCTTGCGGCCCTCGACCGGGAGATCCTCAGGCCATTGCTGGGCGTGGAAGAGATCGCCCTCGAACTCCTCTTCACCTTCGAAGTGAGGGGAGAACCCGCGGTCGTAGCGGTAGTAGCCGGTGCAGCCGATCAGGAACCGGCAACGGAGGCGGGTGGACGGTCGTCCGTCACCCTCACCCTCACCCGTACTCTCGATGGTGACGGTCCATCTCGCCGAGTCGCTGTCCCAGTCGGCCGCCGTGACCCTGTGGCCGAAGCGGATGTGTCGGTCGATGCCGTACTCGGCCGCGGTCTCCTCCAGGTAGTTCCTGATTTCCGGACCCGACCCGAAATGACGGGTTCCGGTCCACGGCCGGAAAGAGAAGGCGAAGGTTCCCATGCCCGAGTCGGACCGGATGCCGGGGTAGCGGAAGAGATCCCAGGTGCCGCCAATGCGCTGGCGGTTCTCGATGATCGCGTAGGAAAGTTCAGGATGGTCCTGGCCGAGCTGGTGAGCCATGGAGATCCCCGAGATGCCGGCCCCGACGATTACGACGTCTAGCTCTTCGATTCCCGCGGACATGGGCGAAGGGTAGGGGAGAAGGAAAAAGGCCCCTCACCCGGTCGGGGTGAAGGGCCCTTTCGGTTGCTGCTGACCGCGAGGCCGGTCTACAGCCCGTAGGAGCGGCCGATGACTTCAAGCATCACCTCGTCGGTGCCGGCGCCGATCCGGTTGAGGCGGACATCCCGGTAGTGACGCTCGACCTCGTACTCCTTCATGTAGCCCCAGCCGCCATGGACCTGGATCGCGTCGTCCGCGACTTCGCAGGCCATCTGGGCGGAAAGCAGCTTCGCCATGGAGATTTCCCGCACCGGGTACTCGCCGTTCGCGAAACGCCAGGCCACCGTGTAGGTGAACTGCTTGCTGGCCTCGATCTTGGTCGCCATCGCGGCGATCTTGTGACGGATCGTCTGGAACTTGCCGATCGGCCGGCCGAAGGCCTCGCGCTCCTTTGCGTACTGGATGGTCGTCTCGAGCAGTCGCTCGGCTCCCGCGTTGGAGCCCGCGGCGGCGACCAGTCGCTCGCCCTGAAGCTCCCAGGTGATGTGGTAGAAGCCCTTGCCTACCTCGCCGAGGACCGAGTCGGCGGGAACCCGCATGTCCTCGAAGGCGATCTCGCAGGTGTCCGATGCCTCCATGCCCATCTTCTCGAGGTTCTGGGCGACCGAGAAGCCGGGCAGTTCGTTGCCCTCCTCGTCGCGGATGTCGATCAGCAGCAGCGTGATGCCGTTGTGGCCCGCGTCGGGGTCGGTCTTGGTGACCAGGACGATGAAGTCCGCCCTCGCGGCATTGGTGATGAAGGTCTTCGAGCCGTTGATCACGTACTCGTCACCGTCGAGGATCGCGGTCGTGCGGATGCCGGCCACATCGGAGCCGGCACCGGGCTCGGTGATGCCGAGGCAGCCGATCCGGGTGCCCTCGATGCCGGGCTTCAGGTAGGTCTGCTTCTGCTCCTCGGTGCCGAGCATCTCGATCGGGGGGAGGACCATGTCGGTCTGGACGGCGAAGCCCATTCCGAGTCCGCCCGAGCCGGCGTAGGAAAGTGCCTCGGCGCGTACCAGCGAGTAGTAGTAGTCGCCACCCTGTCCGCCGTACTCCTCCGGGAAGCAGAGCCCGAGGTAGCCGAGTTCGCCGGCACGCTGGATGGCCGAGTCGGGCCACTTGGTCTTCTCCCACTCCATGCGGTGCGGGTAGAGCTCCTTCTTGACCCAGTCGGTCATTGACTCGCGCAGGTCTTCGTGCTCCTGGGTGAAGATGAAGTGCTTCTGTGCTGCTTCGAAGTCGGGCTTGATGACGGTATCGGTGGCCACGCGTTTCTCCTCGGTGTTTGCTCGCTGTGCCCCGGCCGGGATCCGGCGGGGGCGACTTTCCTTCAAATTCTGAAAGTGGACAGTAACACTTTCTACTCTCGACTAGCTGGTATCTTTGCCGCCATGACCCAAGCCAGCCCTTCCTTCGAGAAGATCCGGTACGAGGTCGCCGACTACGTCGCGACCATCACCCTGGACGATCCCGAAACCCGCAATGCCCTCTCAGACCAGCTGCTGAGCGAACTGATCGAGGCCCTTCACCAGGCCCGGACCGACGAGGCGGTACGCGTCGTCGTGCTGGCCTCCTCGCACGAGAAGGTCTTCTCGGCCGGCGGCAACCTCGCCGCATTCGGCGGTGACGCCAACGCCGTCCAGAAGTTCGAGGGCGCCGAGAACTTCGTCGAGGCCTTCAAGCTGCTCGGCCAGCTCGGCAAACCGTCGATCGTGGCGGCACGCGGTCACGTGCTGGCCGGCTCGCTCGGCCTCGCCCTCGCCTGCGACCTGATCGTCGCCAGCGACAGCGCCACCTTCGGCACCCCCGAGATCAACGTCGGGCTCTTCCCCTTCATGATCATGGCGCTGATTTACCGGAACGTGCCTCGCAAGAAGGCGAACGAGATGCTTCTGCTAGGCGGTCGGATGAGCGCCGCCGAGGCGAAGGAAGCCGGCATCGTCAACCACGTGGCCAAGCCGAAGGAGTTCGACGCGGTGCTGGATGACTGGACCCGCATGCTCGCCTCCAAGTCGCCGCTGATCATGAAGCTGGGCAAGGACGCGATGTGGCGTCAGATGGACATGGACCTGGCCGCCGCCCTCGACTACCTGCGCTCCCAGCTCGCCATCGAGCTGTCCAGCGAGGACGCGATCGAGGGCGTGAAGGCCTTCTTTGAAAAGCGCGAGCCCGAATGGAAGGGACGCTGATGAGCGAGAACGAGAACGGGGCCGAGGCTCCGCAGAACCTGCTGCCGGGCACCGCGCCACTTGCCGCGCTGACCGAGCAGCTTCACGAGCGCCGCGGCAAGGCCCGGCTCGGCGGCGGACTCGAGAAGATCGAGAAGCAGCACGAGCGCGGCAAGCTGACCGCCCGCGAGCGGATCGACCTGCTGGTCGACGAGGGAACCTTCAACGAGATCGGCATTCACGGCCGTCCCCACTACTCACAGCCGGCGATGCAGGACAAGTATGCGCCCGCTGACGGCGTGGTCACGGGCTGGGGTGACGTGGACGGTCGCGCGGTGGCGATCGTCGCTTACGACTTCACGGTGATGGCCGGTTCGATGGGTCAGACCGGCGAGATCAAGGTGACCCGGATCAGGGAGATGGCGCTGCAGAAGCGGATGCCGCTGGTCTGGTTGCTCGACTCGGCCGGCGCCCGGATCCAGGAAGCCGCGGGCTCGCTGTTCGCCGGCTCGGGCCATCTGTTCCGTGAGGAAGTCCAGATGTCGGGAGTGGTACCGATGGTTGCGGCGATGATGGGACCCTGCGCCGCCGGCACCGCGTACATCCCCGGCCTGTCCGACTTCGTTCCCATGGTGACAGGGCAGGGAGCGATGGCGCTGGCCGGCCCGCATCTGGTCAAGGCAGTCACCGGTGAGGAGATCGAGATGGAGGATCTTGGCGGCGCCAAGGTTCACTGCCGCAAGTCCGGAGTCGGTGACCTCGAGGTCAAGGACGACCCGGAGTGCATCGCATCGATCAGGAAGTACCTCAGCTACTTCCCTTCCAACTGCGAGCAGAAGCCCCCGGTGGTCGAGACCGGCGACCCGGAGGACCGGGGGTCGGACAAGCTCCTCGAGATCATCCCCGAGTCGCCGCGCACGCCGTACAACATGTACGAGGTGATCGAGGAGATCGTCGACGACGGTGACTGGTTTGACATCAAACCGAAGTTCGCCAGGTCCCTGATCACCTGCCTGGCGAGGATGGGAGGCATGCCGGTGGGCATCGTCGCCAACCAGCCGAAGGTACTCGGGGGTGTGCTGGACGTTGACTCGGCCGACAAGGCGGCCCGATTCATCAACCTGTGCGACGCCTTCAACATCCCGCTCCTCTTCCTGCAGGACGTGCCGGGATTCCTGGTCGGCTCGAAGGTCGAGCAGCAGGGGATCATCCGCCACGGCGCCAAGATGCTCTACGCCGTGAGTCGCGCCACCGTGCCGAAGATCACTGTCCTGGTCCGCAAGGCCTATGGGGCCGGCTACTACGTGATGTGCGGCCGGGCATACGAGCCGGACCTGATCGTCGCCTGGCCGGGAGCGGAAATCTCCGTCATGGGGGCCGAGGGGGCGGTCAACATCATCGGCCGCTCGGCGATCGAGGCTTCCGATGATCCGGAGGCGACCCGCGAAGCGATGTTGAACGCGGTGCGCCAGCAGATTGACCCCTACATCGCGGCCGGCAACGCGATGATCGACGACATCATCGATCCCCGGGAGACCCGCCAGACGGTTATCCGTGGACTGAAGATGGCCAAGGACAAGCACGTCGAGCGTCCGTGGAAGAAGCACGGGGTGATGCCCGTATGAGCGAATGGCTGGAGCTCAGGCTCGAGCACAGGCAGCCGACCATGGACGGCGTCCTGACCTTCGACGGAAGAGTCGTGGAGATATTCGGCTTCAACGACGTCCATTCGGTTCGCCTTCCGCTCGCACTGATTGAAGGGGCAGACGTGAGCTTCAAGGCCGGCCTTCTCGCCCAGCCGACCATCACTTTTCCAGGGCGAGGCGGGGGCCTGGGCTACTCCCGGGCCATAGAGCCGCCGGAGGAACAGCATGCCGAGATCGAAGAGTTCTGCGCTCTTGTGAGTGCCGCCGCGCGACGCAACGGGGGTGTCCGGTGAGCGAGGTCATCGAGGTTCACCTGCCGCACGAACAGGTCCAGATGGATGGTGTGGTCCGGTTTGATGGCTCAATCGTGGAGTTCCTCGGTTTCGACGAGGTCCGGTCTGTTCGAATCCACATCCGTCAAATCGAGTCGGTTGCCGTTTCGTTCAAGAAGGGGATGTTGTCCCAGCCCCACATCATGTTCCGCGGAAAATGGACTGGCGGGGCATACAACCACGTGATCGACCCACCCGACGAGGCCAGGCCTGAACTGGAGAACCTGGTCGCTGCCATCAACAGGAACCTCGGTGTCGCCTGAGCGCGGCCCCATCAAACGAAGGAAGAGCAATTGAGCAAGTTTGAAGACCCGGTAATCATCAGCAACTCGATATCCGGGGTGATCGCCAACCGTGAGCAGTGCCCCGCGATTCCATACACCCCCGAGGAGTACGCGGCGGAGGCAAGGCGCTCGGTTGACGAGGGGGCGAGCCAGATCCACATCCACGCCCGCAAGCCCGACGGCACCCCTTCGTACGAGATCGAGGATTTCCAGGCCATCACCGAGGCGATCAAGGCCGAGTGCCCCGGCGTGATCATCAACTACTCCACCGGCGCCATCGGAGTCACGATCGAGAAGCGGATCGCATATCTGGAGGCCTGCCGGCCCGACGTGGCGGCGCTCAACATGAGCTCGATGAACTACGCGAAGTACTCGCGCAACCGCAAGGACTTCGTCTTCAAGGCGGTCTTCGAGAACTCCTTCGACACGATCATCGAGTTCATCACCGCGATGAACGAACTCGGCATCAAACCCGAGCACGAGTGCTTCGACGCGGGCCACGTGGCAAACCTGGACCCGCTCTACGACATGGAACTGATCAAGCCGCCGTCCCAGATCTCTTTGGTCATGGGCGTGACCGGTGGTATCCGGCCGACCCCGCGAAACGTTTCCGTGATGGCGGATCAGGTGCCGGGCGGTCCGGAGGGGCCGAACAACTGGCAGGTGATCGGCATCTCGAGGGACCAGTGGAAGCTGCTCGCGACGGCGATAACCCTTGGCGGGAACGTCCGGGCCGGGGTGGAGGACAACCTCTACCTGCCGGACGGCACGATGTGCAGGTCGAACGGCGACCTGGTCGGCAAGGCCCGGCAGATGGTCGAAGACGCCGGCCGACGCGTCGCGAGCATCGACGAGGCCCGTGAGATGCTCGGCCTGAAGGCGGCCTGAGCCGAAATGAGCGAGCCGACCTCCTACTCGGCGACAGTGGTCTGGAAAGGCGGAGAGGAATCCGACCCCCGCCACCACTACATCGAGCTCGGTGAAGAGCGGGTCCGGGGCTCCTCCGCTCCGGGAAGCGGGGGAAATCCTGCCAGCGCCAACCCCGAGACGATGCTGGTCGGAGCGCTCTCCTCCTGTCACATGTTGTGGTTCGTGGCCTACGCCCGGGCCAAGCGCCACCCGGTCGCGTCTTACGTCGACGAGGCGGTGGGAATCATGGAAGGCGGGAAGTTCACGTCGGCGACGCTGAGGCCCAGGGTCGAGTTCGAGGATGAACATCCGGGAGAAGACTTTGTCAACGACCTTCACCACCGCTCGCATGAGCGCTGCTACATCGCCAACTCGGTCAACTTTCCGGTCACGGTGGAATCACGGTGAGCGAGCGCGCGCTTCCGCTGGAGGGGATCAGGGTTCTCGACCTGACCCGGCTGCTGCCGGGCGGTTTCTGCTCGCAGATGCTGGTCGACTTCGGGGCGGAAGTGATCAAGGTGGAGGACACCGGTCCCGGCGATTACATCCGCTATGCGCCACCGTTCCACGAGGTGGACCCGAAGGGTGTTTCGGATGATGGGGCCGATCCTGACGCAGGTGCGACGAGGTCCGGGCTTTACCTGTCCCTGAACCGCGGCAAGCGTTCGATCCGGCTGGATCTCAAGAGCGAGGCGGGGAGGGCGGCCTTCTACCGTCTCGTTCCCGACACCGACGTCGTGCTCGAAGGCTTCCGGCCGGGCGTCGCCGCCAAGCTCGGCGTCGACTACGAATCTCTGAAGGACCTGAACGAGGGACTGGTCTACTGCTCGATCAGCGGCTACGGCCAGAACGGACCGGCCCGCGATCGTGCCGGGCACGACATCAACTACCTCGGGGCCACCGGAATGCTGGCCATGACCGGCGAGGCGGGTGGACCCCCGATCCAGCCGGCCGGCCAGATCGGCGACCTAGGGGGTGGCGCGATGAACGCTGCCTTCGGGATCCTGGCGGCGCTGATCGAGAAAGGGCGGAGTGGCAAGGGTCAGATGGTCGACATCTCGATGACCGACGGTGCCTTCGCCTGGCTGGCGATGGCGGCCGGGGCCACCCTGGTGGATGGCCAGAGCCCGCGGCGGGGCGAGGTCATGCTCGGCGGAGGAATCCTCTGTTACCTGACTTACGAGGCGGCAGACGGATGGGTCAGCTGCGGGGCGCTCGAGCCGAAGTTCTGGCGGGCGTTCTGCGAGGGAACCGGTCATGAGGATCTGATCGAGCTTCAATTCGAGAAGCCGGGCAGCGAAGCCTGGGAGAGGGTTGCCGCCGTGTTCCGCGAGCGGACGCGGGAAGAGTGGAAGGCCTTCAACGACGTCCACGACTGCTGCATCGAGCCGATCCTCGAACTCGACGAGGCGCTGGAATCGGAACTCTTCCGGGAACGCGGCATGATCGTCGAGTTCGATCAGCCTGGCATCGGACCCGTTCGCCAGATCGGCTCGCCGATAAGGATGAGCGGCACCCCGGCCGCCCGGGCCAGCGCCGCCCCCTCGATCGGCGCCGACACGCGCGACGTCCTCGCCGCGGCCGGATTGAGCGATGCAGAGATCGACGCTCTGTTCGAGTCCGGCGTTGCCGCTGGCCCCGGCGTCGCAGGGAAGACCGAGTTCAGGGCATGACCGGCCAGGCCACCGACGAAAAACTGCTCAAGATGTCCGGGCTCGTCGAGGCCTCGGGCGTTCCCGCCCCGACCATCAAGCATTACCTGCGCGAAGGGCTGCTGCCGGAACCGGTGAAGACCAGCCGCAACATGGCCTGGTACAGGCCGGAAACCGTCGATCGCATTCGGCTGATAAAGCGTCTCCAGGAGGAGCGGTACATGCCGCTCAGGGCGATCAGGACCCTGCTTGAAGAGGACCCCGGCCAGGCCGAGGCCATGCTCGAAGTCGAGGACCGCATCCTCGAGCGCGCACTGGCCCGCGAGCAGACCAGGACCAGTGCCGCCGAAGTGAAGAAGTACGGCGTGCCGAAGAAGGCGCTCGACCGTCTGGCCGAGATCGGGATCCTGACCCCGAACTCACGGGGCTACTCGCCGTCGGACGTGACCATCATCGAGGCGATGTCCCGCTTCCGGGCCGGTGGCTACGACGAACAGATCGGCTTCACCGTCTACGACACGCTGCGCTACAAGCACGCGCTCGAAGCGCTGGTCAAGGAGGAAGTAGACGTGCTGATGGAACGGCTGGAAGGGGAGATGCCGGCCGAACGGGCGGTCGAGCTGATCGAGGCCGGCGTCGAACCACTGAAGGACCTGATCGCCGCTCTCCATACGAAACTGATGGTCGAAGAAGTGGAACGCCGGCGCTGAAGAGCGCGCCCACGGTTTCATAAACGCGCTGTATTCTCTTTCTCATGGGAAGGGACCTCGCGTTCAGGAAGTTCGCGCGGATCGGGGCTTTGCTTTGCCTCGCCGCGATCACCTCGATCGGTATCTCCGGTGAGGCCGGAGCCGCTCCGTCGGACCGTCCGACCGACCCGGTCGTGCTGAAGGGAGCATCGGTTCCGGCAAAGCTGCATGTGGCCACAGGGAAGATCGTCGGATTCAAGTGGGACGGCAAGTGGAAGCAGATACCCGTCCAGGTGGATGAGCGCCATGTGGTCAGCGCCCGCAGCCTGTACCCGGACAAGCCGGTCGGCTACATCAACGGACACGTGGGCATCGACCAGGACATCCGAACCTTTGACGTCGAGATCTACGCGGATCCCAAGACCCGCTCCGGTGCGGACGCTGATTCGAGCTTCGACTCCGATGACGAGCTCGTCTTCATGGGTGGCGACGCCGGTGGCAAGGCTCCTTCCTCGGCCGTCGCACCCGCGGGCGTCGACGCGACGACCGCGACCCGAATCGCCGTCGCCGACCCGGTGGGCGGTGGCTCGGCCTGGGTCTACCTGTTCAAGGCGACTGGCAAGGCGGACCCGTCGGCGGGCAAGGACTACGTCCAGTACGACTTCAAGCTGGTCGACTTCGGGCCCGATGACACGCTGATCGACGATTACGGGTGGACGAACACCCCGAACCTCGAGGATTCGACCGTCAAGACCGAGAACTACGAGCTTCACTCGATCGACCGCTGGAGGGAGGACGAGCTGAAGGTGACCGCCGGGGGAGCTCCCGGAACCGACATTCTTGACCGGGAGGCGGCCTCCGCGGGAGGACTGGACAGATGCACGCGAAGTGAGTACACCTTCTCGGCCAACTGGACCCTTGACTCGGACCCGGGCAACGACACCAACACCGATGACGAGGGAACCTACGTCACCGTGATCGACGGACCGGTTCGCGCGATCCGCTCGTACATGGGTGCGAACTCGGGACCCTACGTGGAGGACGTCCACCTCTATTACGCGGACCGTGAGGATCGCCGGATCAACGTCCGCGTCCACCCGATCCCCCAGATGTACCTCTGGACCGACTACAGCGACGCGGCGGTCGGCATGACCTACCGAGACCAGAAGAACCAGACCGGGGTGACCATCGACGGTGTGCCCGGTGAAGTGGGCGGACAGCCCGGAGACGACTCGATCAACCTGTTCGAGAACAACGACTTCCAGGACGGGACCTACGTCTGGCAGCAGGTGAGCGGCGAGCAGGGCACGACGACCACGATGGCGACAGCGGACAGCTCGGCAACCCCTGAGACCTTCCCTTCATTCCAGGGTTTCACTGGCTACTACCTCGACGACAGTACTCCCACCAACTCCGCCGGAGAACGCCAGTGCGGCGGTGATGGCAAGGCATACGGCGCGAGCGGCTTCGGCATCGATGGCGTCTACCCGAACACCGATCCGATCTTCGGCATCGGAGCCGCCCCGGAAAGCCTTTCCGTCAACCGGATCCGTTACTTCGGTCCGCCCAACCAGACGGCTGCCGACGCGGACTCGCTCCGCGACCGCGCCCAGGATCCCCTGGCCGGATCGGCCAGCACGGTCAGTGTGAAACCGCGGAAGGTCAGGCTCAAGGTCGCGGTGCTCGGGGGAACGATGAGCGGCCGTTCCGGCAAGGTTCTGCGGGTCAGGGTGAGGATCAGCAACCGGGGTGATGCCGATGCGCAGCAGTTCAAGGTCTGCGTCAGCGGCAAGGCGATCTCCAGGTCCTGCCGTACGCTTGCCGCTCTGAGGGCCGGCAGGTCGGCAACGGTGACTCTCCGGTCCAAGGTCAGGAGAGCTGCGCGCTCAGGCAGGAGCAAGGTGACCGTAACCGCCAGCAGCAAGGGTACGAAGACGAGCCGGGACATCGGCTGGCTCAGGAACGACGGCAGGAACTAGACCGGCTTACGGCCAGGGGGATCAAATGAAGACAACCGCAAGAATTCTGGTCGCGATCGGTCTCGTCGCAGCCACCTGGCTCGGTTTTTCGGGGTCGGCCAACGCCGCGCCGGCTGACCGGGCAGGTGACGCGGTAGTGCTCACGGGTACAGACCTGCCTGCGTTCGCCGGTGTCCCGACCGGGCGGATCGTCGCCTTCGCCTTCAGGAAAGGTGGCTGGAAGCAGGTTCCGCTCCAGGTCGACGAGCGTCACACGATTGACGTTCGCCAGTTGTACCCACCGGGCAACTTCCCTCCCTACGTCGGCAACAACGACCCCGACTTCGACCTCGAGGTCTTTGCGGATCCGAAGACCCGCTCCGGTGCCGACGCGAACCCGAATCTCGATGCCGATGACCAGGTCAGCTTCATGGCCGGTGACACCGGCTTGAAAGTACCCGCCGGGGCAGGCGCACCGGACTGGGCGGATCCCGGCTCGGGAACGGGCATCAAGGTCGCCGACCCGGTGGGCGGGGGCAGCGCCTACCTGTACCTGTTCAGGTCGATGGCACCGATCGACCAGTCGGCGGGCCGGGACTACGTCGATTACGACTTCAGGCTCACGAACCTGTCGGAGGGCCAGACCCTGCTCGACGACTACAGCTACATCGGCGGCTTCAACCCGGAGGATTCGACGGTGACAACCGACCGCTACAGCCTCCACTCGATCGACCGGTGGATGGAAGACGAGTTGAGGATCACCGCCGGCAACGCGAACGGCACCGACATCCTCGACCGCGAGGTCGCGCAGGCGACGAAGTCCTCCTGCGGGCGGTCGGAATACACGTTTGCGGGCCGCTGGCAGCAGGACAGCTGGGCAGGCAATGACGGCGCCACAGACAACGAAGGCACTTACATAGCGGTGATCGACGGACCCGTCCGCGCGATCCGTTCATACATGGGAGCCAACTCGGGTCCCTACGTCCAGCGTGAACACATCTACTACCGCGACCACGAGCAGAACACCGTTTTCCTCCGGGTGCACACGATGCTCGACCTCTACGCATGGACCGACTACTCCGAAGCCGCGATCGGGATGACCTACCGCGACATAAAGAACACCGCGGGTGTTACCGTGGACGGCCAGCCGGACAGCCTCACCCCGACGACTACCGCGGACGTCGCCAATGGTGCGTACGGCTGGCAGCAGGTCTCGGGGCCACAGGGGACCGCGACGACCGTGGTCGGTTCCGACACCGATATCCCGAATGCCAGTTTCGGCAATTACTACCTGGACGACTCGACTCCGACCGCGCCGGACGAGACACAGTGCGGGGGTGACGGCAAGTCGATCGGCGCGAGCGGGTTCGGAATCCTCGGGCCGATCACGCCGAACACCGACCCGCGGCTCGGCGACTTCAACAACCTGACCGTGAAGCGGACCCGCTACTTCGGCCCGCCCAGTGAGGGCACGGGAGACGCCGAGGATTACACCGCCAGAGTCTCAAAGCCGTTGGGTGCCGCGGTGTTCCCGAAGCCGATGGGGCTGCCCCGGGTCCGTCTCGGCGCGCGGATCATGAACCGCAAGGCGGTCGCGCGTCCGGGCAGGACACTGAACCTGAAGCTGCGGATCCGGAACACCGGAAACGTGCCCGTCGTTACCGCGAAGATCTGTGCGATCTCGCGCAAGTTCTCCCCGCGCAGGAGCTGTGGCCGGGTCAACTCTGTCGGGATCGGCAGGTTCCGCGTCCTGACCCTGAGGCCGAAGGTCAGCCGTAGCGCCCGTGGCCGCAAGCTGGCCTTCTCGGTCAGCTTCCAGGGCAAGGCCGAAGGCTCCGCGATCACCGGGTTCGGAAGCGGTTTTTCGGTCAGGCTGAGGCGCTGAGGGAAAGGTCAGGAATGACCGTGGGGAACATCCGGGTCGGGTTCCTGACCCGCCCCGGCCTCCCGCGCTGAATCATCGAGGACCGGCTTCTCGTACTCGAAGGTTCCCCGTGTGACCGACACGACCTGCTCGGCCAGCTTCGCGCCGTCAGACGGCTTGACCGGGGTGGCGCTGATCCGGAGGACCACCTCGTCGCGATCGACCTCTTCGAGCTCGATCCGGGGGGGACGAAGAGTCGCCACGGTAATCGCCTGATTGAGCATGTCCTGAACCGTGGCTGGGCTGAGGTGGCTGTCGAATCGGGCCCTGATGTCGATCGAGTCCGGCTCCCGCAGGGGTTCCACGGCCAGCAGGAGCAGCAGGCTGTTGGGGATCATCATCCGGTCCTGGCCCTTGAGGATCGTGGTGTAGAAGAGCCCGAGCGAGCTGACCGTCCCCTCGACAGAGCCGGCCATCGGGCCACCGGTCAACCGCACCCTCTCGCCGACCCGGAACGGCCTGGTGCTCTGGAGCACGACGCCGGCAAAGATGTTGCCAAGGGTCTGCTGGGCGGCGAGACCGAGCACGATCGCGGTCGCGGCACCTCCGACCGCGAGGGTCTGCGGCTTCACCCCGGCGATGCCGAGAGCGATCAGGCCGACCAGCAGGATCGTGACCAGCCGGATCGCGAACCCGAGAGTGCCCGCCGTGCCCGGATCGAGCCGGCGCATGATGAACGGGGTAAGGGTGCGGCCCAGCGCCGAAGCGAAGCCCCAGCCCAGCATGAAGAGGAGGATCGCGGTGACGATCCGGGCTTCGGTGCCGTATCCGGGGGCGATGTCCTGCCGGTGATTGAAGGCGAAAAGGACGGCAGCGATCAACACCGAGAAAAGCAGCAGCTTGGGCCAGGTCCGGCCCTGGGGCTTGTCGGTTATTTCTTCGCCGAGCCCGGCTTCATGCCACCGGTGTGTCCGGGTTTCGAACATCCAGCGGGGCATCTGGGCCCGCGTGTGCTCGGCTCTCTTCTTTTGTCGCTTCCAGGCCACGACGGTTCACCATACAAACCGGCGCTGGCTTTACCCGGGCCCGGGGCCCGGCCGGGTCAGGGCATTCCCATCCAGCCGGCGGCCCAGCAGGGGTTGGTCCCGCAGGGATTCGTGACCTTGCCGTCGGTCTTCAGGAAGTCGGCGATCTGCTTCCTGATCAGCGGCGATTCCTCGATCACCGTGTCGTGCGGATCGATGCCATTGGTTTCACCCAGCGGAGTGTCGGAACCGCCGGTGGTCGGGGAGGTATTGGTCAGCGGCGCCGGGTCGGTTCCGTAGAGGACCCCGGACTCGAGGCGCTGGGGGCCGATGTCCCAGACGAAGAAGGCATTGCCGTTTGCTGCCGACCCGGCCAGGTCGCCAAGGGTCTCGTGGCCGTAGAACGGCTCGATCAGGCCCTCGGGATGACGGTCGGCTGAAACCACGCCACCGGTCAGTCCGCCTGCTCCCACGCGCAGGGGCGCACCGATCGTCCTGGCTTCAACCTCCGTGGCCACGTTCGCGACCTGATGGTCGCCGTACGACATCTCGATCATCACCTTGTGAGCCGGGGTATTCGGCAGCGGATTGCTGGTCATGTTGTTGGCGTAGCCGTTCGGCTCGCCACGGTCCCACATCGTCTGCATCAGGGCGAAGATCGCGGGCCGCTCGAGTTCGTCCTGGTACCTCGGGTACAGGATCGTCGCGTAATCCTCGAAGTCCGTGCTGCGGGTGAGCAGGGTCGAGTAGTTCATGCCCGGCACGTAGAGAACCGACCTCGTGAAGTCGGTCGCCACTGCCGTCAACGCACCGCCGGCGATTCCGCCCTGGCTGTTGCCGTAATAGAAGAGGTCGTCGGTGTCGATGACCGAATTGC
>DAIQCC010000016.1:5264-7570 GCA_036780865.1 Solirubrobacterales bacterium | reverse complement strand
GAATGCGTCGGCGGCCGCGAAACCGTCCGGATGTATCAGCAGGCGCCCGAGGAAGAGGAAGTTGAGGAAGCCCTGCTGCAGACGGTCCGGCAGCGCGGGGAACTTGCTCAGGTCAAGCAGGGCTGGAAGTGCCGCGAACGGCACGTCCTCGCTGGCCATTCCGACCCAGTCGGTACCGCAGATCAGAACGTTGTTCTCGGCACCGAGCTGCCGCACGTTCCGGCTCCCCGTGACCTCGTTGATCGAGCCGAACAGGCCGTGTCCGTACAGCGAGGGCCTGGCGGTCTGGTTGAAGACGGTGTCATCGCCTCCCCCTTCACCATCGCCGACCACCGACCGGGGAATGTTGCAGCCGAACCTGGCGGTCATCATGTTGCCCTCGGTGCGGATCGGCATCTGGTCGGCATCAAGGTCAAAGGTGGAGCCGCTGGGGCATTCGGGCTGGTTGAGGAAACAGGGGACCTGGAAGGTGCCCTTGATCGTCTTGATGTTCTCGGCACCCGGTCCGGTCGGGTTGCCCGTGTAGTCAGTCACGCTGGTCACGGTGAACCCCGGCGCATCGCCCTGGACGATCCCGTCGGTCAGGTTTGTGTCACCGAGTCCGGCGAAGGCACGGTCCCGGATCGAGAGCATGCGCCCGGTCAGGTTCTCGGTGCTGGCCACCGTGAAGTCCCAGGCGAGGTAGAGCGACTTGCGCCCGATGCCTGCTTCGGCAAGGTCGGCAAAGATCGACTCGAAATGATCGCGGCGGCCTTCGATTGTCGGGTTCGAGGTCCGGTCCGCGTCCCGGTAGAGGCGGAAGCCGGCCGGCGCCTGGATCGTGTTGCCGTCCGCATCCTTCAGGTTGCGCATGGCAACGATGTAGCGGTGGCCGTTCTTGAGGTTCTTGCCCGGCCGGATGATCAGGTTTCGATCCTCGTCGCTGCTCGCCTGGCTGTCGAGTTCCGCCCAGATCAGCTGTCGCTCGCCACTGTCAGCGTCGATCAGCACGACAGGCTGGGAGGGCTGATAGGTCCGGCTCATCTCCCTGATCGAGACGATGCCCGACTGGTCGAAGGCCGGCTGGTTGTCGAGTCCCGGGATCTTGACCGATAGCAGCGGCCCCGGGCTGAAGCCGTCCGACTGGTTCAGGGGCACTACCGAGACGTGGATGCCCTCCGAGTTCGCCGGGGTGGATTCGGGGTCGAGGTCAAGCCGCTTTCCGGTCTCGGAGGTGGCGTCCTCCCTCGTGTAGAAGTCGTTCGGGAACGGAGCCAGACAGGCGTTGCCCGGACCGGCGATGAAGTCGCACTTGTCGGCCTGACCCAGGTCGACATCGGCGGGAACCGCGCAGAGCGACTTCTGGCGGGCGAGGCTCGTGCTCTGGCGCAGCATCTCCGGCTTGTGACGCATCCGGTACCTGGCGGTCACGTTCAGCTTCGGGGTGCCGCAGTCGCCGACTACCTTGCGCCCGTAGGCGTTGAGCTTGAGGGTGATCGTCTTCGGCCGGTTCGGCTTCACCTTCACGGTGCCGGAAAAGGCGCGGTTGCTGCGGGGGGACCAGACCACCGAGGCCTTGCCTTCGACCTTGACCTTGACCGGCTTCGTGCGCAGGCTTCGTGGTGCCTTCCGGGAGACGGCGATGCGGATCTTCAGCTTGACCTTGCCGGTCTTCTTCACGTCGGCCTGGCGCACCGAGGTCACCTTGATGCTGCCCTTGGCACCGGATCCCTTCGCGGCGGTGGCTCCGGACGGCATCAGCATCACCAGCGCGGCAATACCGGCCAGAACGAACAGCAAATTGAATCGCTTCACTTGACTCCCCACTTCCCTCTCGTTTCTCCCCCGGGCGGACACCCGTTTCCAGAGAATAGCGCCGATTTCCGGTTCCGTTCAAGGAACACCGATGGCCTCCGGGAATGCCTGCGTACGGGACGCGTTTGTATGCTGACAGCGCTCCGATGATGTTTTTCGGGGGTTTGAGGGACAGGAGAAATGAAGGGCCGCAGGGGCCCTTCGACACAGACTGGAGAGAACTTGAAGCTGATCAGACTGCTGATCATCGGCCTCGCCGTTTCGATGGCGTTCGCCGTGACAGCCGGCCAGGCTACGGCCAAGCCCAGCATTGCGAAGCAGGCGAAGAAGCTCTGCAAGAACAAGAAGGGCAAGGCGAAGAAGAACTGCGTGAAGAAGCAGACCAAGCGCCTGAAGGCCAAGGCCGAGCGTGAGCGCAAGAAGGAACTGAACCGTCCCGGAGTGACCGTCCGGTCCACCGAAGGTGGGATCCCCCGGATCATCGCCGACAGCTGGCGCGGGCTCGGTTACGG
>DAIQCC010000016.1:0-5254 GCA_036780865.1 Solirubrobacterales bacterium | reverse complement strand
AGGGAGAACATCTGCTCGATGGCGGACATCTACACCACGGTCCGTGGCGAGCGCTCCAAGTACTTCGGCGCCGACGGCACCTGGATGCTTACCGGTAACGGGATCGAGTTCACGAACCTCGAATCCGACTTCGCCCACAAGCGGGTGATCGCCGAGAACATCATTCCCAAGGCGCTGAAGATGAAGCCGCCGAACGGACCCCGCACCGAGGTCAAGCAGGTAGTCGACGGTTACGTCAAGGGTTACAACGCCTGGCTGGACCGCAACAAGTCGAAGATTCAGGACAGCGTATGCAAGGGCCAGCCCTGGGTTCGCAAGATCACCAACCTCGACGTCTGGCTGCGCTTCTACGAACTCGCCACGATGGCGGGCTCCGGTGCCGCAGTCGACGGAATCGCCAACGCTTCACCGCCCCTGATGATGGCCAGTGCGGAATCGGCCTCAAGCGAGGATGAGGTGAGCGCCGCCGACTTCAAGGCACTGGCGGAGCCGGCCGCGATCGGTTCGAACGCCGTTTCGCTCGGATCGGAGTCCACTTCGACCGGCAAGGGCATGCTCTACGGCAACCCGCACTTCCCGTGGTCGGGTTCGGAGCGCTTCTTCCAGTCGCAGCTCACGATCCCGGGCAAGATCAACGTCTCGGGCGGGAGCCTTCTCGGCAGCCCGGTCATCCAGATCGGACACACCCGGGGAGTGGCCTGGAGCCACACCGTTTCGACCGCCCGCCGTTTCAACTTCTTCCGGGAGACACTGGTCCCGGGAGATCCGACGAAGTACATCGTCGATGGCAAGCAGGTCGCGATGAAGGAAACCGTGGTCACGGTCGACAAGGGCAACGGCGACACCGAAACCCGGACCCTCTACTCGACCAAGCACGGTCCGATCGCCACCTCGGTCCAGAAGCAGCCCCTGTTCGGCTGGAACAACGACTACGCGTACGCGCTCTTCGACGCCAACGCGAACAGTCTCAGGGTCGTCAACCAGTTCTTCGCCTTCAATCGCGCCCAGAGCGTGGCTGACATGAGGAAGGCGCTGGAACAGAACCAGGGAGTGCCGTGGGTCAACACGATCGCGGCCGACTCGAAGGGCAACGCGATGTACGCCGACGTGTCGGTCGTACCGAACCTGACCGACGAGCGGATCACTGAATGCAACACGCCCGGTCTCGGTGACGTCGCCTGGGGTTCGGCCAAGGTGGCCGTCCTCGACGGCTCGACCAGCAGCTGCGACATGCAGAAGGCACCCGGCGCGGTTGCGACCGGTGTTCTGCCTCCGAGCCAGATGCCGATCCAGATCCGCAAGGACTACGGCTCCAACATGAACGACAGCTACTGGCTGTCGAACCCGGAGGCGCCGCTGGAGGGTTACCCGAGCATCATCGGCAACGAGCAGACCGCACGGTCGCTCCGTACTCGTAACGGCCTGAACCAGATCGAGGAACGGCTGCAGAACGGGGGCAAGTTCACCCCCGTCACGCTCCGCCAGTTCATCGACAACGACCGCCACTACGGAGCCGAGCTGCTGATCCCGCCGCTCGTCACCTACTGCAAGGCCAATCCGACGATCAACACTGTTGTCGTCAGCGCGGCCTGCAGCGTGCTCGAGAACTGGGACCTGACCGACGGGCTCGACTCACCGGGTGCCTACCTCGGCCGCGAGGTCGTCGGGCGCCTGCTGTCGGTTCCCGGCGGGCCCTGGACCGCTCCGTTTTCTCTGGGCGATCCGGTCCACACGCCGAACGGTCTCGACACGAGCAAGCCCCAGGTTGGCCAGGCTCTGGTCGATTCCATCGCGTACATGCAGGACAAGGGCATCCCGCTGGACGCCAGGTGGCGCGAGTACCAGTACGTGACAAAGAACGACGAGAAGATCCCGATCCCGGGTGGTCCCGGTGGGCAGGGCGTCTTCAACGTGATCACCGCGGTCCGTAACGCGACCACAGGTGAGTACGACAGCGTCCGTCACGGGTCCAGCTTCATCATCATGGCCTCGATGAACGGGTCGAAGTGCCCGGACGTCAAGACGATCCTGACCTACTCGCAGGCCGCGACGAACGAGCTGTCCCCGCACTACGCGGATCAGACCAGGCTGTTCTCGCAGCACAAGTGGCTGACCGACCGCTTCTGCCCCGGTCAGCAGAAGAAGTCGCCCGGCCTCAAGGTCACCAACCTGAATGGCGGCTCCAAGGCCGTCAGGAACGGCTGGTAAGCGGGGCCGCAGGAAATGGAAGCACCCCGGGGTGGTGAAATGCCATCCCGGGGTTGCGATCCTTCTCAGGACGGATCGCACCTATTATTGTCTTGATTGACGTGTCAATCAATTTGGCACGTCTTTTCATTTCTCCATGCGTGCTGCCGTCGTACAGATCAATTCGGGCGCCGACCGCGCCCGCAACCTGGAAGTTGCCGGTGACCTTGTCCGGGCAGCTGCTGCCGAGCGCGCGGAGTTCATCGTGTTGCCGGAGAAGTGGTCCCTGCTGGGAGACGGTCCGGCCCTCGCGGAAGGGGCGGAGCCGATCGACGGTGAGGCGGTTGGTGCAGCCCGCGCATGGGCGGCCGACTTCGGCATACACCTTCTCGCCGGCAGCTTCACGGAACGTTTCGGGCAAGGCCTGCCGACCAATACGTCGGTTCTGATCTCCCCCGAAGGCCAGATCCTCGCCAGCTACCGCAAGATCCACATGTTCGACGTCGAAGCCGGCGGCGTGGAATATCGGGAATCCGAGCACGAACAGGCAGGAGACCGCCTGGCCGTCGCCGACCTGGCCGGGCAACGACTCGGGATGACCGTCTGTTACGACCTTCGCTTTCCCGAGCTCTTCAGGTCCCTGCTCGATCTCGGCGCGACTATGTTCACCGTCCCTTCGGCCTTCACCTCGGCCACCGGCAGGGACCACTGGGAGGTCCTCCTCAGGGCTCGCGCGATCGAGAACCAGGCTTTCGTCCTGGCCGCGAACCAGGTCGGGCAGGCAGAGCCTTCGTACGACTCGTGGGGCCACTCGATGATCGTCGGTCCGTGGGGAGATGTGCTGGCCGGGGTCGAAGGGGAAGAGGGTTTCGCCTGTGCCGACCTCGACTTCGATCACCTGGCGGAGATCCGCCGAAAACTGCCGGCCGTCGAACACCGGCGGCCCGGACTATTCACGGAAGGGGTGCCCGATGGCTCGTGAGGCCGCACCGGAACGTAGACGGCAGATCCTCGATGCCGCCGTCCGCGTCTTTGCCCGTCAGGGCTTTCACTCGACCCGGGTGGCTGACATCGCCGACGAGGCCGACGTCGCCTACGGGCTCGTCTACCACTACTTCTCGTCCAAGGAGAACGTCCTCAACGAACTGTTCTCGCAGCGGTGGTCGCTGCTGATCGAAGCGATCGACGAGGCTGACCAGAGCACCCTCACCCACGAGGAGAAGCTGGGCGCGGTGGCGGGCTTCATCATTGATTCCTACCGCTACGACCCCGACCTGATGAAGGTGATCATCGTCGAGGTCACGCGGGCCGCAAACTCGTTCGGGCGAACCCACCTCGAGGAGATCAACCGGGCCTACGAGCTGATCGGCCGGATCGTTGCCGACGGGCAGAAGCGGGGAGTGTTCCGGGAAGACATCGACCCCGCCTTCGCCGCGATGGTTTTCTACGGGGCGATCGAGCAGCTCCTTTCCGGGTGGATCTTCGGAGTGATACCCGGGAGTGACCGTGATTTCGACGAGGCGCGGGAGCTGATCGTCAAGACGATCTGCGAGGGCCTGCAGCGCCGCTGTTCCGCACCGGATCTACCTGACCAGGCCTGAGTTATTCGTTCTCCGGAGGCTTGGGTATTGTGAACGGGACATGGATAACGACATCGTCAGAAGAATCACCTGGAGCATCATGCTCACCGCGAGTAGCGCCCTGGCCAGCCTGATTGCCGCCCGCCTCGCGGCCGTTGCCTACCGCCGGTTCTTCAACGAGGACCCGCCGGAATAGACCGTGGCCCCCCAGGACTACCAGCCTCCGCCCAACCAGCGCCCGTCCGGACGGCCGGACCCGAACCGTCCCGCCTCCGACAAGACGGTGGGTGAGATGGTCTTCGAGGTCTCCGAGCGCACCTCCAACCTGATCCGGGAGGAGATCGAGCTCGCGAAGACCGAGGTCAGCGAGAAGGTCACGACGCTCGCGCGCGGCTCAGCGGTGGGTATAGCGGCCGGTGTGTTCGCCTTCCTCGCTCTGATCCTGCTGATGCACTCCTTCGCACTGGGAGTCGCCTCGCTCTTTGGCTGGGGCGCCTGGGCCGGTTACCTGCTCGAGGGCGTGATCTTCATCCTGATCGCCGCCGGTGCCGGTTACTTCGCCTACAACTCCTTCGAGAAGACGGGCGCCCCGATTCCCACCGAGGCAATCGAGGAAGCGCAGAAGACCAAGGCCCTGCTCACCCCCGGAGACGAAGCTTCATGAGCGACGCAATCGAACCAGACAAGCCGTTTCGCCCCGAGGGCGTAGGCCCGGAAGCCCCGGCGCCGAACAAGCCGAATCCCTTCGCCCCGGCGGAAGGCACCCCGGCTCCGCCCCCCGGCACCCCGGGTTCGCCGTACGCACCGCCGCCCCCGAAGCGCACCTCGGCCCAGATCCGGGCCGACATCGACGCCCAGCGGGCCGAGCTCGGCAAGTCCGTCGACCAGCTCCGTGACCGCGTCACCGAACTGACCGACTGGAAGTCCCAGCTCCGCAAGCACCGCAAGCCGATCATCGTCGGCGCAGTCGCCACGGGCTTTGTGGTCGGCGGCCTGATGGCCCTCCGCCGCCGCTAAACCGGGCAGCGCCAGGAGCCACCAGCCGCCCGCTGGCTTCGTCGGCGGCCGGAAACGGCAGCTTCACGTATACCCGCGTACTATCGCGGCCATTTCCGGCCTGTCTCCTCGCCATTGAACGGCTGGAGGCCCCTGGCATCCACCCGCGCATCAGTAGTCGGCGAGCTTCGCCCGGCCTCCCCGCACACCGTGGGGCCGGGCGGACATCACCGGGAAGCGGCAACACCTCGGTCGGCATTCAGCCTCCCTCCGCCTGAGTATCCCGGCGACGCCCACCCGACCCCACGGCTACCCCGACCCACTCCTGCCACGAGAAAGGCGCCAGATTCGATACCTGCCTCGTGGCAGCTCCCAATCGAGCCGGCCCATCCATTCATGGATGTTCTGGGCCGGCGGGTTGAACGTGGAGGCGGGGCGAAGCTCGCCGACTACTTGTAATTCTGACGGCGGAAGAGGTCGTCGGTGATCGA
>DAIQCC010000015.1:0-73266 GCA_036780865.1 Solirubrobacterales bacterium | reverse complement strand
GGAGTCGAATTCGAGAAGGCCGGCGCCGTGCCGGACCCGGCGGCCGCCGAGTCCGAGGAGTTCCGCGTCTTCCTGACCCTGATCCAGGAGTCCCTGCAGAAGGACCCGCAGAAGTGGACCCGCATGGGGCAGGGCATCAAGGGCG
The DNA here is from genome assembly GCA_036780865.1 of Solirubrobacterales bacterium. Taxonomy (GTDB): domain Bacteria; phylum Actinomycetota; class Thermoleophilia; order Solirubrobacterales; family 70-9; genus 67-14. The sequence goes on along the minus strand of DAIQCC010000015.1, from coordinate 73,121 downwards.
TCACCGAGGAGACGACGACCGGCGTGCACCGGCTGTACGAGCTGGCGAAGGTCGGCGAGCTGCTGTTCCCGGCGATCAACGTCAACGACTCGGTCACCAAGTCGAAGTTCGACAACCTCTACGGCTGCCGGCACTCGCTGGTCGACGGCATCAACCGCGCCGTCGACGTGATGCTCGCAGGCAAGACCGCCGTGGTCTGCGGCTTCGGCGACGTCGGCAAGGGCTCGGCAGAGTCCCTGCGCGCGCAGGGCGCCCGTGTGATCGTCACCGAGATCGACCCGATCTGCGCGCTGCAGGCCTCGATGCAGGGCTACGAGGTCGCGCGCCTGGAGGACGTCATCGACACCGCCGACGTCTTCATCACGACCACCGGCAACAAGGACATCATCATGGCCGCCGACATGGCCAAGATGAAGCACCAGGCGATCGTCGGCAACATCGGCCACTTCGACAACGAGATCGACATGGCCGGTCTCGAGGCCATCCCCGGCATCGAGCGGATAGAGATCAAGCCGCAGGTCCACGAATGGCAGTTCCCCGACGGGCACTCGATCATCATCCTCTCCGAGGGCCGACTGCTGAACCTCGGGAACGCGACCGGCCATCCGAGCTTCGTGATGTCGAACTCCTTCACCAACCAGGTGATCGCGCAGATCGAACTGTTCGCCAAGGCCGACGAGTACGGCCTCGGTGTGTTCGTGCTTCCCAAGCACCTCGACGAGAAGGTTGCGCGACTCCACCTGAAGGCAGTTGGCGCCGACCTGACCGAGCTCACGCCCGAGCAGGCCGCCTACATCGGCGTCAAGGTCGAAGGCCCGTACAAGCCCGAGCATTACCGGTACTAACCCGGGCTCGGCAGGTCTGCGTACCTGCTGCTTTCGGGCCGGCATGTGTGGGGGTCCTTGGTGTGCACAGACCCAGTCGGAACCCCCACACACGCCGGATACCTCCATTCCGGCGTGCCCTCCCTTGGCAGGGAGAAGTTGAGCGACCCCGGAATCCGGACTTCGGGTTAGCGGGACTCCACCCGTTACGACAGGACGAAAAGATCTGTTCGCATCTCGGTGTTTGTGGTCTTTCCGACTGCGTAGTCCCGCACCAAGGAAAGACCACAAACACCGAGCCTGGCGCAGCAAGCCTTGCCGGCCAATGAGCAGCAGGAAAGACCTCGCCAGATCAGGAAATGCAGTTCATTCTTTTCTTCCTGGGAGGGAAGGGGAGGTCGGCGATGGCGGCGGTCTCGAGGTAGCGGTTCTCCATCTTCTTTCCGCTTCCGGCCAGCAGTGCCTCACCCGTCTTGCGTAGCGCCGCGCGCGGGCCGTCCTTTCGAACCCAGGGAGCGAGGGTGATGAACTGGCGCTTTGGACCGGCGTAGCGGGCGTAGGAGGGATCGTCGGCGGGCTGAAGCTTGCGGTTACCGACATAGGTGCATTTCTTCTTGCCCGCCAGGCCCCGCTGGGTGATTGCGGTCTGGCCGTCGAAGGGCAGGTCGCCGAGATTGCCGACCATGTGGGGGGTGACGTTATAGGTGAACTTCACTCCGGGGTCGACCACGGAACGCCAGGTTGAACGCATCCAGTCGAGCGGCTGCCAGTAGCCACCCGGCGGGTTGGCCCATTCACCCGGGTTGGCCTCGTCCTGCATCACCAGGTTGGTTCCGAGGTGGCTGAGGCAACGCATGTAGGTGGTGCTGATGTCGGCGCAGGGAGCGGCCGTCGGAATCGGGTCGCCGAGTGAGTAGCCGAACTGGAAGGCGGGCATGCTCGTTGCGAAACCGACCCGAGCCTTCGTGCCGGGGATCCGGTAGGGCTTCAGGTTGGCGATCCCGTCCGGACCGCTGTTCGGCCCGGGGGTGAGACCGAGTCCCACCTCGATCGGGGTCAGCGGCAGCTTCTGATTCGAGGCGACGACGTTGCGGAGGGGCCGGGGGCCTTCCTTGCGGACCATCTTCGGGCCCCACATGAAGACCTCGTTGTAGACCTCCGGGCCGGTGGCCACGTAGACGCTCTTCGGGCGGGGCAGGTCGGGGTCACGGAACAGCTCGATCTCGGCCGGGTCCATGGACTCCCGGAATCGTGGCTGGTTGTTGGACCCGAGGATGTAGATCCCGTACCGCCTCGCCATGTCGGAGAAGACCTGCATCCAGCCCCGCGCGTCAGTGTCCGTGGTGGCGACGAAACCGCGGGCGAAGGGGCTGGGGATCGTGAACCTGGCCAGGTACTCGGCGTTCGGTCCGGCATATGCGGCGGTGAGCCGGCTGAGGCCGACGATCGCCCGGCAGGGTGGAGCGGCATCCGCGCATTCCGTGACCTCGGCAGGTCTCGCGAAAGCCCGACGGGCACTGGCCCCGCGGGAACCGGTGCCGATCGCCATCAGCCCGACGTCTTCGTTGAAGGCGACAACGTTCGGGCGGTTCTTCGACCTGTAGGGGAGAACCCACTTCCTGATCATGCACTCGATCTTCTTGCGGAAGCTCGCATAGGTCTTGATGTGGCGGGCCTCTTGCTTGAACTGCATCGCGAACACCCGCGGACCGCCCTTCGCATCCCGGCCCTTCAGCAGGGCGCGGGCCGGGCGGAGGGTGTCAGTCGCGAAGGTCGACCGGCAGGCCCTGGCCGAAGGAGCCTTCGGGATCGGGGACAGTGCCGGAGCGACCTGTTTAACGGCGCCCCGGGCCATCGACGGGTCGTTGGAGATGACGGCGTCAACACCGAGGCTGGTCGCGGCCCTCACGTCGTCTGTGTCGTCGAGCGTCCACGGAACCACCTGAAGGCCGGCATGGTGGGCGTCCGAGACGAAGTCCTGGTCGATCGGCCATTGGGGAGAAGTCCAGTCGATCCCGTTGTCTCTGGCGACGTTGATTGCCAGACCGTTGATTGCGTTGACCGTGAGGAACGAAGTGGCCGGTTCCGGATAGACGGCATGGAACCGGGCCAGGTTCCCGATCGTGAATGACTGGATGATCAGCTGCGAAGAGGGCACGCCGGAAGCCTTGATCGTGTCTGCGACTATCTCGGCGTAGTCGAAGGTCGGATCCCAGTCATTGTCCGTGGGAAGGTTCTTGATCTCGATGTTGGCTACTGCGCCGGTCTCCTTCAGGAGCGTGAGGAACTCGGTCAGGGTGGGGACGCTCGTCCGGCGCTGGTCGCCCGGGGGGAGAGGCATGGTGGCGTCGTCGATCCCGATCACGTCGATCTCGCACTCCGACCGCAGTTGGGCTGCGGACTTCGAGGCGACGGGGCCGGTGCAGTCGGTGGTGCGGTCGAGGTCGTCGTCGTGGATGACCACCGGCACGTCGTCGGAAGTGAGCTTGACGTCGGCTTCGAGCACGAATCCGAGACTGGCCGACTTGCCGAAAGCCTCAAGCGAGTTCTCCGGCGCCGAGGCTGCGCCGGCGCCGAGCGGTCCGCCCCGGTGGGCGTGGATCCAGGGGGAGGCCGAGGCCTCGGCCGCTCCCAGAACAAGGGTCACAAGCACCGCGATCAGGATCGAAAACCGGAACTTCATGGAACCCCCTCTGGTTGGTCAACCGCCCTCGCGGGCCTCCTCCTTAATTTCAGAATAGCCCCGCCGGGGCGGGCACGCGAGCGTCCGACGGGGCCATGGCGACCCTGCAAGAGTTACCTGCCGCCGGGTTCTCTCCCCCTTCGGGCTTCGGGACGAGCCGCAAAATGCGGGGGTTGTTGCCAAGTTGTGAATCAAGAATCCTGCGATTTGCGGAATCGCCGCCGACGCCTTCGCGCCGGTCCTGCTTGGATGGCCCGCGGTGGCACGGACCGGCAAGAAACTTCCCTCCTGCGAGGACTGCTACTTCAGGCAGAAGATGCTCTGCGCACTCGATCTCGAGGAGCCCTGTGGCACCTTCCGCGAGAGTCGACCCGAGGGACTCGTACCTCCGCGCCAGCCGATGCTCCTGCTCCGCCCACCCCGCTGGGCCGACCGCGAGATCGGCGATTCATCCGGCCTTCGGCGGCTGCCGACCTGAACCGGCAGGCCGCTGCCGGTGGCCGTGCAGTCGCGCTCCGTCCGGCTCCGCTTTCGGTTCTCCGGAGTAGCATTGACCGGATGAATGGATTCGGTCCGGGTTCATGAAGTTAACGGTTCTGGGCAAGTCACCCGCGTGGCAGGACGCGGACGGTGCCTGCAGCGGTTACCTGGTGACCGAGGGTGACACCACCGTCCTGCTCGACTGTGGCAACGGCGTCTTCGGAAAGCTGCGCAAACACCACGACTACGTCGACGTCGACGCCATCGTGATCTCCCACCTTCACGCTGACCATTTCGCCGATCTGATCCCCTACGGCTTCGCTCTGCGATTCGCGCCGAGGCAGCAGCCGGTGCCGATCGACCCCTGGCCGGGAACCGACAACCCTGCCCGCCCCCGGCTTTGCGGCCCGCCCGGTTCACACCAGTTCCTCGAGGATCTCGACGGATCGTGGAGTCTCGGCCGGCACTTCGAACAGGCCTTCGAGACTTCCGAGTACGACCCCGACGGTTCGATCGAAGTCGGCCCGTTGACGATCACCTTCCGCGAAGTTCCCCATTACGTGACCACCTTCGCGATGTCGGTTACCGGCGCAGGGGACGGACGGATCGTCTACGGGGCAGACTGCTGTCCCAACGATGCCCTGGTCGAATTCGCCGGCGGCGCCGACCTGCTGATCGCCGAGTCGACCCTGCCCCGGCCCGAGCGCACCGGCATCCGCGGCCACCTGACGCCGGCCGAGGCGGGCGAACACGCCGAGCGGGCGGGAGCGAAGTCCCTGATGCTCACCCACATCTCGGACGAGATCGACCCGGAGTGGGCGCTCGCCGAAGCCCGGTCGACATACAGCGGGCCCGTTCAGGTCGCCCGCGAGGGCGCCGAAGTCGAAGTTTGAGTCGAGGCCGACGCCCGAATATCCTTCAGGTCAATGTCTGAACGAGATATCTTCGCCAACTTCGCCCGGATGCGCCGGGAGATGGACGAAATGCTGAGCGGCACCTGGGGCCGCGCCACCTACATCAGCAGGCGGGCCAGCGGCTTCTCGCCAAACGTCGATGTCTATTACTCGGGCGACCCGCAGCGGGCCGTGGTCAAGTGCGACCTCGCCGGCATCGATCTCTCCACCGTGGGAATCGAGGTCAGCGGCCGCCAGCTGACGATCATCGGTGAGCGCCCGGTCCAGGAGACCGAGGGCCGCGTCTACCAGCAGGTCGAGATTCCCACCGGCCCTTTCCGGCATGTAGTCGAGCTGCAGGTGGATGTCGATTCCGAGCGGGCCGCGGCCACCTATGACGACGGCGTGCTGCGGGTCGAGCTGCCGCTGAAGGACGAAACCGAAGTGACCCGCCGCGTTCCCGTCGACCGGGCCCGAAAGAGGCGCGAGATCGATGGCTGACGAACGCCAGAGCGTGCCGGTCCTCGAGGTCGTCAGCGGCAGCGACGAGGAGTTCGAGGAGGCTATCCGGGGGGAGAAGGAGCTGCCTGAGGCGATGCCGGTGCTTCCCCTCAGGGACACGGTCGCCTACCCCGACACCCTGGCGCCGCTCGGCGTCGGCCAGGAAAGGTCGATCAAGCTGGTCGACGACGTGCTGGCCGGGAACCGGATGCTCGTCATGGTCGCCTCCCGCGATCCGGAGGAGGACACGCCAACCCCGGAGCAGCTCCACGACGTCGGGGTGGTCGGTGTCGTGACCCGCATGCTGAAGGTCCCCGACGGGACGATCAGGATCCTCGTCCAGGGCAGCCAGCGGGTGCGGCTGGGGGACTACGTGACCGAGACCCCTTACCTGGTCGCGCGGATCACCGAGATGCCCGACGTGGTCGAGGAATCACCGGAACTCGAGGCTCTGACCCGCAACGTCCAGAAGACCTTCTCCGACATCATCGAGCAGATTCCCTACCTCCCCGAGGAGCTGCAGCTCGCCGTCACAAATATCGACGACCCTTCGGCTCTTTCCCACCTGATCGCCGGGGCGCTGCGCATCTCGACCGAGGAGAAGCAGCTGCTGCTTGAAGAAATCGACGTCGCCAAACGGCTGCGGATGCTCTCCGAGATCCTCGCCCGTGAACTTGAAGTGATCCAGCTCGGATCACAGATCCAGTCCGAGGTCCAGTCCTCGATCGACAAGGGCCAGCGCGAGTACTTTCTGCGCGAACAGCTCAAGGCGATCCAGGCCGAACTCGGCGAGGAGGACGAGCTCACCGCCGAGATCAACGAGCTGAGGGAGCGGATCGAAGCGGCCGGGTTGCCCGAGCATGCGCATCACGCGGCCGAGCGCGAACTCTCCCGGCTGGAGAAGCTGCCCCCGGCGGCGGCCGAACACGGGGTCATCAGGACCTACCTCGAGTGGCTCGTCGACCTGCCCTGGTCAAAGGAGACCGAGGACAACCTCAACATCGAGCACGCCCGCGAAGTCCTTGACGCAGATCACTACGACATGGAGAAGATCAAGGACCGCATCCTCGAATACCTCGCGGTCCGCAAGCTGAACCCGGACTCACCCGGGCCCATCCTCTGTTTCGTCGGTCCTCCCGGCGTCGGCAAGACGAGCCTCGGACAGTCGATCGCCCGTGCCCTTGGCCGGGAGTTCGAGCGGATCTCGGTCGGCGGGGTTCGGGACGAAGCGGAAATCAGGGGTCATCGCCGCACCTACATCGGCGCGATGCCCGGCACGATCGTCCGGGCCCTGCGCGACGCCGGCTCGAAGAACCCCGTCTTCATGATCGACGAGATCGACAAGATGGGATCCGATTTCCGTGGCGATCCCTCCTCGGCGATGCTCGAGGTTCTCGACCCCGCCCAGAACGAGAGCTTCAGGGACCACTACCTGGACATGCCGTTCGACCTTTCGGACGTGATGTTCATCGCCACCGCCAACGTGCTGGACACCATTCCCGGCCCACTCCGGGACCGCATGGAGGTGATCCAGCTGGCCGGCTACACGGTCGACGAGAAGCGGCACATCGCCCGCCGGTACCTCGTGCCCCGCCAGATCAAGGCGAATGGCCTGAAGCCGTCCCAGATCTCCTTCACCGATCCCGCCCTGACCGCGATCATCGAGGAGTACACCCGGGAAGCGGGGGTGCGAAACCTGGAGCGGGAGATCGGCACCGTCTGCCGCAAGGTTGCGAGGGTCTTCGCCGAGGACGGCGACAAGCCGAAGAAGGTCAAGGTCTCCGGCAAGAAGGTCAGGGAGATGCTCGGCCGGCGGCGGGTGTTCTCGGAGACCCGGAGGCGCACCCGGGTGCCGGGGGTTTCCACCGGTCTCGCCTGGACCCCGACCGGCGGAGACGTGCTCTTCATCGAGGCGACCGCTATGCCGGGCAATGGCAAGCTGGTGATCACCGGCCAGCTCGGCGAGGTGATGAGGGAATCGGCACAGGCCGCCCTCTCGTACGTCCGGGCCAACGCCCGGGACCTCGCTCCGGGCCTCGACGAGAAATGGTTCGCGACCCACGACCTCCACATCCACGTTCCGGCCGGGGCGGTCCCCAAGGACGGTCCTTCCGCCGGCGTGGCGATCACCGTTGCCCTCGTTTCGCTGATCACCGGACGCCCGGTACGAAACGACGTCGCGATGACCGGGGAGGTCACGCTGACCGGCCAGGTGCTGCCGATCGGCGGCGTCAAGGAGAAGTCACTGGCTGCGCAGAGGGCGGGAATCAAGATCGTGATCCTCCCGGGAAGAAACCAGGGTGACGTCGAGGAGATCCCGGAACACGAGCGTGCGGTGGTCGAATTCCGCTACGCGGACAAGGTCGGGGACGCCCTGGCGGTTGCCCTGGAAGGCACGCTCAAAGTCTGATCTTCGGGCGGTTCGTTTTTCTTTGCAGCGGGGTAACGGTATTCTCAGGAAACTTCAATCGGTAACCAAGCGAGGGGTACATGGGCAAGGAAAACATTTCAGACAAGGCGGGCCAGGCTTACTCGACCGTGCGTGACAACCAGCATGTCCGCCGTTTGATCGAGGACGAGGAGCTTCGCGCGAGTCTGATCGCCGCCGCCCTCGCGGGCCGCAAGGCGCTCCAGCGCATCCAGACCAACCGCGGTTCGGCGGTCGAGTCGGTGACCCAGGACAGGCGGGTCAAGAAGGAGCTGCAGAGTGCCGCCGACTCCCTGCGCGACGCCGCCGAGCGGATTCGTGAGCCCAAGCGCAAGAAGCGTCACCCGATCCGAAACGTTCTTCTGGTCGGTGTCGTGACGGGCGGCCTGGTTCTCGTCTTCAGCGAGTCGGCCCGCAAGAGCCTGCTCGACGCGATCTTCGGAGCCGAAGAGGAGTTCGTCTACACCTCGACCACCAGCCCGGAAACCGCCCAGACCAACGGTACTCCCGTAGCCGAGTAGCCCCGGCCGCGCCAGGAGCCACCAGCCGCCCGCTGGCTTCGTCGGCGGCCGGAAACGGCAGCTTCACGTATACCCGCGTACTATCGCGGCCATTTCCGGCCTGTCTCCTCGCCATTGAACGGCTGGAGGCCCCTGGCATCCACCCGCGCATCAGTAGTCGGCGAGCTTCGCCCGGCTTCCCTGTTCAACCCGCCGGCCCAGATAATCCATGAATGGTTGGGCCGGCTCCGCCCGAAACTGCCACGAGGCAGGTATCGAATCTGGCGCCTTTCTCGTGGCAGAAGAGATTCGAGGTTGCCGTGGGGTCGGGTGGGCGTCGCCGGGATACTCAGGCGGAGGGAGGCTGAATGCCGACCGAGGTGTTGCCGCTTCCCGGTGATGCCACCCGACCCCGCGTGACCGCAGACGCGTCGAAGGAATGGCTTCCCTAGACTGTCCGGTCCTTTGGCCCGCAGGGAAGACATACGCAATGTGGCCATCGTCGCTCACGTCGACCATGGCAAAACCACTCTCGTTGACGCGATGCTCTGGCAGTCTGGCGCTTTCCGCCAGGGCCAGGACGTCAACGAACGGGTCATGGACTCGATGGACCTCGAGCGCGAGAAGGGCATCACCATTCTCGCCAAGAACACCGCGGTCCAGTACGGCGACGTAAAGCTGAACATCATCGACACTCCCGGCCACGCCGACTTCGGTGGCGAGGTCGAACGGGGACTGACCATGGTCGACGGTGTCGTGCTGCTGGTCGATGCTTCCGAAGGCCCGCTGCCGCAGACCCGTTTCGTGCTCGGTAAGGCACTTGAGGCCGGCCTGCCGGTGATTCTCGTCGTGAACAAGGTTGACCGGCCCGACGCCCGGATCGGCGAAGTAGTCGACGAGGTCTACGAACTCTTCATGGATCTCGGGGCCGACGGCGAGCAGATCGAGTTCCCGATCGTCTACACGAACGGCAAGAAGGGCTGGGCCTCACTGGAAGAAGGCGTCGAAGGCGAAGACCTCAAGCCGCTCCTTGACCTGATGGTCGAGCACATCCCGGCCCCGGAATACGAGGAGGGGCACGTCCTGCAGGCCTGGGTCACGAATCTAGATGCCTCGCCGTACCTGGGCAGGCTCGCGATCTGCCGAGTGATCCAGGGCACGATCAAGGCCGGATCCCAGGTCGGCTGGTGCCGCGCCGACGGGTCGGTCGAGAAGGCCAGCATCTCTGAACTCTTCATCACCGAGGCCCTCGAACGCGTACCGGCGAAGGAGGCCGGACCGGGCGAGATCATCGCCGTGGCCGGCATCCCCGAAGTGACCATCGGGGAAACCCTCTCCGACACCGAGAAGCCCGACCCGATGCCGGTGATCCAGGTCGACGAGCCTTCGCTCTCGATCGTGGTCGGCATCAACACTTCACCTCTGGCCGGACGCGACGGAGACAAGGTCACCGCCCGCCAGATCCAGAACCGCCTCGATCAGGAACTGCTCGGCAACGTGGCGATTCGAGTACTGCCGACCGAACGTCCCGATGCCTGGGAGGTCCAGGGCCGGGGCGAGCTTCAGCTGGTGATCCTGCTCGAAATGATGCGCCGCGAGGGATTCGAACTGACCGCCGGACAGCCTCGTGTGCTGACCCGCGAGGTCGACGGCGAGATGCATGAGCCGATGGAGCGCCTCGTCATCGACGTCCCCGAGGAGCACGTCGGAGCAGTAACCCAGTTGCTGGCCGCCCGCAAGGGCCGGATGGAAAACATGACGGCCCAGTCCGACAGCTGGACCAGACTCGACTACGTGATTCCGGCCCGGGGACTGGTCGGATTCAGGACCGAGTTCCTGACCGAGACCAGGGGAACCGGAATCCTCCACTCGATCTTCGAGGGCTGGGAGCCATGGGCGGGGGAGATCACGACCCGCGCGACCGGTTCGCTCGTCGCCGATCGTCAGGGCACGACAGCCAGCTTCGCGCTCTTCGGCCTGCAGGAGCGCGGCGCCATGTTCGTCGGGCCCGGCGAGGATGTGTACGAAGGAATGATCGTCGGCGAACACGCCCGCTCAAACGACCTGGACGTGAACGCGGTCAAGGAGAAGCAGCTGACCAACATGCGTTCATCGACTTCGGATGTGCTGGTTCGCCTTACGCCGCCGAAGCCGCTCACTCTCGAGTCGGCGATCGAGTTTCTGCGCTCCGATGAGTGCGTCGAGATCACGCCGAACTCGATCCGCCTGCGAAAGGTCGACCTCGACCAGAACGAACGGGTCAAGGCGGCCCGCAAGATCAAGAACCTCTCACGTTGAGCCGCGGACGGGGCCGGCGGGCGGTCCCGGTCGGGGCCAAGGCGGCGCTTAAACGAAAGGTGGCGGGTCCGAGGACGCCGCCACCTCCCCCCTGCTTCTGTCAGTCCCTGCCGGGCATCCCTCCCTGGCACGCGGACTGCCCCTATAACCGGGCAGGGCGCCAAGGGTTGCGGTCTGATTCAGACCGGGGGAAAAACTTTGCGGAAGGTGCCGAGCGCCCGGGGGGAGCCCTTGGCCGAAAGGCGCCGCTCGACGATCGCCCGCAGGGGGTTGCGGTCATTGAGGGCGATCCCCACCCATTCAGGCCAGGTCGTGGTCAGGGTCACATGGGGTTCAGGGATCTCGCCGATCTGCGCCCGGGTCGAGCCGTTGTCGACGATCACGTGCCAGGGGGCGGCATCGGCGAACTGCCACTGCACCCGGAACGGACCGCCTCCTGCCTTCGAGGTGTTGGCCCGGCGGGCGGTCATGTCAAAGAGCAGCTCCTGGACTTCGGGAGAGGAGTCCGGACTTGCGTTGGGGGCCCCGGTGACGCCGGCGAGCAGCAGCCGGACCTGTCGGGCGGCAATCTCCTCGTCGCTCATCGAGTGGTCGAAAGGCCAGACGTCATCCGGCATCTCGTGGAGCGGGAAGCCGATTGTCTTCCAGCGCTGACGGACCAGCTTCAGGCCGAAGGCGTAGATGTCCTCCATCGTGAAACCCCAGCACTCCGTGTAGGCCCGGTCGAAGCCCGGAGGGCAGAAGACGCCGATCGAGTACCGGTTGACCTCACGGAACAGATCGACGATCGCGGCCTTGCATTCTTCGGACTGCGGCACGATCTCCGAGAGGGTCTTGACGCCGAAACCGATGTGGCGCTGCTCGTCACGGGAGACGTTCACCATCCCCGCACTGAACCCGGGCATGCCGCCATCCCTGGTGAAGAAGTCCTCGATGAAGTGCTGGCCGGGCTGCGCCAGGGTTCCTTCTACGATGAGGTGGTAAAGCGTGATCGCCTGGGCGAACTTCGGTAGCGACCGGTCGGCGCGCAACTCGTCCGCCATTCGGTCGAGCCGGTCGAAGACGCCCCGGTAGCCCCAATTGAGCTGGGGGAGGGTGGCTTCGAGGGTCTTGCCGACATCGCCCTCGATTCCGAGCACTTCCTTGAAGAATCGGTGGAACAACACTGCGTGCCGGGCCTCGTCGACCTGCTGGGTGGTCAGGAAGTAGGCCTGCTCCTCGGTCGGTGCGGCATCGACGTAGGGCGAGAGGTTGTCAGCAACGGAGTCCTCGCCGTAGAAGAACATCGAGTACATCCAGAGGGCCGATTCGCGCTGGAGGTCGGAAAGCGAATTCCAGCCGTCCCGGTCGGCCGAGAAGTCGAGCGCCATCGCGCTCCAGTTGTTCTCTTCCCAGCGCCTGTAGAGATCCATGTAGGAAACGGATCCGGCTTTCTGGCTCTGCGGCTCTGACTGGGCGATAGACATGCTCTCTCCTCGTTGCGGTGTGCGCCGCGCATAGTAACTGACTCGTCAGTCAGTTACTACAATCGTCCCGGTGACTCCGAACGAACCTCCCGTGCGGCGGCGTCTGCCGGCAGCCGAGCGTCGCAAGCTGATCCTGGATGCGGCGCTCGACGTCTTCGCAGCGGGTGGCTACCAGGAGACCACCCTGGACGAGGTAGCCGACAGGGCCGGTGTCTCGAAAGCCCTCATCTACGAGCACTTCTCCTCGAAGCGCGATCTCTACAAGGAGATCCTCGAAACATGGGTGGGTGAACTGCTCGGCCGCATCCTCGCCGCTGCGACCGCGGCGGGTGAACGCAGCGAGGACAGGCTGGTTGCCGGACTGGACGGGTTCCTGGCTTTCGTCGAAGAACGACGTGACGCCTGGCGGCTCCTGATCCGACACCGGGCAAGCGACGACGTCAGCGAGACCTGGGAGCGACTGTTTGCCGAGGTGGCCAGGATCATCGGCGCGATGATGGCCGCCGAGATGCCGAGGTCTTCGCTGCCCGCCGGCATCAGTTTCGAACTGGTCCTGGACGCCACTTCACGACAGCTGATGGGGTCGGTCACCGCGATCGCCAACTGGTGGGACGAGCACCCCGAGGTTCCCCGCGAACAGGTTCTGGCCATGGTCATGGAGTTTGCTTGGGTGGGCCTGGAGCGCGCCGCTTCCGGCGAGCAATGGGATCCGGATCACTGACCGGGGCTGATGCCGGAGGGCGGGGCGGACGCCGGGTTCTGCCCTGGTGACACCGCCGCGACCGCTTCCTTGATCGAGACGTAGGCCTCGTCGAGCAGGTCCTCCATACCGGTTGAGCGGATCAGGTCTTCGACCTGCCCGACGTCCCTCGCAATCGCCATCGCGATTCCGTCGCGTTCGAGCTGGCTGGAAAGCGACTGCAGCATCAGGGCACCGGTGAGATCGATGAAGGGAACCGTCTCGACGTCGAGGACTACCGCCTTGGTCGACTTCCCGACCATGCCGGTGACGATGCTCTTGATCTGGTCCGCGTTCGCGAAGAAGAGCGCCGCCTCTATGCGGACCACCAGCACCCCTGGGTGCTCAAGGGCATCGGTGTGGCGTTTGACGTCCCCCCAGTGGCCTGGCTGATGCCCGAGCTCCCCCAGCCTCGCGACATGGGGCATCGAGGAGCGGTAGAGGAGCAGGCCCAGGGAAGCGGCGATACCGATGAAGAGGCCGGGTAGGATGTCGAAGACCATGACTCCGAGCAGGGCCGCGATCGCCGCAATGAAGTCCGGGCGGTTGGCCGGATTGAGCTCGTTTCCGTAATCGAGGATCCGGTAGTAGGTCCGGAGGCTGTGAACGTCCACAACGTGGATCAGCGCGGCGATCACGACGGCCGCCAGCGCCGCTTCCGGCAGGGACTCGAAGATCCCCGAGAAGAACAGCATGGTCAGGACCACCAGCGCCGCGACCACGAGGCCCACCAGTTGTGATCGTGCCCCCGCGGCGGCGTTGATCGCCGTCTTGGAGACGCTGCCGGTGACCACGAAGCCGCCTGCGAGACCGCCGGAGACGTTCGCCATGCCCATTCCGACCAGCTCGCGGTTGGGGTCGACCTTTTCGTCGTCGGACGGATTGGCGCCGGCGGAGGCCAGACCCTCGGCGAACCCGACGATCATCACGCCGGCGGCGCCAATCACGAGCGCGCCGAGGTCGGCGAAACCGGCTTCCGGAATGCTGGGGGAAGGCAGGCCGCCCTCGATCGGGCCGATTATCGCCACACCGTTTGCTCCCAGGTCGAAGGCCGTGACCGCGATGATCCCGACCCCGACCGAGATCAGGGATCCGGGAATCGCAGGGTGGAAGTATCGGCAGTAGAGAATGAAGGCGAGGCTGCCAAGGCCGATCGCTGCGGTCACCGGATCGATCTCGTTCAGGTTGGTGAGGAAGACCCAGACCCGGTCGAAGAAGTCACCGTCGCTTGACTGGACCCCGAAGAGATGTGGAACCTGGCCGGCGATGATGGTCAGGGCCAGGCCGGTGATGAAACCGCGCAGGACCGGGATCGAGATGAAGTTGACAACGAAGCCGAGCCTCGCGACTCCGGCCACCACGGCGATGATTCCGATGCAGATCGCAAGCGCAGCGGTGGTCTGGGCGAATGCACCGTTGTCGCCGGCGACGATGCCGCCGACCACCGCTGCCGAAAGCGCAGCCGCCGCGGCATTGGCCCCGGTAATCAGGTTGCGGGAGGTGCCGATCGCGGCGTAGAGCAGCAGGGCGCCGGGGGCGGCATACAGGCCGACGATCGGCGACACCCCGGCGATCGTGGCGTAGGCCAGGGCTTCGGTAACCAGCACCGCCCAGACCGTGAAGGCGGCAAACAGGTCCGGCCGGAGCCACTCCCGACGGTACGGCCTGATCGTCGTGAAGAGCCTCACAGTCCGAGCCTATCCCTCGCGTTTCTGACTTCCCTGAGAGCTTCTTCGCTTGACAGGCCGAGCCCAAGGAGCAGGTCGGTCGCGCCGGATCGGATCTGGCCGACGATGACGCTGACCGACAGGTTCGAGGTTTCCTCCAGCGCCGCGGTCGCCTTCGCGGCGGCCCGTAGCGCGGACTCCCTGGTGGCCGACCTTGCCGGCGCGCCACCGAGGTGCGCATCGAGCCGGCCCACCGCGGTGGCGAGGTCACGAATCGAGTCGGGAACGACCGGCGGTATGTGCTCGTCCAGATCGATCGCGCGCTGGCAGGCCCTGGCGAGAACCCTCGTGTTGCGGATCATCAGGTCGATCGGCTCGGCGGCAGCCGCCAGCTGGTCGACCCTTCCCCTCTTTCGGCGTCTGGTCGGGGCGAGCGAGATCGTTTCCTGCCCGGCTTCAACCGCGATCTTCATCTCACGCACTGCCGGATCCAGTTCGCGGGCGCGCTGCAGGGCGGCGACTATCTCTTCGTGGCTGTTGTGCTCGAGAGCATCGGCTATGTCAACCAGGGTCCCCGAGAGCCGGCCCAGCAGGGGTTCGAGATAGCGACGGACCAGGCGCACCGGATCGACCGGGGTGATCGCGTTCGCGGCCAGCGCCACTCCGCCGCCGATCAGTGCGTCCACGAACCGGTGGGTGGACTCGGCCAGGTCGGGAGCGGGGAGGGTGGCGACAAGGACTGCCGAGATTGCCGCCTGGTTCACCAGCAACACCCCGCCGCCTGAAAGGATTGCCGCGCTCATGGCAAGCCCGATCACCAGCATCAGTTGCCAGGTACCGGTGCCAACGGCGAGCACGATCAGGTCGGCGACTGCGATCCCGATCGCTACGCCCAGAGCGACTTCGTAGGCTCGCCGTCCCCGCTGCTCGATCGCCAGACCGAGTACCAGCACGACCGCGATGGGAGCGAAGAACGGCTCGTAGTGCCCGACGACCCTGGTGGCGATCAGCCACGCCACACCGGCGGCCACGCAGATCTGGGCGATCCGCCAGGAGGCGAACCTCAGCACCGAAAACCGGTCATCCACGAGCGATCTCACGGTCCAACTATTTCACCGGCTGTCGGCGAATCAGCGTTTCTTCTTGGGCTTCTTGACCGTCCAGCTGTAGCTGGCAGGGGTCCGGTCGAGCAGGTCACCCTTGATGGCCCGGACCTTGAAAGTGTGCTTGCCGGGCTTCAGCTTCCCGAGTTTCCTTGGGGACTTGCAGGCGCTCCACCCGGCCCTGTCGAGCCGGCATTCGAACTTCGAGCCGGCCAGTGAGGAGGTGAACCTGAAGGTGGCGGACCTCGCCTTTACCCTCTTGCCGGGTTTCGCAGTGATCAAGGTGTCCGGGGCCACCGGTGGTTGAGGGGCGGCTCCGACGCTGACCGTCTCTTCGGCGACCGTCTTGTTTCCTGCCGCATCGGTGACCTCGACTCTGACCGAGCTGCTTCCCGGGTTGGTGAAGACATGTCGCAGGTAGGCGCCGTCTCCGGTGACCGGTGTGCCGTTGACCGACCACTCGAATTCGACGGCGCTTCGATCGACAGCCTGGGCTGCCATTACAAGTTGTTGGCCTGCGGTCGCTTCGGCAGGCACCCAGAGAGTCACCTCCGGACTGGTTCCGTCCCAGATCGCGCCAGATATCTCCCCGTAGAAGGAAACCTCGTCCCGGGCATGCCTCCAGGAAAGGCTGGCATCGCTCCCCGACATGACGATGCTTTCTGCGGAGATCGTGTCGGCCGCCAGCCCTACCGTGTCGAGGATCGCAGTCGGGCCAGTCGGCGTTCCATTCGGGGAGAGCTCCACGGCCCGGGTGCTGTCAACGCCGTTTTCAGGTCCGGCGACCGGCAGATTGATGTAGGCGAGGAGTCCTCCATCGGGACCGCTGCCGATCATCGCGCTGAACGGATTCACCCCGGTCGCCGGTGGCACCGCTTCGATGACCGGACCCACCACGCCCGCCGGTGAAATCGACCGGGTTCGGATGCCCGGCTGACCGGGCGGCGACTGGGTCTGAACCCACGCCAGATTCGCCGTGCCATCGGGTGCCACCGCCAAGCCGTCGGGAGACAGGTCCGCATCGGTGCCATTCGGGTCACTGATCTCGATGGCATTGGCGCCAAGCACCTGCCCGTCGGCTCCGGATTGCCTGGCAAAGACCTTGCTTTCAACACCGTTTTCGAGGAAGGCAACAGTTGACTTGCCGGCTTCGTCGATGACTGCCTGGAGCTCGCCGATCGAATCGGTGGACGTGTGGAGCAGCTCCGCCTCGGTCGGGACGAAACCATCGCTTCCGACCCTCAGTGCCTCGACGACCTTGACAGTGTCCGGTTCTCCCGCCCAGGTGACAATGGTGTCACCGTCGCTGTTGCTGTCGAGGTCGAGGCCGTCGACGCTTGACCAGTCGTTACCCGTCCTCAGGTTGAAATCAGAGAGCGGTGTGCCGCCATCAGGAACCAGGAGCATCGCTATGCGACCTTCTGTTGAGACTCCGTCAGATTCGAACCAGGCGATCCTCGTCACCCCGTCGCTGTCGGTATCTACCCTGGGCCGGCTGGCCGTGCTGCCCTCGTCATTGTCACGCTCGGCCAACGTGTGGAGGTTGCCGACTGGCTGGCCACTTTCGTTCAACTTCAGATAGCGCACGAAGTCTGTGGTCGAGCAGCCCGGGGAGCAGGTCGTTTCGCTTTCCAGCCAGACGAGATGGCCGGTCCCGTCCGGACCCAGGGAAACGTCAATGGACTGGATCCAGGCGTCGGTCGGGGAATCGAAGACCTGGTGTATCTGGCCGTTCGAGCCGTCGGCACGGCTGACCTGGGAAAAGACCTTCAGTTGAACGCCAACATTCGCAGGTTCGATCTGGGTCCAGACGCGGATGAAGCTGCCCGCTCCGTCGGTTGCCGCGGTGAACTTGTCCACCCCGCTTTCGCTTGTGGCGACCGAGGAAATCCGAAACGAATCAGCCCAGTCTCCCGCCCTGGCGTCTGAAGCTCCCACCGAGAACGCCACACATGCGGCCAGGCCGGCCATCGCTCCCTGAACCCTGACGCGCACCCCGCTGGCTCCCATGCGGGGAGCTTATCCGCAGGAAAGTCCGGCGTCTAGCCGACCGGGCCGGCCTTGAGATGAACCCTGTTTCCCGAAGGATCAACCAGTACCGAGGTCGAAGCGGTCGAACTGTCAGGGGTCAGGAGCTCGAAGTAGCGCATCCCGGCGGTGCCCGCGGGTGCCTGGGGGGCCCCGAGGCCCTGCCAGACGTTCACTGCGATCCGGTGAGGGAAGCTGCCGCCGAGCGAAAGATCGGCGAAACCGATCGCGGACGCGTCGAGGTGTCGGGTGAATCCGACCTCCTCGTAGAAGTCCTGGGCGGCCTCGAGGTCACCGACGTAGAGGTGCACGTGACCGATCCTGGTGCCGTCGGGCAGCGGACCCGACAGTTCCTCGTCGCCGCGGTACGAGAAGACCTCTTCGAGGCCGAGCGGTTCCGTCATGTCGTGCCTTCGACCTTCGGAATCGATGATCAGCGGACGGCCCCCTGCGATCTCGATCTGTCCAACACGGTCGAGGGTCTCGAAGGCGATTTCGACGTTGATTCCATCCGGGTCGTCGAGATAGGTGGCCCAGTGGGTGATGTGGTCGGTTGGCGCGTTCGGGTAACGGGCAGCCATGAGGCGGCCAAGGATCCGCGCGAACTCTGCTTCCGAGGGCATGTGGATCGCGAGGTGATAGAGCGCCGAGTAACCACGCTGAACCGGTGCGCTCGCCCCCGGATGAAGGACCACGAGCGTGGCCTCCGGCACTCCGAGCCGGATGCCGCCGTCTTCGGTCGAACCCAGTTCGGTCATGCCGATCAGGTCCCGCCAGAAGACCAGGGACCGATCCAGGTCGGTTACATCCAGATGAACGGCTCCGTAAAGAAGCCGGTCCTCGCTGGTGCTCTCGACAACTGAAGGTCTCATGACGGGAAGTCAAGCAGACGCGGTCAAGCTGGCAATCCGGTGCCGCCGTGGGACGTTCTCAGATGGTTAACCTCGAGGCGATCCCGTTCGTGAGAATGCCTGCGGTGAAAGCTGATCCCGATCAACTTCCGGGAAAGAAGAATTGAGAGTGGGAATCCTCACTGCGGGCGGAGATTGTCCGGGGCTGAACGCGGTCATCTGGGCCGTCACCCGGTCGGCTCTGAATTCCGGTGACGAGGTCGTCGGCATCCGTCATGGCTATGCCGGGCTCGCCGATCGCGACTATCTCGCTCTTGACCAGACCTCCATCAAGGGCCTCCTGGGCAGCGGCGGCACGATCCTCGGCACCTCCTCTTTCGAACCGCATCGCGAAGGGGCAATCGAGCGGATCAGGGAGTCAATGGAAGCCGGTGGCATCGACGCGCTGATTTCGATCGGTGGAGAACACACGATGGAGATCGGCAGACGGATCTTCTCCGATGACGGTTTGCCGGTGATCGGCGTGCCAAAGACAATCGACAACGACGTCAGCGGTACTGATTACACCTTCGGTTTCGACACAGCAGTCCAGACAGCAACCGACGCGATCGATCGCCTCCAGTCGACCGCGCAGTCACACGATCGCGTGATGGTCGTTGAAGTCATGGGCCGGAACGCCGGCTGGATTGCAGTTCACTCCGCGGTGGCGGGTGGTGCTGACGCAGTAGTGATCCCGGAGCTGGCGACCACGGTCGAGGAGCTGGCCGAAGGAATTGAGTCCCGACATCGACGAGGCAAGAGTTTTTCGATCATCGTTGTCGCAGAGGGAGCAAAGCTTGTTTTCGAGGATGGCGTTGAACGGCTGGTGCAGCCTGTCCAGACCGTTGACGACTACGGGTACCCCAGGCTCGGTGGAATCGGTGCCGTTCTTGCCCGGGAGCTCGAGATTCGGACCGGTTTCGAATCGAGAGTCGCGGTACTGGGTCACATTCAGCGCGGAGGCACTCCAACTGCGACCGACCGTCTTCTGGCCATCCGCTTCGGAATCAAGGCCTACGACATGGCCAAGGCCGGCGAGTTCGGGCGGATGGTCGCCTGGCAGGGCAACGTGATCGATTCGATTCCTCTCGAAGAAGCGGCAAAGGTCAAGCCGGTCGACCGGGCCACACTGGAGATGGCCCGAAGGCTTTTCAGTTTCCGCTGACCGCCTGTCGGCGCCCGATCCGGTCGTGGCGTCATGTTGAATTCGTTTGTGCTCCAACGTCCCGCCGATCTGCTGTTTGGACTGCTCACGGCCGGGGCCGCGATCGTCCTCATCTGGGCCGGACGTGATCTGACCTTCTTTTTCGACGAATGGCAGCTGGTCCTCAACCCGTCGCCGCTATCGCCTTCTTCGTTGTTCCAGGCTCACAACGACCAGATCTTCCTCGTGCCATCGCTTGTTTACGGGGTCGGTCTGGAGCTCTTTGGCATGTCCAGCCAGCTTCCCTACCGGCTGGTGACTGTGATCGCCGCCACGACCAGTTCGGTCCTGCTCTATCTGCTGGTGCGCCGCCGTCTCGCTGCCTCGCTGGCACTGGTCCTGGTCCTGCCGGCGATGTTCCTCGGGTATGCGTGGGAGGCGCTGCTGCTCGGACTCTCGATGAACTTCCAGATCGGAATGGCTGCAGGATTGGGGATGCTGCTCGCCCTTGACAACCAGAGCCGAAGGGGAGACGCGGCGGCCTCGTTGCTGCTCCTTGTTGCGCTGGCCTGCGGTGGAGTCGGGCTGGCGTTCGCCGCAGGGGCCGTCGTTGACGTGCTTCTGCGGCGGCAGGGGCGCAGGGCCTGGATACCCGGGATTCCGCTCGGACTTTTCGTTCTCTGGTTCCTCCTACGGCCTGGTGACGGAAGCGGGGTTGATCTGACCGGCAATGTCCTGAACCTTCCGGAATACCTCTGGCATGCTTCCGTGGCTGCGGTCGAGACCTTGACTGGGTCTTTCACCCTCCCGTTTCTGAACCGGCCGGGTTGGCTCGTGTTTCCCCTGCTGGTCGCGGCCCTCTTAGGGATCACCCTCTGGCGTGTCTCCAGGGGCCGCGGAGAGTTTTCGACCGTACTGCCGGCCTGTGGCGCCGCCCTTCTGGCGTTCTGGCTGCTCGGCGGCCTGGCCATGGGAGAGGGAAGGGTTCCGGACGCGAGTCGTTACCAGTATCCGGCCGTGATCCTCCTCATCGCCTGGGTCGGGCTTCTGCTGGGTGGGGTGGAGACTCCCCGCTGGCTGCCCCTCGCGATTCTCCCGTTATCGCTCTTCTCGGTCGCCTCGAACCTCGTCGAGCTCGGGAATGGAAGGGCTTTTCTGGCTGGCCAGACCGAGATAACGAGAGCGGCCCTGGGGCAGGTGGAGGTAGAAGGCACCGGACCCGCCTACACCCTGACTGAAGAGGTAACCGGCAGCCCCTATCAGCGCCTGATCAGTTCAGATGACTACCTCGATGCTGTCGAGAGGCTCGGGTCGCCGGCGCTAGAAGCCGAGCAGATCGACTCCTTGGGTCAACGTGGCCGGGAGGCTGCTGCGGGTGTGGCCATGGCTGCGGCAATTGCCCGGGGCGCGGCCCGGAATGGGGCCCCCGGGAAGGCCGCCCCCGAGTGTTGCTTGCGGCTCAGCCGAGCTTGGGTGACTTCCAGGGTTCGGCCAGCTTGCCGGCTATCAGCTCCGGTAGTCCCTCGATCGGCACGCGGACCTGCTCCAGCGAGTCGCGGTCACGCAGCGTCACCTGGCCGTCGTCCTTTGTGTCGAAGTCGACGGTGATTCCCCAAGGGGTGCCGATCTCGTCCTGACGGCGATAGCGCTTGCCGATCGACCCGCCGGTGTCGTACTCGGTCTGGATGCCGGCCTTGCGCAGCGCGGCGTTGATCTCCTGCGCGGTTTCCGGCATGCCCTCCTTGTTGAAGAGCGGCATCACGGCAACCTTGACCGGCGCCAGGCGGGGGTGGAGCTGCAGCACGGTTCGCTTGCGGCCCTCGACCTCTTCCTCCGCGTAGGCGTCGACGAGGAAGGCGAGGGCGGCGCGGTCCGCTCCCGCGGCAGGCTCGATCACGTGAGGGATGTAGCGCTCGCCTGACTGCTGGTCGAAGTACTCGAGCTTCTCGCCGGAATGTTCCTGATGCTGGGTCAGATCGAAATTGCCCCGGTTGGCGATGCCCTCGAGCTCCGACCAGCCGATCGGGAAGAGGTACTCGATGTCCGAGGTGCCCGACGAGTAGTGGGACAGTTCGTCGGATTCGTGCGGGCGGATCATCAGGAAGTCGGGACGGATGCCAAGCTCCAGGTACCAGTTGTGCCGGATCTCAACCCACTTCTCCCACCACTCCTGGGCCTCTGCCGGTGGAACGAAAAACTCCATCTCCATCTGCTCGAACTCGCGGGTCCGGAAGATGAAGTTGCCCGGGGTGATCTCGTTGCGGAAGGACTTACCGACCTGGGCGATGCCGAACGGCGGCTTCTTGCGGGCGAAGTTGAGGACGTTCTTGAAGTTGATGAAGATGCCCTGGGCCGTCTCCGGACGCAGGTACACGGAGTTGCCGTCGTCGGCTACCGGACCCATGTGGGTTTCGAACATCAGGTTGAAGTTGCGCGGCTCGGAAAGCTCGCCACCGCATTCGGGGCAGACGATCGGATCGTCGTAGTTCCCGCCCTTTTCAACGTTCGCTTCCCGCAGGTGGTCTTCACGCCAGCGCCGCTTGCATTCGCCCAGGCACTGGACCAGCGGGTCGGTGAAGCCGGCCAGATGCCCGGAGGCCTCCCAGACCCTGGGGTGCTGGAGGATCGCCGAGTCCAGGGCAACGATGTCGTCGCGTTCGACCAGCATCGACTTCCACCACTCGTTCTTGACGTTGTTCTTGAGCAGAACGCCGTAATGGCCGTAGTCGTAGGTCGATCCGAGGCCACCGTAGATCTCCGAAGAAGGGAAAACGAAACCGCGGCGCTTGGCGAGTGCGACGATCTCTTCCATTGTCACTTCGTTGTTCTTGTCGGTGGCGTAATCGCTCATGGGGTCAAAGGTATAGAGACGCAGAGAGCAGCGCGCTGCGATAATCAGACCCGCAATGCCGATCTACGAGTACAGACGCGAAGACGGAACCACTTTCGAAGTGATGCAGTCGATCACCGAGGATGCCCTGACCGTCTGCCCGACCACCGGCCAGAAGGTCACCAAGGTCCTCCATTCGCCGGCGATTCACTTCAAAGGTTCCGGATTCCACAACACCGACTACGGAACCCGAAAAACCAACAAGGCGAAGGCAGCCGCCGAAGCAGCGAAGAAGGAATCGGGATCTTCCGATTCCGGTTCTTCCGGATCGTCCGAGGCCTCTTCGTCGGGGTCAGGTTCGTCCGATTCCGGCTCCTCGTCGAGCTCTGGCTCGTCAAGCTCTGGCTCCTCAAGCTCAACCGGCTCCGGGTCCAGAGCCTCTTCGTCCTCCGGCTCGAACTGACAGTCGGAAGGGAGAAAACCGCAACAGTTGCGGGTTTCTGACTTCCCGGCGCCCCTCAGCTCTCGAGTGCGGCGGCGGCGCGCTGACGCTCGGACTCGGGGATCTCGAGGCTCCCGCCCGGCCCGGGTCCGGACGGGATCAGCACATCGGGCTTGGATGAACCGGCGAACACGGTCGAGAGGGCGAGCTGGGGGAGGGTGATGAAGCCCATGTCGGATACGAAGGCCTTCGGCGCCGTCCAGCCGATGATCGGACCCTTGATGAAGTTGTAGGGGAGGCGGAGCGGGTCGGTCAGGCGCTCCTTTATCCCGTTCATGACCAGCTGCTGGGCGGCCGCCCGGTCCAGATCGTCGTATCCCTCGGTGAACGCACTCGGCTCGGAACCGGGACAAGGGCTGGGCTTGCGGGTCCTGGCGTAGGCGAGTGCGGTCTCGCCGTCCAGGGTATTCGATCCCTTCTCGAGGTCGATCGACCAGCCGCCGTTCGCTTCGCCACCGGAAATGTCGGCACAAAGCCGGACCGGCACGTCGACCTTCACCCCGCCGATCGCGTCGATGAAGTCCTCAAAGCCGGTGAAGTTGAGGATCACCACGTGGTCGATCGTGATGCCGAGGAAGTCCTCGACCGTCTGGACCTGAAGCGCGGCACCACCGAAGGCGTAGGCACCGTTGATCTTCTGCGAGTCCTGGCCGGGGATCGCGGCGTAGCTGTCCCGGGGGATGCTGAGCTTCTTGAACTTCGCGCCACCGGCCCGCACGACCATCAGGGTGTCGGCCCGGGCTCCGGCACAACCGTCATGCGGGGCCTCGCCCTCGGCCTGCTGCTCGTAGCAGCGCTCCTCCTGGGCGGCCCCGGGCTCAAGCGTGTCGGGTGGCCGGGAGTCGGTCCCGATGATCAGGATGTTCTGGGGGCTGGTCAGCATCCAGGGGCTGCCTCCGAGCGCGTCCCTGGCGTCACCGGAAAGCTTCATCGACTGGATCTGGGCCGAAATGCCGAAGGCGAGGAAGCTGAGCACCAGCCAGCCGAAAATCGCTACGAGAATCCACTTCAACCAGCGCCTTCCACCCCGCTTGGTGCCGCCTCCGCGGCGCCCGGGCCACCACCTGCGGGAGCCGGGCGATCCGTACCGGTCGCCACCCCGGCCGGAGCCGGAGCGGTGGACTTCGTAGGGTACGTCCTGCCGGTCGGGCCGGGCTGCCCTCCGTCGATCCGCCGCCTGCTTCTCTTTCCCGCTCAGGGATCCGAGATCAGGCTTGCGGAACCGCGAGAAAAGCCCCCGCCGGGAGCGATAGACGTTGTACTCGGGCCGGTCCGGATCCGGCTTGTTACCTGAAGAAGGCATGGAATTTCAAGAATGGTGGCTGATGACGCAAGTTGAATCGATCGGGGCGGATCTGGGTGGTACCAAGCTTGCCGTCGGGGTGGTCGATGGGCGGCCTGAAGCCCTTTGGGAAGAAGAAGTGCCTTCCAGAGGTTATTCGCAGGAGAAGGTCGTGGACCTGCTGACGACCCAGATCAACAAGGCGCATGAAGCCCGACCGGGAGCCAGCTCCGTGGGGATCGGCATCCCTGCAACCATCGATCGCGAGAGCGGGCATGCGATCAGCACCGTGAACCTCGACCTTGAGGATCTGCCGATCCGGGACATGGTTTCCGAAGGGGTGAAGCTGCCGGTCGCGATCGACAACGACGGCAACCTGGCAATGCTCGCCGAGGCCCTCTACGGTGCCGCCCGCGGTACGCGTCACGCGCTGCTGCTGACGATCGGCACCGGCATCGGCGGGGGCATCTGGCTGGACGGCGAGATCTACCGTGGCTCGACCGGGGCCGGCGCCGAGCTGGGGCACCTCGTGGTCGAGATCGACGGCCATCCCTGCCAGGGCAACTGCCCCAACCGCGGCTGCGTCGAAGCGATGGCCTCCGGTACTGCGATCGGTCGCCATGGCAGGGAAGCAGCCGAGCGTGAACCCGACTCGCTGCTTGGTCAACGGCTTGCCGCCGGGGAGACCATAGACGCGAAGGCCGTGAACGAGGCCGCGACGAAGGGTGATGAAGCGGCCCTCGGCGCGATTGACCTGGCCGGCCACTACCTCGGCCAGGCGCTGGTCGGCCTGGCCAACGTCTTCCAGCCAGAGGTCATCGTGCTCGGTGGGGGAGCGATCGCCTTCGGGGAGCTGCTGATAGCACCGGCCCGCCGCGAGGTCGAGAAGTACGCCCTGAACCCGATGAACTCGACCAGGGTCGTCGCCGCCGAGCTCGGACCGGCGGCCGGGATGATCGGTGCCGCCGCCTACGGGCGCATGGAAGCCGAGGCTGCCTGATGCCCGGGCGGCTGACAGTCTGCCCGACCCCGATCGGCAACATGGACGACGTAAGCAAGCGGGTTCGTGAGGCGCTGGTAATGGCCGACTACATTGCCTGCGAGGACACCCGACGCACCGGCCGCCTGCTCGATCGTCTGGAGATCCGGCCCAAGCCCCGCCTGGTCTCCAACCATGAAGGCAACGAGGCGTCCCGTGCGGTCGAGCTGGTCAAGCGGATGGAGCGGGGCGACAGGATCGCGCTGGTTTCCGACGCCGGCATGCCAGCGATCTCAGACCCCGGCTACCGCCTGATCCGGGCCTGCATCGAGCGCGGAGTCGAGGTCGAAGTCCTGCCCGGTCCGTCGGTGATCCCGGTCGCCCTGGTTGCCTCCGGGCTGCCGACCGACCGCTGGCGTTTCGAGGGGTTCCTGCCCAAGCGTTCGGGCGAGATGGAGCGGGTCCTGAACTCCGCCGAGACCGTCGTCGCCTTCGAGTCCCCCCGGCGGATCGCGAACTCGCTGGCCGCACTCGCCCAGCTCGCCCCCGACCGGCAGGCCGCTGTCTGCCGTGAAATGACGAAGCTCCACGAGGAAGTGAGCCGCGGCACCCTGACCGAACTGGCTCTCCGTTTCAAGGGCGAGGTCAAGGGCGAGATCGTCCTGGTGATCGGCCCGGCCGACGCGGCCGACCATGGCCAGGACATCGCCTTCGCGGTCGAGGCCCTGAAGCGGCTGGTCAAGTCCGGGGCCAGGCCGCGGGCGGCGGCCACCGTGGTGGCATCTCTGACCGGAACCCGGGCGAACGATCTCTACAAGGCACTGACTGGCCGGGAACCAAGGCGGTGAGCGGCAAGCGGGTCGCATACGCAACCTGCGAACCCCGGATGCCGCAGTGGGAAGACGACCTGCTTTCGGCCCGGGTGCTCGAAGAGAGGGGTTTCGAAGTCCGCTTCGAGGCATGGGACGATGAATCGACCGACTGGGATTCGTTCGACCTGGTCGTGATCCGCTCAACCTGGGATTACGGCGAGAAGACCGAGCTTTTCCTGGCCTGGACCGAGGCGGTCGGGCCGGAGAGGCTCCGTAATCACCCGGATCTCATCGGCTGGAACCTGGACAAGCGTTATCTGGCCGAGCTCGACGGGGCGGGCCTGCCGGTGCCCCCCACGGCCCTGGTCGCCCCTGGCGGGCCGGTGCCGGACTTTGGCGGCAGGGTCGTGATCAAGCCGGTCAGGGGAGCCGGCGCGCGGGATACCGGTGTCTTTGACGACGACACCCGGGACGGAGCCCTCGCCCTGATCGGGAAGCTGGGCAGCCAGGACGAGATCGCGATGATCCAGCCTTACATTCCGTGGATTGACGATCGCGGAGAGACGGCCGTCCTCTTCTTCGGCGGCCGCTTCGCCTACTCCCTGAACAAGAAGCCCTTTCTGCCGGAATCCGGGGTCGCTCCGGTGAAGCCGGGAACTACCGTCGCTGCCGGGATGTTCGACGATGATCTGATGAGCCTGGCCGAAGCGACCGAAAGCGAAGTCGAACTCGGTGCGAAGGCCGTCGCGTGGATGGCCCGCCGTTTCGGCAGCATGCCTCTCTACGCCCGGATCGACATGGTCTCCTCTCCGGAGGGGGAACCGATCCTGATGGAGGTCGAAGCGACCGAACCCAGCTTCTATCTCGGGCTTGCCGAAGAGCTTGAGACGCCTGGTTCCCGACTCTTCGCCGACGCGGTCGAGGCGGCCTGCCTCTGAGCCTCCATATGCTGGACGGGCAGTGAGCTTCTACGTCACCACACCGATCTACTACGGCAACGGCGATCCCCACCTGGGGCACGCCTACTCGACCATGGCCGCCGACATCCTGGCCCGGCACATGCGTCAGCGCGGGGAGGACGTCTTCTTCCTGACCGGCACCGACGAACACGGCGAGCCGATCGCCCAGGCTGCCGAGAAGCAGGGGATCACCCCGCAGCAGCTGGTCGACCGGAGTGCCGAACGCTTCCGCGACATGGTCGGCAAGGTGGGCGCGACCAACGACTTCTTCATCCGCACCACCGATGCCGGCCACGTGGAACGGGTCCAGGCCGTCGTGAACAAGGTCAAGGAGAACGGCTACGTGTACGAGGGAACCTACGAGGGCTGGTACTGCCCCCGCTGCGCCGACTTCAAGAACGAGAACGAGATCGGACCGGGGGAAACATGCCTGATCCACGAGATTCCTCTTGACAGGGAAAGCGAGCAAAACTGGTTCTTCAGGCTCTCCGCCTTCGAGGAAGACCTCGAACGCCTCTACGAAGAGAACCCGGGCGCGATCCAGCCGGACTTCCGTCGCAACGAGGCGCTCGCCTTCATTCGCCAGGGGCTCAACGACGTCTCGCTTTCAAGGTCCCAGATCAGCTGGGGGGTGCCGCTCAGCTGGGACCCCGACCAGGTGATGTACGTCTGGTTCGACGCGTTGCTCAACTACTACACGGCACTCGGATACGCCGACGAGGGGGAAGACCTGACCGGCCGCTTCTGGCCCGCCTCCTGGCACATCATCGCCAAGGACATCCTCAAGTTCCACACCGTGTACTGGCCCGCCTTCCTGATGGCCGCCGGCATCGAGGTGCCGCAGCGCATCTTCATTCACGGCTACCTCCTTATGGGCGACAAGAAGATGTCGAAGTCGCTCGGCAACGTGCTCGATCCCTTCGAGGTGATCGACAAGTTCGGGGCCGACGCGCTGCGCTTCTACTGCTTCCGCGAGGTCAGCTTCGGCCAGGACGGGTCGATCTCCACCGAAGGCTTCGAGACCCGTTACGAGACGGAACTCGCGAACGACTTCGGCAATCTCGCGTCCCGGACCCTGGCCATGGTCAGTCGTTATCGAGAGGGCATCCAGCCGGCAGCCGAGCCGGACCCGCTGCTTGCCGCCGACTTCGACGGCGCGCCAGGCCGCATCGAGGCCCTGCTCGATGAGGCCCAGCTGAGTCAGGCACTCGAGGAGATCTGGGTGCTGGTGCGTCGCCTGAACAGGTACGTGGAGGAATCACAGCCCTGGGTCCTGGCAAAGAACGAGGCCGACGCCGCCCGGCTCGATCAGGTGCTGTACAGCCTCGCTGAGGGGCTTCGGGTGGTCACCCTTCTCCTGCACCCGTGGCTGCCAGACTCGACGGCGAAGCTGCTGGAGGCACTCGGACAGGAAGAGCTCTCGCTCGCCGCGTACGGCAGCCGTCCCGGCGGAACAAGCCTGGAAAGGATTGATCCGCTTTTCCCCAAGCTCTAGTGGCTAGGATCGGAGCATGAGAAAAGCCAGGAATCTCTTCGCAGGAATCTTGATCGCCACGGTTGCCATGGGTGCAATGGGATCGAGTGCCACCGCTGCCCAGCCCATGAACATCAAGATCGCCCCGTACGCGGGGACGAAGGTCAAGGTCGCCAAGAAGCTCAAGGTGATCGTGTCATGCTCGAAGGACTGCGCCGCAAAGGTGAGGATCACGATGATCACACCGGCCGGAAACTCGACGGTCAAGGGCGGTCGAAATCTGCCTGCCGGCCAGAGTTGGCTCACCGGCATGGTTCTGACCAACTACGGTCTTTCAGTCCTGAAGAATCACTACCGGTACTCCCGCCTGAAGGTTGCGGTTAGCGCCAGAAACCTCAAAAACGGCACGGTCAGGAACAAGACCAAGTTCTTCCGGTTCCGTCGCGGCTAGGGCCAGGCCGGGCGCTTGATCGATTCGCATGCCCATGTCTCGCGCTGTCCCGATTCACCTGAAACGGTAATCGGGGCTGCCCGCGAGGCCGGGGTGGAGAAGATCCTCACGGTCGGCCTCGACGAGATGTCGAACCGGGAGCAGATCGCACTCTGCGAGGCCTTCGAAGGCCTGTACGCAGCGATCGGCCGCCACCCGAACGATGCCGACGGGTTTGATCAGGATGCCGCGGCCGACCTCGAAACACTCGCTACCAATCCGAAGGTGGTGGCGATCGGCGAAACCGGACTCGACTTCTACCGCGATACAGCCGACCCCGACAACCAGCGGCGGGCATTCATCGTCCAGGCCGACATCGCCGCCCGGCTGGACCTGCCGCTGGTGATCCACTCCCGGGACCGGGACGGTCGCGAGGACGCGGTGTCCGAGATCTTCGCGACGCTCGAGGAATTCCCGGACCTGACCGTCGTCCTCCACTGCTTCTCCGCTCCGGAATGGGTCGAGCGCGCGGGCGAGAGGGGCTGGTACTGCTCGTTTGCCGGCAACGTCACCTATCCCGCGAACGAAGCGCTTCGCGAAGCAGCGGCAAAGGTGCCGGAGGACCGCATCCTGGTCGAGACCGATGCCCCCTACCTCACGCCGCAGTCCCGGCGCCGGGACCGAAACCAGCCCGCCTTCGTGGTCGAGACGGCCGAGGTGGTGGCCGGGGTGCGAGGAGTCACCTACCAGGAACTCGACGAACAGGTGACGGCCAACGCCGCCCGCCTTTTCGGATGGTGAAGCTCGGCCAGAACTTCCTGGCCGACCCGAACCTGCTGGAGGCGATCGTCCGCGATGCCGGACTCTCGCCGGAAGATGTCGTGCTCGAGGTGGGTGCCGGTGAGGGCGTACTCACCGAGCGCCTCGCCGAGGTGACCGCGCAGGTTCACGTGATCGAGATCGACCGGAGCCTGGAACCCGGTCTCAGTGGCGTGATGGCGCTTCCCAACGTGAACCTGGTCTGGGCCGACGCGGTGAAGTTCGATTTCGGGCTGCTCGATCCCACCCCTACAGCGATGGTCGCCAACCTGCCGTACGCGGTCGCCACCCCCGTAATTCTCCGCACCGCCTTCGAACTTCCCGCCATCAGCCGCTGGAGCGTGATGGTCCAGAAGGAGATCGGCGACCGCCTCCGGGCATCCCCAGGCAACAAGACCTACGGCGCTCCTTCGGTCCTCATCCAGCTGACCGGCGAGGTCCGGCAGGCGCGCAAGGTGAGCCGGACCGTCTTCCGTCCGCAGCCCCGCGTCGACTCGGCGATCATCGAGATAACCAGGACCGGTCCGGGGCCGGACGAAGCAACGAGAAGGCTCGTCAAGGCGGGCTTCGCCCACCGGCGAAAGGCGATGGCCCGCTCGATCGACACCGCGATTCCGGGCACCCTGATCAAGGTAAGGGACGCCCTCGAAGCGGCCGGCATCGATCCCGGTATCAGGGCGGAGGCCCTTTCACCCGGCCAGTTCGCAAAGCTTTCCGGGATGATCGACCTGGGTGCCGATGTCTGACGCCGAAAACCGAGCCATCGGGAAGACCGCCTTCCCGCTTGAGCTGAACGCCCCCGCCAAGCTCAACCTCTGCCTGTACCTGGGTCCGCGCCGCAAAGACGGGCTCCATGAGCTGACGTCGATCTTCGAGCCGCTCACCCTGAGCGACACCCTGACCGTTTCCGAAGGCGGGCCGGACGCACTGGTGGACCAGGTGATCTGCCCCTCGGTGCCCGGCGAGAACCTCGTCACCAAGGCAATGCGGATGATGCGCTCCGAAGGCTGGTCGCCGCCGATGCTCAGGGTCGAGATCGACAAGCGGATACCTGTCCAGGCGGGTCTCGGAGGCGGCAGCGCCGATGCCGCGGCGATCCTGCGGCTGGGGGTGGGAGAGGTTGACGACCTTGCCGGGCTGGCGCTCCTGCTGGGCGCGGACGTACCCTCGCAGCTCAACCCGAAACCCCTGCTGGTCGAGGGCGTCGGCCAGAAACTGACAACCTTGCCCGAGCCGTCCGAGCACTGGGTGGTGCTTCTCCCCTTCGAGCAGGGACTTTCAACCAGGGCCGTGTTCGACGAAGCTGACCGGATGAAGCTCGGACGGAGCCAGGACGAGATCGACGAGATTTCCGGCCGTCTCTGGGCGGTCGCGACGAACGCCGTCTCGCCACTCGCCTATCCGGCGCTGCTGGTCAATGATCTCGAGCCGGCCGCGATGTCCCTGATGCCGGAGATCGGCATCGCCAAGGAGAGACTGTCCTCGGCTGGTGCAGATTTCACGGGGATGACCGGCACGGGCCCAACCGTCTTCGGGTTGTTTCCCGACCAGCATTCTGCCGAGGCTGCCGCGGCGGTGGCGGGCTCCGACGCGATCGTCTGCCAGGGCGGCGTGACCGGTCTGGAAGGATCAGCTTCGTGATCAAGGTCCCGGAGACGAAAAAGGGCAGGCGCATCTCTCTGGTCGCGATCGTCCTCGCCTTCGCGGTTGGCTTCTACCTGTACAAGACCTACTTCCCGCAGCTTGACCTGCAGCAGCTGCTTGACGACTTCGCGAACTTCCTCGGGGCCTGGACCTATGTGGTCGTCGGAGCGCTCGCCTTCCTCGAGACGGGAGCCTTCGTCGGGCTGCTCGTGCCAGGGGAGACCGCCCTCCTGATCGGTGGCGCGGTTGCGGGGCAGGGCGTGATCAACGTCTTCCTCCTGATCGCGATCGCCTGGATCATGGCCTTCCTCGGGGACTCGACCAGCTTCTACCTCGGCCACCGGCTCGGCCGCGACTTCATCCTCAAGCACGGCCCGAAGTTCGGCATCACGCGGGAACGTTACGAGCAGGTCGAGGACTACTTCGAGAAGCATGGCGGCAAGACGGTCCTGATCGGCCGCTTCATCGGTCTGGTCCGGGCGCTCGCTCCCTTCGTAGCGGGCAGTTCCGGCATGAGGTACCGGGCATTCGCCCCGTACTCGATTCTCGGATCAGGGCTTCAGATCACGCTTCATGTGCTTGCCGGCTACTTCTTCGCCCGCAGTATCGAGGCGGCGGCCGAGTACGTCGGGCTGGCCGCCGTGGTTATCGGGACGATGCTCGGGGTTTCGCTGGCCTCCTACCTCGCCTGGAAGTACCTGCGCGAACCGCAAAACCGGGTCAAGACCGTCCGATGGATGGATGAACACTGGTACACCGCCTGGAGCGTCCGGCTGTGCCGCCGGTACGAAACCCAGTTGCGCTGGCTCCAGGACAGGTTCACTCCGGGCGGGACCTTCGGCCTCGAGGTGACGACGCTCTTCGCGATCATCGCCGTCTCCTCCTTCGTGCTTTTCGCCTACGCCGGCATCCTGCTCGACGACGGCGGACCCACTCCCGGCGACCTGCGGGCATTCGACGTGACCGACCTGATCCAGGCCGCGTGGCTGACCGACATCGCGAAGGTGATCACCGCCCTCGGCTCCAGCTACATCCTTCTGCCCCTGGTCGTGATCACCGCGGTCATCCTCGGAGTGAAGCGCCGCTGGTCGGAGGCGATCGTGCTTGTGCTTTCGTGGATCGCGATCGGATTCGGGATCGACTGGATCAAGGAGTGGGTGGACCGGCCCCGTCCGCCCGGCGGGCTGGTCGACGTGAAGGGGATGGCATATCCCTCCGGCCATGCCGCCCATTCGATCTTCTATGTCTGGCTCTCGGTCACCATCGCGGTTCGCCTTCGCCCGGACATGGCCCGGAAGGCGGCACTCGTCAGCGGCGGCATCGTCCTCGCCGCACTGGTCGGTCTCAGCCGGGTCTACCTCAATGTTCACTACCTCAGCGACGTCTTCGGCGGATGGGCTCTCGGGGCCCTCTGCTTCTCGTTTTTCGCGGTCGCAGCCCTCCTTGCCGGCCAGTTGCGCAAAAATTAAGAGATGGTGACAGCCGTTTCCACCAATGTCTGGTATTTCAGCGCTGCCGGGCTGGTCAGCCTCGTCGCTTTCGTCGGCCTGATTCTGATGCCCGCACTGAGCTCCTACGGGCGCTGGCACGAGCGTTTCGCGGCAGGGTTTCTCTCCCTGCTCATCTTCGGCGGGCTGGTCACCATCGGCGTCATCGCGGGACTCGTCTGGGTCTTCGTTTCCAATGGCGTGGATGGCATCAACCCGTTCACGGGCGGGTGAGCCCCGCCGCCAAAACCAAGGCATCGGCGCCCGCCCGCCTGGCCAGTCCGGTGCTGGCGGGCCGGGGTCTCCCCGGCCTCGCCCGCGCGGCTGCCGACGTGCTCGGCGTTCCCGTCGCCTTCCTTGACCGTTCGGGAATCGTGCTCGCCGTGGCCGGGGCGACCCAGGCCCAGGAGTCGAAGCTGACCGCCAAGGGCAAGGGCGTGGATACAGTCGAGCTGGTGCTGGGTGACGCGATCGTCGGCGAGGCCCGCTACCTCGGCGACGGCATCGACACGGACACGCTCGAGGTGATGTGCGCGTTTGCGGCGCTGGAGATCGAACGGGCTCGCTCCGACGAATGGGGCAACGAAGGCGCCGTTTCGGAATTCATCCGTGCCCTGCTCGATGGCTCGGCTTCGGACACGGAGGACATCGTCGCCCGAGCAGGCGAGGTCGGCTGCGACCTTTCCCGGGGTGGCGGGATCCTCATGGTCCGGGCACATGCCGGCTCGGCCCAGGAAGGCGACTGGCGCTCCCGGGTCGTCGACATGACCCTGCGGACGATCCGTGCGGTTGCCTCCGGCGCGATCGCCGGCATGGGAGAGTCCGAAGAGGGAGCCGTGGTCGGCATCCTCGTGCCGACCAGCGAGGAGGATCGGTTGGTCAAGGTGGAAGAGGCCCTCGACCGCGAACTGCCCCGTTCGCTTCCCGGTCTCACCGTGACCATTTCCCGCTCGCGCCTGGCGACCGGGCCGGAACAGGTCGAGCGGGCAGCCCGCGAAGCCCAGCTCGCGCTGAACGTCGGTGAAGCAGAAGGCCGCTCACCGATCGCTTTCGAGGACACGGGCGCCTACCGACTGTTGCTCGGCACCAGCAGCGACGAGCTGATGAGCTTCTACTCCGAGACGGTCGAGCCGCTGGTCGCCTACGACGAGCAATACGAGACCGACCTGGTCGCCACCGTCGAGGCCTACCTGGACAGTGACGCCAACGTGCCTGCGACCGCCAAACAGATGTTCACTCACCGCCACACAATCCGCTACCGGCTTGAGCGGGTGAAGGATCTCTCAGGTCATGATGCGACCGCCACCGAAGGCCGGGAACGTCTCGGTCTCGGCATCAAGGCGATGAGAGTCCTCGGGATCGCCTCCCCGAGAGGCCGTTCCAAAGAACGGGCCTGACTCCAGTCGGCGAGCTTCGCCCCCCCTTCCGGGTCGGCTACTTGACCTTTCCGGTTCGGGTGATGGTGAGGTTGGTGGTCTTCGGTGACTTCCAGCCGCGGACCGTCACCTTCGCTCCGGTCTTCCTCAGGCCCTTGACAATGCTGCTCACCTTCTTGCCCCGCTTGCGGACCGTCTTGCGTGAATCCCTGAATGCCTTGCGGGCCTTCGCGGTCAGCTTGAAGCTGACGACGGTGGTCTTGCCGGCGGTCAACCTGATCCCCGACTTCCTTGCGATCACCACGTTTTTCAGGGGCTTGTTCGAGCCCTTGATCTCCACGGTGACAGGTCGGCAGAGGTTGACGCCGCCACAGTTCAAGGACAGCTTCAGGTTCCGGCCGCTGACCGTGGCCTTGGCCGCCGGCTTCGGGGCGCCGTCCGGCGCGACCGAACCGATCGACCGGTAGTCGTCCGCGAGTTCGTAGCCCGCCGGGAGGACCTTCCTGGCCGGCGCCTTCACGAGGCCACCCAGCGAACCCGGTGCTTCACGGACAGGCACCCGGATCTCGACATTCCTGATCGTGACATCCCGCTGGTCATTCGACGGGCGGAAGGAGGAGAGGATCGCACCGGTCGGTCCATCTGTGCCGTCCCTGGGGAGCAACTGGATGCGCGCCCTGGTGCCGGCGGCGAAGTGATACACGTTGCCGTTCAGCTGGAACACCTGACGGCCGGTCTTCTCCGGACGGTAGACGCCTCGGGAGATCAACCGCTGCTGGCCGTTCTGGTTTATTTCGAGTAGCCGGGCTGCTATCTGTGAAGCACTGCCGTTTTCGACTGAAATGTCGGCGATCACGGTCGGTGAACCGCCGAGCGTGTAGCCGCCACCCGTCGCCACAGGGAAGTCGTACTGGGCGATGCGCTCTTCGGTGGTCTCGGGCTGTTGGGTGTTGGGAGGTATAAGGGGCTTTAAGCCACTGACCACGGCCGGGCTGCCGCCATCCCTGGAAATCACCCGGGTGGTCGGGTCGTTCAGCCGCAGCTCACCCGGTGCGAAGTTTGCCCAGGTATCGGACGTGAAGGGCCCACCAGCGGGCTGCTCATACGGGCAGACCATGCTCAGCGAAGTGACGCCTGCGGCCGGCTTGGTGCCATTGCCATTCAGGTAGTAGTCGAACCATGCTTCGACGGTCTGGTAGCCGAGTTCCTTGTCGGCTGCGCGTCCTTGCGAGGCGTCACCGGCGACCGGCGCGCGGGGATGCCCGATGTCCGCGAACAGCAGCCCGACAGTCGAGTCCGGGTACTGGTTCTTCGTCCGGTTGTAGAAGCGGATCGCTTCACTGATCGGGAAAAGATCGTCGGTCAGGCCTTCGGCAATGATCATCGGTGCCGGCGGAATGCTGTGGTCGATGTAGTACGAGGAGTGATGGTTGGTCATTTCCTCGATCATCAGGTCGGCGACTTCGGGGTCGGCCGGCTCGCCGGCGTTCATCATCGTCTTCCAGCCGTTGATGTCCCAGAGCGGGTCGAGATCGGTGCCGTTCTGGCCGCTGAACGAATCGCCGGCAGTGGCGAGGCCGTTCGTAATGGCGGACTTCATCACTCCGAACGGGGCCTTGCCATCGGGACCAAGGTAGGGGGCGTCAGTCACGTAGTCGAGGGTGCGACCGTTTGGTACGAGGGAGTAAGCGAAGTCGGTCGGCGGGACGATCGGAGCCGCGACCGCGATCTCCATGTCCAGGCCGCCCGGACTCTTCCAGGGAGCGAGGCTTCCGTCGGGGAGCATGATCCGGTTCTTCAGGGTGCCCAGCGACATCGACTTGGCGCCACCGTAGGACGCACCGACGGTGCCTATCTTCTTCGGCAGGATCAGGCCCTGATCGGCCAGCAACCCGGCGAAATACTGGGCGTCCCGAACTTCGTATCTGGTATCCATCAGGTGGATGAAGCCTCGGTCGCAGGCTCCCGGCACCTCTGCGTTCAGTGCGGCGATCGCGGCAGGCTTGCCACATGACTTCTTGAAGCCGCGTTCAGTCATCGAGAAGGCGGCGAAGCCCAGGTCGGTGAAGCGCTTGAGATCACCGTCGAAGCCCTCCTTGCCTCCCCCGAAACCGTGGAAGTACATCGCAAGCGGGTAAGGGCCGTCGCCGAAGGTCTGGGCATTGGGGAATGCGACATTGACGTCGATGGGCACACCGTCGAAACTCGGGACGGTGTTTGCCGGAGCGTTCGAGTCGGGGCCTCCGGGACCGGAACAAAGGGTGCGTCCGTCCGGCTGCGCCTGGGTGGTGCAGGTGATCTCCCCGCCGAAGATCGATGAAGGTGGTGCAGCTGCGGCCTGCGGCACTACGGCCAGCATGAACAATGCAGCGAGAGCTACGGCGAACTTACGCATTTGGTCCCTGGTTCTCCCTTTGGATTAGGCGCCGCTCCCTGCGGCATGCCTCCTGAAAACACGGGCACGGGCCGAACGGCGCGCCCCCACCCGTCGAGAATACCAGCGACCTCTGGAAGCACAAGGGCCCCGCGGATGCGGGGCCCTTGCCTTGAGGGGGAGGTGCTCCCCTGGACGGATTCCTTACTTGACCTTGCCGTTCCGCTTGACGGTGATGTAGCCGGAGCCCTTGCCGCCGATCAGGACCTGGGTCCTGAGCTGCTTGAGG
Organism: Solirubrobacterales bacterium; assembly: GCA_036780865.1. Classification (GTDB taxonomy): domain Bacteria; phylum Actinomycetota; class Thermoleophilia; order Solirubrobacterales; family 70-9; genus 67-14. Next base: position 36,220 of record DAIQCC010000015.1, on the reverse strand, counting down.
CCCTTCACCTTGATCACCTTCACCTGCTTGCGGCCGCGCTTGCGGATCACCTTCCGCTTCCTGCTGTCCTTGAACAGCTTGCGCGCCTTGCTGGTCAGGTTGAACCGAACCGACACAGTCTTGCCTGCGCCGGCCCTGACGTTGCCCCTGGTTGCGAGGACGACACCCTTGCCCTTGCCCTTCTTCGGGGCACCCTTGAAGGCCACCCTCGCGTCGGCGCAGGAGTCGTTCGCGCCGGCGCAGGAAATCCGCGCGGTCAGGAACTTGCCCTTGACGGTCGCGCTCACGACCTTGATCTTGCCGATAACCGGGTAGTTGGCCTTCCGGTACTGCTCCAGGGTCTGGGAGCCGATCGCCTCGTTTCCGGGCGCCAGTTCGACACCCGGACGGTCGGGCAGGACCCGCTCCGCCGGGGCAGTGACCAGACCGTTCAGTGAGCCCGGAGCCTCACGCACGGGGATCCTCAGCTCGAGGTCCTCGATGGTGGCCGGCTGCTGGTTGTTGGACGGCCGCCCGAAGTTGGACAGCGGGATGGCCGGGTTGGCGCTGCCACCGTCGAAGGGCAGGATCTCCAGGCGCAGCCTGTGACCCTCGTCCACATGCCAGCCGTTCGGGGTCAGCTGGAAGACCTGGAAACCGCTGTTGGCGGGACGCCACAAACCACGGTTCACAAGGGTCTTGGTGGATCCGTCAGGCGAAACGTCGACCAGCCGGGCTGCCAGCTGCGAGTCGTCTCCGGACTGGGTGATCTTCGCGATCACGGTCGGTGAACCCATCAGGGTGTAGCCACCGGCGGGGGCCGGATCGGTCTCGTAGTTGGCCGTGCCGGGCTCCTTCGCACCGGCAGGGGCCGCACACGCCGAGCTGGAGGTCGGATTGAATGCGCCGCCGACTGCGCGGTCGCCACCGTCGGGCTGGACCGTCTGGGCGGGATCGCTCTTGACGACTATCTCGCCCGGTGACTGGTTCACCCAGTTGTCGGTCACGAACGGACCGCCGTCAGGGTCTTCGTCCGGGCAGACCTGCGTGTAGGTGGTCACGTTGGAGGCCGGCTGGGTTCCCGTGCCCGCAAGGTAGTAGTCCACCCACTCGTTCTCGAGGTTGCGCAGCGCCGTGGTCACATCGGAGCCGTTCTGTCCCCTCGGGTGACCGAAGGAGCCGAAGAACAGGCCGATCGGCGAGGCCGGATGCTCGGCCCGGGTCCGGTTGTAGAAGCGGGTGGCTTCGTTGGCCGGGAACAAGTCATCGGTGAAGCCGGAACTGATCAGCAGCGGCGCGGGTGCCTGGCTGTGATCGATGTAGTAGGACGAGTGGTAAGTGGTCACCTCGTTCAGCATCTGCTCGGCAGCCGGTTCACCGTCGTACGGCTCACCCGCATCCATGAACGCCTTCCAGCCCGCGAGATCGGCCGAGGGCTGTTCGCCTGCCGCCGTGTAGTAGCCCGGCGCGCCAAGCCCGCTGAAGTAGAGGCCGTTCACGTAGGACTGCTTCATGACGCCGAAGCGGCCGAAGTAGGAGGCATCCTCGATGTAGTCGATGTTCGAACCATTCGGGACCAGCGAGTAGGCGAGGTCGGTCCACGGGATGTTGGGAGTGGCGACCGCGAGGCTCATCGGGGTGTTGTTGTCGGGACTCACCCACGGAACCAGGGAGCCGTCCGGCAGCATCACCCGGTTCTTCAGGGCGGCCAGCGCCATCGACATGCCACCGCCGTAGCTGCCGCCGGTCGCGGCGATCTTGGTCGCCTGGACCAGGTTCTCATCAACCAGCATGCCGGCGAAGATCTGAGCGTCGCGAACCTCGTAGCGGGTGTCGTCGAGGCGGACGAAGCCCTTGGTCACACAGTCAGGGTCGGCAGCCTTGGAGGTCGCGGTACCGCAGGACTCGTGGAAGCCGCGGTTGGTCTGTGAGAGAACGGCGTAACCCTTGTCCAGCCAGCGATCCATGCCGGGGAAGTTGGTCTTGCCACCACCGTAGCCGTGGAACATGTAGACCAGCGGGTAGGGGCCGGCGCCGAACTCGCCTTCATCGGGAAAGGCTACGTTGACGTCGATCGGCACCCCGTCAAAAGACTCGACAGTGCTGCGTACGTTCGCGTTCTGGTTGTGCTGTCCGGTGCCGCACCAGGTCTGGCCTTCAGCCGGACCCGGTCCCTGGGTCGTGCAGGCGATGGTGCCGTCAAACACCGAGGTCGGGGGCGCCGCCTGAGCGGCCGAGACTGCTAGAAGGCTGCCCAGAAGGGCGAAAAGCACTGCAAGCTTGCGCATCTTCTCTCCGGTTCTCTCCGTTTTCCCTGCTCCGGGAGGAGTCCCGGGGCGGGCGTCACCTTATAGAACGCAGGTGTCCGGGACAAGTTGCGAAACGAGATGCCAAGAGGAAAATGGCAACTCCGGAGGGAGGACTCGAACCTCCACTGCCGGGACCAAAACCCGGTGTGCTACCGATTACACCACCCCGGAATCGTGCGGGACTCTACCTCCGACGGCCGGGGTAGGCTCTGGCCATGGCCTACGAAGATGAAGTCCAGAAAGATGTGAAGCGGGCTGCCGGCCTCTACACGGGGCTCGGCGTGCTGATGATCCTGCTCGGCGCTTTCGCCGTGCTGATCCCGAACGTGGCGTCGTGGGGGATGACCGTCCTGATCGGCTGGATCCTCGTGATCGGGGCCGCCTTCCTGTTCGCCTGGTCGTTCACGGCGCCGGGTGCGCTCAGCGTCATAGCCCGGATCGCCTGGTCGCTCCTGACCCTCGGGGCCGGGTTGTTCCTGCTCATCAATCCCGACAAGGGCGCCAAGGCACTGACCCTCATCCTGATCATCTACTTCCTGGCTTCCGGTGTCATCCGCCTCGGAGCGGCCTTCGCCCAGCGCGGCATCCAGGGTGCTGGCTGGCTCGGCCTGAGCGGCGCGCTCTCGTTGATCATCGGCCTCATCTTCCTGGTCGACTACCCCCAGTCGGCCGACTGGGCGATCGGCCTGCTGGTCGGCATCGACCTGATCTTCGGAGGCTGGACCCTGATCCTCCTCTCGAACGAAGCCAAACACGAAGTCCTCGAGGAATAGTGCGACCCGTCCCATCCATTCCTGGATGTTCCGGGCCGGCGGGTTGATCCTGGAGGCGGGGCAAGCCATGCCGACTTCAGTCGGCATGGCGAAGCTCGCCGACTTATGATGCCCTTGTGACCGGGCCCCCCGTAACAGCGCTGATCATGGCGGCCGGTCAGGGAACCCGCATGCGGTCTGCCCTGCCCAAGGTTCTTCACCCCGTCTGTGGTCGCCCGATGATCGCCTGGCCCGTGCTTGCCGCCAGGGAAGCCGGTGCCGACCGGGTCGCGGTGATCGTCTCCCCTGAGAGGGATCTTTCCGGGGCCCTCCCGGACGGAGTCGAAACGGTCGAGCAGGTCGACTCGAACGGCACCGGCGGTGCAGTTCGCTCCGCACTCTCGATCGTCGAACAGTCGGCCCGTGTTCTCGTCCTTTCCGGGGACGTGCCCCTGATCTCTTCCGAGGTGATTACCGGACTGCTCGCGTCACAGGAGGAAAGCGGTGCCTCGGCAACCGTGATGACTGCGATCCTCGACGACCCGGGTTCCTACGGGCGGATCGTCCGGGGCGGTGACGGCACCATCCGCAAGATCGTCGAGGCGAAGGCCGAAGGTGACGCCACCCGCGAGGAACTTGCGATCCGCGAGATCAACTCCGGCACCTATGTCTTCGACGGCCCGTCGCTTGCCTCGGCCCTCGGGGAGCTTTCCGCCGACAACGCCCAGGGCGAGTACTACCTGACCGATGTGATCGCCGTGATGCGGGGTCGGGGCGAGCTGGTCACCGCGCATGTTTCCAGCGATCCCGCGATCAACCTCGGCGTCAACAACCGGGCTGACCTGGCCGTGGTCGAAACGGAAGCCCGACGGCGGATCCTCGAGCGGCACATGCTCCAGGGGGTCACGATCGTCGATCCGGCCACGACCTGGATCGATGCCGGCGTCACGGTCGGCCAGGACACGAGGATCGAGCCTGGCACGTCGCTACGAGGTGCGACCGAGGTCGGCGAGGGAGCCCGCATCGGTCCGCACACCACGATCACCGACTCCGGAATTGGCGACCGCTGCGAAGTGATCCAGTCCTTCCTCAATCTCTGCGAGCTCGACGCCGGCTGCTCGGTCGGGCCGTTCGCCTATCTGCGTCCCGGCGCGAAGCTGGAGGAGGACGCGAAGGCGGGCACCTTCGTCGAGGTAAAGAATTCGACTATCGGTGAAGGGTCGAAAGTGCCGCATCTGTCCTATGTGGGCGACGCCGACATTGGCAGCGGCTCCAACCTCGGTGCCGGCACCATCACCGCCAACTACGACGGCCGGAACAAGCACCGGACGAGGATCGGGGCGAACGTAAGGCTCGGGGTCGACACGATGCTGGTCGCGCCGGTGGAAGTCGGCGATGGCGCGTACACTGGCGCCGGCGCGGTGATCCGGGACAACATTCCGCCCGGCGCCCTGTCGGTCAGCGAGAACGACCAGAGAAACATCGATGATTACGCCGAGCGGCTTGCGTCCCGCAAGGCAGAAGGGGAAAGCAGTCAGTGACGATTACCGAGGCTTCAGTCCAGACGACCATCCCGCACGACTATTCCAAGCGGGCCATGGTCTTCGGCGGGCGCTCGTCCCAGGACCTTGCCGCGAAGATCGCCGGCAAGCTGTCGCTTTCGGTCGGTGACGTCACCCTCAAGACTTTCTCCGATGGCGAGATCTACGGACGCTACGAAGAGTCGATCCGCGGCGCCGACGTCTTCCTCGTCCAGTCGACCTGCGCCAACGTCGAGACGGACATGACGCCGAACGACGCCCTGATGGAACTGATGATCATGGCCGACGCCGCCCAGGGCGCCTCGGCCCACCGGATCATCGCCGTCATGCCCTGGTTCGGCTACGCCCGCCAGGACAAGAAGTCCGCTCCTCGCGAACCCATCACCTCGCGGGTCGTGGCCCGCTCACTGGAAGCGGTCGGTATCGACCGGGTCCTGACCATGGACCTTCACGCCGGCCAGATCCAGGGCTTCTTCACGATCCCGGTCGACCACATGACCGCCCAGCCGATGCTGACCCAGTGGTTCGCCGATCAGTACGAGCCGGATGAGCTGGTCATCGTCTCCCCGGATGCCGGACGCGCCAAGGCCGCCCGGAACTTCGCCCGGAAGGTCGGAACCGAGTGGGCGATCATGGAGAAGGAGCGGCCCAAGCAGCAGGTCGCCGAGATCGGTTACGTGGTCGGTGACGTCAAGGACAAGATCGCGATCATCTCCGACGACATGATCGACACGGCGGGCACCCTCTGTGCTGCCGCGCGTACGGTCCTCGACGAGGGCGCCAAGTCCGTCATCGCCTGTGCCACCCACGGCGTGTTCTCGGGCCCCGCCTTCGAGCGGCTCCCCTACGAGAAGTCCGGGCTGGAAAAGATCGTCGTCACCGACACGATCCCGCTGCGACCCGGCGCTCCGGACAACATCCACGTATTGAGCACCGCCGGAACCCTTGCCGACTCGATCCGGCGAATCTTCACCGACGACTCGGTTTCCGAGATCTTCGCCGGCGAGAACCAGCTCTTCTGATCGATGGCCTCAGCGGTTCGTTTCGACGCGGACCGGGCGTGGCTTGATGAAGAGATCCTGTGGTCGTTCCATCTGGACGACCACCGAGATTGAGTTCAATCGCAAATAGCGCGACTGAACTCAATCTCGATGCGTTTGTGACTCCCGGATCCCGCGGAGGACGAGGTCGGCGAAGCGGTGGGCCTGGTCGGCTCCTACCGAGCTGAATTCGCGGAGGGCGAAGAAGAGGAGCCTCAGGTCTTCGGGTGATGCTTCTTCGGTGACGGTGCCGGCCTGGCGGGCGCGATCGAACATTGCGGTCAGCGAGTCGGTCGCCCGCTGACGGGCGTCGCGGACCTCGTCGCTGACGATCGCTGCCTGGTCCCAGGCTGACTGCGACAGGGCATCGCGCAGGCAGTCGTCGACGGTCTGGTGGACCGCGTCTTCAAGCGCCGACCAGGAGTCGGGATCGGCGGCGGTTCCGTCGAACCTCTCGCTGAGGATCTCCGAGCGCTTGATGACCAGGGCTCCGATCAGCTCGTCCTTGGTGCCGACCTGTCGATAGATGCTGCCGACCCCGATTCCGAGCGAGTCGGCCAGGGCGGGCATCGAGGCATCCAGGCCCTCCGTCGCGAAGAGCCGGTCGGCCGCTTCCAGGGTTCGGTGACGCTTTTCCTCGGCCGTCAGGCCAGCCCACTCTTGCGCCGGAACGTTCATTCCGCTATCTTACGGCAAGCCTACCGGAACGACCATTCCGCTCGAACCAGAGGAAGAGGAAAAGATGCCACCGCTGAGATCAAACACCGTTACTCATGGACGCAACATGGCCGGGGCCCGGGCGCTGCTTCGCGCTTCAGGCGTGGCCCGCGAGGACTTCGGCAAGCCGATCGTCGCGGTGGCCAACTCCTACACCCAGTTCGTCCCCGGCCACACGCACCTCAAGCCGGTCGGCGAGGTCGTCTCGGCGGCGATCAAGGAGGCGGGCGGGGTGCCGCTCGAGTTCAACTCGATCGCGGTCGACGACGGGATCGCGATGGGTCACGGAGGCATGCTCTACTCGCTGCCCTCGAGGGACCTGATCTCGGACAGCGTCGAGTACATGGTCAACGCCCATTGTGCCGATGCGATGGTCTGCATCTCGAACTGCGACAAGATCACCCCGGGCATGCTGAATGCCGCCCTGCGGCTCAACATTCCGACCGTCTTCGTCTCGGGCGGTCCGATGGAAGGCGGCACGGCGACCCTGGTCGACGGCACCGTTCGCAAGCGGGTCAACCTGATCTCCGCAATAGCCGACGCGGTCGCCGACGAGGTCTCGGACGAGGACATCGAGATCATCGAGGAGAACGCCTGCCCGACCTGCGGCTCCTGCTCGGGCATGTTCACCGCCAACTCGATGAACTGCCTGACCGAGGCGCTCGGCCTCTCACTGCCCGGAAACGGTTCCACCCTCGCCACCCACACCGCCCGCCGCGAGCTCTACGAATCGGCCGGCCGGACCGCGGTCGAGATCGCCACAAAGTTCTACGAGCAGGACGACGAGACCGTTCTGCCCCGGTCGATCGCGACCCGGGATGCCTTCGAGAACGCGATGACCCTCGACATCGCGATGGGCGGGTCCACCAACACGATCCTCCACCTCCTCGCCGCTGCCCGCGAAGCCGAGGTCGACTTCGAGATGTCCGACATCGACGAGCTATCCCGGAGGGTTCCGTGCATCTGCAAGGTCGCACCGAACGGTCACTTCCTGATGGAGGACGTCCATCGGGCCGGTGGCATCCCCGCCATCCTCGGCGAGCTGAGGCGCGGCGGGCTGCTCAACGAGGACGTTCACACCGTCCACTCACCGGACATCGACACCTGGCTCGGAAGCTGGGACATCCGGGGCCCGAAGCCCTCGGAGGTTGCGCTCGACCTGTTCCATGCTGCTCCCGGCTGCCGTCGCTCCGCCCAGGCCTTCTCGCAGTCAGAGCGCTGGGAATCCCTGGATCTCGATCCGGTCGAGGGATGCATCCACGACGTCGAGCATGCCTACTCGGCGGACGGTGGCCTGGCGATTCTCTATGGCAACATCGCCGAGCGGGGCTGCGTCGTGAAGACCGCCGGCGTCGACGAGTCGATCCTCAGGTTCAACGGCCCGGCCTTCGTGGTCGAGTCGCAGGACGACGCGGTTGATGCGATTCTCAGCGGCCGGGTCAGGGCCGGCGACGTGGTGGTTATCCGCTACGAGGGTCCGCGCGGCGGCCCCGGCATGCAGGAGATGCTCTACCCGACCTCCTACCTGAAGGGTCTCGGGCTGGGCAAGGAATGCGCCCTGCTGACCGACGGCCGCTTCTCCGGAGGCACTTCAGGGCTCTCGATCGGCCACGTCTCACCCGAGGCGGCGGCCGGAGGGGCGATCGCCCTGGTCGAACAGGGGGACACGATCGCGATCGACATCCCCAATCGCAGCATCTCACTGGAAGTCGATGACGAGACGCTGGCATCCCGTCGCGAAGCCCTCGAAGCCGCCGGCGGCTACCAGCCGGAAGACCGGAACCGGGAGGTCTCCCCGGCCCTGCGGGCTTACGCGATGATGGCGACCTCGGCCGACACCGGGGCGGTGCGGGACGTGGAGGGAGTCGAGCGACTGGTCAATGCGGCCCGCCTGCTCGATGCCGAGCGCCAAACCTGACCCTCCCCGAAGAGTCGGCCAGACTCACCCTAGCCGGGCGAGATGACGAAAGCCGGCGGTTACCGCTGACTTTCGCGAGTTCACCTTGCCGGCTTCGTAGAGTGAACCCATGCTCCGAATAGGCCACAAGGGCGCCGACGCGCTGGTGCCGGGCAACACGATCGCCTCATTCGAGAGGGCGGCCGAGGTCGGTGTGGATGCGATCGAGTTCGACGTCCTCTGGACCGAAGACGGCCATCCCTCGATTGCGCCAGGACGGAGGAGCCCCCTGGTCGTCGCCCACGACTGGGGCGCCGCAGCAAAGGCCGCCGGGAAAGGTGAGACCCTGACCCTCGACGAGGCTCTCGACGCGTTCACCCGACCACCACTGGACCGGGTCGTGATCAACCTCGACATCAAGCTGCCTGGTCGCGACTACGAGGTCTTCGATGCGGTGCGCCGGCACGGCCTGATCGAAAGGACCACGGTCTCGACCATGGAGACCTCAACCCTGAGGGAGCTTGCGAGGCTGAAACGGGAGGATGAGATCGATTCCGGCCTGAGCCTGGGATGGACGGTGCCGAAGGTCACCCGTGACTGGCTCGGGATGCCGAAGGCGGTCCGTCCGGCACTGGCGATGGGGATCGTGTCGGTCCGGTTGCGGATGCCCGGACAGGTGAGGCGCGGACTGCCGGAGCTCGGCGTGGACTCGGTCTGGGCCTTCTTCGGGGTGGTCACTCCCCGGCTGGTCGAAACGGTCCACGACGCAGGCAGGAAGCTCAACGTGTGGACCGTCGACGATCCGGGACGAATCGATTCCCTGCGTGAACTCGGAGTCGACGGCATTTGTTCGAACGACCCCCGCCTGCTCAACCGCGACAGCTAGGTTCAATTCACGGGTGCGATATCCCTGTGAATTGAACCGAGCCCGTAAATCGTGCCTGAACCAGGCCCGGAGACGGCGCGACGGGCCTAGATCGAGCCGGCGGCGGGGGTGGCGCCGCGCTTGAGCCGGACGGCTCCCTGGAGTTCCTCTTCGGTGAACCCGCCGACCGCCTTCTCCTCTGCCACGTAGTGGTAGAGCGCGACCCCGAAAATGGTCGCCAGCGACTGCTGTACCAGGGCCGCCACGACCAGGATCAGGATGCCGAAAGCGATCAGCAGGGCGCCGCCGACGCCGGTGGTCGTCCAGAGCGCGACGCCGGCGACGATCAGCAGGATCGCCGGGATGAAGCCGACCAGGAAGACGATGCCCCCGATCGCGATCGTGCCGGCGATCTGCTCGCCCCAGCGGCTCTTGACCAGGTGGGCGCAGCGCTTGATCGTCTGGATCGGCCCGGTCCCCTCGAGGGCGATTACCGGTACCGCGAGGAAGGTGAGGATTCCCCACGCTGCTCCGGCGAGGCCACCGATGATCGCGCCGGCGATGCCGAACCTTTCCTGAATCGCCCGGATGATGGTCATGACCACTGTGGCCACGAAGGCCCAGCCGGCGATCGCGCCCATCCGGCTCGAGGCGAGGCTCATGCCCTCACCAAAGGTTGGCGACTCGCCGAGCATCTGCCGATCCGCGTTGTGGGCCAGGCCGACCGCGAAGTAGTAGGTGACGAAGGCAGCCAGATAGGTGCCGACGGCAGCCATGATGATTCCGGGAACGGTGGTCCCCTCCTGGGCCAGGTAGAGCCCGGGCCCGATCAGCACCACCGTCAGCAGGAGGGCGATGATCCCTCCGAAAAGGGGAAACTTGACGAGTCCCGGCGAGTCCGACAGAACCTGCCAGCTCTTCTTGGTCAGCTGCCAGCCTGCCTTGATTCTCCTCATGGGAAGAATCTACTCCTTCGCGGCAGCCGTGATTCCGGGCACCTGGTAGATGCCTCTCTCCTCGAAGTAGGCCCACTCTTCCTTGCCCAGCTCGGTCGAGGGCGGATCGGCGTACACCCACTCGCGCATGATCCGGTGCCAGTTCCGCTTCGCCCCGAGGCGGCCGAGCACCGCCAGGACGCCGATCTCCATCCGCCGGCCCATCAACTCGTCGGCGGGAATCGATTCGCGGCGCATCAGGTCGAAGTACTCGGAGCGGGGATCGTGGGTCACCTCGATCACCTTCATCACCCGGTTTGCGTCGATCGTGATCTCGCGGTCTTCCATGTACCAGCCGCCGATCTCCTTGACGTGGTTCATCAGCTGCTCGGCGTCGAGCTTCGACGGCTTCTTGATGAAGCCGAGGTCGTGGAGGGCGTCCCGCAGTCCTTCAGGGTCGTTCCGAACGGCTGCGTCCACGGCCAGCTGTTCGAGCTCGATCTGTTCCTTGTCGAGCTTCTTGGTCATGCCGAAGTCGAGGAAGGCGACGCGGCCGTCCTTCATCAGCAGGTAGTTGCCCGGGTGGGGATCGGCGTTGAAGTGCTGCAGGTGGTACACCGATCCGAAGCTGCCCCGGAAGAGGATCTCGCCGAAGCGGCTGCGCTCGTCGTCATCGAGCTCGAGTATGTCGTCGAAGCCGATCCCCTCGACGAACTCGGTGACCAGCACCCGGCGACGTGACAGTCGCGTGATCACGTCGGGCACGTAGATGAACGGGTGATCACGATAGGCACGGGCGAACGAGCGCTGGTTCTGGGCCTCGTACTCGTAGTCGAGTTCCTCGAGCACCCTTTCACGCAGCTCGCGGGTTACCTCGCGGGCGTCGAGCCCCGGCGCGAGGGCCCTGGCCATCCGGACCAGCATTCCGGCGTTCTTCAGGTCCGCCTCGAGCGCCTCTGCGATTCCCGGGTACTGGATCTTGACGGCAACCTCGCGGCCATCGATCAGCCTGCCCCTGTGGACCTGGCCGATCGAAGCGGCGGCAAAGGCTTCATGTTCGATCGAGTCAAAAAGCTGTTCAACCGGCTCGCCGTCGTACTCCTCGTGGAGAACCTGGGATACCTCCTCCCAGGGCATCGCCGGGGCATCGTTTCGAAGCTTTGCCAGCGCCTCCTGGTAGGTCTCGCGGTACTCCTCCGGAATGAAGTCGGTGTCGATGAAGGAGGCGAACTGGCCGATCTTCATCGCAGCGCCCTTCATCTGGCCGAGCGTCTCGACCATCTTGGCGGCGGTTTCGGCATGCCGCTCGTCCAGCTTTTCCTGGTTCGGTTCACCGCCCCGCAGCAGGCCTGAAGCCTTGGTTCCGGCATATTTGGCGCCCTGCGCACCCAGTGCGGTACCCAGCTTGGCGGAGCGCCTGAGCCGCCCCTTGGGAATCTTGGAATCATCCGCCATGCCTCAAGCGTACGGGTTTCCCTATTCTCTTCTGTCCAATGTCTTCAGAACGCGCAACTCTCACCGCTACTCCCCGTACCGAATTCGGCACTCGCATTTCCCGTCGCCTCCGCCGCGACGGCAAGGTCCCCGGTGTCGTCTACGCAGACGGCAACGAGGCGATCTCCTTCCAGGTCGAAAGCCGCGACGCCAGGATCATCCTGAGCGAGGGGCACGCGCTGTTCGATCTCCAGATCGAGGGCTCGGATGCGGTTCCGGTGGTCATCAAGGAGCAGCAGCACCACCCGGTGCGCGGTGACCTCCAGCACCTCGACCTCCAGCAGGTCGACCTCAAGCAGGCGATTCAGGCCGAGGTCGCGGTCGAACTGACCGGTGAGGACGTCAGCCCTGGCGTCAAGCAGGGCGGCGTGCTCGAGCATGTCACCCGCGAAGTCACGGTCGAGGCGCTGCCCACAGACATCCCCGACTCCATTTCGCTCGACGTATCCGAGATGGAGATCAACGACACGCTTACGCTCGAGAACCTGGTTGCTCCGGACGGCGTCGAGCTGATCGCTGACGAGCCTTCCGAGGTCACGCTGGTCACGCTCTCGCCGCCACGCGTCGAGGCCGAGCCGGAGACCGACCTCGAGGCCGAGCCGGAAGTGGTCGGCGAGGGCGAAGAAGGCGAGTCGGAAGCCGAAGGTGGCGACTCGGGCGAAGACTCCTCCGACGAGGAGTAGGCCCTGTCTTTCCTGCGTCGCTCCGGCCCGGACGACGGGTCCGATGCCCCGATCCTGATCGTCGGGCTCGGCAACCCGGGCCGCGAGTACGAACGCAGCCGCCACAACGCCGGCTTCATGGTGGCGGCCCGCCTCGCCGAGCGGTGGGACCTTCCGCGGGCGAAGGAGAAGTTCAATGCCCGGATTACCGAGGGCAGGATCAGCCCCGGGGGGCCGCGAGTGGTGCTGATGACCCCGCTCACATACATGAACGAGTCCGGCAAGTCGGCCGGTCCCGCCCGAGGCTCACGGAAGATCCCGCTCGGCCGGGTGATCGCCGTCTATGACGAGATCGACCTCCCGTTCGGCGAAATCCGCACGCGGCTGGGCGGCGGGGCCGCCGGCCACAACGGCGTCAAGAGCCTGAAGCAGGGCTTTGGGTCGCCTGATTTCTGGCGAGTCCGGATCGGCGTCGACCGTCCCGATTCGACCGACCCGCAAAGGGTCGCCGCCTACGTGCTGGGAAAGTTTTCCGAGCCCCGCGAACGGGTCGCCGGCCTGATTGACGATGCTGCGCGCGAAACAGAGAGACTTGTCGAGAGAATCGCCGCCGGAGAAGCCGGCGATGACCAGGAAAACTGAGGAGACCATGAGCCTTACGACCTATGAAGTTGACGACCGGGGCGTTGCCCTGATCCAGCTGGATCGCCCCAAGGCGATGAACGCGATCAACACCGAGATGCTGGCCGAACTGATCGAGCACATCGCGGTTGCCCGTGGTGACGACGAGGTGAAGGTTCTCGTCTTCTCCTCGACCGATTACATGGCCTTCTCGGCCGGCGCGGACATCAAGGAAGACATCGACGACGAGGCGAAGGTCAACAAGATGCAGCTCTTCGCCGACCTCTACGACGCGGTGGTCCAGTTCCCCAAGCCGACCATCGCGGCCTGCCACGGCTACACGGTCGGGGGAGGCGCAGAGATCGCGGTCGCCTGTGACATCCGGATCGGCGGCTCGAACCTTCAGATGCGCTTCCCCGGCGCCGCCCTCGGCGTGCCGGTCGGCCCGGCCCGCCTGGTCACGCTTTGCGGCCTGGCTCACGCCAAGTATCTGCTGCTCTCGTCGAACACGGTGAAGATCGACGAGGCGCTCCGGATCGGACTGGTCAACCAGGCCGCCCCGGGTGCCGCGACCGAGAACACGGCGCTGGAGCTGGCCGGCCGAATCGCCGCCCACGACCCCGAAGGCGTAGCCCGCCTGAAGCGGATGCTCCACGAATGGGACGACATCGAAGGCCGCTCCCGGACAGAAGGCCAAGGCCAGGTCGAGTGGCAAAGATCAGGACCCGGCCTCCATTAGTTCGTTCGAGGGACGGGTCCTGATCTGGTCCAGATGCTCTCGGGCCCGGGCCTCCATTAGGCACCAGCCTTTTCGGCTCAGCCGTGGCGGTCCAGGAGCGGTTTCAGATCCAGCTCCCGGGCGGTTTCAAGTCCTGACCTGCGTAGTTCGACTCTCCGGTCCTCCCCGTCCGGGTCTCCCAGCCTCTCCTGCGCTTCTGCCAGGGCGAGCTCGGCACGGGCGAGGAACGGGCGGGCGCTCATCGACTCGCAGGTCAGGATCGCGCCTTCGAGTGCCGCGGCGGCCTCCTCGTCGCGATCCAGCAGCAGCAGCATCTCGCCGCGGAGCAGGCTGTTGGGCCCGAAGGTGGGTGCACCGGGGCCGAAGATCGTCCAGGCATCGTCTTTGCCGTCAAGCAGGCCGGTGATGACCTCCGCCAGGGCCCGGTTTTCCATCGCTGAAGCCAAGAGCACACCGACCCCGCAGAAGACCGGCTTGAGCAGGTCCATGCGGGTGATCGAAACGACACTTCGCAGATCGACAGTCCCGATCTGCGCTTCCGCGCGTTCCCGGTCTCCGGCCTGCCAGTAACCGAGGGCGAGTCCGACCTCCCAGGCCGGCCAGGTTTCCCATGAAGCAGCCACCTTCGCTTCCAACTCGAGGAAATCGACGACCTCTCCGAGCCTGCCTCGCTGGGCGAAGTCCATGTAGTGCATCGCGTCGGTCATCGCGACCCGGGCCGAGGAGGGGATGTCCTCTGCCAGGGCCTTCCGGGTGAGCCGCTCGCCTTCCTCCCAACGACCCTCGAGGAAGTACCGGGCGGCCTGAAGCGAGTTGCTGGTATTGCGGACCTGCGGGAGAGTCTCGCTCAGTTCCGTGAGCCGCGTGATGTCAGCCAACGACTCGGGGCCCTTGCCGGCACAGGTCAGCATCACGGCCCGCAGGGCCAGTGCCTCGGCGAGATCCTCGCGGTCCTCCGACTCCTCGGCGATCCTCACGGCGCGGTCAGCCGCATCAAGACGGTAACCCGCCGACTTGCTCTGGAGCAGGAAGAACTGCAGTGAGACCGTTACCCGGAAATAGGTGGCGTCGTCGAGTTCGTCGGCCATGGCAATCGCCCGGGCGCTCATCGCGTCGGCATCGTCGTCGGGGTCCCCACTGAAGAACTTGAGGTGTGCGAGGTTGGCCAGGGTCTCGGCCTGCAATGGACTGACCTCGTCTGGCAGCAGCTCCAGCGCTTCGGTAAGCAGCGAGATCGGGGTGTCGCGGACGTTCTCGAAGGTCTCCCAGCTGCTCCAGCTCGACCCGTTGGCTGCCCTTGCGAACAGCTCCGAGCGTCCGGACTCGCGGGCCGCTTCGGCGGCCGTGACGAAGGTGAGGCCGGACTGGGGAAGCCGGCCCATGCGCCACTCGGCGCCGGCCTTGCTCAAGAGCAGCTCGGCGAGCAGGCCGTGGTCAACGGGCTCATCGGCCCGGCAGGTAGCGATCGCGCCTTCGTAGAAGCCGACCGCCTCGTCGTAGGCGAGCCTTTCCTCGGCCTGACGGGCGGCCAGCGTCGCGTAGTGGACCGCCCGGTCTGCCTCGGATGGTCCGGCCTGGCTGAAGTGCCAGGCGAGGATCGGGAGGTTGCGCGAGCGTTGCCCGGCGGTCTGGCTGCGTTGCTCGATTGCCTCGCCGATCTGGCGGTGCACGGTCGCCCGCCTGGTCAGGCTCAGGCTTTCGCCGAGCGTGCTCCTGACCAGCGCATGAACGAACGAGTAGCGGCCAGGCACGGCCGGAGACTCGTCGAGCAGGCCGGCCGAAACCGACGCGTCGAGCAACTCGATCAGGCGGTCCTCCTCCTCAGAGGTGGTCCGGGCGATGATTTCGAGGCTGAAGTCCCGGCCGGCCAGGGCGGCTCTCGCCAGCACCTCGGGACTGCCGTCAGGCAGGCGCGAAACCCTCTGGGTGATCACCTCCCTGATCTCGGGCGGGACTTCTCCGGGTCCCGCGGCACCCGACTCCTCGAGGTTCCGCACGAGTTGCTCGATGAAGAAGGGATTGCCACCGGTCTGGTCTCTGATCACCGGGGCGAGGCTCTCGTCAAGGCGGCCGGCGATCAGCCTCCCGACGTCCTTCTCGTCGAGCGCATCGACCGGGATCCGGGTGGTCGGCAGCCGGCGCTGCAGCTGGCTGAGCGTCTCGGGAAGGTGGCTGTCCGGCGGGAGTTCGGTGTCCCGGTATATGCCCAGCGCGAGGATGCCGAGGGGAGGGTTGTCACCGGCCAGGCTGGCCAGCAGCCTCAGGGTAGACCGGTCGGCCCAGTGAAGGTCATCGAGCACAATCAGCATCGGCTGCCGGGAGGAGAATCGTCCGATCATCCTCATCACCGCTCCGAAGAGCGCCTGCCGCTCCGACTCGAGGTCGGAGGTGGGGCCGGGAGCCGGCAGGTCCATGCGGCGGCCGAGTTCCGGCAGCAGCCGCGCAAGGGTGGGTCCGTCGCCACCCACGATCTTTCCAGGGTCGATGTCAACGGCCTGTCGGACGGCTGACCTCAGCAGCCCGGACCAGATGCTGAACGGGCGCACTTCGTCCGGTTCCGCCCGTCCGTAGAGGGTGACCACGTCGTCCCGGCTGGCCGCCAGTTCGGCCGCGAGCCGGGTCTTGCCGACCCCGCCCTCGCCGGCCAGCAGGGCGATCCGGAGTTCGCCGGCGGTGGCCAGCTCGAGCTCCTCCCTGAGACTTCCCAGGATCCTGTCCCGGCCGACCAGCCGGCGATCCTCGATTCTCGGGTCGATTTCGCGCCCGATCGACCTGGCGGTCGGCCGGGGACGCGACCTCTTTCCGGCAGCCGGGGTCCCGGCCTGCTTCCCGGCCCGACCCGAACCCTCATGGGCCCTAAGCAGCCGGTCGTGGATCGCGCTCAAGGCCGGCGAAGGGAAGGAACCGAGTTCATCTCTCAGCAGAACCCTGAGCTCCTCGTAGGATCGCATCGCCTCGGCGACGTTGCCCTGGGCCTCGAGCACCTCGATCAGAGCCGCCCTGGCCGACTCACGGAAGGGCGAGGCCTCGACCGCGCTCCGGGCGGCCCTTTCGGCTTTCGATTGTTCCGCAGGTCCGAGCCTTGCCCCGATTCGCGCGACCGCTTCGAGCGACTTGAGCCTCAGCTCGTCGAAGTAGGCCCTGTGTTCATCGATCCAGCGGGCATCCAGCCCCGGCAGCAGGCCCCCTTCGAGTATCGAGGCGGCCTCGAGGGCGTCCTGCCAGGCGGCACCCAGGACTTCGGGGCCGACGTCAGCTCCGGCGTCCTGGGCTGCGGCGAGTTTCTCCTGGGCGACCTCGCAATCCACCTGCGCCTGGTCTCCGAGGTTGAGGGTGAGTTCGGTGCGGCCCTCGAGCCGGTTCTGGCCCAGGGCCTTCCGCAGCCGGGAAAGCGGAGGTGCCAGAAGCGACTCCCCGCCGGTCGGCAGTCCTTCGTCGGCCCAGAGGGCCTCGACCAGCTCGTCACGGCGCACGGGCCGGGAGCGGTTCAGAAGCAGGTAGGCGAAGATCAGTCGACCCTGGCGGCCGGGAAGCTTTCCTTCCAGCTGCTCACCGTCCCAGGTCACGGTCAGCCTGCCGCAAACCGTTATCTCGGGATTTGCCACTTCGGGGGATTCAATCAGGGCGGCGAGGCGGGCGAACCGACGGCTCAGGAACGCAGATGGCGCCTGAGGACTGCCTGCATGTCAAGCCTTCGCGCCACCTCTTCACCATCATGGGCGAGTCGCAGCCGGCGCTCCTGGCCGTCAGGGTCGCCCAGCTCTTCGAAAGCGACGGCGAGGGCCAGCCTGGTCCTGGCGAGGTAGGGGACTGAATCCATCGCTTCGCAGGTGACGAGCGCACGCTCGAGTGAGGTGGCAGCCTGCCGGTGGTCCCCGACCATGAGGTGAAGCTCGCCGAGATGCATGTCAACCGGACCGAGGGTTGACCCGATCCGGCCAATCATGATCCACTCGCCGCTGTAAGGGGAGAGCAGCTCGATCAGTTTCGCTGCACCCTGGCGGTCGTCGAGTTCGCCGGCCAGCATGTTCCCGACCGCGCAGAACGGAAGCAGCGTGTTGTTGAAGTCCTTCGTGTTGTCGAGGCCGTCGTAGCCCATCTCCGCGATCTGCTCGCGAACCTCGTCGGTCTGACCCGCCTGCACCTTGGCGAGCAGCAGGCCGAGCCGCCAGGTCGGCCACATCTCCCACCCCTTGGCGCCCGCCTCGAACATTTCGAGCCTCCCGAGATGTTCGGCCAGTGCCCCCTGCTGGGCCCGCACCATGAACCGCAGGGCGTCTTCAAGCAGGAGCGAGGCTCCGCGGGGGATCCCTTCCTCCTGGAGTTCCCGGACCAGCTCTTCGCCATCCTGCCAGTCGCCGGTCAGGAACCAGGAGGTTGCCCGCATCGCCTTCGAGATCACCCTGATCTGGGGGAGCGTCTCGCTCATTGCGAAGTGGCGGCTTCGGTCGGCCTCGGCTTCTGCGCCCCGGCCCAGGTTGAGCAGGGAGAGTGAACGGGAAACCAGCGCCTGTCCGATCAGTTCCTTGTCGTCGAGCTTCTCGCCGAGTTCGAGCATGCGTTCGGAAGCCGGGAGGCGCTGCTCCAGGTTGGGGGGTTCCCAACGGCGGAAGGCGGTCGCCTGGATCACCCCGAACTCGGCCTCCTCGTCGTCGCAGCGGCTGATCATCTCGATCGCCTGCCCGGCCAGTTCCCGGGCCTCGGCCGCCTGGCCGCTGCCGTAGTAGAGACCGTGGGCGAGCATCGCCATCAACTCGGCCCGCAGCGGGCTGTCCGTCGGGGGAAGGCTGCCGAGCGCCTGCCGCATCAGCATCAGCTGCTCCGCCATGTCGGCATCGAAGGCGTCCCAGCCGCCCCACCGGCTGCCGATCGCGGCCTGGGCTGCCAGCTCCGGCAGGCCGGATTCCCGTGCCGCCTTCGCCGCCGCGAGGAAGGTGTCACCCGAGTCCTGGAGTGCCCCGTTCTTCCATTTCGCGTTCGCCTGGCTGAGCAGCAGCCTTGCGAGAAGTCCCTGGTCAACCGGTTCGTCCGCCCTCGCAGAATTGATTGCCGCCTCGTAGAAGGAGACGGCTTCGTCGTAGGCGAGCCGGCCTTCCGCCTGTTCCGCCGCCTGGACCGACCAGTGAATGGCGCGGTCCGCCTCGGCCGGACCTGCCTGACTGAAATGCCAGGCCTTCTCGCCGACCCGGCTTTCCGGCCGGCCACTGGTCCGGCGCTCGATCGCCTCACCGATGTCCCGGTGGATCCTCGCCTTGCGGGTCAGGCCGAGTTCGTCCTCGAGCGTGCTCCTGAGCAGGGCGTGAACGAAGGAGAACCTTCCTGGCACGCTCGGCGACTCGTCCAGCAGGCCGGCGGCCACCGCAGCGTCGAGCAGATCGATCACCGTGTCTTCATCCTCGCTGGTGGTCGCCAGCAGGATCGTGAGATCGAAGTCCCTGCCGATCACCGCGGCCCGCTTCAGCAGGTCGGCGCCACCCTCCGGCAGCCGGTTGACCCGCTGGGCGATCAGTTCACGAACCTCGGCGGGGGCGTTGCCCGGATCGACGTCCCCGCTTTCTTCGAAGTGCCTGAGCAGCTGCTCGAGCAGGAAGGGGTTGCCGCCGGTCTGGTCGGTGAGGGTGGGTGCGAGCGACTTGTCGACCCGGTCGCCGATCAGGGTTTCGACCTCGTTCGGCTCGAGCGCCTCGACCTGCAGCTTGAGCGTCGGCAGGCGGCGCTGGAGGTTGGTCAGGGTTTCGGGCAGCAGGCTGTCATCCGGCAGTTCGGTGTCCCGGTAGATACCCAGCGCCAGGACGCCCCCGGGCGGGTTGTCGCCGGCCAGGCTTGCCAGCAGCATCAGGGTCGAGCGGTCGGCCCAGTGCAGGTCGTCCAGAACGATCAGCATCGGCTTGCGCGCTGTCAACCGGCCGATCATCCGCATCACCGCTCCGAAAAGGGCCCTGCGTTCGGACTCGAGATCGCCGGCGGGTCCGGGAGCGGGCAGCTCGAGGCTCCGGACGAGTTCAGGCAGGATCCGGGCGAGGGTGGGCCCGTCGGCGCCGACGATCTCGGCCGGGGAGATGTCACCGGCCTGGCGCATCGCGGAGCGAAGCAGGCCCGACCAGATCCGGAAGGGCCGGATCTCTCCCGGTTCGGAGCGTCCGTAGAGAACGGTCACGACATCGCGTCCGGCGGCAAGTTAGGCCGCGATCCGGGTCTTTCCGATGCCTCCATCCCCGGCCAGCAGGGCGATCCGCAGATCGCCGGCTACAGCCAGGTCAAGTTCGTGGTTGAGCTGTTCAAGGATCCGCTCGCGGCCGACCAGGTCGATCTCCTCGATCCGGGGATCGATCATCACCCCGATCTCGCCGGGAGTGGCCTCCCGGACAACCTGTCCTTCGGCCGGTCCCGTCTGGCCGGCCGGGGCGGGAGTGCCGCCCTGCGGCGGGACGGATGCCGCGGTCTCATGGGCGTTCAGCAGCCGTTCGTGGAGGGCGTTCAGGTCCGGAGCCGGGAAGGTGCCCAGTTCGTCGCGAAGCAGCACCCGGAAATCCTCATAGGAACGAAGCGCCTCGGCGATGTTGCCCTGAGCCTCCAGTACCTCGATCAGGGCGGTTCGCGCCGACTCTCGGAAGGGTGCTGCCTCGACCGCCAGCCGGGCCGACCTCTCCGCCTTCGCCCGTTCCGCCTCTCCGAGATTCGCGCCGGCCCGACTGATCAGCTCCAGGGCCTGAAGGCGGACCTCCTCGAGCTGATTGCGGTACTCGTCGATCCAGCTTGCTTCCAGCCCTGGCAGCAGGCCCCCCGCCAGAATTGCCTCGGCCTCCGAAGCGCTCGCGTAGGCCTCGTCAAACCTGCCTTCAGCGGTCAAACCGCGGGCCGACTCAACCGATCCGTGCGCGGCCTCCCAGTCGATCCAGGCCTCCTCGTCCAGGGTCAGGGCAAGTTCCGAGCGGCCTTCGAGACGGCCGGGGCCGAGCGCCTTGCGCAGGCGGGAAAGTGGTGGTGCGAGCAGCGATTCCCCGCCGCTCGGCAGGCCTTCGTCGGCCCAGAGCGCCTCGACCAGCTCGTCCCTTCGCACCGGCCGGTCCCGGTTCAGTGCCAGATAAGCGAAAAGCAGCCTTCCCTGGCGTCCCGGCAGCGATTCTCCGAGCTCCTCGCCATCCCAGATGACGGAGAGCCGGCCGCAAAGTGTGATCTGAGGGTTGCTCATCGCAAGGTGCCAGTCATTTCGCCGCAATCCGGGAGCAAGGTACCCCGTTGATTCTGCCAGCCATGACAGCCACTTCTCTCATAAACATCATTCCCGCGGCGTCCCGGGTGGCGCCGACAACCCCCGAACAGGTCGCCGAAGCACTCGCGGAAGCCCGTCGTCAGGGCCGGAAGGTCGTGGTCTTCTCGACCGGCCACGGCATCCCGCCGATCGGTGACACCTCGGAGCGGGTGCTGCTCGACATGAGCGCCTTCGACCAGGTCGAGGTCGATCCGGCCGCGAAGATCGCCCGCATCGGTGGTGCCGTCCAGTGGCAGCAGCTGATCGATGCCGCCAACGAGCATGGCCTGACCGCTCCGTTCGGCTCCGCCTCAACAGTTGGTGTCACCGGGTACATGATGGGTGGCGGCATCGGCTTCATGTCGCGCCACCTCGGACTCGGTTGCTCGGCGATCCGGGCAGCCGAAATCGTCACCCCGGACGGCCGGATCCGGCGGATCGACCGTGACTCCGACCCGGACCTCTTCTGGGCGCTTCGCGGTGGCGGTGGAGGCTTCGGCGTGATCACGACGCTGGAGATCGGGTTGACCCCGGTGCCCGAGATGTCCGGCGGAATCCTCGGTTGGGGTATCGAGGATGCCGACCGCGTGCTCGGGGCCTGGTCCGAATGGACCCGGACGGTGCCTGACGACGTGACCAGCGCCGTCCGGCTCGTCCACCCACCGGAGGGCCCGGCCCTGACCGTGGTCGTGGTCACCGCACCCCGGCCGGCCGAAGAGCTGCGGGGAATCCTCGGGCCACTGACCGCGCAGATTCCGGTCATCGACACGGTCGCTGACACCAACCCGAGTGCGTTCATGGCGGAATACACGGATCCGGAGATCGACCCGAACGAGCCTCCTCATGCCTTCGAGCATGTGCTGCTCGACCAGTTGCCTCCCGAGGCGGTCCAGCTGACCGCCGAGTTTGCACAGCCGGTCAGCGGCTGCGGCGCGATGATGGTCGAGATCAGGCATCTTGGTGGCGCACTCGGCAGGCCGGCCTCCGGTGGTGGGGCGATGAGCACGATCGACGGTAAGTTCTCCCTCTTCGTTCTCGGCATGCCCGAGGCCGGACCGAACATGAAGTACGCGGCTGACGTCCTCTCCGACTTCGGCCGGGGACGGACCTACTTCAACTTCATGGGACGGCGGACCGGAAGGGGGACTGCCTACGAACCGGAGGCGATCGACCGGCTCGCGGACCTGTACGAGGCGATCGACCCCGAGGGCCTGATCGACCATCCCCATCCGGTCACCAGGGCGGCCAGCGTGGCGGCGTAGCTCCCGGCCGCGCGCCCGCCGGCTTCCGGCCGCCTGACACCGCGAGCGACAGGATCGTGCTTTGATCGTCAGCCGTGTCTTTGCGCCCGACAATCGACCTGCTGCTCGAGGACGAGCAGATCGCCGAACTGTCGGCGGGCGTGCGCGGTGCCCTTCTGACCCAGGGCTCCGGGCCGGTCAGGGCGGAAGCTTCGGCAGCTCTCCGGCCGGCCCTGATTGCCGCCCTGCTCGAGGACGACCTCGGACTCGAGGACAGGCCCGCCCTTATCGTCACCCCGGACGACCGTTCGGCCCGCGAGATGGCCACGGCGCTCGGCGCGTTTCTCGGAGGGAGGACCGTCCGTTCCTACCCTTCCCGCGGCACCGGCTACGCCTCCCAGGTGACTCCGCCACCCCATCTCACCGGGCTGAGGATTGACGCGCTTGACTCTTTCGGTCGCGAGGAGGATCACCCGCCGGTGGTGGTGGCCAGCGCGATCGCACTGGCCGAATCGGTACCTGACGCATCGCTCCGACCTTCGGGCTTTCGCCTCGCGGTCGGGGAGGAGCACCAGCCCGCGCAGATCGCCGCCGACCTGATCGCCGCCGGATACGAGCGGGTCGACCAGGTTCAGGAACGGGGGCAATTCGCGGTCCGTGGCGGAATCCTCGACGTCTTCTCGGCCACCGAGGACCGGGCCACCCGGATCGACTTCTTCGGCGACGAGATCGAGTCGATGCGCTGGTTCTCGACCTTCACCCAGCGATCTCTCGGACAGGCCGAGGCGATCGAACTCGCCCCCGCAGCGGAACTGGACGTCGATCACCGGGAGCTGGCCGAGCTGACGATCGCAGAGGCCCGTGAGAACGAGACCGACATCGACCTGACCGAGGCCCTGCCGCTGGACCACTTCAGGGCACCGCTCGACCTGATCCCGGAGACCGCGGCAGTGATCCTGACCGCCGACGAGGAGATCGAGCCGGCCCTCAGGGACCACTGGGAAGACGTCACTACCGCGATGCATGCGGATGACGCCCGCCATCTCTACGAGGACGTCGCCGGTCCCCTGAACGAGCGCGCGACCCTCGTCCTCACCCGCCCCGGCGAGAGTGAGAAGGCGCTGCGGGCGATGAGCGCCGAAACCCCGGCCCGCAACCTGAAGGAAGCGGAAGCCGAGCTGCGCAAGCTGGTCGAGGCCGGCTACCGCACGGTCGTCGCCTTCGATTCCCGCGGCGAGGCCGAACGGGCTCGCTACGGATTCGACCGTCTCGACACGAAAATCGTCGACCAGGGAACGGTCCCGACGGATCCCGCCGTGAGTCTCGTCGAAGCACGCATCGGCGAGGGCTTCATCTCGCCGCGGGCGCGGGTTGCCGTGCTGCCCTTCCGGCGCCTGCTCAACCGCCGGCGCCGGGCCGACGAGAGAGCGCCGGAGGCGGTTCGGGGCAGGCTGACCTTCGCCGAACTCAGGGTCGGCGACTACGTGGTCCACGAAGACCACGGTGTGGCGCGTTTTTCGGGGTTCGAGACCCGTGAGGTCGGTGGCATCACCCGGGACTACCTCTACCTCGAGTACAAGGGGGAGGACCGGGTCTATGTGCCCACCGACCAGTTCGCGAAGCTCTCCCGATACGCGGGCAGCGCGGGCACCCCGACCCTCTCGGCGCTTGGGGGCAAGAAGTGGCTGAACATGCGGGCCCGGGCCCGCGATGCGGCCTCGGAGATCGCCGGCGATCTGGTCAACCTCTACGCCGAACGCAAGACGCGCAAGGGCCACGCCTTCAGCCCCGACTCTGAATGGCAGATGGAACTCGAGGCGAACTTCCCCTGGCGGGAGACCGCCGACCAGATCGAGGCGATCGAGGCGGTCAAGGCGGACATGGAATCCGAACAGCCGATGGACCGTCTGGTCTGTGGCGACGTCGGCTACGGCAAGACCGAGGTGGCAATCCGCGCCGCGGTAAAGGCAGCATCCGACGGCAAGCAGGTGATGATCCTGGCGCCGACCACGATCCTCGCCCAGCAACATCTCGGAACCTTCCGCGAGCGTCTGGCCGATCTACCCTTCCGGGTCGACGGGGTCAGCCGCCTCCGCAAGCCGGCCGAGGTCAAGCAGGTGATCGCCGAGTGGGGCGAAGGCAAGGTCGACGTCCTGATCGGAACCCACAGGCTCCTCTCGAGGGATGTCCGGGCCAGGGATCTCGGCCTGATCGTGGTCGACGAGGAGCAGCGCTTCGGGGTCAAGCAGAAGGAGCTGCTCCGGCAGATGAAGCTCAAGGTCGACGTGCTTTCAATGTCGGCGACGCCGATTCCGCGCACGCTCCAGATGTCGATGGCAGGGCTGCGCGACATCTCGGTGATCGAGACCCCGCCGGAGGGCCGGCGGCCGGTTCGGACCTACGTCGGGCCCTGGGACGAGCGGCTCGTGGAGCGGGCGATCCGGCGCGAGGTGGATCGCAAAGGCCAGATTTTCTTCCTCCACAACCGGGTCGAGAGCCTCGATGACGCCGCCGACCGGATTCGCGCGCTGGTGCCCGGAGTCCGGGTCCAGGTCGCCCATGGCCAGATGGAAGACGAGGAACTCGAGGCGGCGATGCTGACCTTCCTGCGGGGGGATGCGGACGTCCTCGTTGCGACCACGATCATCGAGTCGGGCATCGACATTCCCGCGGCCAATACCCTGATCGTCGATCGTGCCGATCATCTCGGGCTGGCGCAGGCCTACCAGATCAGGGGCAGGGTCGGCCGGTCCCGGGAGCGGGCCTTCGCCTACCTGCTCTATCCGTCGGAGGAGTCGCTGACCCAGGAGGCATCGACCCGGCTCGCCACCCTGGCTGACCACACCGAACTGGGCTCGGGCTTCCGGATCGCGATGCGCGACCTGGACATCCGTGGCGCCGGGAACCTGCTCGGGGACGAACAGTCAGGCCACGTGGCCGCGGTCGGTTTCGAGCTCTACTGCCAGCTGATCGACGAAGCCGTGGCCGAGCTGGCGGGAAGGGACGACTCCACCGCCGAGCCGGAGCCGGTCCGCTTCGACATCGGGGTCGATGCCTACCTGCCCGCCAGCTACATCCCGTTCGAGGCGGCCAAGATCGACATCCACCGTCGCATCGCTGCCGCCCGGCGTCCGGGTGACCTGCGGCAGATCATCGATGAGCTGGTCGACCGCTTCGGGCCGCTTCCCGGGGAAGTCGAGAACCTGATCACGCTCCAGCAGGCCCGAATCGATCTCGGCCAGGTTGGCGCCGAGCAGGTCCAGTTCCGCGGTGGCAAGCTGACCGTCGCCGGGATCGAACTCGACTCCGAAGCGGTCGCCGCAGTTCGCGAGCGGGTTCCCGGGGCGATCTACGAATGGCGTTCCCACGAGCTTTCCGTGCGAGTCGACAACGACCCCGCGAAACGACTCGCAACGGTCTCGGAACTGGGTCGCTCGCTAGCCGATATGGGTATGCTCCGCCAGTCGTAGCTTCACGGCTAGCCACATGACCTTTCCAGGAGGAGTCACTGCATGAGCGGGGCACGCAAATTCGGTTTGATCGTTTTCGGGGCCATTCTCGTGGTCCTTTTCGCGGGCATCGCGGTCGCTCAGGGCATCTCCAAGCCGACTGTTCCAAGCGGCGACATCATCTACGTCGAGGACGTCCCGAATGACCGGGGCAACATCACGGAAGACGATTACAACCGTGCGTTCGCCCAGACCTGGAAGCGCGGCGGCCTCCAGACCGCCCCGAAGGAGGGCGACGCCCAGTACGACCAGGTGCGAGAAGCGGCGATCAACGACCTGCTCGACCAGGCCTGGCTGACCGGCGAAGCGGCTGAAATGGGCGTGACGGCCACCGACCGCGAGATCGACAGCGAACTCCAGACGATCAAGCAGGATCAGTTCCCGACGCCGAAGGCCTTCCAGGACTTCCTCAAGACGAGCGGATTCACCCAGGAAGAGGTGAGGCAGCGGGTCGAGCTCCAGGTGCTCAGTCGCAAGATCCAGGACGAGATCATGAACTCGATCACCGAAGTGCCCGACACCGAAATCGAGAGCTTCTATGAGACTTCGAAGGACAGCTTCACGACGCCCGAGTCGCGTGACATCCGGCTGATCGTGACCGACAACGAGGCCAACGCCCAGAAGGCGATCAGCCAGCTCGGCGAGGATCCGACCGACGAAGAGTTCGCCCAGGTGGCGAAGAAGCTCTCCGTCCACGCCAGCAAGACCGAGGGCGGCAACACGGTCGCGACCGAGGGTGCCTTCCCCGACCCGGCCGGCGCCGAGATAATGAGCGCCGAGGTCGGAACCCTGGAGGGACCGATCGAAGCGGGCAGCCAGTTCTACGTCTTCCGCGTCACCAAGGTGACCCCGGAGGAGACCAAGCCGATCGAAGAGGTCCGCGACCAGATCCGCCAGCAGCTGCTGCCGACCATCCAGCAGCAGGCGATGAGCGACTTCGTGGCGGACTACAACGCCAAGTGGACTTCCCGGACCTTCTGTACGGACGACTACACGGTTGCCCGTTGTGACAACTTCGAAAGCGATGGCCGTCTCGAGATCGCCGATCCGAAGTGTTACGAGGCCGGGGCCGGCAAGAACCCTGACCTGGCCTGCCCGGCTCCGATCGCGCTACCCAAGCCGATGGCACCCGGCGGGAACTCCTCCGCCAGTGGGCTGCTCGGTCAGACCCAGAACCTGCCGCAGCGTCCGGTCCAGCCCGCTGACGCGAATCCCGACGAGGCAGGCGCGGCCGGGGGTCAGATCGACCTGAGCCAGCTCGGCGGCGCTGCCGGCCAGTAGCAGGATGGAGGCCGGCGACCTCGCCGGAGCCCTGGAAAGGCTCGACCGGGTAACGCGCGAGCTTCGCGAGAAGTGCCCGTGGGACCGGGAGCAGGATGCCCGGTCGATCGTGCCCCACGCGGTCGAGGAGGCCTATGAGCTGGCCGAAGCGGCCCGCGAGGAAGACGACGCCGCGATGCGGGACGAGCTCGGTGATGTCCTCTTTCAGGTGGGCTTTCTTTCGCTGCTGCTCGAGGAGAGGGGGGAGGGTGACCTGGCCGGGATCGCGACCCAGCTGACCGACAAGCTGATCCGCCGTCATCCCCATGTCTATCCGCCCGAGGAGCAGGGAACGACCGGTGGCATCGAGACCGCCGACGACGTGCGGCGGCAGTGGGACGAGATCAAGCGTGATGTCGAAGGCAGGAGCACCGAGAAGGATTGGCGGAAGCCCGCCCTTCCCGCCCTGATCTACGCGAACAAGGTCCAGTGGAAGCTCGATCCCGGAGGGCGGCCGGCCAATGCCGGGGCCGCGAACCCCGACCGGGACGAGGCCGAAGCCGAGGTCGGGCGGCTGCTCTGGGATGCGGTGGCCGAGGCCAGGCGCCGGGGCGTGGATCCCGAGCTGGCCCTCAGGGCCGAGGCCGAACGTCACGCGGAGACGCTTCAAAAGTAAACTGACGGCCCAATGAGCACCATTGAAGCCGTCCACGCACGCCAGATCCTCGACTCCCGGGGCAATCCCACGATCGAGGTCGAGGTAACTCTCGAAAACGAATTCACCGGACGTGCCGCGGTCCCGTCCGGCGCATCGACCGGTGAGTTCGAAGCGGTCGAACTTCGCGACGGCGGCGAGGCCTATCTCGGCAAGGGCGTCACGCAGGCGGTCGCCAACGTGAACGGCGAGATCCGCGAAGCCCTGCTCGGCTTTGACGTGACCGACCAGGCCGGGCTCGACCGGCTGATGATCGAACTCGACGGCACCGAAAACAAGGGCAGGCTCGGCGCCAACGCGATCCTCGGGGTCTCTCTGGCTGCTGCCCATGCCGCGGCGGCGATGGAGAAGCGCCCGCTATACAGCTATCTGGGCGACCTCTACGGTGAGCCTGATCCGTCGCTGCTTCCGGTCCCGATGATGAACGTTCTGAACGGCGGGGCACACGCCGACAACTCGGTCGACTTCCAGGAGTTCATGATCATGCCGGCCGGCACCTCGAGCTTCTCGGAGTGCCTGCGGGTCGGGACCGAGGTCTTCCACTCACTGAAGAAGATCCTCTCTGGTCACGGTCTTGCCACTGCGGTCGGCGACGAGGGTGGATTCGCCCCCGACCTTTCCTCGAACGAGGCCGCCCTCGAGATGCTGATCGAAGGCATCGAGGCGGCCGGCTACAAGGCTGGTGAAGAGGTCTTCATCGCGCTTGACCCCGCCACCTCGGAGATCTACTCGGACGGCGTCTACCGCCTCGAACACGAGGACAGGGACCTCACCCCGGAGCAGATGGCCGACTACTGGCAGTCGGCGGCCGAGCGCTTCCCGATCGTCTCGATCGAGGACGGCATGGACGAGGAGGACTGGGACGGCTGGAAGCTGCTGACCGAAAAGCTCGGCTCGAGCGTCCAGCTGGTCGGTGACGACCTGTTCGTGACCAATCCCGCCCGCCTCTCCCGGGGCATCGAGATGGGGGTCGGAAACTCGATCCTCGTCAAGGTGAACCAGATCGGCACCCTGACCGAGACCCTGGAAGCGATCCGCATGGCGTCCGAGGCGGGCTACACCGCCGTGATCTCCCACCGCTCCGGCGAGACCGAAGACACCACGATCGCCGACCTGGCGGTCGCCACCGGAGCCGGACAGATCAAGACCGGTGCGCCTTCCCGCTCTGATCGGGTGGCAAAGTACAACCGGCTTCTCCGCATCGAGGAAGAGCTTGGCGGCAAGGCCAGGTTCGGCGGCAAGTCGGTTTTCAAGCGGGGTAGCTGAAGGAAATGGCCGTCCGGCCTAGAAGGGTCGGACGTGTCGGTGCGTGCCCAGACCTATGGAGAAGCCCGGCGACCCCCGCGTCGCCGGCCGGCTCCACGACGGAATGCCGGACAGCCCGGTGCCGGACGAATTCACTGGGATCGCTTCGGCCGGATCGTCTTTGCGATCGTCGCCGTCGTACTGCTGCTGGCGATGATCAAGCCGGCCTGGAACGCGGTCGAGACCTATCGCGAAGCGGGCCAGACCAAGGAACGCCTGCATCAGGTTCAGGCCGAGCACGCGATGCTCGAAAGGCAGGTCGAGAAGGCCCGCAGCGAGTCGACGCTTCAGCGGGAAGCCCGGCGGCAGGGCATGATCCTTCCCTCGGAAGAGGCCTGGGTCGTCAACGGCATAAAGTGACCCATCACCCGGGGGGATCCCGGTGAGCTTCCCCGAATTTTTCGCCGGCCTGCTGCAGCTCGTCCTCGCGGCGGCATTCCTCGGCTTCACTGCCTTCCGGATCAGGGCTCGCGTGCTGCCCGGTTTCACCGCTGCTCCGGGCAGGCTGGTCGAGGTGGTTGTCGGGGTGGGGCTGCTGGTCGTCAGCTCCGAGCTGCTTGGCCTCGTCGGACTGCTGAAGCCGTTCCCGCTGCTGCTGGTGCTCGGCGCCTTCGCACTCGCTTCCTGGCTCAGGCTGATGCCACGTCCGGCCGGTCCCGACGACCCGGTTCCTCCCTCGCCGCCGGTCTCGACCCGTGGCCAGGTAGTGGCGGCGTTCGCCGCGTTCATCGTCTTCGCACAGTGGGCGGCCTTCACCTCCTACAACCTCGACCACGGGATCACCAACTTCGACTCGGTCTGGTACCACATGCCCTTCGCGGCCGAGATCGCCCGAACCGGATCGGTGACCGGCTTTTTCCATCCCGAGACGGTCTTCCTCAACTGGTTTTACCCGCAGAATTCGGAGCTGGTCCACGCGGTTTCGATGGTGCTGACCGGACGCGACTTCGCTTCGATCTTCATCAACCTCGGCTGGCTGGGGGTGGCGCTGCTGGCCGGCTGGTGTGTCGGACGCCCCTTCGACCGGCCGCATCTGACCATGCTCGGCGTGGCGGTGCTGCTGGCCACCCACACGCTCGTCGTCAGGGAGCCCGGCACCGGCAAGAACGACATCATGGCCGCAGCCCTGGTCCTCTCTGCCGTCGCGCTCATGCTCAACCGTTCAAGCACCGGAAGCGAGCCCAGGGGCAGGATCTCCCCTGACTGGGCGATGGCGGCCGGCGGCCTCGCGATCGGTCTTGCCGCCGGGACCAAGGTCACGGCGCTCGCTCCGGCCTTCCTGTTCACCTGTGCGGTGCTCTTTGCGACCGTCCGGGGCCAGCGCCTCAGGGCAGCGGTCGTCTTTCTGGTCCCGGCCCTGGCCGGAGGTGGCTGGTGGTACCTGCGCAACCTCTTTGCGGCTGGCAACCCGCTGCCCCAGGTCACCTCGATCGGGCCGATCGACCTCGCCGGCCCGGACCGCCTCCAGATCGGGCGACCCGACTTCTCGGTCGCGCACTACCTGACTGACACCACCGTCTGGAGGGAGTACTTCGTTCCAGGCCTGAACCAGGGCTTCGGGGACGTCTGGCCGCTGTTGCTGGGACTGGTGATCATCGGGCTCTTCCTGGTGATCTACAACGGCCCCGGGAGGCTGACCCGCACCCACGGTGTCGTCGCCCTGCTCTCGATCGTCGCTTACCTCGTGACCCCGTTGGGTGCGGCTGGCCCGGAAGGCGAGCCGACCGCCTTCTCGATCAACCTGCGCTTTCTGATCCCCGCCTTGGGGATGGCCGTGGTGATTGTGCCTCTCTCGGCCAGTTTCGACCGTGGATGGCCGCGAACGGTGCTTTCCGTGCTGCTGGTCGGCCTGTTCGTCGGGACCAGCATCAGCGACCCCGTCGTCACCGCTCCGGGGCGGGTCTTCGGTTTCGCCATGGCCCTGATCTTCGTCGGCCTTCCCGCCCTCTTCTGGCTGGGGCGCGACAGGCTGTCGGCCCGCTTCTACCGTCCGCCCCTGGCGGTCGCCTTCGCCCTCTCCCTCGTGGTCTTCGCGCTGTTCGCATGGCCGCTCCAGAAGAGTTACTTCGAAAACCGTTACCAGGACTTCGAGAACGATCAGCCCACATCGGGTCTTTCCGCCCCGTACCGCTGGGCGGACGAAATCACGGATTCCAGGATCGCCCTGGCCGGAACGACAGCCGGTTTCAAGCAGTACGGCTTCTTCGGGCCGGACCTCTCGAACGAGGTCATCTACGTCGGGCGGGACGCCCCGAAAGGCGGCTTCAATGCGATCGGGACCTGCGAACAGTTCGCCCTGAAGGTCAACGAGATCGATCCTGACTACCTGGTCACGTCGCCCTACCTCAACTTCAACGATTACGACCGCCCGATCGAATCTCCCGAAACCCTCTGGGCCCTGAACGACCGCTCGCTTCAGGTGGTGGTACAGCCCGTCCTCGACTCGAGACGGCCGGTAATCGTCTGGAGGGTGGACCAGCCGCTGGACCCGGAACGCTGTCGCGCGCTCGAACCCGAAGACGACTACATTCCGGGACTCAAGTGAGCTACCCGATCGAGAATGCCCTGTTCAACTGGGAGGCCGGTGTCGAGCGCCTGCGTGAACTGGAGAGATCCGGCGATCTTCGGGGCGACCTGGTGACGGTCCCGGTGCGGGAGGAGCTCAGGCGACGCCTGGGAGCGACCTTCACCGCTGCCGACCTCGCCGACCTCTATGGCCAGGGGACCGACTGGGCGCTGCTGCTTCCCGGAGTCGATCCCGGGATGTCAGACGTTCAGGAGCTGATCGATGCCGCCTTCTGGCAGCACCTTCAGGCCGCCCACGACTTCGCCGGGGGCAAGGTCGTGATCGATCTGGAAGGCTGACCGAGGTTATTCGTCGTCTGAGGGTTCTGGCTCGCCGGCCCGGCGGATGATGATCTGGTCGGCCTCGACGGTCACCGTGACCTCACGCTTGCCGGCCCAGTTCTCGCCGTACGCCGGAACGTCCTGGATGGCCGGGTCGAGCCAGAGGCCGTAGCCCTCGTCGCCGTGGTCGAAGGTTCCCTCTAGCTTGTTGCCCGCTCCCCGACCGCGACGTCCGCGGCGGCCTCGCCGGCGCCGGCGAGGCCGGCCTTCCGCTTCGGAGCCGTCGCTCTCGGTGTCTTCGGAATCAGCTTCATCGCCCGCGGCGTCATCGTCCTTGTCATCGTCCGCGGCTTCATCGCCCGACTCGGCAGAGGTCTCGCGCTCGGCTTCGGCGGCGGCGGCTTCTTCCTCGGCCTTGGCCCGCATTGCCTCCTCTTCGGCGGCGGCGGCTTCGATCTCCGCTTCGATCTCGTCGCGGAGGTCGACCTCGGCGGTGGCGTCGGAATCCTCACCCGGCGAAAGGTCGTGCTGGCGTCGGAACTCGCGGAGTTCCGAAGCACTCACTTCGAGCTGATGGGCGATCCAGGCATCGGTGCGTCCCTGGCGGACCCAGATCCGAATCTGGTTGAGTTGGGGGCGTAGTGATCGGCGAGCCATAGCGGCTCCCGAGTCTATTGAACCCGCTTGGAAGGGCGTTCTCCGGGGTAGGCGGGTACCAGTTCACCACCCCGCCGACGGTAATACCTATTATTAGGTACAGACCGACTAACTGAGTCGAATGGAGTCACATGCTGGTACTGACCAGGAAAAAGGAACAGAGCATCATCATCGGCGACAACGTGGAGATCATGGTTCTCGGCGTTTCCGGCGACAAGGTGCGTCTGGGCATCACTGCCCCTCGGGAGGTTGACGTCTTCCGCAAAGAAGTGATCGACGAGCGCGGTGCGCAAGTCGAAACCGAGCAGGCCTGAAGCAGAGGCCGCGAGTCAGGCACGCCGGGGGCTTTGGGGAGCCCTCGGTGGGGAGGCTCTGCGCCTCAGGACATGACCAGGAGCAGGGCCTCGAACATGGCGATGGTCACGACGACCACGGTCATGATCAGGCAGACCGCGAGGACGCTGAAGCGCACCTTGCCCTGCTGCTGGGAGCGCGTCACCCGGCGGGCACGCGAACGGTTGACCGCACGGTTGCGGAGCTGCTCCCGACGGCGCTGCTCGAGAACTTTCTGCTGTTCGAAAGCGGCTTCGAACTGATTGAGGCTCTGACGCATTCTCATAGTGGTTCGGCCCTGCGGAAGCGAACTTCCAGAAACAGACCGTCCAGTCACCGTAGCAAATGATTGGGCAATCTCAAGTCTTCGTTCACATTTCCGTGACACAGATCACAGAAGGGTCAAGCGGACCCGTGACGAAGGTTCCCGGTTCAGCGCCGGAAGTCGCTGCCGCATGCCGACCAGCCGCCTCGACCGGACTCGCGGGCTCCCGCTTCCAGCCGGGCGAACTGCGCGGCCTTCGACGTGTTGGGCGGGACCTCCAGCGTTGTTGCGTAGCCCTCCCTCAGCAGTTCGGCCTGAAGCAGGGCGGAACCGGAGTAGACATAGGCCAGCAGGCGCCCGTACTGGTCGCGCCGTTCGCGGTCGAAGACCAGCCTGACCTGGGCGCTGCGGGCCAGCAACTGCCCGTTGAAGCGACTGGCCTCCGCGCCGAAGCACTCGACCGGCGTGTCTTCCTTGACCGACTCCGGGGTGTCGATGCCGATGTAGCGAACGTACTCGCTCCTGCCGTCCACCCGCACTTTCGCGGTGTCGCCGTCAACCACCCGGTCGACCCGGGCCATGACAGAAGAAGACCCCGCTTTCGCGGGGCCCTCAGATCCATCGTCCCTCTGCAGGTACCACCCGATCGCGATCCCGACGGCAAGTACAACCACCGGAATCAGGGCCCGCCGGAAATGGTCGGGAAAGAGGTTCCCGACTTGATTCGGTGGGCCGCCCCAAGGCGACTGGGGGTGGCTCAAGCTACGGCGTGCGCTTCACGTTGGCGAGCAGGGTCTCCTTGATCTGGGCGATGATCTCGAGCGCCTCGTTCCACTCGCGCTGCCAGACGTTTCGTCCGAAAATCACTCCCGAGCCCCCGGCGTCCATCACCGACTTGCAGTGGCCGAGCACTGTCGCGTCGTCGGTCTTCGAACCGCCCGAGAGCACGACCAGCGACCGGCCGGCCGACTCGACGCACTGGCGCATCGCTTCTTCGGCGGTGACTTCCATCTCGTTGTAGGGAGCCTGGGCGTTCTTGTCGTTCTCCGGGTCGATCTTCGGGTAGTTGATCTTGACCACGTCCGCACCCATTTCCATCGCCATGCGGGCGGCGTAATCGATCGCGTAGAAGGAGGTGGCACCGCCCTTGGCGTCGATCGCCTCGCCGCGCGGGTAGGACCACACGACCAGAGGCATGCCGAAGCGGTCACAGTCCTGGCGGACCTGACGCAGCTGGGCGAGATCCTCGTCCTGGCGGGGCGAGCCCACGTAGAGCGTGTAGCCGATCGCATCTGCGCCGAGCCGCACGCCGTCTTCCACGGACGCGTTGCAGGTCGAGAGAGCGTGAGCGGAGGAGGGGATGTCGGTCTTGCCGTTGACCTTGAGGATCAGCGGAACCTCGCCGGCGTAGTCCGGGTAGTACTTCTCGGCCATGCCGATCTGGCAGGCGAGAGCGGAGTAACCGGCTTCGGCGGCGAGCTTGAACTGGTACTCGGGATCCTTCGAAGCCGGGTTGGGGAAGAAGTCCCGCGGACCGTGCTCGATTCCCTGGTCGATCGGCAGCAGCATCAGCGTCCCGTTGCCCGGACCAAACTCGAAAAGAAGACGGTGAAGCCGGGCGCGCTTGCCCGGAGGCAGTGTCGCGAGCAGTGACTTCTGTTCGGTCAGGGAGTTGGCTTCCATTTGCTTCTCGGTCCTCCTGCGTGATTTGGGACAGTCTCGCCAAGCAGTATGTCAGTGCCGGAGCGGATCGGGCGGCTATCCTCGGGTTGGCGATGGGCGAAACCGAACTCAGGGTTGTCTGCAAGTCATGCGGGGCGGAAGTGAGCCCGTACGTGACCGAGTGCCCGTATTGCGGTGCCCGGGTTCGCAAACGGGCGCCCGACCTCGAACGGGGTGGTGACGGAGGACTCGAACCCAAGCAGTCCCGCCGGGAGAAGCGACGCCAGGAGAAGGCGCGCCAGAAGGCCGCGAAACCTTCCCGCGCCAGGTCGATCCCGTCGATCGGCGCGAGGCCCTGGGCGACGATCCTTCTGATCGCGATTCCCGCGGTGGCCCTGATCGTCAGGATCGCCACCGGCAGCGTGCTGGAGGATTTCGGCGGTCTGGTCGTTCCCTTCGACAACGACTGGTGGCGGGTTCTGAC
The DNA here is from genome assembly GCA_036780865.1 of Solirubrobacterales bacterium. Taxonomy (GTDB): domain Bacteria; phylum Actinomycetota; class Thermoleophilia; order Solirubrobacterales; family 70-9; genus 67-14. The sequence goes on along the minus strand of DAIQCC010000015.1, from coordinate 1,139 downwards.
CGCACCGTTCGCCTATCTCGCGGTCGGCTACCTCTTCGCTGTCGGCCTGGCAATCGCCCTTTTCGGGCCCGGGCTTGAAAGGCGCCTCGGCAGCGTCCCGGCTTTCGTGCTGCTTCTCGCCTGCGGCGCGCTCGGGGTCCTGGCTGCTTCGGCGGTAGCCGACCAGCAGGATTCGGTGACCGTGATCGCCGGCGGAAACGGCATCGCCCTGGGTGCGATCGGTGCCTGGTTCGCGCTCCACCGCTCGGCGATGAAGGAGGAGGGTGAGTGGGTCGAGCTTTCGGGGGTCCTGGTCGCCGCAGTGGTGATCCTTCTGCTGCCGGTTGTGGTGCCGACCGCCGACTTCTGGTCCGGACTCGCCGGAGGCATCGTCGGCACGCTGGCCGGCCTGCTTGCCGCGCGCCGCTAGTCCGGTCCGCCGGTCCTTCGTTCGCTGGCTGCCCGACTCGAATACTCTGAGGCCGTGTCCGAGGAGATCATCCCCGACGAGGAACTCACCGCAGCAGTCGAGCGGTTGAGCGACCCCGAGCGTTTCGCCGAAGCCGAGCAACTCGTCTCGCGGGTTGCGCCCGGCCTCCCGGGGGTGCTGGTCGCAGCGCTCGGTCAGGGCGGGTGGTTCGGCGAGTCGCATCAGGCGGAAACGCTGAAGGCCGCGACGATTCCGGACGAGGACCAGCGACTTACCGCGATCCGCTCCCTGCTCACCGAGGAAACCCAGATGGGCATGATGGTCGGTGTCGCAGTCGGCTGGGCGTTGAGACAGGAACTTGAGCAGAGCGGTGCGATCGCCACCGCAGACAACGAGAACGAGGAGAGCTAACCATGGAGATCCGCTACCACGGCCATTCCTGCTTCGAGCTGAGCGAGGGTGACGCGACCCTGATCGTCGATCCCTTCCTCGCCCCGAACAATCCCAGGGCCGACGTGAGCGCCGATGACGTCTCGGTCACCCATCTGGCAATCACTCACGGACATGCCGATCACGTTGCCGACGCGGTTGCGGTGGCCACCAGGAACAAGCCTCAATGCGTGGCAATGGTGGAGGTCGCCAACTGGCTCGAGTTGCATGGCGGCGAGAACGTGTTCGATCCGATTCTCGGTGGAACGGTCCGCTTAGATGAACTATCGGTGAAGCTGGT
>DAIQCC010000014.1:74948-76721 GCA_036780865.1 Solirubrobacterales bacterium | reverse complement strand
CCTCCGTCTCTCACCTCGGCCTCTCCACTCCGGCTTTTCCCCTCCTCCGTCTCTCCTCGCGGCTTCCTTGCTTGCCCTGATGATTGCCCGCGGACCCGTCGGGCTACCATCAGTCCATGGCAACCGCAGACATCACAGTTCTCCCTATAGGCCGGGAGGGCGCTTCGGTCGGTGACCTCCTGGTCGAGATCGCACGCCACCTCGAAGGCCAGGAAAAGGTCCGGTTCGAGATGCATGCGATGGGAACCTCGCTCGAAGGCGATCCCGCGGACATCTTCGCCCTGGCCGCCGAACTACACGCCCTGCCCCTCGTTTCCGGGATCCCCCGCGTCTACACGGTCCTCAAGGTCGACCAGAGAACCGACAAACCCCAAACCCTCGAATCCAAGGTCAAGTCAGTCCAGGATCGCCTCTAATCGACCGACAGACAGACCTCGGTTCAAATCACCGGGATATAGCGCCGGTAACTCGAACCTACCGGCAGGTTGCGGCTCACTGCGAGTGGGCTGAAGCTGGGGTGCCGGAACTACGTCGCGATAAAGGGCGGAAACTTCAGCTTCCAGGCAGTCTTTCGTAACTGGATTGTTGCTTTCATGAAGCCACTCGAGAGCAGTTGAGCTTCATTGTGGTCTTGTGCTCAACGGAGTCGAAGCAAAGAGGATCGCCTATTCGCTGGCAACCTCCCAGGAGGGAGTAGTTGCGCGAAGCCAACTGGTGCGCAAGGGCGTGTCCGAGGACGTCGTGAGGTACTGGCTGCGAAGCGGTTACGTCTTCCGGTTTCTGCCTGGTGTCTATTCCCTTGGGCGCCCTGGCGACACCGATGAGGCGTACTGGATGGCAGGAGTCCTTTACGGCCGAGATGGCTCGCTCCTCGCCGGAGAGGCGGCAGCCTGTTGTTGGGGCATCAGCCCTGAGCCGGCCTGCATCGAGATCGCCAGGCCAACCGGCGTCAGGAAAGAGGTTCGGGGACTAACGCCCCATCAGGATGCGAAGTTCATCTTCAGGAAAGCAGCAACCGAGCCTGGTGACTTCGCCTGGAGAGGCTCCCTACCCCTAATGGACCCGGCCAGACTGCTCATCGATCTTTCCGGCCACGTCGACCATCGCACGTTGCGACGCTATTTCATCGAGGCCGGCCGCAAGGGTTTGCTTTCCGCGACCTGCCTCGACCGCATGCAACGCCGGAGTCTGGCGTTCAGGAACCGCAAGGCCCTGATCCGGCTCGTTTCCCTCTGGGATCCGGGTACCGGTCGCATTCGCTCTGTTCTCGAAGGTGAGTTCAAGTTGCTCTGTGCGGAAGGCAAGGTGAAAGCGCCCTTCACGAACCATCGGATCGGCCGGTATGAGGTTGACGCGATCTGGTTCGAAGAGAAACTGATCGTGGAGCTTGACGGTCGGCAGTTTCACTCTGATGCCGAAGCGCTCGTTGCCGACTCGGAGAAGACCAGGTACCTGAGGAGCCTGGGCTACGAGGTGCTTCGCTTCACCTGGAACGACGTAATCGAGCGTCCCGAATGGGTCCTGAATCAGGTCAGGACGGCGCTAGGTTCAAATCGCCGGGATATAGCGCCAGTAAGTTGAACCGACCCCGGGGGTTGGTCCTCTGGGAAGACCTGCGGGGGCGGTCAACCCGGTCCGGCTCGGGGGTGGGTCGTGAGGTGCGGGGGTGGGTCGAGGGGCTCAGGGGAGGGTAAAGAGCTGAGGGTGGGGGTCGAGCGGATCGGGGCGAGGACGGGATGTGCGGGGCTGGATCGCGGCGGGGACAGCAAGAAC
>DAIQCC010000014.1:51421-74938 GCA_036780865.1 Solirubrobacterales bacterium | reverse complement strand
GGTTTTGTGTGTGGGGGGGGGGTTTTGTGGTGGGGGGGGGGGGTTGGGGGTGTGGTGCGGGGGGGGGTCGCGGCGGGGCCAGCCCGAAACCGGTCAGTCGGTTGTGGTTACCCGGTGGGCGTCGAAGACTGACTCGACGTGGCGCATGCGGTTGATGCACTGCTTGAGCTGGCCGGTGTCCCCCACCTCGATCACGAATCGGTTCTTGACCATCGGCGGGTTGGTGGTGCAGGTGGCCGAGATGATGTTCACCCCTACCTCCGAGAAGGTTCGGGAAAGGTCCTCGAGCAGGCGGGTGCGATCGTAGGCGTCGATCTGGATCTCGACCCGGAAGGTCGCCTCGTTCTCGCCTTCCCATGCGACCTCGACCATGCGCTCCGGTGACTTCTCGAGGTCGGATACGTTCTGGCAGCTCGCCTGGTGGATCGTGATCCCGCGACCGAGGGAAACGTAGCCGACGATCTCGTCGCCGGGAACCGGCCGGCAGCACTTGGCCAGTCGCAGGGCCACGTTGTCAACCCCTTCGACCTTGATGCCGAACTCGGAGGCCTCCCGGATCGCGCGGCTGCGTTTCGGAGTCCCGGACTCGATGTTCTCGACCGGGGCCGGCTCGATGATCTCGCCGAGCCGCAGGCGCTGGATCAGCTTGTTCGCCGTCGTCTTGGCTGAAACCTTGCCCTGGCCGAGCGCGATGTAGAAATCCTCAGCCTTGCGGAAGCCCATTTCACGCATCACGTCCGCCAGCATCGGCGAGCCCGAGAATTTCTGCGGCGGAAGATCCCGCTTGCGGAGTGCTTCGGCCAGGGCCTCGCGACCATCCCGCTCGGCGTCTTCCCGGCGCTCCTCACGGAACCAGGCCCGAATCTTGTTGCGGGCCCGGCTTGTCCCGACCAGCTTCAGCCAGTCCCGCGACGGTCCGCGGTCCTTGTTTGCGGTCAGCACCTCGACGATGTCGCCCGACTTCAGCTGGTAGTGGAGCGGCACGATCTTGCCGTTCACCTTGGCCCCGACGCAGCGGTGGCCGACGTCCGTGTGGATCGAGTAGGCGAAGTCGACCGGCGTCGAGCCGGCGGAAAGGTTCATCACCTCGCCCTTCGGCGTGAAGACGAAGACCTCGTCCTCGAAGAGGTCCTCCTTCAGTGACTGGAGGAACTCGGCCGGATCCTGTTCGGATTCAGACTCGACCAGCTGCCGAAGCCAGGTCATCTTCTCCTTCGATGCTGCCGGATCGCTGCTGCCTTCCTTGTAGGCAACATGCGCCGCGATCCCGTACTCGGCCAGGCGGTGCATCTCCGAAGTCCGGATCTGGATCTCCAGCGGCTTGCCCTCCGGCCCGATCACGGTGGTGTGAAGGGCCTGGTACATGTTCGCCTTTGGCATGGCGACGTAATCCTTGAACCGTCCGGGGAGCGGCTTCCAGATCGAGTGGACGACGCCGATCGCGCCGTAACAGTCCTTGACCGAGTTCACGATGACCCGCATCGCCGTGAGATCGAAGATCTCGTTGAACTCGCGGCCCTTCTTGGTCATCTTCGTATAGATCGAATAGAAGTGCTTCGCCCGGCCAGCGATCTCCGCCTGGATGCCGACCTTCAGCAACTCCTCCGACAGGTAGCTGCCTGCTTCCTCGACGAAGCTCTCACGCTCGTTGCGCTGCTGGGCGACGAGATGCTTGATTTCGGAGTACTTGCGTGGATGAAGGGTGGCGAAGGCGAGATCCTCCAGCTCCCACTTGATCGCGTGGATGCCGAGACGATGAGCAAGCGGCGCGTAGATCTCGAGTGTTTCCCTCGACTTGAGGATCTGCTTCTGCTTCGACAGCGAACTGAGGGTCCGCATGTTGTGAAGGCGGTCGGCGAGCTTGATCAGGATTACCCTGACATCGGTCGCCATCGCGACCATCATCTTCCGGTAGTTCTCGGCCTGCCGCTCGTCCCGGCTCTCGAAAGTGATCTCGGTCAGCTTGGTGACCCCGTCGACCAGCCTCGCGACGGTCGGGCTGAATTCCTGCTCGATCTCCTCGAGGCTGGCGGAGGTGTCCTCGACCGTGTCGTGGAGGAGGGCAGCACAGAGTGTCTCGGTGTCGAGTGCCATGCCGACGCAGATCCGGGCCACCCCGACCGGGTGGGTGATGAACTCGTCGCCCGACTTCCTCTTCTGATCGGCATGGTGGCGACAGGCGAAAACGAAGGCACGCGCGACCTCATCCCGGTCGATCGACACCTCCGGTGCCGTCCCGGTTGTCACCAGGTCGGCCTCGAACTGCTGGATCACGGCCATCAGATCGTCGAGCAGCGAACGTTCACGGGCCGTCAGGCCATGCGTGTCCGGTCCGGCCGGGACGATCCCGTTCGGGCCCGGCAAATGCCCGTTGGCTACCGGTTCTGCGTCTGCTTGTTGAAGTGGCTGATGAATCGTTCGTGTTCCTTGAAAAGGGTCAGATGACGGACGAAAACCGGCGAGGCCGACAAATCCGTCTTCTCCGAGGATACGACCCCGGCGCTCCGGGCAGCCGCGAAGCCGCTGGTCCGGGCAAGGCCTGTCTGTACGAGTACCGAGAGGAGGGCAGCCGATTCCTCCGGTGCCCGGGACTGGTTGGAATCGGCCGAAAGGACCTCGCGAAGCGGCTCACCGGTCAGATCTCCCCCGTCACCGGCTCCCGCGGCCCGCATTGCCCTGTAAAGCAGGCGGAGCTGCCCGGTCAGGTCCAGCCGGTGCGCGGCAACCTTGCCGGAGAAGGCAATTTCGTCGGGTCCGGAAAGGAAATGGACCGGCTTCGACGCTGCTGCGATCCGGTTGACCGCGGATGAGGAGAACGGCGGGTCGAGCAGGACGATCCGGTCGAAGCCCGCCAGGGGAGGGAAATCAGGCACCTCGAGACTGGCGAAGTCCGTGACCAGGACCTGCGAGCCGACCGCGCCGGCAATCTCGCCGGCCGGGCTCCCGGCCCAGATGCATGTGACAGACGCCGATGCCGGATTCCGCTCCGGCAGGTCAGGCAGGAACCTGGCGAGTGATGAACCGCAGAGTCCCTTCCATCTGTGGCGGGCATCGGCGGTCAGGACGGCGAGACGCTCGCCTGAACTGATCAGTTCGGCAAGGCCCACCCCTGGCAGGCCAGTGGGCCACTCGAGCACTTCCATAGAGACAAGGTCGGGCTCCGGTTCCTCCGAAGGGGACCTTTCCCAGGCTGCTTCGAACCTCTGCCACCACTCGTCCGGTTCGCATTCTGGCACCGGCTCGGCCTCGGCTACCGGCATCACCTCGCTCACTCTCAGCTGGGGATCGATTGATCCGTTCCAGTGGTTCACGGTCAGCTCCCCGACTACATCCGCCCGCTGGCCCTCCTCGAGTCCGAACCCGGTCCGGCCGAAGGAGACACCACTGGCCCGGTTGGGTCCCGAGCAGACCGAGAAGCGACAGTGTCTTCCCTCCCCCATCTCCCGGAGATTCTCGATCCTCGCATTTGGCACGAGCAGCTTGACCGCGGGATTGCCGTTGCCGAAGGGCTGGAGTTGCTCGAACTGCTCGGCCAGGTCCAGCCCCAGATCGGATCCTCCGGCAACCACGTCGAACTCGACGGCCGGCTCAGCCGGTTCGGCGCCGATGCGCTCCGCGACCGCTTGCCCCAGGGCCTGGCGAAACTCGTCGATCCGGTCCCTTCGGATCGTCAGCCCGGCAGCGGCGGCGTGCCCCCCGAAGGTCTCGAGGAGTTCTGCTGTTTCTCCGATCGCCGAGTGGAGGTCCAGTCCCGGCACCGAGCGGGCCGACCCCTTTCCGATCTCTCCTTCGAGCGCGATGACCACCGACGGCCGTCCGGTTGCCTTGACCAGCCTCGAGGCCACGATCCCGACCACGCCCGGGTGCCAGTCTTCCCCGGCGACGACGACCGCAGGACAGTCGTCGCCCAGATCCTTCAGTTCAGCCCTGGCCTTCTGCTCGACTCCCTGTTCCACCCGCCTGCGTTCGGCATTGACCGAGATCAGCTCGATCGCGATCTCGGTCGCCCGGTCGGGCGAATCGGCCAGAAACAGTTCCACGCCGGCGTCCGCCCGGTACATCCTTCCGGCAGCGTTGATCCTCGGACCGAGCCTGAACCCGAAGTCCTCCGAGACCAGCCGGGATGGCTCGACCTTCGTCTCCGACATCAGCGCGGCCATCCCGATCCTTCTTGCCCGGCGCGCCACCTTGACGCCTTCGCGAACGAGGTGTCGGTTCTCCCCTTCGAGCGGCATCATGTCCGCCACCGTTGCCAGCCCGACCAGGTCGAGGTCGGCCTCGTCGCGTTCGGCGATGCCCGCGGCGTCGGAACCGGCAGCCGTGCGTCGGAGGGCCGAGGCAAGCTTCGCGGCGACAGCCGCGCCACAGAGCGAGGGAAACGGGTACTCGCTGACGACGGGATGCAGAATCGTGCAATCGGGAAGTTCCGGGCCAGCCTGATGGTGGTCGGTTACAACGACCTTCAGACCGAGTTCCCGGGCCAGGGCCACTTCGGAAACCGACGTGACTCCGCAGTCGACGGAGACGATCAGCCCCGTCCCCCGTTCCGCGAGTTGCCGGATCGAGTTGCCGTTCAGCCCGTAGCCGTCAGTAAGCCGGTCGGGGATGAACCAGTCGCAACGGCCTCCCAGGTCGCGGATCGCACCGACCAGGATCGCAGTGGCGCAGACCCCGTCGCAGTCGTAGTCGCCGTAAACGGTGATCTGTTCGCCGGTCTTTACGAATTCGAGCAGAAGATCGGCGGCTTCGGGCATCTGCCGGAAGTCGAACGGGTCGTGACTGTCGGCCGCCGACAGGAAAGCTTCGGCGGCTTCCGCCGTTTCGATGCCGCGACGGACCAGCACCGTCGCCACAGGGCGACTCAACCCGGTGGCGCGTTCAAGATCGAGCGCGCGCTGGACCGGGTAGGGCTTTGCCCGGAAGCGGATTAGCCCTTTGCCTCTTCGACGGGTTCGGTGCCCTGCGAGACACCGATCCGGTAGACGACCCAGGCCCCGATGGCGGTGCCCGGGATTGCGGCAAGGAAGGTGATCAGATCGGTGTCGGATAGGCCGTTACCGAGGATCACCTCGACGATGGCGCCGGAGATCAGGCCACCGACGAGGCAGCCGATCAGTGCGCCGATGATGCCCTGCCAGAAGCGGTCGGGCACGAAGATCGTGAAGTGCCAGAGGGCGAGGGCGACGGTGAACCAGATAACGATTGACATCAGGCTTCCTCTCCGGCCTTCTTTGCGGCCTCGCGCTCCATCCGGCGCCGGTCACGCGGCGACAGCTTGGGCTTGCCGGGTGAATCTTCCTCTGTGCCACCTTCGATGACCGGCGCCTCGCCGTCGTCCTTGCGGGCGACTTCGAGGTCCGATGCGAAGGCCGGGACGGAACCCTGGGTCTCGATCTGCTGTCGGCGACGGCGCTTGAAGGTCGGCTCATGCTCCTTCCAGAGCGCGAGTACCGGCGATGCGATGAAGATCGACGAGTAGGTGCCCGAGAAGACGCCGACCAGAATCGCGATTGCGAAGGACTGGAGGACCTCGCCACCGAAGATCAGCAGAGCGACGACGCCGATCAGGGTCGAGAAGCTGGTCACCAGCGAACGGGTCATCACCTCGCTCATCGACTTGTTGACGATCTGCGAGTAGGTGGCCCGGGGCATCTTGGGCTCGTTCTCGCGTATTCGGTCGAACACGATGATCGTGTCGTACTGGGAATAACCCAGAATCGTCAGGAAGGCCGCAACGGTTGCACTCGACACCTCGAACCCGAGAAGCGCGTAGATGCCGAGAGCGATCAGGAAGTCGTGGACGATGGCGATCAGCACTGGAACCGTGTACTTGCCGCCGAACCGGATCGCGATGTAACCCATGATCTGGATCAGGGAGAAGAAGATCGCAAGCGCGGCGCTGCGGGCGACCGACTCGCCGAAGGTGGGACCGACCGATGTGCTGTTGAAGCTGTCGGCGCCGACCCCGAACTCGTTGTTCAGGGCCTCCTCGACATTCGCGACCTCGGACGGGTCGAGCGTCGGGCTTTCGATCTGGAAGGCGTTGTCACCCAGGGCCTGGTTATCAGTGACCGTCTGGATGTCGGCATCGCCAAGGCCGACCGGACTGATCACGCTCCGGACTTCTTCGGTATTCGCCGGTTGGTCAAGGCTGACCTCGATCCGGGTGCCGGACTCGAAGTCGATTCCGAAGTTGAGGCCCTTGGTCGTGAGGGCTCCGGCACCGATCAGCAGGATCACACCGGAGATCGCGAAGAACCTGGGGGCCCAGCCCATGAAGTCGAAGTGCCAGCGTTCTCGCCCTTCGATTCCGGAGAAGCCCTTGCCGGACCTCATCAGCTTCGTGTTCGACATCGAACCGAGCAGCGCCTGGGTGAAGACGACCGCGGTCAGCAGCGAGACGAGGGTACCGACACCGAGCGTGAAGGCGAAGCCCTTGATGCCGGAGGTCGCAAGGACGAAGAGGATGAAGGCGGTCAGCAGGGTGACGACGTTCGCGTCGATGATCGTGCTGATCCCTCGCCGGTAACCGAGGGAGATCGCCGATTGCACGGATCTCCCTGCACGCATCTCTTCCTTGACGCGTTCGAAGATGACGATGTTCGAGTCCGCTGCAACGCCGATCGTCAGAACCAGACCGGCGATTCCGGGCAGGGTCATGGTGATCGGGATCACCTTGATCAACGCGAGGAAGAGGACCGCGTATACCAGCAGCGCCAGCGAGGCGACACCACCGAGGAAGCGGTAGAAGGCGATCAGGAAGATGATCACGCAGGCGAGGCCGATCAACAGGGCGAGCACACCCTGATCGAGCGCCTCCTGGCCCAGGGTCGCCGAAACCTGGCTCTGAGACGTCAGTTTCAGGTCGATTGGCAGGGCGCCACGCTGCAGGTACTCCGCAAGCTGCTGGGCCTCGTCGAGCTGGAAGCCGCCCGAGATCTGGGCGCCGGTGCGGCCGTCGATGCCGTCAGGGTTCTCGAAGAAGTTGATGATCGGCTTCGAAACGACCTGGCCGTCGAGCACGATCGCGAAATTGCCTGACAGGGCCGAAGCCTGATCGGCGCTGGTCACACCGCCGATCGCCCGGGCCTGGCCCTCCTGGGCTATCGACCTGGTGATCTCCTGGAAAGCCTGGCGGCCTTCGCCGGTGAACTCGAAGGTCACATTGGGCTGGTTGAACTGGTCGAGGTTCTGCTGCGGATCCTTGATCTCGGATCCGGAAAGTGCTGCGTTGTCCTTGATTACGAAGTAACCCGAGGGGTCGACCAGCTCGCCGGCGTCGTTCTCCCAGAGGCCGTCTTCATTCGTCTCGATGGTCTTTCCGGCCGAATCGGTCGGCAGTTCGTCGACGATGATCGTGCCCTGGGGCACCTTCTTGACGATCCCCTTCTTCGGGATCGGCCTGCCCTGGTCGTTGAAGTAGAGGTCCTCCTTGGCCGTCACCGGGCCCGAGATGAGTTCCTTGTCCTGGTTGAACAGGTAATACTTGTCGCCAGAGGTGCAGTTCTCGCACTTGTCGTCCCGCGGCTGCCTGGAGGCAAGGTTGACCGCGTCCCACATCGTAGGTTCGGCGCCCTGGTTGATCCAGGTCCGGTTGAAGTCCTGGGTCGGGGGGCGGTCGGCTGCGATCCAGCGGTCGCGGACCTCCTGAAGCACCTGCTCCTGGTCCGCTCCGGTTCCGACCAGGCTCAGGTCGCGGGCCGGGCCGACCAGGTTGTTCTGCCAGTCGTAGAAGTAGAGGCGGGCCGGCTTGGTCGCACATTCGGTCGCGGTGCCTACGTTGGTGGCACCGGGAATGCCGACCGAGATCTGGTCGGCACCGAGCCTGGAGACCTCGATCTCGGAGACGCCGAGCTTGTCGCAGCCGGAACGGATGATGTCGACCGAACGGTCCATCGCCTCCGAGGTGACTTCCTGCACCTGCGGGGTCGGGCGACCCTGAAGGGTCAGCTCGATGCCGCCCTGGAGGTCGAGTCCAAGCTGCGTCGGCTTCTTCAGACAGACGATCGCGGAAACGATCACCAGGCCGAGCACGAACAGCAGCACGAATATGTTGCGACGCCTGCCTCCCATTCGAAGCGGAAGCTTACCCTTCTGGCGTCAAGACGATCATCAGACCCCCGTCATCGTCATAGGCGGGGAACACGTCGGCGATCGCCTGGGCGGCAGAATCCTTTTCAGCACGCACTTCCACCCGCTTGCCGAGCGACCTGACGCCCCATTCGAGGGAGGTTTCGATCGGATCGGTCTCGCCGTCGCCGTTGGTGTCGGCGGTAGGACCACCGTCGCCGGCATCAAGCCACTCGAGACCGAGCACGTCGCGGACGGGGCGCCCGATCACGTCTTCGTCGGTCAGGCCCGTCAGCTCGTAGCTGCCGCGGCCGGCGTCGATCACGCGGCCTTCCTGATCACAGACGAAGAACGCCGCGTTGGGGGCCGGATAGTAGTCGTCGAGCAGTTCGAAGACGAAGCCGAAGCCGCACTTCGAGCAGCCCTTTGGCCGCGGGCTGAAGCCGGCAGTCCTGTCGCCGCTGCTTTCCCGGTTACCGCAGTTGGGGCAGATGAAGAAGGGCATCGACGGCAAAGCGTACCTGCGCGGCGGTCCCGGCGTCCCTTGCCATATGGTCCCGGCCAGGGTCCCTCGGCCTGAGGGACGTGTCGGACTTCAGAGGAACGGTTTGATCACCACTGTCGTGTTGCCGCTGGCCCTTGCCGTGATCATGTTCACGCTCGGACTGGGACTCACCCTGGAGGACTTCAAGCGCGTCCTCGTGATCCCCAAGGGTGTCGCGATCGGGCTCCTGAACCTGCTCGTCATCTCCCCCTTCCTGGCTTTCGGACTGGCCGAGGTCTTCAATCTCAGCACCGAAATGGCGGTCGGCCTGGTGCTCCTCGGTGCCACGCCGGGTGGGACTCTGGCCAACATGTTCACCCATCTCGCGAAGGGTGAAACCGCGCTTTCGATCACCATGACCGCGATCTCCTCCGTCGTCGCAATGATCACCATCCCGCTCTATCTCGGCCTTGCAACCGACCGGTTCGGCAACGTCGGCGACCTCGACGAGATCAACATGCCTTCGGTCGCGCTTCGCACCTTCCTGATAACCGTGCTGCCGCTCTCGATCGGACTCTGGTTCCACGAACGGATGGGCGTCAGGGCCGAGGTGCTGAAGGACCGTCTTTCCCCTGTCTCGCTGGTCCTCTTCGTTCTCGTGGTAATCGCCGCGGTGATCTCCGAGTTCGACCTGATCAGGGACAACTTCACCAAGGTCGCCCTGGCCGCGCTAAGTCTCAACCTGCTGGCGATGACGATCAGCTTCACCATCTCGAGGGCGAGCAGGCTGAACGACCGCCAGGCGACCGCGATCGCGCTCGAGCTCGGCGTGCACAATGCGACCGTTGCGATCGCGATTGCCGGCATGCTGGACGTCGACGCGTTGATGATCCCGGCCGCGGTCTACTCGGCCTTCATGTTCATCACCGGAGGCATCTTCGCCAAGCTGATGCACTCCAGAAACGCCCGAGCCGCGTCGGTGGCCTAGCCACAGTCACGTCGGTCTCCGCCGGCACTGCGGATATGGGGACCCTCGCTAGAAGAGGGACTGGTGGCCGGAGGGCACCGGCAGCCCGAGATGCTCGAAAGCAGCCGGGGTGAGAACCCGGCCCCGCGGCGTTCGCTTCAGCATTCCCAGCTGAAGCAGGTAGGGCTCGAGGACGTCCTCGATCGTGTCCTGCTCCTCGCCTACCGCGACAGCAATCGTGGAAAGGCCCACTGGGCCTCCTCCGAAGCGGGTCGCGATCAGCTCCAGCAGGGCCCGGTCCGCGCGGTCGAGCCCGGCCTTGTCGACTTCGAGCAGTTCCAGGGCGGAGTCGGCCATCTCGCTGTCAACCGACCCCGAGCCACGGCCTTCCGCGAAGTCCCGAACCCGCTTGAGCAGGCGGTTAGCCACTCGAGGGGTTCCCCGGGAACGTTCGGCGATCGCCAGCGCACCCCCCGCGTCGATCTCCACCCCGAGGATCCCGGCCGAGCGCACCACGATCTTCGAGAGGTCATCCGGGGTGTAGTACTCGAGCCGGTGCGAGACACCGAACCGGTCCCTGAGCGGCGTGGTCAGGAGTCCGCTCCGGGTGGTGGCGCCGATCAGGGTGAAGGGTGGAAGCGGCAGGGTCACGGTTTGCGCGCCGGCTCCCTGGCCGAGGACCACGGGCAGTTCGCCGTCCTCCATGGCCGGGTAGAGAGTCTCCTCGACCGCCCGGCCCAGCCGGTGGATCTCGTCGATGAAGAAGACGCTTCCCGGCTCAAGCGAGGTGAGGAATGCTGCCACGTCCCCCTTTCGCTCAAGGGCCGGCCCGGCCGTCTGGACGAGCGGCACTCCCATCTCGGCCGCGACGATGTTGGCCAGGGACGTCTTGCCGAGGCCGGGAGGTCCCGCCAGCAGGACATGGTCGAGCGGTTCGCCCCTGCGCCGCGCGGCTTCGATGAAGACGGCGAGCTGTTCGGTCACCTGCTTCTGGTTTACGAAGTCATCCAGGCCCTTCGGACGCAGGGACTGGTCGAGTTCCCGGTCGGGCTGGTCGGCGCGTGCGTCATGGACCCGCGGTTCGGCGCCAACCGGAAGCTCCGCCTCGACACCGAGCTCGATTCGCTTTCCTTCGAAGTCAGGCAGGTCGGTCATGGGTCAAGGATCTCACTCCCCGCGGCCGGTGGCCGCGGCCCGCTTCAGGGCAGCCCCGATCAGCTCCTGCGGGTCGTCTCCTTCACCGACCCCGTCAAGCAGCTGCTCCGCCTCCAGCGGGGCGTAACCAAGGTTGATCAAGCCGTCCCTGGCGAGTGAGCGGGCGTCGGAAGCGACCGGCTTGACCGTCTCTCCCGCTTCCTCTGCCACCGAGGTCACCTTGTCCCTGAGTTCGAGGATGATCCGCTCGGCGGTTCGCTTGCCAATCCCGGGGACAGCCTGGAAGCGCTTGGCGTCGCCGGCGATGATCGCCCGGGTCAGTTCCCTGTGCGGACCACCGGATAGGGCCGCAATGGCGACCTTCGGGCCGATTCCGCTGACCCCGACAAGCATGTTGAAGAGGTCTCGTTCCTCCTCGGAGGAGAAGCCGTAGAGGAGCAGGCTGTCGTCCCGGCTGATCGTCTCGGCGTGAAGGAAGATTTCCTGCCCGGCAGCCGGCACGCTGCGAAGGGTCTCGGAGCTGACCGCGAGCCGGTAGCCCACACCCGCGGCCTCGATCACGACGTAGTCGGAACGCCTGACCAGAACCTCGCCTCGGACCGTGGCAATCAACTCGCCACCCGCAGGGATGAAGCCGACCCGGCCAGGGCGGCCTCGGTCGCGTCCCTCCGGCCGGCAGTTCCTCCGTGGCAGATGGCCACGGCAAGTGCGTCTGCGGCGTGGTCAGGCTGGGGCACCTCACTCAGGTTGAGCAGGGTCGCAACCATCTTCTGGACCTGACGTTTGGCGGCGCTGCCAGAGCCGCAGACGGCAACCTTGATCGCCTGGGGCGTGTAGGTGAAGCAGGGAACGTCGCATTGGGCGGCGGCCAGCATCGAGACGCCGGAGGCCTGCCCGACCTTCATCGCCGACCCGACGTTCTTGCCGAAGTAGAGATCCTCGATCGCCAGGGCCACCGGCTGATGCCACTTGATCAGCCTGGAAAGCGCCGAATGGATCTCACTCAGGCGCTGCTCGATCGGGCTTGAGGATTCGGTCTCTATGACCCCACCGTCGAGGGCGACCATGTGCCCGCCCTCGATCCGGACCACGCCGAACCCGAGATTTGCGGTCCCGGGATCTATTCCCATGACGACCTTCATCTCTCATGATTCTGTACCGCCCGTCGGATGCCTCTTTCAGTCGCTCTTCACGCCGCCCGGAGGATCGGACTTGAAGGTGGCGATCAGGCCGTCGATCAAAGCCTGTTTCTCGGAGTCGGAGAGCTTCGCGTTACCGTGGATCAGGGTGTACTTGGAGGGCGGCATCTCACCCTCGCTGATCTGCTCGACGATCTCGTCGATCGACGACTGAGGCTTGTCCCACTCGGAGAAGTTCATCACGCTCCTCCCCTCGTCCACATCCGACTGGACCAGCCAGGAGGCCGGCGCGACGTTCGAGTACCAGGGCCATTCAGAGAGGTTGCTGTGGCAGTCACCACAAGCCGTGTTGAACAACTCCTCGGTCTGCGCACCGACGAATACCGGGGCCCTCGTGACCGGTGGGTTGTTGTGATCCCGCCCGTACGGGACCAGCTGGATGATCAGAAAGAAGCCGACCAGGCCTCCGGCGATCCAGCCCAGACGTTTTGGCCATGAGGCCCGGCTCCAGCGATTCCCCTTTTCTTCCATGAGGCCGACCGTAGCCGGATCGCCCGGAAGAATCCTGAAGTCCTAGAAGACTCTAATCGGGGGTGCGTAGTTTTCCGGGCAGCGACTCAACCGGCGATGCGTTCGAGAACTTCCTCGGGGATGTCGAAGTTGGCGTGGACTTCGTTCACGTCGTCCTGGTCCTCGATCGCGTCAAGCAGCTTGATCAGGGTGCCCGCATCGGACTCCTCGATCTCGACCGTGTTCTTCGGGATCACCTCTAGGCCTGCAGATTCGATCTCGATGCCATCCGATTCGATCGCCTGCTTCACGGCGGTGAGATCGGAAGGCTCGGCAAGAACCCGAAGCTTTCCTTCGGCCTCGACCACGTCGCTGGCACCGGCATCGATCGCTCCCATCAGGTCATCCTCGCTGTGCTGCTCGCCATCGATCACGACCACGCCATGGGTCTCGAACATCCAGGCGACCGACCCGGGTTCGCCGAGGCTGCCGCCATGTTTGGTGAACGCATGCCTGACCTCGGCGCTCGTCCGGTTGCGGTTGTCGGTCAGGGCATCGACCAGGATCGCCGCGCCGCCCGGGCCGTAACCCTCGAACTGGATCCGCTCGACGACCTCGGCATCGGCCCCTTCTCCCGTGCCACGGTCTATCGCCCTCTCGATGTTCGCCTTCGGCATCGACTCCGCCTTGGCTTTCTGGATAGCGGTCGCCAGGGCGGGGTTGCCGTCAGGGTCGCCTCCACCTTCGCGGGCCGCGATCGTGATCGCTTTCGCGAGCTTCGTGAAACGCTGCCCGCGCTTCGCGTCGGCGGCGCCTTTCTTGTGCTTGATGGAAGACCATTTCGAGTGACCGGACATGGTGTGATTCTATGAACTGACGCATTCGATGAATCCCGAGGGCAAACACAGGGCCGGCAGGACATTCGCAGCGGGTGCCGTTGCGGGAGTGATGCTGCTCGCTGCGCTCTCGCTCTGGTCGGTGATTCCGCTGGTCTGGCTGTGGATTGGTTCCCAGTTCGCCAATAGCCAGTTTCCGAGCATCGGCCCCTACCTGATCGTGCTCTTCGGGGCGATCGCATCGATCCTCCTCGTCGCCTGGATCCTCGGCCGCCTGAACGAGGTCTACATCAGGCTGACCGGCGCCCGGGACGTTGGGCCGATCCGCATGGGCTGGCTGAAGAGCCTTCGCGACAGCGAAAAGACCGGGGATCCGCCGTCGCTCATCGAGGTGGTGATCATCGGCTCGGTCGTGATCGCCTTCATCGCCTTCATCGCCTGGTTTTTCATAGCCGCCGGTTCACCGCTCCCTGATAACTGAAGAACAAATAGTCGGCGAGCTTCGCTCCGCCTCCATATTGAACCCGCCCCGCCCACTCGAAGTAACTGACGGATGGGCGGGACTCAATTATGGGATCTTCGTAGAAGGCTCCGCACCTCCCTCTCGCAACGACCAGGCGCGGTGAGGTCAGTCAGATGTTCTGCAGGTGTTTACGAACCAGCTGTGGATTCGGTTGTCGGGGGTCAGTTCGGGGTGGAAGGAGAGGGCGGTCACGCTTCCCTGCCTCACGGCCACAGGGTGATCCCGTACCTCGGCCAGAACCTCCACCCCTTGCCCGGTCGTCTCGACCCAAGGTGCGCGGATGAAGACAGCCCGGATCGGGCCGTCGACGATCCCCTCGACCTCGATGTCGTCCTCGAAGCTGGCCAGCTGGCGACCGAAGGCGTTCCGCTTCGTGGTGATGTCGATCAGCCCGAGGTGTTCCCGGCCGGCCACGATCATCCCGGCGCAGGTGCCGAGAATCGGGCGTCCCGACTCATGGTGGGACTGGATCGCCGGCGCCAGCCCCGCGGACTCGATCCCCATCGTGATCGTCGTGCTCTCCCCGCCCGGCAGGATCAGACCGTCGAGACCTTCAAGATCCGAAGGAAGCCTGACCTCGACCGGCTCGGCGCCGGCTTCGCCCAGATGTTCGAGATGCCTCTGGAAGCCCCCCTGGACTGCGAGGACGCCGATCCGGGGAGAAGCCGAAGGCTTGTTCCTACCAGCCGCGGCTGGCAAGCCGGCTGTCCTCACCGAGGGCAGCCATCTCGATGCCGGGCATCGCTTCCCCGAGCTGTTCCGAGGCGGCGGCGATTCGGTCCGGATCGTTGAAGTGGGTGGTCGCCTCTACGATCGCCTTTGCGCGGCGTTCCGGGTCGTCGCTCTTGAAGATGCCGGAGCCGACGAAGTTGCCCTCGGCGCCTAGCTGCATCATCAGGGCGGCGACAGCCGGGGTGGAGATGCCACCCGCACAGAAGACGGGAACGGGCAGCCAGCCACTGGTCGCGACCTCGCGGACCAGCTCCAGTGGAGCCTGCAGCTCCTTCGCGGCGGTCGGAAGCTCGGTCGAGGTGAGCGTGGTCAGCCTCTTGATGCCCCCGACGATCTCGCGCATGTGGCGGACCGCCTCGACGACGTTGCCGGTGCCGGCCTCGCCCTTCGAACGGATCATCGCGGCACCCTCGCCGATCCGGCGAAGTGCCTCGCCGAGGTTCGTGGCACCACAGACGAAGGGCGCATCGAACTCGAACTTGTCGACGTGGTTGTACTCGTCGGCCGGGGTCAGGACCTCGGACTCGTCGATGAAATCGATTGAGAGCGACTGCAGGACCTGGGCTTCGACGAAGTGTCCGATCCGCACCTTGGCCATGACCGGAATCGAGACCGCATCCTGGATCTCCTTGATCATCCGCGGGTTGGACATGCGGGCCACGCCCCCGTCCCGGCGAATGTCCGCCGGTACGCGCTCCAGCGCCATCACTGCGCAGGCTCCGGCATCCTCGGCGATCTTCGCCTGTTCGGCGTCGACCACGTCCATGATCACGCCGCCCTTGAGCATTTCTGCCAGGCCCGTCTTAACTCGGAAAGTCGCTTCTTCAGCCATCCCCCCAAATATAGAGAGGGCCAGCATTCGGGGGCGCCCTCGGGGCGCCAGGCGACTACTTCACTTTGTAGGCGCGGATGCGTTCGCCGTGTTCGTCTTCGCTCTGTGAGTAGACGCCGTAGGCCAGGGCGTGCACCAGAGCCATCAGGGCGGTGTTCGAACGAAGGAAGGAAGGACTGTTGGACGAGTAGTAAAGGCTCATGTCGGCCTTCTTCACAGCATCGGAGAGGGTCGCGTCTGCGATCGCGAGCGTCTTTGCCCCACGGTGGCCGGCCAGCTTCATCGCCCGGGCCAGGAGCGCGTGAGAGCGTCCGGACGAGAGCGTGATCAGCAGGGTTTCCTCATCGACGCGACCCAGGCGCTGCAGCGAAGGTCCGGCGGTCGAGGTCACGATTTCGGCGCGGATGTCGAGCAGGCTCAGGGTGTGGCGAAGGTAACTCGCGAAGAACGCCATCTGGTCGGTTCCAACGATCACGACCTGGCTGGCCCTGGAAAGGGCCGAGACGGCCTCGTCGATCTGGGCCTGGTCCAGCTTGCGCGCCGTTTCCTCGAGGTTCGCGTGATCAGTGCCGAGAGAGGCCTCGAACTCCGAGTGATCGAAGGAAAAGAGCATTCGACCACCGCTTTCCTCACCTCCGACAGTTGCGCGGTACTCCTCGATCGCCGAAGCCTGAAGTTCGGGGTAGCCCTCGAATCCGAGTGCCTGGGAGAAGCGGACGACGGTCGATGAAGAGGTGCCGGCGCGACGGGCCAGCTCTTCCGCCGTCAGGAAGGCCGCTTCGTCGAGATGATCGACGATGTAGCGGGCTACATCCTTCTGGGAGCGGGAAAACTCGTCGATCCGATCCTGGATGTAAGTTGACAGGGTCTTGGTTTCGGCGGTCACTGTGCTCACGCCGATCAATTCGCCCCCCTACCCCGTTTCCCTTCTAAATTGCCCCTGAGCAGGGATTTTGACGCGATTTTCAGGACAGCCCAGCAGAAAGACCTCGCTGACCGGCCTCACGGACGAGGGAGACGAAGTCTGGATCATCCGGTCGGTCTCGCAGAAGTTCTACAACTGCCTCGGCTGCCGGGGCCCGATCGAGATCGGTGACGAGCACGTGGTCGTCCAGTACGTTCGCAAGTACGGAGGCACCGAGCATTCGCACTGGCACCGGCGTTGCGCCGAGGAGATCCTGTACTCGCAGGTGCGTGGCCTGAGGCAGGTCTCGGCCCGCGAGTCCACCCGCGACCGGCTGGAAAGCAGGGGCCGCCGGCCTGCCGGTCGCAGGCGGCGGCCCCGTTAGGGCCCTAGCCCCTGCTTCGCCTTCCTCGCACGATGATGCCGGCGATGGTTCCGATCGCGAGGCCGGCTACCACGATCAGCAGCAGGGTCTTGCCGTCGCTGCCACCATCCTCACCTGAATCATCAGCCGAATCAGCCGCGGTCGCGGTCGGGTCTCCGGTGTCCGCCGCATCGCTGGCTGCGATCTGATCGTCGGACTTCTGGGTCGCGGCGGCAGGCTTCGCGGCGGTCGAGGTGAGTGTTATCGCCGGGGCCGGATACTCGGGTTCGACTCCCCCCTGCTCCGCCTGGATCCAGGCGGTGGAGGCGCCTCCCTGGCACTCCTGGATCACCTTGAACATCACCGTCTCGCCCTTCTGGCCGTAGACGGTCGCCGAGAAGGGAACGTCGAGCGTCTGGTCGTCGGGCAGCGGCCCGCCGGTCCAGGTCAGGGTGCCCGGTGAGGACGTCGACTTCCAGCCCTTGATCTGCTCTGCTTTCACATTGGTGGCGTTTGCCGGCACCTGGACAACCAGCGAAGTCGTCGCAGCCCCGTCGCACCCATGCGGTATCTCGAAACTCAGTTCTGCCGGCTTGCCGGCGGGGACCTCGGACGGAGTCATCTCGACATGCGCCATCGCTCCCGTTGGCAAGAGCAGCGATCCCAGCACGACGGCTGCGGCGATGATTCTCCCTGTTGTTTTCACTGTTTTCCTTTCATTGCTGATCACTTGATCTCGAACTCGAACTCCGCCAGTGGCTCCTCGAATCTCGAAAGCCTGATTGCCGCTGACCCCAGCCACTCGCCCCTCACCCCGAGCATGGCTCCGGGCACGACGAAGTGACCCGGACCAGCCCTTCTCGCCTCGACTTCGATCGGAGCTATGTCCGCTTCGGGCAGCGAGAAGGAGATCTCCATTCCCCTGACCGGCACCGGTGCGCCGGTCTTTCCGTCGAATACATAGAGGTGGACTTCGTTGCTGCCGACTCTTGCCGGGTCGACTGTGTACTCGACCTGCTTGCCCTCGACAATCACCGAGCCCGATGCCGGCCCCGCCTGGATCGCATCGGGTGGCGGGTAGCTGACCAGGGCGGCGGATACGGCCAGAACGACCGCGACCAGGAACACCTCGATCCGCAGGGTCCTCTTGAGCCGGTTGCCGGGTTCGCCAGGCGACTGCGCGCGCTCCAGCCGCTTGACCAGCCCGGGGATGATGCGCCTGCGGTTCGCGGCGCCAAGTCCGATCAGAACTGCGAAGAGGACGATCTTGATCGAGACCGCACGACCGAACTGTGTGTCGAAAAGCGCGGGGACCGACCCGACGTCGATGATCGCCTGAATGGTCCCCGAAACCGCCACGAGTGCCACAGCGACCAGGGTGATTGTCGAGAACCGCAGTGAGGCGTTGGTCAGGAGCCGGGTCCGCTCCGCCCGGCTGCCCAGCTGTGAGGTTCCGGCCGGCAACAGCCAGAGCATCGCGGCAAGCCCACCGGCCCAGGCAGCCATCGCGGCGACATGAACGAAGTCACTGGGCACCATCAGCCAGCTCGGATCCCGGCTCGAAGCGTGACCCGCGAGGGCCGGCGTGACCGCAAGCAGCCCGGCGAGGGCAAGGCCGGTGACCGACACGGCGCCGATCCGGGAGAACCGGTTCCCGCCCAGCAGCAGTAACCCGACCAGTGCTGCCCAGGCTCCCGCCCGGACGAGCATCACGGTGCCATAACGGGTGTGGATAACCTCGTTCGGGATCCCCGAGCCGAAAGCGCCCCAGAAACTGGTGCCTGCCCCGATTGCTCCCTGGAAGAAAATCGCCGCGACGGTCGCTAGCAGTCCGGCGACTGAAACCCAGAGCATCGTCTTCCGGAAGCGCTGGAAGACGTGCTGGTCCCCCGATTCGTCCTCGCGCCGGGAAGGACCCCAGACTGAGAGCATCCAGATCAGCGAGCCGATGGCGAGGCTGATTGCCAGGTAGCCGACCCAGCGGGCAGCCCAGAAGGCGACTTCGGTCACCGGTCCGGACTCGTTCTGGGCGAGCAGCTCGGAGATCGTCTTGCCCTGGACGAAGGCGGAGCCGCCGTTCTCGGGGTTGCCTATGGTGAAGGTGATGCCCCCGGAGATCGGGTGTGAATCACCGGAAACGACCTGGTAGGTGGCGGTGTAAAGGCCGTCTGGCAGGCCGGAGGGAAGTGAGGCGCCGACCGCCTCGCTGCTTCCGCCCGGTCGCTCGATTCCGTCTTCCTGAACCTGGTTTCCGTCGGTGTCGAAGACCCGGACAGCTCCCAGGGATGCCTCGACCGGTTCGTTGAAGGTGAAGTTGACCTGCGACGGCGCCCGCTTCAGTTCCGCGCCGCGTGGCGGCGAACTGCCTTCCAGCACGGCATGTCCAGAGGCGGGTCCGGTCGACACGCCGAAGAAGACGACCAGCAGGATGCCGGCCGCCAGGAGTCGTTTCACCAGGATTCCCTGTCCCGGGCACCTTCGTCCGGGCCTGCCGCAGCCGGTTCACTTTCCTCGTCGACCCGACGCCGCCGTATCACCCAGAAAAGGGCCGCGGTGACTATCGCCAGTCCAAGGACCACGAAGGGAATCACCGGGACCTTCGAGTCGTTGCCGACCCAGGTCAGAGTTCCGCTGGCCTTGACTGGCTGGCCCGCGACCTCGAGCGGGATCACGTAATCGAAGACCTTGGTCTCCTTCGACTCGTCATTGACCTGCGGCGGCAGTCCGCTGCCCATGAAGTGGGAACGATGGTCATGCCACGCGTACTGTCCTGTGTCGTCGACTTCCTTCCAGTCCGGCGCTGCCTTCGCGTCGGCCCGGTCCGGAATCTTGACCTCGGCGTACCGGTCCTCGTTCAGGTAGTAGGACGGCGAGTTCAGGTTGACCTCGACGACCCCATCGGCAGAGATCCGCACGTACGGCTCGCCGTCGTATCCGATCACCACGACTTCCTGACCTGTGTCGTTCTGTAGCCGTACCCCGTCATCGAAGTTGTAAGTCTGGAATGAGAGGCCGTCCGTCAGTGAGGCAGGGGTGATCGAGGTGATCTCGGACCTGAAGTTCGGGTCACCCTGATGGGCGACGGCGTACGACGGCAGGACTGCCATCAGGGCAATAGCGAGGATGCCGGTGAAGCGCTTCATTGTTTCTCCATGACCGCAGAATGCGGATTTCTTGCGGCGCTCTGCCGCGGTTCGGGGACGGGTCGGCTGCCGCCAGGCACCGGAAGGTGCTCAGGCGTTGATGCCGGGAGGGCCACGTCCCGGGAGCAGCATCGCCTCCAGCCGGCCGGTGCAGGGACCGATTCCGTCAGGCCGGAGGAGCGGAGCAAGGCCGCCGCGGGTGGCTCTCAGATGGCCGGCCAGCGCCAGCAGGAGCTCCTCGCCGACGTAGTGGCCGAAGGCCAGCGGTGCCGCCAGCAGGAACACCGGCAAGGTGAAGAGAACCGCCTCGGGTGACCCCGAAACCGAGAGGAAAACCGCCCACGCAACGGTCACCAGAAGCAATCCGGCGGCCCGGGGAAGTGACAATGAGCGCTGCTTTCCCATCGCACCCATTGTAGCCGGGAGGCCGGGACAGCCAACCATCTAGGCTTCGGCACATGGCGCAGATCAAGGCTCTCCTCTTCAACGATCCCTCGTGCCCCTGGGGGTATTCCGCCAGCCCGGCGCTCCGGACGCTCGAGTGGCGATACCGCGAACAGATCGAGTGGCATCTCGCCGTCATCGGCCTGTCCGACGAGCAGAACCCGGTGCCGTATCCGCCCCATGTCCTTTCCGACCTCTACTTCGAGTTCCGTGAGCGTTTCGGCATGCCGTTTGCGATCGAGACCAAGATCCGCCCGGTGACCAGCGTCCGGGCCTGCCGGGCGATCACCGCCGCGCGCCTTCTTTATCCGGGCTCCGAATGGAGGGTCCTTCGAACCCTCCAGCTGCTCAACTTCAACACTCCGCTGCTGCTTGACGATGACTCCCAGCTCAAGGAAGCGCTCGGCACTGTTCCGGGAATCGACGCCGATCAGGTGATGGATGCCATTGATTCGGACGAGGTCACCGCTGCTTACACCGAGGATTACGATCACGCCAGGAGCGCCACCGGGGGAGCAACCCATCTCCAGTCGAAGACTGCCTCGGTGGACGGCGGCGGCCAGCGGTACACGGCCCCCTCCGTGATCTTCGAAGAGGGCGAACACCGGATAGAAGTCGGCGGATTCCAGCCGGTCGAGGCCTATGACGTGGTCATCGCCAACCTGGATCCCACCCTGAAGCGGATGGAGCCAGCAGAGGACCCGCTCGATGCGCTCGGCCTCTACCCGGCCGGACTCACCACTCAGGAAGTCGCAGCGGTCATGGCGCAGGGCATGGCGCCGCCGGACCGCACCGAGACCGAACGGGCGCTGGTCCACCTGCTGGGTGAGCGCAAGGTTCAGCGTGTTCCGCTCGGAAACGACGCTCTCTGGGTCGCCGGTCCGGCCGGTTCCTGAGCACCTCCCCGCACCCACGCCGGAGCGGCATCCCGACGGCGTGAACCGGTAGCCTGCTCCGATGGCTCTTGGCGGTGCCGAGGTCGCCGCCAGAGAAGGCGGTTCCCCCACGGCGAAACAAGCGGGCTCGAACTTCCGGCCCGACATTCAGGGAATCCGTGCGATCGCGGTCACCCTCGTGCTTGCATGCCACGCCTCGATCCCCTGGGCCAAGGGCGGCTACATCGGCGTCGACGTCTTCTACGTCCTGTCCGGGTTCCTGATCACCGGCCTGGTCGTCCGGGAGATCGAGAAGACCGGGCGGGTCTCAATCCGCAATTTCTATGCGCGACGCGCAAAGCGCCTGCTCCCGCTTGCGGCGCTGGTACTCGTCTTCATCTGCATCGGCTCGCTGATCATCTTCCCGCTCGCCCAGCAGGTGACGATCGGTGGTGACGTCTTCGCCGCCGCGCTCTACTTCGTCAACTGGCACTTCATCGTCCAGGGCGTCGACTACTTCGCAGCGGCCGACGGCATCCACAGCCCGGTCCAGCACTACTGGTCGCTGTCGGTCGAAGAACAGTTCTACGTTGTCTGGCCGCTGCTGCTCCTCGCCGCCGGGGCGATCGCGACCCGGGCGAAGCGGAACCTGAGGACGATCATCCTCGTGATCACCATCCCGGTGGCGATCGCCTCGCTGATCTACAGCATCCAGTTCACCCAGCAGAACCCCGAAGCCGCCTTCTTCTCGACCATCGCCCGCGCCTGGCAGCTCGCCTTCGGTGCGGTACTGGCGATGGTCCTGCCGAAGAGGCTTTACATGCCCGGCTGGCTGGCGACGGTTATGGGGGCCGCCGCGGTCGGCGTCCTGCTCTGGGCCACGCTGACCATGGATGCGACGACACCGTTCCCGGGCTCGAACGGCCTCTATCCGGTCATGGCGACCATCGTGCTGCTCGTCGTCGGCGCTTCCGGGGCCGGGATCACCACCCGCATCCTCTCGACGAGACCGTTCCAGTACGTCGGCAACATCTCGTACTCCTGGTATCTGTGGCACTGGCCGTTCGTGGTCTTCGCGCTCGGGATCTTCGACCGGCTCAGCTGGCCGTGGCTGGTCGTCGTCACCCTGCTCTCCTGGATCCCGACCCAGATCAGCCACACCCTGCTCGAGGATCCGGTCAGGCGCTCGAAGATCCTCAAGCTTCGGCCCAACCGTGCCCTCGTGATCGGCGGCGCCTGTTCGGTCGCCGCCGCCGCCTTCGGTCTCTGGCTGGGGTCGAACCGGATCGACGTCAACGAGCTGAGCCAGGACCAGGTCGCCGGCGCCGCGGTGATCAAGAACGGCAAGGTGCCGCTCGTCAACTCGGTTGACGCGATCAAGCCGAACCCGCTCCACGCACGCGAGGACCGGGGCGCCATGTACACCGACGGCTGCCTGCTCTTGGGGCCCAGGACGGAGTCCGGAGAGTGTGCTTACGGCGATCCCGAGGGCGACAAGACAGTCGTCCTCTTCGGTGACTCCCACTCGATGATGTACATGCCGACCCTTGACGCGATCGGCAAGGAGAGGGGCTGGAGGATCGTCGGTCTCTCCCGGGCCAACTGCGCCATCGCCGAGGTGAAGCTCAGCAAGTACTGCGACGAGTGGCGGGCGAACTCGCTCGAGCGGATCGCCGAGGAGCAACCGGACCTGGTCGTCGTGGCAACTTCCACCCGGGCCGTCTATTCGCTGACCATCGACGGCAAGAAACTGAGCCGGGGCGCCAGCGAGCCCTACCTGGTCAAGGGCATGGAGGAAACCTTTGACCAGCTGAAGCAGGATGCCGGCAAGGTGATCCTGATCCGGGACCAGGCCCAGGCGCCGCGGGAGCCGTGGTTGCCCCACGAGTGCGTGGCCGAGAACCTGGACAACCTCAAGGTCTGTGCCTTCAAGCCGAAGCGGAACATGGCGATCTCGTTCGACGTCAAGGCCGCCGAGGCGACCGGTGTCGAGATCATCGATCCGATGCCGATCCTCTGCAGCGACGACCGGTGTCCCGCGGTGATCGGCAACGCCCTCGTCTACCGCGACAGCTACCACGTCTCCGCCACCTACGCGGTAACGATGGCCCCGTGGCTGGAGAAGGAACTGGCCAGGCTGGACTTCCCTGCAAGCCAGTAACCGGCGACAGCATCGGCTGGCTCCTCCTCTGCGCCGGTTCGCTCGCGGTGCCTTTTGAGGGAAGTGAGATCCATTTGGGTGGTCATGGTTGCCAACAAAGTGGATCTCGGTGAATCGGGATGCGGTCGTTGGGAAAGACGCGGCGACCGGGGCATGGGCCAGGAAGGACTCGAACCTTCGACCTACGGATTATGAGTCCGCTGCTCTAACCAACTGAGCTACTGGCCCGGGTGGGCTTCGGATGAAGAATATTTCGGCGACGCGCTTCGATGCCTGCCCCCGTTGACTCCGGTTGGGCTAGGTGTGGGAACTGACACGAGTAAAGCGCCAATTCCGATACCTGCCTCGTGTCAGAACCTTCGCCGGGTCGGTCACCCT
>DAIQCC010000014.1:19730-51321 GCA_036780865.1 Solirubrobacterales bacterium | reverse complement strand
AGCCGGGTCAGAGGGCGAAGAGCTGGGAGAGGGAGCGGCCCACGTCGGGCGGCTCCTCTTCCCCGTTGGCTGCCGCCTTGACGCCGGAGGCGAGGGCTTCTGCTGCCTCGGAAATCTGGGCTGCCCGGTTCGGCCTGATCTCGCCGGCCTTGGCAGCGTCGGAGAGGTCCGACTCCATCAGTCCGGCGAGTTCCCCCAGCCGGCGCAGGCCGAGGGTGGACGCGGTTCCGTGGAGCGCGTGGGCTTCCTGCCGGAGGGTCTCGAAATCGCTGGTTCCGGTGTCCAGACCGGCCGAGATAACGTCGCAACGTTGACGCGCCTCCTTGGCGAAGGCACTGAGCATTTCGCTATCTGGCTTCTCCTCACTCACGGCTCACCTCGATCTGTCTCGGACGAAAACTTGGGTAGCGCGCCCCCATTCTTGCCGTTTGCCGCAAAGGATGCATGCTCACCGTCCCTCACAGCCTGATCTGGCATAGGCTCCCGCTGGTTTTCATCCTACGGAACGGAGCGAGAGTGGCAAAGCGTGCGGCGTTGGTGAC
Organism: Solirubrobacterales bacterium; assembly: GCA_036780865.1. GTDB lineage: Bacteria > Actinomycetota > Thermoleophilia > Solirubrobacterales > 70-9 > 67-14. The sequence continues at coordinate 50,779 of DAIQCC010000014.1, read as the reverse complement.
TGGTGGATCGGGCGGCATCGGACTGGCGATCGCCAGGCGGCTGGCCGAGAGCGGCTACGCGGTGACGATCTCGGGGCGCCGGGAGGAGAAGCTTCTCAAGGCCGCCGAAGGACTGGCGGACGACGACCTCAAGGTCGAAGCGGTGGTAGCCGACGTGACCAGCGAGGAGGCGGTCGTGGAGCTGGTAGCCGAACACAGGCGTCAGTGGGGCCGACTCGATTGCCTGGTCAATAATGCCGGGATCGGAATCGGCCAACCGCTCGACCAGATCCAGGCCAAGCACTTTGATCTCCAGATTGCCGTCAACCTGCGCGCCCTGGTGGTTGCGACGAGGGAGTCGGTCGACCTGCTGAAGAAGGCCGGCGAGGAGCACGGCAAGGCCCTGATCGTGAACCTCGCGTCGCTCGCTGGAGTCGAGTCGCCGCCGTGGCTTTCCGTCTATGGCGCGACGAAGGCAGCCGTGATCGGTTTCTCGAAGTCAACCCAGAAGGAGCTGGTCGGGACCGGCGTCGCGGTGACCGCCCTATGCCCCGGTTTCGTCGCAACGGACATGACCGAGTTCGCCCAGGAGACAGTCCCGGCCGAGGAGATGATGCAGCCGGAAGACATCGCCGAGGCGGTCAGTTTCCTGCTCAAGGTCTCGCCCGCCTGCGCCGTTCCCGAGCTGATCATGGCCCGGCCGGTGGCCGGACCCGACACGCAGGGGATGTAGCCCGGCTTGCGTTGTCTGGTCGCCGCCTTCGGCGATCCCGGTCACGTCTTTCCGGCGGTCAGCCTCGCCCGGGCCCTGAAGGGCCGGGGCCACGAGGTCGTGGTGGAAACCTGGCCTCAGTGGCAGGAAGCCGTCGAGGGAGTGGGCCTTCGCTTCGTCAGTGCCGACCAGTACCAGGTGTTTCCCCCTCCCCGCTCGGGTTCACCGGGCGCGGGAGAGGCAGCCGTCGCGCTGATGCCGCTGCTGGAGGAATTCCGGCCCGACGTCGTGGTCAACGACATCCTGACCGTGGCGCCGGCGATCGCAGCCGAGGCACACGGCTGCGCCTGGGGCACCCTGATCCCCCACATCTACCCGGTGCAGGATTCCGGCATGCCGCTCTTCGCGATCGGTGCCGTCCCGCCCAGGACCCCGATCGGTGGCGGGTTCTGGCGCTTCACCGAGAAGGCCCTGCGCCGCGGGCTTGAGCGGGGCCGCGACGACCTCAACGCGCAGCGCGCGATCGCCGGCCTTCCCCCGACCGGCAGGTTTCACGGCGGCATCAGCCCGGATCTGGCGATGGTCGCCACCTACCCCCAGCTCGAGTATCCGCGCAACTGGCCCGCATCGGTTCACGTGACGGGACCGATGCCGTTCGAGACCCCCTTCAACGACATCGAATTGCCGCCCGGCGACGATCCGCTGGTGCTGGTCGCGCCGAGCACCTCCCAGGATCCCGACAATCACCTGGTCCGTTCCGCGCTAGCCGCCCTCGGGGACCAGGCCGTCCGGGTTGTGGCGACCACCAACCGGGTTGTCCCCAGCCACCCGATCGAGGTTCCTTCGAACGCGGTCCTGGTCGACTGGCTGAGCTACTCGCAGCTGATGCCGGCTTCCTCCCTGGTGATCTGCCACGGTGGCCACGGAACCGTCGCCCGGGCGCTGGCCGAAGGAGTGCCGGTGCTGACCTGCCCGGCAGCCGGTGACATGAACGAAACCGCAGCCCGGATCACCTGGGCCGAGGTTGGACGTTCGATCCGTTGGAGCCTGACCGGGCCGCGCTCGCTTCGCTGGGCTGTCGCCGAGCTACTGTCGAACCCCCTTTACCGGGTCAGGGCCGGGCAGATCGCCGCCTGGCATCGACAGCACGACGGCCCGGCCCGTGGCGCCGAACTCGTCGAGGCGCTCGCGCAGCGCCAGGACTGACCGGCAGGACCGTCAAAAGACTGAGCCCGCGCCGGGTCTCGGGCGGGCTCGGAACAACTCGGGGGGGCGGACTCGAACCGCCAACCCTCTGATTAACAGTCAGATGCTCTACCGATTGAGCTACCCCCGAATGGACGGTCAGACTACCGAAAGGCGAGGTTTCGCTGGCGGCCGGTCAGCTGGCCGGCTCGTCGGCACCAGCCCGCCTGATCTGCTCAACGAGCCCGGATCGCCTGCGACTCAGCTCCGCCCTTCCTGCTGCGTCTCCCTCCCGGGCTGCGCTGGCTATCTCGTCCTCCAGCGCGGCCAGTTCAAGCTCAAGGTAGTTGCGCCGGATCGACCCGGTTCCGACAAGGTCGGGGTCGGCCCGGGCAACCAGCGCCGCGATCATCTTCTGAAGCTCACGGTCTTCCGGGTCGAGCCCGGTTGCGGGATCCTCGAGATGTCCCTTCAGCCACTCGACGGTGCGCTCGATCAGGGGTGAAGTGAGGTGTCTTGAGTCAAGTTTCTCGAGCCACTGCCTGCCCTCGTCGGGGCGGGCGACACACATCGCGAGCAGCCAGCGTTCGGTTCTCTCCCGCCGGGACAGCACCGGCCGTGGGGCAGCCTGGCTGTCGCCGGCCGCGACCGTCTGGCCTGACGACTGGACCGGTGTAGCGGCGGGCCCTCCTGTGGCCCCGAATGCAGGCCCCGTGGCCTCACCCTTGCCTGCCTCCGCGGCTTCCACCCTTCCCAGGACCACGGTCGGGTCTATCTGGAGCCGCTCGGTGACCCGGCGAACCAGCTCCTGCCTGGTCGCCCCTGGCGGGACCTTGGCCAGCACCGGTGCGGTCTCGGCGAGTCCACGGTCACGGTCGCGGGGCGACGTCGTATCGACGCCGGAGAGGATCAGGTCGACCTGGAACTCGGCCAGGTCGATCGCGCCTTCCACGAGTTCCCGGAAGCGCCCGGCGCCGCCCTCCTCGATGACCATCTCGGCCGGATCGACGCCATCCGGCATCGCGGCCACCAGGATCCTGAGCCTCCTGCCAGCGGCGACTTCCTGGGCCCGGAGCATGGCCTTCTGGCCCGCCGCGTCGGCGTCCAGCGCCAGAACCACGGTGCTGACCACGGCCGACAGCTGGGCAACCTGCTGTTCGGTCAGCGCCGTCCCCATGATCCCGACCGCCTCCGTCAGCCCGACCTGATGCAGGGCGATCACGTCTGTGTAGCCCTCAACCAGGACCGCACGGTCGGCCTTCGCCATTGCCGGCCGGGCCTGGTCGATCCCGTAGAGGATCTCGCTCTTGTGGAACAGCTCGTTCTCGGCGGTGTTGATGTACTTCGCACCCTGTTGGTCACGCATCGCGCGGGCTCCGAAGCCAAGTGTTCTCCCGCGCGCATCACGGATCGGGAAGGTGATGCGCTCCCGGAAGCGGTCGTAGAAGCCTCCGTTCCGGCCCTTCTGCGCAAGGCCCGCCCGTTCGAGTTCGGTCACCTTGAACCCGGCGCGCTGACTGCGAACCAGCAGTGTGTCCCAGGCGCTCGGCGCATACCCGACCCCGAATTCTGCGAGCACTTCCGGGTCCAGCCCCCTTCCCGCAAGATACTCACGGGCCTTCCTCGCTTCATCGGCCGTCTGGAAGTAGTTCGAGTAGAAGGCGCCGGTCCGGTCCATCAGTTCGGTCAGCCGGGCCCTCTCCTGCCGTCTCTTCTCGGCCTGGGGGTCCTCCTTCTCCCGGGTCACCTCGACCCCGTAGCGCTCGGCGAGAGTCTCGACCGCTGTCGGGAAGTCGATGCTCTCGGTGCTCATCACGAACTCGAAGAGGTCACCTCCGACTCCGCAGCCGAAGCAGTGGTAGAGCTTGTCGGTCGCATTGACCGAGAAGGAGGGCGAGCGCTCGTCGTGGAAAGGGCAGAGGCCCATGTACCGTCCCCCGCCGGCCCGCTTCAGGTCGGTCTGGGCCGAAACGATCTCGACCATGTCGGCCGCTGCGCGCACCCGGTCGATCGTGTCTGGCGTGAACTTCGACATTGGTCCCGAGTTTATGCAAGCGCAGCCCCTCCCAACCATTCGCGAATCCTCATGGGAGGAGCGGGTGGAAATTGGAGGGCGGGCGCAGACCCGACCGACTGAATGTGTCCCTAAAAGCGGGAGCCCTCGGGCACGTAGATCGCGGTGTAGTCGGCGATGCAGTAGCGATCGGTCATTCCGGCCAGCAGGTCGGTCACCCTCTGGACCCGGTCCGCCCCCGGGTCGAGCTCCGGAATCCCGTCAACCCGTTCCAGATAATGCTCGAAGAGGGCGCGGATCACACCGTGGACCCGGTCATGGTCGCGGCGGGCTTCATCGCCGAGGTACACGTTGTCGAACATGAACTTGCGAAGCCGCAGCATCGCCATGCCCATGTGTTCCGACTGCCGGATCTCGTCGGCGTCTCGTGACTGGTCCACGATGTCCTTGACCAGGGAGTCGATGCGACTCGCGCCGGTCGGCCCCAGCATCGCGATCTCTTCCCGGGGGAGATCCTCGGGCCGGAGGATCCCGGCCCGGAGCGCATCGTCTATGTCATGGTTGATGTAGGCGACGCGATCGACCAGGCGGACGATCTGCCCTTCCAGCGAGGCGCTCTTCTCAGGTCCGGTGTGTTTGAGGATTCCCTCCCGCACCGGCTGGTTCAGGTTGAGACCGCGGCCTTCCCTCTCGATCACGTCTACGACCCTCAGCGAGTGCTCGTTGTGCCTGAAGCCGGGTCCGCCATGGGCCCGGCTCGCCTCGTCGAGCGCCTGCTCACCGATGTGGCCGAAGGGCGGATGACCCAGGTCGTGGGCGAGCCCGATTGCCTCGGTCAGGTCCTCGTTCAGCCGGAGCGCCCGGGCAACGGTTCGGGCGATCCCGGTCGCCTCGAGAGTGTGGGTGAGCCGGGTGCGGTAGTGGTCCCCTTCAGGAGCGATGAAGACCTGGGTCTTGTGCATCAGGCGGCGGAAGGACTTGCTGTGCACGATCCGGTCCCGGTCCCTCTGGAATGGGGTCCGCCACTGGCTGTCGGGCTCGGGTTCGGCCCGTTCGGCCGGGTAGGAACGGACCGCCCGGGGCGAGAGGTAGTGCGCTTCGCGTTCGCTGGTCAGCCTCTCGAAATCCCCGTCCGGCCCGTCGCCGCTGCGGGCGGCCCCCTCTGTCTGAGCGGTCCGGCTCATGCGGCGAGCCTTTCTTCCGGCCGGGGCAGCCTTACGTGCGCGTGGTGCTCGAGGGTTTCGTTGACCGCCCTGCCCGCCTGTCTTACGGCGGCAGGTCCGGCTTCGGGAAGCTCATTCAGGGGTTTGCCCAGCGCCCCGACCATGAACGTGTGGCCCTCCACCGAAAAGGGAAAGGAGCCGGCCTCGCAGGTCGGGCATACGACCCCGCCTGCTGATCCCGAGAAGGCGGTCATGTGGTCGCTCGAACCACACCTCGCGCAGCCCGACAACTCCGGAGCAAAACCGGCCGCCAGAGCCAGCTTCAGGCGGAATGCAACCATTCCGGCAGCCGATGCCAGCGGCCCCTCCGGATCCTGGTCGACCAGCTCCAGGTAACGGCAGAGCAGGTTGTACGCGGGTTCGTTGGGCTCCTCGACTCCGTCCAGCAGCCGCAGCACGCCGCCGCAGGCGTCGGCGGCTGCCGCGATGCCGGTGCCGCTGGCCCGGAGCCGGCCGTAACCTTCGATCGTCTCGGCCGAAGTGACCGTGTGGAGGTCACCACGGCTGCGATGCAGGACCAGCGATAGCCGGAAGAATGGTTCAAGCCGGCCGCCAAAGCGGGAACGGGGCTTTCTGACACCCTTGGCGATCGCCCCGAGCCGCCCGTACTCGCGCGTGTACAGGTGAAGGATGCGGTCGGCCTCGCCGTACCGGATCGTCCTCAGAACGATGGCTTCTGTCTTGAAAGTCCTGGACATGTTTCTCTAACAATGGTGTCGCCCGGACCGGACGGTCCCTGACGGCTACCGGCGCTTCGGCCGCCGGCGCAGCCGCTTCTGGCAGGCGGGACAGAAGTAGGTTGACCGGCCGCCGACGACTATCCGCTTGATCTCGGTCCCGCAGGTGACGCAGTCCTGCCCCTCCCGGCGGTGGACGAGGAACTCGTTCTGCATCCCGCCCTGCTCGCCACGGGCATCCCGGTAATCGTCGATCGAGGCGCCACCGAGGTCGAGGCCCCTCTCCAGCGCTTCGACCACCCCGTCCCGGAGGGCGACGTGGTGCTCGTGCTTCATCGAGCCGCCGGGTGAAAGCGGGTGAAGGCCGGCCCTGAACAGAGCTTCGTCGGCGTAGATATTGCCGACCCCCACCACGCCCTTCTGGTCCAGCAGGAACGACTTGAGGGGACCGGTTCGACCTGCCGTCATCGTCGCCATCGCCTCGACCGTGAAATCGTCGGAGAGAGGTTCGACGCCTAGCCTGGACGCGAAGTAGGCGTCCAGATCCTCCGCGTTAGCCACGAATCCGCGGCCGAAACGACGGGGGTCCGAGAACCTCAACTCGCCGCCGTCATCCAGCGCGAAGCGGGCCTTCAGGTGCTTCTCGCTGCGGTCGGCCTCGTAGATCCGCGCGTCACCCGGGTTCTCGCTTCCGTCCGGAGCGAGCAGGACCAGTGATCCGGTCATCCGGAGGTGGATGACCACGGTCATGCCGTCGCCAAGCTCCAGCATCAGGTACTTGCCGCGCCTGCCAACGTCAACGATCTCGCGGCCATTGACAGCTCGCTCGAAGTTGCCGGGCAGTTCCGGCTTCGTGAAGTAGTCGTCGAGCACCTCCACGACCTCGACAGTCCGTCCGTTAAGGTCGGGTTCGAGCTGGCGGCGGATCGTCTCGACTTCTGGAAGCTCAGGCACCAGCCGGTTCTATCAGAGCCCTGCCTCCGGCCGGTCGGCCGGCTATTCAGCTGTTCTGGGCGCGCGGATGGGCCGCGTAGTAGACGTCGCGGAGCTGCTGGCCGGTCAGGTGCGTGTACATCTGGGTGGTTGCCACGTCGGCGTGCCCGAGCATCTCCTGGACGGCTCGCAGGTCACATCCACCGGCAAGCAGGTGAGTTGCGAACGAGTGCCGAAGCGTATGCGGACTCATCCGGGCATCCAGGCCGGCCGTCTTCGCGTGCCCCTGGACGATCTTGTAGAGACCCTGCCTGGTCAGGCGGTGACCACGGAAGTTGAGGAAGAGCGCCTTCTCGGAGCGGCCCTTTGAAAGTTCGGGCCTGCCGGAGCGCAGGTAGCCCTGCAGTGCGGCGATGGCCTGGCGTCCCAGCGGGACGATTCTCTCCTTGCTGCCCTTGCCGCGAGCACGAAGCATTCCCTCGTAGGGATCGATGTCGGTCATCTCCAGGCCGATCACCTCGGAGGCTCTGAGCCCACAGGCGTACATCACCTCGAGGATCGCCCGGTCGCGGTAGGCCTGGGCAGAGTCACCGGCCGGCGCTGCCAGCAGCCGGCTCACCTCGGCCTGGTTCAGGACGTTTGGAAGTTTTTTCGACCGACGCGGCGTGGCGAGGCCGGCGGTGGGGTCGTCGACGACGAGTTCCTCGCGCCGCAGGTGCTTGTAGAAGGAACGGAGGGCGGCGGTCTTTCGGTGGACGGTCGAGGGAGCGAGACGGGTTCCGTTGCCTCCGGCATCGGTCAGGTCGGCCACGTAATCCGACATCGCGGCCGCGTCGATGGTCAGCGGATCGATGCCCCTCTCCCGCAGGTAATCCCCGTACTGGAGGAGATCCGTGCGGTAGGCGTTGAGGGTGTTGCGGGAGAGTCCGCGTTCCAGCTCCAGGTAGGCGAGGAACTCCAGCAGAAGGCTCTCGAAGCGTGCGCCATCGAGGACTTCGGAGGCAGGGACGGACGTGGCGGTTGCCGGCGGCATGGGAGCGTTTTCTCCCCCTTCGCGCCCATCCCTCTTGGCGCAAGGAATCCGTCGCGACCAGGCCTCAGGCCGAGCCGGCGAGAACGGTGCCGGCGGCGAGTGGACCGGCGAAGAATGGCTGGTCTTCCTCAAGGTCCCTCCCCATCGTCCGGCGGGGCAGACCCGAGTCGCCGTAGCCGTCGAGATCAACCTCGACCGGAACCGTCTCGAGTCCTTCGGGGATCAGATCCTCGAATCCGACTGGTACCGGCAAGGTGACTGGTCCCAGTGCCAGGTCCAGAACCGCCCGGCTGTGGTGGCTGAGACCGCGATGTCTCGGGCGCGGATCCCCAGAAGACAGCCGCGGCGACAGCAACCCCTTTCCGCCAAGAGCCAGCGTGGCATGGATCACGTCGAGGGCAGCCATCCCTCCATGTCCATAGGCGGTGCCGGAGCCGAGGATCCCCGGCCCGGGACCGGCGATGACCGCGTCCCAGCCGAGCGAGCGGGCCGCATCCACCGCCCCGACCAGCGAGATCGCCTCCGACCGGCCGCCGTAGGCCGGTCCGGCGGTCACGTGACCGGCGAGCAGATCACGGTCGAGCAGCGTCTGTACATCTCTGGAAAGTGACCCTGGCAGGGCACCGCCGCCGGTCTGGATGTATCCGACCCTGCGCGCGCCCCCGCTTGTCGCCGCCCAGGCTGCTGGTGCCAGGTGCCCATGAAGGCCAATCGCCAGCACCGGCACAGGTGGCGCCTTCCCCGTTCCCTCGGGCCTTTCGATCGTGCCGACCGGATGCTGGAGCGAGGTGTAGTTGAGCTTCATCACATGCTCTTCTTCCGAACCACGGGCCTCCAGGCCGCGGGTGAGGTTGACATGGATCACGTCGAAACCTCCGGAGCCGAGACCGAGGTCGAGCGCTTCGACGTTGACCACCACCTCGTCACCGGCCTCACAGGGACCGACCAGCAGGTGATCGGCCCAGGCCCTTCTGCGCTCCGTGGAGCCTTCGAGGCAGATCTCGAGCGGGTCCGTCCCTACGACGTCTGCCCGGCGGAGCTTGAGCATCAAGTTCCCCCCGCCATTTCGATGATCCCCTCGCAGACCGCGAGCATCTCCTTCAGGTTCGCCCGCGGCACTGATTCCCGGTGAGTGTGGTTGTCGTAGGTGCCGTTGGCAAGCAGCAGGCAGTCCATTCCCCGCTCCCGGAAGAGATTGGCGTCCGAGCCTCCTCCCGTGGCTACCCGCCTGGCCTCGTACCCGTTTGCGGCAAGGGCGGCTTCCGCCAGGGCCAGCGCCTTCGAGCCCTCCTCCACCCGGTAGCCGGCGAAATGCCTGAAAGTTGTGATGTCGACCTCGCAACCGGTCTCCGAGGCGGCCCAGACGAGCTGCTCGGTCATTTCCCCGATCACCGCGGTGACCCGGGCAGGATCGACCGATCTCGCTTCACCGACCAGGCGGCAGGAACCCGGAACCACGTTGCCGGACGTTCCGCCGGAGATCAGACCGATGTTGGCGGTCGTTTCTTCATCGAGCCGACCGATCTTCATCCCGGCAATCGCCCGCGACGCGGCGACGATCGCGGATCGGCCGACCTCGGGAAGCAGTCCGGCATGGGCCTCCACCCCGGTGAAGCTGGCCTCGATACCGATGTGCGTAGGGGCCGCAACGATCACTTCACCAATGTCAGTGGCGTGGTCGAGCACGAATCCGACCGGGGAAAGAAGAGCCGACTGGTCGAAGGCGGCAGCGCCGATCAGGCCCTGTTCCTCGGCGACGGTGAACAGCAACTCGATGCCGACCGGCGGGGGTTCCGCCACCGCCCTGGCGGCCAGTTCGATGAGTACGGCGACGGCAGCCTTGTTGTCCGCCCCGAGGATGGTCGGTCCGGCCGACCGGTAGACCCCGTCCTCACCCAGGACGACTTCAATCGACCCGTCGTGGGGCACGGTGTCGAGGTGGGCACAGAACATGACGTACCCCGGGTCGGCTCCGTCGGCGGAGGGTCTCCCCGGAATCCTGGCCAGCAGGTTCCCGGCCCCGGCGATGGTGCTTTCGGCCGCATCGTCCTCGTGGACTTCGAGGCCCAGTCCACGAAGTTCAGCGGTGACGAGGTCGGCGACTGCGCGCTCCTGCCCGGTCGGGCTGGCGGTCTCGCAGAGGCGGACGAAGCGGCTGGGTCTTCTACTTGTCATCCGGCGCAGACCGGATGACGTTCCGGTCCCCCCGGCCGGAGAGCCAGTAAAGGACGATCAGGATTGCCGGATTGAGGATGTCGAGCCAGAGCACCGGACCCGTGTTGTCTGGTTCGTGATTGTCGTACTCGACCATCTGGTAGATGTGTCCGTAGGCGTCGCCCCAGTACTGGATGGTCGCGATCAGGATCACTGCCAGCCAGAACTTGCGGTCGCGAATCCAGAAGCAGAGCAGCCCGGCGATGCCGATCGCCAGGTCCCCCATCGCGTTCTCGAACTGGAAGGCACCCGTCCCGGTGGCGTTCCAGGGAACGAAGCCAATCTGCTCGGCGGTGTCCTTCGCATCGAACACGTGGAAAGCAGCACCGAAGATCGATCCGATCCCGATCGCGATGCCGAGCCAGAACATGAGGAAGACGCCGGCGACGGCGGCGGTTCCTCGCTGGTCCTTGTGCCGAAGCAGGTAGATCCCGGCACCACCGAGGGTTACGAGAATCCAGAAGACGAATGGCAAGCCTCAGGCCTCCTGGGCCTCGACAGTCACCGATTCCTCGTCGGCGACCAGCTCCTCGGACGGCCTGGCGGCTGCAACCCGGGCTGCTGCCTTCATGAACTCGCGAAAGAGCGGCTCCGGGCGGTTGGGACGCGAGTTGAACTCGGGATGGAACTGGGAGGCCACGTAAAACGGGTGGTCTTCCAGTTCGACGATTTCGACCAGACGCTCGTCCGGTGAGGTGCCCGAACAGACCAGACCCTGGTCCTCGAGCTTGCTGCGGAGCAGGTTGTTGACTTCGTAACGGTGGCGGTGCCGTTTGTAGATCACGGCCTCACCGAAGATCTCGAGAGCCCGGGTCCCGTCGTGGAGCTTCACCGGGTCTGCCCCGAGCCTCATGGTTCCGCCCATGTCGGACACTTCCTTCTGCTCCGGGAGAAGGTCAACCACCGGGAAGGGCGTCTCGGGGTCGAACTCGGCCGAGTTGGCGCCTTCCATGCCGGCAATGTGACGGGCGAACTCGATCACGGCGATCTGCATGCCAAGGCATATACCCAGATACGGGATTCCATTCTCACGGGCGTACCTGGCCGCCTCGATCTTGCCTTCCACCCCGCGCTCGCCGAAGCCGCCGGGGATCAGGATGCCATCGACGTCCTCGAGCCTGGTGACGTCGAAGTCCTCGGAGTCGACCAGGTCGATTTCCACGTCGACTCCGTTGTGGATGCCGCCGTGTTCGAGCGCCTCGATCACCGACTTGTAGGAGTCGGCCAGCTGTATGTACTTGCCGACGAGGGCGATCTTCACCGTGCCGTCGGTGTTCTCGGCCATCCTCAGCATCGACTCCCACTCGGAGAGGTCCGGGGGCGGCGCGTCTTCCATGTGGAAGTGCTCGAGGATGAAGTCGTCGAGTCCTTCGGCCCTGTACATCAGCGGGATCTTGTAAACGTTGTCCACGTCCTGGCCGGAGATGACCGAATCGGTGGGAAGTGAGGCGAACTGGGCGATCTTTCGGCGGATGTCCCGATCCAGGCCGGAAACCGATCTGCAGATCAGGGCGTCGGGCTGGATGCCGATGCGCCGCAGTTCGTTGACGGAGTGCTGTGTCGGCTTGGTCTTCATCTCGCCGGCGTGGACTATGTAGGGCACGAGCGTGAGGTGGATGAACATCGCCCGGCGCGAGCCGAGATCCGTGTAAAGCTGGCGGATCGCCTCAAGGAAGGCCAGTGACTCGATATCGCCGACCGTGCCGCCGATCTCGGTGATCACGAAATCGACCTGCTTGGTCTCCGCGACGATCAGGATCCGGTTCTTGATCTCGTCTGTGATGTGCGGAATCACCTGGACGGTGCCGCCGAGGTAGTCGCCGCGACGTTCCCGCTTGATCACGGCGTTGTAAACCGCTCCGGCGGTCACGTTCGAGGCCCGCGAGGTGTTCTCGTCGGTGAAGCGCTCGTAGTGGCCGAGGTCGAGATCGGTCTCGGCGCCGTCTTCGGTGACGAAGACCTCGCCGTGCTGGAAGGGACTCATGGTCCCGGGATCGACGTTCAGGTAAGGATCGAACTTCTGGATCTGAACCCTGAATCCCCGGGCAACGAGCAGGCGCCCGATCGAGGCGGAGGCGATGCCCTTACCGAGAGCCGAAAGCACTCCGCCGGTGACGAAGATGAATCGGGTTTCTCCTTGGTACTGGTCGCTCACTTGACTCTCCCTATCGAGTCTATAAACCGCAGCGGCGGCAGCCGGTCGATGGTGCTGGAGATCGACCGGAACTCTCCGTAAATCGTGAGAAGAATCACCACTCCGAGCGCCACCAGACGGCCTGTTTCGTCAAGTCCGGTCAGCAGGCAGACGCCGGCCAGCGCTCCGGCGAGGTTCGAGCCGGTGTCGCCGAGCATCGCCCGGTTCCTCAGCGTGAACCAGATTCCGACGACGAACGGCCCGAGAAAGATCCCGGTGAGCTCGACCGGGAAGAGCGTCCATCCGCCGAGGCAGAGGCCGATCACCAGCAGGAACAATGCCTTCTCCACCCTGCCGCCCCGCAGGTCGAGCAGGTTGAACAGGTTCGTGGCCAGGACAAGCAGCGCCACGTCGACGATGTATGCGGGCCACTCGTTGCCGGTGCCGGTAACCACGTAGGCCGCGAGCGCCAGCGCCCCGATCGCCTTCACGGCACCGGTCGAGAGTTCGCCTCGAAGCACGGCTCGGGCATGACCCCGCCAGCCGCGGGGAGTGTCTTCCGTGTGGCCCAGACCGAGCGAGTCGTCAAGCAGCCCGAGGAAGGCAACACCGACGAAATAGACGATCCAGCGGCGAAGGTCGGGCTCGAGCAGGTCCAGTCCGGCCCGGTCGTTGAGCACGGCGAGCGGAGCCAGGGCGACCAGCGAAGTCGTAACGAGCACCGCCCCGAGCGGGAAGGCCAGCTTCTCCTCCCGGAAGTTGACCCGGGTGAGTCCGGAGCTGACGAGGCCGCGGACGCCGGCGGGTACGACCAGGAGGCCGACCAGGATCGCGACCGGAAGCCCGAGCCAGGTTACGGCTCGGCCCTGCCCTGGCCGTTCCGGTTGCCACCCGCATTCCGGGCCACGGGCGCCAGGAGCTCCGGCAGGAGCCTTGTTGACTCGCCCTTCACCCCGAAAGCGCCTTCGGCACCGTTCAGCGCATAGACCAGGCTGACCTTGCCGGATGGCTGATCGAGATTGTCCACGGTGGTCAGGTTGAGGTCTCGCAGATAGCTGACGGTCGACGGGTCGGTGCCGGTGACCTCGACTCCGACCAGCCGGGCCCTGGTCGAGCTGGCACCCTCGACTATCGCCCGGTCGAGAGCATCGGCCGTCTCACGGAGGTCCGTGTCGCTCTCCTCCAGTTCGGCCTGGTAGATCACCAGCCCGTCCAGCCCCCGGAACTGGCCACTCGACTGTGACATCAGTTCGGAGCGGGTCAGACTGAGGATCCTTCCTCCCCGGACGAGCTGGCGGCCTACGGTCTGGCCGTAGGCGACAAGCGTTTCGTCGTTCGTGGCGATCGAACGGAACCTCGTGCCCTCGAGTTCGCTGGCCAGCTCGTCCAGTGACGGAGGCTGGCGGATCGCACCTACTGCGACAAGCTCCGCACCGGTCGGCTCGAGAGCCGATTCGATCGAGTCGGTCACGTTCGACGGCAGCTGGCCGAGACCGACCAGCCCGACCTTTCGACCAGCCAGCCTTCCTTCGATCAGCAGCGGGTAGGCGGTGTTCCCGAACTCGCCGAGCTGGCCCAGCTCGCGGTTCTGCTCGTCGATCTGGTTCCTCGCGTCGTTGAGGTCGCTGGTCAGGCTGGACTCAAGGTCCTCACGGGTGTTGTTCAGGACGTCGGCTCCCCATTGCGAGCCGATCAGGATCCCGATTGCGAGTGCCAGAAAGACCGCGGCAAGAGAGGCCGCGTGGTAGCGAGCGCTGTAACCCATCGCCGGAAGCCTAGAGGCCCTGCCAGATCAAAGTCCCAGCCAGATCTTGATCTTCAGCCAGATCAGATCGAAAAGGTCCGCCAGGGCCGGAGAGCTGAGAACGACGATCGCAACCAGCACCAGAAAGGCACCGAGGAAAAGCATCAGCGGCCCGACGGTGAGACCCGGGTTGTACAGGCGGCTCACGCCCTTGGCGTCCACCAGAACCTCGCCGATCCTCAGCCGGGTCAGGAAAGTGGAGGACATGCCCGCCCGGTCCTTGTCAAGGAACTCGATCAGGTTGAAGTGGGCGCCGACCGTCACGATCAGCGATGCACCCTTCTCGAAGGCCATCAGCATTGCGACGTCCTGGCTGGTGCCGACGAAGGGCAGCGCGATGTGTTCGACGCCGAGCCGGTTCATCCGCTCGGAACCCGGAGCGCGACCGTCTGCATATGCGTGGACTACAACCTCGGGGCCCGACTTCAGGGTGTCGTCAGTGACCGAGTCCATGTCACCAAGGATCATGTCCGGCTTCAGACCCGCCTCGCGGATCGCGTCCGCGCCGCCGTCGACTCCGATAAGGATCGGCCTCACATCCCTGATGTACGCCCTCAGCGCCCGCAGGTCGCTCTTGTAGTTCGGCCCTCTCACGACGATCAGGACGTGGCGGTCCTGGAATCTCGTTCGTGTGTCGGGCAGGTCGATCGCCCCCGAGAGCAGTTCGCTCTCCTGCTGGATGTGCGTGACCGTGTTCTCCGCAAAGTCCGCGAGTGCGTGGTGGATTTCCGACTGCTGGCGTTCGATCTGAAGGTCGAGATCGGGCTTCAGTTGCTCGATGCCACTGGCGATGATTACACCGTCCCGGATCAGTCCCGGGCCATCGAGAACGACATGTTCGTTCTCGACGAGCAGGTCGAAGAGATCGTCCTCGGGAAAGTCGACCAGCCTCACTCCGGCCTCGACCAGGATCAGCGGGCCCCGGTTCGGATAACGGTCGTCCGACGACGAGTGGTCATTGAGTACGACCTCGACTCCACTTGCCACAAGGTCCTCGGCCGCGATTCGATCGATGTTTCGGTGGCGGATCACCGCGATGTCCCCGGGCCGGAGGCTCTTGACCAGATCCTTGGTCTTTCGACCCATCCTCACCCTGCCGGCGCTGCGGCGGCTTGCCTCGCCCTGGCCATCGGCCATGCCGACATCGGGCCGCCCTCGCAGCCTTCTCGTGATCGCGTTCACTCCACGAGGGTAATGGCTTCTGGCGGTCGCATCCTCACCGCCCGGTTCTGGCCGGCAGATACCGGCTATCGATTGGCAGAGACCAGTTCCCGAGCGTGACGGGTCGCCGCCTCGTCACCCTCGCCCGCCCCCATCATCCGCCGGATCTCGGCCACCACCGATTCCTCTTCCAAAGCCCTCACCGTCGCCGCAACGTCCGACCCGGCGGCGGCCTTCTCGATACTGAAGTGCCGGTCGGCCCGGCTCGCGACCTGCGGCAGGTGGGTGATCGCGAATACCTGGCGTCCTTCGGCGACCCGTCGAAGCCGGTCACCTACGGTTCCGGCCGTCTTGCCCCCGATACCGGCGTCGATTTCGTCGAACACGAGGGTCCGGTTGTCACCGGTTTCACTTGCGGCCAGGGCCAGCATCACGCGGGAGAGTTCGCCTCCGGATGCCGTGTCGCGAAGGGGCCTCGCCGGCACCCCGGGGTTTGGCGCGAGCATGAACTCGACGGTTTCGGCACCATGTGGTCCCGGCCCTTCACCTTCGGACCTGACTTCGATCGTGAGTTCGGCCCCATCCATGGCGAGTTCGGAGAGATCGGACGTGACCTGGCCCGCAAGTTCCTGCGCCGCCTTGCGCCGGGCCGCTCCGAGGCTCCCCGCCGCTTTGTCCAGGCTCACTTCGACGGTTTCGAGTTCAGCCGCGAGTTCCGCCTCCTCCGATTCACCGCTCTCGAGCCGCTGGATCTCCCGCCGGCACTTCGCGGCGTGGGCGAGCACCTGAGCGGTCGTCCCGCCGTGTTTGCGTTCCAGGCGGTCGATCAGCTCCAGTCGCTCTTCGAGTTCTGCAAGCCTCCCCGGGTCTGCCTCGATACCGGACAGGTAACGCCCAAGTTCCACCCCCACGTCCTCGGCCTCCAGGGCCAGACCATCCACCCTTCCGGCGAGGTCGTCCAGCACCGGGTCTACCCCCCTCAGACCGGCCAGGAGATCCCGCGCGCCGGCGAGCAGCCCGGCCGCACCGTCGGCATCCTCATCACCCCTGAGCCTCGATCCGGCTCCTGCCGACGCTTCCCTGAGGCCCTCCACGTGGCGGAGGCGGTCCCGTTCCTCGAGCAGTCCGTCCTTCTCGCCCGCCGTGAGTTCGGCCGCCTCGATCTCGTCAAGTTCGAAGCGGAGCAGGTCGAGATCCCGCTCCCGGGCCGTTTGCCGACCCCGAAGCTCCAACAGGCGCCGCTTGAGTCCGCGGTACCGGTTCCAGATCGCCCCGTACGCCGCAAGCCGTTCCTGCTGCTTCAGGCCAGCCGCTGCATCAACCATCGCCAACTGGCTGGATCCGATGGTCAGGCGCCGGTGCTCATGTTGCCCGTAGAAGGCGAGCAGCCTCGATCCGAGCATCTGCAGGTCGGACGCCGAGGCGCTGCGGCCTCCGACGAAGGCGGAGGTGCGGCCTCCCTCGGAAACCCGCCTTCCGAGGACGATCTCGTCCGATCCGGCCGGGATTCGGTCGAGCAGTTCGGCCAGTTCCTGGTCTTCGTTCCACTCCGGCGGCAGGTCGAAGACTCCTTCCACCCATGCTTCCGGTGCTCCGGGGCGCACGATCCCCTTTTTCGCCTTGCCGCCCATCAACAGGTCCAGCGAGTGGGCCAGCACCGTCTTGCCCGCCCCCGTCTCTCCGGTAAGCACGTTCAGCCCGGGACCGAGCCGGAGCTCTGCCTTCTCGATCAGCAGGAGATTCTCGATTCGAAGTTCTCGCAGCATCCCGAGTACTTCTACAACCCCCACCGGACGAACAAACGTTCGTGGTGGCCTAAACGGCTAGATGGCCGAACTTCTCGCGGATGCGGTGGTAGAAGTTCGAGCCGGGGAGCTGGGCCAGCCTGGCCAGGTCGGGCAGGTAGCTCATCTCGGCTTCGGCAGAGGGACTGAGTTCACCGACCTGCACGCCGTCCACCGCGATGTCCACCCCGTCCCTGCTGCGATGGTTGACCACATGCAGCACGTCGCCCGGTGCGACCACGAGCGCCCGGGCGGTAAGGGTATGCGGAGCGATGTAGCTGACCACGTACCCGTCGACGCCCCAGGCAAGGATCGGGCCGTTGTTGGCCAGGTTGTAGCCGGTCGAACCGGTCGAGGTCGCGGCGACCAGGCCGTCGCAACGGACGTGCCCCACCTCCTCGCCGGCGATCCGGTAGCTGAGCTCGGCCACTCCGCCCCGGGGCCGGCGGGAGAAACTGACGTCATTGAGCGCGATCTGGGTTTCGCCGTTGGCGGAAATCGCCAGCCCGGGCAGGTCTATGGTCTCGAAATCGCCGGCGAAGGCCCGGTCCAGTCCGAGTTCGATCTGGTCGCCTTCCACCGCTGCCAGGAAACCGACCCGACCGAAGTTGATCCCGAAGACGGGAACTTTCCTGTCGAGCGAGGCCCGCAGCGCATGGAGGATCGTGCCGTCGCCACCCAGCACCACAAAGAGAGCCGGATCGCAGCTCCCGGCATCCTTGCTCGGCACGAGATCCCAGCCGTGCCGCCCGGCGGCGGCCCGGGCGACTTCTGTCGCCCGTTCCATGCCCGGAGCGTGAGAGTGCGTGAATAGAAGCGCGGCGGGTCTGCTCACAGTTCGACACCTTCGCAGAGCGCGGCTCCGTTGTCAGCCCCCCGGGCAGGCCCGGGTGAGGTTTCCCCCTCCCCGGCCAGGCCGAGCTGGATGAACGTCTCGAGGTTGCCCTTCGGGCCGGGCAGCCCGGTCGGGGCGATGCCGTCGAGCGAAAGCCCGAGTTCCCTGGCGAAGTCGGCCACGTTCTCGACGGCCTCCCTCCGGTCCTCCTGCTTGCGGACGACACCTCCCCTGCCGACCCGTGAGCGGCCCAGCTCGAACTGGGGTTTGACCATGGCGAGAATCGTCGATCCCTTCTCCATCACGTTGATCACCGCCGGCAGCACCTTGTTCAGGGAGATGAAGGAAACGTCGATCAC
The DNA here is from genome assembly GCA_036780865.1 of Solirubrobacterales bacterium. Classification (GTDB taxonomy): domain Bacteria; phylum Actinomycetota; class Thermoleophilia; order Solirubrobacterales; family 70-9; genus 67-14. Next base: position 32,732 of record DAIQCC010000014.1, on the reverse strand, counting down.
CGCGAACTGCGGCCTGTACTCGAGGTCCGACGGCAGCAGGTCGCGGGCGTTGAGTCGCTCGATGACGGTCACTTCGGGACGATCGCGGAGTCCGGCGTCAATCTGTCCGTAGGCGACGTCCAGCGCAATCACGTGGCGGGCGCCCCGCTGGAGCAGGCAGTCGGTGAAGCCGCCGGTCGACGCACCGACGTCCAGGCAGAGTTTTCCGGCCGGGTCGATCCCCAGAGCATCGAGGCCGTTCTCCAGCTTGACGCCGCCCCGGGAAACGTACCTCTGGGCTTCGATCACCTCGATCTCCTGATCGGGCGTCACCTCCTGGCTGGGCCTGAGCGCGATCGGTCCGTCCCGCCCGAGCTTCACCTGGCCGGCACGGATCGCCCTGGCCGCCGCGGTTCGGGAAGTGAAGGTGCCCCGCTCGGCCAGGAGCAGGTCCAGTCGGGTTCGCTTGGCCATCCGGCTGAACCGTATCGTCCGCGGGAAAAGCACATGTACGGGGCTCCAGAGGGGCAAATCCAGCCAAACAGACAAGAAACGTTGTCAAATGTGACCCGACTCACACACGAAAAGTAAGTGGGGCACTACTTTGCTGTCAGGAGACCGATGAACATGACTGCGCGACCAATTGAAATAAGCGTCCACAACGCTCTCGTGCTGGCCACAGCGCCGCTTCTCATGATCGTTCCTTACCTCCTGACGTTCAGCCCCGGTATCGGTTACCTGACCTTCTTCCTGGGCGCGACGCTCATGGGCGTGGCTCTCGCCGGCGCGAGTCCCAAGCGACCCCTTCCCCTTTCGACCCTCGCCGGCTTCGACTGGGCGATCGGCATCGCGATCTTCGCTGTCGGCGTCCTTGCCGGCTTCTCCGGACAGGACACTCTCACCACAATCTTCCTGGTCGGGTTCGGCGCCGCTCACTTGGCACTTACCGCTTCAACGCGGTATAGCGCCCGCGGCGCATGAAGAGCCCACCTACCTCTCACTGATCAAAAACACATATAGAGATCATTGAATCTCTCTCCTCCCTAAGTAACACCAAGAGCCCCGCCCTCCCAGCGGGGCTCTTTCCTTGCAGGGGTGAAATTTCTTCGTCGGGGACTGTCTCTAGTCTGGACCGGTGACTCCTTCCGCCCTCACATCCGACCAGTTCGAGCTTGAGGCCACGGGGCTGATCAGCGATCTCGAGCGCGAAGCGGAGAACGGAACCCGGGATCCGGAGATCGACATGAGACTCGATGCCCTGCGCGAGTCCTGGAAATCGCTGGACGGGGAATCCCGCGACGCGTCGAGAACCCTGACCGGCCGAATCGCCGCGCTGGTTTCCGGCCGCCCGGGCAACGCCCATGAGGACGGACGGAGTCCGCGAACCCCGGCCCAGGAGGCGGGGCAGACCGTCCTCATCGCGGACGAGCAGGAGGAAGCGGCCCTCGCACTGCAGGGTCTCGAGGGCATCGAACTGGCCGAATCGGTGCCGACTCGCGTCTTCTCCGGACAGGCGACCCCCGACCGGCTCCTGGAACACATGGGCTACTCCAGCTTCCGCCCTGGCCAGCGTGAGGCCGTACAGGCATCGCTCGAGCGACGCGACAGCCTCATCGTGATGCCGACCGGCGGCGGAAAGAGCCTCTGCTACCAGCTCCCCGGGCTGGCGAAACCTTCCCTGACCCTGGTGGTCAGCCCGCTCATTGCCCTGATGGCCGATCAGGTGAAACGACTCCGTGCCGAGGGGCACCCGGCGGTGATGTTCGCGTCCGGCCTTTCCGAGGAGGACTCCTCCGCCTCCTGGGAAGCCGTCCGGGAAGGCACCGCCCGGATCGCCTACTGCTCGCCGGAGCGCTTCGGCTCGACTTCCTTCCTCAGACTGGTCGCATCGCGGGAAATCGACCTCCTGGCGATCGACGAAGCCCATTGTCTGTCCGAGTGGGGTCACGACTTCCGGCCCGACTACCTGCGGCTGCCGAAGGTGGCCGAACGGCTGGGCCGGCCTCCGGTCATGGCCTGCACCGCGACCGCAACTCCGCAGGTCACGGCGGAAATCGCCGAACGGATGGGAATGGTCGATCCCGTCGAGATTCACTCCGGGTTCGATCGCCCGAACCTCAGCTTCGACACCATCCCTCTCGAAGGCAAGGGGTCGAAGGCGCGGAAGCAGGCGCTGCTCGAGACCGGTCTGGCGGATCCGGAAAACCGCCCGGCGATCGTCTACTGCGGGACCAGGAAGAGCACCGAAGAACTGACGGACGACCTCCGCGCGGCCGGGCTCTCGGCCGTTGGCTACCACGCCGGCATGCCGCCGGACGAGAGGGCCTCGGCGCAGCACCGCTTCATGGAGGGCGACGTCGATGTCGTCGTCGCGACCAATGCCTTCGGCATGGGGATCGACAAGGCGGATGTGCGCTCGGTCTGGCACTGGGCGATTCCCTCCAGTATCGAGGCCTACTACCAGGAGGCAGGTCGCGCCGGCCGGGACGGCGAACCCGCCCGGGCCGTGCTGCTCGCGATGCGGGCCGACCTCGGCAGGCTGGTCAGGTTCAACGAGCAGCGGCGGGTAGACCCCCAGGAAGTCCTTTCCTTCGTGGATGACGTCAGACGCTCCGCCGGGCACGACTCCGAGGGAAACCCGGGATCGGTCACGATCGAAGCGCCCCGCTCGGATGAGGAACGAATACGCCTCGCGGTGGCGGAACGGGCCGGCGCGGTGAGGGTCGATCCGGCCCCCGGCGGCCGACTGCTCGTTTCCCCCGGCCCCGAGATCGGCCAGGGCCCGATCCGCTCCGCCTGTCGGGTGGCTGAGGATCGCGGCTGGGCTGCCTACCGGGCAGTCGAAGGTTTCAGCTTCTCGAGCACCTGCCGCCGGCGCCAGATCCTCGACCACTTCGGCGACCCGTCACCGGGAGAGCCGACCGGACGCTGTTGTGACGTCTGCGATCCGGTCGAGTGGCTGCCCGACCCCGACTCGATCGTCATCCGCAGAACCGGCGGGAGTTCCCGCAAGGCCTCCCCGCCACCGGAACTCGCGCCCGGAGACAACGATCTGTACGAGGACCTCCGACGCTGGCGTCTCGAGGCGGCGGGTGACAAGCCCGCCTACCACGTCGCCTCGAACCGGACGCTGACCGCGATCGCCACGGCCAGGCCGCTCGACGAGGACAGCCTGCTTGGCGTTTCCGGCGTGGGCCCGTCATTCATGGAGAAGTACGGCAGTGATGTGCTGCGGATCGTCTCCAGCCACACCTGAGTCAGCGTCACCGAGCGTCTGGCTGATCAGTGACGCGGGGCGACACCGGATTCGACCGCAGCCTGGACCTTCGCCGCCACCGCTTCCGGGGTGTAGCCCACTTCCTTGTGGAGCAGATCGGGCTTGCCGTGAGTCACGAACCGGTCCGGCAGGCCGATCCGCATGACCCTTGCCCTTTCGCCAGGGTTGGCGAAGTTGTCCTCGAGGTGTTCGATCACCGCGGAGCCGAAGCCGCCCTGCAGCACGCCCTCCTCGATAGTCACGATCAGGTCGTGGCTGACCGCGAGACGCTCCATCAGATCGGTGTCGAGCGGCTTCACGAAGCGGGCATCGGCAACGGTCGGCCTCAGGCCGTCCGCCTCGAGGATCCCGGCAGCTTCCAGGGCGATTCCCACCCCTGACCCGTATCCGACCAGTGCGACCTTCTCGCCGTTCTGGAGGGTCTCTCCGGATCCGATCGGCAGCATCTCGGCCTCGGCCGGCAGGTCGACGCCCACGGCTGCACCACGGGGGTAGCGGATGGCTGTCGGACCGTCATGTTCGACCGCGGTGCGAAGCATGTGAACGAGCATCGCCTCGTCCCGGGGGGCCATCGCAACCACGTTCGGCAGGGACCTGAAATAGGCGATGTCGAAGGCGCCGTGGTGGGTGGGACCGTCGTCACCGACCAGGCCGGCGCGATCCATTGCGAAGGTCACGTCGAGGTTCTGGAGGCAGACGTCATGGACGATCTGGTCGTAGGCCCTCTGCAGGAAGGTCGAGTAGATGCCGCAGATCGGCTTGCCGCCCTGCAGGGCGATGCCGCTTGCCATCAGGACGGCGTTCTGCTCGGCGATTCCGACGTCGTAGTACTGGTCGGGCCGCTCGTCAGCCAGCCTCTGCAGACCGGCCCCGCCGGCCATCGCGGCCGTGATGCCGATGACCCTGGGGTCCCGTCCAGCCTCGGCGACGATCGCGTCGGAGAAGACCTGGGTGTACTGCGGGGGCGCGGCAACCGGTTCCGGTTTCTCCAGCATCTCCGGAGCGATCGATTCGGGGGCGTCGGACTCCTGGACCGGTACGAGCTTCGGCTTGGAGTCGGCAGGGGCCCCGTCCACGATCGAACCCGGCTTGGCCGCGTGCCACTTTTCCATGCCGGCCAGGCCGCCCTCTTCTGCGGGCGCGAAGCCGCGGCCCTTCACGGTGTGAACGTGGACGACTACCGGCCGGTCGGCGGCCAGCGCCTCGGAGAGGGCGCGGCGGAGCGCACCCACGTCGTGGCCGTCGATAACGCCCATGTAGGCGAGATCGAGTTCCTCGAAGAGCAGTCCGGGCGCCCAGTAGGCCTTGATCGCCGACTTGAGTTCCGGTCCGAGCCGCTCGATCCGCTTGCCGAGTCCGAGAGGCAGCTTGGTCAGCCGGTCCTCGACCTCCTCGCGGGCGTGGAAGAGCCCGGGCTTGAGGCGTGCCCGCTGGAAGTAGCTCGAAAGCGCGCCGACGTTGGGTGAAATCGACATGCCGTTGTCGTTGAGAAGGATGACCATCGGGGTCTGGAGCCCTCCCGCGGCGTGCATGGCCTCGTAGGCCACCCCGCCGGTCAGGGCACCGTCACCGATCACGGCGACGACCTTTCCGTCCTGACCGATCCCCTTGCGCATCGCCTCCTTCAGTCCGAGGCCGTAGGAAATCGAAGTCGAGGCGTGGCCGGCCCCCATGATGTCGTGCTCGGATTCGGGGATCGAGCAGAAGGGAGCGAGGCCGTCGTACTGCCGGATGGTCGGGAGCTGCTCCCGCCGACCAGTCAGGACCTTGTGCGGGTAGGCCTGGTGACCGACGTCCCAGAGGATCTTGTCCCGGGGCGATTCGAGCAGGCTGTGCAGCGCCACGGCGATTTCGCAGGTGCCGAGGTTGGCACCGAAATGGCCACCGATCTCGCCGATCACGTCGATGATGTAGGCGCGGGTCTCTTCGGCCACCTGCTGGAGCTGCTCGTCATCGAGCCCCTTGAGGTCATCCGGGGAGTTGATTCCGGGCAGGAGCGGGCTCTTGCTGTTCATGTCTTCGCTCACTGTTCTCTCGAGTAAATGTAGTCGGCGATCCGCTTCAGGTCTTCGGTCTGTCCGCCGGCCCCGGCGAGGGCGGCGAGGGCCTGATCGTGGGTTTCCGTGGCCAGGGACCGGGCCCGATCCAGTCCATACAGGCTGACATATGTGACTTTTCCATGACGTTCGTCGCTCCCCTGTGGCTTGCCGAGTTCTTCGTCGCTGCCGGTCACGTCGAGGATGTCGTCGACGATCTGGAAGAGCAGTCCGATCTGCGTGGCGAACCGCCTGAACGGCTTCCTGGTCTCGGGATCGGCCCCGTCGAGCGCAAGTGCGACGTCGATGCTCGCTCCGATCAGCTTTCCGGTCTTCAGCGAATGCAGGTGACGCAGTCCGTCCGCATTCAGCGCCGGCGCCGAGACGTCGATGTACTGGCCGCCGACCATCCCCTCGACTCCGGTCGCCGAGCACAGCAGGGCGACCGCCTCGAGGACCCGATCCGGTGCCGCCGGCACGGTCGCCAGGGCTGCGATCGCCTCGGCGAAGAGGCCGTCACCCGCCAGGATCGCGACAGCCTCGCCGTATTTCACATGTGAGGTGGGCTTGCCGCGGCGCAGGTCGTCATCGTCCATCGCCGGCAGGTCGTCGTGGACCAGCGAGTAGGTGTGGACCATCTCGAGCGCCCCGGCCGCTCCGAGAAAATCTTCCGGCTTGCGGCCGATCGCCCGGGCGGTCGCCAGGCACAGGACCGGGCGTATCCTCTTGCCACCGGCGAGCAGCGAGTAGCGCATCGCCTCGTCCAGCCCGGTGGTGTCGGCCCCGTCGGGACCAGCACCCCGGGAAAAGTGGATCGATTCGAGGTGGTCGTCGACCAGTTGTCGGAGGTCTTCCGGGTAGCTCATCGGGCCTCCCCGGTGGGCGGCGAGGGGCTCACGGGTCAGCCCTGCCGGTCGGCGCGATCGACTGCTGCAGCGGCCTCCCGGGAGGCTTCCGCTGTCAGCCTCGCGGCTTCTTCGGCAAGTCCGGCCGCTTCGGTGTCGGTGACGTTCTCGTCCCGCAGGGCGTTGGTGATCTCGTCCAGGCGATCCCGGATTTCCTCCAGGCGGCTCATGCGGGGGCCTCGTCTTCCTTCATCGCCCGGGCGGCAGCACCGAGGATGCCGTTGACGAAGCCAGGTGCCTCGGCACCGCAGAACTTCTTCGCGGTTTCGACCGCTTCGTCGATCGCCACCTCGAACGGCACGTCATCGCGAAAGTTCATCTCGTATAGCGCCACCCGCATGATGTTCTTCTCCAGGGGAGCGATGCGGTTGATGTCCCAGCCCTGGGCGTACTCGGCGATCACTTCGTCGAGCTCGTCGCGGTTTTGCTCGACCCCTTCGGCGATCTCGACGGTGAACGGCTTTGCGTCGGCAAGCAGGACCGGGAGGGGCCGGTCGGTGACCTCCCGCTGGTAGCAGGCGAACACCGCATCCCGGCGCTGGTTGGAACGACGCATCGGTCAAGAATATTGGTTCGGAGGGACCGGCCAACCCGACCCGGCCATATGCGATTTGCAACTGGCGAGACGAGACGTTCCGTCTCGCGGACAGGTGCGCGAAACCCCGGCCGGGGCGAGACGAGACGTTCCGTCTCGCGGACGGATGAGCCGGAACCCGGACGAGACGAGACGTTCCGTCTCGTGACGGTTTTTCGGGGCATGACGGGGCGTCGGGTTCCGCGCCGCGGATCCGGCCTCAGGTGGTGTTTCCCCAGAGGGTGGCCGTGAACGACCTGGGACCGCCGTGGTCGCGGTGTTCGCAGAGATAGATGCCCTGCCAGGTGCCGAGGTGCAGCCCGCCGTCCCGAACCGGAAGGGTGAGATCGAACCCGGTCAACGCACCCTTGAGATGCGCGGGCATGTCATCGGGCCCCTCGAGCGTATGAGTCCACCGGTAACCGTCCGGATCCTCCGGGACCGCCGCGTCCACCCATGTCCGGAAGTCTGTCCTGACATCCGGCGAGGCGTTCTCATTAAGGGTCAGGGAAGCCGAGGTGTGGCGGATCATCAGGTGAAGCAGCCCGATCTCGAACTGCTTCAGTTCGGGCAGGGCGGCTTCGACTTCGCGGGTGACCAGGTGAAAGCCCCGCGGCCTGGGTTCCAGCGAGAAATCCCGTTGGAACATGCGGGCCTCAGGCCCGTGACATGTATTCGGCGGTCTCCGTGTTGACCTTGATCACTTCGCCCTCGTTGATGAAGAGCGGAACCTGGATCTCCACCCCGGTTTCGAGGGTGGCCGGCTTGGTGCCTCCCCCGGACGCGGTGTCGCCCTTGAGGCCCGGCTCGGTCTTCACGACCTTCGCCTCGATCGAGCTCGAGACCTGGACGTCCGAAGGGTTCTCATCCACGAAAAGGACGTCGACCTCGTCGTTCGGCTGGATCCAGCGCATCGCGTTCGCGGCGATCTCGGCCGGGATCTCGATCTGGTCGTAGCTCTGGTTGTCCATGAAGACGACCGCGTCTCCCGACTCGTAGAGGTACTGCATCTTCTTGGACTCGGTGCGGACAGGCCGGAACTTCTCACCGGCGCGAAAGGTCTTGTCGATCACCCCGCCGTCCTCGATGCGACGAAGCTTGGTCCGGACGAAGGCGCCGCCCTTTCCCGGCTTCACGTGCTGAAACTCGATGATTCGCATGATCTTGCCTTCAACCTCGATATGCGAACCGTTGCGGAAATCACTAGTGCTGATCACGGCAAATGATTCTAGAGGCCTTCATTCATAATGGCTTCATGACGACGACTCCTCCGCTGCTCGACGAATTGCTCCGCACCCCTGGCCCCTCCGGATACGAGGCACCCGCCGCCGAGGTCTGGCGCAAGGCCGCCTCTTTCGCCGAGCTCACCACCGACGGACTGGGATCCAGCGTCGCCACCATCCCCTCCTCCGACTCCAGTGAAGGTGCACCGCTGCTCGCGGTGGTCGGTCACATCGACGAGATCGGACTCGTAATCACCCACATCGACGAAAAGGGCTTCCTCTACTTCGCGCCGATAGGCGGCTGGGACCCGCAGATCCTGGTCGGTCAGCGGGTAACCGTGACCGGTAACGACGGCCCCGTTCCCGGAGTGGCGGGCCGAAAGCCGATCCACCTGCTCGAGCCCGAGCAGCGCAAGAAGGTCGTCCAGCTGAAGGAGATGCACATCGACATTGGGGCCGACGATCGCGAGGACGCCGAGAGGATGGTCAGCGTCGGCGATCCGGTCGTGATCGATTGCGAGCCCCTGGAAGTCGCGGGAGGCCGCCTCGTCTCCCGGTCCATGGACAACCGGCTCGGCTCATACGTCGCCCTCGAGACAGCCCGGCGCCTGCACGAGAACGCGAAGGCGAAGGTCCGCTTTGCGGGCGTCGCGGCAGTGCAGGAGGAAATCGGCCTTTTCGGTTCTCGCACCGCGGCCTTCACCGTCCGGCCCGACCTTGCGGTGGCGATCGACGTGACCCATGCCACCGACGCCCCCGGTATCGACGAGAAGGAGGTCGGCAGCCACCCGTTCGGGTCCGGACCGGTCATCGGCAGGGGCTCCACCCTCTCCCCCCGTGTCTATGAACTGCTCCGCGAGACCGCAGAAAAGGCCGGCATCGACTACTCGGTCGGCGCCAGCGGCAACTCCACCCACACCGACGCCGACTCCCTCCAGATCTCCAGGACCGGCATCCCCACCGGTCTCGTCTCGATTCCGCTGCGTTACATGCATTCGCCGGTCGAGATGGTCGATCTCGCCGATGTCGAAGCCACGGTGGAGCTGATGGTCGCCTTCGCCGAGGGACTCGACGCCTCGGTTGACCTTTCGCGCTGAGCGGGGACGAGCGGCCGCCATCAGGTACGCGTCTGTTCGATTTCCGTACGGAATCGTTCAGGATGCAGCCGGTTTCGGGGGCGCAACTTCCGGGTTCAATCCGGTCTAGTATCTGTGACACAAGTCACACGACCGGTCTTTGGTTGCCGGCCGACAAACGAGAGCCGGGTCGTCCAACCGGCACCAGCAACGAGAGGGAGTTACACGGAGAGATGAATCACCACCTGGGAATCCCGAACGCGCGCCGCTGGGCGGCTTTGGCGTTCGCCCTGATCATGGCCTTTGCACTGATGGCATCGTTCGCCAGCAGCCAGGCCGAGGCGGGCAAGAAGAAGAAGGCGAAGCCGGCGAATGTTTCGTTGACGGTCGTGACCACCAACCAGCAGCAGCTTCTGAATCAGAAGAAGCTGTCGGTGAAGGTCAAGTCGACCGGCAAGGCTTCTCCGAAGCTCACTGTCGTCAGTGGCGGCAAGAGCAACTACTTCAGGGCCATGACGGTGAAGTTCAAGAAGAAGGGCACCAAAACGGTGAAGCTCGCCCTGACTTCGAGTGGCCGCACGGCTCTCGGGAAGTGTGGCGCGAAGACCGTGACGGTCAACGCGTCCTACAAGAAGGGCAAGAAGAAGGCCAGGGCCAAGAGGAAGAAGACCCTCGCGAAGTGGGCCGGCAACCCGAACTGCATCGAGTACGTCCAGGTCGATCTCGGCGACAACCCCGAAACCTGCGACTTCCTCGACCAGACCGTCTGCCTGCAGCCGTTCCCGAACGACTACTACACGGTCAACGACCCGTCGACTCCGACCGGCAAGCGTCTCAACCTTGATCCGACCTCGACGCCGACCAACAGCGGTAACCCGACTCCGACCAACCTCGATGTCACCGACATCAACCGCGCGGACGGTTTCAGCCCCGGCAACCAGATCATCATCAAGATCCCGGGACTCGACACCCCTGCGGCGTTCAACAACACCGGCCTCGTTCCGCTCGAGGACATCAGCGACTACAAGCGGGCCGACCAGCCCGTCCTGCTGATCGATGCGGAAACCGGCGAACGCCAGGCGATCTGGGCCGAGCTGGACTCGAACCCGACCACGGTGGATCCGACCTACGGACCTGACGGTCCCGACCCGGGCAGCGATCCTGACCTGGTCGATCCGGGTGGAATCAACACCAACCCGACCAACACCGAACCGGTCAACCTGATCATCCGTCCGGCCAAGAACCTCGAGTACGGCCATCGCTACATCGTTGCCTTCCGCAACCTGAAGGACGGAAGCAACAACCCGATCGCCGCACCACTCGGTTTCCGGGTCTACCGCGACAACCTGCCAACCAGGCAGGATGTTGTCGAGAACCGTCGCGATCACATGAACTCGGTGATAAATGACCTGGTCAACAAGGCCGGTGTCGAGCGTTCCAGCCTCTACATGGCATGGGACTTCACCGTCGCATCGCGCGAAAGCATCACCGGCCGCGCACTGGAGATCCGCGACGATGCCTATGAGCGTCTCGGTGACACCAACCTGGCCGACCGGAAGATCCAGGGCTCGAGCCCCGACGTGGACGTGCTCGCTTTCTGCGACCCGACCACCGATCCGGTTGGTTCCGCCTGCGGAAACAACTACCCGGGCATCAACAGCTACAACCCCGGAAACCCGACCACCTCTCCGACCCCGGGCTCCGGGATTCTGAGGACCTTCGTCGGATACATCCGGGACGTCCCCTGCTACCTCGACCAGGACGGTTGCCCGTCAGGGGCGAAGTTCGCCTTCAACGGCAACGGCGAGCTGACGTGGAACCCGGCCTTCACGACCGACGTTCCGTTCCGCTGCATCGTTCCGAACTCGGTGATCCAGGGCGGCAACATCGTGCCCGGTGGCACAGGTACCTACGGCCACGGCCTGCTGGGCAGCCTGAACCAGATCAACGCGACGGTAACCGCCGCCAACCGGACCAACTCCACCTGGTGTGCTACCAACTGGGTTGGCTTCTCGGACGGCGACATCGGACTGATCATCCAGTCGTTGATGAACATGTCCAACTTCAACAAGGCTGTGGACCGGATGCAGCAGGGATTCGTCAACTTCATGATGATCCAGCGTGCCCTGATCCACCCGAACGGGTTCGCGGCCGATCCGGCCCTGACCATTGATCCCGACGGCCCCGGTGGCAACCCCGCTGCGTCGGTGATCGACACCAGCGCCGGCGCCGACACCCGTGGCTATTACTACGGGATCAGCCAGGGCGGCATCATGGGTGGTGCGCTGACCGCGCTCGACCCCGATGTCGACTACGGCGTGCTCGGAGTCCCGGGCATCAACTACTCGACCCTGCTCCGCCGTTCGGTGGACTCCGACGAGTACTTCAAGGATCCGACCATCGGTCTCTACAAGAACTACCCCGACCTCGCGTCGCGTCCGCTGTTGCTCGCTCTCATGCAGCTGCTGTGGGACCGCGGCGAGGGCAACGGGTACGCCGAGGCGATGACCGACAACCCGCTGCCGAACACCAACGATCACGAGGTCCTGCTCCAGTTGGCGCTTGGTGACCATCAGGTCACCAACTACGCGGCCGAGGTCGAGGCCCGCACCATCGGCGCGGTCCGTTACGCGCCTACCCTGGTGCCGGCACGGACCTGGGATCTGGACTACGAGGCTCTGCCTCCGATCACCAGCTACCCCGCTGGCCCGGACGAGAGCTACATGGTCTACTACGCCAGCGGCCCGCCCGAGTTCACGGGTACCCGTGGTATCGGCACCGGCATGCCGCCGCTCGAGAACGTGCCTCCGCGGCCCGAATGGGGCTTCGGACGCGACCCGCATGGTGATCCCCGCGCCGCAGACGACGCAAACGATCACATCGAGACGTTCTACTCGAACGGCACCATTGACGAGTGCCCCGGGATGGACGGCTACTGCTTCGCCAACGGCTGGGACGGTACTTCCGGCCTGTAGCCAGCGGCAAGGCATCACACGAGAACGGGGCCCCGCGGGGCCCCGTTTTCTTTGCATCGTCCGGCACCGCCTGGCGGCGGCCGATGCAATGAAAAGACCGGCCCCCTCAGGCCGGTCTTTTCGTCTGCACCTCTCTCCTCAAAAACTCCCTCGCCATATTGCTCTGGAGTCCCCTCCCCACTCGTGACAGAAGCAACGTCGTCTGTGTGACGGGCATCACACTATAGAGGATCGTTACGAATGATGCGTTCTCCTCAAACGAATGTAAGTTCCTTGGTCAGCGGACTGAGGTTCCGGGCCACCCCGTCATGGCCGACCACGACCAGATCCTCGATCCGGACACCCGTGGCGCCGGAGACATAGATGCCCGGCTCGACCGTGACCACCTCGCCCGCAATCAGTTCGTCATCGCTGCTCGGGCCGAGCCTCGGCGCCTCGTGGATCTCGAGTCCCACGCCGTGGCCCAGTCCGTGTCCGAAGTTGTCGCCGAACCCGGCCTCACGGATCAGGGCCCGCGCAACCTCGTCAACCGCCGAGCCGCCGGCTCCGGCCCTGACCGCGGCCAGACCGGCCTCGTTGGCCCGCAGCGTCACTTCGTAAATCTCGAGCGAGAGATCGTCGAGTTCAGCCTCGGAACCCGTGGCGAAGGTCCTGGTGCAGTCCGAGCAGTAACCGTCGAGGCGGACACCCATGTCAACCGTGACCAGTTCACCGGGCCTGATCTCGCGGGGCCCCGGCTCGGCATGGGGCGAAGCCCCGTTGGGACCGGAGGCGACGATCGGCGGGAAGGATGGCTCAGCTCCCTGCTGCCTCATCCAGCCGGTCAGCCAGCCGTCGAGTTGGGCCTCGGTGCTGCCCGTCAGGCCCCGCTCGAGGAGAAGGCCGTAGAGCTCGTCCGTGAGGGCGGCGGCCGCGGCGATCCGCTCGATCTCCGTGGCATCCTTGACCCGTCTCAGC
>DAIQCC010000014.1:0-19720 GCA_036780865.1 Solirubrobacterales bacterium | reverse complement strand
CGTTCACCATTTCGCCGACCGTCGCCAGGGAGCGCGCCGCCTCGACCAGTTCCGCCCCGGAGGCGGCTTCGCGAAGCTGGTTGGCCGTCCGGACCGTCACCTGGTCGTCTTCGAACCCGACCGTACCGGTCAGTTTCCCGGCCAGGCCCTCGAGCCACTGTCCGGAAACGATCTCGACCTCCCACCCCTCGAGCCCGGCGACCCGCTCCGCGTAGCGAAAGTCGGTCAGGAATACCCGGTGGTCCCGGCCGACCAGACAGGCGCCGTTCGTGCCCGTGAATCCGGTCAGGTACTCGACGTTGGTCAGGTTGGTGACCAGCAGGCTGTCGATTGCCGATTGCTCGGGACCGGCCGTCGCGAGTTCCGCCGCAAGCCGCTCCGCGCGGCGGGAGAAGGCGTCGCTCATTCGACGCCTCCGTTCATGCCCCGAGGCGGTCGGCGAGCAACCTCAGGGCTTCCTGATAGCCCTCCACGCCCTTGCCGCTGATCTTCGCTTCGACCATTCCGTCGAAGACGGAAACCCGGCGCCAGTCTTCACGGTTCTCTACGTCGGACAGGTGGACTTCGACGGTAGGGACCGGATCAACCGCCAGAGCATCCCCGATCGCCCGGCTGTAGTGGGTCCATGCCCCGGCGTTGATGATCGCGCCGTCGGCGGTTTCCGAGACGCGGTGGAGGTAGCCGCAGAATTCGGCCTCCGAATTGGTCTGGAAGAAGATCGGCTCCAGTTCGAGCTCCGTCGCCCAGCCCTTGATGCGGTACTCCAGTTCGGAAAGGCTGGCGCCACCGTAAAGGTCGGGGTCCCGCCTTTCCAGGACGTCGAAGTTGACGCCGTGGAGCACGGCGATCCGGTTGTTGGCACGGCTCATGGCAGCAACTCCTCAACGGCGGCGAGGATGGCGGAATCCTCGACCGGTCGGTCTATCAGCGGTTGTCCGGGGACGTTCAAGAGGACGAAGCCTACCCCGCGGGCGGTCTTCTTCTTGTCGAACTGGACGGCTTCGACGACGGCCGCGGGATCGACGGCGGGGTCGAGTTCGACCGGGAGCCCGTGGAGCAGATTCCACTCCTTCACCTGCTCACGCAGTGCGTCGGCGCCGGAGAGCCTGAGGGCGGCCAACAGGCCGAGGGCGATCGCCTCGCCGTGACGGTAACGCTCGTAGGCGGTCACCGATTCGATCGCGTGGCCGACGGTGTGGCCGAGGTTGAGCTGGGCCCGCAGGCCGGTGTCCCGTTCGTCCGCGGCGACGACCGCGCACTTGTAGCGGGCGCAGGCGAAGACGAGGTCGGCCCTGGCGAGGATCTCTCCCGGCTGAAGCCCGGAGACTTCCTCCCAGAGGCCTCCACCGGCAAGCAGAGCGGTCTTGACGACCTCTGCCATGCCCGCGGTCAGCTCCTCGGGCGGGAGGGTCGAAAGGGTGTCCACGTCGCTGATCACGGCTGCCGGCAGGTGGAATGCGCCGACGTAGTTCTTGCCCTCGGGCAGGTCGACCCCGGTCTTGCCTCCATAGGCGGAGTCCACCTGGGCGACCAGCGTGGTCGGTACCTGGACCACCGGGATTCCGCGCTGGTAGGTGTGGGCGGCGAAACCGCCGAGATCACCCACGACACCACCACCGAGCGCCACCAGCCGGTCCGAACGGGTCACGCCGGCCCGGGCCATCTCGCGCAGCGACTCGTCGAGCTGGGCCATGTTCTTCGCGGTCTCGCCAGGGGGTACGGTCACGGTTGCGGCGACATCGCCAAGCCGGTCGGCGTAGATCCCTCCGACCGTCGCATCGGTGAAGGCGAATGATCGCCCCCCTCCCGGCATGGCCGGCGAACCTTCGGCGAAAAGGGCCGAGCCGAGCAGTTCGCGTCCGACATAGACCGGATACTCACCGCCTGCGCTCTCCGCCCAGAACATCCGGGTTCCTTCCGGGAGTTGCTGCATGCCCTGAACCGCGTCGTATGCCCGGTCCCAGATCCTCCGCGCGACCCCGGGCAGGATCACGTCGGAAACCGTGTCGTAGAGAGTCTGTCGCCTTTCGAACAGCACACGGAAGGCCGACTCGTCCCGGGCCAGCGGTCGCTTCGAGTTCCGGACGCGCCGCCAGGCGGCATCGGCGCTGATCTCCAGCCAGACCACGGTGTGACCGTCCACGACCAGGGCCTCGCGGATCGCCTCGGACTCGACTGCTCCGCCGCCGAGGGCCAGCGCGTCGATCGTCGGGTCGGCCAGCGCCTCGATCACGAGTTCGCGTTCGAGCTCCCGGAACGCGGCTTCGCCGTCCTGTTCGAAGATGCCGGAGATCGGCCGCCCGGCCCGCTCTTCGATCAGCGAGTCGGCGTCAACGGCATGAAGCCCCTGTGCGGCGAGTTCGACCAGGGCCGTCGACTTTCCGGCGCCCATGAACCCGACCAGGCAGATCATCGCCAGCCGATTCGCTCTTTGTAGGCGTCGATAGCGGCGAGCACGTCATCCATGTGATCGCCTCCGAACTTCTCGCGGTAGGTCTTGACGAGCGCCAGGCTCACCATCGCCTCACCGACCACTGCTGCGGCCGGCACCACGGTCGAATCGGTGCGCTCCTTGTGGGCCTGTGCCGGTTCCCGGGTCGCGGTGTCGACCGAACGAAGCGGCTTGGTCATGGTCGAGATCGGCTTGATCGCGGCCCGCACCGAAAGCGGCATGCCGTTGGTCATTCCTCCCTCGAGACCGCCGGCGTGATTGGTCTCCCGGAAGTAGCCGCGCTCCTCCGAGTAGAAGATCTCGTCATGCGCTGCTGATCCGGGCCGGCCGGCCACATCCCATGCCTGGCCGATCGAGACGCCCTTGATCGACTGGATCGAGCAGATCGCCTGCGCAAGCCGTCCGTCGAGCCGGTCTTCCCAGGAGATGTGGCCACCAAGTCCGGGGACCAGGCCGAAGACCCGCACCTCGAAGGTTCCCCCGAGACTCTCGTTCTTCTTGCGCAGCACGTTGATCTCCTCGACCATCGCTGCCGAGACCTCCGGGTCGAGACAACGGACAGGATCGTCGTCGACCCCTTCAAAGTCCTCGATCTCCAGGTCATCACGTTCGGGTGCCACGACCGACCCGATCTGGGTCACGTGGCTGCGCACGGTCACTCCGACTGCGGTGAGGAAGGCGCGGGCGATGGCCCCGGCGGCTACCCGGGCGGCGGTTTCCCTGGCGCTGGTCCGCGCGAGGATCGGTTTGAGGTCATCGTGCTTGTACTTCCACATGCCGACCAGGTCGGCGTGACCGGGACGCGGCATGGTGACCGGGGGGATTTCACCCTCGATCGGCCACGGGTTCATCCGCTCGTCCCAGTTCTTGTAGTCCTTGTTGGCCACAAGAGCCGCAACCGGACCGCCCATCGTGAAACCGTGGCGCACACCGGCACGGATTTCGACCCGGTCCGTTTCAATCTTCATGCGACCGCCCCGGCCGTGGCCGAGCTGACGACGGGCCATGTCACGGTCGAGGGTTTCGCGGTCCAGTTCGAGCCCGGCCGGGAGGCCTTCGACGATGGTCACGAGACCCGGACCGTGGGACTCTCCTGCGGTTGTGAATCGGAAACTCATTGAGATGCCTAGGCTATTAGGAATGGCCGCCCGTCGACTGCTGATCGTAATGCTCGTTCTGCTCGGGATCTCTTCGGTGATCGCGATCGTCGTACCGGAACCGAACCGGGATGATCCGGCGCCCGAAGGATCGGTCACGGGCACGACGGGGGTAAGCGGAGCCACCGGTTCAGAAGGGGCAACCGGCGAAACCGGGACGGCTGGCACCACGGGTGCCACCGGAGTCACCGGCAAGGTTGACCCGACGCCGGCTGCGGTTCCCGGAGTCGCAAACCGGACGGTCAGCCTCGTCTCGAAGCGTCCCGCCACGATCGAGGCAAGAACAGGCTCCCGGATGGTCCTGACCGTCGAGTCGAAGGCGGGCTCCGAAGTGGAGATCGAAGGGCTCGGCCTGGCCGGTTTCGCCGACCCCTACGCGCCCGCGGTCTTTGACATCATCTTCCCCGCGAAGCCAGGCAAGTTCCGGGTTGTGGTTCCGGGAGAGAAGCCGGCCGCGACGATCACGACCACCGGCTGAGCTTCAGGCCCGGGCGGCCCGGTCCATCACATCGAGGTCGGGCTTTCGACCCGTCCAGATCTCCAGCGACCTGGCGCCCTGGCAGACCAGGATCTCGAGACCATCCACGATCGAAGCTCCTCTCGCTGACGCGGCCTCGAGCAACCGGCCGGGACCATCTCCGTAAACCATGTCGACGACCGTCTGGCCGGCCCTGAAGCCGCCTGGGTCGAGCGGGAGATCGGCGAGCCCGTCACCACCGCCCAGCCCTGCTGCCGATGCGTTTACGATCACGTGAAAGTCACCGGGGTCGATCATCGGATCCCCACCGACGGTGGACACCGCCATCTCGGCAGCCAGGGAGTCGGCCTTCCCTGCCGTCCGGTTCCACAAGGTGACGTCCATTCCGGCTCCGGCCAGGGCCCAGACCACCGCGCGTCCCGCGCCACCCGCGCCCATCACGAGCGCCGCCTGACCGTCCAGTTCCCCGGCAGGAGCGAGGGCATCGATCAGTCCCGGCGCGTCTGTGTTTTGCGCTTCGATCCGGCCGTCGGCGAAGCTGAGGGTGTTCGCCGCGCCGATGGCGCGCGCCGTCTCGCTGGCGGAGTCGGCGAGCGCCAGCGCTGCTTCCTTGTGGGGCACGGTGACGTTCACTCCGGCGAAGCCCCGCTCCGGCAGGCCTCGCACCAGCGACTCGAAATCGCCGGGGGTGACGTCGATCGCCTCGTAGGTCCAGCCGTCCAGTCCGAGCGCCGCCAGCGCAGCCGACTGCATGGCGGGAGACCGCGAATGCGAGACCGGGTGGCCGAGAACGGCGAGCCTGGTCATCCGCAGTCGGTCGGCGATCCACCGGCCGCTTCCTGGGCCTGCTGGTACTTCTCGACGTTTGCGTTGTGCTCGTCGAGCGACGAAGAAAAGACATGCTCGCCGCAGGTGCCGGGCTTGACCACGTAGAGCCAGACGTCGGTGTCCGCCGGCCGGGCGGCCGCTTCGATCGAGGCCAGGCCCGGATTGCCGATCGGGCCTGGCGGCAGGCCGCCGTTCAGGCGGGTGTTGTATGGGGAATCGGTGGCCAGGTCCGACTCCGTCAGGGGCTCGGTCCAGTTGTCGAGCGCGAAGCGGATCGTCGCGTCGATCCCCAGCGGCTCGCCCATCTTGAGGCGGTTGTAGATCACCGCCGCCACAGTCTTTCGCTCGGAGGGAATCGAGACCTCCCTTTCGACCATCGAGGCGATGGTGAGTACGTCGTATACGGTCAGGTTCTTCGATTTTGCGTACTGCATGTTGACGCCGGCGATGTTGTCCTCGAAGGCCTGGAGCTGCTGCTCGACCAGGTCGTTCACGTCGGCGGTCGGCTTCAACTCATAGGTGGCCGGGAAGAGGAAGCCCTCCAGGTTCTCGGCACGACCCTGGGCTCCGTAATCGTTCGGGTTGAAGCCGGCGACCTTGACGGTTGCGTCCATGTAGTCACCCGGAATGCCCGCGGCAGCGACTACCTCGGCCGTTTCCGAGCGACTCAGCCCTTCCGGGATGGTCACGCTGATCGTCCGACGGGAGGTGGTCTTCGCCAGCTCGTCGATCGCCGCGGAGTAGGACATGTTCTCCCGGAACTGGTGAACGCCGTGATTCAGGTCGCCCCGTTTGCCCGAGATCGTGGCCCGTATTTCGAACAGGGTCGCGTTCGAGATCACGCCCTTATCGGCGAGCAGTTCGCCGATCTCGCCGACGCTGCTGCCGGCCGGCACCTTGACCGGGAAGGGCTCGCCTTCGCCGGATCCCTTGAAGGGCTGGAACAGCGCAAAGACGAGCAGAATGAGGATCAGCAGACCGGCCACGCCGGAGGCTGCGGCGACGATTCTTCCTGTTCGCGGGCCACCTGTGCCTCCGCTGCGCCTGACCGGGGTTCCTCCAGGGGGCCGGTTCCGCGGGCCACGGTCACCGAGGACGGGTCCGCGAGCCTTCTTTCCACCCGATTCCTGCTGCCTGCGCGCCGCCCGCTCCTGCCTTCGGAGCGCCCTCTCGACCGCGTCCGGGTCGTTCGGATCGTGCTCGGGCATGTCGTCGAACCAGCGGTCGCTCATGCGTCTCCCAGGCTCGCGCTCGACTGGAGATAGCTCTCAAGCAGGTGGGCAGCCGCAATCGAGTCTTCGGCCGCCCCGGCCCCGGTATCACGACGCGTCTGGGCCGCCATCCGGGTGGTGAAGCGTTCGTCCCAGGTCTCGACGGGAACTTCCACCGCCGCGCCCAGGTCCGCGGCAAAGGACCTGGTCAACTCGGTCTGCTCCGAATCGTCACCGGAAAGCGAAACCGGCAGCCCGACCACGATCTTCTCCGCTTCGCGCTCCCCGGCGAGCCGCGCCACGGATTCGATCTCTGGGGGCTCGATCGCCGCGATCGGCGTCGCCAGGGTCCCGGTCGGATCCGAGATCGCGCAGCCGATCCGGGCGGTCCCGTAATCGAGCGCCAGGACCCTCACCTAGACGGACTCCAGGTATTCGCGGGCTTCGGCCAGCGCCTCGGCGACCCCGTCGGGATTCTTGCCGCCGGCCTGCGCCATCTCGTCGCTGCCACCGCCTCCACCACCGATCTTCGGCGCCGCCCGGGAGATCAGCTCGCGCGCTGAAGCTTTCCCTGAGTGCTCGGCTGTCAGCAGCGCGACCATGCCGACCTTGCCGGTATCGCCGTCGGACCCGACCAGCACTGCGCTTGCATTGGCGCTTGCCTGGACCTGCTTGGCGATCTGGAGCATTTCCTTGGGGTTGCCCAAAGGAACCTCGGCCAGGACGACCTCGAAGCCTCCGAGAACCTCAACCTTGCCGGAAAGCTCCGAGGCGAGCCGTCCCTGTTGCTGGCGGGCCGCCTGCTTTTCGCCTTCACTGGCCTTCGCGAGCTTCTCGGATGCATCGCGGGCGGCGCGAACGGGATCGCGGCCGTCACCGAGCAGGTGTCCGACCTCGTCGAGTTCACTGGCCCGGTCCCGATACCAGTCGATCGCGTCCGGCCCGGTGATCGCCTCGATCCGGCGAACGTTGGCCGCCGAAGAACTCTCGTGGACGATCTTGAAGATGCCGATCTCGGCCGTGTTGGAGACGTGGGTTCCCCCGCAGAGTTCGCGCGAGACGTTCTCCACCTCGACCACCCGGACCACGTCCCCGTATTTCTCACCGAACAGGGCCATCGCACCAAGCTTCTCCGCCTCGGCCTTCTCCATCACCATCCAGCGCACCGGGTCGCCAGCCTTGATCCAGCCGTTCACCCGGTCCTCGATCCAGGCGAGGTCCTCGTGGCTGAGAGCCTCACCGTGGTTGAAATCGAATCGCAGCTTCTCGGGGCGGACCGCGGAGCCGGCCTGGTGGACGTGGGTTCCGAGCCGCTCCCTGAGAGCCGCGTGAAGCAAGTGGGTCGCCGTGTGGTTGCGCATGGTCCTGAACCGCGTTTCGCGGTCGACGAGGGCCTCTACGGTGGCGCCGGCTGGCGGAAGCCCGTCCTCGGCTCTCTCGACCGGTCTCAGTTCGAGAACCTGGTCGTCGCCAATCCGGATCACGTCGGTCACGGCCACTTCGCCGCCATCCCAGACCAGCCGTCCCGAGTCGGCAACCTGGCCGCCACCTTCCGCGTAGAAGGGACTCTGCTCGAGCTTCGCGAGTGCGGTTCCGTTGATCCGCTCGAGCGCCCCGATGCCGGTTTCGGCACGGAGGTACTGGTAGCCGACAAACTCGGATTCCGGACCGGCCTGGGCAAAGTCGATGATTCGCTGGTGGCGGTCGGCCCCTTCCGCTCCCCCGCTTGCGTTGCTGCGCGACTGGTTGCGCTGCTCCTCCATCAGTTCCTCGAAGCCCTGGTCGTCAACGGAAAGGCCGTGCTCCTCGACCATCTCGCGGGTCAGGTCGTAGGGAAAGCCGAAAGTGTCGTGAAGGCGGAACGCATCCTCGGCGCTGATCCAGGAGTTCTTCTCCTCGATCGACCGTTGGACGATCTCTTCCAGCAGGGCTGTTCCGCGGTCCAGCGTCCGGCCGAAGCTCTCCTCCTCGGCCCTGACCCAGCGGCCGATTCTCTCCCGCTCGGCGACTACCTGCGGGTGGGCGTCACACATCATCTCGATCGTGCGGTCGGTGAAGTCACCCAGCCAGGATCCCTCGAACCCCAGGGCCTTGCCTTGCTGGATCGCCCGGCGCATGACCCGGCGCAGCACGTAGCCACGGTCCTCGTTGGAGGGAACGACTCCGGCGGCCAGCAGGAAGGTCATTCCGCGGCTGTGGTCGCTGATGACCCGCATTGCCCTGGTCACCGACTCGTCCTCGCCGTAGGCGAGCCCCGACTTTTCCTCGGCCAGCCCGATCAGCGGCTGAAACAGGTCGGTGTCGTAGACCGACTCGACGCCCTGCAGGATCGCCGCCATCCGCTCGAGTCCCATCCCGGTGTCGATGTTCCTTTTCGGCAGCGGTGTGAGGCTGCCATCCTCGGAAAGGTTGTAGGTCATGAAGACGTGGTTCCAGTACTCGAGGAACCGGTCGCTGTCATCGCCCGGACGGTCGTCCTCGGAGCCGAATTCGAGTCCGCGGTCCAGGTACATCTCCGAACAGGGTCCACAGGGCCCGGTTGGTCCGGCCTGCCAGAAGTTCTCCGAACGAGGCAGCTTGACGATCCGATCGTCCGGCACGCCGAGGCCCTTCCAGATCTCGATCGCCTCCTCGTCCGGGCCAAGCCCGAGCTCGTCGTCGCCGCCGAAGACGGTGATCCAGATCATTTCGGGGTCGAAGCCGAAACCTTCGGTCGAGAGCTTCCAGCCGAAGGGGATCGCGTCTTCCTTGAAGTAGTCGCCGAAACTGAAATTGCCCAGCATCTCGAAGAAGGTGAGATGCCGGAGGGTCTTGCCCACTTCCTCGATGTCAGGGGTGCGAAAGCAGGTCTGGCTGGAGGTCAACCGGGTCGCCGGGGGCAGTTCGCGACCGAGGAAGTACGGCTTGAAGGGCTGCATGCCGGCCACCGTGAGCAGGGTCGACGTGTCCTCGGGTGGAGGCACCAGCGACGCCGAAGGCATCCGGCGGTGCCCCTGCTCCTCGAAAAAGGACAGAAAGGTCTCCCGTATCTCAGCCGACTTCATGAAACCGGCACCCTACTTTGATCCGCTTTGTCTGGCGATGGTCGCGTGGCCTACGACCACGTCGCCGCTCATCAGCACCGCTGCCTGGCCGGGAGCCGGACCGTCGAAGGGGAGGTCAAGTTGCACTTCGAGCTGCTTGTGGGTCCCGGCCCCGGCTTCGACCCTGGCTGGTACGGGTTCCGTGTGGTACCTGAGCCGCACCCGGTCGACCCTGCGGCCGTCACGATGCATGACCGCGTTGCGAAGCCGGACGCGGTCGGTCGCCAACCGGCTTCTGCTGCCGACCCGGACGGTGTTGCTGCGGGCGTCGGTGTCCAGCACGTAGAGCGGTTCGGTCGAGGCCACTCCGAGGCCCCGCCGCTGGCCGACCGTGAAGTGGTGGTGGCCAGGATGTTCTCCGAGGGTGTCACCGTTTTCGTCGACGACGGGTCCAGGCCTGTCGACCAGACCTCCGTGGCGGCTGAGGAAGTCCTTCTTGCTCTGACCGGCGAGGAAGCAGAGATCCTGGCTCTCCGGCTTGCGGGCGACCGACAGCCCGCCCCGGTCGGCGATATCCCTGACTTCTTCCTTGGTGAGGTCGGCGAGAGGAAAGCGCAGCCTTGCCACTACTTCCGGCGGCAGGGCCGCGAGCATGTAACTCTGATCCTTGCTGTCATCACTCCCGGCCGCGATCAGATTGCCGCCCTCGTCCTCGACGATCCTCGCGTAGTGACCGGTAACGAGGCTCTTCGCGCCAAGGCGATCGGCCAGTTCAACCATTGCTGCGATCCTCACGTCACCGTTGCAGAGCACGCAGGGGTTCGGGGTCTTTCCTTCTCCGTAGCCCCTGAGGAACTCGCCGACCACCTTCTCGCGGAAAGGACCTTCGAGGTCCAGGGTGAAGTGCGGGATTCCCAGCTCATGCGTCAACGCCCGTGCCCCGAGGACCGCTTCCGGCGAGCAGCAGGCCTTGGTTCCGTCGGTATCGGGATCCGCCCAGAGCTTCACCGTGACCGCGACCACGTCGGCCCCGGCCTCCCTCTCCCGGAGCGCTGCCACGGCACTGTCCACTCCGCCCGAGACGGCGACCAGCACCCGGTCCCCGACCGGACCGGAAAGGATCTCGCCGGATGAAGCAGCAGCGGAGAGTGCCCGGTGTAGCGCGTCGGCGGCGAGCACCGAGGCGTGCCTGCGGGCAGGACTGAGGCCGCCAAGTTCCCGGTCGATCCGCTCCACGCCGATGCGGGCGGCCTCGATCGCAGATTCCCCTTCAACGAGGTCACAGACACAGGCGCAGGCAGCCCGGGTCGCCGCGCAGCCCTCGGTGCCGAACACGGCGGCAACGACCGTCCCCCCGTCGAGGGTCAGGGAGATCCGGGCCAGGTCACCGCAGGCGGCACCGCCCGCCGCCCCGGTATATGACCCGGGGGGCGTGTCCGCTTCATGGGAGCGGTCGATTGCGTACTCGGAAAACATCGACTCCATCCCCTAGAGGTTAATTGCTCGTTTCCGCGGGCGGATAGCCTCCCCGGCATGAGCAAAGGCTGGACTTCCAACGACATCCCTGACCTGAGCGGCCAGACGGCCGTGGTAACCGGAGGCAACAGCGGCATCGGCCTGATCGAATGCCGCGAGCTCGCCCGGCACGGGGCGAAGGTGATCCTTGCCTGCCGCAACGAGCAGAAGGGGGATGCGGCGGTCGCGCAGATCCGATCGGAACTTGGCCCGGACGGGGCCGGCGCGGAGATCGAGATCGGCCGACTCGACCTCGCATCGCTCGACTCGATCCGCGAATTCGCCGAGACGGTATCGGCCGGCCTGACCGACGGTCTCGACCTTCTGGTCAACAACGCCGGGGTCATGGCCACGCCCCGTCTGGAGACCGAGGATGGTTTCGAACTGCAGATCGGGACCAACCATCTCGGGCACTTCGCCCTGACCGGGAGGCTCTTCGATTCCCTCAAGGCGAAACCAGGTTCGAGAGTGGTCACGGTCTCCTCGATCGCCGCGAGGATGGGCAAGCTGAACTTCGATGACCTTCACGGCCGGAAGGGTTACCGCCGCTGGCAGGCATACGGCCAGTCGAAGCTGGCCAACCTCGTCTTCGCCCTGGACCTGCAGGCGATGATCGCCGAAGCGGGGCTTGACATGAAGAGCATGGCGGCTCACCCCGGGGTCGCAGCCACCAACCTGACCAGCGCCGGCAACGACCTGGATACGGGTCTGCTGGGACACCTCTCGAAGCCGTTTCTGAAACTCAATGACCTCCTGATAGCCCAGGACGCCGAGGCGGGAGCGCTGCCGGTACTGAGAGCCGCAACCGATCCCGGGCTTGCCGGAGGCAGCTATGTCGGCTGCGACGGCCCGGGAGAGACCAGGGGCAAGCCGGTCGTGGTTGCCCCGCGCGGGCTGGCTCTCAACCGCGAGGTGGCCGGCCGGCTCTGGGAGGCCTCGACCGAGGCGACCGGTGTCGAGTACGACTTCAACCCGGTCACGTCGGCTGCCTGATCCTGAGCCCTCTCAGCGGCTGATTCCAATCCGTACGTTGCGCTGCACCGCATTGCCCTTGTCTGCCCGGACGGCCAGATAGAGGTTCACGACCCCGGACCGCTGCCGGGTCAGGAGATTGCGGATGCGAGCGGGCACGGTGACCCGGAAGTTTGCGCTTCCGTCTGCCCCGATCCGATCCGGCCCGAGGACCCTCGTCTGGACGACACTCCCCCGGGACCGGACCCTGGCCTGCCTCTGCCAGACGGTGCAGGCGGCTTTCGGGCACGAAACCCTGACCAGGGCGACCGGTTTCGAGCCGACCCGGACAACCTCGGCGATCCGGTTCACCTTGGGCGTAGCGCTGGATCCGGTCGGTCCGGTCGGTCCGGTCGGTCCGGTCGGTCCGGTCGGTCCCGAGGGGCCGGTTGCGCCGGTGGTACCGGTTCCCGTGGCTCCGGTCGAACCGGTGGAACCTGTTGAACCCGTGGAACCTGTTGAACCCGTCGAGCCGGTAGCCCCGGTCGAGCCGGTCTGTCCTGTGGCGCCGGTCGAGCCGGTGGCGCCAGTTGGTCCGGTCGGTCCTGCGGGGCTCTCCACCCCGGTTCCGCTCAGTTCGACCTGTCTCCAGCCGCCGTCGAGGTTGAGGGTGTCGGTTTTCAAGCCTGCGGACGAAGGGCTGAACTCGACGCCCACGCTGCATACATGGCCCGGCAGCAGCAGGACATTCGAACACTCGAGGTAGTCCGCCGGCAACGAGAAATCACTCCCCGAATCGAGGCTGGCCGCACCCACGTAGATCGGCAGCACGTAGTTGTCATTCTGCATCAGCACCTGCTGGGGGGCGATCGGATTGCCGAGGAAGACGTTGCCGAAGTTCCTGACGGTGCCGCCGATCACCCTGGGGGCAAAGGCGAAAACGCTGACCCGCCAATTGAAGAAATCGGCGACCCAGAGGTTGCCCTGGCGGTCGGCCGCGACTGCTGCCGCGTTGGCGTACTGGCCCGGGCCCGACCCGGCCGAACCGATCTGCTCGACCAAAGTCCCATCCGGGGCAAACTTCTGGACCTGGTCCTCGTGGAGGACGTAGATGTTGCCTCCCTCTCCGACATCAAGGTCGATCGGGCCACCGTTGAACTGGCCGGGGCCACCGATGGTGAGGAGTGGACTTCCATTGGCATCGAACTTCTCGATCTGGTCCGCGGTGAAGTCCGCAACCCAGACCGTCCCGTCATTTGCGACGTCGAGCCCGTAAGGCCAGGTGAGGTTCGTGGTCCACTCCGACACGAAACCGCTGTCCAGGCTGAACTTCTGGACCGACAGCTTGATGTCATCGGTCACGTAGAAGGTCCCGTTGGGGCCTGTCGCGATGGCCCGCGGACTACGCAGCTGGCCGGGACCGGAACCAAACGAGCCGAACTGGGCGATCAGGCTGCCGTCCGGTTCGAAGACCGAGATCTGGGATGTCTCGTACTCGATGCCGTAGATCCGTCCAGCGTCGTCGACCGCGATCGATTCGGGACCATTCGGAAACAGTGCGTCGCCTATGACCTTGCGCAACAGGTCTCCGTCCGCGGTGTAGCGATAGATCCCGTCAGTCCGGGTGACATAGATGTTCCCCTGACGGTCCACGTCCATGCCGGTCTGCGAATGCGCGGAACCCACCCAGCTGGTCACGAAGCGATGTGTGTCGGCCGATGCTCCGGCAGGCAGCCAGATCAAGAGCGAAATTGCGATGAGCCCGGCGAAAACTCCGGACTTGCGTAGACAGGAACTCATTCCCCCTCCTCGGTTTGGTCGAGAGCTAGAAACCGTACAGACGGCCGGGGTTGCGGGTCAACTGGCCATTGGGGAAAGGAAAAGAGGCCCCAACCTGCCGTCGCCGCCTCCGGCATTGATCCCTAAATAAATAGGTGGGTGCCTATCTTCATCCCGCGGGGGACGAAGAAATCGGCTCCCGTGCCGTTGATGTTGGGTCAATTTACGAGACGGCTAACGAACAGGTTCGAGCCTCGTTACCAACCTATCACTCCAGGTCCAGGCCAGAGACCAGCTCTTCGGCCTCGGACCACCTGCCGGGCGGAACCTGGAGGTGGATGTCACCGCGGTTGAAGTGGTCCAGTTCCCAGTCCGAGGTCAGCTCGGCCGGCAGGCCGTTCTCACGCAGGACGTCGCGCCAGGCGAGTGCCGTGTCGAGATCCTCGAACTCACGGACCGACTCCCAATCGTCGAAGCGGGGATCGCCGATGTGGATGCGTCCGGAACCGTCACCGATCGACTTCACCCTCTCCCTGAAGCGATCGAAGAGACCCATGTGCGGCCCTATGCCTGCCCCGGCAGCTTCTTGTTTCTGAGTTCGATGCCGACCTCGCGCAGCTGGATGTCGTCCACCGGTGCGGGGGCGCCGGTCAGGGGGTCGCCACCGGAAGCGGTCTTCGGGAACGCGATCACGTCCCGGATCGAATCGACTCCGGCCAGCAGTGCGGCGAAGCGGTCCACGCCGTAGGCGATACCGCCATGCGGCGGAGCCCCGTACCGGAGAGCCTCGAGCAGGAAACCGAAGCGCTCGCCGGCCTCCTCGTCGGAGATGCCGAGAGTCCTGAAGATCGCGCTCTGCAGCTCCGGCCGGCTGATGCGAATCGATCCCCCGCCGATCTCGACGCCGTTCCAGACCAGATCGTAGGCCTGGGCCCGGGCCTCGCCCGGATTCGCAGGGTCGAACGCGCCCGCCGGGGCTGTGAAGGGGTGGTGGAGCGCGTCCCACCGGTCTTCCTCGTCATTGAACTCGAAGAGCGGCCAGTCAACGATCCAGCAGAAGCGGTTGCCCGCATCACGGGGAATCAGCTCCCAGCGTTCGGCCAGCCTGGTGCGGAGTCCGCCGAGGATCGCTGCGACCATCGAGGGTGTGTCGGCAGCGACCAGCATCAGGTCGCCCTCCTCTGCCTCCATCGCCTCGTTCAGCTGTTTCAGTTCGTCTTCGCTGAGGAACTTGGCGATCGGAGCCCGCCATCCGTCTCCCTCGCGGAAGGCCCATACGAGACCCTTCGCGCCGAGCTCCTTGGCGTCATCGATCAGGCCGTCGAGCTGGGCCCGGGAGAGGTCGCGCTGGCCGAAGTTGATCCCCTTGACCTGCCCGCCGTCCTCGATCACGCCGCCGAAGGCCTTGAAACCGGTGCCGCGGAGAATCTCCGTCAGATCCTTGAGTTCGTAGCCGTAGCGGAGGTCGGGCTTGTCCGACCCGAAGCGGCCGATCGCCTCGTCGTAACACATGCGCTGGAACGGGATCTCGACTTCGACCCCGAGCTCGGCAAGTACATGCCGGATCAGGCGTTCGTTCACTGCGATCACGTCCTCGCCGTCGACGAAGCTCATCTCGATGTCCAGCTGGGTGAAGTCGGGCTGGCGGTCGGCTCGAAGATCCTCGTCGCGAAAGCACCGGGCGATCTGGAAGTAGCGCTCGAAGCCCGAGACCATCAGAAGCTGCTTGAAGAGCTGGGGCGACTGCGGCAGGGCGTAGAAGGATCCCCTCTGAAGTCGGGAGGGAACGAGGAAGTCGCGGGCCCCTTCAGGGGTGGACAGGGTGAGGATCGGCGTTTCGATCTCGAGGAAGCCCTCTGAGTCGAGGAAGGACCTCATCGCAGTGGTCAGCCGGTGGCGCAGCTTGATCGCCTTCTGCATGTGCTCCCGGCGCAGGTCGAGGTAGCGATGTTTCAGTCGGGTTTCCTCGCCCACCTCACCGTGAAAGCCCTCGATTTCGAAGGGCGGCGTGTCGGCCTCGGCGAGAACTTCGACCTCCTTGACCCTGACCTCGAACTCGCCGGTCGGGAGTTCGGGGTTCACCGTTTCCTCCGAGCGGGTGACCACTTCACCCGCAACCGTGATCACGTACTCCGACCTGAGCGTGTGGCCGAGATCATGCGCGCCGCCGGCTTCGTCCGGATTGAAGACGAGCTGGACCAGTCGGTGCACCCAGCCCGACAGTCGCACCTGGCCGCCGACCTTGTCACCAAGAACCTGGCCACACCAGGTGTCGCGATACGAATTCGGATTGAGTTCTGGCGCGTCGTTCATCGAGGCGCCAGTCTTTCAGGAAACGGCGGCCGGGCCCGTCGAGAGCGCCGGCCGCCCGAAATTCCTATTTCACGCGCACCTTGAACTGACGGAACGCGTTTTTCGTGTTCTCGGCCTTGAAGGTGGCTCGGAGCGTGTACGCCTTCCGCTTCGCCTTCGGCCGGGCCATCAGCCTGATCTTTGCGGTTTTGCTGGCACCGATCGCGAGGTTGCCGAGGTTCCGGCATGCCTTGCCCTTGATCTTCAGGCCCTTCCTGGCTGCTTTCGGAAGCTTCAGGCAGACCTTCAGCTTGGTCGCCGCCCCGGTTCCGTTGTTCCGGAGCACGACGCTGATCAGCCTGGACGCCTTGCGGCGGATCACCTTTCTCTTCGGCTTGATTCTGGTGATCACGACGCTCGGCTCAGGCCTGAACTGCACCGCGCCGATGTCGCATTGGCCGGCGGGCCGGCCGTAGCCGTTCTGGTCCACTCCGGGGCATTCGTCTGGCGCGCTCACGCCGCCCGCACCGATGGCCGGGGATCCCGGCAGCAACGCGTGGGTCGGGGTTTGTCCGCCGTTGTAGCGAAGGAAGGCGTCCACCCCGGGATTCAGGCTCTGGACGTTGGTGCCGGGATTGAAGCCGACCAGACACTCGCTCGGCCCCATCGGCTGTCCCTGGAGAGTGAATCGCGGGAAGTAGTTCGGCCCGCTGTAACAGTCGAATGCCTGATTCGCCGGATTGATCGGGGTACCCGAGTTGCCGGCATTGAGGACGTTGGTGAATCCGACGCTGAAACCGCCCGTCTCGGCGAAACCGCCTCCGTAGCCGTTCCCGTTGTCATCGGCATCCGCGGTGTTTGCGTAGATCGTCGAGCTGCGGATGGTCGTGCCGGTTCCGCCGGGCATGTAGAGACCACCTCCGTTGCCGTCGGCACGGTTGCTGGAAATGGTGCTGTTGACCACGAGGAGCTGCGCGTAGTTGGCGATGCCTCCGCCCTGGAAGGCGGACTCGTTGTTGTCGACTGTCACGTTCTCGAGGCTGGTCAGACCGACGCCGGACAGCAGTCCGCCACCGTCCTCGATCGCGGTCAGTTTTCCGTTGGTGATCCGGAGGCCTTCGAGTTTCAGGTCACCGGTCGAGCTCTTGTGGAAGATCCGGTCGAGATCGTTGCCGTCGATGATCACCCGGGCGTTCGGTCCCTGCGGCCGGATCTCCAGCGGGTTGCCTCCGGTTATGTCGAAGTCACCGGTGGCGTTCGTGTCCTCTTCCGCGCCCGCACGGGTGATCAGGTAATCCCCGCCCGGCAGCACGATCTCGTCCGAGGCGAAGCCGGCCGGGCAGCCTCCGAAGGCAGCGTTGGTCTGGGCTGCCGTGATGGCCTCCCTGAGCGAACAGCCGCTGCCGGTGTCGTACTCGTCGGCAGTGGTGTTCACGTTGATCACCGCCGCGTTCGCAGCGGCCGGTACCAGCAGCATCAGGAGCACCGCAACGGTCCCCGCAAGAAATGCCTTCAAAGTCTTCCCCTCCGTCATTTGGGCATCCCCAGATTCAGCCCGTTGGAGCGATCGTACGCTCACCCCGGCCGGCGGTCAAGGCCATCCGGTGGCACCGCGCCAGCTCAGGGGCGGATCAGGTTCGCGACGTCCTTCGGGTCAACCGTCTGCTGGTCGCCGGTTTCCATGTTCTTCAGCGAGGCGGTCCCGCCGGGTTCGAGGATCAGGGTGTGAGCTGCTCCGACCCGGTCGGCCTGCTTGAACTGACCCTTCACGCTTCGTCCTGCCAGGTCCATCTCCACCGCGAGACCGTGGTGGCGCAGCTCGGATACGAGGGCGACGGCTTTGGTGGTGAGTTCCGGTTCGGGAACGACGACGAAGAGGTCCATGCCGGCCGACGTCACGTCCTCGTCGAGGGCGAGCAGTATCCGTTCGATCCCGGCCGCCCAGCCGACCGCCGGGGTCGGGGGACCGCCAAGCTGCTCGATCAGTCCGTCGTAGCGTCCGCCGCCGCCGATCTCCGACTGGGCACCCAGCCGGTCGCAGACGAACGAGAAGATCGTTCGGGTGTAGTAGTCGAGACCACGGACCAGGGTGGGGTCGATGGTGAACTCGACCGATGCGGCCCCGAGCAGCGACTTGACCTGTTCGAAGTGCTCGGCGTCCTCCTCGGAGAGGAAGTCCAGCAGGCGGGGGGCGTCGGCCATCACGGCCCGGGTTCCCTCGTGGTCGGAATCGAAGGCCCGAAGAGGATTGATCTCGATCCGTTCCTTGACGTCGCCGGAAAGCTCTGTCTCGCGCGAGCGCAGGTGGGATTTCAGCTCCTCCAGGTAGGCAGCCCGCGAATCGATCGATCCGAGGCTCCCGATCCGAAGCTCGACTCCCGGTACCCCGAGTTCCTCGATCAGGTCGCTGATCAGGGTGATCACCTCGACGTCGACGAGCGGCGATGCGGAACCGATCGCCTCGGCCCCGATCTGGTTGAACTGGCGGTAGCGGCCCGCCTGCGGCCTCTCGTGACGAAAGAAGGGTCCGGCGTAGAAGAGCTTCACCGGCTGCGGCCACTTGTGCATGCCGTGCTCGACGTAGGCGCGGCAGATCGGCGCGGTTCCCTCCGGGCGGAGGGTCAGTGACCTCTCCCCCTTGTCCTCGAAGGTGAACATCTCCTTGCGAACGATGTCGGTCGACTTCCCGACCCCGCGCTCGAAGAGCGCAGTGTCCTCGAAGGCCGGGGTCATGATGAACCGGTATCCGGCCAGGCCGAAGATCTCACGTGCCGCCTGATGGACCCGTTCGCGCCGGGCAGACTGTTCCGGCAGCACGTCGAAGGTGCCGCGGGGAGCCTTGAACTTCTCTGCCACGGTCCGGCTACCTCGGTATCTCGGTCAGGAAGGGATTGGTCGCCAGCTCGGCGCCGAGCGTGGTCACGCCCATGTGTCCGGGGAGCACCCGGGTCTCCTCCGGCAGGGTGGTAATCAGCATCCGGATCGACTCGAGCAGGGTGTCCCAGTCTCCGCCGGGCAGGTCCACCCTGCCGACCGATCCCTGGAAGAGGACGTCGCCGGAGAAGAGGAGCCCTGCCTCGGGTATCGAGTAGGAGACGTGACCGGGACTGTGCCCCGGCGTGAACAGCACGTCGATCTCCATTCCGGCGAGCGAAAGGTGCTCACCGCCTTCGACCGTGTGGTCGGCGTCGTAGCTTTCGTAGGGACCGATCTCGGGCCAGGGTATGTAGGCCATCACGTCGGCGAGGATCGGCACCTCGATCAGCGGACAGTAGACCGGCGCCCCGGTTGCCTTCGCGACCGGAGCGACGGCGCCGATGTGATCGAAGTGGCAGTGGGTCAGGAGGATCGCCTCGAGTTCCAGCTCCCGCTCGGCGAGCGGCTGCATCAGGCGTTCCGGCTCGTCGCCCGGATCGATCAGCAGCGCCTTTCCGGTTTCTTCCGCGAAGACCAGATACGAGTTCTCGGCGACTGGCCCGACCGTGGTTCCGATTACCTCGAGCCCGGCCAAGTTCAGCCTCCGCTTCTGGCGCGGATCCTTTGGCGCTCGCGTCGGCGCCAGAGGAACAGGTCCATGTAATAGCCGGCAGGGATGTAGAAGACCAGCATCACCAGGCCGATGATCAGGGAGGAACCGAGCGGACGGCCGAAGAGCAGGATCAGGAGGATCACGAAGATGCCGGATGCGATCAGACCCCGGAACGAGGCTCCTCGCCAGGTGGGCGGGTTGTCGCCCTTCTGCATCGACCGGCTGCGACCGCCAGAACGGGCCTGGCTGCGTGCCTCGGCCCTCGAGCGGGGCCGGGATCGCTTCGTCGTGTCGATGCTTCCGGCCTGGGTGCCGCGCTTCTTTCGGGTGCGCTTCTTCTTCGTCTGTGCCACGGGCGAAACTTACCGGTTGGGCGGCTTCAGACGGCGTTCGATCACGTGAAAGGCGGGATCGAA
This sequence comes from Solirubrobacterales bacterium, assembly GCA_036780865.1. Classification (GTDB taxonomy): domain Bacteria; phylum Actinomycetota; class Thermoleophilia; order Solirubrobacterales; family 70-9; genus 67-14. The sequence continues at coordinate 89 of DAIQCC010000014.1, read as the reverse complement.
ATCCCGGATCGGCACTTCCTCGGGGTAGTCCTCCATCGCCGCTTCCGGAATCAGGCCGATCAGTTCCCCTTTGACCACCGAGGTTCCCC
>DAIQCC010000013.1:0-82338 GCA_036780865.1 Solirubrobacterales bacterium | reverse complement strand
TCGAACCGGTGTAAACGGCTTTGCAGGCCGCTGCGTAGCCACTCCGCCAAGGCGCCGAATGGGAAGTTCCCTCGCAGGATCTCCCGGAAGCGGCTGAAGGGATTCGAACCCTCGACCTTCTGCATGGCAAGCAGACGCTCTAGCCAACTGAGCTACAGCCGCGAAGTCGGCGCAGTATATCCCGCGCCCCGTTCTACCTGCGGTGACGCCAGACCGGGTTGACCCTGACCGTGCGGACCGGCGATGTGGCCCACCGGAAGCCGTCGATCGAAACTACTCGGGCCCGCAGGGCGGTCTGCCGGCGCACCCCATTGATTCGAATCGTTGCCTGGCACCTGTTGCCCGTGGCCATCCCCGAACCGACGGTCCTCCAGACCCGCTTCCTGCCCTGGTTCACACGGCGTTCGAAGCGGATGGTCTGCCAGGTCACGGCCGGGCAGGGCGAGAGCGACGCGGTCATCGAGACGGTCGCGCCCCGACGGCTCCGGTTCACCCGGTACCGGTCGAGCCTGAGGCCCAGCCTCCGGCCAGCTGTCGTCAGGTTCTGGCCAGGACCGAAGGATCGATCCAGGTTGTTCGAAGTCAGGCGACCTTCTCCCGGTCCCGGTTGTGACCAGTCGCAGACACCGTTCGGGAAGATCTGGTTCAGCCGCGCGACCTGATCGGGGGTGGGCGAACCGTAGTCCGCCGGATTCACCGGGGTGAGGGTGCACCTGCCGGTAATCGAGTCAAGTGGCTTGCCGGCCTGGTTCGTGGGCAGGGAGTGGGGCGGGTAGGTGGTCTCGCAGGTGTTGTCGCTGCCGATCTGCGCGACGCCGTCGACGCGGTTGCCGCCGATCCAGCAGGCGTCGACGGCGTTCGATGGCTTGTTGTCCACGACCTTCCGGGCCAGGGACTTGGACGAATCGTCGGAAACGATCGCGTCGAGCCAGGCGGAAAGGATCTCGAGGGCCGCAGCATTCATCGCACTGACGCTCGAGCCGCCCTGGGCCCGGAACATCACCTGATTGTCGTGATTGCCGTTGTAGCGGTCCAGGCGAGCCCGGAGACGGTAGGTGTTCAGGTACTGGTGGACGTTTCCATTGGCAGAGACGTCCTGGTAGGTCCGGCGGTCGATCACCGGAACCGAGGACCAGTTGCCGGCACCCGTATTGAACCTGCCGGTCCTGTAGGCGATGTTGAGGGCCTCCTGGTCGGCTACGGAACGGCCGGGCTGGAGGTTGCCGTTGTCGTCGAACCCCCCGATGAACTCGTTCAGGTCGAGGAAACGCTTCAGGTTGATGTCGCCGTCGAGGTAGGACTGGAGTCCGTACTGGACACCCGTGTTGTCATAGGTCCGCCTCGCGTAACCGGTCTGGGGGTCGGCCCCGTAGATGTTGATCATGTTGTCCCAGAGGGTGCACCGCACGCCCCCGGGGTTGGTGACCGGATCGAAGATCACCGGGACCGGGACCACGCTCTCGTCGCAGCCCTCGCTCGCGTTCACGACGTCCGCTCCCGACGCAAGCGGGTTGCAGCCTCCGTTCACGGTCGACGCCATGCCGGTGATCGATGCCCGCTGGCTCTGCGAAAGGTTCTGGCCTGTGGTTGTGTTGTCGAAGTAGTTCTGGAGCAGCCGGCAGTCCGCGTAATCCGGCGATGAGTTGTCCGGAAAACTCGCGCTCGGGGTGATGCCGTCGAGCAGGCCGGGGTAGTTCTGGACGATCATCTGGATCTGCACGGAGCCTCCGGAACCACCCTCACCGGCGGTCCAGACGTCGGGTCTGCCCATCTCCTCGATCGCGTGCTCCTTGACCATCGAAGTCGTCTCGGCCGAAAGAACGTCGTTGCATGAGTTGTTGAGCACGTTCAGTGATGAGGTCAGGACAACGAAGCCGCGGGAGAGGACGCTGTTGTCGAGCACGTCGGGAGCGTTGCCGCCCTGCTGGTGTCCGGCTGAGCAGCCGCCCCCGTAGAGGTAGTAGAACCGTCCGTTCCAGCCGTTGCCGAGTTGTCCCCCGGCTGCCAGCGAAGCGAAGCTGTAGCCCGCCCGGTTGATCACCCCCTTTTCGAGGCGAACGACATAGTCCACGGTCTCGCCGGAGCGGGTCGTGGTCTGAACCATGTCGGCGTGCCTGGCGGTCGGTTCGGGGAGCGGCTTGAAGGTGTTGTCGCTTGCCCGGTAGAACCAGGAGACCCGGGTCGGGGCGAAGCAGTTAGATCCCTGGGCGGGACCGAGACCCCATTTTTCGGTGGTGCAGTAGAAGGGCTGCTGGTGGGGTCCCGAAAGGACGGGACCCTGAAGCGAGCTGTTGTAAAGCGACCGCCGGCTTCCCGGGTTCTGACCCGGGGCCCAGGCGGTGATCCAGTTGCGTCCGTTCTTCAGGCCGGAGATCACGCCGGTCCTCTGAAGCGAACTGCCACTGGATCGAAGCGAGCCGGTCACGATCCTGCCGTTGAGGCGCACCACCATCCGGTCGCGGGAATTCCGGTCGGGCGCCCTGACCGCGACCAGGGCATCGCCCCCGGTGACCCGTGCCGCGTCGCTGGACAGGACCTCAATCCTCAGCGGTGTCGCGGCGCCGGAGCCGGCGGGCAGGAGAGGCATCAATGACGTCGCTGCGACGAGGAGAAACGGAAAGAGTGATCTGGCAGTTGTGTTGGACTTCAATGTGTCTCCTCGGTTGTTCTGGTCGCTTTGCCCGTGCCCGGTGAACCGGTCTCACGGCAGAGCGGCCGTTCCCGTTGCTGCGCTAGGCTCTCCGTCCCCGGGGCGCATAGCTCAGTTGGTAGAGCGCCACCTCGACACGGTGGAGGTCACTGGTTCGAGCCCAGTTGTGCCCATCTGAAAAGGAAACCCGGCTGAGGAAGCCGGGTTTCTCTTTTTCAGCGAAGTTCTTCGAAGCCACCGACTTCTCAGCGGCGGACGCGCTTCGGCTTCTTCTTGACCGGCTTCACCTTCAGGGTCGCCGAGGCCGTCACCGAATCACGGGCACCGGAGATGGTGAGCTTCACCTTTCCTGAACCCTTGCCCCTCTTCTTCGTAGCCACGGTGATCATGGCCGTCGCCCTGCCCGGGTTGCCACGGGGCACGAAGATGATCCGGCACTTCGGTTTGACCGCAAGCCGGGCTGGAACGGAGGCGCAGACCCTGGTCACGGCCGACTCCAGGTCACCGAAGTTCGAGATCGGGACTTGAAGGTGGCCTTTCGCCCTGCCCGCACGGTCGCATTCTTCGGCTTCTTCACCTCGAAGAAGGCCTTCGCCCTGACGCCGTTCAGCGTCCTCGCGGCATCGACCGTGTCGCCCCGTTCGAGGTTGTCGACGGCGATGATGTTCGGCAGCTTGCCACGGCGCTGCTGGCAGGCTTCGGCCCGGGCCACCAGCTCATCGGGGTAGTTGAGGAACTGGGCGACCTCCGGGTCCGGGACGGTTCCGTCGTTTACGCCACCGTTCAGGCCTCCATTCACCCAGTGGTTCATCAGGAACAGGGCGCCGGTCGTGCCGCCGCGGAACGGACGGCAGGTCTCGTTCAGGGTGAGCGGATTGGTCAGCAGGTCGATCGCCTCCTGGGTGGTCAGCGTGTTCGGGCCGTCTTGCGGATCCGACTCGCGTTTGCGGAAGTTGTACGGAGTCTCCTGGAGGGCCCCCGCGTAGCCGTCGTGGAACCAGGGCACTGTGCCCGTGTTCCCTTCGGAAAGCATGACCACGCGCTGGTTCGTTGCGATCATCTGGCGGAGGGTCGGGTAGCTGTCGGTCGGCCCGGTGTAGATGTAGTCGATGAGGCCGCTCTCTTCGACCGCCTTGGCGTGGTCAAGCGGGTTGATTCCATCCTGGACCACGAAGATCAGCACCTCCCGGGGATGTCCTGCGAGGAAGTTTGCGATCTTTCCGAACTCCCCGGTCAGGTCGCTCGCTCCGAGCGTGCAGAACTCGTGGCAAAGGTAGGTGTTAGCTCCGGCAGCATGAGGGTCACCGTCGTTGCCCTGGTTCCAGTCGGCAACTCCGGAGACCCCGGTCCCGGGGGACGGCTTTCCGTAATGGGTGTCGATCAGCATTGCGCGCACCCCTAGCTCCAGCTGGCTGGGGATCGAGTAGCCCTGGTTTGGAATCGCCCAGCCGTACTCCGCGTTCGACATCGAGTTGTGGGTGCCCGGGAGGACGACCTGGTCGAGCGTCCTTTCGCAGAGCTCGACCGACCCGTTGCAGGGTCTCTCCCGGGGGGCGCCAGTCGCAGACTGGACGGTCATGAAGGTCAGGACGCTTATGGCTGCGGCAAGCCACAGCGCTTTCTTTCTCCCAAGCATTGAATTCATCATCTCAGGTAACCGCGCAAACGAGGCCGGGTTGCGGCCAATACGATGGCCCGCGTGAAGAAGACGAACCGGATGCTTGCGCTGGGCGTGTCTGCCTTGAAACTTCCTGCGAGGGCCCTTTTCGCCCTTCCGGACGGGCTCCTCCGCCGGATCTTCGGTGATCCTCCGCCCGAGGCGGCCGGACTGCGGCCAGACTCCTGGGCGCTGGCCCGCATCACCGCCCCGGCCGAGAACCGCCGCACCTCCTACGAGCCCACGGAGGTCCGGCGCGAGACCGAACTTCTCGCATCCGTGGTCAGCCGGGAGATCCCGGAAGTGATCACCCAGGACTGGGAGCTGGAAGGGGAGGGTCGCAAGCTCGGAGCGCGCCTCTTCACTCCCGCCTCCAGGCCATTGGCTGGTCCCATGCTGGTCCACTTCCACGGCGGCGGCTGGGTTCAGGGCTCGGTCGAATCCCACTCGAACGCCTGCGCCCTGCTGGCACGGGAAGCCGGGGTCAGGGTGCTCAGCGTCGAGTACCGGCTGGCTCCCGAGGATCCCTTTCCGGCCCAGGCCGACGACGCGCTGATGGCCTGGCGGTCCGTAATGGCTGACCCGGCCCGTTTCGGCGCCGACCCGGAGAGGGTCGGGGTGATTGGTGACAGTGCCGGCGGCCAGATGGCCGCGGTGCTTTGCCTCGACCTCAAAGCGGCCGGTGAACCCCAGCCCGCCTGCCAGATCCTCATCTATCCGGTGACCGACTGTTCCGGATCCTTGGACTCCCGTGAGACTTTCGCCAGCGGCTACTACCTGACCAAGGCACGCATGGACTGGTTCGAAGAGTGCTTTGTACCGGCCGGCGAGGCTCGCAACCCCAGGATCTCGCCACTATTCGCGGATGACCTCTCGGGGCTGGCTCCGGCATATGTTTCGATCTCGATCGCGGACCCGCTGAGGGACGAGGGGATCGCCTACGCCGAGGCCCTCTCGGGAGCCGGAGTGGAGGTGACGACCGACTGGATGCCGATGATCCACGCCTGGTTCAACCTGACGGCGAGCCGCTCCGCGCTCCACGGGCACGAGGTTCTCGCACGGCGCGTCAACGAACTGCTCTGCTGATCCCTCTACGATGGCCCGATGCCCGTGGAATCCAGCCCGATAACCGTCACCCTGCCGGATGGCACCCCGCTCGAACTCGCGGCCGGGGCAACCGGTGCGGACGCGGCACGGGCAATCGGCGAGGGGCTCGCGCGGGCCGCGCTCGCGCTGAAGGTGGGCGACGAGATCCGTGACCTGAGCGCACCGGTCGCTGACGGGGAAGAGATCTCGATCATCACCAGCCGGGACCCGGAAGGCCTCGAGGTGATCCGGCATGACGCCGCGCATGTGATGGCGACCGCGGTCCAGGAGCTCTACCCGGGCACCAAGGTGACCATCGGACCGGCGATCGAAAACGGCTTCTACTACGACTTCGAGTTCCCCGAGGACGTCAGGATCACCGACGCGGAGTTACCCGCGATCGAGGACGCGATGCGCCGGCACATCAAGGCCGACGAGAGCTTCGAACGCCGTGACGTCCCGGTGGCCGAGGCGATCGAGATCTTCAAGGGGATGGGGGAGGACTACAAGGTCGAGCTGATCGAAGACCTGATCACCAACGAGGGTGCCGAGACCGTCTCGCTCTACCGGAACGGGCCCTTTGAAGATCTATGCCGGGGACCGCACGGACCCGGCACGAAGCGGATCAAGGCGATCAAGCTGAACTCGGTCGCCGGTGCCTACTGGCGCGGTGACGAGAACCGCCAGATGCTCACCCGCATCTACGGCACGGCCTTTTTCTCGAAAGAGGACCTGGCCGAGCATCTCGAAAGGATCGAGCAGGCCAAGGCGCGCGACCACCGCCGGCTTGGGCCCGAACTCGACCTCTTCATGCTTCGCGACGAAGCCCCAGGCATGCCCTTCTGGCTGCCCAACGGCACCGTCCTCCTGCGGCTGATCGAGAAGGAAGTACGCCAGCAGCTCACCCGGCGCGGGTACAAGGAGATCGCCACCCCGCAGGTGATGGACGAGGAGCTCTGGCACCGATCCGGGCACTGGGACAACTACAAGGACGACATGTACTTCATGGAGGTCGACGAGCGTCGCTACGCGCTCAGGCCCATGAACTGTCCCGGCTGCTGCCTGGTCTACGGATCGCAACGACACTCTTACCGTGATCTGCCGCTGCGGCTGGCCGAGTTCGGCCGGGTAACCCGCAACGAACGCGAGGGAGTGCTCCACGGGTTGCTCCGGGTCCGGGCGTTCACCCAGGACGACGCGCACGTCTACTGCACGATCGACCAGGTCGAATCCGAAGTGGCGGAGATCTGCGAAGCCATCGACGAGCTCTACGCCCGCTTCGGCTTCGAGGACGTACAGGTCGAACTCTCGACCCGTCCCGAAAAGTCGCTGGGCAGCGATGAACTCTGGGAGCAGGCCGAGTCGATGCTGAAGAGCGCGCTGGACTCCCAGGGCCGTGACTACAAGATCAACCCCGGAGACGGCGCGTTCTACGGGCCCAAGATCGACTTTCACGTGACCGACGCTCTCGGACGTTCATGGCAGCTCGGAACCTGCCAGCTCGACTTTCAGATGCCGGAGCGTTTCGGGCTCACCTACACCGACTCCGACGATGGACAGGAGCGCCCGGTGATGATCCATCGCGCCCTGCTCGGTTCGATGGAACGCTTCGCCGGCATCCTGATCGAGCACTACGCCGGACGATTCCCCGCCTGGCTTGCCCCGGTTCAGGCCCGGATCGTTCCGGTCTCCGACAAGCATCTCGGGTACGCCCGCCAGGTCGCCGAGGATCTCCGGGCGAACGGCGCCCGGGTTTCCGTCGAAGAGCGCTCCGAGTCGGTCGGAAAGAAGATCCGGGCGGCCGAACTGGGCCGCTTCCCGTACATGCTGGTGGTCGGTGACCGCGAGATGGAGGCGGCGGAAGTATCGGTCCGGTCCCATGAGGATGGCGAACTGGGCTCGATGAGTGTCGAAAAGTTCTGTATGCTGCTGGACAGTTGATTCGACGCACGAAAAAGAAATCGCGCCCCGTTGCGCCCGCGTGCTCGCCTACCCGTTTCTTGTCCGCTTGATCTGCCCCTTGGTTCTTAGCTAGTGCCGATTCCGCGCAGGTTTGACCGGCGTCCCCCTGAACGGGACAACACTCGTATCAACGAGCGCATCCGCGTGCCCAAGGTCAGGCTCATCGGAGCCGACGGGGAGCAGGTCGGCATCGTCGATACCGACCAGGCCCGCCAGATGGCCCGCGAGGCCGAGCTCGACCTGGTCGAGGTCGCGGCCGGTGCGAAGCCGCCCGTCTGCCGGCTGCTCGATTACTCGAAGTACAAGTACGAGCAGGAGCAGAAGCAGAAGGCCGCCCGCAAGCACCAGACCCAGGTCAACATCCGCGAGATCAAGCTTCGACCGAAGATCGCCGACAACGACTACAACACGAAGAAGGGGCATGTCAGCCGCTTCCTCAAGGCCGGCGACAAGGTAAAGGTCACGATCATGTTCCGGGGCCGTGAACAGGCCCACCCGGAGCGCGGACGGGATCTGCTCTACAGGCTTTACGAGGACCTCGGCGAGGATCTCGCCGTGATCGAATCGAAGCCGCTCCAGGAGGGCCGCAACATGAGCATGCTGCTCGGGCCGTCCAAGGAGGCCAGCCGCGAAGCGGAAGCGGACAAGGCGGCCAGAAAGAAGGGCAAGGAACGGAACCGCGGCGGTGACGAGGCCCCGGCCAACGACCACCCGCAGGCAGTTCCGGACCATCCCAACGCGATCGCTCCCGACGCGATCCCGGACCACCCGAACGCGGTGGCACCGGACACCGAGCCGGGGACCCCGGCCGAGGACGCCGCTCCGGCGGCCGAACCGGCCGAATCCTCCGACTGATCTTTCCAAGGCCGGTTCCTCCGAGTAGTTCCGGCGCGTCCGGTTTCCCTCAGTGTTCCGCCGCCCCGGTTGCCCGCGGTGGCAAAAGCCCGTGATAATTGCGGGTTTCTGCCTTCTCGTCGCCAGTCGGCGAGTTTCAGGCTGCCAGCAGGTCGGCGATCCGCTCGGCGGCGTGACCGTCCCAGAGCGGGGGAGGCTGCTGTTGTGAGGTGTCGCCGCGGGCGGCGTCCTGCTCCCTGCTCGCGACGATGCCGGGAATCTCGGTGATCCGGGCCGGGTCGAGGCCGAGCAGGACGTTGGTGCCGAGTTCGATCGTTACCGGACGCTCGGTGTTGTCGCGGAGGGTGAAGCAGGGCACGCCCAGGTAGGTCGTCTCCTCCTGGATCCCGCCGGAGTCGGTCAGGACGGCACCGGCATCGGCCTCCAGGGAGAGGAACTCGAGATACCCGGCCGGGTCGACGAGGTGGAGATCCCCGGACAGCTCGGCGTTTCCGGCCAGCCTGGCACGGGTGCGTGGGTGTACCGGAAAGAGGACCGGCATCATCGTCGAGACCTGGTTCAGGGCAGCGACCGCGTCGAAGAGCAGCGGACCGTCGACCAGGGCAGGGCGGTGGAGGGTGACCAGCAGGTAGGAGCCTGGCTCGAGGCCATGACTGCGGCAGGTCTCGAGGGGGCGGAACCGGTCCTGAAGCGCGACGAGACTGTCGATCATGGTGTTGCCGACGAAGTGGGCACGCTCCGCCGGGATGCCTTCGAGTTCGAGGTTGCGGATGGCCTCCTCGCTGTGGACCCAGAGGATGTCGCTGATCTGGTCGGTGATGATCCGGTTGATTTCCTCCGGCATGGTTCGGTCGTGGCTGCGGAGCCCGGACTCGAGATGGGCAACCGGGATGTCGAGTTTCACCGCCGTGAGCGCGGCGGCCACGGTGGAGTTGACGTCACCGGGCACGACGACCAGGTCGGGGCGGTCCTCGACCAGGAGCGGTTCCAGTCGCTCCATCACCCGGGCGGTCTGCTGGGCGTGGCTGCCGGATCCGACCTCCAGCATGTGGTCCGGGGCCGGCACGCCGAGTTGCTCGAAGAAGATCTCGCTCATCAGGCGGTCGTAATGCTGGCCGGTGTGAACGATCGTTTGGTCGGCATCCGGCATCCGGCGCGAGATGGCGGCAATCACTGGCGCCATCTTGACGAAGTTGGGCCGGGTTCCGAGAACGTGGACGATCCGCATCGGGGCAGCGTACCTGCGGCGTCCGGTCGAAAGTGGCCGGCAGTCGCCGATTCACGCTGGAAATCACCCGTTTTGCAGGGCGGAAAGGCGGTAGGCCGAAGATTTTGATTGAATGTTCCGGCTCATGCCGAAGATGAAGACACACTCAGGGGCCAAGAAGCGCTTCAAGCGCTCGGCCAAGGGCAAGCTGCGCGGGCGGCATGCGTATTCCAGCCACATTCTGGAAAAGAAGTCCCCCAAGCGCAAGCGCAACATGGGCAAGCCTGCCCACATCAGCGACAGCGACGCCCCGCGTGTGAACAAGCTTCTGGGAGGCAAATAATGGCTCGCGTGAAGCGTTCGGTAAACGCCCGCAAGAAGCGGCGCAAGGTACTTGAAGAGGCCAAGGGTTACTACGGCCGCAAGAACTCGTCTTACAAGCTGGCCAAGGAACAGGTCATGCGGTCGGGCGCCTACGCCTACCGTGACCGCCGGGTCCGCAAGCGCGACTTCCGTCGCCTCTGGATCACCCGAATCAATGCTGCCGCCAGGCTCGAGGGCATGAGCTACTCCGAGCTGATGCATGGCCTCAGCGCTGCCGGGGTCGAGGTCAACCGGAAGATGCTCGCAGACATCGCAGTCAACGACCGTGAGGACTTTCGCCGATTTGTCGAGATCGCCCGGGAGGGTGCCGCCGCCTAGTGCGCTGACGGCACCTCGAACCCACCGGGCGGCTTCGCGAGTAGCGAGCCGCCCTTTTTCGTTTCAGGGCCGGTTCAAACAAAGAAGAACGAGAACGATGATCACCAGCAAGGACAACGAAAAACTGAAACTGGTCCGCAAGCTCGGCCAGAAGAAGCACCGCCGCAAGATGGGCATGTTCGTGACCGAAGGCGAGGATCTCGCCATGGCCGGCCTGAAAGCCGGACATGAACCGGTGGGGCTGCTGGTTCATCCGGACAGCGAGATTCCGGGAGAGCAGGTCGAGCCGGCGCTGCTGGACGATGTCGCGGCGCTCGCCTCGGGAACCAGGGTGATCGGCATCTGGAGCGAAATCTGGGCCGTGCCGGAGCTCCTGACAGCGGACAAGTGCATCTTCCTGGACGGGGTGTCGGATCCGGGCAACATCGGGACGATCATCCGCACCGCCGACGCTTTGGTCGGCGGCACCGTCGTGCTGGGCCCCGGCAGCGCCGACCCCTTCTCCGGCATCTCGGTCAGGGCCAGCATGGGTTCGATCTTCACCCAGCCGGTGGCGAAGGCAGGGATCGGGGGCACTCCCGCACCGAGGATCGCCACCGTTCCGGAGGGCGGCGAAACTCCGGGCCGGATCGACGGCCCCGCAACGATCTGCCTGGGCTCCGAACGCGAAGGGCTTTCGGATGACGTATTGAAGGAATGCGAGGTCACCTGGACGATCCCCCAGAGACCCGGGGGAGCGCAGTCACTGAACGTTGCCGCCGCAGCGGCTATCGCCTGCGAGCGGATTTCGTCACCGACGGCCCAGGGCGCTTGAATAAGAGGAAATCAGGAATCTGAACCGGGAAAGAAATGGTTGAACGGATAGAGGAAATCCAGCTCGAGGGACTGGCCGAGGTTGAGGCAGCCGGCACGGTGGCCGAACTCGAGGAGGTGCGGGTCAGGTTTCTGGGGCGCAAGGCGGAGTTGACCGGAATCCTGCGGGGAATCGCCGACCTGCCGCCGGAGCAGCGCGGTCCGGTCGGCGGTACCGGAAACAAGGTGCGAAAAACCCTCGAGAGCGCGATCGAGGAAAAGGTCGAAGGTCTCAGGAACGACGAGCTGGAGAAGTCCCTCGCCGAGGACCGCATCGACGTGACGCTACCCGGGGCACCCGCCCGCGCGGTCGGCCACATCCATCCGATCACCCGGACCAGGCGGCTGATCGAGGACGTGATGATCGGTCTCGGCTACCAGGTGATGGAGGGCCCCGAGGTCGAGCACGACTACTACAACTTCACCGCCCTGAACCACCCTGAAGGGCACCCCGCCAGAATGCTCCAGGACACCTTCTACGTGGAGGACGAACGGCATGTCGAGCAGGTCCTGCTCCGCACCCATACCTCGCCGATGCAGGTCCGTGCGATGGAGGCGTCTCCGCCGCCGCTGTTCATGATCGTGCCCGGCAAGACCTACAGGCGCGATTCTGACGCGACCCACAGCCCGATGTTCCATCAGGTCGAAGGCCTGGCGGTGGGAGAGGGAATCACGCTGGCGGACCTCAAGGGCACCCTGCTCGCAATGCTTCGCGAGATCTTCGGCCCCGACCGCGAGATCCGGATGCGCCCCCACTTCTTCCCGTTCACCGAACCTTCAGTGGAGTTCGACGTTTCCTGCTTCCGCTGCGGTGGCTCGGGGTCGCTCGGCGATGGATCCCGCTGCGGCCTCTGCAAGGGCATTGGCTGGATCGAGCTCGGCGGTGCCGGGATGGTCGACCCGAATGTCTTCGGTTTCGTCGCCGACGCCGGCTACGACCCTGATTCCGTGACCGGATTCGCCTTCGGCTTCGGCATCGAGCGGATCGCGATGCTCCGGCATGGAGTCGGCGACCTCAGGCTCTTCTTCGACAACGACGTACGGATGCTGGAGCAGTTCTCATGAGAGTTCCCTACGAATGGATGGCCGACTACTGCGACCCGGCTCTCGAGCCCCGGGTACTCGCCGAAAAGATGGCGATGACCGGCACCGAGGTGGAGCGGGTAACAACCCTCGGCCCGCCCTCGGCTGAGGGCTTTGTGATCGGCAAGGTGACCGAGGTCGAGAAGCACCCCGATGCGGACCGGCTGAACGTCTGCCAGGTCGACACCGGGGACGAAACCCGGACCATCGTCTGCGGTGCCCCGAACGTCGCCGCCGGCCAGACGGTCGTGGTCGCCCTGCCCGGCGCGGAGATGCCGGGTGGAATGAAGATCAAGCAGGCCAAGCTGCGCGGTGTCGAGTCGAACGGAATGATCTGCTCGGAGCGGGAGCTCGAACTTGGAGAAGGTCATGAAGGAATCCTCGTCCTCGGGGACGGCCCGGCACCCGGAACCCCGGCGGTAGAACTGCTCCCGCTGGCCGAACCGGTGCTGGAACTGGAGGTGACTCCGAACCGGACCGATTGCTTCGGCATCTATGGCGTCGCCCGTGAGGCTCACGCGATCAGCGGTGCTCCGCTTTCTCCCGCCCCCTGGGACGGCGGCCCGATCGGACCCGGAATCGCTTCGGAGCAGGGAGACGTCGAACGCCTGAACGAGCCGGTCGGCGAGGAGAGCACCGGCGATCGGGTCCGGATAGTGGTCCGCGACGAGGACCTCTGCCCGAGGTTCACCGCGAGGGGATTCACCGACGTCAAGGTGGGACCGTCGCCCCTCTGGCTGAAGGCCCGTCTCATCGCCGCCGGGATGCGCCCGATCTCGAACGTGGTCGACATCACCAACTACGTGATGTGGCTGACCGGGCAGCCCATGCACGCCTACGACCTGGATCTCGTGCCTGAAGGCGAACTGATCATCCGGCGGGCGGAGAACGGGGAGAAGGTCGCCGCGCTGGACGGCAGCGAGTACGAGCTCACCGACCGGATGATCGCCGTGGCCGACCGTAACGGACTGGCCGGTATCGGCGGCATGATGGGCGGTTCGGTTTCCGAGGTTTCGGAATCCACCACCACCGCTCTGATGGAGGCAGCGAACTGGAACGGTCCCAACATCCTCAGGACCTCCCGGGACCTCGGCCTTCGCTCCGAGGCATCAGCCCGTTTCGAGAAGCAGCTGCACCCGGACCTGACCCTGCGGGCCCAGGCGGTCGCCGCCCGTCTGATGGTCGAAATCTGTGGCGCCACCCCGATGACCGGCCTCGTGGACGTCGCAGCGCCTCAGACCGGAGAAAAGCCGATCCGCCTCAGGGCCGGCCGGGTGGAAAGGGTGCTCGGGATGGCGATCGATGCCAGCCGGCAGACGGAAGCGCTGGAGATGCTCGGTTTCGGGGTAGATCGCGAGGGTGAGGACCTGCTGGTCACGGTGCCACCGGACCGTCACTACGATGTGACGCGGGAGATTGACCTGGTCGAGGAAGTCGGACGGATCAGTGATCTCGACCGGAACCTCCCTGCGACCCTGCCATCCGGGGCTGGTCGCCCCGGCGGACTCAGCCGCCAGCAGGCGCTCCAGCGAAGGGCCGAGGACTCGCTGCGGGAGTCGGGATTCGACGAGATGGTCGGCTGGAGCTTCACCGATCCGGGAGAGACCGTGAGGCTGCGGCTCGACGATGAGGATCCCCGGGCGAAGGCGGTCAGGCTGGCCAACCCGCTCTCCGAGGACCAGTCGGTGATGAGAACGATCCTGCTCGGCGCGGTACTTGGTGCGGCCCAGCGCAACCTCGCACGCGGAGCCGACCGAATAGCACTTTTCGAGTCGGGCCGGGTCTACCTGCCCGCCGGCGAGTTCGGGCCCGGCCCGCTCGGCGGCGACTTTCCGGGCAACACGCGGCCACCGTCGAACGAGCCCCAACATCTCTGCGCGGTGATGGTCGGTCCAGTTGATCCGGCATCCTGGCGAGACTCAAACGGTTCAGCCGACTTCTTCGCCCTGAAGGGCGTACTGGAGCATCTAGCGGGCGGACTGGGTACATCGGTTTCGGTCGAACGCATCCCGGGCAGCCCCGTTGAGCCCTTCCTTCATCCGGGCAAGTCCGGATCGGTGACCCTGAACGGCAAGCCGATCGGCTGGATCGGAGAGCTGCATCCCCTGGTGGCCGACGGGTATGACCTCGAGAACGCCGTCGCCTTCGAGATCGAACTGGCCGAATTGCTCGAGGCATCTCCGGTCGGCGAGGAGGCGTACTCGGACTTCACGCAGTTCCCGCCCGTCGATCGCGACCTCGCGGTGCTGATCGATGCGGACATCCCTGCGGCCAGTGTCGTCGGCGCGGTCGAGGATGCCGGTGGCGAGCTGCTCACCTCGGTCCGGGTCTTCGACGTGTACAGCGGAGAGGGAGTCGGCGATGGCGAGAAGAGCCTCGCGCTGAGATTGCGCTTCAGGGCGCCGGACAGGACCCTGAGCGATGAGGAGATCGAGCCGGTCTGGCGGGCGATCGTGGCGGCACTGGCCGAGTCGGGAGGAAGGCTCCGTGGCTGACCAGATCCAGCCCATGGCTCCGGAAGGAGCGAAGGCCAGGGTCCTGGTGGCCGGTGCCACCGGTTATGCCGGCGCCCTCGCGGCCGAGCTCGTCTGGCGGCACCCACGACTCGAACTGGCCGCGGTCACCGGCCGCTCCGAGACCGGCCGGAAGCTCCACGAGCTCTACCCGCGCTACTCGGTGCCGCTGGAGATCAAGGAACTTGAAGAGTCGGATCTCGACGACGTCGAGGTTGGAATCGTCGCCTATCCACACGGTGCGGCTGCCCCGGTCGTCGCGCAGATGCGGGGTCGGGGACTGCTGGTCGTCGATCTCTCGGCCGACTTTCGCTTCGATCACCTGCCGTCCTACGAGAAGGCGTATGGACCCCACTCGGATCCTGACCTTCTCGACGGGGCCGTCTACGGACTGCCCGAGCTGAACCGCCGGGAGATCGCCGGAGCCGAGCTGGTCGCCAACCCGGGCTGTTACCCGACCGCGTCCATTCTCGGACTTGCTCCTCTCGCTGAAGCGGAGCTGATCGATGATGTGGTGATCGATGCGAAGTCCGGAGTTTCCGGGGCGGGGCGGGGCGGGGGAGAAGGAACCGCCTTCGTCACCATCACCGAGAACGTCAACGCCTACAAGCCTTCAGGCCACCGACACAGGCCCGAGATCATGGAGAAGCTCGAACTTGACCGGCTCACCTTCGTGCCCCATCTGGTTCCGGTCGACCAGGGCGAGCTGGTCAGCTGCTACGTGACACCCAGACGTGAAATCACCCAGGATGAACTCGACCGGATCTTCGCCGATGCCTACGATGACGAGCCTTTCGTACGCCTCCGTGACATGCCCCCGGGGATGCGCGACGTCCGCGAGTCCAACCAGTGCCACATCTTCGCCCTTGTCGCCGACGACCGGATCCTCGTCGAATCGGCCATCGACAACCTCTGGAAGGGTGCCTCCTCACAGGCGATCCAGAACCTCAACCTCATGCTCGGGCTCGATGAAGCGGAGGGACTGCGGTGAACGGTTATCCCAGCCTCAGCGTACCCCCGGAGGGCGACTTTTTTCGCTCCCGGTGGGTTGATCCCCCCGCCGGAATCTCGTTCCGGGATCCGGCGCTCCTGCCGGACGGGTTTCGCGCCGGCGGAGTCGCCTGCGGGCTGAAGGGTGGCGGGGCCACCGACCTGGGTGCGGTGATCTGCGACACGGCCGAACTCAGGTCGGCGATCCTGCTGACTTCGAACGCAGCCGCCGCGGCACCGATCCGCGTCTGCAGGGAGAACCTGCAGCAGGACGGCATCCGGGCGGCAATCGTCAACTCCGGCAACGCCAACGCTGCCACCGGCGAGCAGGGCATCCGGGACGCACTGTCGATGCGGGATGCGCTGGCCAAGGCCGCCGGGATTGAACCGACCTCGGTGGCGGTGGCCGAAACGGGTGTCATCGGCGTGCCGATGGACATGGAAGCGGTCCTGTCGGGCATCGACGGCCTCGCCGGCTCTCTGAAGGCCGAGGGGGCGGTCGCCTTTTCGGAAGCGATCATGACCACCGACAAGTGGCCGAAACGGGTTTCGCTCAGGGTCGGGGGAGTGACTCTTTCCGCGCAGGCGAAGGGCGCCGGCATGATCGAGCCAGGCTTCGCGACGATGCTTTGCTTCGTACAGACAGATGCCGTCCTTCCCGACCCGGCCACCGCGCTCCGAAGCGCAGTCGACGCGTCGTTCGGCCGCATCACCGTCGATGGTCAGATGAGCACCAACGACACCGTCCTGCTCCAGTCTTCCGGGGCATCCGGCCGCGAGATGCCGGACGGACTGCTGGAGGCGGTCCTGCTCCAGCTGGCCCTGGAGATCGTTTCCGACGGTGAAGGAGCCAGCCGGGTCGCTCGCGCCCGGGTGACCGGTGCCGCCGATCATGAGGAAGCCGAACTGGTCGCCAGGAAGATCGCCAACTCGCCCCTGGTCAAGACCGCCCTGCTGGGCCGCGATCCCAACTGGGGCCGGATCGCCCAGGCGGCCGGCCAGGCCCTGGCCGGACAGGACATCGGCGAGCTGGGCCCGGATGTGATCGACGCCGGCGACATTGCCGACGGAGGACGGGAGGCGGAGCTGACCCTCCGGCTCGACAGGGGCGAGGCAGACGCGCATGTCTATTTCAGCGACCTGACCCACGAGTACATCGTGATCAACGCCGAGTACACCACGTAGTTCACCCGAGGAAAGAAGCAGCCATGGACCCCAACGAGAAGGCAAGCCAGATCGCGGACGTGATCGGTGGAGCGACCCGTCTGGACGATGACAGCGTCAACGTCCTGCTCGAGGCCCTGCCGTACATCCGCGAGTTCCACGGCAAGACCGTGGTCATCAAGTACGGCGGCGCCGCCATGCGCGACGAGTCCCTGCGCCAGGCCTTTGCCGATGACGTCGTCCTGCTCAAGTACGTCGGGCTCAATCCCGTGATCATCCACGGCGGGGGGCCGGAGATCACGAAGTACATGAACCGGATGGGCATCGAGGTCCGCTTCCAGCACGGCCTTCGGGTCTCCGATGCCGAGACAGTGGAGATCGCGAAGATGGTCCTGCTCGGAAAGCTGAATGCCGAGCTGGTCAGCCGCCTCGGGCGGGCCGGCTCACCCGCCGTCGGCCTCTCCGGCGAGGACGGGGGACTCTTCGACGTTGCGCCGGTAGCGAACGCCGAGGAGGTGGGCTTCGTCGGGGACATCGAGCGGGTCGACATCGACGTTCTCAACCACATCAGCGAGGACTACATCCCGGTGATCGCGTCGGTCGGTTCCGACCGCGAAGGCAACTCGTACAACATCAACGCCGACGAGGCGGCAGGCAAGGTCGCGGCCGCGCTTGGCGCCTTCAAGGTCATCTTCCTGACCGACATCGTCGGCTGGCTGAGGGATCCCGATGACGAGAGCTCCCGCATCTCGGTGACCAGCGTCGCCGAAGTGGATGCCGCGCTCGAATCGATTTCCGGTGGCATGCGCCCGAAGCTCACCGCCTGCGTGAACGCGATACGCGGCGGGGCCCAGAACGCCTACATCATCGACGGAAGGCGGCCGCACTCGCTGCTCCTGGAACTCTTCACCGACGCCGGTATCGGCACGATGGTGACGCCGTGAACGAGCAGCTCCTGGCCGACGAGGCCAGATACGTGATGCAGACCTACAAGCGTGCGCCGGTCGAGTTCGTGCGCGGCGAAGGGGCCCTGCTCTTCGATTCCGAAGGTCGCGAGTACATCGACTTCCTCGGCGGGATCTCGGTCACTTCGGTCGGCCACTGCCACCCCGCAGTCGTGAACGCGATCCGCGAACAATCCGGCCAGCTCCAGCACGTCTCGAACCTGTTCTACACGGCACCGATGGTCGAGCTGGCCCGTCGCCTCTCCGAAAGTTCGCTGGGTGGAAAGGTCTTCTTCTGCAATTCGGGAACGGAAGCGAACGAGTGCGCGATCAAAATCGCCCGCAAGGCGGCAAGGGCCCGGGGGGTCGAGAACTCCGAAATCATCTCCTTCGAAGGCGATTTCCACGGACGAAGTTACGGTTCGCTTTCGGCAACGCCCGGCCTTTCGAAGAATCCCGACTTCGCACCCATGCTGCCCGGCTTCAGTTCGGTTCCCTTCGATGACGCTGCAGCTCTGCGGGAGGCCGTGAACGACGACACCGCCGCCGTCCTGATCGAACCGATCCAGGGCGAAGCCGGCGTGTTCCCGCTCTCCGACGAGACGCTGGTCGCGGCCCGGGAGGCATGCGACAAGTCTGGCGCGCTGCTGATCTTCGACGAGGTCCAGACCGGGGTGGGGCGGACCGGATCGCTCTGGGCCTTCGAGCAGGGGCCGGTGCGCCCCGACGTGATCACCACCGCCAAGGCGCTCGGGGGCGGGGTGGCGGTCGGCGCCTGCATCGGAAACAGCCAGACCGGCGAGATCCTTGCTGCCGGTGACCACGGCTCCACCTTTGCCGGCGGACCGGTGGCGGCCAGCGCCGCACTGGCGGTGCTCGACCTGGTCGACGATCCCGCGATGCTGCGCAGGATTCGCGCGCTCGGCGACCGGCTGACGGAGGGTCTCGCCTCGATCGAGCAGGTCGTCGAGGTGCGGGGCAGGGGGCTGATGATCGGAATGCGGCTGGCTGACGGCATCGTTTCGTCGGAGGTGAACTCCGCCCTGCTCGAGAACGGCCTGGTGGCGAATGCGCCCCGGCCGGATTCGCTTCGCCTGCTGCCGCCCTTTGTCCTGACCGACGAGCAGGCTGATCACGCCGTTACGGTGATAGCCGATGTACTGGCCGGGTACCATCCGGTCGAATCAAAGTGACTGGAGAGACCCGTGAGTGAAGATCCCACACGAGTGATGAGAAACGGCGAGCCGCCTCGCCGCGGACGGGACGATGGCCCGCATTACACGCCTGAAGAGAAGCAGAAGCACCTGCGCAACCTGATCATCGTGCTGGTCGCGGTGATCGTCGGCCTGATCATCGCGGTGATCGTGATCAGCTCGGGTGGAGACGATTCCGACAACACGGCGA
Source organism: Solirubrobacterales bacterium (assembly GCA_036780865.1). GTDB lineage: Bacteria > Actinomycetota > Thermoleophilia > Solirubrobacterales > 70-9 > 67-14. Next base: position 63,269 of record DAIQCC010000013.1, on the reverse strand, counting down.
CCACCGGCGAAACCGGAGTGACCGTGCCGATCGTGCCGGTGACCCCGACCGGTGAGACCGGAACCACCGACACGACCGACGACAACGACGGTGGCGTGACCCCGACCACTCCCGACACCTCGGGCACAGACGGCAGCGGCGGCATCAGCCCTGACACCGGGACGGGAAGCGATACGGGCACCGGCACCGGTACGGACACCGGCGGCTCTTCCGGCGGCGTCTCCCCGGACACCGGGACAGGCACCGACAGCGGCACCAGCAGCGGCGGGATCGGCCCCGGATGACGGACATCTCCCTCGATTCGCTCCCCGGTCCGGTTGCCTCTTACGAGGCCCGGCCGGAGGAGGTGAACCGTGTCGTGCTCCTCTACTCGGGTGGACTCGACACAAGTGTGATGCTTCACTGGATCCAGGAGGCCTACGAGGCCGAGGTCGTCACCCTGACGGTCAATCTCGGTCAGCCTGGCGAGGACTACGACGCGATCCTCGAGAAGGCGAAGAACATGGGGGCCATCGAATCGGTCGTGATCGATGCCCGGGAAGAGTTCGCCGAGGATTTCGTCCTACCGGCGATCAAGGCCAACGCCCTCTACGGCGGCGGTTACCCGCTGTTCACTTCGCTGGGGCGGCCGCTGATCGGCAAGCTCGGGGTCGAGGTGGCCGAGCGGTTTGGTTGCGACACTCTGGCTCACGGCTGCACCGGCAAGGGCAACGACCAGGTTCGCCTCGAAGGCACGGTCGCGACCCTCAACCCGGAACTCAAGATGATCGCGCCGGTGCGGGCCTGGCAGATCGGCCGCGAAGAGGAGCTCGAGTACTGCCGCAAGCACGACATTCCGCTCAAGGGCGGGACCTCGGTTTCGCCGTACTCGATCGACGACAACCTCTGGGGCCGCTCCTCCGAGGGCAAGGTGATCGAGCAGCTCGACACCGAGCCGCCCGACGACGTATTCCAGCTGGTCACGCGTCCGGAGGAAGCACCGGATGAACCCGAGTACGTGACGATCGGTTTCGAGTCCGGCCGTCCGGTCAGCTTCAACGGCGAGCGGATGGACCTGGTTCCGCTGCTCGAGGCAGCCGCCGATGCAGGCTGCCGTCACGGATGCGGCATCGTCGATCACATCGAAGACCGGATCGTCGGACTCAAGGTGCGCGACATCTATGAAGTTCCGGCCGCGGCACTGATACTCACCGCCCATCAGGACCTGGAGAAGGTCGTCTCGACCATTCACCAGAACAACTTCAAGCACTCGCTCGACCGGCACTGGGCTTACATGGTCTACGCCGGCCTCTGGTTCGAGCCGCTGAGGCATGACCTCGACGCCTTCATGGACTCGGCCAACGAGTACGTGACCGGTGAAGTGAGGCTGAAGCTCTACAAGGGGTCCGTAACCCCGGTCGCCCGCAAGTCGGACTTCGCCGTCTATGACGAGAACCTCGCCTCATTCGGGGCATCCGGTGGCGACTTCTCGCAGAATGCGGCTCCCGGATTCATCGAGCTCTTCTCGCTTCAGAGCCGCATGGCTCATCAGGTTCGAAACCGCAACGGCAAGGAGCAAGGCAAGTGATCTACAAGCTGATCGGAATGGCGGTCGTGAAGACATTGTGGCGCCTCCTGCGCCGAGAGGCATCGGGCGGCAAGGGGCTGAAGGCGGGAATCGGTGCGGTCATGGCCCTTGCGCTGCTGGCCATCGTCGGAGGTACCGTGGGCTACGTCCTGACCCGGGAGACCCCGGAGGCGTAGCCACCGCATCGGGATCCGGATTCCGGGCGACCAGCGCTGACGGTCCCGATCCCGGTGCCCCTGGCCCGCAAGACATCTTGCGGCCGTGAGGCAGGTCACGGGTGATTCGGGGTATCCCCGTTACGGTGAATCCCTCGCGTTTTGGCTCCAACTCGAACAGTTTTCGCTGCCCTGAGGGGCAGCTTGGCGCTGGGCATCGCCTGCGCCCTGCTGCTCGCGGCGGGTTCCGACCATGCGTCGGCACTCACGCTCGAGCAGAAGCAGTCCGCTGCGCGCGAACGGATCGAAAGCCAGTCAGCGGCAATCGAGGCAAATCGCGCCGAGCTCGAATCGGCACAGGCACGGGCCGCGCAGGCAGCGTCCAGGGAAGCACGCCTCTCCGGGCTGCTCGCCGCGGGAGCCGAACGGTCGGTCGAGCTGGGGGCCAGACTCGACCAGGCCGAAGCCGACCTCGAGGAATCCCGCCAGCGGCTGAAACGTGCCCGCAGGTTCCTCGCCGAGCGGCTCGTAGCGATCTACATGAGCGGCGGGGCACCGGACACCCTCGAGCTCGCCATGGGCGCAAGTTCATTCGCGCAGCTCGCCTCGGGGACCACCTACCTGACCGCGATCCAGAATTCCGATGAGCGCCTGACCCGGCGCGTCGCCCAGCTTCGCCGTGACCTCGAAGGGAAGGTCGGTGGGCTGGCTGAGGCCAAGCAGGACGTCGACGCCCACAACGAGGCCCTGGCTGCGGCGCGCGACCAGATCGCGACCGTCAGGGCCGAGGCTGAAGCCAGCGCCGCCACGCTCGCGTCCGCGAACGCCGAACGGGAGGCCGGGATTGCCTCGCTCAAGGGTGACATCGCCGGCTGGCAGAAGCAGATCGAAAAGCAGCAGCAGGTCAGCGCCGAGCAGGCCGAAGTAGAGGTCGCCCGGAACCTGGGTGGCCCGTACTCGATTCCGACCTACATCGTGATGTGCGAATCGGGCGGTGACTACTCGGCCCTGAACCCCTCCAGCGGGGCCGGCGGCGCGTACCAGATCATCCCCTCAACCTGGGAAGCCTATGGCGGCGAGGGGCTGCCCCACGAGGCTTCGAAGGCGGAGCAGGACAGGATCGCCGCCCTGATCTGGGCCGACGTCGGTTCAAGCGCATGGACATGCGCCTGACCACTTAACTGGAGTCGGGCGGGTCTTCGCCCGCCCTCCAATCTGAACCCGCCCCTCCCATTCGAATCAAAGAATGGTTGGGAGGGGCTCTGCCGGTGGCGGATCCGGGTGAGGGGCTCAGGTTGAGGGGCTCCGTCAGGTGTTGGCTATGGCGGCGAGTTCCTGGGGGCGGAGGAGGGCCTTGAGGGTGTTCCGGTCGATGAGGGCGAGGCCACCCTTCTTCATCTTGATGTTGGCGCCCGTGAGTCTCGCCACCTCCATGGACATGTCGGGCTCGTGGCCGACGATCAGGGTGTCGCCGCGTCCGGCGGCGAGTTCGAGGCTGTCGTAGTCGTCATAGCCGACCGCGTCGACTACTTCGACCGGTATTCCGAGGGCCCGGCAGGCGAGCATCGCGGTGTCGAAGGCCCGCACCCGAGGCGATGCCAGGCAGGTGTCCACGTTGAGCTGCAGATTCTTCATCGCCTGGCCTGCCGCCAGCGCCTGGGCTTCCCCCTTCGCCGTGAGGCGACGGGCCGCGTCGCCGGCACCCTGATCGGGCTCGGCGTCACCGTGTCTCAGCAGGTAGATCATGCTCCGACCCTACTGTGGCGGGGACCGCGCTGGCCCTGGTCTTCGAAAGCAGGCTTGTGAGTCGAATCGCCGCAGAAGTCTGCTTTCGGAGCAACAGGTCTTGTCGATTCAAGGTCTGGTGCGGAGCTTCCCGCACCTTGCGGGAAAAGCTGCCCGAAAGAATCCATCGGGGCGGGCTTGGCGTCCACCCCGATTGCCATCATGGTCGGGCGATGAGTTCAGCCGTATCCAGCAAGGGACAGGTAGTCCACCTTCACGTTCACAGTGAACATTCGGTGCTGGATGGAGCCTGCAACATCAAGGAAATGGCGGCCCTTGCGGCCGAGCAGAACATGCCGGCACTGGCCCTGACCGATCACGGGGTGATGAACGGTGCGCTCGACATGTACAAGGCGTGTCGGGCCAATGGCATAAAGCCGATTCTCGGCATCGAGGCCTACTTCGTCGATGATCGCCAGGCGGTCAAGACGATGGGCCGGTACGAGCGCAACCACCTCACCTTGCTGGCCGAGAACAACAAGGGTTTCGAGAACCTGGTCGCATTGTCTTCCGAGGGTTTCCTCGAGGGCTACCACCGGGGCAAGGCCAACGTGGACATGGAGTTGCTCGAGCGGCACTCCGAAGGCGTGATCGTGCTCACCGGCTGCCTGCAGGCGCGCTTCGTGCGGCGGCTGGTCGAGGATCGCCCGGACGAGGCTCGCGAGCACCTCGACCAGCTGATCGAGGTATTCGGGCCCGAACAGGTCTACCTCGAAGTACAGAAGAACGGAATCGCCGAGCAGGACCGGGCCAACGAACAGATCGCCCGCATCGCGAGGGAGGTGGGCCGGCCGCTGGTCGGGACCGCCGACGTCCACTACCTGCGCGAGGAAGACCACCTCAACCACAGCGCGCTGCTCTGCGTTCAGACCAAGTCGACACTCAGCGACCCGAAGATGAAGTTCGACACGAACGAGTTCTTCCTGAAGGACGCGGAGCGGATGCACCGCGAGTTCGCCGAGTGGCCGGAAGCGATCCCCTCGACCCTGGAGATCGCCGACCGCACCGAGATCGAAATCCCCCTCGGGCAAATCCTGCTGCCGTCCTTCCCGACCGGAAGCGAGGAGACCGAGTCGCAGATGCTGCGGCGTCTCGCCGAAGAGGGCCTGAAGGAGCGCTACGGAGATCCGGTCCCGGCGGAAGCACGCGAGCGGATGGAGTTCGAACTCCAGGTGATCGAGGACATGGGCTTCCCTTCCTACTTCCTGATCGTCTGGGACTTCGTCCACTACGCCAAGGAGAACGGCATCGCGGTCGGGCCAGGGCGCGGTTCGGCGGCCGGTTCGATCGTCTCCTACTCGCTGGGCATAACGGATCTGGATCCGGTTGAGCACGACCTCCTGTTCGAGCGCTTCCTCAACCCGGGCCGCAAGTCGATGCCGGATATCGACATCGACTTCTCGGTGCGTGGACGCGACCGCATGATCGCCTACGTGACCGAGAAGTACGGCGCCGACTCGGTCGCCCAGATCATCACTTTCGGCAAGATGGCCCCGAGGGCTGCGGTCCGTGATGCGGCCCGGGTCCACGGCTTCGACTACGCGACCGGCGACCGGCTGGCGAAGGAGATTCCCGAGCCGATCATGGGGCGGTCACCGTCCTTCGAGGACTGCCTCAAGGACGGGGAGGACCTGAAGAAGACCTACGACTCCGACGAGGACGCGAAAAAGATCATCGACACGGCCCGCGGGCTCGAGGGCAAGATCCGCAACACCTCGATCCACGCTGCCGCTGTCGTGATCTCGGGCCGGCCGCTGAAGGAGATCGTCCCCCTCCAGCTGGTCGAGGACAAGTCGGCCCAGGCGACCATCGGTGAGGACGGCAAGCAGGTCAAGCAGTACAAGACGGTGACCCAGTACTCGATGGTGCCGATCGAGGAGATCGGGCTGCTGAAGATGGACTTCCTGGGCCTGCGGAACCTGGACGTCATTGACGACGCAGTTGACATCATCCGGCGCTCCCGGGGGATCGAGATCGACATCGGCGAGATCCCGCTCGACGACCCGGTCACCTACGAGATGCTGGCCCGCGGGGACTCGATCGGCGTCTTCCAGCTCGAGTCCGACGGCATGCGGGAGGCGATGCGCAAGGTGGTGCCGACCGAGTTCGATGACATCACCGCCCTGGTTTCGCTGTACCGCCCCGGTGCGATGAGCGAGATTCCGAAGTACGCGAAGGGCAAGCACGATCCCGATTCGGTCGAGTACAGCGACGAGCGGCTCCGCGAGATAACCGAGTCCACCTACGGCTGCTTCCTCTACCAGGAGCAGCTGATGGCGGTGGCGAAGGACATGGCGGGCTTCTCGCCTTCGCAGGCAGATGACCTGCGCAAGGCGATCGGCAAGAAGAAGCGTGACCTGATGGCCGAGATGAAGCCGAAGTTCATGGAGGGACTCGCGGCTTCGGGCACCGATCGGGCATTGGCCGAGTTCCTCTGGAGCACCAACGAGGCGGCAGCCGATTACTCGTTCAACAAGTCGCATGCCGCCTGCTACGCGCTGATCTCCTACCGCACCGCCTACCTCAAGGCGAACTACCCGGCCGAGTACATGGCGGCGGTGATCTCATCGGTGATGAGTACCAAGGACAAAGTGCCCTTCTTCGTCAGTCACTGCTCTTCGATGGGCATCCAGGTGCTGCCGCCTGACGTCAACATCTCCGATCACAGCTTCGTGGTCGACGGCACCGACATCCGCTTCGGCCTCGATGCGGTCAAGCACGTCGGATACTCGGCGGTCGAGGCGATCATCAGGGCAAGGGAAGACAGGCCATTCGACTCGCTCTGGGACTTCTGCGAGCGGGTGGACAACCGGGCGGTGAACAAGCGGGCCGTGGAATCGCTGATCAAGTGCGGTGCCTTCGACCTCTTGCCCGGCTCCAGGAAGGGAATGCTGGAAAGGCTGCCCGATGCGGCGGCCGCCGGCGCCAAGGCGCAGTCCGACGCGATGCTCGGGCAGGAGTCGATCTTCACTTTGGGCGGAGAGGACACGGGGGATTCCGGCAGCAGTCACGAACCGATTTCGGAGGTCGAGTTCGACCAGAAGGAGATGCTGGCCCTCGAGAAGGAAGTAATGGGAACCTTCCTCTCGTCACACCCGCTTGACGGCCTGAAGGAGGCGATCCTCGCCGAAGCCGACTGCAGCATCGCCGAACTGAAGAACCAGAAGGAAGGTTCCAAGGTGAAGATCGGCGGCCTGATCACCGAGTACAGGAAGCTCCGGAGCCGCAAGGGTTCGCAGATCGCCTTCGCCACCCTGAGTGACATCGAGGACAAGGTCGAACTGCTGCTCTTCGACCTCGAGCGCTCCGAGAAGCAGCAGCTGGTCCAGCTGGACGAGGTGGTGATGATCAAGGGGATCGTCGATCACAAAGAGGACGGCATCAAGATCATGGTCAGGGACGCGGAGCTCTACAACCCTTCCGAGGCCCAGATCGAGAAGGCGCGTGAGACCTACCGCAAGAAGAACGAGCCGTTCGTCGTCCGGGTCACTTCGGAACAGATGTCACTCGACACGCTGGAAGAAATGAAGTCCGTGTTCGACCAGCATCAGGGCGATTCGGACGTTGTGATGGTGGTCAAGGGCGAGCGAGAACGCCGCCTGAAACTCGGTCCAGACTTCAAGGTGAGGCATTCACCGGGGCTGGCCACCGAGATCGACCAGATCATCGGCCAGGGCGGTTCGGCAAGAGCCGCCTGACGGCTCCGGGGCCTGCGGTCCCAGCTCACATAACGTTGTCATCGATCCGTGTAACATTCGGTTCATGACTGCTACAGAAACTTCAGAAGAAACCACTGTGGATGAGGCTTCTGAGCCGAAGTTCAGCCTCGAGCTGAACCAGGACCAGAAGGACATTCAGGAGTGGGTCCATGGTTTTGCCGAGAACGTGATGCGCCCGGCCGCCCACGAGTGGGACGAGCGCGAAGAGTTCCCCTGGGAGATCGTGCAGGAGGCCGCCAAGATCGGTCTCTACGGCTTCGAGGGAACCGCACAGTTCTTCGCCGACCCGACCGGACTCAGCCTGCCGCTCGTGAACGAGGAACTGTTCTGGGGCGATGCCGGACTCGGCATGGCGATCCAGGGCACCGGCCTCGCCGTGGCCTCGATCTTCGGCCAGGGCACACCCGAGCAGATGGGTGAGTGGGTGCCCCAGTGCTACGGCACCGAGGACGACGTCAAGGTCGCGGCCTTCTGTGCTTCCGAGCCCGACGCCGGTTCGGACGTCTCAGGGGTCCGCACCACGGCCAAGTACGACGAGGCCACCGACGAATGGGTGATCAACGGACAGAAGGCATGGGCCACCAACGGCGGCATCGCCAACGTCCACGTGGTGATCGCTTCGGTCGACCGTGAACTCGGCTCCCGTGGCCACGCCGCCTTCATCATTCCCCCCGGCACCCCCGGCTGCTCGCAGGGCGCCAAGGTGAAGAAGCTCGGCATCCGTGCCTCGCACACCGCCGACGTCCACCTCGACGACTGCCGCGTTCCGGGCAACTGCCTGCTCGGCGGCAAGGAGAAGCTCGACGAGCGTCTCGCCCGTGTCCGTGAAGGCAAGAAGGGCAAGCAGCAGGCCGCGATGGCGACCTTCGAGGCATCACGTCCGATCGTCGGCGCCCAGGCCATCGGCATTGCCCGCGCAGCCTACGAGTACGCACTCGAGTACGCCAAGGAACGTGTCCAGTTCGGTCGCGCGATCATCGAGAACCAGGCGATCGCCTTCACCCTCGCCAACATGGCGCTGGAGATCGACGCAGCCCGCCTGCTGGTCTGGCGCGCCTCGTGGATGGGCCGCAACCAGGTTCCGTTCACCAAGGCGGAAGGCTCGATGTCGAAGCTCAAGGGAGGCGAGGTGGCGACCTGGGTCACCGAGCGGGCGATCCAGATCCTCGGCGGCAACGGCTACACCCGGGAGTTCCCGGTCGAGCGGATGCACCGCGACGCGAAGATCTACGACATCTTCGAGGGCACCTCGGAGATCCAGCGACTGGTCATCTCCCGCAGCATTTCGGGAATCAAGATCAAGTAGGAGACCCGCACGCCGTCTGGCTTTCGCCAGACGGCAACAGGAACCCGAGCCGCCCATTCGACAAAGGATGGTTGGGCGGGTCTCCGCCAGAGGGCGGTCCCAAACGGGGCCGCCCTTTCCGCTCTGGCTAGTAGCCGTGGCCGGTGTGGACCGGCGGGCCCGCGACCTTGCCTTCACTGCGCTTCCGCAGGTACCTGATCGAATCCTCGAAGTCGTCGCAGAGCGCGTCGACCAGCTCCCGGGTCTGGTTGAACTTCACCAGCATTCGCATGATCCGGTCGTTCTCGTTGTCCGGAGGCATCTGGTAGGCCGGCACCAGCCAGCCACGACGGCGAGCCAGTTCCCCGACGAGGTCGTTGCTGTCGAACGGCTCGTTGTCGTTCGTCTTCGCGATCAGGAGCGGCAGGGTCGGGTTCTCGTCGTCGTAGACAGTGAGCGCGTCCATCTGGCGAAGGCGGTCGGCCAGGGCCTCCCGGTTGGCTTCCATGGCGCGGACCATCGAGCTGTACCCGGAATGACCGAGCCGGATGAACTGGAAGTACTGGGCGAGAACGAACGATGAACTTCCCGAGAAGTTCAGGGTGAACGTCGCGTCCTTCTCGCCGAGGTAGTCCTCGTAGAAGATCAGATCCTCCGCAACCTGCGAGTCGGTGCGGGTGATCAGCCAGCCGATCCCCGGGTACACAAGACCGAACTTGTGGCCCGAAGTGTTGATCGACACGACCGAGTCGAGTCGGAAGTCCCAGGTGAACTCGGGGTTCGAGAAGGGAAACACGAACCCGCCGGATGCGGCATCGATGTGCATCGGTACCTCCAGGCCCTTGCCCCCCAGTTCGGTCAGCATCTGGTCGATGCCGACGACGTCGTCGCACTGACCGGTGAAGGTCGTGCCGACGACCCCGATCACACCGATCGTGTTCTCGTCGATGTGTTCCCGGAAGTCGTCCGGTCCCATGACGGTCTTTCCCTTGGGGATCGGGATGTTCCGCGGTTCAACGTCGAAGTAGCGGCAGAACTTGTCCCAGACCACGTGGACGTCAGAGCCGTAGACGAGATTCGGGCGGGTAACGTCCTTGCCCTCGGTCTCCCGGCGCTTCTTCCAGTTCCACTTCATCGAGAGGGCGCCGAGCATCACCGCCTCGGAAGAACCGGCGCAGGCCGTCCCCGGGCTGTCCTGGCCCTCCGGACCGTTGAACAGGTTGTGGATCATCCGCACGCAGCGCTTCGAGATCTCGGCAGTTCGCGGGTACTCGGCGTGGTCGATGTAGTTCTTGTGAAGGCTGTCCTGGATCAGCTGGCGGGCCTCTGGCTCCATCCAGGTGGTTACGAAGGTCGCGAGATTCTTGTTCGGGTCCCCGTCGAGTTCCATCTCCGAGGCGACCATGTTGTAGGCGGCCCTCGGAGTGACCCCGACCGCGGGCATCTCACTGCTCGGTGCCGGCTTGGTGAAGAAGCTCTCAACCAGCATCTCCTCCTTCTCAAGATTCATCTTCTGCTGGGGCGTTGGTTCCGACGGGGTCATCTCTCTCCTTCGACGCTCGATTGCGGACAAACTATCCACTCCACTTCGGTTCGATTCATACGGATGGGATGATCGGCATCGGGCATGGTCCGGAAAGTGGCCGCCATTCATTTCCTGCGCCGGCGGCGTGCAGCGCGGCCGCGCCGCATCAGCCGGTTCGCCAGTTCGACGTCGTAGGCGACGGGCCCCTTGCGCTCCGGCCCCGGCGTCTCCATGGTGGCGGGCAGGCCTTCAAAGCGGGGTTCGGATAGGAACCGGGCCAATCCTCTCTCGCCGATTTCGCCCTTGCCGATGTCGGCGTGACGGTCCCGCCGGCTTCCGAGAGGCTCCTTCGAATCGTTGAGATGGAGGGCACGGAGGCGACCCGGCCCGAGAGCGCCGTCCATGTCAGCCAGCATCGAGTTGATGCCCCCGTAGGTGCCGATGTCGTAGCCGGCCGCGAACAGGTGGCAGGAATCGAGGCAGAGACCAAGCCTCTTGCCTCCGCCGGCGGCCTCGATGATGCCCGCGACCTCCTCGAAGGTGTGGGCGAGGACGTTCTGGTGGCCGGCCATGTGCTCGACCAGGACGGGACACCGTTCGGTTTCCGAGAGAGCCTCCCCGATCATCTCGCCGGAACGGATGATCGCCGGGATCAACTCTTCCTGCTTGCGGGAGCCGGGGTGGAGGACCACGCCGTCGGCCCCGATTCCGTCCCCGACCCGCAGCGCATGCACCAGGGCCTGCCGGGACTTCTTCCTCAACTCCCGGTCAGGGGTGGCCGTGTTGATCAGGTAGATCGCGTGGATGATCACGCTGCGAATGCCACTTTCCGACAGACACTCCCGGAACTCGGCGAAGTCCTCCTCCCGGTAGTTCGTCGGTCGCCAGGCCCTCGGGCTCTGGTTGAAGATCTGGATCGAGCGGCAGCCGATCGCCTCGCCCCGCGACACGGCCTTCGCCAGTGACCCGGCTGTGGAAACATGGGCGCCAATGAGCATCGAGAAAAACGGCCTCCGGGTCAGATTCGCACCTTCTCCCACCGGGGCACTTCACATCGGGGGAGCGAGGACCGCACTGTACAACTGGCTGGCCGCGCGCCACGAAGGGGGAGAGTTCGTGCTCCGGATCGAGGACACCGATCTAGAGCGATCCACCCCCGAGAACGTTGCCCAGATCCTCGATGCGCTGCGCTGGCTCGGTCTCGACTGGGACGAGGGGCCGATCTCGCAGGTCGGACGGGCGGAGGCCCATGCCGAGGCACTTGAAAGGCTGATCGAAACCGGTGCCGCCTACCGCGATTCCGCCACCGCGGATGACGTGAAGGCATGGAAGGCGGAGCACGGGGCAGACCGGGGTTATCGCGGCACCCCGTCGCCTGACGGGACGGGCGCGATCCGCCTGCGCGTGCCGGACGAGGGCGAAACCGTGGTCGAGGACCTGATCCGGGGAGAGGTTCGCTTCCCCAACCGAAGCTACGACGACTTCGTGATCGCCAGGGGCGACGGCTCGGTGCTCTACAACTTCGCGGTCGCGGTCGACGACGCCGACATGGGGATCACCGAGGTGATCCGGGGTGACGACCATCTCTCGAACACGCCGAAGCAGCTGCTCGTCTTCAAGGCGCTCGGCATCGATCCGCCCCGATATGCCCACGTGCCCCTGCTGCACGGCCCCGACGGGAAGAAACTCTCCAAGCGTCACGGCGCTGCATCAGTGCAGGAACTCCGTGATGCCGGGTACCTGCCCGCCGCGATCCGCAACTACGTCGCACTGCTCGGCTGGGGGCCGGGCGACGACGAGACCCTGCTTTCCACGGAGGAGCTGGTCGCGCGGTTCCGTCCCGAAGACGTCGGACGGTCATCGGCCGTCTTCGACGAGAAGAAGCTTCGCTGGATGAACGGGCGCTACATGCGCGAGATGTCCCTCGACGAGTACAGCGCCACAGTCCGGGGCTTCGTCGATGCGGAGACGGGTGGCCGGGCCCTGAACGAGGAGCGCTTTGCCTTCGGCTGCGAGATCGTCCAGGAGAAGGCGCAGACCCTCCAGGAGGTGTGGCCGCTGATCCGCTTCCTCTTCGAGCCGCCAGTCGAGGACGAGAAGGCCTGGCGCAAGGTGATGAAGGGGGATGCGGCGCGGGTGCTGGGAGAGGTAGAAGCCCTGCTCGCCGGAATCGACCAGAGTGGCAACGGTCCCAACCATGACGGCTTCACCATCGAGTCGGTGCAGACGGCACTGGAACCCCTGCCCGATCGGCTCGGGCTGGGCGCCGGCAAGGTCTTCCAGCCGATCCGGGTAGCGATCACCGGAACCACGATTTCTCCCGGGATATTCGAGTCAGTGGCGGCGCTGGGCAGGGAGGAGTCGCTGGCCAGGATCGCTTCTGCCAGGCTGAAAGTCCCGGGCCCGGAAGAACTGGCGGATCAAGCCTGATTTCCGGAAATCCCTGATTCTTGACAGGGATACTCTGCTTTCACCCGGCTGATGCGGTAGAAATGGTGTCTTGATCTCGGTCACCTCGAAATCCCGCTACGCCGTCGTCGCCCTGGTCGAGCTGGCCGGGGCCGGGGACCGGCCGATGCCGGTCAAGGAACTGGCAGAGCGGAGAAACATCCCGGATCAGTTTCTCGAGCAGCTCTTCTCGACCCTTCGCCGGGCCGGTCTCCTGACCAGCCGGAGGGGCAGCAAGGGCGGCTACATCCTGGCCCGGCCGGCCAGCGAGATCTCTGTGCTCGAGGTCGTCCAGGCGCTCGACGGCAAGGTTGGCCAGGAGGCGGACGAAGCGGGGGGCATCTGGGCCGAGGGCGTCCGGGCTCTTCGCGGCGTCTTCGGCGAGACCACGATCCAGGATCTCTACGAGCGCGAGGCCGAGGATGCGGCGGCGAGGATGTACTTCATTTGATCGCGCCACAGGCATCGGCGACGGTTGGTGGCACGCCGCTGGTCTGGCTGGCCCGGATCGGTGACGGGCTCGAAGCCCAGGTCTGCGGAAAGCTCGAGTACTTCAATCCCGGCGGCTCGGTCAAGGACCGGATCGGGGCGGCGATGATCGGTGCTGCCGAGGCCAGGGGAGAACTCGTGCGCGGCGAATCGGCGATCGTCGAGCCGACCAGCGGCAACACCGGGATCGCCCTCGCGATGATCTGCGCCGCCCGCAATTACGAACTCATCCTCACGATGCCGGAGGGCATGAGCCGGGAGCGTGTCAAGCTTCTGAGGGCCTACGGGGCGGAAGTCCAGGAGACCTCGTCGATGGGCGGGATGGATGAGGCAGTCGATCTGGCGCAGCGAATCGCGGCTGAAAGGAACGGCTACATGCCGCTCCAGTTCTCGAACCCCGCAAACCCTGAAGCCCATTTCCGCTCGACCGGCCCCGAGATCTGGACCGACACCGGCGGTGACATCGATGCCTTCGTCTGCGGAGTCGGCACCGGCGGAACGATCACCGGCGTGGCCAGGTTCCTGAAGGAACAGGGGTCGGAGGCACGCATCTTCGCGGTGGAGCCCGCCTCTTCACCAGTGCTTTCGGGTGGCCGTCTCGGTCCCCATCGCATCCAGGGCATCGGAGCCGGGTTCATTCCCGAGGTACTGGACATGGACCTCATTGACGAGGTGATCCAGGTCAGCGACGACGACGCCCTGCGGACCGCCCGCAGCCTCGCGTCCAGGGAGGGAATCCTGGGTGGCATCTCTGCGGGTGCCAACGTCCATGCTGCCCTGGAGCTGGCGGGCAGGCCCGAACTCTCAGGGGGACGGATCGTGACCATCATTTGCGACAGCGGCGACCGATACATGTCACTTCCCTTCTTCGCAACCTGAAGTTCCGGGCGGCGCTTTAGGCTTCCCGGGTGGCCGATGACCTGATCACACGGACCTTCGGGGGCATCCGTTCCCACATCGCCGCTGCCCGCGGGCGCGATCCGGCGACGGCTGACGTGTCGAGCACCGAGATCCTCCTCACCTGGCCAGGCGTCCAGGCCCTTCTGGCCTACCGTCTGGCCAACCGTCTCAGGCGTACGGGAGTTCCGCTTCTGCCCTTCGTCGTGTCCTATCTCAGCCGGGCCCTGACCGGGATCGAGATCCACCCCGACGCGAAGATCGGCCCCGGACTGTTCATCGACCACGGGGCGGGCGTCGTGATCGGACAGACCACCGAGATCGGGGAGAACGTGACGCTCTACCAGGGCGTGACTCTCGGGGGAACCGGCTTTCAGTCAGGCAAGCGGCATCCGACCGTCGAGGACAACGTGACGATTGGCTCGGGGGCCAAGCTGCTCGGGCCGATCAGGGTAGGACACGGGGCTAAGATCGGCGCCAACTCCGTGGTTGTGGAAGACGTGCCGCCGCGATCAACGGTGGTCGGAAATCCGGGGCATCCCGTGAAGGTTGAAGGACGCAGGGTGGCTGACGGTCCCGACGCTGACTGGATCCACCTCCCGGACCCGCTCCAGGATGCGGTGAAGACCCTCTCGGCGCGCATCAAGGAGCTCGAAAAGCAGGTCGCTGAACTGTCCGGGGACCCCGGTCCTCAGGTGGAGGAACCAGAGAACAGGCCGAAGAAGGGCCGCTCATCGGCGGGTGGCTGAGCGCCCGCCACGCCAGGTCGGCCCCGCCGCGCCGACGGGTATCCTCAGGCGGTGGAGGCTCTCGGCAACTACGAAGGCGGAACACCCGACTCTCCCGGCCCGGATGAGGCTGGGCCGGGCGCGCCGGCCCACCTTTTCGCCGACGGGCTGAACCCTCCCCAGCGGCAAGCGGTGGAGTACGGGGACGGACCCTTGCTGGTCATCGCCGGTGCCGGGTCGGGAAAGACCCGGGTGCTCACCCACCGGATCGCCCACCTGCTCGCGACCCGACGGGCCAGGCCGGGGGAGATCCTCGCAATCACCTTCACCAACCGCGCGGCGACCGAGATGCGCGAACGGGTCGAAGAGCTGATCGGCGCCCGGGCCAGGGGAATGTGGGTCACCACATTCCACTCCGCCTGCGGGCGCATGCTTCGCGGTGACGCGGAGAAGCTCGGCTACGCAAGGGCCTTCACCATCTACGACGAATCCGACTCGATCCGCATGATCAAGCGGGTGATGGAGGAGCTGGACGTCGATCCCAAGCGCTTCCCCGCCCGGGCGATCAAGAACGCGATTTCCGGGGCCAAGAACGAACTGCTCGACCCGGAGGAGTACAAGCAGCGCGGCGGTTCCTACTTCGAGGACACTGCGGCCGGGGTATACGCGCTCTACGAGCAGCGGATGCTCGAATCGAACGCCATGGATTTCGACGACCTGCTGGTCCGGATGGTCAACGTGCTGGAGCTGTTTCCAGAAGTCCGGGAACGGTGGCGGCGGGCCTTCAGGTACGTGCTGGTCGACGAGTACCAGGACACGAACCACGCCCAGTACCGGCTGCTGCAGCTGCTCGCCGCCGAGCATCGGAACCTGACCGTGGTCGGTGACGAGGACCAGTCGATCTACGGCTTCCGCCACGCCGACATCCGCAACATCCTCGACTTCGAGCAGGACTTTCCGGACGCGAAGGTGGTCAAGCTGGAACAGAACTATCGTTCCACGCAGACGATCCTCTCGGCAGCAAACGCGGTCGTCGACAACAACCGCGACCGTCGGCCCAAGAAGCTCTGGACAGACCTCGGACAGGGCGATGACATCGAGGTCGTCCGGCTCGGGGACGAGCACGAGGAAGCCCGCTGGGTAGCCGGCGAGATCGAAAGGCTGGTCGAGGAGGAGGGCGTCTCGCCCCTCGACGTGGCCGTCTTCTACCGGATGAACGCCATGAGCCGGGTGCTCGAGGACACGCTGGTGCGTTTCGGCACCGCCTACCGGGTGATCGGCGGAACGAGGTTCTACGACCGGGCCGAGATCAAGGACGCGATCGCCTACCTCCAGTACATCGCCAACCCCTCCGACTCGGTGGCTTTCACCAGGATCGTCAACTCGCCGAAACGCGGCATCGGCAGCACAACCCAGGGTCGGCTGCTTGCCTACGCGAACACGACCGGCGATGACATCTGGGACGTGGCCAGCCAGGTCGAGGCGGTTCCGGGAGTCGGCACCGCGGCAGTTCGCTCGGTGGGCGAGTTCCAGCGCACCATGAATGGTCTGAAGAATGACGTCGAAGGTCGCCCCCTGGCAGACCTGCTGGAAAGGGTCCTGACCGAGACCGGATATTTCGAGGCACTCGAGGCGGAACGCACAGTTGAAGCCGAAGGCCGGATCGAGAACCTTCGCGAGCTCATCGGTGTGGCCGGGGAGTTCGATGCCAACCGCGCCCTCGAGGGAGATTCAGGAGTGCCCCCGCTGGACGAGTTCCTTCAGCAGATTTCCCTCTACTCCGAGCAGGACAAGCTTGAGAAGAAGGAAGAACTCCTGACCCTGATGACTCTCCACAACGCAAAGGGTCTCGAGTACGACACGGTATTCATCATCGGTTGCGAGGACGGGGTCTTCCCGCATCAGCGGGCACTCGACGAAGGCGAAGAGGAGGAGGAACGGCGCCTCTGTTACGTCGGCATCACCCGGGCCCGCAAGCGGCTCTACCTGACCAGCGCCCGGACCCGGAGGATGTTCGGAGGCAGGGCGGAGGCCACCATGCCTTCCCGGTTCCTTGACGAACTGCCCGCCACCCTCGTTCACCAGCAGGGCTCGGCGGTCGGCCAGGGCGGGTTCACGAGCGGCTCGACGGCCGGATACGGCGGCAGCGGACGCGCGCGCAGCTACCAGGCCCCGGGCCGTCCCCGGGCCGGCGGTGGTCGAGCGGCCAGTCCGATCAAGCCCGGAACGGCGGTCAGGCTCGAGGTCGGTGATGATGTCACCCATGCCTCCTTCGGGGACGGCGTCGTGACCGGCTCCGAACCCGGAGGGGTGATCATCGTCCGGTTCGCCAGTGACGGCACCGAGCGAAAGCTGATGGCCGAGTACGCACCGATACGCAAGCGGTGATTCCCGGATTCAAAGACGAGATGGAAGGTTCACGGTTTTGAGCGCTCAGATAATCGACGGCAAGCAGGTTTCCTCCGAAGTCAGGGAGCGGGTCGCCGGTGAGGTCGCCGGCTTCATCGCCGATGGAGGCCATCAACCGGTGCTGGCCACGGTCCTGGTCGGGGACGACCCCGCATCGCATGTTTACGTCGCCAACAAGCTCAAGGCCTGCGAAGCTGCCGGCATCGGTTCCGTCCACCACGAGCTGCCGGCCGAGACGAGCGAGCGCGACCTGATCACGCTGGTTCGCGCCCTGGGTGACGACGACGGGATCGACGGAATCCTCGTCCAGCTACCACCGCCCGACCACATCGATCCGGACGCGGTGATCGCGGCGATCAATCCGGCCAAGGACGTCGATGGCCTTACAGCGACCAACGCCGGGCTGCTCGCGGGCGGGCGCCCCGGTCTGGTGCCCTGCACTCCGGCCGGCGTGATCGAGTTGCTCGACCACGCGGGGACCCCGCTGGAGGGCGCCGAGGCGGTGATCGTGGGCCGTTCGAACCTTGTCGGCCGGCCGCTGATCAGCCTGCTGCTGGGAAGAAACGCGACCGTGACCGCCGCACATTCGAGGACCCGGGATCTGGCCGGAGTCTGCCGGCGCGCCGACGTGCTCGTCGCGGCCGTCGGAGTTCCGGAACTGCTCGGTGCCGATCACGTCAAGCCGGGCGCCACGGTCATCGACGTCGGCATCAACCGCACCGATGACGGCCTGAAGGGGGACGTCGACTTCGAGGCGGCGGTCGAGGTTGCCGGAGCGATTACCCCGGTGCCGGGCGGGGTCGGGCCGATGACCATCGCCATGCTGATGGCGAACACGCTCACGGCGGCCAGGGCGAGAAGCGCTTCCAGGGCGGCAGGTCAGGCTCGGGACCATGCGGTCTGAACCATCAAACCAGGCATTCAGCCTCTCGCGAGTCCATCCAGCAGAGTGGCTGACCGGGATCGCCGGTGTCGCGTTGATGGTCGGACTGGTGCTCCCCTGGTCAGACGGCGAGGCAGCACTGGCCTCCCCGGGGCTGCTGGATTTGCTGCTTTCCCTCGCCGCAGTGGTCGCGGTCCTGCTTCCGTTGGTGGTCGCCTCCAGTGCCCGCACTAACGTGCCGATCGTCTATGAGACCGGGCTATGGGTGACCACGCTGCTGTTCGCGCTGATCATGATGGTGAAGGTCGCGTTCCCACCCGATGGCGGTTACGAGACGGGCTTCTGGCTCTCGCTGGTTGCGACGGTGGTCCTCACCTTCGCTGCCTGGCGAAGCGTCGCGCGCGAGTTCTGATCCAGCGACCTGACGCCCCGGCTGGCCCGTCCATAGACTCAGCCCCGTGATTGATCGCGAACAGGTACTCCACGTCGCCCGGCTTTCCCGGTTGCGTCTCAGCGAGGAAGAAGTGGACACCCTGACCGGAGAGCTTTCGTCGGTACTCGACCATGTCGACAAGCTCGCCGAAGTCGACATCGACGGGGTGGAGCCGACCTCGCATGTCGTGCCCCTCGAGAACGTGCTCAGGCCGGACGAGCCGAGGCCCAGCTTGAATCGTGAAGTGGCCCTTTCCGAGGCACCAGATCCGCACGACGGTGCCTTCCGGGTGCCGTCACCCCAGGCGGAGGCGTGACCGGTGGCAGATAGCGAACTGCTTTCTGCCACCGGCAGCGAAACCGCCCGCTTGATTGCTTCTGGCGAGGTTTCCGCCCGGGAAGTGCTCGAGTTCTGGCTGGATCGGGTCTCCTCGGACAAGCTGAACGGATACCTGTGGAAGGCCGATCCGGAAGCGGCCCTTCAGGGTGTTGCGGGTGACGGTGGCACTCTCGCCGGTGTTCCCCTGGCCATCAAGGACATCTTCTGCACCGAGGGCGTGCCAACTACGGCAGCCTCGAAAATCCTCGCCGGATACCGGCCGCCGTACACCGCGAGCGCAGTCAGCAGGACCGCCGCGGCCGGACTGCCGATGCTCGGCAAGACCAACATGGACGAGTTCGCGATGGGTTCGTCGAACGAGAATTCGGCCTTCGGGCCCAGCCTCAACCCCTGGGATACCGGGCGGGTGCCGGGCGGGTCGTCCGGTGGATCCGCGGCGGTGGTCGCCGGCGGACTTGCGCCCTGGGCGCTGGGTACGGATACCGGCGGTTCGATCCGCCAGCCAGCCGGGTTCTGCGGCATCGTCGGGCTGAAACCCACCTACGGCGCCATCTCCCGCTTCGGAATGATCGCCTTCGCATCGTCTCTCGACCAGTGCGGACCGTTGACGAGGACCGTCACCGATGCAGCCCTCCTGCTCGACGTCCTGCAGGGGCGGGATCCCTGCGACTCCACCTCGGTCGGAATCGAAGGCGGGATCTCTGCACCCACCGGAGAACGTCTCGACGGCATGAAGTTCGGGGTGCCCCGCGCCCTGATCGGGGAGGGCATCGAAGCGGGCGTGCTGGCCCGATTCGAGGACACGCTGATCCGGATCGCCGAACTCGGCGGGGAGATCGTCGACATCGAGCTGCCGCATGCCGGCCACGCGATCTCCGCCTATTACGTCCTCGCCCCGGCCGAGGCTTCCACGAACCTCTCGCGATACGACGGGGTCCGTTACGGCCTTCGCGCGAGCGACGAGGATCTCCTCTCGATGTACGAAGTGACCAGGGAAGACGGCTTCGGAACCGAGGTGAAGCGCCGGATCATGCTCGGCACCTACGCACTTTCGTCCGGTTACTACGACGCCTATTACGGCCGCGCCCAGCGGGTACGAACCCGGATCGTCGAGGACTTCGACAAGGCCTTCGGTGAGGTCGACTTCATCGTCACTCCGACTTCGCCCACCGTCGCATTCAAGCTCGGCGAGAAGACCTCGGACCCCTGGACCATGTACCTGAACGACGTCTTCACGGTGCCGGTCTCGCTGGCCGGCATTCCGGCGATCTCGATCCCGGCCGGCCTGGCCCGGCCTGACGGTGCCGGCCCGGAACTCCCCGTCGGCTTCCAGATAGCCGCGCCAGCCTTCTCCGAGCAGAAGCTGCTGGAAGCATCCTTTGCGCTGGAGGGAGCGATCGGCTTCGACGGGTCGGCCGGCCTGGCCGGGGGAACAGCATGAGTACCCGGTACGAGGCAGTCATCGGCCTGGAAATCCACGTCCAGCTGTCCACGAAGACCAAAATGTTCTGTGGATGCGAGCTTTCCTTCGGGGACGATCCGAACGTCCACACCTGTCCGGTCTGCCTCGCCCTGCCCGGGGTGCTCCCCGTGCCCAACCGGACCGCCTTCGAGTACGCGCTGAAGATCGGTGCGGCGCTGGGCTGCGAGCTGGCGCCGATCTCCACCTTCGATCGCAAGAACTACTTTTACCCGGACAATCCCAAGGCCTACCAGATCACCCAGGCAGCCAGGCCCTTTGCCGTGAACGGCAAGCTGGGCGACGTACGAATTCACCACGCCCATCTCGAGGAAGACGCCGCCAAGACCATCCACACCGGTGGCAGCGGACGGATCAAGGGTTCAGACGCCTCGCTGGTGGATTTCAACCGGGGCGGAACTCCGCTGGTGGAGATCGTCACTGAGCCGGATCTCCATTCCGGCGCCCAGGTGCGCGAATGGGGCCAACTGCTCA
The DNA here is from genome assembly GCA_036780865.1 of Solirubrobacterales bacterium. Classification (GTDB taxonomy): domain Bacteria; phylum Actinomycetota; class Thermoleophilia; order Solirubrobacterales; family 70-9; genus 67-14. The sequence continues at coordinate 42,653 of DAIQCC010000013.1, read as the reverse complement.
GGGCGACGATCAAGCAGCTGGGTGTGTCCGACGTGAACATGGAAGAGGGTTCGCTCCGCTGCGATGCCAACGTCTCGATCCGGCCGGCCGGATCGACCGAACTCGGAGTCAAGACCGAGATGAAGAACATGAACTCCTTCCGGTTCATCGAGCGGGGCATCGACGCCGAGATCGCCCGCCAGAAGGCGCTGATCGAGGCCGGCGAGCCGGTCGTCCAGGAGACCCTTCATTTCGATCCGTCGACCGGCGAGCTTCATTCCCTGCGCTCGAAGGAAGAAGCGCATGACTATCGCTATCTCCCGGAGCCCGACCTGGTTCCCGTCGTGCCGACCCAGGCGATGCTGGACGAGGCGCATGGTTCCCTGCCGGAGCTTCCGGCTGATCGTGCCCGCCGCTACGAAGAACTCGGGGTCAGCGAGCAGGCCGCCCTGCTCCTGTCATTCGAGACTGAGTGGGCCGGCTTCTTCGAGCAGGTACTCGCGGCCGATGATTCGCTGGAGCCACGTGTGGTCTCCAACTGGGTGACCGGTGAATTCAGCGCCGAGCTGAGGAAGCAGGATGACCGGCCCCTCGCCGATTCGCGGGTGGCACCGGCATCACTGGCCACGCTGATCGGCATGGTTGCCTCGAAGAAGATCTCTCACGGTGCCGGCAAGACGGTGCTCGAGGAGATGGTCTCGTCCGGGGCCGATCCGGAAGCGGTGGTCTCGGAGAAGGGGCTGGAGCAGATCTCCGACTCCGGCGAGCTCGAGAAGATCGTCCTTCAGGTGATCGAGGAGAATCCCAAGCCGGCCGAACAGGTCCGTTCGGGCAACGAGAAGGCGATCGGCGCCCTGGTCGGCGGGGTCATGAAGGCGACCCAGGGCCGGGCGGACGGCGGCGAGGTGAACCGCCTGCTCAGGCAGCACCTGGGCCTCTGAGGCGCCTTTCAGCGCCTCGGCAGTACGACCCGGAAGTTCCTGACGATCTGCCTGCTGGTCCGGCCGGTCTGGTCGACCGCCCTGACGCGCAGGGTGTGCTTTCCCGGCCGGAGGTTGTCTATCCGAACGGTTCCGGACAGGTACTGCGGTTTTTGCCTGTCCAGCTTGTAACGGAACGCGAGCAGAGTGGCGGCGGTGCCATTGAACCTGAACCTGACGCTTCGCTTCCGGACGACCTTCGGGGGCCCGGACAGCTGCTTTATGGTCGGCGCCGGAGAACCGCCGGCACCGACGTAGAGCGACTTGGCCGCATTCGAGAAGACCGGGCCGAAGATCGTGCCGCAGGTGCTCGGCAGGCTGTCGCAGTAGCCGTAGCTGACGACCGAGGCCAGGTAGCTACCCAGCGTGATCCAGCCGCCTCCGCTTGCACCCTGCTGCATGAGGCAGGGGTTGGCCGCCATCGGATAGGGCGTGATGTTCGGCGGAGTGCTGTCAAAGGAGTCGAATGCGGAGCGGCAGCCGCGCAGTACCTGGCCGTCGAAGAGATTGCCCGGCTTCGACGGGTAGCCGTAGATCGTGTACTCGCGCTTCTTGCGGTTGACCACCGGATTGAGGTCGAAGGCGATCTTGCGGGAACCCAGATCCTCGATCTGCTGTTGGAGCGTGACGAGACCGATGTCGTAGCTGTTGTTGCCTTCGGAGGCCCAGCGCGGTGTCGTGAACCACTGGAATCCAGGGTAGATGCCAAAAGGGGCATTCCCGTTTTCGTAGCCGGGAACGAATGCGATCTCGTCAACAAAGCCCGTCGTGGTGTCAAAGACGCAGTGTCCGGCCGTGAAGACGACGTTGCGGCCGGCCGACTCGACCACCGTCCCGGAGCAGGTGAAGTTGTTGACGCCAATCCGGAAGAAGATCTTGCCCTGGATCCGCTGGGGGTAGGCGGAGACGTTGCCGGGGGTGAAGTCGCCTGTGGCCGCCGAGCTGCCGGCATCGGAACCGAACCCGGGCAGGTCGAGCGCTCCGGCCGGTCCGGACTGGTCAACGGGCTCGGCGCCCAGCATCCGCTCCCGGGTCCAGTACTGCTCGACCGATGCCGGCGAGGCCTGAACGGGGGAGGCAACCACCCCGGTCCCGGACACCTTCGACACCTTCGGTGGTTCGCCGGCGAGGTTGACGATTCCAGCGGCGTCGGCGGAGGACGAAACACCAAGTACGGCTGCTGCGGCGAGAAGGAAAAAGAGAGCCATGGCTCCGATCCTGCTTCCCCCGACCCTGCTTTGAGAACCCATATGCCCATTAGAACAGATCAGGGGGTCTCCGGTTGCGAAGTACTGGCAGATTTTCCCGCCTATACTCGGCGCCATGGCCTGGAACATCGTCATCGTCGGCGGAGGATTCGCCGGAGCAAACGTCGCTCGACACCTCGAGAAGGTTCTGCCGAGGCAGTCCGCGAGGTTGACGCTCGTCAACGACGTCAACTTTCTGCTCTACACGCCACTCCTTCCCGAAGCAGCGGCGGGAACGCTGGAGCCACGGCACGTCGTCACTCCTCTGCGGGAAATCCTCCACCGCACGAACCTCCGGCTGGGCGTCGTGGATGACCATGATCCGGAGTCGAGAGAAGTCACTCTCCGCAGCCACATGGGCCAGACCGAACAGGTTGCCTATGACCATCTGGTGCTCGCACCCGGCTCGATCTCCCGCTTCCTTCCCGTTCCCGGGCTGAATGAACATGCGGTCGGCTTCAAGAGCCTCGCCGACGCGATCTTCCTTCGCAACCACATGATCGAGACGCTCGAGATGGCGAACGCGACCGATGACCCGGATCTGCGGGAGGAGCTTCTCACCTATGTCTTCGTCGGCGGAGGGTACGCCGGCCTCGAAGCGCTCGCCGAGCTCCAGGACTTCGCTGCCGACGCAATGCGCGACTACCCCAAGGCGAGACTCCACGGGATGCGGTGGATCCTCGTCGAGGCGGCAGGCCGGGTTCTGCCGGAAATCGACCGCGAACTCGCCGACTATGCAGTCGACGAGCTCCGCGGCCGCGGGATCGACATCCGGCTCTCAACCACACTCGAAGAAGTCACCGAGACCTCCGCCACGATCTCCACCGGTGAGACGATCCCGACGCGGACGGTGGTATGGACCGCAGGGGTAGTACCGAATCCGAGCCTCCAGAATTTCGGCGTTCCGCTGGACGGGCGCGGGAGGGTGGAAGTGGACAGCAGCATGGCCGTGGCCGGCATGGAGGGTGTCTGGGCGCTTGGCGATGCCGCCGCGGTGCCCAACCCCAAGGGTGGCGTCTGTCCGCCGACCGCCCAGCATGCGGTGCGGCAGGCCCCGGTCGTTGCGGCCAACATCGCCGCGGCGATAGGTCTGGGCCAGCCCCGGACCTTCGACTACCAGGGCAACGCCTCCTTCGTGAACCTCGGCCGTTACAAGGCGGTTGGCAAGGTGTCGGACCGGACCTTCCGCGGTTTCAAGGCGTGGTGGATGGCTCGCTCGTACCACATGAGCCAGATCCCGGGGACATCCAGGAAAGTCCGGGCAGTGATCGACTGGACTGCCAGCCTGCCCTTCGCGCGCGACATCTCGGAGGTCGGTTCGATCGGCCGTCCGGGCGTTCTCAGCCCGGAGCGCTACCTCCATGGCGGTTCGCACCGACCCGTTGACAGTGATCTGCCCGCAGCCGGCAAGGACCGCGCCGACGCGGACTCCCCGGTCGAGTCGCAGGACGGCTGACCGCCCCGGCGGGGCGGCCGTCAGACGAATCCCGCGACCGCCACAATGTGAGTGTGGGATACGAGTACGTCTTCATCGCATTGCTGTTCGGGATCGCGACCGGGTTCATCGGCCGCGCCAAGGGCGGTTCCTTCTTCATCTGGCTGATCGTTGGTTCGATCCTGCCCGGTCTCGGCCTGATCGCCGTTTTCCTGATGAGGAACGAGATCAACGAGCCGGAGCGGCGTTGCGACAACTGCGGCAAGATCCTCAAGCTCTACGTCCAGGTCTGCCCCCGCTGCGGCTACGACCTCTACCTGCCCCCACCAGAAGAAACCCGCATGCCCCCCCAGGACAGGTAGCCGGCGAGCTTCGCCCCGCCTCCGTATCGACGATACGGAGGGGGTCTTCTCGCCGACTACTTACCTGAGCCAGGTTCGGACTATGGCGTTGGCGAAGCCCATTCCATAACGGAAGACGGCAGGCTTCTTCGAATGGCCGTGAAGCCGCTGCTCGACAGTGACGGGCACTTCGATCGCCGGGACGCCGCGCTTGATCGCCTCGATCATGAACTCGGATGTGTGGAACTGCTCCTGCTTCAGCACGAGGGTGGGGAGGACCGAAGTGCGGACGGCGCGATAACCATTCGAGCAGTCGGTCACATGGGTGCGGGTATTGAAGGAGACGAGGCGGTTGAAGAAAACGATGCCCATCTCCCTGGCGAAATGGTTGTCCTCGGCATGCCCAAGGACCCTTGACCCATGGGCGACATCGGCCTTGCCGTCGAGGACGGGCTGAACGAGGTTCGGCATCTCGGCGGGAAGATGCTGTCCGTCGGCATCGAGCGTGACGACGATCGCGGCGTCCGAATCGACCATCAGGCGATAACCGGTCCGGAGTGCCGCCCCGCCGCCCCTGTTGACCACGTGCCTGGCGACCACGGCCCCATGGGCCTCCGCGACCTCCTCGGTTCCGTCCCGCGAACCGTCGTCGACGACCAGGGTCGCGGTGGGAAGTCCACATACCTCGGCCGGAATCTGGTCGAGCACATAGCCGATGTTGTCCGCCTCGTTGTAGGCGGGAATGACGATGGCGATCTTGCCGCGGAACAGCTTGCGGTGGTCGCTTGCCCGGAACTGCTCGGACGAAATGCCTTCCAGCACGGCCGACAGCTGGCGCGCGTTCCTGGCTCCGACCGATAGCGCCCTGAGTGCCATCAGGAAAAGGAGGAAGATCGCGATGACCGCGAGACCGAGGATCCTGCCCCCGTTCCCACGATTGAAGGAAAGTGCCGAGAGCAACCGGTCGGTGATCTCGGTCCCGGAAACGATCGCGAGACCGAGACCGGCAAAGAGAAGCAGGATCACGTCGGCGTTCCTCATCTCCCGGCGCCGGATGATCGCGAAGGCGATGATCAGGGCGGCAATGACCAGTCCGGTGGTCCGCAGGGCGGTCAGCTGGGCGGGGAATATCGAGGCGGGAATCATGGGCTGGGAATGTCCTTCGATCGCCCACTGCGGTTGACCAGCGCGTCGAGCGCGATCGCCGCGAGAGGAAGTACGAGGGTCATCAGGATCTCATTTCGTCGCGGCGGAGCGAGTGTCATGGCTGCGACTGCAGTCACCGTCGCAAGCGGCAGTCCGACTGCGATCGCCTCCCATCTCCTGCGCCAGGCCAGGAGGGCGAGTCCGGCGAGTCCGGCAAGCACGAGAATGATCTGGATCACTCTTCCCATCGGGGATGACATCGCCTCGCCGATGCCGGATCCCCACATGCGACCGACCTTGCGTACCGTCATGCCCGCGTAACCGACCGGGTCTTCGCTGAAGTACTTCTCGAGGTTCTCCCGGCCCAGCCTGCCCAGTGCCGCGTCCCGGTCGAGGTCGGCGAGATCGTTCTCGGCCTTGTACTGGCTGGCGACCCGGTCGAAGAGTGGCACGGGATCGACCTTCTCCAGCTCGCTCGAGTCCGGATCGAGGCGCCTGCCTGTCTGTTCGTAGAGCAGTTCGGCCTTGACCTGCTGGTATTCGCCGTCTCCCGGCAGGTAGGTGCCGGTGAACAGTGCCTTGCCGCTGCCTGTGGAGACGGGAACGATCCGGTCGAGCTGGCTGTAGTTGTGGATTGTCCAGGGGACGATCGGAACCAGGACCGCAGCGACGAAAAGAAGAGTGGAAGAGATGGCCATCCGGGCCCCGGCCTTCAGCCAGGCACGAATCAGCAGGAAAAGCACGAAGGCGGCGCAGACGGTCAGGTACTCGGGCCGGATCAGTGCCGTCATTCCGAAACCGAGGCCGGGCAGCAGCCAGGGCCAGAGGCGTGACCAGCCGTTCGCATCGGTTGTGCGAAGACGACGATCGGCCCAGAGGAAGGCCAGGACAGAGAACGGAAGCGTGAAGAAGGCCGGCGGCTCCGACATCAGGGCACCGGTCGAGTGGATGAAAGGTGGATAGAAGGCGACGAGGGCCGCCGCGACAAGGGGTGCCAGAGATACGCGCCAGCCGGGAAATTTCCCGTCGAGATTGATCTCGGTCGCGCCATCTGCGACTGAACTCAATCTCGACGAACTGCCCGACGCTCGGGGCGGGGTGGGTGGCCCCAGGAGCCGGGCGGTGAGGAGGAAGGCGAGCAGGATCGAGAGGGTTCCGAAGATCGCTTCGACTCCGCGGGCGACACCGTCCCTCACCCCGCCGGTCAGGTAGTAGGCGCCGGCGTAGATGAGCGGCGCGCCAGGTGACCAGTCGCTCGGCGTCTTGAACTCGGGTCCACTGGAGGATCCGGCCTCGTAGCCGAAGGTTCCGTCCACGTACAGGGCTTCAGCCAGGGCCCGGTATGCGAGCGCATCATCACCAGGATCCTCGAGCGGGTTTACCACGACCCACGCCCGGACCATGAATCCGGCACAGACGATCACTGCGAGGGCGACGAGCGTCCCCCGTCCGTAACGGGTGAGGTAATCCTTGATCGGTGGCATCCGGGCCGGTCAGGCTATGGGAACGGGCCTGAGTCGGCTTGCCACGGCATCAACCGCAAGACGCAGGGCGAGCGAGAAGCCGAGACCGGAGAGGCAGGCGATCACCGGCCAGAGGGCCAGAGTCCGTCGCGGCGAGGCAACGAAGATGGCGCCGATCGCGGTGACGCCCAGGGCCAGTGCGAGCACCAGCCAGAACTCGGGCCGCCGCCGGAATCCAAGCAGCAGCAGGCCGAGCAACGCGCCGGCGACCAGGGTCATGTGGAAGGCCCGGCCTGCCGTAGTGCCGGTGAGGTCTGTCCTTCCCCGCCACCAGATCCTCGCCGACTTGCCGGCGAGGAAGGCCGCCAGCCGGGCCGGGTCGGAACGCAGTGCGTTTAGGTAGTTCTCGCGCCCCATGCGGGCCAGGGCGAGGTCGGTCGGGATCCCCGGCATCCTCGATGACGCGAGCATGGCGAGCACCCTTTCCGGCGTGATCGAGTCGGTGCCCTCGCCGCTTCTGGCGTTCTGGACGGCGAGCCGGTCTTCAAGCACGGGGTTGGCCCTTAGCACCAGGGGCATGACCTCGAGCGGGTCACCGGCCGACGCCAGATAGCTCCCGGTGAAGAGGGTCTGGCCACCTCCGGTGGAGAGAGGCACGAGACGGCCGGTCTCGTCAAAATTGCGAGCCGCCCAGGGGGTGATCACAAGGAGAAGGGCAGCGATCATCGTCAATCCGGCCAGCAGGACGGGGCGCAGGCCCTGCCGCCTCGAAATGAAGAGAAGCACAACGATCAGGAGCAGCGAGATCGGCAGATATTCAGGCCGGACCATCGCGGTCATCCCGAGCAGGATTCCCGGAACCAGCCAGTCGACAATTTGCAGGGCGAGCGGACGGTTCCGGGCTCCGGAACGTTCCTTCGCCAGCAGCATCGTCCACAAGGCCGCCGTAACGAGAGTGCCGGTCAGCGCCTCGGTGAGGAGCATCCCCGCATCGGTGATCAGGCAGGGATAGAAGGCCACCAGCGAGGCGGCCAGGGTGCCGGCCACCCACGGATCCTCGGGTGGTGCCAGACGCCGCGCGAGCAGCCAGGCGAGGGGAATGGCCAGGGTTCCCAGAAGCGCCAGGAGGATCCGGGCCAGCCGGGCATCATCATCGCCCGACAACTCGAACACGCCGGCAACAAACAGAGGGAGCCCGGGACTGTAGTTGCTGGCCGGCTGGGGGTGGGCTGGAGTACCGGGACCCTTCTGAACAAACTCGCCATCCTCGTGCAGTCCCCGCGCGATCCGTTCGTAGGCGGCCGAGTCGGGCAGGTTCCCGGCACTGCCATTCCAGGCCGCATCCACCCTCAGCGCCAAACCGGCAACGACGATGAGAACGAGAGCTAGCAGGCGCACCGAGGCAAATCCTAGCCCCTGATCGTTCCGGTAATCTTGGCCGTTATGCGAATTCTGATTCTTGGTGGTGACGGCTATCTCGGATGGCCCACAGCGATGCGCTTCTCCGATCGCGGCCACGACGTGACGATTGTTGACAACTTTGCCCGGCGTCGCTGGCACCTGGACCAGTCCACGGATTCGCTGACGCCGATCCTCAGCCTCCAGGACCGGCTCGACGCCTGGGAGCGGATCTCGGGCCGCCGGATCGAAGCGAGGGTCGGCTGCATCGAGGACGCCGAATTCCTCGATGCGGTGGTCGCCGATTGCCTCCCCGAGGCGGTCATCCACTACGGCGAGCAGCCTTCCGCCCCCTACTCGATGCGATCGCGCGCAACCGCGGTCGAAACCCAGCAGACCAACGTGATCGGGACGCTGAACCTGCTCTTCTCGATGCGGGATCACGTTCCGGACGCCCACCTGATCAAGCTCGGCACGATGGGTGAATACGGAACGCCGAACATCGACATCGAAGAGGGCTTCATCGAGATCGAGCACAACGGGCGCAAGGACACCCTGCCCTTCCCGAAGCTGCCCGCGTCGCTCTACCACGCCTCCAAGGTCCACGACTCGACGAACATTCATTTTGCCTCGAGGGTCTGGGGGCTTCGGGCCACTGACCTGAACCAGGGAGTGGTCTACGGCATCGAGACCGACGAAACCGCCCTCGATCCGGCCCTCGCCACGCGGTTCGACTACGACGAGACCTTCGGGACGGTTCTGAACCGGTTCTGCGTCCAGGCTGTGATCGGTCACCCCCTGACCGTGTACGGAGCCGGCGGCCAGACCCGCGGCTACCTCAACATCCGCGACACCCTGCGTTGCGTGGAGCTGGCGACCCTGAACCCGGCCGATCGCGGCGAGTTCCGCGTCTTCAACCAGTTCACCGAGCAGTTCACCGTCTCGGAGCTGGCTGATCTGGTCCAGAGTTGCGCGGCCGAGGTCGGCTACCAGGTGCCGATCGAGTCGTTCCCCAACCCCCGGGTCGAGCTCGAGCACCACTACTACAACCCCAGGCACGAGAAGCTGCTCGAACTGGGTCTCGAGCCCCATCCGCTCGGTCACGAGCTCGTCCGCTCGGTGCTTTCGACAATCGAGAGATACAAGGACCGGGTCATTCCGAGGGCAATAACGCCGCGGACCAAGTGGAACCCGGGCGAGCTCGAAGGCGGGGCGCTCTCAGCCGCCCAGAAGACCTGAGTCAGAGATTCCGGATTCGTTAGGATCGTTGGTCTGATGAGAGCCGCAGACGCATTGTTCAAATCCCTCGAAGTCGAAGGTGTCGACCACATCTTCGGCATACCTGGTGGAGCGAACCTGCCCACCTATGACGCGCTGGTTGACGCCGATCTGCGGCATGTACAGGCACGTCACGAGCAGGCCGCCGGCCACGCGGCCGAGGGCTATGCCCACGCATGCGGCAAGGTCGGGGTCGCTTTCGGCACTTCCGGCCCCGGAGCGACCAACCTGGTCACCGCGATCGCCGACGCGATGATGGATTCAGTTCCTACAGTCTTCATCACCGGCCAGGTCAGGACAGACCTGATCGGCACGGACGGTTTCCAGGAGGCGGACATCGTCGGCATCACGATGCCGATCGTCAAGCACTCCCTGCTGGTTACGGCCCCCGAGCAGATCCCCGAGTACATCCACGAGGCTTTTCACATCGCCTCGACCGGGCGTCCGGGGCCGGTTCTGGTCGACATCCCCCAGGACCTCGCCCGGGCCGAGATCGACTACCAGCAGCGCACCGAGCCAGTTGATCTCTCCGGGTACAAGCCGACCGTCGAGGGCAACCTCAAGCAGATCCGCCTCGCCGCCAAGGCAATGGCCAACGCTCGTCGCCCGATCATTTACAGCGGAGGCGGCGTCATCAACGGCGATGCCTCGGCCGAACTCCGGGAGCTCTGTGCTTCCGACAACTTCCCGGTCACCTCGACCCTGATGGGACTTGGCTGCTTCCCTGCGGACGACGAACACTGGCTCGGGATGCTCGGCATGCACGGCACCCGCGCCGCGAACTACGCGATGGACGAAGCGGACCTGATCATCGCGATCGGCGCCCGGTTCGACGACCGGATCACCGGCAAGCTCTCCGAGTTCGCACCTTCGGCCAAGTTCATCCACATCGACATCGACCCGGCCGAGATCTCGAAGAACGTCCCGGCTCACATTCCGATCGTCGGTGACGTCAAGCTCGTCCTGCCGAAGCTGACCCGCGAGTATCAGGCCCTGCAGACCGATTCCTCCCGTCTCGATGGCTGGTGGAGCCGCATCAAGGCCTGGCAGGAGGAGTACCCGCTCACCTACGAGCCGGGCTCGGAAGGCGAGATCAAACCGCAGTTCATGGTCGAGATGATGCACAAGGTCACCGGGGGAGACGCGATCGTCACCTCCGACGTCGGCCAGCACCAGATGTGGGCGGCCCAGTACTACGGCTTCAACCAGCCCCGCAAGTGGATCAACTCCGGCGGGCTGGGGACGATGGGCTTCGGCCTGCCGGCCGCGATCGGCGCCAAGGTCGCCTGCCCGAACGAACAGGTCGTCTGCATCGCCGGTGACGGCAGTCTGATCATGAACGTCCAGGAACTGGCGACCGCTGTCAATGAGGACATCCCGGTCAAGGTCTTCCTGATGAACAATGGCTTCATGGGAATGGTCCGCCAGTGGCAGGAGCTGTTCTGGTCGGAGCGTTACAGCGGGGTCGAGAACGGGCCGAGCCCGGACTGGGTGAAGCTGGCCGAGTCCTTCGGAGCCGGCGGGCTGCGCTGCGAGGACAGTGCCGATCTCGAGGAGATGATGGTCGCCACGCTCGAACATGACGGCCCGGCCCTGCTCGACGTCAGGGTCAGCCCGAGAGAGAACTGCTATCCGATGATCCCCGCGGGGAACGCGGCAAGGGACATGGTGGGCTGATGGCTTCCACGGACATGGTCAGGCTCGAGGACCTTCACGCCGGACGCTCGCCGCTTTCGGGCCGGAAGCACGTGCTTTCGATCCTGGTCGAAAACAAGCCGGGTGTTCTCGCCCGGGTGGCCGGCTTGTTCTCCCGGCGGGGCTTCAACATCGACACGCTCGCGGTGGGCCCGACCGAGGATCCCGACATCTCGAGGATCACCCTGACCCTCGATGGCGCCATCCATCCGATCGATCAGGTCACCAAGCAGCTTCACAAGCTCGTAAACGTTCTGAAGATCCGGGACATGGAGCCGGAGGAGACGGTTGCCCGCGAGATGGCCCTGTTCAAGGTGTCAGCGGCGGTCGAGAACCGGGCGGAGATCGTCCAGTTCGCGGAGATCTTCAGGGCCAAGATCGTCGATGTCTCGAGAAGGGCATTGATCGTCGAGGTGACCGGTTCGCACGACAAGATCGAGGCCTTCGAGAGCATGCTGCGGCCCCACGGGCTGCTGGAGATGGTCCGTACGGGCGAAGTCGCCCTGGCACGCGGCGGCGACTGATGCCGGCGCCCGCAGGCAGGGCGAAACTCGAAGGTCTGTTGGGCGATGCCCTGTCCGAAGCCGCGATGAGGGCCGGGCGGACGGTGGTTTCGGTCACCGTTCCCTTCGCCTGTGAAGACCCCGTCGCCACGGTTTTCGCGTCGCGCCGGGCCGGCGAACCGTTCTTCTGCTGGGAACAACCGGACCGCGACCTCAGGATCGCAGCGCTGGGAAGAATCGACGAGGTTTCATCTTCCGGATCGGACCGATTCGTCCGTGTCGCCGCCGATTGTGCGCATCTCTCGGGTGACGCTGTCGTGAGAGGTGAGGGCGACTTCACGACCGGCCCGGTCTGGACCGGGGGATTCGCATTCAACGACGACCGGGCTGAGGTCAACAGTCCTTCTGGCAACGCCTGGTCCTCGTTCGAACCGGCCTCGATGATCCTTCCGGAGCTCTCGATTCAGGCTTCGCCGGAGGGAACCTTCGTCACGGTGAACCTGATCGGTGGCCCGGCTGCGGACCGCTCAGCCCTCACGAATGCAGCCCTCAGTCGTGTCGCCGGCCTGATTCACCGTGAGTTGCCGATGATCGACCCCCATCCCGCAGTAGTGCCAAGCATCGAGAGCGTCCGAAGCCCGGAGGACTATGAGCGGTCCGTTGCGGAGGCGGTCGCGCGGATCAGGTCCGGCGAGATCGAGAAGGTGGTGCTGGCCCGGGAGGTGATGGTCAGGGCCGGCTCAGCGCACGATCCGGCCGCGATCTTCGGAGCGCTTCGAATTGGTTTCCCTTCCTGCTTCAACTTCTGCGTGGGTACCGGAGAGGCCGCCTTCATCGGGGCAAGTCCCGAACTGCTCGTGCGGTGTTCGGGTCGGGGCGTGGCGACGGTCGGGCTGGCCGGGTCAACCCGCCGAAGCAGCGACCCGGCCGTAGATGACCACCTCGCCCAGCAGCTTCTCTCGAGCAGCAAGGACCGTGGGGAGCAGGAGGTCGTGGTCCGTCGAATCGTGAAGTCCCTGAGCCGGATCAGCGTCTGGGTCGAAGCGGCCGACGCACCGGAGATCATCAAGGTCGCGAACATCCAGCATCTCGGTACCCCCGTTTACGCGCAGCTAGCGCAGCCCCGGACGGCGATCGAACTTGCCGGTCTGCTGCACCCGACTCCGGCGGTGGGCGGCGAACCATGGAAGCGCGCCCGCCAGGTGATGGCAGAGGTCGAGGAGATGGATCGCGGCTGGTACGCGGGACCAGTGGGCTGGATGGACGGCTCGGGGGACGGGGAGTTCTGCGTCGCACTTCGCAGCGCCCTGATCAGGGACCGGGAAGCACATCTCTTTGCTGGTGTCGGGGTCGTCGCGGACTCGGATCCGGCGGCCGAACTGGCGGAGACCGAGATCAAGCTCGGAGCGCTGCTTCCCCTGCTCAGCTAGCCCGCGACCGGAACCTCGATGACCAAAACCCCGTCAGCTGCGGCGGCGAAGGCATCGGCGAGCGAGTCCAGTGAATCAGCCCTCGTGAAGTCGATGCCGTAGAGGGACGCGGCTGCCTGGACGGAAAGTCCGGACGGGGTGCGCATCAACGCCTCGAACTCGTCCGTTCCCATCGATTCACTTTGCGGAAGCCGCTCGAAGATCGCGCCACCGTCGTTGTTCAGCACGACGATCCTGACGGGCGTGGCAAGGTTCCGCGCGAGGGCGAGGCTGCCTGCGTCGTGGAAGAAGCCAAGGTCACCAGTGATGATCGTTACCGGCCTGCCAGTCACCCGGGCCGCGCCGAGACCCGAGCCGACCAGGCCGTCGATGCCGTTGGCCCCGCGATTGGCGAGAAACGTCAGGTCTGTTGAGAGCGTGGGGACGGACTCCTCCTGATCACGGATCGCGAGGCTTGAAGCTGTGTAGACGAGACCTCCGTCCTCCTGGAGAGTAGCCAGGTGTGCGTGGACCGCCCCGGCGTCCAGCGGCCCTTCCTCCTCGTCCCAGCCCGCTTCGAGCCCGGTCCTTTCTTCTCGCTCTGCTTCCAGCCAGCGGTTCCAGAATCCGTTGTCGGCAGGACCGTCGATGCGCTGCTCGGCTGTGTTCTCGATCTGGTGAAGAAGCGATGCGGCTTCGCACCTGACGATCAGGTCCGCGGTCCGGGTCGGCTCATTCCAGTCGTAGGCGGGATCGATCACGACCTGCGCGGGCGCAACCTCGGCGATCCAGAGCCGAAGCTGCTTGGAGGTCGGGAACTCCCCGATACGGATGACCAGATCGGGAGCCAGCTTCCGGTCACGGCGGCGGGCTATGCGTTCGTAGGTGGTGATCACGGCACCGCGGTCGTGTGGGCCGACCCGGAACTGCGAGGTCGGCTCGGCCAGAACCGGTGCGCGGCAGGCATTGGCCAGGCGTGCGAGCGGCTGTCTCAGGCCTGAGTCGCTCTGGCGTCCGGCCAGAATGAGGATCTTCTCGGCCGCCTGGATCATGCTGACCAGCCTGCCGGTAGTGCCGCGATCGGCCGTGCAGGTGGTCGCCTCGACGCGGTTCAGCGGTCCGTCCCGCCGGCCCTCGAGGGCCAGCGGACTGGAAGCCGTGACCGCATCCGGCACCTCCACGGGAGCGAGCGGGTCGCGGAACGGAAAGTTGAGGTGAACCGGACCGGGGCGGGGGTCACCTTGCGCGGTGGCGTAGGCACGGCAGGCGACCGACCTGAAGTGGAGCAGCCCGGGGTCGTCGGCCATGTGGCTGCCGACCTCGCTGAACCAGCGGACCGCGTCGCCGAAGAGCTTGATCTGGTCGATGGTCTGGCCTGCCCCGATCTGACGCAGTTCGGGGGGACGGTCAGCGGTGAGCAGGAGAAGTGGAACGGCGGAGAGGTCCGCTTCGGCCACTGCCGGATGGAAGTTGGCGGCCGCAGTCCCTGAGGTGCAGACGACTGCCACCGGCTTGCCGGAAGCATGAGCGGCACCCAGCGCGAAGAAGGAAGCCGACCTCTCGTCCAGCGCGACGACCGTGTCGATTCCGGGATGGCGAAACAGGGCGACCGCAAGCGGGGTCGAACGCGATCCGGGTGAAATGACCGCGAGATCCATGCCGCTCCGGTCGAGCTCCTCGACGAAAGCGCTACACAGAGCCATGTTGGTGTTTGTCGTGTCCACCGGAAAAGGCAGCCTATGGCCACAGCCGCACTGCTGCCCCGGGGAGTGAATTGCGCTACCGCCGTTGCATCGCCTAGAGCCGGCAGGCCGCGAGGACCTTCTCGTCCAGCTCGACCCCCAGGCCAAAGCCATTGGCCGGGGGGTCGAGCCGGTTGAGGTCAACCAGCGGGCCCTGGGCGGAAAGCTCTTCCACGAAGAGCCGCTCGGTGGCGAGACCGTGGGCGATGTCCGGCCAGGGGCGCGAAGGGTCGAGGGTCTGAGCGGCATGGGCGGCTGCCGCGATGCCTACCGGGCCATCGAGTGCACTGGAAAGGTAGGTCGGAAGGCCCCCACCCAGGGCTACATCGAGACCGCCGATCTTCGCCAGCTTCACGGTCGCGGCAACACATGAGCCGAGACGGGCAGCCTCGGAAGCTTCATCGGGGTCATTCACCGACTCGTCCGCGACCAGTGGAACCGCCGAATCCCTGGCGAGGCCGGCGAGCCCCGACAGTCCGGTCACCGGTTCCTCGACAAGCTCCACGCCGAACGGCTCCAGATCCCTCAACAGATGGGCGGCGGATTCACCCCAGCTTCCGTTTGCGTCGAGCCGGATCGCTACCTGGTCGCCCAGCGCTGCGCGCACGGCGGCGGTCAGGACCACCGCCTCTTCCGGTCCTGCCTTCAACTTGAAGACGTCGAAACCGTCGACCGCCCAGGTTTCGCACTGTCTCACCACGTCCGGGGCCGGTCCCGCCGTGATGGTCGCATTGCATCTCAACGACCGCGGAGCAGCAGCGGGTTCAAGGTGCTTCCAGAGCGGCACCTGCGTCCGCCGCGCGACCAGGTCGGCCACGGCAATCCTGACTGCGCATCGTGCCGGGGCGGAAGAGGGAAAGAGGCCCGGATCATCGGCCCAGGCGTCTAGTTGCGACACCACTGTGCCGAGCCCGTCTCCTCCCCGCAGGCTCATGGGAACGCCTTCGCCCAGTCCGATGATTCCGTTCTCGTCCTTCAGGCGCAGCAGCACCGACTCACGTCGCGTGAGCGTGCCGGTGGCTGTTACGTAGGGCTCCCGGAAGCTCAGCGCAAAGGGGATCACCTCGACGCTGAGCGGCCCGATTTCCATCTCAGGCTCCGAGTACCAGCCCGATCGAGGCAAGGAGCGCGGTCGCACCGAGCACGGCTCCGGTACCAGCCAGCGCCTTGTTGAGCGAGGGGCCGTCGGTCCGGCCCGTGACCGCTGCAATCGGGTCGCGCGCCATGGGGATCGCGATCAGGCCGATCAGGGCCAGCCAGGGCCCGTCGTTGAGCACAATCGTCAAGCCGAGCACGAAGAATGCTGCCAGCACCAGGAACACGTACAGCCGCCGGGTTTTCTCGCGGCCCATCCGCACGGCCAGTGTGTTCTTGTTTGCGCGCCGATCGGAGTCGATGTCGCGAACGTTGTTGACCACGAGGATGGCGGTCGAGAGCAGGCCGATCGCAACGGACAGGCCGAACGGCAGCCAGGCCAGCTCCTCGAGCTGAACGTAATACGAGCCGTTGACCGACACCAGCCCGAAGAAGAGAAAGACGAAAACCTCACCGAGTCCTGCGTATCCGTAGGGCTTCGGTCCCCCCGTGTAGAGGAAGCCGGCGGCGATCGATACGGCGCCGACGACCAGGATGATCCAGCCGGCCAGCCAGGCAAGGTAAAGGCCAAGGATTGCGGCAAGGCCGAAGGCGATCCAGGTGGCGGTGAGGACGCGTCGGGGGGTGATCAGGCCGGCCGATGTCACCCGCACCGGACCCAGCCGGTCAGCCGAGTCGGCTCCCCTTCTGGCATCCGAGTAGTCGTTGGCGAGGTTGGTGCCGATCTGGATCAGGATGCTGGCGAGCAGGGCGGCGATGAAACCGCCGAGGCGCGGCAGGTCATCGACCGCGTACACGGCGGCCGCGGTACCGACCAGTACCGGCGCAATGGCCGCCGGCAGGGTCCGCGGCCGGGCAGCGTTCAGCCAGATCCTCACGGGCGGCGGGGGAACTTGTCGAAGTCGGGCTTGCGGCCCTCCTGGAACGCGTTGCGGCCCTCCTGGCCCTCCTCGGACATGTAGAAGAGAAGTGTCGCGTCATGAGAAAGCTGCTGCAGTCCGGTCAGTCCGTCTTCCTCTGCGTTGAAGCTTGACTTGAGCAGGCGCAGGGAAAGGGGGGAGAGGTGAGACATTTCCCGGCACCAGGCAACCGTCTCCCTCTCGAGGTCATCGACCGGTACCACCGCATTGACCAGCCCCATCTCGAGAGCTTCCTCGGCCGTGTAATGACGGCAGAGAAACCAGAATTCCTTGGCCCTCTTGATGCCGATGTTTCGGGCAAGCAGACTCGCGCCGAAGCCGCCGTCGAAGCTGCCAACCCTCGGGCCGGTCTGGCCGAACCTGGCGTTGTCGGCAGCGATCGTCATGTCGCAGACCAGGTGAAGGATGTGCCCGCCGCCAATCGCATAGCCGGCGACCATGGCAATCACGGGCTTGGGGGTGCGACGGATCTGAACGTGAAGGTCGCCCACGTCAAGCCGCCCGACACCCTGCTTGGCGACGTTGTCGTCCCCGATATATCCATCGTCGCCGCGAATCCGCTGGTCGCCACCGGAACAGAATGCCTCGGTGCCGGCGCCGGTGAAGATGATCGTCCCGACCTCTATGTCGTCGCGCGCCTTTTCGAAGGCGTCACGCAGCTCGGCCAGACACTGGGGCCGGAAGGCATTGCGAACCTCGGGCCGGTTGATCGTGATCTTGGCGATACCCTCGGCCTTCTCGTAGAGGATGTCAGAGTAATCTCCGGCTGACTGCCACTCGATTGGCTCGTACAGTGACTCCTCAGGGGGCGCATTTCGGTGTCTTTCGGGCAAGGGCGGTACTCCGTTCGTAAGGGCGTGGCCGTGGCGGCACACGGATCTCAAGATTTGAAGGCTTCACGATAAACGAGGTCAATTGAAACTCGACAACTGGCTGGCCCAGAGAGCGCAAAGCTGTCCCGACCGGGTCGCCCTGATCTCGGACGGCCAGTCGACTACCTACGCCGAGCTGGAAGAGGAAGCGGTTCACGCCGCCCGCCGGCTTACGGCCTGGGGCGTCCGTCGCGGCGAAACGGTCGCCATGAACATGGGTCCGGGCCGGGACAAGGTGATCCTTATCCATGCCCTGATGAAGACCGGCGCGGTCCTCCTGCCGATCAGCCCGAAACTTTCGCTCGAGGAGCGGGCCAGGGCGATCAAGTCCTGTGGCGTCTCGGTCGACCTCGACGATCCCGGCCGCCTGACCCGGACCGAGGCAGACATGCCACTGCTGGGCGAGCACGACATGTCGGATCCGCATTGCCGCATCCTGACCAGCGGATCGACGGGGATGCCCCACACGGTCACGCTCTCCTACGGCAATCATCTCTTCAGCGCGATGGGTTCGGCTTTCAACATCGGTGTCGATCCCTCTGACCGCTGGCTCTGCGCACTTCCGACCAGCCACATCTCGGGGCTCTCGATCGTCATGCGGTCGGTGATCTACGGCACCGCAATGGTCCTCCACGACCGTTTCGAACCGGCCGCGGTTGCGGACGCGATCGAGCACGACGGCGTGACCGTGATCTCGCTCGTGTCGACCATGCTGCTGCGCCTGCTCGAGGAGGGGGTCGACCTGACCGTTCCCCGCGCGATCCTCGTCGGCGGAGGGCCAGTCCCGCAGAGTGCCCTTTCGGAGGCGCTCGACCGGGGCGCCCGCGTAATCCAGACCTACGGCCTGACCGAGACCTGCTCGCAGGTCACGACCCTGGAGGTTGCCGAGGCGCGACGCAAGGTGGGTTCGGTCGGCCGTCCGCTGCTCACGTCCCACCTCAGGATCCAGGGCGGGGAAATCCTCGTTCAGGGACCGACTGTCTCAGCCGGCTCCCTGGATGCCGACGGCTGGCTTCACACCGGTGACGTCGGCTGGATCGACGACGACGGCTTCCTCTACGTCCAGGGACGAACCGACGAGATGATCATCACCGGTGGCGAGAACGTGATCCCGGCGGAGGTCGAGGACGTCCTGGTCCAGCATCCACAGATAATCGAGGCGGCCGTGGTCGGCCTGCCCGACCCGGAATGGCAGCAGGCCGTCACGGCCGTTGTCGTGGCCCGGGACGGTGCCGTGATCGACCTCGATGACGTCCGTTCGCATTGCGAGGGAAAGCTTGCTCCCTACAAGGTCCCGAAACGTGTCGAGGTGGTGGAGGAACTGCCCAGGACTCCTTCGGGCAAGCTTCACCGGGCCGGGCTGAGAGATCCGGAGCGGTTCGCCCGGGGACTCTCCCCGGAGATCTGACCAGGGCTGCGCCCCGGTGAGAACCCGCGTCGGCGTGGCTACGCATACGATTGGGTCCTATGAGCACCCAAGACATCTTCTATGACAAGGACGGCGACCTCTCGAAGCTCGAGGGCAAGACCGTCGCCATCCTCGGCTTCGGCTCCCAGGGCCACGCGCATGCCCTGAACCTCAAGGATTCGGGTGTGAACGTGGTGGTGGGTCTTCGTGAGGGCTCGGCCAGCCGCGAGAAGGCCTCTGCCGCCGGGCTCGAAGTTCTCTCGGTCGCTGACGCAGCCAGCAAGGGTGACATCGTGATGATCCTGCTGCCGGACGAGAAGCAGGCCGAGATCTGGGAAAACGAGATCAAGGACGGCATCGCCGAGGGCAATCTGCTCATGTTCGCCCACGGGTTCGCGATCCGCTTCGACCAGATCGTGCCCCCGCCCGGTGTCGACGTCGGAATGGTTGCCCCCAAGGGTCCCGGTCACATGGTCCGGCGCCAGTTCGAGGAGGGTTCAGGAGTTCCCTGCCTGATGGCCGTCGAACAGGACGCCACGGGGAATGCGCACGACCTGGTTCTCGCCTACGCGATCGGCGTCGGCGGCGGCCGGGCCGGAATCATCGAGACCACCTTCAAGGATGAATGCGAGACCGACCTCTTCGGCGAACAGGCAGTCCTCTGCGGCGGCGCCACGGAACTGGTTCGCGCCGGTTTCGACACCCTCGTCGAGGCCGGCTACGATCCCCGGCTGGCCTACTTCGAGTGCCTGCACGAGCTGAAGCTGATCGTGGACCTGATGTACGAAAAGGGCATTCAGGGCATGCGCTACTCGATCTCGAACACGGCCGAGTACGGCGACCTGACCCGCGGCAAGCGCGTCATCGGCGATGAGTCACGGGCCGCGATGAAGCAGATTCTCGCCGAGATCCAGTCGGGCGAGTTCGCCACGGAGTTCATCGCCGAAAACAAGGCGGGGAACGAGAACTTCGACCGCATGCGCCAGGAAGGCAAGGACCACGAGGTCGAGATCGTGGGTGCCCGGCTGCGCGACATGATGCCCTGGATCGACACCGAGTTCTAGGAAATCACAGGAGTTCTCCGCTCCAGCGAGTAGGTTCTTGGTGGCCCCGGTTTCGGGGGTGTCCCAGTCCAAGGAGAAGAGATGTCAGAAACACCCACGCCCGCGCCTGAAGAGCAGGCGGTCGTAGCAGCCGGTGGATCCGGTGACCTCGTCGCCGGGGAGTACCCGGTTGACGTCGATGCACAGCTGCTGCCTGAGTATTCGCGGTTCATGCCGTTGATCAAGTGGCTGATCGTGCTTCCCCATTACTTCGTCCTCCTCTTCCTGGGAATCGGCGCCGCATTCGTCGCCTTCATCGCATTCTTCGCCACGCTGTTCACGGCGAAGTACCCGGAGGGACTCTGGAACTACATGTACGGGGTCCAGCGTTGGGCGATGCGAGTGATGGCCTACACGATGCTGATCACCGACAAGTACCCGCCGTTCACCCTGCAGGAAACCCCTGAGGACACGATTCAGCTGAAGGCCCGTTACCCGGAACGCGTTTCCCGCTGGCGGCCGCTCTTCGCCTGGCTGATCGTTATCCCGTACCTGATCGTCGCTTCGCTGATCTTCATGGTGGCGCAGATCTGTTCCTTCTTCGCCTTCTTCACGATTCTCTTCACCAAGCGGATCCCGGAAGGACTGTTCAACGTGATCCGGAACGGTTTCACCTGGTACATGCGAGCGAACTTCTACAGCTACTGGATGAGCACCGAGTACCCGCCGTTCGAGTGGGACGAGGACTGATCCGGCAACCCGCGACGCATTGAACGAGAAAGGGCGGCCCCGGGCCGCCCTTTCTCGTTCATGAGGATCGCCTCGAGGGCGATGCCGTCACTGTGCGGGCGGCGGTGCCTGCTCGCCTTCGGTTGCAGGGGCCGGATCCAGCGTGGCGGCCTGGCTTTCCTCGAGCGCGGCAGCCGGGGGGTCGACCTCGACCGGGGTCTCGTCACCGACCGGCGGGTACTCGTCACGCATCAGGAACATGTAGGCGCTCGCCCGGGTGTTCCAGCCCATCAGGTAGGCGATCGCATTGTGGATGGCTGCCGGCTGGTAGCCACGAAAGACGATGGTCAGCCAGGAGATCATCGACACGGCCAGGAGGGCGTAACTCATGGCGTACGAGAGGATCAGCAGCGGGATCGCAAGGATGATCCTGAAGAAGGTCTTGAGCCGGCTCTGCTTCGCGGCCGGCGGCAGGAAGTTGACCCGGATCGGGTAAGTCGGGTCCTCGCCGATGCCGAAAGGTGGCCAGGCATCCGTCTGGAGATACATGAAGCCGTTTACCCGTTCGGAGAACCGCAGCACGCCACCGACAAACCGGTACATGCCTTCCGGGAAGCGCCCGAGGATCAGAATTGCGAACCAGGCGATCAGCACGACCACCATCTGGGCAAGCACGTAGATGTAGGCGACGATCAGCCACGGTATGGCGACGATCAGGCGAAAGAAGGTTGTCAGCCGGTTCCGCTCTCGCAGATAGTCGGCTTCATATGTAACGGGATACAAGTGTTCTCCTCTGTGATGAATTGGCAAGATTCGAGACCCTATCCAGCCTAACTGCGCCTTCGGACCGAGTCCAGAGTGACCTCGGCCCCCGTCGGGGTGCTCAACGGCCCCGGATCAATATCCTCAGTCGGGATGACCAATTTCGCGACGATCCCGGATGACCTGAAGCCCGCCGACGGACGCTTCGGCTGCGGCCCCTCGAAGGTGCGGACCGAGGCTCTGCGATCGCTGGCAGAGCAGGCCGACCTTATGGGCACCTCACACCGGCAGAAGCCGGTCAAGGACCTGGTCGGAAGCGTCCGCAGCGGTCTCGCAGAGCTGTTCTCGCTTCCCGACGGCTACGAGGTGGCGCTCGGAAACGGAGGCGCGACCGCATTCTGGGACGCAGCCGCCGCCTGGCTGGTTCGTGACCGCGCGCTTCACCTCGTTTACGGCGAGTTCTCCCGCAAGTTCTCCCAGGTCACTGCAGGTGCTCCGTTTCTCTCCGAACCCGTACTGGTCGAGGCCGAGCCGGGAAGTGCCCCGGAACCCACAAGTGACGACGGCGTCGACGTGATCGGCTGGGCCCACAACGAGACGTCCACCGGCGTGATGGTCCCGGTGGAGCGTCCGGCGGACCCGGGTGACGCGCTGGTCCTGATCGATGCGACCTCCGGCGCCGGCGGACTTCCGGTCGACCTGCGCGAGCCAGACGTCTATTACTTCGCTCCACAGAAGGCTTTCGGCTCCGACGGCGGCCTCTGGCTGGCCGCCCTGAGTCCGGCAGCGATCGCCAGGATCGAGGAACTCGACGGGTCTTCCGACCGTTGGCAGCCGCCCTTCCTCTCGCTGAAGACTGCCCTCGACAATTCGCGCAAGGACCAGACCTACAACACTCCGGCTCTCGCCACCCTGATCCTGCTGGCCGAGCAGCTCGAGTGGATGCTGGCAGGCGGGGGACTCGACTTCTGCGTCGATCGCACCCGGGCATCGTCTTCGCATCTTTACGGCTGGGCGGAGAGCCGTGACTTCGCGACTCCGTTCGTGAGCGATCCGGCCCGGCGGTCGCTGGTGGTCGGGACCATTGACTTCGACGACTCGATCGACGCGGCTTCCATCGCGGCAACGCTGCGTGCCAATGGCATCGTGGACGTCGAGCCGTACCGCAAGCTGGGCCGCAATCAGTTGAGAATCGCGATGTTCCCGGCGATCGAACCCTCCGACATCGAGGCGCTCACCGCCTGCGTCGACTGGGTAGTCGAGAACGCCGGGGTCACCGCGTGAAAGTCTTGATCGAAGCCGGATCATCCGATCCGGCCAACCAGGAGGTTTGGAGTTGAGCGAGCGTGCCAAGGTACTCGTCAAGGAGAAGATCGCCGACAAGGGCGTCGATCAGCTCAAGGAGAACTTCGACGTCGAGATCGGCGTCGACATGGACGATGCCGAGCTGGCCGAACGGATCGGCGAGTTCGACGCGATCCTGATCCGGTCGGCCACAAAGCTCACGCCCGACCTGATCGAGAAGGCCGACAGGATGAAGGTGATCGGCCGCGCGGGCACTGGAGTCGACAACGTCGACATTCCGGCCGCCACCAAGCGCGGGATCATCGTGGCCAACGCTCCAGAGTCCAACTCGGTCGCGGCAGCCGAGCACACGATGGCTCTGGCTCTGGCCCTTTTTCGCAATGTCCCCCAGGCCCATTCGGCCCTGGTCGATGGTCGCTGGGACCGGGCCAAGTACAAGGGAGCGGAGCTCTACGGCAAGACCCTGGGCGTGATCGGTTTCGGACGAATCGGCCAGCTGGTCGCCAAGTTTGCGCAGGGATTCGACATGGAGGTGCTCGCCTTCGACAAGTTCGTCTCACATGAGCGCTTCCGCGATCTGGGAGTTGAAGGCGTCGATTCTCCCGACGAGATCTATCGCCGCGCCGACCTGATCACGATCCACCTTCCGAAGACTCCGGAGACGATCGACTGGATCGACTCCGAAGCGATTTCAAAGTTCAAGCCGGGCATGCGGCTCGTCAATTGCGCCCGCGGAGAACTGGTCAACCTGGACGCGCTGATCGACGGGCTTGACTCCGGCCAGCTCGCGGGAGCGGCACTCGACGTGTTCCCGGAGGAGCCGTTCACCGAGCATCCCATCTTCCAGCGTGACGACGTGGTTGTCACCCCGCATCTCGGGGCTTCGACCGCGGAGGCACAGGATCGCGCCGGCACGGATACCGCCGAGCAGGTCACCGCCGCCCTGACGGGTGGCGTGGTGACCAATGCCGTCAACATCCCGGCGGTCAGCCCGGCGGTCATGGAGGTACTGGCTCCCTACGTGCCGCTCTGCCAGACCCTTGGCCAGCTTGCCGTTGGTCTCACTCCGGGTTCAATCGACCGGGTCGAGGTCGAGTTCCGCGGCGGCATCGCGGACAACGACACCCGCCTGCTCGGCATCGCCGTTCAGGCGGGTTTGCTCTCCGGGCATACCGAGGAAGCAGTGAACCTCGTGAACGCTCCGCACATGGCGGAGGAACGCGGCATCGAAGTCATCGAGATCAAGGATTCCACCGCCGACGAGTTCACCGACCTGGTACGGGTGACCATCCAGTCGGGAGCGGACGTGGTCACGGTCGGCGGCACCACGGTCGGCCCGAAGAACCTTCCCTACCTGGTGTCGATCTGGGGTCAGAGCTTCTACCTGCCCTTCGCCGAGCACATGGCGGTGTTCCGTTACGCCGACCAGCCCGGAATGATCGGCCGCGTCGGTTCGCTGTTCGGCGAGGAGGGCGTCAACATCGGATCCGCCGCAGTCGGTGCCGAGGCCGGCAGCGACAACGCGGTGATGGTCGTCACCTCCGACGCGGCGGTTTCCGCCGAAACGATCGAGACCATCAAGTTCGTTGACGGCTTTTCGGCCGGGTACGCGATCGATTTCTGACCGGGCAGCGGGCGGCGTTAGGCTGCCCCCATGCGAGCGATAGTCCTGAAGGGCCACGGCGGACCGGCTGACCTCGAGGTCAGTGAGGTCGACGAGCCGGAGGCCGGACCGGGCGAAGTGAAGGTCAGGGTTGCCGCGGCCGGCATCAACTTCGCCGATCTCATGGCAACCGAGGGTCTCTACCCGGATGCCCCGAAGCCACCTTGTGTCCTCGGCTACGAGATCGCCGGGGAAGTCGAATCGGTCGGGCCGGCCGCTGAGAGGTTCGACCCGGGCGACCGGGTCTTTGCGCCGACCATGTTCGGCGGCTACTCGGAGATGGTCACCGTTCCTGAAGGCGACGTCTATCCGGTTCCCGAAGGCATGAGCTTCGAGGCGGCGGCGTCGATTCCGGTGAACTACTGCACGGCCCTCGCGGCGCTCGTTCTCATGGGTGGCCTGATGGAGGGGCAGCGCGTGCTGGTTCATGCGGCCGCAGGAGGGGTCGGTATTGCGGCGACGCAGATCGCCCGCAAGTACGGGGCGGAAGTTTTCGGGACGGCGTCGGCCTCGAAGCACGATGCGATTCGGGAGCAGGGGGTGGAACACCCGATCGACTACCGGAGCGTCGATTTCGCCGAGGAGATACTCCGGCTGACCGGCGGCGAGGGGGTGGACCTGATCATCGATGCGACAGGACCCACCAACTTCCGCAAGGACTATCGGCTGCTGAGGCCCGGCGGCAAGCTGGTCATGTTCGGCTCGTCAGAGCTTTCGGGGGCACGGGGACTGCTGGACCGCAAGACGATTTCCGCCCTGGTCAGGATGCCACTCTCGACGCTGCCCTGGTGGAAGAGCTTCGGCACGATCAGCGAGAACAAGGGGGTCTTTGGCCTCAACCTTTTGGACTGGTGGAAGGACGAAGGGCTGGGACGGCTCGGGACGATGATGGAAAGCGAGATCGAAGCCGGAACCTTCAGACCCGTCGTAGACCGCAGCTTCTCCTTTGACCAGGTGACGGAGGCGCATGACTTCATCCGGTCGAGGCAGAATGTCGGCAAAGTCGTGCTCGTCCCTTGAAACCCAGCCCGTTGCGCTACTCTTGAACGCAGGTATGAATCACTGGTTCAACAGCCCGGGCCTGCTTCTCCTTCTCCCGCTTTCGGGGGATAGATCGCCGGGCGGCGCGACAGCCGCAAGCTGAACCAGATTCGAGTACCGACCTTAGAAGGAGAAGCAAATGTCCAGCAAGGACAAAACCGACGCAAATCGCGTCCACATCTTTGACACCACCCTGAGAGACGGCGAGCAGTCGCCGGGGATCTCGCTGAACGCATCGGAGAAGATCGAGATCGCGCAGCAGCTCGCGCGGCTCGGCGTCGACGTGATCGAGGCCGGCTTCCCGATCGCCTCACCAGGGGATTTCGAAGCGGTCCAGCGGATCGCCCGCGAAGTTCACGGACCCACGATCTGTGCGCTGGCCCGCGCCCAGGCTCCCGACATCGATGCCGCCTGGAATGCGATCAGGGATTCGGAGCAGCCGCGCATACACACCTTCATCTCGACCTCCGACATTCACATCGAGCACCAGATGCGGAACACCCGCGAGGACGTGCTGAAGGGCGCCCGGGCGGCCGTCGCCCAGGCGAAGTCCTACTGTGAGGACGTCGAGTTCTCGCCGATGGACGCGACGCGAAGTGACGTCGAGTTCACAGCCGAGGTCTGCGCCATCGCAGTCGAGGAAGGGGCGACCGTCGTCAACATCCCCGACACGGTGGGGTACACGACCCCGGCGGAGTACACCAGGTTCTTCGAGGACCTCTACCGGTTCGCGCCTTCGCTGAGGGACGTCCGGCTGTCGGTCCACTGTCACGACGACCTCGGCCTCGCAGTCGCCAACTCGTACGCCGGTGTGCTGGCAGGTGCGAGGCAGGTGGAATGTGCGGTCAACGGGATCGGCGAAAGGGCCGGCAACTGCTCGCTGGAAGAGATCGCGATGCTGATCAAGGTCCGGGAAGACGTCCACGGGCTGAGCACCGGCATCAACTCGAAGGAGCTGGCAAGGACGAGCCGTCTCGTCTCCCGGGCGACCGGTTACGTGGTACAGCCGAACAAGGCCGTGGTGGGCAGGAACGCCTTCGCGCATGAATCGGGGATCCACCAGGACGGCGTCCTCAAGGAACGTGAGACCTTCGAGATTATGGACGCGACCGAGGTCGGCTTCGATTCGAACCAGCTGGTCCTGGGCAAGCACTCTGGCCGGCACGCCCTCAAGGACGCCCTGGAACAGCTCGGCTTTGTGGTTGACGGAGAGGCCCTGAACCAGGCCTTCAAACGGTTCAAGGACATCGCCGACAAGAAGAAGCAGGTTACGGCGCTGGACCTGGAGGCGATCGTCTCGGACGAGATGCGTGAGCGGCCCCAGTCCCACGAACTCGAGTGGTTCGAGGTTCACGCCTCGAGCGACAGCGAACCCGTCGCGAAGGTTCGGGTCAAGCTGCCCGAAGGCGAGGTCGCCGCGGGTGAGAGCAAGGGGGACGGCCCGGTCGAAGCGATCTTCAGCGCCATCCTGGACGCCACCGGGGCCGAAGCCGAACTCCGCGAGTTCCACGTTGGCGCGGTGACCGGGGGCGAGGACGCGCTCGGTGAGGTGACCGTCGTGCTGAGGGCTGAAGGGCGGACCGCCTCGGGTCAGGGCATCTCGACCGACATCATCGAGGCCTCGGGTCGTGCCTACGTGCGTGCCCTGAGCAACCTGCTCGACGGGGCAGCGATCGCCGAAGCCGAGGAAGCGACCGCCGACGCCGTGAAGGAACACACTCCCTAAGGTTTGGCGATGTGGAGCGGGCATGGGCAGGCATTGCCGCTGCTACGTGAACCTTTAAGGGTGTCTAACGAGTGAGGGCGGTCACAGTGCGGGTGGGTTTGCCTCTGTAGCTTGCCCTGTGCAGGGTTTTCCTGCGAAAGGAACCGCAACATAAGTGAGAAGTGATACTCATGATGGGCAAAGCTATCTTCAGCCTGCTCAGCGCCAACGCTCCGGCAAATCCCAGCAAGCCGAAGCAGCCACGTAAGGGTCGGTAGGCGCAAGGGGATCCACGATCCCGGACGCTTCGAAAGCCCCGCCACAGCGCGGGGCTTTCTTTTGCACGAGCATCGTCGCTGGCCGGCTTGACAACACGGATGTGCGTGATAACGTACAAACGTAATGTCGCTCGCAACCGCCACAGACCACGGAGTGCCGACCGAAAAGCCCGAGGGCAACGCGTCGCATGACAATGCGGTGGGCGCCCGGGTGAAGGCGCTGAGAGAAGCGATGGGCCTGTCACTGCGGGATCTCTCAGAACGAAGCGGGGTCAGCCCGACGATGCTGTCCCAGGTCGAGCGGGGCAGCACGAGCCCGACCCTGGCCGTGGCCGAGAAGATCGCCGCCGGACTGGATCTGAGTCTCTCCCAGCTGCTCCGCCTCGACGAGGTCCGGCATCTGGTCATCAGCCGCTCCGAGGACCACATGGTCCGCAGCAGCACTGGACACCGGATCGAGGAGCTCTCACCTCCGCTGCCTGGTCAGAGGGCAGACGTATCGAGCCACCGCCTCGAACCGGGCGCCAGCACCGGGGGGGAAGGCGACGCGCCGATGCATGAACCGGGCAGCCGCGAAACCACTGTCGTCCTCGACGGGAGCCTGGTCCTCGTCTTCGAAGGCGACCGTCACCAGCTGAACCCCGGGGACAGCGTCACCTTTGACGCCGACCTGCCACACCATTTCGAGAACCAAAGCGATGAGCCGGTCGAGTTCATCGCTGTGATCGCAGCGGGACTCCGCCGCGGATAGGAAGGAGATCAGATGCCGAAGACAATGTTCGAAAAGATCTGGGAAGCCCACGAGGTCAAGGAGAACCTGCTCTACATCGATCTCCATCTCGTCCACGAGGTGACCTCGCCGCAGGCCTTCGAGGGCCTGCGGATGAGCGGACGCAAGCTGCGCCGTCCCGACAAGACCGTCGCCACCGCCGACCACAACGTTCCGACCGACGGAACGCCGACCGCGGCGTTGATCAAGGATGCCCTGTCCCGCAAGCAGGTCGAGACCCTGGAGAAGAACGCCGCCGACTTCGGCGTTCCCGTTTACAGCCTCGGTTCGGAAACCCAGGGGATCGTCCATGTGATCGGCCCGGAGCTGGGCCTCACCCAGCCGGGGATGACCATCGTCTGCGGTGACTCCCACACCTCCACGCACGGAGCTTTCGGTGCTCTCGCGTTCGGAATCGGCACCTCCGAGGTCGAACATGTGATGGCCACCCAGACTCTGGTCCAGAACAAGCCGAAGACGATGCGGATCAACTACTCCGGCACGCTCGGCGATGGGGTCACCTCCAAGGACCTCATTTTGGCCACTATCGGCAAGCTCGGTACCTCCGGCATGACCGGCTATGTCGTCGAGTACGCGGGCGAAGCGATCGAGGCCCTGACCATGGAGCAGCGCATGACGATCTGCAACATGACCATCGAAGGTGGCGGCAAGGCCGGGATGATCGCACCGGACGAGACCACCTTCGAGTACATGCGCGGCAAGCCGGGCGTCCCCGACGACTTCGATGGTGCCGTCGAGCGCTGGAGGAAGCTGCCGACCGACGAGGGTGCAACCTTTGACACCGAGGTCGACATCGACGCGTCGGCGATCTCGCCGATGGTGACCTGGGGTACCACCCCGGGCATGGTCGTCCAGGTAACCGATACCGTCCCGGATCCGGAGAAAATGGAGTCTCCGGCCGACCGTGAGGCCGCCGAACGGGCGCTGCAGTACATGGGGCTGGAGGCGGGCACGCCAATGGAAGAGGTTCGCCCCGAGCGCGTCTTCATCGGTTCCTGCACCAACTCGCGGATTTCCGACCTGAGGGAAGCTGCCGGCGCGATCAAGGGTCGCAAGGTGGCTGACAGCGTGCGGGCGATGGTCGTGCCCGGCTCGGCGCTGGTCAAGGCGCAGGCCGAAGAGGAAGGCCTCGACAGGATCTTCGAGGAGGCCGGATTCGAGTGGCGCGGTGCCGGATGCTCGATGTGCCTGGGCATGAACCCGGACATTCTGATCGAGGGAGAGCGCTGCGCTTCGACCTCGAACCGCAACTTCGAAGGCCGCCAGGGCAAGGGTGGCCGCACCCACCTCGTCAGCCCGACGATGGCCACGGCAGCGGCCATCGAGGGACATTTCGTCGACATCAGGAACTGGAGCTAGACATGGATCCGATCAGCACAATCGAAGGCGAAGTCGCGTTTCTGGACCGCAGTGACGTCGACACCGACCAGATCATCCCGAAGCAGTTCCTGAAGCGGGTAGAGCGCACCGGTTACGGAGAGTTTCTCTTCTACGACTGGATGCGGGACGGCGAGATCGAACTCGAGCCGCATCCGATCCTCGTGTCGGGCAGGAACTTCGGATCAGGTTCCTCACGCGAGCATGCCGTCTGGGCGCTTCATCAGTTCGGGTTCCAGGCCGTGATCGCACCGTCCTTCTCCGACATCTTCTATTCCAACAGCACCAAGAACGGCTTCCTGCCGGTCGTGCTGCCGGAAGAGGACTGCCGGGCGATCGCGGCGGCCGGAGCGGCAAGGATCGACCTCGAAGCCCAGACCGTGAGCTGGGACGGGGGAGAGGCCTCCTTTGAGATCGACGCCGAGATCAAGCGGCGGCTGCTCGGCGGGCTCGATGACATCGCGCTCACCCTGCAGTCAGAGGATGAGATCGAGGCCTTTGAAGCCGGGCCAGGCGGTACCTATGGTCCCGTGACCACGGCGTTGTAGGAGCGCTTCGATGTCATCCAGTGAAACCCGGCCTGCCGACTGGGAGGCGACCAAGTACTCGCGTGTGGCCACGCCGCAGCGCGAGTGGTCCGGCGCCGTCATCGACAGGCTGGGTCTCGAAGGCAACGAGACCGTTCTTGATGCCGGTTGCGGATCAGGCAAGGTGACCGAGGACCTCCTCGACCGTCTACCGGATGGCCGGGTGATCGGGGTCGACGGCTCACCGAGCATGATCAGAGAGGCGACGGAACGCCTCGGGGGAGACCAGCGGGCCCGTTTCCTCTGTCAGGATCTGACCCGACTCGAGATCGGGGAGAGGGTCGACTGCGTCTTTTCAAACGCGACCTTCCACTGGATTCCGGATCACCAGGCACTATTCCGGGCGCTGGCGAACGCGATGAAGCCGGGCGGTGTCCTTGTCGCCCAGTGTGGCGGTCGCGGCAACGTTTCCGAGGTGGTTGACGCCCTGCGGGTCGTTAACGGCGAGCAGCCATTTGTCGAGGTGTTTGGCGATTACAGCGACCCGTGGAACTTCGCCGGCCCGGAGGAGACCGAGATCCGGCTCGTCGAGGCTGGCTACGAGGATGTCGAATGCTGGCTCGAGGAAAGGGTTGCCCATCCCGAAGATCCCCGGGGTTTCTTCGAGGCTTCCTTCCTGGCACCGGCACGGGAGCTGCTCGAGCCCGAGCTCTTCACCGAGTACACAGACCGACTGCTGGCCGAGATGGGAGAACCGGCCAGCTTCAACTATGTTCGCCTGAACATGATCGCGAAAAGGAAGACCGAGAATGAGTGAGACAAGAGGGATCGTCGTGCTGGCAGGTGACGGAATTGGTCCCGAGATCGTGGACGCGACCCGGCAGGTGCTCGACGCGGTCGGAACCTTCGAGTACGAGGAACACCTGATCGGCGGCGCCTCGATCGACGAACACGGTGTCGCACTCACCGACGAGGTGATCGAAGCCTGCCGCAACTCGGATGCTGTGCTGCTGGGCGCCGTGGGCGGCCCGAAATGGGATGAAGCGGTGGCCAAGGATCCGACCGCACCGAGGCCGGAACAGGGACTGCTCGGCATCCGCAAGGCGCTCGGCCTCTACGCGAACCTGCGACCGGTCAAGCCTTCTCCGGCCCTGATCGACGCAAGCCCGCTCAAGCGGGAACTGATCGACGGCACCGACCTGCTGGTCGTCCGCGAGCTGACCGGGGGCATCTACTTCGGGGATTCCGGACGTCGGGATGACGGCAACGTCGCCTACGACGAATGTGCCTACTCGATCCCGGAGATCCAGCGGATCGCGAGGGCGGCCTTCGACGCGGCCAGGCAACGTTCTGACAGTCCCCGGGTGCTTTCCGTCGACAAGGCGAACGTTCTCGAGAGCTCCCGCCTCTGGAGGGAAACCGTCAAGCAGGTCGCCGAGGAATATCCGGACGTCCAGCTCGACCACTTGCTGGTCGATTTTGCGGCCATGAAGCTGGTCTCCGCGCCGGCAGAGATAGACGTGATCGTGACCGAGAACCTGTTCGGAGACATTCTCAGTGACGAGGCAGCGATGCTGACCGGGTCCCTCGGAATGCTTCCCTCCGCCTCGATGGGAGCCGAGGGTGAACCCGGGCTCTTCGAGCCCGTCCACGGCTCTGCCCCGGACATCGCCGGCCAGGGCGTCGCAAACCCGCTCGCCACCATGCTTTCTGGCGCGATGATGCTCCGCTACGGGCTCGGCGACGGCGTTGCCGCTGACCGGGTCGAAGGAGCGGTCGATGCGGTCCTGGAGAAGGGCCTGAGGACGCCTGACATCCATGAAGGCGGCGAGGGGGAAACCAGGGTTGGCACCGCCGAGGTGACCGAGGCAGTCCTGGCCGAGCTGGCTCAGGGATAAGCTGGAGGGGTGCGCCGTAACGATCTGGCGTACCATCACCGGACCGTCAAAGTGAAGGAGAAGACTGTTGGAAAAGGCTGAGTACATCTGGCACAGCGGCAAGTTCGTCCCGTGGGACGAGGCGCAGGTGCACGTACTGAGCCATGGCCTTCACTACGGCACCGGAGTTTTCGAGGGAATTCGCTGTTACGACGGTGAAAAGGGTCCGGCGATTTTCAGGCATGCCGAGCACCTGCAGCGCTTCGAGGATTCCGCCCGGATGTACTTCCTCGACCTGCCGTTTTCAAAGGAAGAGATCGGCGAGGCGACCCGTGAGCTGATCCGGAAGAACGGCTTGAGGGATTGCTACATCCGCCCGCTGGCTTTTCGCGGGTACGGCGAGATGGGCCTCTACGCCAAGTCGGCCCCGGTCGAGATCATCATCGCGGTCTGGCCGTGGGGCGCATACCTGGGTGAAGACGGCAAGAAACACGGGATTCGCGCCAAGGTCTCTTCGTGGCGGCGTGTTTCCTCTGCCAGCCTGATCCCCCACGCGAAGGCCTCGGGCCAGTACCTCAACTCGATCCTTGCGAAAACGGAATCCGCGAAGGCGGGCTACGAAGAAGCGATTCTCCTCGACGAGCGGGGAATGGTCTGCGAAGGCTCGGGCGAGAACATCTTCATGGTCAAGGACGGGAAGGTCTATACGCCACCGCAGGTCGCGTCGATCCTCGACGGGATCACCCGCAAGTCGGTCATGCAGATCCTCGAGGACAAGGGTTACTCGGTGATCGAGCGTGACATCGCCAGGTCCGAGCTGTACCTGGCCGACGAGGTCTTCATGTGCGGCACGGCCGCCGAAGTGGTCCCGGTCAGGGAAGTTGACGACCACCCGCTTGGCGACCCCGGCGAGGTCTGCCGCCTGGTCCAGCAGGGCTATGAGGACGCGATTTACGGCCGGTCGCCGGAATACACGGAATGGCTCGATCTGGTCGGCGAACCGGCGGCCAGGACCCAACCCAGTACAGTCTGAGGTCCATGCTTCACGCTTTCAACGAAATCAGGATCGCCCGAATTACGGGGGCTGCGGGACGCTGAGTCCACGCAGCAGCGCGGCCTGCGCCGCGTTCGGTCCTCCCGGATCCGACCGGTCCGGGCCTCCTGATTTCCTGAAAGGCAGTATCCGATGACAGCAGTGAAGCTCTACGACACGACCCTACGCGACGGCATGCAGGGACAGGGCATGTCCCTCTCCGCTGCCGAAAAGGTGAGGGTGGTTCACGCTCTCGACCAGCTCGGGGTGCAGTTCATCGAGGCTGGCTTCCCGGCATCGAACCCGAAGGAAGCCGAGCTGTTCGAGCTGCTTGCCCGTGAAGACCTCGAGCAGGCTTCGATCTGCGCCTTCGGCATGACCCGCCGGAGGGGGGTCGAGGCCGAAAAGGACGAGGCGCTTCAGTTGCTGGCGGCGACCTTCGCGCCTGTCGTCACTCTGGTCGGCAAGACCTGGTCGCTTCACCTCGAGAAGGTGACCAGGGTTTCCCGGGAAGAGAACCTCGCCATGATCGGAGAATCGATCCGATACCTGCGGGGCGAGGGCAAGCGAGTCATGTATGACGCCGAGCACTTCTTCGATGCCTGGGGTGACGACCGGGATTACTCGCTCGAATGCCTGAAGACAGCGCAGGAAGCCGGCGCCGAAGTCCTGGTTCTCTGCGACACCAATGGCGCCAGCCTTCCTGACCAGGTCGGATCGGCGGTCGCGGAAGTCCATTCGGAGCTTCCGGAGGCCGAGCTTGGCATCCATTGCCACAACGACGCCGAATGCGGCGTCGCAAACGCATTGGCGGCCGTGAACGCCGGCGCCCGGCAGGTGCAGGGCACGGTGAACGGTTACGGAGAGCGCTGCGGCAACTCGAACCTGATCTCGATCCTTCCCTCGCTGCAGCTGAAGATGGGCTACGACGTCGTCCCTCCGGAGAACATGACGGAGCTTTCCAAGGTCTCCCACTTCGTGGCCGACCTTCTCAACGTGCCGGTCGACCCTGACCAGGCCTATGTCGGCCGTAACGCCTTCGCCCACAAGGGCGGCATGCATGTGGCAGGTATTGCCGCCGATGCCCGCACCTTCGAGCACATGAACCCGGAGGCGGTCGGCAACAGTCGTTCGGTGCTGCCATCCGAGCTCTCGGGCAAGGCAACGGTCATCGCCCGGGCCGAAGAGATCGGCCTCGAGCTCGACGACGAGGCAGCCAGAGGAGCGGTGGAGAAGCTGAAGCAGAAGGAGCACGACGGCTACCACTACGAGGCGGCTGCCGCCTCCTTCGATCTGTTGCTCCGGCAGGAAGCGGGTGAGTACAAGCCGCTCTTCACTTTCGAATCCTTCAAGGTCCAGACCGAGCTGCGTGCCGGTGCGGAGGTCGAGACGGAGGCGATCGTGAAGATCCGGGTCGGCGACGAGCGCTACGTGACCGTGGCGGAGGGCAACGGACCGGTGAACGCACTCGACAAGGCCCTTCGTGCGGCCATCACCAGGCACTACCCCGAGCTCGAGGACATCGAGCTGACCGGCTACCGGGTGCGGATTCTCGACACCGCCCACGGTACGGGCGCAGGTACGAGGGTGCTGCTCGACTCGAAGCGCGACGACGGGGGAGACTCGTGGGGTTCGATCGGGGTCTCGGAGAACATCATCGAGGCTTCCTGGGAGGCCCTGGTCGACTCGCTCGAGTACGCCTTCCAGAACGGCAACGACGGAGCCAAGGGTGACTGACGACCTGCCGCCGCTTGACCTTGCCAGGCCGGAAATCGGGCCGGAAGAAGAGCGGCTGGTGGTCGAGGTGCTGCGCTCCGGCCGGCTCTCGCTCGGTCCGGTTCTGGAGCAGTTCGAGCGGGACTTCGCGGCGTGGCTCGGCGTCGATGATGCTGTCGCGGTCTCGAGCGGAACGGCAGCACTCCACCTCGGAGTAAGGGCCCTGGGCTGGAAGTGCGGCGACGAGGTCGTCCTCAGCCCTTTCACCTTTGTGGCCAGCGCCAACTGCCTGCTCTACGAGGGAGTGAAGCCTGTGTTTGCCGACATCGATCCGGTGAGCCTGAACCTGGACCCGGCCACTGCCGAGGCGGCCATCACCGACGCGACGGTCGGCCTGCTTCCGGTCGACATCTTCGGGCAGCCCGCCGACCTGCCTGCCTTCGAGAGGATCGCTGCGGCGAGAGGCCTCTCGATCCTCGAGGATTCCTGCCAGGCTCTCGGCGCCATCGACCCTGAGGGCCGGAAGGTGGGCAGCCGGGGGAATGCCTCCACCTTTGCCTTCTACGCGAACAAGCAGATGGCAACCGGGGAAGGGGGCATGATCATCCCGACCGGACCGGAGATGGCAGCCGTGCTCCGGAGCGAGCGAAACCAGGGCCGGGCAATCGACATGGACTGGCTCGACCACGACCGGCTCGGCTTCAATTACCGGATGTCAGACGTCACGGCGGCTATCGGAGTAGCGCAGGTCTCCAGACTGGACGAGCTTCTGGCAGGTCGCGCCGAGGTCGCCTGCATGTACCTCGGGCGGCTGGCTGAGATCCCTGGCCTGGAGCTTCCCGCCCCGGATCAGCCCCCCGCAAGGCGGAGCTGGTTCGTCTTCCCGGTCAGACTGCCCGAAGGTTCCGACCGTGACGGGGTGATCCGCAGGCTTGGTGAAGCGGGTATCCCGGCCAAGGCGTACCTGCCTTCAATCCATCTGTTCCCGCATCTGGCCGAATTCGGATACCGGGAGGGACAGTTCCCGGTGGCCGAGTCGGTGGCCGCCCGGTCCCTGGCACTACCCTTCCATGCCGGGCTCGGCGAGGGTGACATCGACCGGGTCGCTGCAGCGCTCGCCGAAGCGCTGGCTTCCGGGGCATAATCAGCCCGTGGCCAGGCACACCGACAAGTCCACCTCCCGCTTTCGCGAACCCCCGGATCCCCGCTTCTGGAGGCTCAACCGCTCGATCGATTTCGACCGGCACCTCGCCCCCTACGACGTGGCCCAGTCCCGTGCACACGCCAGGGCCCTGAACCGCATCGGAGTGATCGGCGACGACGAGATCTCCGTGATCGACGATGGACTGGCCAAAGTCGCCGCGGAACTGGAGGCGGGCGAGTTCGTCTTCGAGTCCGGTGACGAGGACATTCACATGGCGGTCGAGCGCCGTCTCGGTGCCCTGATCGGAGAGCTCGCCGGGAAGCTCCACACCGGGCGCTCTCGCAACGACCAGGTTGCCACCGACATCTGCATGGCGGTGATGGATGCTTCTGACAGCGCCGGGACCAGGATCGCCGCCGTCATGAAGGAACTGCTCAGCCTGGCCGAGGCACACCGAGACTGGACGATGCCCGGTTACACGCATCTCCAGCGTGCCCAGCCCGTCTACCTCGGCCATCACATCCTCTCCTGGTTCTGGATGCTTTCCCGCGACTTCGACCGCTTCGCCGCCGCCCGCAAGGCTGCTTCGGTGATGCCCCTCGGGGCCGGGGCACTGGCGGGCGTCAACTGGGAGATCGACCGGCGCGCGGTGGCAGAGGACCTCGGCTTCGATTCCGTGACCGTCAACTCCCTCGATTCCACGTCCAACCGGGACATGGTGCTCGACTACCTCTCGGCCGGATCAATCTGTCTGACCCATCTTTCGAGGATCGGATCCGAGCTGGTGATCTGGTCAAGCACCGAATTCGGCTTCTGCAAGCTCAGCGAGCCCTTTACCTCCGGATCGAGCATCATGCCGCAGAAGCAGAACCCTGATTCTGCGGAGCTGCTTCGGGCCAAGGCCCCCCGGGTGATCGGCGATTTCACCACCCTGCTCGGGGTCCTCCATGCCCTGCCCCTGACCTACGGAAAGGACATGCAGGAGGACAAGGAGCCCTTCTTTGATGCGGTCGAGACCGTCGAGGCCTCGCTCGAGATGACCACCGGGATATTCGAGGGGATCGAATTCGACCGGGACCGGCTCGCCGACGCTGCCAGCGACGAGATGCTGGCCGCCACCGAGATCGCCGACCTGCTGGTCAGGCGGGGAGTTCCCTTCCGTGACGCTCACGGGATCGTCGGCGACCTGGTGCGGCAGTGCGTGGCGGAGGACCGGAACCTCAGTGACCTGAGTCGCGAAGAGCTGGCCGAACGGTCGGCCGAGCTCGACGACGAGTACTACGAGGTACTCGAGCAGGGCAGCTGGCTGGAGTCGAAGAGGAGCGAGGGCGGAACCTCGAGCGCCAGCCTCGCAGCCCAGATCGACCTGGCCAACGCCCGGATCGCCGAACTGACCTGACCTCGGTTCAACTCACCGGGATATAGCGCCGGTGAATTGAACCCAGCCCCTCGACTTAGCCTGGGGAGGCGCCGCCGGAAGACGGGGCGACTCCGCCACCCGTGGTCGGTGGTGCGGGTGTCGTGGGCGCGGGAGCCGGTGTCGGAGCGGGTGCCGGCGCGGGAGTTGTCGGCGCAGGCGCCGGCGTCGTCACCTCGGGGACCGTTGTCGATGTATCCGGGACGCTGTAGTCCGGCGTGCTGTAGTCGGTGCTAGGGGCGACGTAATCCGTGCTGTCGGTGCTGTCCGTTCCATCCTCGCCGGCGGCTTCCTCGGCAGCCCGTTCGGCCGCCCGGTCGGCTTCGATCTGCTGCCAGGCCTCCACGACCCTGGCCCAGATGATCGCCGGGAAGGTGCCACCGTCCACCGGCGCCCCTGAGTACTCGGTGAGCATCTGGACGTAGCCCTCGGGGTAGCCGACCCAGACGCAGGCGGTGATCTCGGTGATCGCGCCGCAGTACCAGGCATTCGTGTTGTCCTCGGTGGTGCCGGTCTTGCCCCATTGGGAATCGTCACCGATGTAGGCGTTCTCGCCGGTGCCCTGGGTCACGACCTCGTGCAGGATGCTTTTGGCAGTCGTTGCGGTCTCCGGGCTGATCACCCCGGTGCTAAGTACCTCATTATCGCCTCCCTTGATGGTCTTGCCGTCCTCGTCGGTCACCTTGGTAAAGGCGACCGGGGAATCTCCGGGATCGGGCGCCAGGGTTCCCGAGACGCGCCGCCCGTCATTGGCAAGGGTGGTGAAGGCGTAGGTCCAGCCCAGAGGCGTGACTTCCGAGGTGCCCAGAACCATGGCCGGGTTGGTTTCGATCTTGTCCGAGTAGCCCATCTTGTGGATGGTCTTGGCGATGGCCTTGGGGCCGCCGTCGATCGCCTCGATGCCGAGCTGCGCGTAAACCGAGTTGTCGGAGTTGATGGTCGCGCTCACCAGGTCACTCACGCCCGCATAGGAATCTCCGTAGTTGCTCACCTCGTAGCCCTCGGGAATCCACTTCTTCTTCTTCTTGTCGTAGACCTTGCGGTAGAAGACCTGCGGGGCCGATTCGAATGTGGTGTACGGGGAGATTCCCTGCTCCAGCGCGGTGGTCAGGATGAAGGGCTTGATAGTCGAGCCGGGCTGGCGGTAACCCTGGGTGGCCAGGTTGAAGGGCGTGGTCTCGTAGTCCTCGCCACCGACCATCGCGTCGACGGTCGCGTCCTTGTTGTTGATGATCACGACTGATGCGCTCGGGCCGATACCGCCTATCGTGCTGTAGATCGCATCCTCGGTGGCCTGCTGGACCTCGAGGTCGAGGCTGGTCTTGATCTTGAGGCCTCCGAAGAAGGCGCGGCCGGCCCCGTATCGGTCGACCAGCTGCTGCCGGAGCCATGAAGTGAAGTAGGGGGCCTTGGAGTCGAGGCTGGGCGGGTCGATGTCGCTCTCCGAAGGGAGGGCTTCCGCCTTGGCCTCGTCGTACTGCTCCTGCGTGATGTAGCCCTGCTCGAGCATCTTCTGGAGCACGGTGTCGCGTCTGAAGAGCGCTGCGTCGGGGTTGATCTTGGGGTCGTAGCCCCAGGGGTTCTGGATGATGCCGGCAAGGAGGGCGGACTCGGCCGGGGTCAGGAGCGCCGCGCATGGCTCCTCCTCGGTACCGCAGGAAGGATGGGCATAACCGAAGTAAGTGCGAGCGGCCGCTTCGATGCCATAGGCACCAGACCCGAAGTACACGGTGTTCAGGTACTCGGTGAGGATCTTGTCCTTCGTCCACTGCTGTTCGATGTGGTACGCGATCGACATCTCGCGTACCTTCTGCAGCGGCGAGCGGTCGTTCTGGGCTTCGAGTGCCTGCTTGACCAGCTGCTGGGTGATCGTCGAAGCGCCCTGCTTGGCACTCCTGGCGATGATGTCCTGGACCAGTGCCCGGCCGAGACCGCGCCAGTCGATTCCGCGGTGTTCGTAGAATCGCGCGTCCTCGATCGAGACGACCGCATTTTTCATGTTGGGAGAGATCTGCTCGGCGTCGAGCAGCATCTGGTTCTCGTTGTTGGAGAGCGTGCCGATGTATTGGCCCTGGCTGTCAACCACGACCGAGTTCTTGGCGGTTCGGAACTGGGCGTAGTTCTCGATAGAGGGGAGGTCCTGCGACACCGCCATCACCATGCCGAAGAAGGCCGAACAGAAGCCGAGCAGGCCGAGTCCCATGAGGATGAAGAGGATGCGCAGCTTCTTGATCTTCGGCTTCGGGGGCTTCGGCGGAGGCACCGGCAGGGTCAGGACCCCGGGAGGCAGCCCGTTTCCGTTGCCATTTCCGTTGCCGTTGCCGCCACCCGCGCCGGGCGCGGTCGGAATCGAGAGCGGTTGTCCGGAGCCTGAACCGGCGGAACCCTTGGCGGCGGGCCTGTCCTTCTTGCCCCTGAGGCCCGGCAGGCTGAACCGGCGCTTCGCCCTGGCGCCGCTCTCGCCCCTGGACAGGGAAGTCCGGCCGGCGCGGCGGGTTGCCGGCGCGGTCGTCCTGCCATAGGGCCTGAGGACGCTGTCGTCCTCGGGCACGGCCTTTCCTTCCGTCGCCTGGGCGCCGGAATCCGAAGGCGCGCCGTCGGCGCGCCCGTTTTGCCGGGAGTTGGAGCCCGACGGGTGCTCTGTCTTTCGGGGAGCCATCAGATGGCGAAAAGTGGGTAAGCGCCTTGGCGAAACGGCCGTGTCATTGCGCTGCACACGTTCAAAGAACAACGCGGGCACGACCAAGTAGCGCTGCTCAGTCTAGCATTGACACTCCCGTGTCCAACGTCACTCAGGAAGACAGCCAGCCGTCTGAGGAAGCCACCCGGCAGGCCGCGAGGCTGGCCGCGACAGCGGTGGAGTCACTGCCCGAAGGAAGGCTCGCGCGGCAGATCGGCAGGGAACGCCCGCTTCGCATAAAGCTGGGGATCGACCCGACTGCGCCCGACATCCACCTCGGGCACACGGTGGTGCTGAACAAGTTGCGCGAGTTCCAGGAGGCCGGCCATCAGGTCGTCCTGATCATCGGTGACTACACGGCGCGGGTTGGCGATCCCAGTGGCAGGTCGGACCAGCGTCCCATGCTTGATCCGGAAACGATCGATGCGAACGCACGCACTTTCATGGAGCAGGCGTTCAAGGTTCTTGACCGGGACCGGACCGAGGTTCGCTACAACAGCGAGTGGCTGAAGATGGAGTCGGAAGAACTCTTCGCCCTGATGGCTCGCGCTACGGTCGCCCGTTTGCTTGAAAGGGATGACTTCCAGAAGCGGATGGCAGCGGGCCAGCCGATCTCCGCGCTTGAGCTGATGTACCCGCTGCTTCAGGGCTACGACTCGGTGGCGATCGACGCTGACGTGGAAGTCGGGGGCACGGACCAGAAGTTCAACCTGCTCTTCGGACGTGACATGCAGGCCGCATTCGAGAAGCCCCAGCAGTCGGTGATGACGATGCCGATCCTGCCTGGAATCGACGGCGTCAAGAAGATGTCGAAGTCAACGGGCAACTACATCGGAGTGACCGACCCGCCCGAGGAAATGTTCGGGAAGGTGATGAGGGTCCCGGATGCGAACCTCGAGGAGTACTGGCGGCTGCTGCTCAGCGAGGATCCGCCTCTGGAGAACGGACCGAATGAAGCCAAGCGCGAGCTTGCGCGACGTCTCGTAGCCCGCTTTCATGGAGATGGCGCCCCGGACGCGGCAGAGGAGCACTTCAACCGCCTCTTCGTGCGGCACGAGGTGCCGGAGGATGTCGAAGAGCTGAAGTTCAGCGAGGATCCGGTCCATCTGCCGGCCCTGGTTGCCGATGCTTTCGGCGTCAGCCGGAGCGAGGCCCGACGGTCGATCACCCAGGGGGGAGTGAAGCTGGACGGCGAAACGCTGCCGGGCGAGCCCCTCGACCTCCCCGCCAGCGACCTCGACGGCAAGGTTCTGCAGCTCGGAAAGCGTCGCTTCAGGCGGCTGATGATTGGGTCCTGATCCCGCTCTGCGATGGGAATTGGCTTGCCAGAGCCAAATCGGATTTGCCGCCCGATTCTTCGGCCAGACCGCTCGACACTTCTCCGAAAATCCTGTATAGTTCTCCGTCCGCTCAGTCGAGCAGGTTGCCCGGCTGAAGTGCTCTCTGCGACGAATCCCGTCGCCTGGCGCATGCGGTCTTTGAAAACTGAGCAGCGTGCATTACTCCGGACGGTCTGACCGTCTGGGGATAATGTTTGAGCCCGATCGTTCGAAGCTTCGGCTTCAGAACGATCATTTTATTATCCCGTCATATCCGTTGTCGTATTTGTGTACTGACAACAACCCGATATGACACGCTCTACGTTGAGTAAATAGTTTGAGGAACCCGGTCTTCGGACCGGTTGCCGGCTTCGGCCGGCATTTGATACCTCGCAACATTTTTCACGGAGAGTTTGATCCTGGCTCAGGACGAACGCTGGCGGTGTGCTTAACACATGCAAGTGGTGCGACGAACCAGGCTTCGGCCTGGGGCAAAGCCGCGAACGGGTGAGTAACACGTGGGTAATCTGCCCCGATGACCGGGACAACCCGAGGAAACTCGGGCTAATACCGGATGTGGTGCCCAGACACAAG
The DNA here is from genome assembly GCA_036780865.1 of Solirubrobacterales bacterium. Classification (GTDB taxonomy): domain Bacteria; phylum Actinomycetota; class Thermoleophilia; order Solirubrobacterales; family 70-9; genus 67-14. Next base: position 742 of record DAIQCC010000013.1, on the reverse strand, counting down.
TCTGGTCACTAAAGGTAGCTTCGGCTTCCGCATTGGGAGGGGCCCGCGGCCCATTAGCTTGTTGGTGGGGTCAAGGCCTACCAAGGCAACGATGGGTAGCTGGTCTGAGAGGACGATCAGCCACACTGGGACTGAGACACGGCCCAGACTCCTACGGGAGGCAGCAGTGGGGAATCTTGCGCAATGCGCGAAAGCGTGACGCAGCAACACCGCGTGAGGGAAGACGGCCTTAGGGTTGTAAACCTCTTTCAGATGGGACGAAGGTTGTCCGGTGAATAGCCGAGATGATTGACGGTACCGTCAGAAGAAGCTCCGGCTAACTACGTGCCAGCAGCCGCGGTAATACGTAGGGAGCGAGCGTTGTCCGGAATCATTGGGCGTAAAGAGCATGTAGGTGGATCAATAAGTCTGCTGTGAAAGTCGAAGGCTCAACCTTCGAAAGCCGGTGGATACTGTTGATCTAGAGTACGGAAGAGGCGAGTGGAATTCCTGGTGTAGCGGTGGAATGCGCAGATATCAGGAGGAACACCAATAGCGAAGGCAGCTCGCTGGGACGTAACTGACACTGAGATGCGAAAGCGTGGGGAGCAAACAGGATTAGATACCCTGGTAGTCCACGCCGTAAACGATGGGTACTAGATGTGGGAGGTGTCGACTCCTTCCGTATCGTAGCTAACGCACTAAGTACCCCGCCTGGGGAGTACGGCCGCAAGGCTAAAACTCAAAGGAATTGACGGGGGCC
>DAIQCC010000012.1:86370-91911 GCA_036780865.1 Solirubrobacterales bacterium | reverse complement strand
CAACCCGGTGAAACTGATTTCGGTTGATTACCCCGCAGATTCAGTTTCACCAGGCCGGGGGGCCGGGGGGCGGGGGCCGGGGGCCGGCGGGGGCGGGGTCAGTCGAGGATCTTGATCGTCAGCGCGTGAATGGTTCCGTCGTCGAACCGCTCCCTCACCGCTGCCTTGACCAGTCGATGCTGGTCGATCCTCCTCTTGCCCTCGAACTGAGGCGCCGAAACCTCCGCGCGCAGGTGATCTCCGGTGCCGGTCTCGTCGATCACTTCCGCTTTGGCGCCGGGGAGGGCTGCCTCGATCATCTGCTTCAGTTCGTTCAGGTCGGCTGCCATCACTCTCCTCCAGCCGGTGTTCCGGCCCCGGTCTCCCGGCCGGCGGTGTCGAGCATCTCGTCGACTCGCACAAACTTGACCCGGGGCCTGCCGTGTGGCTCGCCCCGGCCGACTTCCTCGGCATCGATCTTCTGCCACCCGCTGAAGGTCACGAAGTTGGATCCACGTTCTGCCAGGAGTGCCTCGATCGCGTCGGGCTGGGGCGATTCCGGGTCGAGCAGCCGGTCGTTGCCTACGTCTTCGAGCAGGTGCTGGACCGTCTCGGTGGCACATTTCTTGTTGGTGCCGATCACGCCTGACGGTCCTCGCTTGATCCAGCCGGCCGTGTAGTGGCCGGTGCGGTGCTCCCCGCCGTGGCTTTCGAGGACCCTGCCGTTCTCGTTGAGGATGGTGCCACGGCGCTCGTCGAAGGGAACCCCGCGCAGGGGGATCCCGGTGTAGCCCACGGACCTGAGGATCAGGTCGCATTCGAGCTCTTCACGCTCCCCGGTGTCCCTGGCGCGGAGGCTGCCGTCCTGTTCGACAAGTTCATTTCGGCCAATCACGATCGATTCGACCTTCTCGCCGCCCTTGATCTCGACCGGAGAGGCGAGGAAGCGGAGAACAATGCGCTTCGGCTTGCCGGAGGGCGCGCGGGATGCGTACTCCTTGACGATTTCGACGTTCACGCGTGCGGTCTTGTCGGCCTCGTCGGACTCGATCCAGGCCTGGCTGGCCGGGTCGAGTTCGACCTCGGCCGGATCGACGATCACGTCGGCTTCCTCGAGTTCACCGAGTTCCTTGACCTCGGGGTTGGTGTAAGCGGCCTGGGCGGGGCCCCGCCTCCCCAGCACCACGATCTCCTCGATAGAGGAGCGGTCGAGCAGATCGATCGCATGATCCGCCGTATCCGTCCTTCTCAACTCGGCGTCGTCGAGGGCGAGCATGCGCGCTACGTCCAGAGCCACGTTTCCGTTGCCGATCACGACCGCCCGCCTCGCCTGATCCAGCTTGAAGTCGCGGTCCGCGTAATCGGGGTGGGCGTTGTACCAGCCGACGAACGCGGTCGCCGCGAAACTTCCGGGGAGGTCCTCACCCGGAATGCCGAGTTCGCGGTCTGCCTCGGCCCCGAAGGTGTAGATGATCGCGTGGTAGTGCTTCTCGAAGTCCTCGACGTTCAGGTCTCGGCCGACCTCCACGTTCCCGAAGAACCGGAAACCCTCCTTCGCAGCGGTCCGCTCATAGACCCTCGTCACCGACTTGATCTTCGGGTGATCCGGAGCGACACCGCCACGAACCAGGCCGTAAGGGGTGGGCAGGCGATCGAACAGATCGACCTGGGCATGCGTGTCGGGATCCTTGATGATCTGGTCAGCCGCGTAGAAGCCGGAGGGTCCGGCCCCGATTATCGCGACCCGAAGCGGGTTTTCTGCTGTGCCTGGCTTGCTCATTCGACCAACCAGCATAAGGAATCGATTGGGTCTGGAACTACTTGCCCGCGCGCTGCGCAACCCGGTCGATCTCGTCGACGAATTGCGGCCAGAGCTGTTCCGGGATGTCGTGTCCCATGCCTTCGTAGATCCTGAGTTCCGCGCCGGGTATGGCCCTGGCGGTCGCCCTCCCGCCCCTCGGGAAGACCAGCTTGTCGGCCGAGCCATGAAGCACGACCGTCGGGATTTCAAGGCGAGCGAGGGCCCGGTCCCGCTTCGGCTGGCAGTTGATCGCATGAAGCTGCCTGGCAGTGCCGTCGAGGTAGATGCCCCGGTGAAACGCCACCGTTGCGATCTGCCGCAAACGCTCGCGGTCGGTGGGAAAGTCGGGAGAACCGATCACGGTCGCAATGGCTTCCATGCCGGCCAGATAGCTCTCAAGGCTGTCAGTCGGCCGGGTCCGCATCAAGGCTGCAAGTTCGCGGGCGCCGGGGAACGCGTCGGCCCGTGAACCGGTGCGGGACATCATCGAAGTGAGCGAGAGAACCCGCTCCGGGTGATCTATCGCCATCGTCTGGGCGATCATTCCGCCCATCGAGTAACCGATCACGTGAGCACCTTCTACCCCGAGGTGGTCGAGCACCCCGACCGCGTCCGCTGCCATGTCGTCAAGGCTGTAGGCCAGGCCGCGGGGGATGCCAAGCATCATGGCCGGCAGGGCGGGCTTCCCCTTGTGGCGCAGGATCGTCGAGGCGCCGTTGTCGCGATTGTCGATCCGGACCACGCGAAAGCCGCGCTCGGTCAGCATCTCGATCAGGGGCAGATCCCAGTAGACCATCTGGGTCCCGAGACCGGGGATAACCAGCAGGACGGGGTCATTGGGGTCGCCGTGGACGTCGAAGGCGATTTCCACCTCGCCCACCCGCGCATGCTCGACTTGCGGGATGACGAGGTCGTCACGGCCTATCGTTTCGGTACTCATGCGGCATCTGAAGATACCGGGGCGGGGTGGCGGGGCGAGACGATTCGCCCGTTTGCTGCTGCCGGCCGCCGCCATCGCGACGATTCTGGGCCTGACCCTTTCGGGCTCTCTCGCGCGGGCAACCGATCAGCTGGTCGGCGACACGGCGACCGGTCACCGGGGCCAGGTGTCGATCGTCGTCCTTCCTCCCGGAACCTCCCCGGATGACCTGACCGCGCTGGACGGGGCGGCGATCGGCCTTATGAATCCTGGCCTCGGCGCGGTGTCCGCCCAGCAGACATGGCTTGACGTGTCGCAGGGTGCCAGAGCGTTTGACACCTCGTATGACACATCGTTGGACCGCGTGTATCCAGGGGGTGGATCGGCTCAGGGATGGGAAAAAGTGGTCAGGAGGGCAAAGTCAGCCGAGACTCTGGTCATTCCTGGCCTGTTGGCCTCGGTCCTGGCCCGTAACGCCCTCCTCGCCGCCGCGGCCGAGTCGGCCGGCACCGCATCGCTCTCCGTAGCCAGGCGCGACGGAGTCGTCGCCCGGGCGCCCATGGCCTGCGGGGGGCCGGAGAGGATGATCGAACCCGGTTCTCCCGGCTCCAGGGCTGCCATCCAGGGCTGCCCGGACCCGGTGACCGTGCTTTCGATGCCGCTTGACGGCGCCATCGAAGTGGCTGAGCGGCGCCGCGTCAGCGATCTACAGATTTTCGTCGAGAGGCCGCCGGCCGAATCGGGAGGTCAGCTCAGCATCGCGATCGCGGGGCCGGATACCGAAGGGATGCTTGAATCCGGCAGCACCAGAACCGAGGGTTATGTCCTCTCGACCGACCTCGCGCCGACGATCCTTGATCACTTTGGCATCGAGGCTCCAAAGGCGATGACCGGCCAGCCGATCAGGTCCGGGGGCGAACTCGATCTCGAGAGTCTGGCCGATCTGGAGAGCAGGTACGAGGAGGTCGGAAAGCGCCGGGGTGCCGCACTCGCGATCCCTTTGCTCCTCTGGATCGCCCTCGCCGCCGGGGTGGCACTGGTCAGCCGGGGGCTTTACGCCCGTCCGGCAGTCCGCCTGCTCTGTCTCTCTACGGTGCTGCTGCCGGGCGTACTTCTGCTCACCGCCGCGCTTGAGCCTTCCCTCGCAGTCGAACGGACGATCGCCACGCTGCTGCCAGTTGGCATCGCCGCATTACTGATGAGGATCTCCGCGGGCTGGCAGACCCTGGCCCTGGCCTGTGCCCTCACAGTGATCCCCTACGGAATCGACATGATCGCCGGCTCGGCCCTTACCCCACGCGCCGTGATCGGGCCAAACCCCGGCCTCGGCGCGCGCTTCTACGGCATCGGGAATGAGCTCGAGTCGACGCTGATGATCCTCACCTCGGTGGGCGTCGCTGCCGGCCTGACCTGGAGCGGGACGATGCCCCGCCGGGGGGCTGCCTGGTTCCTCGTGGTCGGACTGATCGCGACAGTCGTGTTTGCCGCAGGCCGCTTCGGAGCCGACGTCGGCGCCGCCATCGTGTTCCCGGTGGCGGCGGTCGTGGCTGCTGCTTTCGCGGCCGGGCGCCCACGGCTGGCCTGGGTGGGGCTCGGCGCGGCTCTCATCGCGCTGCTGGTGATCGGACTCGCCGACATCGTCACCGGATCGGAGACACACTTCGTCCGCTCGGTCGTGGGGGGTTCGGGCGGCTCGTTCTTTGACGTGGTCGGCCACCGTCTCGACGCCACGGTGGAAAGTTTCACCCGGGTCTCGAGAATCCCGGTGACCGTCGCTGCGCTCGTCGTAATCGGGGCAGGCATCTGGCGGAGGGACCTGATTCTCGGCTGGATCGCCGACGCGCCGATGATCAGGGCCGGTATCGCCGGTGCCGCCGCCGGGTCCCTGATCGGGGCGCTTACCAATGATTCGGGGGCGCTGTTCATCCAGGTGGGCACCCTCTATCTGGCTCTGGTACTGGGTTTTGCCTGGACTGCTTCGAGGCCACCGAGGCGGACCCCTTAACGGTCCCCCCGGCTTCCGCTCCCTGCTCTATCCTGTTCCTTTGTGCGAATCGCCCTAGTCACACCGTATTCGTGGACTTACCAGGGCGGCGTCAACCGGCACGTCCAGTCAATCGCCGAGGAGTACATCTCCCGGGGCCACTACGTCCGCGTGATCGCTCCCTTTGATCCACCGGACCGCCTCTCGAAGGTGCTTCACCGCGCCGACGCGGAGGATCGCGAGGTTCCCGACTACCTGATTCCCGTCGGTCGCACCTTCGGAATCAACGCCAACGGCTCGGTCTCGAACATTCCGGTCTTTCCCGAGGGCATCTTCCGCACCCGCCGGGCGATCGAGGAAGGCAACTTCGACGTCGTTCATCTGCATGAGCCGATAACCCCGGTCAACGGCTGGGACACATGCCTGTCGGCCGACGTTCCCGTGGTGGGAACCTTCCACGCCTACTCGACCAAACCGGTGCCGAACTTCCTTGCCAACGCCGCCGGAGCCCGACGCGTCCTGAACAAGCTCTCCGGGCGTATTGCCGTTTCGCAGGCGGCCGCGTGGACGGGCCGCCGCTGGTTCGGGGGCAATTACACGATCGTCCCCAACGGCGTCGACATCGATGCCGCCCCGAGCGGTCCGAAGCCCCGGACCGATCATCTCCGGGCCCTCTTCGTCGGCCGACCAGACGAGCGCAAGGGCCTCCCGGTTCTGTTGCGGGCGTTCTCGGCCCTGGTCGATCACGTCCCGGCAAGGCTTTCCGTGGTCGGTTCCGACCCTGCGGACGTGCGGCGCATCCTCGCTCACCCCGAACTGAACGACCACCTCGACCTGCTGGGCCGCGTCTCGAACGAA
>DAIQCC010000012.1:0-86270 GCA_036780865.1 Solirubrobacterales bacterium | reverse complement strand
GGCATCGTTGCCCTGTTCGGTCTTGGATTGACCGCGATCGCAGCCCAGAAGATCGGTGTTGACCAGGTGGCCGACAAGCTCGTCCGCTCCGACATCTCCTGGGTTCTGATCGCCCTCGCCCTGATGGCTTCCTCGCTCTTTTTCCGCGCCTGGTCGTGGTTCTTCATCGCCCGCTCCGCCTTGCCCCACTCCGGCCTGAAGAGACGGGACTTCGCCTCGGCAACGATGATCGGCGTCCTCATGTCGGCGACCCTCCCGGCCCGCCTAGGTGAGCCGGCGAGGGCAATCAGCCTTGCCCGCCACACGGGTCGCGCCAAGGAGACGCTGCCCGTGGTGATCGGAACCATCGTTTCGCAGACGATGCTGAACATCCTGGCGATCATCCTGCTCGGCGTTTTCGTGCTCGGCGCGGTCGACACCGTCTTCCATGGCGCCACCAAGCAGATCCTGCTCTACAGCATGATCCCTGCCTTTCTCCTGCTCGCGGTCATCACCGCTCCGACGCTTCTCAGGAGCCAGCGCGGGGAGGGCAGGCTGGCCCGGGTCGGTGCCGTGGTCCACTCGGTGATGGTCCAGGTCCGTCGTGGCCTCACGGTTTTCCGCCACCCGCGCAACGGCGCCCCGGCGGTGGCACTTCAGCTTTTCGCCTGGGTCATCCAGCTGCTTTCGTGCTGGGCCCTGATGTTCGCGCTGGGCCTCGAGAGCCAGGCCGGTCTCGCCGCCTCGGCGGCGGTTCTGCTGGCGGTGAACGTAACCGCGATCGTGCCCGCCACACCGTCGAACATCGGCGTCTTCCAGCTTGCCGTCGTCTTCGTGCTGCACAAGGGATGGGGCGTGTCGACTGACGCGGCGCTGGCCTACGGCGTGATCCTCCAGGCAGTGGAAATGGCAACCGCGGCCGCTCTCGGGGTTCCCGCCCTGCTTCGCGAGGGACTCACCTGGTCGGACCTGCGGACCCAGGCGATCGCGACCGCACCGGTCGAGCTCGACCCCTACCCGCAGAGCCGAAGCCGCGAGAGCAAGCAGGAAGTCACCTACACCCGCTGATCGGGTGGCCGACCGGCCGCCGGCGAGGCCAGGCCGGGTTCAGCCCAGCACCTGGCCCCAGTCGAGCCTCTCCGGAAAGTTGGGCAGACCGTCATCGGGGACGGGAAACCACGGTGCCGCGTAATCCGTGAACTGATGGGCCAGCGGCCTGATGCCCGGATCCTCGTCCAGCGCCCCCATTCGGATCGCGAGGATCTCGGGGTTGTCCGGATGGCTTGTGTACAGGTGGCCGCCGCACTGCTTGCAGAAGTACTTGTTGAATCCGCCGTCCCCTGGTTCGTAACCCCCGACCGAGTCGGCGCCGGAGGTGATCGAGAAGGAACCGGGCTGGGTCAGGGCCGTCGCCGAAACCCCGGTTCCGGTGCGACGCTGGCAACGCTTGCAGTAACAGAGTGCCGCGCCGATCAGCGGCTGGTCAACCTCGAAAGAGACTTCGCCGCAGGCGCACTTGCCGGTCATGTGTCGGGCTGGTTCAGGAGCTTGGTCAGCGGATCCGTTCATGGCCGAACCATAGCCGCGTCGCGGGCTCCCGGAGTATTCTGCCGTTGAGGGAATCAATCAAAGGAGAATCATGCGGCAGGTGTCTTCGTCCGGTATCGCTCGTCCGTTTGCGCTGCTCACGGCTCTCGTCCTGATGCTGCTGGCGCTGATCGCGGCGCCACTTGCCAGCCAGGCGCAGGCAGCAAAGAAGCCGCCACGGGTCACGATCCGCACCACCGAGTACGGCATCCCCAGAATCCTCGCTGACAAGCCCTACGGTCTCGGCTACGGCTACGGATGGGCGATCGCCAGTCAGCAACTCTGCACCCTCGCGGATACCTATACGACCGTTCGCGGCGAGCGCTCGCTTCACTTCGGGGCTGCCACCGAGGCTCCGAACGGCATCTCGAACCTCGATTCCGATTTCTTCTGGAAGCGCGTCCGCAAGGAGGGCACGGTCCAGAAGATGATGAAGCTGAAGCCCCCGAACGGGCCGCTCCCGATCGTCAAGGACGTGGTCAGGGGCTATGTCGCGGGCTACAACGCCTACCTGAGGAAGACCGGGGTGAAGAAGCTTCCCGACCCGCGCTGCCGGGGTGAGGCCTGGGTCAAGCCGATCACCGTGCTGGACGCCTACATGCGGTTCTACCAGCTGCTCGGCTACGGCTCGACCGACCCGTCGATGGACGGCATCGCCCAGGCCCAGCCTCCTCTGACCGAACTCCTCAAGGCGGGATCCGATCCGGCCGGGCCCGACGTGTCGAACGTCACCGCCGAGGATTTCGGTAGCGACTTCGGCAACTTCACTGGCGGGCTCGGCTCAAACGCGGTCGCGCTCGGCCGGAACGCAGTTCAGGGCGGCAAGGGGCTGCTGCTGGGCAACCCTCACTTCCCGTGGCATGGCGCCCAGCGCTTCTTCGAGTCGCAGCTGACAATTCCCGGAAAGCTGAACGTCTCCGGGGCCAGCCTGCTGGGCGTGCCGGTCGTCCTGATCGGACACACCAGGAACATGGCCTGGAGTCACACGGTTTCGACGGCGCGTCGTTTCATCATCTTCCAGGAGACTCTCGACCCCGAAGACCCGACCCGCTACATCGTGGACGGGCAATCGAAGCCGATCAAGAAGACGACGGTTTCGGTGACTGACGATCAGGGCATCCGGCGCCAGCGAACCCTCTACTCGACCGAGCACGGCTACATCACCAACTCGGTCCAGGGCACTCCGCTGTTTGCCTGGTCGCCGACCACCGCCTACTCGCTCTTCGATGCGAACACCGGAAACTTCCGGATGATCAACCACTTCTACGAGATGAACCGCGCCCAGAGCACACCCGAGGTGCTGAAGATCCTGAGGAAGTACCAGGGCATTCCGTGGGTGAACACCATCGCCTCCGACTCGAAGGGCCGGGCGCTCTACGCCGACATCGGCGCCGTCCCCAATGCCTCGGACGAGCGGATCGCCGAATGCAACACGGGGATCGGGGCGATCGCCTGGCCATCGTTCCGGCTGCCGGTATTCGACGGGTCGGACCCGGGATGCGACATGAGCAGGAAGGTCGCCGGAGCCGCCGGCCCGGGGTTGCTCCCTGCCACGAAGATGCCATACCTGATGCGTTCGGACTACGTGGAGAACTCGAACGACTCGTACTGGCTCTCGAACGTGGACCAGCCGCTGGAGGGTTACGACCGGATCATCGGCGAAGAGAGAATCGCCCAGTCCGAACGTACCCGGCTCGCCCACAAGATGATCAACGAGAAGCTGGACGGCGGCAGGTTCACGCTGTCGAGCCTGAAGGCGATGCTCTACAACAACCGGGTCGAGTCGGCCGAGCTGCTGCTCGGGCAGGTAATCGACTACTGCAACAACAACCCCGTGGTGGTCGGTGCCAACGGTGCCCAGAACACGGCCGCGGCATGCGATGCGCTGGAGAGCTGGGATTCCCGCAACAACCTGGACTCGACCGGCGGACTGTTCTTCCAGCGCTTCGCCAACCGGCTCTACTTCGGCGATGCCGGCCCGGTCTACTCGAATCCGTTCGACTTCAACGACCCGGTCGGAACGCCCTCCGGGCTGAACACTTCCAACCCCGATCTGCCGGTCGCGCTTGCCGACACGATCAGTGAGTTCACCTCCCAGGGGATCCCGTTTGGCGCAACACGCCGCGAGTTCCAGACGGTCACCCGCCAGGGCCGGAAGATCCCGATCCCTGCTGGTGACTACGAGCCATACGGGTCCTTCAACCCCGTGTATGGACCCTGGGTACCCGGCGAGGGGATCACCGAGGTGAGCGACGGATCAAGCTTCATCCAGGCGGTCCAACTGACCGGGGCGAAGTGCCCGAAGGCCAGCATGATCCTCACTTACTCGCAGTCGGAGAACCCGAGGTCGAAGCACTACGCCGACCAGACCAGGCTCTACTCGAAGAAGGGTTGGGCGGTGGACCGCTTCTGCCCCCATCAGCAGAAGCGCTCGCCCGGACTGAAGGTGAAGCGTTTCGGGGGCGGTGCCAAGGCCGAGAGGCGCGGCTTCTAGGGTGGCCCGCGCGACCACCGTCTTTGATCGCCAGGCCGCCACATACAGGGGGCCGCGCGAGAAGCTGATCCCGCAGATCGACCGCTTCTACGGGATGGTCCCGGAAGCGGTCGGGCTGGCTGGCGAGAGATCCGGGGCCGGCGGGCAGCTGAGAATCCTCGATCTCGGCGCCGGAACCGGCATGCTCTCGACGGTCGTCCGGAAAGCATTTCCCGAGGCGGAGCTCACCCTCTTCGACTTCTCGCCGCGCATGCTGGAACAGGCCCACGACCTGCTCGGCAACCGCATCGAAACGGTCACCGGCGACATGTACGAGGGGATCCCGGAAGGTCCGTGGGATGCGGTGATCTCCGCCCTGGCGATTCACCACATGACCGACGACGGCAAGCGGTCCGTATACGAGGCGGCTTTCCGGGGGCTGCGTCCGTCCGGAATCATCGTCAACGCCGAGCATGTGCTCGCCGAGACCCCGGCCCTTCAGGAGCACTACGCCGAATGGCACAAGAGACAGTCCTTTGAGAAGGGATTGACCGAAGCCGAGTGGGCGGACACGGTGGAGCGCATGAGCCACGACCACCTCACCCCGCTGTCGACCCAGCTCCGATGGCTGGAAGAGATCGGTTTCACCGACGTCGACTGTCTCTTCAAGGACCACGGCTTTGCCGTGATCTTCGGCCGCAGGCCCTGAGTCAGGCCAGGGCCGCGGTTCCGCTGATCAGGGCCGCCACTTCGCTCGGAACTTCGAGCTGCGGGCAGTGGCCGACCCCTGCGAGTTCGATGAACTCGGCAGTGGGGAACCATTCTTCGCGGAACCGGACGGCAGTGTCGGGCCAGCGCAGGAGCTTGTCCTCGGTTCCCCAGACGAAGCGGACCGGGCAGTCGATCGCTGCGGCGTCCAGTTCGAAACCCTCGCGCCTGGCGGTCTCGATCATCGGCGGCGCCCCGGGGCAGCTGGCGGCGCCGACCAGCTGGTGGACGACCATTTCGGGGGTGATCAGGCTGTCGTCCTCGACGATAAAGCGGGTGGCCTGGCGACGGCCCTCAGGACTCGATGCGATCTGGCCCGCGAAGGGTGCGGCCTTCCTGACCAGATCCTGCTGGGTTATGAAGTAGTCGAGTGCGAACTGGTTCTGGAACTCGGATGACCAGCCGCCGGCCGGGGCGAGGCCGGTCACGCTGAGCGCGCGGCCCCGTGTTGCCACCTGAAGCGCCACGAAGCCGCCCAGCGAATTACCGGCCAGGTGTGCTGCTTCGAACCCGGCCTCGTCCATCGCCGCTTCGACACCATCCGGCAGGGTTTCCGAGGTGTAGCTGTCCGGGCCGGCCGGGCCGCCGGCGTGACCGGTCAGGGTCAGGGCCAGCACGTCGAACTGTTTCTCGAGGATCGGGATGACCAGCTCCCAGGTGCGCCAAGTGTCGGTGAACCCGTGAATCAGTACGAGCGGCGGGCCGGAGCCGCTGCGGTGGGCTGGAGTGAACGACGGTGCCATGCGGCCTGAACTATTCCAATCCCGGGGCGGGAAGGGCCAACTGGTAGAACCCCATCATGCCCGCAGGCCGTTCGACAACCGTTTCTCTGAAGGTTCATGACGCGCTACGCCAGCGGATTCTCGAGGGCGAGCTCGCCCCGGGTGAGCGGATTCCCTCCGAGCGGGTGCTGGCCGAGGAGTTCGGGGTGAACCGTCACGCCGTCCGCGAAGCTCTCAAGCGGCTGGAGCAGGCAGGGTTGATCAGGATCACCCACGGTGGTGCGACCAGGGTGCTGGACTGGCGCGATTCCGGCGGGCTCGAGGTGCTGCTGGACCTTGGCGGCGACCAGCTCACCCCGGCCGCCGACATAGTCAGGTCGGTGCTCGAGATGCGAGCCTCGATCGGTGTTGACGCCGCGAGGCTTTGTGCGGACCGGGCGGACCAGGCAGGTCGTAGCGAGATCGAGAACCTGGGGGAGAGGGCATCCGCCCTCGCCGGCAGCGGCGACGACCAGGAGGTCGATCAGGCCTTCGCCGAGTTCTGGCTTGCCGTCGTCGCCGGCTCAGGCAACATCGCCTACCGCCTCTCTCTGAACTCCCTGCTCGGGATGCTCGGCGTGGGCGAAGTGGCAGATCGCATCCGGCCCGAGAACGGTGAACTGATCGCCCGTCTCGGCCGGGCGATCGGAGCCGGTGACCCCGAGACCGCGGCTGAAGTCGCCGGGCACATGCTGCGGGCCGACATCGACCGGGCCGCCTGAGAAGGAACCCCGCTCCCGAACCGGCTGTGGGACGGAAGCCATGCAATACGCATGGCTTCCGTGTAATCGAGCCGGGAGGATCCCCCTGTCTGGACGCCGTTCCGCGAAAGCCATGCAATACGCATGTTCGCCTAACGAGAGGGGCGACTCCCGGGCCGAGCCGCCCGGTGACGCCGCGCATTTGCGGTGAGGCGCCGCCACTTGCGCTGAAGCCTTCTCACTGGTATAACCAGTTCCCAGATGGGCGACCTGATCATCTACGCGATCCCGTTCTTCTTCCTGGCGATGGGTCTGGAGTACCTGACCCTTCGCCACGCTGCACATGAACATGCCGAGGAGGCGGCAGCGGATCCGGATGCCCCGATCGGATTTGAAGCCAGGGACACCGCGACCAGCCTCACAATGGGGGTCGGCCACCTCTTCATCGCAGGCGCGTGGAAGCTCGTCGTGCTGGTCATCTATGCAGCGATCTACTCGGTCAGCCCGATCCAGCTTTCGCCCTCCGACTGGTGGACCTGGGTGCTGCTCTTTTTCGTCGATGACCTCGCCTACTACACCTTTCACCGGAGTCATCACCGGATCCGGCTCTTCTGGGCGATGCATGTGGTTCACCACTCCTCCGAGCACTACAACTTCTCGACCGCGCTCAGGCAGGACTGGTCGCCCTTCAGTTCGATCTTCTTCTGGATGCCCGGCGCGCTGCTGTTCGAACCGTGGATGATCTACCTCGCGTTCTCCTGGAGCCTGCTCTACCAGTTTCTGCTCCACACCGAAGCGGTCCGCAAGCTGCCCCGGCCGATCGAGTTCATCTTCAACACGCCCAGTCACCACCGGGTTCATCACGGCTCGCAGGACCAGTACCTCGACAAGAACTACGGCGGCATCCTGATCATCTGGGATCGCATGTTCGGAACCTTTGAGCCGGAGGAGGAGAGGGTCCGCTACGGGCTGACCAAGAACATCAACACCTTTCACCCGGTCAAGGTCGCCTACGCCGAGTACCTCAACATCTGGCGGGACGTCCGGGCCGCGGACAACTGGCGAGACCGCTTCGGCTACGCCTTCAAGGGTCCCGGCTGGGAGCCCGATCCCGACACGAGGGAGTCAACCGAGCCACAGGCGGAGAAGCAGACTGCCCTCAGACCTGATCGCGTCGGAAGCAGCTGACCAGATGGGTGTTGACCAGTCCGGTCGCCTCCATCAGGGCGAACATGTTGGTCGGTCCGACGAACTTGAATCCTCGGCGGTGAAGCTCCTTCGCCAGGGCTGCCGACTCTTCCGAACTGGCCGGAACGTCTGATTGCCGCTCCGGCGCCGGCTGTCGGTCCGGGGCGAATGAGGCGATCAGGGCTTCGAGTCCGCCTTCATCGCGAAGCTTGATCGCGGCGGCGGCGTTGCTCCGGGTCGCTTCGATCTTGGCCCGGGCCCGGATGATTCCCTCGTTCTCCATCAGGGCATCGACATCCCGGTCCGAGAGGCCGGCACAGTACTCGGGATCGAACTCGCGGAAGGCCTCGCGGAACGCCGGTCGCTTGCGGAGGATCGTGGCCCAGCTCAGCCCCGCCTGGAATGCCTCGAGAGACAGCCGTTCAAACATCGCCCGCTCGCCCGCCAGCGCGACTCCCCACTCCTCGTCGTGGTAGGCGCGCATCATCTCGCTGCCATTCGCCCAGCCGCAGCGCCTGATTCCGTCGTCTTCGATCGGGCTCACCTGACCATTCTGGCAACCCCGCCGGGTAGGTTGGGCTGGTGGCCCTGCGTAAATCGGCAATCCTCGTGGCTCTGGCGCTGATGCTCGGATGCTCGACAGCCTCGGCGGCCCCGATCGAGCGCGAACTGGTCGGCCGGTCCGTCCAGGGGCGACCGATAATCAGCTGGCAGCAGGGTGCCGCGGCCCCTGAATTCCGGGTCCTCGTCGTTGGTTCGATCCATGGCGACGAGAGGCAGGGCATGCGGGTCGTCTCCCGCATCCGGCAGAACCTTGCCGGACGCACCGGGCCGAAGGGCATCGGGGTCTGGACAGTGAAGTCGGCGAACCCGGACGGGTTGGCGTCCGGCACCAGGCGAAACGCCCGCCGGGTCGATCTGAATCGTAACTTCCCCTTCCGCTGGGACGGAAGCCTGGACGGCGGCTACAACTCGGGCCCGCGGCCCGCCTCGGAGCCTGAGACCCGAGCGATGATGCGCTTCAGCCGGCGCTTCGACTTCGATCTGGCGGTCTGGTTCCATCAGCCCTGGGGGCGCACTCTGGCGCCATGTGACCGGCAGCGGCGCTGGGCCTTTCTCTACGCGCGACTCTCAGGTCTCGAAACCGGCGGTGGGTGTGATCGCGGGCGGTATCCGGGGAGTGCCGTTTCCTGGCAGCACCACGCCCTGGGCACCACGGCCTTCGTGGTCGAACTCGGGCCGGGGGTTCAGGCCCGGTCGGTCATCGCGCGCCATGCCAGGGCGGTGATCCGACTCGCGAAGCGCATGTCCTAGCGTCGCCTCTTCGCATTCATGATCTTCACCTGGGCGGTCAGGACCGATTTCCTGGTCGAAGTGTGCCCCTTGTAGGTCAGGGCCACCTTCACCCTGAACCTGCCTTTCGCACTCTTCTTCACAGGGACCAGGAACTTGCGGGTCACCTTCTCGCCGATCCTGATGGATGGGATCCTGACGCTCTTGACCGGGCGCGTCGACTTCCTCGGCGAGGTCGCCTTCAGGGAGACCGGGTTGAGGGTGGCGGCGTTCCCCGCGTTCCGCACGGTCGCTGTGACCAGCAGTTTCCTTCCCGCCATCACCTTCCTGGCGCTCCTGACGGTGAGCTTCAGGTCGGCATCCGGTGTCGGGGGCGGCGGTTCGGCGCTCACCGCGGTGCCGCTGAGGTTCACCGAGTATTCGCCACCGTTGTTGTTGTAGGCAAAGACCGCGATGCTGGTGGTTGCGATCTCCCTCGGCTCGCCCTGGGGGTCGAACGAAACGCCAAAGGTGCATTCCGAATCGACCGGAATCATTCCGGGACAGTTTTCGAGGCCGCTGATCGTGAAGGAGGACTCGTCGTCTCCCTGGAGTTCCAGGCCATAGAACGGCACCGGCCCGTCACCGGTGGGATCGATCGTGAACTCCTGAACCGCGGACGGGCCGCTGCCGACCGCCCGCTTCCCGAAATCGAGCGAGCTCGGGGTCACTTCGAAGGCCGACGTCGTTGCCTTGCCGGTCAACTCTGCGTACAGGCCGGTCAGGTCGTCGTTCGAGGTCTCGAGGACGAGGTAGGAGTTCAGGGTGGATCCGGAATCGTCGAGCTTGGGGTTGAAGTGAACATCGAACTCACAGGTTCCGCCCGGCTGCAGAGTCGTCTTGCAGTTGTTCAGGTCGATCACCGACCAGCGGTCCTCGGCCTCCTCGAACTCCGCGTAGGCCTGAATATCCAACACCTGTACGGGCCAGGTGCCGGTCGCCTCGAGTTCGAAGGTAAGTTCGCTGCCGCCTGCACCTCCGGGGATCTCCCAGGTCGTGCCATCCGGAGTGTTCACCGCAAGGTCTTGGTGACCGGTCACGCCGCTCAGCGGGATGCTGACCGTGCTCCCGTCCGGCAGGTCGATCTTCAGGTCCGGCCGGTGCTCCCCGTCGACGTCGGGATCGAAGGTGACATCGACCGTGCAGGTCTCGCCCGCGCCCACCGTGCCGGGGCAGTCAGTGGCGAGGTCGTAGTTGGTCGATCCGGTTCCCTCGACCGTGAAGTCGGCGTTGACGAAGCTCGCAGAGGGTCCGGCCCCGACGCCCAGGGTCACAGTCTGTGCCGCCGAGCTCTCGCCGACCGGCGTCTCCGGGAAGTCAAGCGCTGTCTTGTCGGCGGTCACGTCCGGACTGCTGATCATCGCGTGGATGCCGCGGGCCTGGAAGTCCTGCGTCGAGTGGCTGCTCGACGAAACGATGTCCGGGAACCCGTCACCGTTCAGGTCAGGTGTCTTCAGATCGTTCGGGGAGAAGTTATTGCCACCGATCTGGGGCAGATCCCAGGGGCCGTCCCATGCGAAGCTGTCGACACCGTCTCCGAGTGCGACGTTGAACTGGTAGTTGCCTCGCAGGGCGGCGCCGTAGTCCTGGGCTCCGTCATCATCGAAGTCGGCGGTCGCGAGTGTGTAGACCCCCTGGGAAGGCCACTTGAGCTCTCCCGCCGGGTTCGCCACCAGGCCGCTCGCACTGCCGCGCAGGCTCGTCACGGTGTTTGAGGAATTGAACTCCTGCCCGAGGAGGAGCAGATCGTCGAAACCGTCTGCGTTCTGATCGATCGTCTCGACGTCCTGGAGGTAGGTGTTGTCGAGTCCCTGAACGTCATACCGGGCAACTGCCGTGCCGAACAGGCCACTGCCATCACCGTTCATCACGTAGACGAGCCGGGGGCCGGCGGCGCTGCTCAGTGCCTTGAGCATCAGGGCGACATCGGCGTCGCCGTCGCCGTTGTAGTCACCCACGGCGGTCGAGGTGAAGCCGTCGAGCGCGCCGGAAAGTGGAGTCGGGATCTGGACCGGGGCGGAGGTCGCCCGGGTGAAACCGCCACTGCAGTTCGAGATTCCGACCTGGTATGACCGTTCGAACATGCCGACGACCAGGTCCGGGCAACCATCACCGGTCAGGTCGGCCAGAGTGGCCGAGGAAGTGAAAGCGGCGCCCCGGAAGTTCGGGGGTCCGGTGTGGTCGACCGCCCAGCTGCTGGCCGGGTCGCCCGGGAACGATCCGGTGCCGCTGTTGAAGAAGGTGTAGAAGGTGCCGGGGAACTGCTCCGACTGGATGATCAGGTCGTCGCGGAAGTCGCTGGTCAGGTCACTGGCCCACATCGAGTACTTCTCTGTGGTGTCAATGTTCAGGGCATACGGGCTGCCTGGCGCGAGTTCGAAGGTTCCATCGGACTGGGTGAGCCAGACGAACAGCCTGTTCGAGGTGGTCACTGCGGCGACGTCGCCATAGATGTCCGTGTTGAAGTTCCCTGTCGCGACGGCAGTAATCACGTCGTCCGGTGCCGGATTGGTGAGCGGACTGTCCGGTGCCGGCTTGAAGTTCAGCGCTGAAGCGGTCGGAGCCAGCGCCAGCAGCCCCAGTAAAGCAGTGAAAAGCAAGCACGTCTTGCGCATCGCAGGTTCTCCCCCCTGGTCGGTATGGACACCACCCTAACCGAACACCGTTCAGATTGGAAGCTCGAGCGCCTTCTGGCTTCAGGACAGGGCTATGTCGTGGACGATTCCAGCCGCGGCGCGGTGGCCTTCGGCAATGGCGGCAGCGACTGAAGGCGCCCCCGGGGTCGCGATGTCGCCGGCGGCCGAAAGGCCGGGCACATTGGTCTTCTGGAGGAAGTCAACATCGAGCGGATCGATGATGAAGGGGTTCTCCTGCTGCCGGACCCGGGCACCTAACCGGGCTGCCAGGTCAGAGCGGTGACGCATGGTGATCGGGAGCATCACCGAGTCGAACTCGACCTCGTTGCCATCGCTGAAGACGACCGCCCTCAGTGAACCGTCGTTCGAAACCAGCCGTTCCAGCGGAGTCGAGACAACCGGGATTCCGGCAGTTTCCATCGCCTTTGCCAGCTCATCGTCGGGTTCGGTCCCGTTGGTCAGCACGGTTACCCGGTCACTCCAGAGCTGGATCATCCGGGCCCGCATGGCGTCGGGAGGGCTGGCCACGATCACGCCGATGTGCCCGTCGCGGGCCTCCCAGCCGTGACAGAAAGGGCAGTGGAAGGCATCCCGTCCCCAGAGTTCGGCCACACCGGGGAGGTCCGGATGTTCGTACTTCATTCCGGTGGCCAGGATCACGCTGCTGGCGATGAACTCTTGGCCGTCAGCGGCCGCAAGGGTGAACCCGTCTCCTTCGCGGCTGCCGCTGATGACGTTGCCGGCGATCCTTTCGACCGTTGGGTGCTCGTCCACTTCGGCCTTGGCCCGGGCGTAAAGCTCGGAAGGAGGGGTGCCGTTGTTGCCGAGCAGGCCTCCGACCCCCTTGTCGGTGAGATTGCTCTGCTCGCCGGCATCAACCAGCAGGGTCCGGCGCCTGGCCCGGCCGAGGACCAGAGCGGAGCTCAGCCCGGCCGCTCCACCGCCGACGACTACACATTCGAAGTCCTTTTCCATGGAGCGAGCTTGCCACCAATCACTCTATCTGTCAAAGTGAATTGCTGAAATGGCAACTGATCAGAAGTTCGATGCGTCCGTTCGCGCCCGCCTGCGCGAGCTTCGTCAGGACAGGGGAATGACGCTTGAAGAGCTGGCAAGCCGCGCCAACATCGACAAGTCGACGCTGAGCCGACTCGAGTCCGGCAAGAGAAGGCTTGCGCTTGACCATTTGCCATCGCTGGCTGATGCGCTGGGGGTGCGGGTCGATGATCTGCTTCCTCGACGGAAGGTCAGGGATCCCCGCATCAAGCCCGTCGCGAGGGAGTTCGATGGCCTGACCGTCTGGCCGCTTGCGGGTAAGGGTACGGCGAACGGGCTGGAGGCGACGAAGATGAAGATTCATGCTTCTCGCAACAAGCCTCCGAAGGACCTGCCGGTCCACGAGGGGCAACACTGGATTTACGTGCTCAAGGGCAACATGCGCCTGCTGCTCGGAGAGGAAGACTTCACCGTGAAGCCCGGGGAGGCTGTCGAGTTCAGCACCTGGACCCCACACTGGTTTGGCGCAATCAAGGGTCCCGTCGAGATCCTCGCCATCCTCGGACCCGAGGGCGAGCGCATCCACTTTCACGAGAAGGTCTGAAGCAGCGGCGTCAGCGTCTGCGGATCGGGCATAGTTCGCGCATGGAGCAGATCATCTCGAAGGACGGTACGGAGATCGCCTACGAAGTAAGTGGCTCCGGACCGAATGTGATTCTCGTCGCTGGCGCGCTGACCGACCGGGTCGCACTTCGTCCCCTCGCCGAGGCACTCTCGACCGACCTGACGGTGGTCAACTTCGATCGTCGGGCGCGCGGTGATTCCGGTGACGCGGACGACGGGTTCCCCGAATCACCTGCCCGCGAGATCGAAGACATCAAGGCCTTGATCGAGGCGGTGGGTTCACCTGCGTCGCTCTACGGCCATTCGTCCGGCGCCTCCCTGGCCCTGGAGGCCGCGGCCGCCCTCGACATCGAGAGGCTCGTTCTGCACGAGCCGCCCTACGATCCCGAGGACCAGGAGCCCTCCGAATCGGACCCCGCGCAGTACAACCGCAAGCTGCGCGAGCTGCTTGCAGCAGGGGACGACGCGGGTGCCGTCGAGCTCTTTCTCCTGACCGTGGGGATGCCGCAGGAAATGGTCAACGAAATGAAGGCGACTCCCGAGTGGCCGGATTGGGTTTCGAAGGGAAGGAGCCTTGCCTACGACTCGGCTGCCGTGGGCGACGCATCGGGAGGCCGGATCCCCCGCGAACGGCTTCCCGAAGTCACCTGTCCGACCATGACCCTTGCCGGCAGCGAAACCTTTCCGTTCATGATCGAGGTCGCAGAGACCCTCGCGGAGGAACTTCCGGCGGGGCTCTGCCTGGTTGTGGCAGGAGCCGACCACGAATCCGGGCAGGATCTGATCGCTCCGCCGGTCAAGGCCTTCCTGGCCGACTGACCGGATAGCGGGCCGATCCCGGGTTTCGGCCTACACTGCCGGTCATGTCGGCGGCCGGAGAGGGGAGTGCTGGTTTCGCAGCGCGTCACAAGGTGGCGATCCGCTTTTTGGGCGGCCTGCTTGCCTTCCTGCTCGGTGCCGGCGCCGGATACACCATCGGTTTTGAGGAGCAGGCGGTTGCTTCCGGGCTGATCAGCCTCTTTGTCGTCGGCACGGCCCTGGCAGTTCCCGAGCCTGTCACCTACCGGGCCGGAATCCTGATCGGCATCGTGGCCACCATCGGCCTCCTGATCGCCGAGGTCACGACCGGCGATCCGGTTACCGCCGGGATCGCGATGGGCGCCGTTTCACTGCTAATGTCGCTTGCCCGCGCGGGGGGCAAGGTCGCCTTCGTGATCGGACTGGCCCTCGGAACCGCCTACTTTCTGCCTGCAACCCTGGGGCTCGTCGACGGCATCGACGGTGAGGACGTCGGTGCGATCGGGCTGGCCGGAATCGTCGCCGGACTGATCCTCACTCTCGCGGTCTCGACGCTTCACCGTCTCTTCGGGGAGAAGCCGGGATCCGATGCGAAGAAGCCACGCGAACCGTCTCAGCATGAGCCCGCCCTGCCCAGGATGTGGGCGGAACTGCGGCAGCTGGGCCCCGATGCCCGAACCGGTATCCGACGGGCGCTCCTCCTCGGGATCGTGATGGCGCTCTACCAGGTGGAAGGCAATGTGAACCTCTTCTGGATCCTGCTGACGATCAACCTGATCCTTCAGCCTGACCCGACCGCCTCCGTGAACCGGGCTCTTTCACGTTCGGCCGGTGCGGTAATCGGGGCCCTGCTGGTCGGGGTGCTGTCCCAGTTTCTTTCCCCGACGACGATGATTGCGCTCGGCGCCCTGGCCGTGATCTTCGGCCTCTCCTGGTACCGCAAGGATTACACCGTGTACGCGGCCTGCGTCACGTTTCTCGCCGTCTCGATTTACGGCGCGGACACCGGTTCCTTCTGGGAATGGGCTGGTCTCCGCGCAATCGACACCTTGATCGGCGCGGCGGTCGCGATCGCCTCGATCTACCTGATCTTCCCGGAGCAGAAGCGGGCCAGGGCCAGCTGATCGTCGGCCCTGGCTCAGGTCCTCAACCCGTCGACCAGCGCCTTCATCGTCTCGGCCGCCTCTTCTTTCGCGGCTTCCTTGTCTCTTGCCTGACCGACCATCAGCATCGACTGGCTCAGGGCAGCCATCAGGAGGTTGGCAAGTGTGTCGGTGGGCAGGGGCCGCATCGATCCCGACTGGTTTCCCGCGGCAAGCAGGCCCTTGACCAGGCCGAGGCTGTGCTCGTCGGCAATCTCCCGCCAGCGCTTCCAGCCGAGAACCGAAGGTGCGTCGATCAGCACGATCTGCTGCAGCTCCGGATCCAGGCTGGCGTCGAGGGTGACACCGATCGCCTGCTCCATTACGTCGAGCGGTTCAATTTCGCCCTCGCCAAGGGTGGGGAGAATTTCGTTGGCGATCATCTGGCTGAAATCCGACTCGACCTGTTCGTAGACGGCTTCCATCAGGTCCTTCTTTCCGCCCGGGAAGTGGTGGTACAGGGCACCCTTGGTGACCCCGGAAGCCTCGACGATCTCGTTCAGCGAGACATTGGAGTAACCGCGCCTGCCGAATAGCCGGTGCGCTGATTCGATCAGTTGCCTTCGCGTCGCCTCGGCCTTCTCTCCACGACTTTCCTTCTCTTTCATACCGTCGGTATGCTATCTTGGCCGCAAAACATACCGCCGGTATGTAGAGACCTGAACGGAGTGGTTCATGAGCCGCCAAACGATCGAGTTGCCACAGGGAGAAATCACATACAGGGATGACGGAGAAGGACCGGTACTCCTCTTCTCCCACGGATTTCTGGTCGATTCGGAACTCTGGGAAGGTCTCGCGCAGTTGCTCGTTGCGAAGGGTTTCCGCTGCGTACGACCCGACTCCCCTCTCGGCAGCCACCGCATTCCGATGAATCCCGGCGCGGATCTCTCGCCTCCGGGTGTGGCGGAGCTTCTCGCAGGAATGATCAAGGCTCTCGAACTCGATCAGGTTACCGTGATCGGCAATGACTCAGGCGGCGCGATCGCCCAGATGCTGGCCGCCAGCCACCCCGATCTGATCGCATCACTAGTCCTGACCAACGCCGATGCGCTCGAGGTATACCCGCCCTGGCCCTTCTTCTGGCTTCCCCACCTCGGTCGCGTGCCCGGGGGTATCAATGCGCTCTCGAGGGCGATGCAGCTACGGCTCAACCGGATCGTCACCTACCGGATGCTGACCGTCGATCCGATTCCTGACGGGCAACTCAAGCAGTGGGTGGAGCCGATCCGGCGGGACCCCGGGATTCGTGAGGACGTAAGGAAGCTTCTGGTCGGCTTCGAGAAGCACCAGACCATCGATGCGGCAGACCGGCTGGCCGCCATGGACCTGCCCGTCCTCATGGTCTGGGGTGATCGCGATCGCTTCTTCAAGATCGACCTCGCCCATCGGCTGGCGGCGAAGCTGAGGAACGCGACCGTGGTTCCGATCGAGGGTGGCCGGACATTCGTCATGCTCGACGAGCCCGAACTGGTCGCGAACCGGATCGCGGAGTTCGTCAGCGAGCATGTCGTCGGGGCAGAACAGGCAGCGGCCTGAGCGGGTACCCTGCTGGCGCCGATGCCAGTCGAAACAGTTCACAGAATGCGGGTCCGCTACAACGAGTGCGACCGGGTCGGGATCGTCTTCAACTCGAACTACCTCGTATACACGGATGTGGCTGCGACCGAGTTCTGGCGTGAACACCTCGGCGGTTATTCGGCCTTCAACGACATCGGGCTGGACATGGTGCTCGCCGAGGCGAACATCAAGTTCCGACGGCCACTCGAGTTCGACGACGACTTCGAGGTCCGGGTCAGCGTCGGCACAGTGACCTCCCGTTCATTGAGCATGGAGTTCGATTTTGCCCGGGGTGGCGAACAGATCGCCGAGATAGAGATCTCCTACGTCTGCGTCGACTCGAAGGAACACACCGCCCAGCCGATCCCCGACGAGCTGAGGGCGGTTCTCGAGGGCGACACGGCCTGACCTCATGCTGATCGACGAGGTGATGCCGCAGTTCGACGCGATCCGAACCGAGCATCTCCTGGTTGAAGCGCCGGTCCGCGACGCCTGGAGCGCGACTCTCGACGCCGACTTCATCGAGACCGCAACCAGTTCAAAGCTGGTTCGGGGTCTCTTCGCGATCCGGACGGCCGGGGAGAAGGCGGTACGGGCGGTGACGCGCAGGCCGGCGCCCCCCGAGCCGGAGATCGCCTCGATGAGACTCAGGGACATGCAGACCGAGGGTGACTGGATCCGGCTCGGCGAAAACCCGCCAAACGAGATCGTCTTCGGAGTGATCGGCCGCTTCTGGTCAGGCGAGACAGTATGGGAGCAGACCACTCCGGCAGGTTTCCGCGAGTTTGAACGGCCCGGCTTCGCCCGGATCGCCTGCAACTTCTCCCTGCGGGCCTGTGGCGACCACAGGACCCTGATCAGCTACGAGTGCCGGACCCAGGCCACCAGCCCTGATGCTCGCAAGGGGTTCATGCGCTACTGGCGCCCGATGAGTCCGTTCATCGGAATGGTGCTTCGGGCCCAGCTGCGACTGCTCGCCCGCAAGGCAGCCGACTGACTCTCAGCAGACGGAACCCCTTCGGATTTTTCGTCGAGATTGACTTGGATCGCAAATAGAGCGATCCAAATCAATCTCGCCTCGATCAGACGGCGGCTGCTTCGCCTTCCGCTTCGGTGGGACCCTCGTCGGGATCGACTTCGGGCGGGTTCGCGGAGCGGTCCGATTCGGCGATCACTTCGTCCGGTGCCTCGCCCTTGGGAATGAAGCCGGACTTCATGCCGAAGTAGACCGCCTGGGGGTGGTGGGCGATGATCGCGACCGTTGACTGTTCCGGCATCACCGCGAAGCCGTCGCTCAGGTACATGCCGATCTGATCGAGATCGAGCAACTCCCAGACCTTCGTGTGCTCGGACTGGTCCGGGCAGGCGGGGTAGCCCCATGAGTAGCGGCGTCCCTGGGTCGAGGGGACCCCGAGATCCTGTCGCACCTTGTAGTGAAGCCACTCGGCCAGCCCTTCGGCCGACTGGACGCCGAGGCCGTGGGTGTAGAGCTGCTCGGCAAACTCGCCGTCCTGCTCGAGCTGGTCCATGAGTTCCGTTACCTCGGGTCCGACCGTCACGCCCTGCAGGGCGACCACGTCGCGGACGTCGTCCTCTCCCAGCGGGCGGTAGAAGTCGGTCAGGCAGATCCGGTCGTGCTTCGGCTGCCGGGGGAAGACGAGGCGGCTGATCTCCTGGTCCTGATCCTCCGGGTCGAAGATGACCAGCTCGTTCCCGTCCGCATTGCATGGGAAGTAGCCGAGCCTGGCCCTGGGGTGGAGATAATCCTGCTCCTTCCACATCCGCTCGAGGCGCGGACGGAACTCCTCGCTTACGAGCCTGTCCCACTCCTCGCCCTTGACGCCCTTGCCGCCCCAGTGAAGCTTGAACAGGACGTGAAGGTCGAGATGGTCGAACACCTCGTCAAAGTCGACCGGCACCTCTCGCACGCCCCACCAGGGCGGGGTCGGGATCGGCGCATCGGTGCTGGCGGAGGAGCGAACCGAGTCATCATCGAGAGGGGGCAGATCCTCGACGACCTGGGGCTTGTTGCGGTAGTCCTCGGCCTCCTGGCGAAGTCGCTGAATCAGGGCTTCGCGGGCGGCGTCGTCCACCAGGGCGTCCATCGTGTCGAGACCCTGGAAGGCGTCCTTGCAGTAGATGACTCCCGGCTCGTACACCTCGTCCGATTCCCGGCCATGCGGGTACAGGGCACGGCGGCCGAAGTCGCGGTTGATCGCCGCCCCGCCGATCAGTACCGGGTAGTCGAGCCCCCGGGAATGAAGCTCCTGGATCGCGATCGGCATCTGCTTCGAGGTCGAGACGAGCAGGGCCGAGAGGCCGATCGCGTCAGCCTCGTGTTCTATGGCTGCGTCGATGATCGTGTCGACCGGTACCTGCTTGCCGAGATCGATCACCGTGTAGCCGTTGTTGGTGAGGATCGTGTTGACCAGCGACTTGCCGATGTCGTGCACGTCGCCGAAGACGGTCGCGATCACGACCTTGCCCTTGGTGTGGCCTTCGATCCGGTCTAGGTAGTTCTCGAGCCGGGCGACGGCCTTCTTCATCACTTCGGCCGACTGGAGGACGAAGGGAAGGATCAGCTCGCCAGCCCCGAACTTGTCGCCCACTTCCTTCATCGCCGGCAGCAGCACGTCGTTCAGGGTCGGCACGGCGCCGATCTTCTCGACCGACCTGTCGATCCAGTCCTCGACGCCCTCCTTTTTGCGGCGAAGGATCATGAAGTGGAGTGCCTCTTCCGGCTCCATGCCGGCGGTCGCGTCTTCGGCTTCCTCCTCGGCTTCGTCACCCTTCGACTCGAAGTGGGCGATGAAACGCTCAAGCGCGTCCTCGCGCCGGTTGAAGACGAGGTCGTCGGTCAGCTCGCGCTCTTCCCCGGGGATCTCGCCATACGGCTTGATGTGGTTCGGGTTGACCATCGCCAGGTCGAGGCCGGCCTCCACGCAGTGGTGGAGGAAGACCGAGTTGAGCACCGCGCGGGCGGGCTGGCTGACGCCGAAACTGACGTTGGAGACGCCGAGTGATGTCTTGACGCCGGGGATCTCGGCCTTGATCCGGCGGATGCCCTCGATCGTCTCGACCGCCGACGGCCGCCACTCCTCGTCACCCGTGGTCAGGGTGAAGGTCAGGTCATCGAAGATCAACGCCTCTCGGTCGAGTCCGTGTTCGTCGCAGACCATTTCGGTGATCCGTCTGGCGATCTCGACCTTGCGCTCAGCCGTCTTGGCCATGCCTACCTCGTCGATCGTCAGGGCGATCAGGCAAGCGCCGTGGGCCTTCGCCAGCGGCACCACCGTGTCGAGCTTGTCGCGGCCGGCTTCGAGGTTGACTGAATTGACGATCGCCCGACCGGGGATCTGCTCCAGGGCGGTCTTGATCACGTCCGGTTCGGTCGAGTCGATCTGGATCGGTGCCGGCTGGGTGAGCGAGATCCGCTTGACGACCTCACGCATCTGCTCGTCCTCGTCCTGGCGCTCGGTCAGGGCGACGCAGACGTCGAGCACGTGGGCACCGCCTTCGACCTGGTCTTCGGCGACCTGGGTGAGGGCGTCGTAATCGTCGGCCAGCAGCAGTTCCTTGGCCCGGCGCGAACCCTGCGAGTTGACCCTTTCCCCGACCAGGGTGGGGGTCGGCTCCTGGACCAGCTGGGTGGAGGTCATCATCGACGAAACCTCGATCGGGCCGGGGGCAGGACGCGGCCCGGGCTTCAGCCCGCGGACCCGTTCGGCGATCGCCCGGATGTGATCGGGCGTGGTGCCGCAGCAGCCGCCGACCACGCCGACCCCGTACTTCTCGACGAACTCGCCGAGGGTCGCGGCCAGGGGCTCCGGTTTTTCGGGAAAGATCGTCTCGCCGTCCGGACCCTGGAGTGGCAGGCCGGCATTCGGGATGCAGTGCACCGGCACGGTTGAATTCTCACCGAGGAAACGGATCGCATCCCGCATGTCCTCGGGACCTGTCGAGCAGTTGAGCCCGATCACGTCGACCTTCAGTGCCTGAAGGGTTGTGAGCACCGCCTGGATGTCGGTGCCAAGCAGCATCTTTCCGCCATTTGGAAGCAGCGAAACCGAGACCTGGATCGGAACCTCGCGGCCGACCACCTCGAAGGCGGCCCTCGCTCCGAAGATGGCCGCCTTGACCTCAAGGATGTCCTGCGCGGTCTCGATGATGATCAGGTCGGCGCCACCCTTGACCAGGCCTCCGGCCTGCTCGGTGAAGACTGTGACCAGTTCGGGGAAGCGGATCTGGCCCAGGGTCGGGTCGTCGGAGGCGGGGAGGTGGCCGGTCGGGCCGATCGAGCCGGCGACGAAGCGATCCGGTCCGGCGGCCTTGCGGGCTATCTCGGCCGCCTTGACGTTGATCTCTTCGGTGTGGTCCTCGAGGCCCCATTCCTCGAGCTTGATCCGCGACGCCTGGAAGGTGTCGGTCTCGACCACTTCTGCTCCGGCCTCGAGCATCGATGTGTGGACCCCCTCGATCACGTCGGGACGGTTCAGGACCAGGGCCTCGTGGCACTTGCCGAGCAGGCCACCGTAATCCTCCTGGGTCAGGTCGAACATCTCGAGGGTCGCGCCCATGCCGCCGTCAAAGACGACGATGTGGTCGGCGATAGCCCCGAGGTAGTCCCGCTGGTGGTCGCTTTTGGCCATCCAAGGAGGATACCGAGCCTGTAAATCCGATCAGGATTCGGTACTTGGAGCCCCTCAGGCGACCGTCGTGCCGAGCAGGTTTCCGATCAGCCAGGTGGTGATCAGGGCCAGCGCCCCGCCGATGACCAGACGGGTGGCCGCCGTTCGCTTCGATGAACCTCCGATGTCCGCCGAGATCGCCCCGGTCAGAGCCAGGGTGATGAGGACGCTTACGAAGGTGATCGGAACCCTCAGCTCCGGTGGGGGCAGCAGGATCGCGACCAGGGGAAGCAGGGCGCCGAGGGTGAAGGAGATCGCCGACGAGATCGCGGCATGCCAGGGATTGGCGAAATCTTCCTCGCGGATGCCCAGTTCCAGTTCCAGGTGGGCCGCGAGTGGATCGTGGTCGGTCAGCTCCATCGCGACCTGACGGGCTGTCTGATCGGAGAGGCCCCTGCCGCGCAGAAGGGTCTCGAGTTCCTCCAGTTCCGCCTCGGGAAATTCGGTGAGCTCCCCCTGCTCCTTGGCGACCAGCGCTTTCTCGCTGTCGCGCTGGCTGCTCACCGAGACGTATTCGCCGAGGGCCATCGAGACCGCTCCGCCTACCATGCCGGCCACACCGGCGACCAGAATCGCCGTGGTGTCGGTAGTGGCACCGGCGACGCCCACGACCAGCGAAGCGGTCGAGACGATCCCGTCGTTGGCACCGAGCACGCCGGCCCTCAGCCAGTTCAGCCTTTGGGAGGTACCGGGGGTGTGTGGTTCCTGAGGGTGTGGCGTCGTCGCAGCTCCAGCCATGCCGCCAGCCTAAACCCGACCGGGAGGGGCAGCGGAATCCGACAGGGGGCAGGACTGGCAGAGGTCGCCACCCGGCGTGCGGTAGGCGAGGCAGCAGGTGTTTCGCACGTGGTACTGCTCGCCCCAGTCGTCCTCGGCCCGCCTGATCTCGATCGCCAGCCTTGAATCGGGGCTCTCGGGCCCGACCGCGAGCATGGTCAGCTCGAGCGCGAGCTCCGGACGGTCGAAGGCTTTGCCGGCCCAGACCAGCGACTGCGCAAGACGGTCGGCGGCAGAATGCCACAGGGTCTTCGCGGGACGAAGGCCCTGACCATCCAGCCACTCGACGGTCGGCTCGAGGAGCCCGAGAAATCCGGAACGGAACCGATCGGCCAGCACGTCCAGGCGGTCGGATTCGAAGTAATCGCCGGATGCGATTCCCGAGGCCCTGACCAGTCCACCCTCAGCCGCCAGCAGGACGTTGGTCGGTGAGAGCCCGGGCAGTCGATGCGCCGCGACGATGAACGAGCTGCCGAGGTCGCCCACGGTTCGGGCCAGGCTCTCGAGCAGCCACTCGGCCCGGATGTGGTCTTCCGGCGGACCCGCCATGCCACTGATCCTCGACAGGAGAAGAGCCTGCACGCGGCCGCTTCCGTCGAGTTCTTCAGCGCTGAACCAGCCCTCGCCCGGCCCGTCCCGACGGCGGACTATCACGCCGTAGCCATCGGCCGTAGCGGTGCTGATCCGGCCAAGGGTCTGATCGAGGGGATCCATCAGCGGCGGGTGACCCGGACCGTCACTTTTCGGGCGGGCCCGGCCTCAGGCCTGAAACGCAGGGTCACCTTGTGGCCACGCAGGCTCCGGTTCGCTCGCCAGGTGAAATAGCTGAACGAGGTTGCGACATTCACGATCCCGATCCGGCGATTGCCCTGCCAAACGGTTACCCGGTCGACGGTCTCATTAGCCGTCCAGAGTCGAAACCGGACTCGCTTTCCGGGACGGACCCGCGCACGGTCACTCGTGACCCGGAGGGCAGTGGCGGGGGCAGGCAGCCCGACGCGGACGCTGGCCGTCCCGACCCGCACCGCACTCCGAGGGGCGACCGACTCGACGCGACTGCGAATCAGGTAGGTGCCCGCAACTTCGGGGTTGACTGCGCCGATCCCCGGCGAGGGTGTTCCCTTCTCGTTCTCATTGAAACGCAGGTTCAGGCCCGTGACCGGAAAGCCGTGGTAGTTGACCGGGACCGTGAAGCTGATCAGCGTGAAGCCCGTGAGGGGAACCCTGGAGCCGGACTCGTTCAGGCCCAACCCGTCCTCGACCGTGGCGGTGATCGGCTTCCCGTCCTCCGAGAGCTGCCAGTCAAGGGTCCAGCTGCGAATCCCGCCGGACCCGGGGCCATCCGAGTAGATCGCCTTGTCGCCAAACTTGCCGGAAGCGGTCTCCACGTCAAGTGACCCGATCCGGAGCCCGTCCTGAGGCTCCGGGTCCATGCTGAATCCCTGCACGGCGATCCGGAAGGTGAGCGGTTGCGGGTTCGCGTCGGTCTGCCGGACCGGGATTTCGAAGGGGACACTGACCGCGCCGGGGGCGGGATTCCCGAGTACCGGAGTCCTGACCGCCGCGTCGAAGGCGGATGCCTGGCTGCTCACGCTGCCGAAGAGCACCGCGAGGGCCATCGAAATGAAGAGCAGGATGTTGCGACCGGCGGCCATGGGATTGCTCAGGGTACAGTCCGCTATCTTGACTCTTCGGCTTGCCTAAGCAATCTCGGGGCCAGCAATGCAGATTGAAGAATTCCTCTTTTCCGTATCCGATGCCCTGCGCTGGCCGGTCCTCGTCGCCGTCCTGCTGGCCCTTGCCTGGTCAATAATCGAGATCGGAATCCTCCTCGGGGAGATGTGGCGCAGGCGCTGGCGTTCGATCAACTCGCTCGAGAATGCCGTCGAGCAGGCCAGGACAGACCTCGTCCAGGGTGACCAGATCGGGGCGATCTCCGCTCTCTCCTCGGTTTCCTGGAGTCGGCCGATGCGGGAGACGATGCAGGCGATCGTCACGTTGCGACCCACGCCGGATGCCGAGAATCGAATCGCCAAGAGGCTCGCCGATTACGACTACACCTCGCTCAGGCGGCTGGAGCGAACCCGCATCCTGGTCCGCATGGGTCCGGCCCTTGGCCTTATGGGAACGCTGATTCCGTTGTCCCCGGCCCTCGGGGGGCTGGCTGAAGGCAACGTGACCGAGCTGACCGACAACCTTCGAGTTGCTTTCGGCGTCACCGTGGCCGGGCTACTGACCGGTGCCCTCGCCTTCGGGGTGTCGCTGATCCGTGACCGGATCTACGCCCAGGACTTCTCCGACGTCGAGTACGCAGCGGCCAATCTCGCTCCGGACCAGCACCTGGCCCCGGGCCTGGTGCCCTCGACCTTCGAGCATGGCCACAGCACCCAGGTGTCGATGGGGAATCCCTGATGGCCAAGGTGACCGCCAGGGCAAGGACCAGGGAGGACCGCGCGGGTGACCCCCTCGACGGACTAGTCAACCTCTTCGACATCGGCATCGTGCTTTCTGTCGCCTTCCTGCTGGCGGCGCTCTCCTCGCTGAACCTGACCACTGACGTGATCTCCGAGTCGAACCAGAACAACCAGCCGGCCAACACGGTGCCGCAG
This sequence comes from Solirubrobacterales bacterium, assembly GCA_036780865.1. GTDB lineage: Bacteria > Actinomycetota > Thermoleophilia > Solirubrobacterales > 70-9 > 67-14. The sequence continues at coordinate 61,654 of DAIQCC010000012.1, read as the reverse complement.
GATTCGGTGATCACGAACCCTGACGAGACGACCGAGCAGATCACGATCGAGCCGGGTCAGACGGTGGTCGGCCAGGGACAGCCGCTCGGCACGGTCTACCAGCTCGATGACGGCCGGACGATCCTCGTCAAGCCGGACACCGGAGCAACGGGAACCACCGGCGTAACCGGCTCGACAGTAACCCCCTGACCAAACTTCAAGGCCACCCCGGGACTTTGTTTCCTGTTGCTCTGGGCCTCGGTGTTTCGCCCTTCCTTGGTCAGCCGTCTCGGACTGAGTCGGAAGAGCGAAACACCGAGATGCCAACGGAACAACGAGCAACAACCGACCAATCGAAGTCGAGCTGAGCCCGCGCTTCGAGATCGTTTCCAACTCGACTCCACTTCCCGTAGGGAAGGCTCCACAGTTTGTAGGCATCTCGGTGGAAGGGTTTTCCGACTGAATCCGTGACGGTTCACCAAGGAAAACCCTTCCACCGAGGCCAAGAGCAACAGGGAGAACAGCCCACCAGGCTGGCGGGAACCCCGGCGATAGGGACCCGACGGGGCGGCGTTAGCGGAAGCGTCTGGTGCCGCGGGCGCCGATCAGGCGGGTGAGCTTGTTGGCGACCGCGTGCCGGCTCTCGGTGTAGGGGAACCAGAGCAGTTCTCTGCCGATCAGGGTCCGGGCACTGACGATCGCCTCGGAGCGGCAGTACTTGCGGATGCCGTACTCGCCGTTCCGGTAACCGATCCCCGACTCCTTCCAGCCACCCATCGGCAGGCTGGCCGCGAGCATGTTGAAGATCATGTCGTTTACGTTGACCGCGCCGGCCTCGATCCGCCGGGCGACCCGTTCGGCCCGTCCGCGCGGCCCGAAGACCGAGGCGCAGAGTCCGTAGCGGGTGTCGTTGGCGAGGTGGATCGCCTCCTCCTCGTCGGCGACCCGGGTGACGGTGACGACGGGTCCGAAGGTCTCGTCTTCCATCACGCTCATTTCCGGATTGCAGTCGACCAGGACGGTCGGCTCGAACCACTGGCCCGGGCCTTCGCCACGCTTGCCGCCGGTCAGGACGGTTGCCCCTTCGGCGACCGCGTCCTCGACCTGCTTCTCGACCTTTTCCAACTGGGAGAGCATGGTCATCGCTCCGATGTCACAGGCGGCGACTTCGCCGTCGGCGCCCTGCCTGAGTTCCTTGACGTTGGCGGTCAGGCGTCCAACGAAGTCGTCATAGATCGCGTCCTCGACGTAAATCCGTTCGACCGAGATGCACATCTGGCCGGAGTTGAGCATGCCGCCCCAGGTAGCCGCGTTGGCGGCCCGTTCGAGGTTGGCGCCCTCGAGCACGATCAGCGGATCCTTGCCTCCGAGTTCGAGGCTGACCGGAGTAAGGGTCTCGGCGGCGCGTGCCATGACCTTCTTGCCGGTTATGTCGGAACCAGTGAAACCGACGAAGTCGGAGTGGTCGATCAGCGCGGTCGCGGTTTCGGCGCCCCCGTTGACGACAGTCATCACGTCGGGGCCGCCGATCTCGTTCCGCCAGGCATCGACGATCTCGTTCAGGCCGAGCGGCGTGATCTCGGACGGCTTCATGACCACGGCGGCGCCGGCCATCAGGGCTGGAATCGCATCACCCATCGAGAGAACGAGAGGGAAGTTCCACGGGCTGATCAGCCCGACCACCGGATAGGGGCGGTACTGAAGCCGGAGCTTGCGGCTGGCAGCGAGCAGCGAGTTCGGACGGACCTTCTGCTCGCCGATGAACTTCTCGGCCTTCGACCCGTAGTAGTTGATCTGGTCGGCGAGGTAGGGGGTCTCGATCGTCGCCTCGGCCCTGACCTTGCCGGTTTCGGACTTGAGAGTGTCAGCGATCCGGTCCGAGTTGTCGAGCATCCAGTCGCGGAGCTGGTTCAGCCACCGGCGGCGTCCCTTGAATCCGAGCGCTTCCCATTCCGGCTGGTTTGCCCGGATCCGGGCGACAGCGGCGGCCACGTCACCGGCCGAATCGACCGGCACCGAGCCGACCTGTTCTCCGGTCGCCGGGTTCATCACGGTTATTGACTCGGTTGCTGCCGTCGGTTCCACCTGCTGCTCCCGTCTCTCTGGTGCGGGCAGGATCGCCCGCATGGCCTTTGAGGACAGGTTACCGGGCAGTTGACCGGTTTTTCAGCTCAGCGCTGAACGATCCGGTAGATGCCGCCGAAGTGACTGAAGGCATAGACGCGCTTGAAACCGTCCGTCCCGAATCCATTGAGGGCCGAGTGTCGGCCCTTGCCCGGTGGCAGGTAGAAGCCGGCAGGACGGTCGTCAAGGATGGTCGGATTGTGCGGTTCGGCGGTCCGGATTCGGTTGCCGCAGAAGTCGCCGTAGATGATCCGGCCCTTGACCAAGGTGAGTGAGGGGTCCGCGATAAGGGGGCCACCGATGATCGCGCAGCCGTCATCGTGGGTGTAGACGAGCTGGGGCCAGGTGAGGCCGCTGGTGGCGGTCGGGTTCATTCCATTTGGGCAGTAGAGCTCGCCGCAGTTGTAGGGCTCGAAACCTTCGTAGTCGTTCCAGCCGAAGTTGGCTCCCCTGGCCTCGGCGAGGGGAAGCACGTTGAGTTCCTCGAACCTGCCCTGGCCGACGTCGGAGATCGTGATCATCTGCCGGCCGGTCTCGTCGCGGAAGAAACTGAAGCTGTAGGGGTTGCGGAATCCGAAGGCGAACACCTCGTCTCTGCCCGGGGCCCCGACGAACGGATTGCCGGCAGGGATCCGGTAGGCGCCGCCGGAGACCGGATCGGGCAGCGGGTCAATCCGCAGGATCTTGCCGCGCAGGCTCTCGGTGTTCTGGGCGTTATCCGGCAGGTCGCCCGGATCGAATCCGTCCCCGATCGAGATATAGAGCAGATTCCCGAAGAAGGCGAGGTGGCCACCGTTGTGGTTTCCGTTCTCGTTGACCCGGGGAATCCTCATCACGAGTCGCCTGCTCGCCGGAATCACCTGAAGCGGCTTGCCGATCTTGCTCCTGTACTCGACGACGACCGAGTCCCCGCTCCTGTTCGTGTGGTTCAGGTAGAAGCGGCCACTCTTTCGGAAATCGGGCGCGAAGGCCAGGCCGAGCAGGCCGCGCTCGATCCTCAGGGGGTCGATCTGCCTGGTCAGGTCGAGCAGGGGTTTCGGGAGCATCCTGCCCTGGTAGATGGCCCGCAGCTTTCCTTCCCGCTGGGTCACGAACATGATGCGGGGATAGCCGGGAGGCGAGGCCAGTGACGTCGGCTGTTCGGCCACCGCGACCTTCACGATCCCCAGCTTCGGCGCAGCTTCAACCGGGGCTGCCAGGGCCAGGATGGCTCCGACCAGCGCCGCCATCACGGCCAGATACCCGGCGCGAAAGGGAGCCAGACGGCCAGTTTTCGAGTAAACCGGAATCACTGGCGGATCCTGAAGACGCTGCCGTCCAGGGAGGTGGCGAAAAGGGTGCCGCCCAGGCTCTGGCCGAACGAGGTCACGTTCGGGATCCTGAGGCCGGTCGGCCGGGGGGATACCCGGCCGAGGCGAGGCTTGAAGCTGAGGACGCGGCTGTCACAGAAATCGGTGAAAACGTAACGACCCCGCAGTGCCGGCAGTTTGCGATCGCGGACAACGAGCCCGCCGATCACCGAGCAGTTGGGCGGGTTGGACAGCGCGAGCGAAGGCTTGATCGTGCCCGGGCCACCGCCGTCAAAGGGCCGGAAACCCTCCCAGCGGTTCCAGCCGAAGTTGCCGCCGCGGGCCCGGCTCAGGTTCAGGTAGTTGATTTCCTCGAAGGCGTCCTGGCCCACGTCGCCGATCGCGATCCGGACTTTGCTCTTCGAAGTGGTCGTATCGAAGGACCAGCGGAACGGGTTGCGGAGGCCGTAGGCAAATATCTCGTCTCGGCCACTCCGGCCGACGAAGGGATTGGAGGCGGGGACCGTGTACGGCCGCCGGCCGCTTCGCCTCGGATCGATGCGGACCAACTTGCCGAGCAGCGAGTTCAGGTTCTGAGCGTTGCCGTCGCTATCACCAGCGCCGCCGCCGTCACCCGTTCCGAAGTAGAGGTTCTGCCCGAGGAACTGGAGCTGGCCGCCGTTGTGGTTCTCGTTCTTGCGATGCCGGATCGTGATCACCGGCCGGGCAGAGTTCTGGCGGGCCCGGACTGCCGAGCGGCGCCGGAACTCGACCACCCGGATGTCGCCGGTCCGGTCGGTGAAGTAGACGTAGAAGCGTCCGCTGCGCCGGTAATCGGGCGGAAATGCGACCGAGAGCAGGCCCCTTTCCCCGCCGTAGCTGACCCTGGGTGTGATGTTCAGGAAGGGTCTCGCAAGCTTCCTGCCCCTTCGGATCACCATGACCCGTCCCGGTTGCTCGACCACGAACATGAGCCGCGGGTATCCGGGTGCCGACTTGATCTCGACCGGTGAGTCGAACCGGGCGACTCTCACCGGGCGAAGCCGGGCGCTGGCCGTGGCGTCCGTCGAGCCGGATCCGGTCGCGGCAGGCCGGTCGGGCTGACCGTTGCTTCCCGGCCCGCTTTCCTCGGCGCAGGCGAGGGAGGCCGACGCCAGGGCGAAGGAGGCGAGCACGGCAGCGGTTGTCGAAGCAAGGCGGCGCATGACTGTCATCGATAACCGAAAACCGGGCCGGTCATCCAAGTTGCGAAGAATCCGGAAGCCCGGACAGGCCGGTTCAGGATCCGACCCGGTCTCAGGGAACGAGCGCGGAGTTCGCGGATTCCTGCTGCGACTCGACCCTGAGCTGTTCCTGGGGGCTGACCGGCACTACCTGACCCTTCTCGTTCACTTCGGTGAGGCGGGCGAGAGCGGTGATCCGGACGGGCAGCAGGCCGCTCGGCGGGCGTCCGGCCTCGTTGACAGCCGTCGTGTCCGGTCCGAGTCCGGCCCCGATCTGGTACCGGAGGCGGTAGAAGCCCGGCCGCACTGCGACCACGCGCCAGACCATGTTTGCCGTGTCCCCCGGGGCGAGTTCACCGAACTCGAAGGTTCGCCGGTCGGCCGTGGTGGCACCACCCCGGCCGACGGTATCGGCAAGTTTCGGCCAGCCTTCCTCGACGACCCAGACCGGTCGCTGGTTCATGGCGAGTCCGGGCTGCTTGTCACCGTAGGCGAAGGCCAGGGTGGAGCCGAGGCCGGGCAGGTCGATCACGGTGTTGATCGCCGGGATCGTCCTGTCGCCCGAATTGCGGACCGCAATCGTGAGGTCGTAGGTCTCGGCAACGGTCTGGACCGGCTTGAAGGTAGCGTCGATCACTTCGACCGGGAACTCCCCGGTCGGCTGGTTGGCGAACTGTCCGCCGTTGTCGCTTCCGCCGCAGCCAGCAGCGAAAAGGGCGGCAGAGAGCGCCCCCAGAAGCAATCCAACGGTGAGGATGGTCCTCGGCATTGTTCTCAGGGTGGTCCCCCTCAAGGTCGGGCGCAACATACCACGCGTGTGGCGACGGTCACACACGCCGGGGTATCCCATAGACTGCGCGCCACGGCGGGCCCCGCGTAGTCCACGAGGTCGAAGCCCGGGAGAGATGGTCAATGACACCGCACAAAAGGCGATGGCGCCCGCGAAGGAATTCTTCACCGAAACCGGTGAAATGATGATCCTGACCGGTCGTACGATCGTGTCGGCGATCAGGCCCCCGTATCCGTACGGAAACGAGTTCATCGGCCAGTTCCTTTTCGCGCTGCAGCTCTGCTGGTTTCCGCTTCTGATCTCGACCGTTGCCTTCGGTTTTGGTGCCCCGGGACTCCAGGCCGCAAACTTCCTCTCCCTGTTCGGCGCCCTCGACCGCCTCGGCGGTTTCTTCGTGCTCGCCTCGATCCGTGAGTTCGCCCCGTTCGTGACCGCGGTCGTGGTCGCCGGCGTGGCCGGCACGGCAATCACCGCCGATCTCGGCGCCCGCAAGATCCGCGAGGAACTCGACGCCCTCCAGGTGCTCGGCGTCGACCCGATCAAGAACCTGGTCGTCCCTCGTTTCCTGGCGCTGATGCTGATCACCGGCATGCTCGACATCTACGCCCTGCTCTTCGGCATCAGCGGTGGCATCGGTGCGGAGCTCCTTTACTCGCAGCCGCTCGGCGGATTCTTCGCCTCGCTCTTCTCCAATGCGTCGACGACAGAACTCGCGGCATCGGTGATCAAGTGCACCCTGTTCGGGGCGATCATCGCGATCGTCTGCTGCTACAAGGGCATGACTGCGACCGGTGGTGCGGCCGGTGTCGGCCGGGCCGTCAACGAAGCCGTCGTTACTGCCCTGCTCGGCGTCTTCATCTTCAACTACCTCTTCACCCAGACCCTGCTCGCGACCAACCCCGACATCCAGACGATCAAGTAATGGCTTCCGGCTGGCTACAGGTCCCCCGAGCATGGCTGGAGTCACTGGGCGAGATCGCCCGGTTCTGCGGGGCGGTCATGGGGCTGGTCTACTCCGGCCGGGTCTTCAAGTACTTCGGTGAGGTCCTGAACCAGGCCGGCATCCTGATCATCGGGTCGACCACGGTCATCTGGGGTCTGGTCTTCGTGCTCGGTCTCCAGTGCGGGATCGAGGGTGCGTACTTCAACCGGTCGGTCGGCGCCCCCGCCTACGCCGGCGTCTTCGCAGCCTGGTGCGACCTGCGCGAGGGCATTCCCTACGCCTTCGGCTACATGATGTCGGCCAAGGTAGGCACCGGCATCGTGGCCGAGCTTGGCGCGATGCGGATCTCGGACGAGATCGACGCACTCGAGGTCATGGGTGTGCCCCCGGTCACCTTCCTCGCTGCCACCCGACTGCTCGGCGCCTGGATCACCCTTCCCTTCATGTACACCGCCTCGATCGGCGTCGGCTTCCTCGCTTCCTACATCGCGGTGGTCGAGCAGATCGGCGACGTTTCGTCGGGTGGTTACCAGCTGATTTTCTGGATGTTCCAGAACCCTCCCGACGTCTTATTCAGCCTGATAAAGGCCATGACGATGTCAACGGCCATCGTGCTGGTCGGCTGCTACTACGGCTACACGGCCTCCGGCGGACCGGTTGGCGTGGGTACCGCGACCGCAAAGTCAATGGTTCTGAACATTGTGCTGGTGCACATCATCGGTATGTTGGGAACGCTGGTCTTCTGGGGTGCCAACCCGAGAGCACCGATTGGAGGGTGAGAGATTGAGCGAGACAGAAGAAACACCGGAAACGCAGGGATCGGAAGAAACCCCGATCAATTCACCCGAGGTCGAATCCGCGATCGAAAAGACCGGTGAGCCCGAACTGGCCGCCGAGATGGAAGCGTCGGACGAAGCCGCAGCTGCCGACGACTCGATCGCAGAGGGCGAACAGAGGCTCGAGGACGAAGAGTCGGTCCAGGCTGCGGTGACCAGTGAGCCGGAACCGGCTGAAGGCAAGGGGTTCGTCGCGACCGACGGCGCCGTGCTCGGCCGTGACTTCGTGATCCCCGGTGTCGGACCGGGTGACAACGACCCCTACAAATGGCACACCGGCCCCAAGCAGCGGACCACCAACAACGCGATCGAGATCGTCGACGTGGTCAAGCAGTTTGGCCGGACCCGAATCCTGAACGGCCTGAACCTCGGCCTGCCCGACGACCAGATTTCCATGGTGCTCGGCCCGTCCGGCACCGGCAAGAGCGTGCTGATCAAGCACATCGTCGGCCTGCTCTACCCCGATCACGGTGATGTGATCGTCAAGGGCGACTCGGTTCCCTCGCTCAGTGACGACGACCTCTTCGAGATGCGCAAGAAGTTCGGCCTGCTCTTCCAGGACGGCGCGCTGTTCGGCTCGATGAACATCTACGACAACGTCGCTTTCCCGCTCCGGCAGCACACCGACAAGGGTGAAGAGGAGATCGAGTCGATCGTGACCCGTCGCCTCCGCGAGGTCGGTCTGGGCGAAGCCCACTTCAAGATGCCGAACGAACTCTCCGGCGGCATGCGCAAGCGTGCCGGGTTCGCCCGTGCTCTGGTGCTCGACCCGGAGATCGTCATGTTCGACGAGCCGGACTCGGGCCTCGACCCGGTCCGTACTGCGCTGCTCTGTGAGCTGATCCGCGAGGTTCACGCCGAAAACGGCGGCTGCTACATGGTGATCAGCCACGACCTCGGTACCGCCCGGCGGATCGCCGACTTCATCGCCGTGCTCTGGAAGGGTCGCATCGTGGAGAGTGGCCCGAAGGAAGAACTGTTCGAATCCGACAACGAGTTCGTTCACCAGTTCCTGCAGGCTGACGTGGTCGGCCCGCTCGCGATGGACTGATGTCGGGGGGCCCCGGCCGGTTCTTCGGCCGTGTCGCCTCTGCAGTCGCCCGCCGGCCCTGGCCGGTAGTCGTCGTTGCGGGCCTGGTCGCCGTCGCCTCGCTCTGGGCGGCCGCGGGAATGAGCACCCAGTCGGTCACCGACGCCTTCTTCGATCGCGATTCGAGCGTTTACCAGCAGACCGAGCAGGCCGAGAGTGCCTTCGGGTCCGACCCCGTAGTGATCATGGTCAAGGGGCCGCTGGCAGAATCACTGTCCACGGAGAACCTCAACCGGCTGGCGACCCTTGAGACCTGCCTGGCAGGTGAGATCAGGCGGGGGAGGGGAAGGCTCTTCGAGATCTGCCGTCAGATCACGGACCTCGACCCGACCGAGGTCATCGCCGGTCCTGCGACCTTCCTGGGTCGCGCCGTGGCCGGGATCACCGAGGTCTACGAGCGCCAGCTGGCCCGCCTCTCTTCCCTGCCCGACACCGCCGCCGGCCAGGCCGCACGGGCGAGGGTGCTCTCCCTGGCTGCCCAGGTCATCTCCCGCTACGGCCTCAACCTGACCACCCCTCCGAGCCTGGAGGATCCCACCTTCGTGCGCCGGGTCGTGTTCGGTGAGGGTGGCGTGAGGGCGGGCCCCAAACCGAAGCTGAACTACATCTTCCCGTCGCCGGACTCGACCCAGATCGTGATGCGCCTGCGCAGTGACCTGACCGATTCCGAGCGTTCCAGGACGATCGACCTGATCAGGCAGGCAACGGCGGATCCCTCGGTGCAGCTGAGCGACGCGGAATACGTGGTGTCCGGCTCCCCGGTCGTTTTCGACGGGCTGAACGAGGAACTCCCGGTTCGTTTGCTGATCCTCGCGGCTGTGGCGGTCGTCCTCATGAGCATCACACTTCTGCTCACCTTCGGGTCGATCTGGCGTCTGGCTCCGCTGGTCCTTGCGCTCGGTGGCGTCGCCGTGGCGGCGGGAGTGCTCCGGCTCTTCGGTGGCCAGTTCTCTGTGGCCTCCCTCGGCGCGGCACCGATCCTGATCGGTCTGACTGTCGATTACGCCGTACAGCTCCAGGCCCGATTCGACGAGACCGGCCGCAGGCCAGCCCCCGAAGCGGCGGCCGAGGCGGCCGGGCTCGGGTTTCCGATGATCGCCACCGCCTGCGTGGCGACCGCGGCCGGGTTCGGCGTCCTTTCCTTTTCATCGCTGCCCCTGGTCTCGCAATTCGGACTGCTGCTCGGTGGCGGCGTCCTGATCTGCTTCGTCTTCACTTTCTTCGCCGGCTTCGCGGTGCTCGCCCTGCGCGGCGAGGGCCGGCCGGAGCCGAGGGGTGGAGATTTCCTCGAGCGGATCAAGGTCATCGTGAAGTCGGTCCTGGCGACGGCGATCCTCGCTCCCGGCCGGGTCCTGCTGCTCTCGATCCTGCTCGGCGCGATCGGCTGGGCGGTGAGCACCCAGGCCGGCGTCCGCACCGAAATCAGTCAGTTGCTCCCCTCCCGCGCGCCCGTCGTGCAGGACTTGCTGGACGTCCAGGACACGACCGGCACGGTGGGCGAGATCGACCTGATCATTCGTGCTCCCGACGTGACCGAACCCTCCGTGGTGCTCTGGAGCGAACAGGTGCGAAACCGGATCCTCGCGGAGTCCGGATACGACATCGAGGATCCCAGTTGCGTCGATGCGGAACTCTGTCCGGGTCCGGCGATTCCCGACTTCGTCGATCCTTCGGCGCGGGGGCTGACCCCGGCAGGGGTTCGGACCGTGCTCCGCTCGCTGCCGGTCAGTGAGCGCAAAGCAATGATCGCCGGTGGACTTGCCGGCGAGATGGACCCGACCGAAGCCAAGCTCGCCTTCGCACTCAGATCAGGATCAGTCGATCGGCAACAGGAGGTGATCGACCGGATGGAACGGGTCGTCGCCGAGTCGAGGGGAGGCAAGGGACCGCCTCCCGGAGTGACCGCCGACGTGACCGGCACCCTCGTGGTCGTGGTCACATCGGCTTCCGATCTGGCCAATTCACGCGACCTGCTCGTGATGGCCGCGATCATTGCGATCGCGCTGGTCCTCCTGCTCGTGTACCGCTCTCCGCGGAGAGTCGCGGTGCCACTCGTTCCGATCCTCGTCGCCGGAGGATGGTCGGCCCTGATCGTTGCGGCCCTGGACCTCTCGCTCAACCCGCTGTCCACGATTCTCGCCGTCCTTGTGACCGCAATCGCGACTGAATTCGGTGTGATCATTTCCGGCCGCTACTTCCAGGAGCGTGAAGCGGGTGCCAGTCTCACCGAGGCGCTGCGGATCACCTATGGCCGGACGGGTCTCGCCGTCGCCACGTCGGGGCTGACCGCGATCGCCGGATTCGCGGCCCTGGCGACCAGCGACGTCGCGATGCTTCGCGATTTCGGCCTGATCGCAGTGGTCGACCTTGGTGTGGCCCTGGCGGGAGTGGCTCTCGTGCTGCCGGCGATGCTGGTCTGGCTGGAGCGGCGTTGAAGGGAGAGAAGAAACCGTTCAACTACATGGCCGTGGTCGGGGTCATCTTCCTGATCGTGGTGCTGGTTGCCCTCTTCAACATGCTCAAGACGACGGAATCCGGCACCGTGGGAATCGGTGACGTGGGAGTGGGGGACAAGGCAGCACCGTTCGCGGTGCCGATCGCCACATCCGAACTGGAGGGGGATGCGAACGTGGATCCGGACGCCGCCTGCGACGTCGAAGGCAGCGACGTGCTCCGGATCTGTGATTACTTCGACCGGCCGCTGATCATGTCTTTCTGGTTCACCAAGGGTGCCTCCAGCTGTGTCGAGCAGCAGGATGTCTTCGACCAGGTCGCGAGGAAGTTCTCGGACCGCGCCGGATTCGTTTCGATCAACGTCCGGGATGACCGCGAACGAGTCCGGGAGCTGATCGAGGAGAACGACTGGCAGGTCACGGTCGGCCATGACCAGGACGGTGCGGTCTCGAACATGTACCGGGTAGGGGGCTGCCCGACCATTCTCTTCTTCCGAAGGGGCGGTGTGCTGGAAGAAGCCGCGATCGGCGACACCACCGAGGAAGATCTGTCGACGCAGGTACGCTCCCTGATCGATGGCCAGCAAGAGCAATCGCAAGAAGCGGCGCAAACCGAAGAGTCCGCCACCGGCGGCTGAGTCCGCCGCCGACGGGCTGGGCGACCCGGATCCGACCGGACGGGCCGGCGGCAGGGCGACTGAGGGCCGAAAGAAGCCGAAGTCGAGGCTCGCGGCCGCGGTGGAACGGATGGAACAGACCGCAGACGAGAGACCGCCGGCACCCTGGGGGAATCTGCCGCTCGGTCCACTCTCGGTCCTGGCCGGCCTGGTCCTGATCGTGATCGGAGTGGTCAACACCGACCCCGTCCTGATGACGATGGGCGTCGGGATCGGGGCGGTGGGCGGCCTCGAGCTCTCGATCCGCGAGCATTTCACCGGCTTCCGTTCACACACGACCCTGCTCGCCGGGATCGTCTTCGTGGCGTCGGTCTGGATCAGCTTCTACGTAGTCCAGATTGTCCTCTGGGCCTGCCTGCTGATCGGGGCGGCACTCGCCGTGCCAGCCCTCTTTCTGTTCAGGAAGCGATTCGAAAAGGCCTCAGGTGGCCTCAGCTACAAGATTCGCTAGGGATCGCCTGCGAGTCGCCCGGGCTTTGCCGGGCGACTACAGGATCCCTCCCTGTTTCAGCATTCGATGACCGGGCTCCGCCGGCACCAGAACTAATGGGGGCGGAGCTGGCTGACCAGGAGCATCCGCTGGCGCTCGGTCAGGGTGTCAAGCCTCTTGTTCTCGTTCAGGCCCACCGAGGCCAGAAGCTTGCGGGTGCGCGTGCGTCCCCACCGGGACTGGGCGCGGAGCAGTTCCGAGAGGGTCATGCTCTCGGTCTGCCAGGGACATTCGGTGATCACTTTCGTGACAGAGACTTCACCACTGGCGATGGACCGCTTCAGAGCGGCACGGGCAAGACGAACCCGGTTGGCTCGTTCGAGCGCCTGCAGATGCTGTGGCATCGGACTGCTGGCAATCGAGTTCGAATCGGCGGTGGCGGCAACTTCCACGGGCGGTCCTCCCTTCAGGGGATGGTTCGTTTTGACTGGATGGCATGGGGTGGCTGGTCCGGGAACCTCTTTCCCGGATTGCTCTTCTCCCCCGCCTGGTGCCGGGCTTCCGTCCGACTCAGGCAATAACGGCAACATAGTGAACTTGGTCCAAGCGGGCAACAGCGAAAATCCCGAACTTTCGCTAAGAGCAGGTTTTTTCTTTTCAGCGTCGATTCCTTGTTCGTGGACCCGGCCGCATGTATGCTCGCCAGAGGAGAAACCGCACGTTGTTCAGTAGCGGACCGACAGTGGTCGTCTCCCCGGCGGTCACGAAACGATGGGAGAGAGACAGTGTCCAGGAAGGTGAAGCTTCTTCTCGTTTCCGGAGTCATGGTTGTCCTCGCGATGGTGGTCGTGGCCTGCGGCGGTGACGACTCCGGAGATTCGAACTCGAGCGAAAATGTTGCAGGGGTCGAAGCCGACACCTGTGGTGACGTCCAGTTCGGTGGCAGCGGGTCGCCCGATGCCCTGATCGTCTCGGACCTGCCGCTCCAGGGCGACTCGGAGGATCGCTCGAAGCAGATGAACGATGCGATCGTTCAGGTGCTTGACGAGGCGGGATGGACCGCCGGGGACACGAAGATCGGTTTTCAGGCCTGTGACGACTCGCTTGCCGACACCGGACTCTGGGACGAGCAGACCTGCCGGGAGAACGCGATCGCCTACAGCGAGGACCCGAGCGTGCTCGGCGTGGTCGGCACCTACAACTCCGGTTGTGCCCAGGTGATGATTCCCGTCCTCAACGAGGCCCTCAACGGCTCTCTGGCCATGGTCTCCCCGGGCAACACGGCAATCTGCCTGACCGAGGCGGCCGACACCTGTACCGACGGAACTCCGGAATCTCTCTACCCCTCGGGTGAACGCAACTACGCCCGCGTCGTGCCCAATGACGCAGCCCAGGGTGCCGCCCTGGTGACCTACGCTGCCGACCAGGGGATCAGGCGCGTCACCGTGCTCTTTGCCGCGGATGACGAAACCTCCTACGGGCAGGCGCAGACCTTCATCAACTCGTCAAGAGCCGGGGGAGTCAAGGTGACCGAGCAGCTCGAGTGGAATCCCGAAGCCGGGAGCTACACCGACCTGATGAACCGGGTTGGCAGGAGCAACCCGGATGGCATCCTCCTGGCCGGCCTGACCGAACAGAACGGCGGCCAGCTGATCAAGGACAAGGTCTCGGTACTCGGACCCAATGACGGACAGGTCGCCCTGATGGCACCGGACGGCTTCGCCCAGCAGTCGACGATCGACGAGGCGGGGCCGGCCTCGGCCGGCATGGTGGCGTCGGTTCCCGGAAGGGTTCCCGAGTTGCTGCCCGGCGCCGGCAAGCAGTTCGTGAACGCCCTGAAGTCAAAGACCGGCGGGCAGCCAGTCGAGCTTTATGCCCCGTACGCGGGGCAGGCCGCCCAGGTCCTGCTCGATGCGATCGAGAGCGCCGGGGACGACCGGGGAACCGTGGCTTCGACCCTGTTCGGTCTGGAGGTCGCTGACGGCATAACCGGTGACTTCACGATCACCGACACCGGCGACCCCGACGTCAGCCCGATCACCATCAACGTGGCCGGAAAGCAGTTCGAGCCGGTCAGGGTGATCGAGCCGGAGGCGAACCTGGTCGCTGCCGCACGCGGTGACGGCTGACCGAAGCCGGCAGCGGATCCCGGCATACCGGCCTCCTCGACCCGAAACGTCGTCGGCCAGCACACCGGGATCCGCCTGGCCTGCACGAACCGCCTCCTGGCGAAGCTCTATTCGGTGAGAGTGGGGAAGTCCCTGATGACTTCGCCGATGATTCCGAGCGCCTTGTCGAGTTGTTCCTTCTCGTGGGTGGCCATCAGGCTCGTCCTGAGCAGGGCTCCGCTGGGCGGGACCGCCGGATGGATCGCGACGTTGCAGTAGACGCCGGCATCGAACAGGGCCTTCCAGAGCAGTACCGCCGTCCAGTCTTCTCCCACCAGGACCGGAACGACCGGTGTGTCGGCCACTGAACCGTCTGGCATGGTCCCGGGCTGAACTACCTTGAGGCCCAGATCCTCGAGGCCATCGCGCAGGTAGCGTGCGTTCTCGAGCAGACGGGCGAAGAGCGGCGCGCCCTCGTTGCGGCAGATACGGGTCGCTTCGAGTGCGGCGCCGACCGCGGCCGGCACGCCCGAGGCGCTGAAGATGAATGATCGAGAGGTGATCCGCATGTAGTCGATCACCTCGTGCTTGCCGGCGATGAAGCCACCGCAGGAGGCCAGGCTCTTCGAAAAGGTGCCCATCCGGAGGTCCACCTGGTCCTCGAGGCCGAAGAGTTCGGTCGCCCCGGCGCCGCGTTCGCCGAGTACCCCGACACCGTGAGCCTCATCGACCATGATCCGGGCGCCGTAATGCTTTGAAAGCTCGACCACCTTCGGCAGGTCGGGAAGGTCGCCCTCCATCGAGTAGACGCCGTCCACGACGACCAGGATCCCGCCACCGTCGCCGGCCGCCCTCTGGAGCATCTTCTCCAGCTTGTCCATCTGGTTGTGGCGGAAGGGCCGGAGCTTCGCGCCGGAGAGCTTGCATCCGTCGAGCAGTGAGGCGTGATCGCCCGAATCGCAGATCACGGTGTCGTTCGGGCCGAGGATCGCCTGGAGGCATCCGACGTTCGCCTGGTACCCGGTCGAGAAGACGATCGCATCCTCGGTTTCCATCCAGGCGGCGAGTTCCTCCTCCAGCTCGACGTGAATGGGGGTGGTTCCGTTGAGCAGACGTGATCCGGTCACGCCCGTCCCGTACCGGTCGAGAGCCTCGCGGGCCGCGTTCTTGACCCTTTCGTCGCCGGTCAGCCCGAGGTAGTTGTTCGAACCGAGCATGATCGTCTCCCGGCCTTCCATCTCGACCACCGGGCCGGCCTGGGAGGTGAGCAGGCGGAAGTAGGGGTTGAGGCCGCCCTCGTTGGCGGCCTGCAGCTGCTCGCGACGCTCGTGGTTCCTGACCTTCTCGAACAGGTCGATCGGTGCTGTCGTGCTCTCGGACATGCGGAAAGTGTAGTTCCCGACTACGCGTTGCCGATCTTGTCCAGCAGCCTGGTCAGCTCTGCGAGTTCCCCGTCGCTCAGGGCCGACATCGAATCAGCCGGCCTGTCGAGTCTCTTCATCACCTTCCGGCGGAGTCTCTGGCCCTCTTCGGTGAGAACGAGCAGGTTGACCCGCCTGTCGGCCGGGTCCCTTTCGCGGCGGACCAGATCCCGGTCTTCGAGACGGTCGGTGATGCCAGTCAGATTGGAGCTGTTGCAGGCGAGGGCACCCGCGACTTCCCTCATCGGCTTTGGCTCGTCAAGGGTTCTGAGGACCATGATCTGGGGAGGGAAGAGGTCCAGCTCGCGGCAGGTTTCCATCAGTATCCGGCGGCTGCCGAACCACAGGTCGGTGATCCGGCCCCAGGCCTCCGACTCGGCGGCGGCGCGTCCGGCGCTCGTCTGTTGCGCGGTGCTGGAAGCCTCGTTCATTTGCAGGGATATTAGCAGTAGTGGATATTTCAACACGTGAAGTATTTCTGCTATACATACCCGTCATGAGTCTGGAGAGCAACGGAATCGAAGTGACGGGCCTGGTCCGGGAGTTCAAGAACGGCCCGAGGGCGGTCGACGGCATCGACCTGACTGTCGAACCCGGGGAGATCTACGGCTTTCTCGGCCCCAACGGCGCCGGCAAGTCGACCACGGTCCACATGCTGACCACGCTGCTGCCGCCCACGGCCGGCAGTGCGAAGGTCGCCGGGCTGGACGTTGCGACGCAGGGAGCGAAGGTGCGAAAGGTGATCGGGGCTGCGCTCCAGGAAGCCGCACTCGACCCCCACCTGACGGCCCGCGAGCACATGAAACTCCAGACCTCGCTGCACGGTCTGCCGAAGGAGGAAAGGATCAGGCGGGGTGACGAGCTGATCGAAAGGGTCGGACTCTCGGAAGCAGCAGACCGGCGGGTCGGGGGCTATTCGGGCGGCATGAAGCGCCGGCTCGATCTGGCGCTGGCGCTGGTGCACCGGCCCAGGGTGCTGTTTCTCGACGAGCCGACTACCGGCCTCGCCCCCCAGAGCCGGGCCTCGCTCTGGGCCGAGGTGACCAGGCTTTCGGCAGAGGACGGCGTGACCGTCTTCCTCACCACCCAGTACCTCGAAGAGGCGGACCAGCTCGCAAACCGTGTCGGAATCATAGACGCCGGCAGGATCGCCGCGGAGGGAACACCGGCCGCGCTCAAGTCAGAGATCGGCCGCCCCAGCGTCGAGGTTGTTCCAAGGGACCCTGGCAACCGGACCCGCTCGCAGGAGATCCTCGCCCCCTTCGGCTCCCCCGTCCCCGCGGCCCGGGACGCGCTGGGGATCAGGCTGAATGAAGGCATCGACGAACTGGTCGGCATAGTCAGGGCCTTCGACGCCGCCAACATAGAACTTGCCAGTCTCGTCCTGAACGAGCCGACGCTCGATGACGTCTTCCTCGCCAAGACGGGCCGTCACCTCGAGGGTGCGGGGGAGGCCGACAGTGCCGAGATGCCACTCCCGGACAGCGGGGCGGTGAACGCTTGAGCGGGGCGGTGATCACGGCCGGAGGCCCCGGGCACTCACCGCTGCCGATCCAGGTTGCCGCCATGGCGGCCCGATCGGTGACCCGGCTCATCCGGCAGCCCGCAGCGATCATCCCCAGCGTGATCTTCCCGCTGTTCCTGCTCGCGGTCAACGCGGGAGGTCTCAATGCGGCGACCGACCTGCCTGGCTTCCCAACCGACTCCTACATCACCTTTGCGATCGCCTTCACCTTCATCCAGTCAGCGATCTTCTCGACCATGAACGCCGGCCAGAGCCTGGCCCAGGACATCGAGAACGGCTTCTTCAGCCGGCTCGTCCTCACCCCGATGCGTCCCTCCGCGCTGATGGCTGGCCAGCTGGTCGGCCTGGTGCTGCTCGGCCAGTTCCAGGCTCTGCTCTACTTCTCGGTCGGGATCGCTGCCGGAGCCGAGTTCGCCGCCGGAATCGGCGGTTACTTCGTGCTCGCGGCGCTGGTTTCGATCATCTCGGTCGGCTTCGGCGGGATCGGACTGATCATGGCGGTCCGCACCGGCTCGGGCGAGGCAGTCCAGGGCATGTTCCCGATCATGTTCGTCCTGCTCTTCTTCAGCTCGATGACCCTGCCGAGAAATTTGATCGAGCAGGACTGGTACCGGTTCCTCGCCACCGTCAACCCGGTCAGCTACCTGATCGAGGCGATCCGCAGCCTCTTCATCACCGGCTGGGACGGGGAGGCGCTGGCGCTGGGCTTCGCGATAGCGATCGCCCTCGCCGTGCTTTCGATCGCCTTCGCCGCCCGCTCCCTGAAAGGACGGATGCTCAAGTGAACTCCGCCGCCCGCAGGGCCTACTTCTCGTCCGCCTGGGCTGTCGCCTGGCGCTATCTGCACAACCTGTACACAAAGCCGGCCGTCTTTGTGCCCGGGCTGATCTTTCCCCTCTTCTTTCTGGCCGCCTTCGCCGGAGGGCTCTCCTCGGTCAGCGACGTACCTGGCTTCGACTATTACGACTTCACCGCGTTCCAGTTCTGCTTCGTCCTGATCCAGGCGTCGGCTCTGGCCGGAGTGTTCGTCGGATTCTCGATCGCCGGTGACTTCGAGCAGGGCATGGGACGCCGGATGATGCTGGCCACCTCGAACCGTTCGGCGATCGTTCTCGGCTACGCGCTGGGCGCCGCGCTGAGGCTGATCGTGGTCTGGGTGATCATCACCGGTGTGTCGTTGCTGGCCGGCATGGGCGTCAGGGGAAGCGGCTTCGACATCGCCGGCATGTACATGCTGGGCCTGCTTTCGAACGTGGCGGCACTCTTCTTCTCGGCCGGGATCGCCCTGCGCTTCCGTTCCCTCCAGGCCGGGCCGCTGATGCAGATGCCGGTCTTCATCATCCTCTTCCTGGCACCCGTCTACGTGCCCCAGGAGCTGCTGACCGGCTGGATCGAACCGGTGGCCAGGGTCAACCCCGTGACCGCCCTGCTGGACGGCGCCCGCAGCCTGCTGGCCGGTGAGCCGACCGGACTGCTCCTCGCATACGGGGTGGCGTTCGGCCTGATCGCCGTGATGGCCGTCTGGGCGATGCGCGGCCTGAGGAAGGCGGAGGTAGCCGGTTGAGTCAACCGGCCTCCGGTCCGCTAGGTTCCGGGCAATGCCCAAGGTCGAGATTCGCCCAGTCGAGAGCAAGCGGGATCTGAAGAAGTTCGTCAAGGTCCCGTTTTTCGTTCACCGCGACCATCCCGAGTGGGTGCCGCCGCTGATCATGGACCGGATGGAGTTCCTGAACCGGAACAAGAACCCGTACTTCGATCACGCCGAGGTGGGCCTCTGGCTGGCCGAGAAGGACGGCCAGCCGGTCGGACGGCTGAGCGCCCAGATCGACGAGAACTGGGACAGCTATCGCGGCGGAAACGACGGGCAGTTCGGCTTTTTCGAGTCGATCGACGACCAGGAGGTCGCCACGGCATTGCTGGACACCGGCTGTGACTGGCTGGCCGGCAAGGGCCGGGAAAAGGTCTACGGTCCGATGGATTTCACGACCAACGACGAGATCGGGATCCAGATCTCGGGCTTCGACGTGCGCCCCTCCATCCTCGAAAACTGCCACCAGCCCTACTTCCAGGGGCTGGTCGAGGGCGCCGGATTCAGCAAGGCAATGGACCTGCTGATGTGGCACCTCGAGATGGGCAAGCTCGCCAAGGGGCTCGAGTTCCACCCGGCGATCATGGAGTCAGCGCAGAAGAGCCTCGATGAGCACGGCATCACGATCCGCAAGATGCGCCGCTCCGACCTGCCCAACGAGATGGCCCGTTTCCACGAGGTCTACAACGAGGCCTGGGGGGACAACTGGGGCTTCGTGCCGATCACCAAGGAAGAGGTCGAGTTTCACGCCAAGACCCTCAAGCTGGTGATCGACGAAGACTGGGCCATGATCGCCGAAACCGGTGACGGGGAAACAGTCGGCGCGGCCCTGACGCTTCCCGACATCAACCAGGTTCTCGCGAAGATGAAGGGCAGGGTCTTCCCGACCGGCTGGTACCACTACCTGACCGGCCGCAAGAAGATCGACTCGGTCCGGATTCTGGCCCTGGGCGTCAAGAAGGCCTATCAGCACACAGGCGTCGCCGCAGCGCTCTACGTCCGCCACATCCAGACGACGGACCCCGATGGCGTCATGAAGGGAGAGGCCGGCTGGATCCTCGAGACCAACGAGCCCATGAACCGCGCTCTCGAGGGCATGGGTGGCGAGGTCACCAAGAAGTTTCGCGTGTACGAGAAGGCCCTCGCCTAGTCGGGACCGGGTCTGACGCGCAGAGGTGTGTCCGCAAATTGCGGACTTTGCGAAAGTAGCCTCCGATCGCACAGGTAGATTGCGCGTTGTGGCTGAAGAGGTAGATGGAGAACTGGTTTCCGAAGAGGACGTCACGGCGTCCCAGCCCGGCGGAGAAGTCAGGGCCCTGCCCCGCGAGTTCGAATCCGGCAGCGCACTTCCGGCGCTCAGGAACGAGGTGACGACGGCGGCGATCGCCGTCGCCGGTGGTGCGCTCGCTGGTGCCGCGACGGTCGCTGCCGTCCGGGCGGTGAGCGGAGGTTCATCGCGGCGAAAGAGCCGCCGGCTCGGCCGCAAGGCCCGGCCTGCCAACGTGGTGGCCAGCCGCTCGTTCCTGGTAGACGTCCACGTTCTCGGCCGTTAGGGGTTTCCCTTGGTCCATGAGGTTGCGGCAAGACCTCGGGCCCCGCTTCGCATGCCGCGGATGACTGGCGGTGACCTGGTCATCAGGAAACACGGCCGATGGCTCGAGCGGCTGCTCGTCCTTGAGGGCGAGGCGATGATCGTGCGGGTGCGGGAGGGCGTGGGCGGCGAGATCGTCTTCGCGGCTGAACCACTGGATCCGGCGCTGCTGGAAGGCCCCCGTGCGGGCTCCCTCAGGGCGGCCGGGGAGGAGGGGCTGGCTGCGGGCATCGGCCGGATGCGTTTCAGCCTCGGCGTCGACGATGACCTTCGTGACTTCTACCGGACCTTTCGCGACGATCCGCTGCTCGGCAAGACTCTCGGTGACAGCCTCCATCGTCGCCCGCTGCGGCGACCGGTCGCCTGGGAGGCACTTCTGTGGGCGGTCACCGAGCAGCTGATCGAGTACCGGCGCGCCGCCCGAATTCAGCGCCAGATGATCCGGCGATTCGGGATTCGCCTCGCCCGGGACGTCCCGGCCCGAAGGTCCGGCGCCCGTCCGAAAGCTCGTGGCACCCGCCGCCCGCCCGGCGAGCCGGCGCTCGCCACCGTGCCGGATCCCGCGGCGATCGCGGCTGCCTCACCTGCAGAACTGGAAGCCTGCGGACTCAGCGCCCGGCGCTCGATCGCGATGGTCAAGGTTGCCCGCGAGGTCGCCACCGGCCGCGTCGATCCGGAGGATCCCGGTGGCGACCGGCGTCTTCTCGCCATTCCCGAAATCGGACCGTGGACCCTGGCCTGCCTCGCACTGCGCGGCCGGGGCGAGGGGGATGCGCTGCTTGCCGGTGACCTCGCCCAGGTCAAGCTGGTCGGGTACCTGAAAGGACTCGGCCGCCTGGCCGAAGTGGAAGAGGTGGAGAAGTTCTACGAGCCGTACGCCCCGTGGCGCGGACTTGCCGGCGAGTATCTGGCGATGGCCTACGGCCAGGTGCTCCACGGCCCGGGCAACCGGGCACGAATCCGCCGCGAGGCGTTCAGGCGGGCGGCCTGAGGGCCGGGAGTCAGCCGTCGTCGAGATTGACCTGGCTGCTGGGCAGCAGCTCGTTGGTCAGCGCATCGACCGCCCGGATCGGCGTCGCCAGAACACCCTGCTGGACCATCCAGTTGATGAACGCCTGCCACTTCGCGGTGTTCTGGTATCCGTAGGGGATGTCGGGATTGCCTCCGCCGGAAGAGTCCAGCAGGGGCAGGGTCACCTTGGTCTGCGCGGCGGTCACCTTGGGATCGAGGGCATCGTTGGCAGCCAGGACCGCGTCGGTCGCCTGGTTGGGGTGTCCCGCTGCGAAGCGGGTTCCCCGGGCGAGGGCAGTGATGAAGAGCCGGATCGGGTCCGGGTCTTCCTCGATCCGGCTGCCCTTCGCCACGAGTACCAGTTCGTTGTACGTGGGCACGCCCAGCCGGTCGACCGGGTTCACCGTTGGCTTCATGCCTTCCATCCTGAGCTGGACACCTTCGATGTTCCAGAAGGGGCCGAGTGTTGCCTGCGCCTTTCCGCTGATGATCGAAGGCAGTAGTCCCTGCCCGACACCGACCTTCCTGACGTCGTTCTCGCTGAGGCCCGCCCGGGCCAGAATCGTCTTCAGATAGGCGTCCTGATACGGGATGCCGGCGGTCGAGATCGTCTTGCCCTTGAGGTCCCTGACCCGCTTGATCTTCGACTTCTTCAGCCAGATCATCGAGGTGAGCGGCCGGTCGATCACGCTCGCCACCGAGACGACGTCAAGCCCCTGTTCGCGGGCGAGAAGCACTTCCGGCTCGTAGGACAGCGCGAGGTCGGCCTTGCCTGCTGCAACCAGCTTGATCGGGAGCGATGGATCGGTCGGCGAATCGAGCGAGACATCCAGTCCGGCATCCTCGAAGTAGCCCTGCTCCTCGGCCATCAGGAAGCCCGCGTGATCGGGGTTCGGATACCAGTCCATTGCCACCGAGAGCGGGTCGCGGACCGGATTGACGTCCTCGGACTTTGTGCCGCAGGCAGACACCGCAAGGGCGACGATCAGTGCGAGGGGGAGCAGTGCGAAACGTTTCAAGTCATCTCCGGGGACGCGAACAGGTTCGGGCGCAGCCTACCGCCAACGCACGACAGCCCGTTCCAGAAGACCGATCAGGCTGTAGAGGCAGATCGCAATCAGCGAGAGCACGAGGACCGAAGCAAACATCCGGGCGGTCTCCAGCTGGGCGTTGTCCTGAAGGATCAGGTACCCGAGCCCCTTCTCTGCGCCGGCCCATTCGCCGAAGACCGCGCCGATCACCGCTACGGCAGCCGCGATGCGTGCGCCGGTGAAGACGCCAGGCAATGCGGTGGGTACCTCGACCCTGCGAAAGATCGCGCTGCGGGAGGCATCGAGTGAGCGCATCATCCGGACCACTTCGGGGTCCGTTCGCCTCAGGCCGTCGAGCGTGTTCACGGCGATAGGGAAGAAACAGATCAGGGCGATTATCAGGAGCTTGGGCCAGATCCCGTACCCGAACCAGACCACGAGGACCGGAGCGATGACGATTACCGGGATCGTCTGCGAGGCGACGACGAGCGGGTAGCCTGCCCGCCGCACCAGGTCAGAGCTGCGAAAGAGGACCGCTACCCCGAGACCGCAGATCAGGGCCAGCAAGAATCCTGCCACGATCTCGACCAGGGTCGGCCATGCGTTCTCGAGGATCAGGTCCCGGTCCTGCCAGAGGATCTCGAGGACCTCTTCCGGAGAGGGAACGAGGAAGCTCTCGAGTCCGAGCGCATCGGCAAGAAACCCGCTCGCCGCAGCGACCTGCCAGAGGCCGATCAGGGCTGCGACCAGAATCAGCGGGGGTAGCCACTGCCTCGCTTTCATGCAATTCCTTCCTGGTGCAGCAGGCCGAGCAGTTCCTGGCGCCGACGGTTGAAGTCGGGGGAGCTGACCACTTCGTCCCGGCTTCCCGGCTCACCACGGCTGCCAGGCAGGGTGGCGACGACCCGTCCGGGACGGGGAGAGAGGACCAGCACCTGGTCGGCCAGGTACAGGGCTTCCTCGACATCGTGAGTGACCAGAAGGACGGTGGCGCCGCTCTCCGCCAGCACCGGCGACAGCCACTCCTGAAGATCACCTCGGGTTATTGCGTCAAGGGCCGCCAGCGGTTCGTCGAGGAGCAGAACCGGCTTGCCGGAGATCAGTGTCCGGATGAATGCGACCCGCTGCCGCATTCCGCCGGAAAGCTCATCCGGCCGCGCCCCTTCGAACCCCTCGAGGCCGAAATGCCGGAACCTGGCGGATGCTTCCGACCTCGCGCCCCTGCGGGGCCTGCCCTGGTTCAGCAGGGCCAGTGCAGCGTTGTCGAGCGCCGAGTACCAGGGCAGCAGACAGTCGCGTTGCGGCATCCATGCGCACTGCGCCAGCCGGCCGGATTCGTCACTTAGGCCGGCGACCGAGATCTCTCCGGCGACCGGCGAGTCCAGGCCGCCGACGATCTGCAGCATCGTCGACTTGCCGCATCCCGATGGGCCGACGATCGCGACGACCTGCCCGGCGGCTACCTCGAGGTTGACCCCGGCGAGGGTCTCGAGCGACGCATAACTGTGGGTCAGGGCCCGGGCAGAGACGGTCGCTGTCATCGCGCGGATTGTAGGTGCGAAGGGTTGCGGGCGTTCCACGCAGCCCGCTGGCCGGAGATTGCATCGCTAGGATGCCGACATTCCCGAACTCCTTACTAAACAAGTAAGGAGAGTCAGGAGCGCCTCTAGCCCGGCGTCCAGGCACTGGTCGTGCCACGAAAACCAATGGACTTCTCAATCGCCATTCTCTTCTTTGGCTTCGGTATCGGAGTCCTCGTCGGCATGACCGGCATGGGTGGAGGCGCATTGATGACCCCGCTGCTGATCCTGCTCTTCGGCGTGTCACCCACCACCGCGATCGGCACCGACATCCTCTACGCGGCGATCACCAAGACGGTTGGCGGCTGGCGGCACCTGAAGATGAAGACGGTCAACATGGGCCTCGTCTTCTGGCTTGCGGTGGGCTCGGTGCCGTCTGCCGTCTTCGGCGTCCAGCTGGTCGCCTGGCTCCAGGACCAGATCGGCGAGGAAAAGCTGGATTCACTCGTGTACGCGGTTCTCGGCGGAACCCTCCTGATGGTCGGCATCATCACCCTGACCCGGGCCCTGATTCTCGCCCGCACGATCGCCGAGCGCGACGACTTCAAGATCGAGCTCAGGCACAAGGTCGCGGCCGTCACGATCGGTGTCACGACGGGATTCGTGATCGGGGTGACCTCGGCCGGTTCCGGCACGGTCATTGCGGTGCTGCTGATCGCCGTCTTCAGACTTACCCCCAAGCACGTGGTCGGTACCGACGTCTTTCACGCCGCGATAGTGCTCTGGGCTGCCGGGATCGCGCACTTCGGGCATGGCAACGTCGATCTCGGCCTGGTCGGCAACATCCTGCTCGGATCGGTGCCGGGAGTGGTCGTCGGGGCGGCGCTGATGGGTCGGATCAACCAGGACTCGATCAGGATCGCGCTCGGCATCGTCCTCATCCTCTCCGGCTTCTTCACGGTCCAGAAGGGTGATCCTCTGGTCTGGCCGATCGCCGCGGCGGTAGCCGGCCTCGGCTTCGTCCTGATCCTGATGGCCCCCCGCTGGTACCAGCGTTTCCGCCCGCAGGAGGCGATCGAAGCCGAGAAGGCGGCGGCACTGGAAGCCGGTTCCGATGCAAAATAGAAGGCCCAGGATGAGGCCCGGAGCGACTTTTTCTGATTCTGCCGATCATCTTGATCACGAAAATGCCGGGCCAGCGCTCGAGCCGCAGGCCGAACGCACGACCGGGCTGATTAACTAGGCGCATGCGAGTTTCCGCCAAGGCCGATTACGCAGTCAGGGCAGTCGCCGAACTGGCCGCCTCCCCGGACGGCCCGGTCAAGGGTGAACGTCTCGCGGATTCGCAGGACATTCCGCTCCAGTTCCTCGAGCACATCCTGCTTGACCTGAAGCACTCGGGCATCGTCCGCGCCCGGCGCGGAGCCAAGGGCGGTTACTGGCTTGCCAGGCCCGCCGAGGAAGTCTCAATCGCCGAGGTGATCAGGGCAGTCGAAGGTCCGATCGCGAACGTTCAGTCCGCCCCGCCGGAGTCAATTACCTACACCGGCAGCGCCAGGGAACTCCAGAACGTCTGGATAGCGGTTCGTGCCAGCCTGCGGGAGGTACTCGAGTCGACCACCCTCGCCGACCTCGTCTCAGGTGAACTGCCACAGCACGTCCGAGACCTGGCGGACGACAAGGACGCCTGGCAGCCCCGCTGAACCCGATTCACCTTTCGTTGACCCCACCGGGACCGCGATCGGTACCCTGAACGGAGGGAGAATCTCAAACGATTTCAGGGAGTGCGAATGGCTGAGGAAGTGACCGATACAGGAGGTTTGACCCGCAGGGACGCTCTTCGCGCCGGCGCCGGCGCGGCAGGGGGTCTCGCCCTGGCCGGGGGCCTGCTCGGCAGGGCCATCGATGCGATGGGCGCTCCGGCAGTCATCGGCGAGGGACCGTACGGTCCGCTCGGGTCTCCCGACGCGAATGGAATCCGGCTTCCCGAGGGATTCAGCTCACGGGTGATCGCGCGCTCGAACACTGACATCGGCCCCCGTCCCTACAAGTTCCACGCATTGCCCGACGGCATGGGTTCGTTCAAGACAAACGATGGTGGCTTCATCATCACGTCGAACAGCGAGGCCCCTGATCTGCCCGGAATATTCGAGATCGGTGCGGGAGCGATCCGCTTCGACAAGAACTTCCAGGTCACCGACGCCTATCCGATCCTGAAGCGCACCCAGATCAACTGCGCCGGCGGTGTCACCCCCTGGAACACCTGGCTTTCCTGCGAGGAATACGACCGGGGCATGGTCTTCGAGTGTGACCCCTGGGGCAAGAAGGACTCCGTGGCCCACCCGGCGATGGGTGTCTTCAAGCACGAGGCCTGTTGCGTCGACCCCAAGGGAAAGCAGGTCTACCTGACCGAGGATCTGGGGGACGGCTGCCTTTACCGTTTCACGCCTGACAGTTACCCGGACCTGTCGTCCGGTCGCCTCGACGTCGCGATCGTCCAGGAAGACGGCAAGGTGAACTGGGCCCGGGTTCCCGACCCTCAATACACAGGTCCGACACCGACTCGAAACCAGGTTGAAGGCGCGACGAGGTTCCGCCGCGGGGAGGGCATGTGGTTCGACGAAGGAACCGTCTTCTTCGCAACGACCCAGGACGATCGGGTCTACGCCTACGATCCGGAATCGACCGTTCTGGAAGTCCTGTATGACGGGGTCGCGCTGGGTGACGAGGCTCCGCTGAATGACTGCGACAACGTCACGGTTTCCCCGATTTCAGGTGACCTGTACGTCTGCGAGGACGCGGGCGATCTCCAGGTCTGCATCATCTCCACCGAGGGGGAGGCCGCGGCGTTCTGCCAGGTGACCGATGGCCACGCGTCCTCCGAACTGACCGGTCCGGTCTTCGATCCGACCGGAAGCCGTCTCTACTTTGCTTCCCAGCGGGCCCGGTTTGCCGGTGAGACGGTCGCCGCGGGAATCATCTACGAGATCTCCGGCCCTTTCCGGAAGACCCGTGACGATCCCAGACCAGCCGATCGCAAGAAGCCGACCGTCAAGGTACGGACACTCGGCAAGCCCACCCTGAAGGGCCTCCTGAAGAACGGCCAGGCGTTCATGATCGAAACCCGGGACGAGAGTTTCCCGGTCGAGATCGATGCGAAGCTGGTCGCGTCCCAGCGGCGCCCCCGTGGTCGCGGGTTCCAGCAGATGACAATCGGGCGCAGGCGTCTGAAGGTGACCAGGGCCGGTCGGAAGCAGATCCGGATCACCGTCAAGGACGGCTATCGGAAGCGGCTCCGGCAGCGGCAAGTCTCCAGGGCGAAGCTCGTGGTCGTCGCTACGGACGCGTCCGGAAACCGGACTCGGGTGGAGAAGCCGGTCAGCTTCAGGTGAGTCGGCCCGGTCGGGACCACGGACTCAAGGTTCTGCTCACGCTGGCCGCGGTGCTGGTCCTGCTGGTTGCGGGCTGCGGTTCGCAGTCCGAAAGCGAATCCGGGGCAGGCGGGTCCCTCGGGGCCAGGCCGGCCTCCGGGCAGGATTCCGGCCCTTCGGCGGCCGCGCGCGCCGGGGCCCGTGCCCGGGCGGCTCGTGAAGCCCGCCGGGCAAGAGCCGCCGCGCGAAGGGCCGCCCGCCGGGCAAGGGCAGATGCCCGAAGACAAGCCCGAAAGGCGAGGGCCGCGAACCGTCGCATCAGGATCAAGGCCAGGGCCCTGGCACGCCGCGGGGGAGACGTCGATTGCGGAGCCTTCGCCAGCCAGGCAACCGCCCAGCTCTACCTGCTGTCAGGCGACCCCTTCGGGCTCGACGGTGACGGCGACGGCGTCGCCTGTGCCGATCTGCCCTGTCCCTGTTCGAAAGCAGCTGGGGGAACTCCCGACGACCCGGACGGTCCAGCGGCCGAACCGCCCAGGAGTTTTCGCGGAACGGTGGTGGACGTCGCAGACGGCGACACACTCGATGTCACGACCCCTGCAGGGAGCGTGGAGACCGTAAGGGTGATCGGCATCGACACACCCGAGGTTTACGGCGGCCGCGAATGCGGTGGACCGGCCGCCTCGTCGGCGATGAAGCGGCTGGCCACCGGCAGGACGGTCACGGTCACGTCGGATCCGACCCAGGACCGGCGCGACCACTATGGCCGCCTGCTCGCCTACGTCGACCGGGGAAGCCGGGATCTCGGCTACACACTGGTCAAGCGCGGGCTCGCCTCGGCCTACCCGTACGACGGGCCTTTCCTCCGCTATCCCCGCTACCGCAGGGCCGACCGCCAGGCCCGCGCCGCGGACCGCGGAAGCTGGGCCAACTGCGACATCTCACCCGGCTAGCCTCAAGCGTGAAGGCAGAAGTCCGCAACTATTGCGGACTTTCGCCTCCCGGAAACCGGATGCCGGCCTAATAGCGGTGGCCGGAGGTGTACTTGCGGGCGGTGAAGCCGGTCGATTCGACCTTTCCGGAAGCGACCACGTCGACGAACTGTTCGAGGTGCTCGGTCTTCCAGCACTCGAAGGCTCCGTCGCAGAACGGCGTGTAGGCGCTCATGACCGAGTCCCCGTAGTTCCAGTAGAGCTCCGGTTCCGGGTTGAGCCAGAAGGTCCGGTTCGCGCGGTCCGCAACCCGGGCGAAGGCATCCTCGGCCGGTGGTCTGCCGTTGGTGCGGGCGTCCCCCAGCACGATCACGGTGGAGCGGGGCCCGAGATCGGAGGACACGTCCGCATAGAACTCGTTCCAGACCCGTCCGTAATCGGTGTAACCGGAGACGTCGGCGACGCCACCGGTCGAGGTGATCTTCTCGGCGATCGCCGTGAAATCCCGCTCGTCCTCGAAGACATGGGTCACCTCCGAGATGCGCTCGATGAAGACGAAGCTGCGCAGCTTGCGGAACGAGTCATGAAGGGCGTGTAGAACCGAGAGAAAGAAGGTCGAGGCCGAGCTGACCGAGGTGGAGACGTCGCAGAGCACGTAGATCTCCGGTTTCCTGGGCCGGCGGGGCCGGTACTTCAGGTTGAGGGGAACCCCGCCGGTTTCCAGTGAGGAGCGCATCGTCTTGCGCACGTCCACCGTGCGGCCGCGCCGGGCACCGCGCGGATCGTGCCCCAGGGTCGCCAGCCGTCGCTTCATCTGGGTGACCGCCTTGTGGACCGCGGCAAGGTCCTGCGCACCCCGCATCGGCAGGGCGCGGTTCAATTCGGAAAGCGGACGGGCCGGTGGAAGCTGGCCCTGGCGCTGGATCTGCCGACGCTGAAGCTCCCGCCGCAGTTGCCTCTCGAAACGGGCGATCTGGTCCCGGTCGATCGCCTCACCCTCCGATTCACCGTCACCGCCACTGTCGGAAGAAGGGGAGAGTCCGAGTCCCCGGCGGATCCGCTGCATGTCGACTCCGACCACCCCCGAGCTCTCGCCCTGGCGGCCGAAGGCGTCGATCGCCAGCCGTGCCAACTCGTTCATTGCCGATTCGTCACCTTCGGCGATCGCCTTGCGGATCGCTTCGGCCAGCGCCTCCATGCTGAGTTCGTCGCGAACTTCCTCGGAAAGGGAGGCACTCCGGCCCTCGGCTCCTTCGGGGGTGTACTCGAGCGCGGCCTCCTCGGTGGCCCGGAAGAAATGCCGGTCAAACACCAGGTCGAAGATCTCCCGGTCCTTCGGCGACTTCGCGATGGTGGTCGCGAGCGCCTCCTTGAAATCGACCGGCGAGGTCCAGGGGACGATCTCCAGGGCCTGGAAAGCGTCCTGGATCTCGGAGGTGCCGATCGCCACTTCCTCGGATCGGAGCTCCTCGCAGAAGGCGAGGATCTGCTCAGCCATGCCCGAGGGTGCGCCGGACATCAGCCCGTACCGTTCGCCGATCCGTTGCCGTTCGCCGAACTGCCGCTACCGCCGAGCCGGGGGACGATCTTCTCGGCGACGAGATCGAGGTCCGTGCGGTGCTTGATGATTATCGAGAGCGACTCGCGGAAAGTCTTCTCGTCGATGTCGGCGGCGCCCATGAGGATCAGGGTCCGGGCCCAGTCGATCGCTTCGGCGATCGAAGGTGGCTTCTTGAGGTCCAGCTCGCGGACCATGTCGACCACGTCGACCAGCCTGCCGGCCAGGGACTCGTCGATTTCGGGGGCATGGAGCCGGATGATCTCGATCTCGCGTTCACGGCTCGGGTAGTCAAGCCACAGGTAGAGACAGCGACGCTTCAGCGCCTCGGTCAGCTCCCTCGAGTTGTTCGACGTCAGGATCACGATCGGGTGCGTGGTCGCCCCGATCTGGCCCATCTCCGGAATCGTGATCTGGAAGTCGGAAAGGAGTTCGAGCAGCATCGCCTCGAACTCCTGGTCGGTCTTGTCAATCTCGTCGATCAGCAGGACCACCGGATCCGGGCTGGCGATCGCCTTCATCAGGGGCCGTTCGAGCAGGAACTCCTCGGTGAAGATCTCTCCGACGCCGACCGGGTCGCCGCCGCTCTCCCGGGCAGTCGCGGTCGCCTGGATCTGAAGAAGCTGCTTGCGATAGTTCCACTCGTACAGGGCCTTTGCCTCGTCGAGTCCTTCGTAGCACTGGAGGCGAACAAGTTCGCGGCCGGTCGAGCGCGAAAGCGCCTTGGCCAGTTCGGTCTTTCCGACCCCGGCCGGTCCTTCCACGAGCACCGGTTTGCCCAGCCGCTGGGCCAGGAAGGCGATCAGGGCGGTCGAGTCATCAGCCAGATACGCGGCGTCGCGCAGCGCCCCGGCGACGGCGTCGGGACTCTCGGGAGGGGAGTGAGGGGTTGCTGCCATGCCTTGGACAATACGACGAGAGGAGATCATCCGGCGCGATAATGCGCGGACATGGGACGACTCGACGATGTTGATCTGACTCTGAGGTACTCGAGGACCGAAGGGGAGAAGAAGCTCGCGGCCGTGCAGGAGCGGCTTGCCGCACTTCGCCTTGCCATCGGTGGCCAGATAGGTTCCGGCAAGCTCGGACCGCCGGTCTGCGTGATCTTCGAAGGTTGGGATGCTTCCGGGAAGGGAGGCGCAATCAAACGCCTGGTTTTTCCCCTCGACCCCCGGCACGTCCGTGTCGCGCAGTTCGCGGCACCCACCGAAGACGAGAAGCGACATCATTTTCTCTGGCGTTTCTGGCCTGCCCTGCCCGGCTGGGGAGGAATGTCGGTCCTGGACCGGTCCTGGTACGGCCGGGTTCTGGTCGAACGGATCGAGGGCTTCGCCACGAAGAAGGAGTGGAAGCGGTCCTACAGGGAGATCCGCAACTTCGAACAGGCATTGACTGACGAAGGCATGATCCTCGTCAAGTTCTGGCTCCACCTTTCCGACGACGAGCAGCTCAAGCGCTTCGAAGCCCGGGCCAGGGACCCGCTGAAGCAGTGGAAGCTCACCGAAGAGGATTGGCGAAACCGGGAGAAACGTGACCTCTACGCCGAGGCCGTCGAGGACATGTTCGAGAAGACATCGACCGATAACGCACCGTGGACGATCATCCCGGCCGAGAACAAGCGCTTCGCAAGGGTTGCCGTGATCGAGTCGGTGATCAAGGCGATGGAAGAGGGCATGGAACGCTGGGAGATACCTCTGCCCAGATGAGCGTCCCCGCCTGAGTCAGTCCAGGGGAATGTCGGTCACCCGTGGTGGAGCCTCAGCCTTCTCGCCTTCCGGGTTGACGGTCTCGCTGCCTGTGGACCCTCCGCCCGGGCTGGCCGAGGTTTTCTCGGCGTAGGCGTCGAGGAATGCCTTAAGCACACCGATCGCCTCATGCTGAATCGATTCTGCCTGCTGTCTCAGCTCGGGAGAGACGGTATTCCTGAACAGCTCGGCCGAGCGGCAGATCGGGCACCACTCGAGACAGGCATCGCTGTGCGAGCCATTGGCCGAGTTGGAGTCACCACCGCCCGATTCGTCGGAGTGGCTCTGGCTTCCGGAACTGCTGCGGCCGGCCTGGGACCGTGAGAACTGACCCCAGAAGCGGTCGGCTCCGGGCTGTATTTCGCTCTGCTTAGGCTTCGGCTCCATGCGGATCCTCGAAGATGATCTCCAGGGTCTCGTCCTCGAATGAGGCTTTCGTCGGGCTGCGTCTGGCAAGCCCGGAAGGGAGCATGATAGTGCGCCTCGCCTCGCCGACCTGAACCAGCAGCTCCTCTCCGGCCTGCTGCAGCCTGACCTCGCCCTTCTCGGCGAAGGGCGCGCTGATGCGGATCACGGTCCTGCCGTTCTCGGTCGTCATCTCGCGAGCCATGCCGGTGTGGAGGCGCACCGAGGGGTCGATATCCCCGTAGAGGTCGGCCGCAAGCCGTCCGTGCATCTCCTCGCCGATCACTTCGCGATCAAAGAACCTCGCGGTCAGGACCGGCACGGGTGAGAATCCTTCCTCAACCGCCTCGAGCTGCTCGGTCTGCTGCTCCCGCCAGCCGGCGAAGTAGGAGCCGGACACCTCCTCCGGAAAGACCCGGTTGACGATCACGCCGTCGGTCAGGTAGCCGAAGAGGCAAAGGTGGGTGAAGGTGCGGCGTGCCTCGTTGATCACCATCCGGTCGGGGTTCATGACCAGCCGGATCGAACAGTGCTCATGGTCACGGAGAATCTCGTCCATCGCGAGCAGGTTCTCGATCAGGTGCTCGACTTCGTCCATCAGTTCGGGTTCCGGCATCGGGATCTCGAGGGCTTTGGCGATCGGCGCCGCCTTGCTCAGCAGGCTGCGGTTCCAGGGGAATACCTTGCGGACCCACCAGCTGGCCACCTCCGGATAACCGAGCAGTCGAAGTGTTTCACCGCTGGGAGCGCAATCGACGATCACCACGTCAAACTCGCTCCGGTCCCAGTGGCGCTTTATCTGAAGCAGGGAAAAGAGCTCGTCAAGGCCCGGGGGCACGCTGAGTTCCTCGGCCCTGACCTGGTCTACCCCCTTGCTCTGGAGCAGGCCGCTCATCCAGGCTGCGACCCGGTCCCAGTTCCGCCGCATCTCCGCCTCGGCGATCACTTCCTGGCCCCAGAGCAGCGGTTCCACCTCGACCGGGTCCGGGCCAAGGGCGGTTCCGAGCGAGTCGGAAAGGCTGTGGGCAGGGTCGGTGGAGAGAATTACGGTCCTGTGTCCAGCCGCCGCGCAGGCGCGGGCCGTGGCGGCTGCAACACTCGTCTTTCCGACGCCTCCCTTGCCTGTATAGAGGATGGTGCGGGGTGGCATTTCACGGCGAGCGTATAGCCTGCCCCGACTTGGATCGGCCGCGAAACCCCATTGCCCTCGCCGTCCTGCTGTTGCTGCTGCCCTTCCTGGCGGCCTGCGGAAGCAGTGACCCTGACCCTGCCGATGTGCTGGACCGGGCGCTTACCAGGGAGAACCTCTCCGCATTCGGCAACGGACCGGACGGACCGGTAGGGGGCGTAGTGGCGGTCCAGGCGCTCGGTTTTGAGGACCGTGTCCTCGAGGAGCGTAAAGTCGGCGCATCGGTGGCCGTGATGAGCCAGATCAGGGAGGCGCTCGGTGCGGACTCGGGCCTCCGCGGGATGGTCGACGGCCTCACCTACGAAGGCAGCCAGGAGGTGGAGGGGTACCCCACCAGTCACGTCTCCGGCAAGCTCGACGTCGAGGGTCTGGCCCGGGCGTTGGAGAATGCCGGCGGGGCCGATCTGGGTGCGCTGGCTGGCGTCGATGCCCGAAACGACCTCCAGGACACCCTCGCTGACGCCCGATTCGACCTCTATGCCGACGAGGAAGCCGGGACCGTGAGGAGACTGGATCTGACGCTCGCCTTCGATGACCCGGACAATGCACTCCCGCCGACCCGGATACGGTTCAGCCTCACCTCCGTCCCGTCCCCACCTTCCGATCAATAGAGAGCAGGCCAAGGCCTCATGGAATATTTCCTCCTACTCCTCAGCTTTGCGGTGATCCTCGCCGGCGCCTTGCTCTTCACGAACGCGATCGAATGGCTCGGTCACAAGCTGAACCTCGGCGAGGGGGCAGTCGGGTCGATCCTGGCAGCGGTCGGCACCGCGATGCCCGAGACGCTGATTCCGATCGTGGCGATCATCGGCGGGGTCAGCGGGTCGGACGAGGTCGCAGTCGGTGCCATTGTCGGCGCTCCCTTCCTGCTGGCGACCGTCGCGATGGCCCTCGTGGGCGTGTCCGCCCTGGCCTACATCAAGCGCCGCCCCCAGGGAAAGCACCTTGAAGTCCACGTCGAGACGCTGGACCGGGATCTCGTCTTCTTCCTGACCTTCTTCAGTTTCGCGCTGCTGATCGGCGTGCTCGACACTCCCTCGGGGGTGGAGATCGCCGGTGGCATCGTGTGTCTGCTCGCCTACTTCTATTACGTGTACAGAACGATCCGCAGCAGCGGTGACACCGTCGAACGCCACGAGATGGACCCTCTGATCATGGACCGGCGCAGCGACAAGGCCGATGGCCCGCCCAACACGATCATGATCATCCAGCTTCTGCTCGGACTCTTCGCGATGATCGGGGGAGCCCATCTCTTCGTTCACGAACTCCTGACCGTGGCTGAATCGCTCGGTGTCGCGGCGATAATCCTTTCTCTCATCCTGGCTCCGCTCGCGACCGAGCTTCCGGAGAAGGCCAACTCCTTCTTCTGGGTCAGGGAGGGGAAGGACGCTCTCGCCCTGGGCAACATCACCGGCGCCATGGTCTTCCAGTCGACGATCCCGGTCGCCGTCGGAATGATCTTCATCGACTGGTCACTCGACAAGTTCGCGGTGATCTCGATGATCCTGGGACTTGCCGGCGGCGTCGTCGCCTACTGGTCACTCCGAAGGGCCGGTCAGTTCAACGTTCCTTCGATCGTGATCTGGGGCCTGCTCTACCTGGCTTTCCTGGGCTACGTCGCCTTCTTCGGAGGCGACGCCGCCAGCCACACCGGCTGAGGCGAAGCTCGCCGACTGTTCCTGTCAGACGGGGCTGCCCTCGAAAAGCAGGTAGCGAAGCGTGTAGCTGAAAGATCCGTCGTCCGACTCGTTGGCCGCCTCGACGACCGGCAGCGTTTCCCGGCGGAGTTCCTCATAGCGTTCCTCGCCGATCAATTCCCTCATAGTCAGCCAGATCGGATGGTGATCGAACCACTTCTCGTTCAGGGTCATGGCCGACTCCTCTTCGATCACCAGTTCGAGCGTCTCCGCCTGCAGGGCAATCCCGTTCTCGGCGAAAAGCTCCCGGACGGCCACTTCTTCACCCCACTGGAACGGCGCGTCTTCTCCCTGCGGAGGTTCCTGGCCGAAGTGGGAAGCGACGGCCTCCCTCGACATCTCCTGCATGACCCGGAAAAGTCCTTCCTCAACCCATGAGGTGAAGGCGATGCGACCCTGGGGGCGCAACACCCGCCCGATCTCGGAGGCGCTGTCCCGGGGGGAACCGGTAAAGATCAGCCCGAAGACCGAGGTGACGATCTCGAAAGCATCCTCGTCAAAGGGCAGCTCGGCCAGGTCTCCCTGAATCCAGCTGGCCGCGAGACCCTCCTCCTCGGCCCGGGCGGACGCGACTTCGAGCAGCCGGGGGGCACCGTCGAGACCGGTCACTTCGGCGCCCCGGCGGGCCAGCTCCAGGGCCTCGTTGCCGGTGCCGCAGGCAAGGTCGAGCGCCGGCTGGCCCGACACGGGCTCCACCGCATCGGCTACGGCGGGAGCGACCGGCGCCAGCTGGGCAGCGGTTATCTCGTAGGACCCCTTGTCCCAGCTCGACATCTGACTTACCCGTCGATCTCCGCCAGCGCATTCAGCACGAGATCATCGTGCTTCTTCGGCTGGACCTTCGGGAAGACCTTGAGGATCTTCATGCCGCGGATGATGAAGGTCGCCCGCTGGACGCCCATGTACTTCTTTCCGTACATCGATTTCTCGACCCAGGTGCCGTACTTCTCGGCCACCTTGTGGTCCTTGTCCGCGACCAGGGTGAAGTCCAGGTCGTTCTTCGTGGCGAACCTGTCGATGTCCTTGACCTCGTCCGGTGAGATCCCGATCACGGTTGCGCCTGCCGCGTCATACGCCTTCCGGTTGTCCCGGATCGAACAGGCCTGGGTGGTGCAGCCGCTGGTATTGGCCTTCGGGTAGAAGTAGAGAACGACCAGATCCTTCTTGTGATCGGAGAGTTTGACCTTCTCTCCGTGCTGGTCTTCAAGGGTGAAATCGGGTGCTTTGTCGCCGGCTTCTAGCATGGCCATGATCCTAGCCGCTGCGAATTACCGGGCTTCTCAGGCGCGTAGCGTCGTCCGCACGAGGTCGGCGAGGGCGGTGCCGCAGGCCCGGTCGGGATCCTTCTCCGGGTTGAAGCAGGTGATATCGACGCCGACCAGGCCGTCGGAGGCGCCGAGCGGGCCCATCAGGGCCTTGAGTTCGGTCATGCTCAGCCCGTCCGGCATCAGGTAGTCGGTCGCGGGGAATCCGTCCCGGTCGAGGACGTCGACGTCGAGGTGAAGCCAGAACCGGCCGCCTGAGGCGGTCAGCTCGGCCGCGATCGACTCTCCGACCCGGGCCAGATCCTCGTGCCTGAGGTCGTCCCGGTACTCGATCCGGCCGATACCCAGCCCTTCCGGAAACGGCGCGATCAGGTCCAGCTCCTCCTGGTCGCGGGCACCGACCATCACGATCCGTCCGGGGGGGACGAGGGGAGTGTTGCCGAGTTCAGCCAGAAGCTCATCGGGGGCGATGCCGAGGGCTGCCGCTACCGGGAAGTCGGCACCTTCCCCGGTCGGAGAGGTCCGGCCGGTGAACAGGTCCAGATGCCCGTCGAAGTAGGCCAGACCGATCTCCCCAAGGGCGTCGCGGGCCCCTGCGAGGGCACCCGGGAGCAGCGTGCAGCATCCGCCGAGTACCACGGGAACCTTTCCCTCAGCGATCAGCGCGGCGACCCGGCCGCGGACTTCCGCGGTCATCTTCACGATGTCGTCGAAGGCGAGCCAGCCGTTCGTCCGGTCTCGCTCGAGCCCCCTGATGTGCTGAAGGGTGTCGCCGGCATCGTCGAACCCGTCGGGTCCGAGGCTCTTCCTCAGGGCTTCAGGGCCGAACTCGGTTCCCCCGGCGGTGCCCACACTGTCGATCGGAACACCGAGGATCGTCAGTGGGCCGCGCATCAGTCTTCGCGCCCGATCTCCTGGCCTTCTTCGTCTTCGTCGAGCTCGTCATCGCCCTGTTCGAGGGCGGTAGCCGAGACCGATCCACCACTTCCAGGGTGGTAGTGGGTCTGGAAATGCTCGAGCAGCTCGTCCCTTTGCTGCTCGTCGACGGCGACGTCGTCGGAGATTCGCACCCAGTCGGCCCCTTCGTAGGACTCCATGTTGAAGATCTCCTGGTCGATCGAGGCGGAATCATCGACCACGACCACGACTTCTGTCTGGGGGTTGAAATAGGTACCCGGCTGTACGACCAGCTCTTCCAGTTCGTACCGGGACTTGGAATCGTCCATGGGCCCATCTTAGCCACGCGCTGGCTCTGGTCAAACGCCCGGGGGAGTCAGCTGAACTCGGCGAGCATCCGGTCCACTTCGGTCTCCACGTCGAGCGGGGGTTCACCCCGCCGTTCCCGGCTTTCGTTCTTTGCCAGAACCACTTCCCGGATCTCCGCCCTGATCTGTGCCGTCTCCGCATCCTCGACGTGGTCAGGGGGGAGCCGGGTGTCTCCGGTCCCGTCCCCCGTGTCCTCAGGGTTGAGCAGGCGCTCCACTTCGGCGTCGACGTCGACCGGCTTCTCGCCCCTCTGTGCCTGGCGGTAGGCCTTGGCTTCGACGAGTTGCCGGACCTCCTCTTGGTGGACGGTTTCCCTGCCTTCGTCGAAGTCGACCGCGAACCGGCCCTTGCCGATCTCCGAGTACGCCTTGCCGGATCTCGCAAAGGCAACTGCTGCGATCGGTACCACAACGACCAGAAGCAGGACCAGTACCACCGAAAGCTCGGTGGCCCCCACGGCGAGAATTCCGCTTCCGGCCATGCGACCAGAGTAATGACCTTCAGCTTCCCCGCTGAGGCGTCGCATCCGGTACCCTTCCCTGAGAGTTATTGACTGACTAGTCAATCGGGAGCCGACAGGGTCCCTCACCCCGGCCCCGCATCGAGAAATTCGAACGGTTCTAACGCGAACTAAGGAGCTTGAAGAAGTGGTTGATTTCACGCTGAGCGACGAGCAGAAGGACCTGCGCGAGATGGCGCACAACTTCGCCGAAAAGGAGATGCGGAGCGTCGCCTTTGAGTACGACAAGGAAGGCACCTGGCCCCAGGACGTGATCAACAAGGCCTGGGAAGTGGGCCTGATGAACACCCACGTCGACGAGGCCTACGGCGGACCGGGGCTGGATTACCTCTCCGGCTGCCTGATCGAGGAAGAGTTCGGCTGGGGCTGCTCCGGCATCGGAACCTCCCTCGCCTGCAACGGCCTGGCCTCGGCCCCCGTTTCTCTCGGCGGGTCCGAAGAGACCAAGAAGAAGTACCTGGGCATGCTCTGCGAGGAGCCGAAGCTCGCGTCCTTCTGTCTGACCGAGCCGGACGCCGGCTCCGACGTGGCCGGCATGAAGACCCGCGCCGTCAAGAAGGGTGACAAGTACGTCATCAACGGTTCGAAATGCTTCATCACCAACGGCCAGTACGCCGACTGGTACACGGTCTACTGCAAGACCGACCCTGACGCTGGCAGCCGCGGCATCACCGCCTTCGTGGTCGACCGGCAGGACGGCATCATCGTCGACAAGAAGGAAGACAAGATGGGTCAGCGGGCCTCGAACACCGTGACCCTGACCTTCAATGACGTCGAAGTCCCGGCCGAGAACATGCTCGGTGAAGAGAACAAGGGCTTCAAGCTCGCGATGATGACCCTCGACCGCACCCGTCCCGGCGTGGCCGCGATGGCGACCGGTATCGCCCGGTCCGGCTTCGAAGCCGCGGTCCAGTACTCGAAGGAGCGCCAGCAGTTCGGAGTGCCGATCGCGATGCACCAGGCGATCCAGTTCCTGATCGCCGACATGGCCGTGAAGGTTGACGCCGCACGCCTGCTGACCTGGCAGTCCGCCTCCCAGCTCGACAACGGCGAGCGGAACACGCTCACCTCGTCAGAGGCCAAGCGCTTCGCTGCCGACTCGGCGATGGAAGTCACCACCGACGCCGTCCAGGTATTCGGTGGCTACGGCTTCATCAAGGAGTACGAGGTCGAGAAGTTCATGCGTGACGCCAAGATCATGCAGCTGTACGAAGGCACCAGCCAGATCCAGCGCATGGTCATTGCCCGAGAGGTTCTCCTCCCGCGCAACGTTTAGACGCTGCCCGGCAGCAATCTGTTGCTCGGAAGGCCCGGTCCGCTTCGCGGGCCGGGCCTTTCTCTTTAGGGCTGCTGCCTCCGGGTGGCGCCAGGAACCACCAGAACGACGCTGACCTTCGTCAACGCTCGACGGCTTGGGAACGCTATTCCATAGCGCCCCCTGCACCGACTCGCTTATTCCTCGGCAGCGCCGCTCTGGAGGCCCCTGGCATCCACCCTCTCGTGATCAGAAACGACGAGTCTCGGCTGCTCTGTCGCTTCGCTCCAGACCTGACTGGTGGTGCCGCAAGTTATGAACCAGATCCGGTCATTGCCGGCGTCACCGTCTTCTGCCACGAGGGACGTACCGGATTTGGCATCTTTCTCGTGGCAGTTCCCGGATTGGGGTAACCGTGGGGGAGGGCCACCCCCGACGGCGCAACGACCGCGTGCCGGGGACGTACCGGTCACGCGGCGCGAAGGACAAGGATGGGGTGGAAGTGGGGATAACCACACTTCCAGGTTGGGATTGAGTGTTAGGTTGGCCAGCAATGGAATCCACACTCGCCGCTCCCAGTCAGTCCCCCTCCTCCG
This sequence comes from Solirubrobacterales bacterium, assembly GCA_036780865.1. Classification (GTDB taxonomy): domain Bacteria; phylum Actinomycetota; class Thermoleophilia; order Solirubrobacterales; family 70-9; genus 67-14. The sequence goes on along the minus strand of DAIQCC010000012.1, from coordinate 22,226 downwards.
AAAGCCCGATCGTCAAGGCGACCGGTCTCGAGCGCGTCTACGGCGAAGGCCAGGCCGAAGTGCGTGCTCTCGACGGGGTCGATGTCAGCTTCGAAAAGGGACGCTTCACCTCGATCATGGGTCCCTCCGGTTCCGGCAAGTCGACTCTGATGCACATCCTCGCTGGTCTCGACAAGCCCACCGCCGGCTCGGTCGAGATCGACGGCCAGGAAATCACCGGCCTCGACGATGGTGACCTGACCGAGCTGCGTCGCGACAAGCTTGGGTTTGTCTTCCAGTTCTTCAACCTGCTTCCCGTGCTCACGGCCGAGGAGAACATCCTGCTGCCGCTCTCGATCGCGAAGAAGAAGCCGGACCAGGAATGGGTAGACCAGGTGATCGACCGGGTCGGTCTGTCCGACCGTCGGGACCACCGTCCCTCCGAGCTTTCCGGCGGCCAGCAGCAACGCGTTGCCGTTGCCCGCGCCCTGGTCACGAAACCGGCCGTGCTGTTCGCCGATGAACCGACCGGCAACCTTGATTCGAAAGCATCCGAAGACGTCCTGACCTTGCTCAGGGGAGCGGTCGACGAGGTCGGGCAGACGGTGATCATGGTGACCCACGAACCGGATGCCGCCGCGCACGGCGACCGGCTGATCGCGCTGCGGGACGGAAAGCTGGTCCATGACGCGCCACCGGTTTCGGCCGACAACGTGATCGAGCTCCTCAAGAAACTCGCCTGAGCCGTCACCGACTGGAACTGGCGCAATGCTGAGCCTCACCTTCAAGAACCTCTGGTCCCGCAAGTGGCGGTCGATGATGACCGCGGTAGCGGTGATCTTCGGCATCGCGCTCGTCGCCGGCACCTACATCCTCACCGACACGACCAACCAGGCATTCGACCAGATCTTCAACGAATCGCTTGCCGGCACCGACGTGGTCGTCACGGCCAAGTCCGAGGTCGACCAGCAGGACGGAAGCACACCCGCCTTCTCGGCAAGAGTGCTGGGAGAAGTGCGTCAGGTGGACGGTGTCAATCAGGCGGCCGGCGGAATCTTCTCCCAGGGGGCGATCCTCGACGAGGAGGGTGAATCCACGGGCGGGGGATTCTCCCCGCAGTTCATCTCCTCGACCCAGCCGAAGATCTTCGAGGCGGTGACGTACCCGGAAGGGACCCGCCCGACAGGTCCCCGGGAGGCAACCCTTGACAAGGCGGCTGCCGACCGGGCTGATCTCGAGGTGGGCGACACCATCCTGCTCGCCAAGGTCGGCAAGGCCGTTCCGTTCACGCTGGTCGGCCTGACCGAACTCGGCGGATCCTCGTTTGGTGGCACTTCGGTCGCCCAGGTGATCCTCCCGGTCGCCCAGAAGATAACCGGCAACGTCGGGCGTTTCGACCAGATCGCGATCTCTGCCGACAGTGGCGTGTCTCCCGAAGAACTCCGGGACCGCGTCCAGGAAGTCGTGCCCGACACGCTGAGGGTCGAGACCGCCCAGGAGAACGCGGACCGGAACGCCAGCGAGATTCGCGACAGCCTCCAGTTCCTGACCATTGCCCTTCTGGCCTTCGCGGCGATCGCCCTGTTTGTGGGTTCGTTCGTGATCTTCAACGTCTTCTCGATCACGGTGGCCCAGCGGACCCGCGAGTTCGGGATGCTCAGGACCCTCGGTGCGAGTCGTCGCCAGATCCTCGTGACGGTCCTGATCGAAGGGCTGATCATCGGCCTTGTCGGTTCGATCATCGGCCTCTTCGTCGGTTATGGGCTGGCCGCCGGGCTCAGCGCCGTGCTCAAGGCAGTTGGCGCCGAACTTCCCGCGAACTCGCTGCAGGTGCTCCCGCGGACGATCATCGTCTCGCTGCTGATCGGAATCGGCGTGACCGTGATCTCCTCCCTGATTCCGGCCGTTCGGTCGACGCGGGTTCCTCCGATTGCCGCTCTCTCCGAGACCCTCGTGTCCGGTGGCAGGAATCGGGTCGTTGTGCGAACCGCGATCGCCGTCCTGCTGGGCACGATCGGCCTGATCCTGATCGTGATGACGCTGGTCAGCGGAACCGATGGAGGTAGCGGTGCCGCGCAGATCGGGGGTGGCGCCGTCTGCGTTCTGATCGCGATCTCCATCTTCGCGCCGAAGCTGGTCGCACCGGCTGCAAAGGTGATCGGCGCGCCGCTGGAGCGGATCGGCGGGTTGACCGGGAGACTCGCCCGCGAGAACTCCCAGCGGAACCCTTCCCGCACCGCCGTCACCGCGGCCGCGCTGATGATCGGTCTCGCCCTGATCGCCTTCGTCACGATCTTCGCATCGGGGCTCAGCAGCTCGGTCAACAAGGTGATCGACGACCAGCTGCCCGGCGAGATAACGCTTCAGGGAACGGGTGGGGTGCAGCCCTTCCCGGCCGGGGCGATCGACGCAGTCAGGCAGGTCAAGGGTGTCGAGGCGGCATCAGGGGTGCGCTATGTCTCGGTCGAGGCCGACGGCGAGAACGCCTCGATCTCTTCGGTCGATCCCGCTGACATCGTCAAGGTCTACACGGTCGAGTGGAAGGAAGGATCGGATTCCGACCTGACCGGGCTGACCGACCGCGAGATGGTGATCGGCGACGGCCTGGCCGACAGCATCGGGGTCGGCATCGGCGATCCGGTGACCCTCACTTCGCAGAAGGGACGCGAGTTCGAGTTCACGGTCAAGGCAATCATGAAAACCGACAGCATCTCGCTCGCCGGCGAGGGGATCATCACCCAGAACTCGATGGCGAGAGACTTTGACCAGAAGTCGGACGCCGTCGGTCTGGTCAAGCTCGACTCGGGAGCAGATCTCGACACGACCCAGACAGCGATCGAGGACATCCTCGACAAGCAGGACTTCCCGACGGTCGAAGTGCTGAACCAGGGCGAACTGAAGGACCAGCAGAAGCAGACGATCAACGGCCTGCTCGCGATGATTTACGTTCTTCTGGCGCTCGCCGTGGTCGTTTCCCTGGTCGGCATCGTGGTCACCCTGATCCTGTCCATCTACGAGCGGACCCGGGAGCTCGGGATGCTGCGGGCGATCGGCATGTCACGCCGCCAGGTCAAGCGGATGGTCCGGTACGAAGCCGTGATCACGGCCGTGATCGGTGCTATCTCGGGCCTGATCGTCGGCGTGATCTTTGCCTTCCTGATCGGCATACCGCTCTCCGGAGACGGTTTCGAGCTCAGCTACCCGGTCGCCACCTTGATCGTGATCCTGATCCTGACTGCCCTGGCTGGCGTTCTCGCGGCGATCTACCCGGCCCGCAAGGCAGCCAAGCTGGACGTGCTCGAAGCAGTCTCGTACGAGTAGCCGACGGCCTCAGCTGTCGAAGCCGAGTCCGAGGCGGTCGAGAGTTCTCAGCCACAGCCCCCGCCGTCCGCCATTGCGGTCGGCGGCGGCGATCCTGCTGCGGGTGAACTGGACCACGCCGTAGCGGATGGGTTCAGGAGGAAAGGGAACGGGTTTGTCGGTTGCGTACCGGAGGCCCGTGACCTCGTTCTCGACTCCATCGATGATGTCCAGAGCCAGGTTTCCCGAGAAGCGGCTGGCGCCGACCCCGAGCCCGGTGTGGCCGACCGCCCAGCCGACCCTGCCGCCCAGCGTGGTGCCATAGAAGGCGAAGAACCGGGAGCAGGTGTCGATCGCGCCACCCCAACGATGGGTGAAGCGGACCCCCTCAAGTTGCGGGAAGGCGGTGAAGAAACGCTGTGCCAGGCCAGCGAAGCTGCGGTCCCGCTGGTAGAGCGAATCCTCTACGTGGCCGCCGAAGTGGTAGATCGCGTCGTAGCCCCCCCAGAGCAGCCGGCCTCCGGGTTCTTTGTCAGTCGCCGCATCGGGTCCGCCGTCGATCGGGCGGTAGTAATGGAACTGGTTCGAACTGTCGGAGAGTCCCTGCTGGTTGCCCCAGCCGAGTTCGTCCCACTGGGCGCGGGTGAGCGGCTCCGTGACCAGGACGTAGTCGAAGACGGGGATTACCCGGTGCCGGATCTGTCGGACAGGCACCTTGAAGGCCGAAGTCGCCAGCAGAACGCGAGCTGAGCGGATCGGGCCGCCGGAGGTGCGTACCTCGACGCCGGCACCGGCCTTTGAAAAGCCCTCCATCGGGGTGTTCTCGTGGATCCGGACGCCGAGTCGCGCGGCGTAGGCGGCAAGTCCGTCGCAAAGTCTCACGGGATCAACCGTCCACTCGCCGGTCTTCTGCCAGAGCCCGCCGCGGTAGAGGGGGGAGTTCACCTGGGCGAGCATCCCCTCGCGGTCGAGCAGGGTCGCCTCGTGGCCGTACTGCTCCAGCTCCTCGGCTCCGCCCTTGAGATCCTCGAAGAGGGCATCCGTAACCGCGACCTCGATCGCCCCGGGCTTGCGAAGATCACAATCGATCGACTGTTCCTCGATCACCTGGCCGATCTGGTCGAGGTTCTCGAGGCCGAGTTTCTCCAGTAGCGGAACCTCCTCCGGGAAGCGTGCGAGCCCGTTGCCGATCCCGTGGACGAGTGAGGAGGACATGAAGCCGCCATTACGCCCGCTGGCGCCGATCGCCAGGGTTTCCCGCTCGATCAGGATGACCTCCCTTTCGGGATCGCGTTCCTTCGCCTGGACCGCGGCCCAGAGACCAGTCAGGCCACCGCCGACGACAACCAGATCAGCCTCGGTCGGACCTGTAAGCGGCGGATGGGCTTCCGGCCGCGGCCCGCTCAGCCAGAACGGTAGAGGCTCGGCATCTGCATAGGTCCGACGGACTGATTCATCCGGTTCGGAGTCGGGCCATACCGTCTTGCTTCCGTGACGCGCGATTGCCGGACTGTAGCCGACCGAGACTGTATGTTGGCGCTGCGGACCATCGGGCCTACGGGCCGGGGCAGGTCTGTCAGATCCAGCCAGATACACCGACCTCTCCGGGGCAAGCTTGGTTTTCAGACCAAAGAACTTGAATGAGTTATCCGAACTCGACGATGAGTCCCTGTTTACGTACCTGGTTGCGTCCCGTGACGCCGGTGATCGCCGGGCCATGTCAGACGCGGCCTACGCTCTTGTCCAGGCCCGAAGGCCAATGGTCGTCGCACTGGTTGCCCGCAGCACACCCCGAAATGCCCGGGACGACCTCGTCGAGGAAATCCTCACCGATGCCGTTGTCTCGCTTTCGAGATCCTTCACTGGCGAACACCTTGGCGAGTTCGTCAACTTCATCAAGACGATCACGAGCCGCCGAATTGCCGACTTCACCGACAAGCAGAAGCGGCATGTCAAGACCGGGCCGCTCGAGCCCGTCGGCGAGGACGACCGGGTGCCCGAGCCCGAGGGCGGAACCAACGACCCTGAAGCATCCGCCGCGATCAACGACGCCGTTGAACGGGTACTACAAAGCCGGACGGAAGATCAGCAGAAAGTGATCATCATGCGACTGGCCGGGATACCCTCAAAGAAGGTGATCGAGAAGATTGAAGGCCAGAGCGTGGCAAACGTTGATCAGATCTTCTCCCGGTTCCGCAAGGACCTGAAGAAAGAACTGGACAAGTAGATGAACGGTCCTGACGAGATCACGAGCGCATTCGACGAGTACGTCGCCGCCTTCAAGGCCGGGGAAGGCGATCCGACCCCCTACCTGGAGAGGTTCTCCGGCGACGATCGCCGCGAACTCGAAGTTCTGGTTGACGCCTTCCTGGAAACGGGGCCGAGGGCCGACGTCGACCTTCTGGGCGTCCGCGACTCACAGATCGAGGCTGTGGTCGAGAAGGTGGTCGAAAGGCTCGGGGCACCCTCCGGTGGCCTCTCGGCACTCGTGCTTGCCCTGCGCAGAAAACGGTCACTGAAGAGTTCCGATGTCGTCGCAGAACTGGCGGCTGCCTACGAGGCCAGTCCGGCCGAGCGCGACAAGATCGATGCCTACTACCACGACCTCGAATGGGGCACGCTGCCGGCCTCAGGGATTTCCGAAAGCCTGCTCGGCTCCCTGGCCACGATTCTGGGGACCAAAGCCGGGAGGCTTCGCGAGGCCGGCCGCGAACTCCGACCTCCGGGATCCCAGGCCACTGGTCTGCTCTTCGCCCGCTTGGCAGACGACGCCGAGTTCGAGCTGGAAGCGTCTGCCTCGATGGAACTGCCGGCCCCTTCCGGAGCAGCGCGACGCTCGGACCCGCCCGACCGGATTGACGAACTCTTTACCGGCGGTTGACGCCAGGGGGCGCCTCCGGCGGGAGTAAGATCGCCGGCGTGTCCAGGGAAGGAACGGTCGCCCGAAAGATCACCAGCCTCGAGCCGGAGGACGCCGCCCAGATAGAGGAGGCGGTGGGTGAAATCCTCGACTCGATCCCCGGCCATGTATGGGACGGTCGCAGCCTGCCGGTTCCGATAGAGGAGATTGCCCGCGAGGTGTACGGACTCCGCATCTGCGTCGTCGGTCACGACCGCATGAGGGAGGTGGTCGGTGAGGGCCTGTGTGACGGTACGGTTTCGGGCCTGCTGCTGACCGGCATCGGGGAAATCTGGATCAACGAGGACGAACTGAAGGATCCCCAGTGGGGCGCCCAGCGGGGACGCTTTACCGCCGGCCATGAACTCGGTCACTTCGTGATGCACCAGAAGGCCCGGCCGGCGATCTACTGCAGAAGTTCCGAGGCGGGAGAGAGCCTTGACACCGAGCCCACCCCGCGCGTTGTGCCGGAGGTGGAAGCGAACACCTTTTCGGCGGCCCTGCTCATACCCGCAGCATTGATCAGGGCCGAACTCGACGTGCGAGGGCAAAGCGACGAGGAGAGCATCAGGATCCTCATGGCTCGTTTCGGTGCGTCGCAGAAGGCGATGTCGCGGCGAGTCAGAACCCTGAGGGAGATTTCCTGACGGTGCGGGTTCGCCAGCGGCGGAAGTGCACCTTCGCCCTTAACCGAGCGTGCCGGCGAGGCGCGGGGCGAGGGAGGAGTAGCGGCGGCCCGCTTCGTCTCTTCTGACCCCGGTCTCGAGGGCGGGCCGGTCCCCGACCATGACGCACATCTTCCGTGCCCGGGTGATCGCCGTGTAGATCAGCGGCCGGGAGAGCATCCCGGCGTGGGAGCGGTGGCAGACGAAGATCACGACCGGGATCTCGCAGCCCTGTGACTTGTGGACCGAAATCGCGTAGGCCAGCTTGAGGTCGCTGGTCTCCGAGTAGGGCAACTCGACCGACTGACCATCATCGGTTTCGAGCACGACCGTCTCCTCGTCAGGATCATCCTCGACCAGGAAGCAGATGGTGCCGTTCATCAGCCCGAACTCGTAGGCGTTTCGGGTCTGGATCAGGCGGTCCCCGATCCGGAAGCGGTCGGCCACCGCCCTCCGGCCATCCGGATTGAGTCGCTGTTGAAGTTCCCGGTTGAGCACGTCGATCCCGGCCTCGCCCCGGTAGATCGGCGCGAGTACCTGGGCGTCTCGAATCGGGTCTAGCCCGAGGCCGGCCTCAACCCTTTCGCCGACCATCTCGACCACTGCGCTGCGCACCCGCTCCGGTGTCATGCGTTCCATAAAGTGGAAATCCTGGACCTGGTCCGGACCGGGGGAGAGGTGGGGCGGCCGGCCCTGGTTGATCTCATGGGCCGCCGTGGTGATCATCGACCGGGCCGCCTGGCGGAAGATGTGAGTCAGCCGGGTCACTGGCACGGTGCCGGACTCGATCAGATCGGCGAAAGGCTTGCCCGCCCCGACCGGCGGAAGCTGGTCGGCATCGCCGACGAACACCACGTGGGTGTCCTGACCGAGGCCGTTCAGAAGCACGTCCGCCATGTGGAGGTTGATCATCGACGCTTCATCGACGATCAGCAGCCCGACCGGCAGCGGGTGTCCCGGCTTGTAAGTCGGCTCCGAACCTGGTCGCCACTCAAGCAGGCGGTGAATGGTCATTGCCTCGGCTCCGGTCGCCTCGGACAGGCGCCTTGCTGCCCTGCCGGTCGGAGCGCAGAGACCGACGCGGACCCCGGCGGACTTCGCCTCCCGGACGATCTCCCTCGTGCAGACCGTCTTGCCGACACCGGGTCCGCCGGTCACAACCGAGAGGCGGGAACGGAACGCACCCAGCACCGCCTGCCACTGCTCGGCCGTCAGTTCCGTTCCGGTGTCCTGCTCGGGAGCATGGTCGAGCACCGGCTCGGCGGTCGCGCGATCGCGCAGTTCGCCGGCCAGCCAGCATTCGCGGTCAAGTGTGCTTTGGCGATAGACCCGGTCCTCTTCGGAGATCAGGCCCTTGGCTGAGACAAGAACGTCGGGATCGGGCTGGTACCCGAGCAGCTTCGCCGCCTGTGCGGTCAGCTCTCCTGCCGGCAGGTGGGTGTGACCGCGCCGTTCCGCCTCTCCGATCAGATACCAGGCCGCGGCCTGGGACCGCCGGTCGGACTCCGGAGGAAACCCGGCCGCGATCGCAATCGTGTCGGCTCGGGCGAAACCGACGCCGTCGATCTCGGTCAGGCTGTAGGGATCCTCCCGGATTGTCCGCATCGCCCGGTCACCGAAGCGGCTGTGGATCTTTCCGGCGAGGTGCGCGAGCCCGTGCGGGGCAAGCTCGACGTGAAGGTCACGAACCGCTCTGGTCTCGTACCAGCTCTCCAGCGCTGCCTCGCGCTGCTTCGGGCCGAGGCCGGGTAGCGAACCGATGATGCCCTCGGGGTCGGCAGCGATCTTCTCGAGGACCTCCGGACCGTGAAGGGAACAGAGCGCTTCTGCCCGGACTGGACCGATGTGCCGGAGCGAACTCAGGTAGGCGACCTGGCCCGCCCGGTCGGACGGATCCATCGGCATGGCCGAAAAGACCTCTACCTGCGGTCCGTACTTGTGATGCTCGGTCCAGCGGCCGACCAGCTTGGCGCGCTCCCCTGGATTCAGGTGCCCGATGGTGCCGGTCGCGATGAACTCGTCTCCTGAGTCGTCGCGCACTTCGACGACCGCAAAACCACCGTCATCGGCCGCCCAGATCACGTGGACCACCTCGACCGCGCCGTTGAACGAGGCCTCGTTTTCGAACAGCTGTCCGGTGCCGGAATCCACCCGCAAAGTATGCGGACCCCGCCGGATAGACTCGCGTCTCATGGCCGACCCGTCCAAGCCGCTTGGAGATGCGGTCGCGGAAGCGACCGAGGCTGCCAGCCTGCCCCAGCCTGCCGGGAGGAAGAAGACCGGCAAGCCGCAGGACGTATTCGGCGGCGAGATGCGGCGAAGGGATCTCCTGCCTCTGCTGATCTTCCACCTGATCCGGGAAGAGCCGTCGTACGGCAACCAGCTGATCGACGCGATCGAGACACTTACCCAGGGCGTTATCTCGGTCAATCCGAACACGATGTATCCGCTACTTCGCGACCTCGAAGGCAAAGGACTGATCGAGGGGAGCTGGGAGCATCCCGACAAGAGGACCCGTCGCTTTTACTCGATCACGCCCTCGGGTGAGGAGGCCTACCAGTCGCTTCTCTCCGAGATCGAACCCTTTCTCGACTCGGTGATCCGCTCGGTCACGATGATCAAGGCCGAGGTATACGGCTCCTAACTGCTAATTTGCGCGGCGTCAGGCCGGGAGGAGAGAACCGGCACCGCATCATGATGTTGGAGGAAGTTATGCCGACTGGGACAGTCAAGTGGTTCAGTGACGAGAAGGGCTTCGGATTCATCACACCTGATGATGGCTCCAAGGACGTCTTCGTCCACCACAGTGCAATCCAGGCCGACGGGTTTCGCACCCTGGCCGAGGGCGCCAAGGTGAGCTACGAATCCGAAGAGGGACCGAAGGGTCCCGCTGCCGCTTCCGTCGAGACCATCTGAACCCGGTCTCGGAAGAAGTATGAGACGGCCGCCGCAGGGCGGCCGTTTTCGTTTCCGGACCCTTTCCGGAGCCCTTGAGCGAACGGCCCGGCAGGAGTAACTTCCCGGGGCATGTACAGCACGGGTGGAGTAGCCGATCGTTTCGTTCCCCTCTGGTCAAGGGTCGAGGAGAGGCTCGGGGGGCCTTTGCCGGCCGCTCTTCGTTTCTGGGACGGAAGCGAAATCGGTCCGGGCGAGGCTGGCTCCTGCCCGGACGTCATCGTCCTCCGCAACAGACGCGCCATGACCTATGTGGTGACCCGGCCAGACCAGCTCGGGGTGGCGAGGGCATTCGTCTCCGGCGATCTGGTCCTCGAGGGAAGCATCGAGAGGGTCATGGCTGCGGGCGCCAGCCTCTACGGATTCGACTTCACCATTCAGGACAAGCTGGAGGCTGCGCGAGTGGCCGCCGGCCTGGGAGCGATCCGGTTCCCGCCCCCCAAACCGCCGGAAGCGGAGGCGAAGCCAAAGGGACGGCTGCATTCCCTGAGGCGTGACAGCGAGTCGATTCAGCACCACTACGACGTCTCGAACGACTTCTACCGGCTGATCCTGGGGCCCACGATGGTCTATTCCTGCGCGTATTTCGACTCGCCGGATGACAGCCTGGAAGAAGCGCAGACCCGCAAGCTGGACGTGGTCTGCCAGAAACTGCAGCTGGAACCGGGCGAGCGACTGCTTGACATCGGTTGTGGCTGGGGCTCGATGGCCATCCACGCCGCTGAGCACTACGGGGTCGAGGTGGTCGGGGTTACGTTGTCGATTGCCCAGGCAGAGCGGGCCAGGGAGCGGGTGGCCGAGGCGGGTCTCGAGGACAGGATCGAGATCCGGATCCAGGACTACCGGGAAGTACCCGACGGTCCCTTCGACAAGATCTGTTCGATCGGCATGTTCGAGCACACGGGATCGGACATCGACACCTACTTCGAGGAAACCGCTCGGCTCGGCAAGCCGGGCGGGCTGGCCCTTCACCACGGAATCTGCCGGCAGCACAGTGATGAGGAATCACCCAACACCTTCATCACCCACTACGTGTTCCCCGACGGTGAGCTTCATCGGGCCGCCCGGGTGATTGCTGGCCTGGAACGGTCCGGCCAGGAACTGAGGGACGTCGAGAACCTGCGCGAGCACTATGCACTGACGCTGCGACACTGGGTCCGGAACCTTGCCGAGAACCAGGAGGCGGCAATCAGGGAAGTCGGCGAGGAGCGCGAGCGCGTCTGGCGGCTCTACATGACCGCAAGCTTCCTGGCGTTCGAGCGTGGGGACATCGGCGTCAATCAGATCCTCGGGGTGATCCCGGAACCGGGCAACGTGGCGCTCTACCGGCCCTCGCCGGGTCTGCCGCTGGCCCGGCGCTCCTACGTCCGCGGACAGATCTCAGCCGATCAGGTCGGGTAGGCCCGACCCGCGCACGAACTCGGTCGCCTGTTCCACTTCGAGCGGCGGCGCAATCAGGAATCCCTGCGCCATGTCGCAGCCGAGGTCGCGAACCATCTGGAGTTGTGCGTCGGTCGAAACCGCTTCAGCGACGACGTCGAGAGAGAGGGCGCGCCCGATCTGGGTGATCGCGTCGGCGATCGCTGAATACCGGGATCGCCCCGGCCGAGACCCTCGATGAAGGTGCGGTCGATCTTGATCATGTCGAGCGGGAAGGCGCTGAGGTAGCTGAGCGAGGAGTAGCCGGTGCCGAAGTCGTCAAGCGCCAGCTTTACGCCGAAATCGTGGATCTCCCGCAGCACGTCGTCAATCACGGAGCTTCCCGCGAGCAGGACGTTCTCGGTTATCTCGATCGCCAGATTCTCCGGCCGCGTGTCGTTGAGGAGCAGGAGCTCGGTGATCTCGGCGGCGAGTCCGGGTTTGCGGATCTGTCTCGAGGAAGCATTGACCGAGACGAAGATCCTCTGATCCGGGTCGAGGCCTTCGTTCCAGTCACTGACCTGGTGGATGGCTTCGGCCATGATCCAGCTGTCGATCCTCGAGATCAGGTCGCTCTCCTCGGCGATCGGGATGAAGAGGGCGGGCTGGAGGGTTCCCTCGCGGGGATGCTCCCACCGGGTCAGCGCCTCGAAGCCCGCGAGCGTTCCGTCCCGGAGGTTGATGATCGGCTGGTAAGCAGCCTTGAGCTCCCCGTTCTCGATCGCACTGTGAAGCTGGCGTTCGACGTCGAGGCGCCGCAGCACCCGGTCGCGGATCGGCTTGCCGAACGACTCGACCCGCGCCCGTCCCGACTCCTTGGCCAGGTACATAGCGGCATCAGCGTCACGGATCAGGTCTTCCGCGGACTTGGGTTCATCTCTGCCGGGCTGGTAGGTGGCGACGCCGATGCTCGCGGTCACGAACCGCTCCGTCCCGGCGACCGGGATCGGCTCGGCGATGCTCTCGAGCATCCTGCGGCCAACCTCCCGGGCCTCCTCCTCCGACTTGATCGAGGCAAGGACGATGCCGAACTCGTCACCGCCGAAACGGGCCACGGTGTCGCCGCGACGGACGCTTGCCGAGAGTCTCGGGGCGATCTCGCGCAGCAACTCGTCCCCCGCGTGATGACCGATCCCGTCGTTGATCAGCTTGAAGTGGTCGATGTCAAGGAAGAGCAAGCCGACGATTCCGTTGCGGGGGCCGGCATCGTCTATCGCTTCGGCCAGACGGCGGGTGAACAGCTGGCGGTTCGGCAGGTCGGTGAGGGGGTCGTGGTTGATGCGGTGCTCGAGCGACTGGTCGATCCGGCTGCGTTCGATCGAGTTGCCGAGCACGTTGGCTGCGGCACGGAGGAAGTTGCCATCCTGCTCGGAAAAGGCGCTGATTCGATCGGAGTGGACCACGATTACGCCAAACTGGTCGACCGCTCCCATGATCGGCGCAATCATCGAGCTCTTTACGGAACCCGGAAGGAACGGAACGAACCGCGAGAGCCGCGGATCGTTCTCCCAGGATGGCAGCAGAACCACGTCGCCCTGGGTCAGGTGGCTGTCCGGATAATGCTCCGGGTCATAGGGCAGCTCGTTCGACCATCCGAGGTTCGCTGAACGGTGAAGGAGGTGGAGGCGCCGGTAGTCCTCCTGCTCCCAGATCGACGCTTCAATCACGCCGTCGAGCTGGCCGATCCAGTCCACCGCGTACTTGAGCAGTGAATCCGGGTCCTCTCCCCGAATCGCCATCTCGCCGAGCCGTGCGACCAGAACCTGCTGCTCCGCCTTCAGCTGGATCGCGGCCTCGGCCGACTTGAGCGCCGTGATGTCCTGCATTACTCCATGCCAGACGGGCACGCCGTCCTCGCGGCGCTTCAGCCTCGCCCGCTCGTAAATCCATACGTAGCTGCCGTCCTTGGCGCGAAGGCGATATTCGGCCGGCGGGTGAATGTCGAGGCCGATCAGGCGCTCGTCCTCGAAGGCGAGAGCGTGTTCCCTGTCATCGGGATGGATCGAGCGATACCAGAGGGTGGGGTCCGAGGTCCACTCTTCGGGGGTGTAGCCGAGGATCTTTTCGATCTGCGGGCTGGTGTAGGTCCACCTCCCTGATTCGCCCATCTCCGCGGTGTAGAGAATGGCCGGAACCGTGTCGATCAGGTGCTCGAAGTCCAGGGCATCCATCTCTTCACGGTCGATCTCGTAGTCATTGGCCGCCGGTCCCGGACCCGTGAAGGATCGCTTCACCTCTGCGTCGGCGGGATTTGCGAACTGGCGCAGCCAGACACCGAGGGCGCTTGCGGCCGCTTCCAGATCGGCCACCCGGGCCGAGCTTTCGGGCGCCCACGCGGCAGAAATGCGGAGGCCCCCGAGGTCCGGGTGGGTGAAGCAGGCGATGGTCATGCCGCGAAGCACGGTGTCGGGGGCACCCACCCCGACTCCGGTGGCGATCGAGGTCAGCTCGCCGATCATCTGGGGATCGAGGCCGGTCGGCCTCGCCGCGATCGGCCCTTCCTGGTCGCTCACGACTGCCCCGATAGCCCCGAACTGTTCAACGCCGGCGCGCGCGGTGACCTCGGCGGCCTCGCCGATCGACCTGGCCTTCCCGAGTTCGTTCAGGAGAACCTCGTGGGCCGGGGTTGACTTGTCGCGCGGCTGACGTCGGTCGGGAGTCATGTGATCTTCGCTATTGACCCTACGGCAGCTTCGATTAGATCCGGCGAAGTGCCAATGTTGAGGCGGAAGTACCCGGCACCGTCTCGGCCGAACCCCGGGCCGCTCGAGACAGCGACACGGGCCTGGTCGAGAATCGGAATCGAAGGGTCCGGCCCGAGGCCCAGTTCTCGCGCGTCGATCCAGGCGAGGTAGCCGGCTTCGGGCTCCTGCCAGTTGGCAGCCGGCAACATCTCGGGGAGCAACTCCGCAAGGTGCCTGCGGTTGAAGTCGAGTTGGCCGACTACCTGCCCAAGCCAGTTGTCACCCTGGCTGAAGGCTGCGCGGGATGCGATCACGCCGAGCTGTCCGGGGTGGGTCGCTCCTGCGGGAAGGCGCGACACCACGCGGGCCGCCCGATCGCTGGCCGTGACGATCACCGCGCACCCCAGGCCTGCGACGTTGAAGGCCTTCGAGGCTGAAGTGACGCATATGCCGTGCTCGCGGGCGGCGTCCGACACCGACAGGAAGGGGGTGTGCGCCGCACCGGGGAGGGTGAGTGGAGCGTGGATCTCGTCGGCCAGGATCCAGGCGTCGGCTTCGGCCGCGGCCATCGCCAGCCGTTCCAGCTCGGAGTGGGTGGGCACGGTGCCGGAGGGATTGTGAGGGCTGCAGAGGATCATCGCCCGGGCTCCCTCGCAAAAGGCGTCCTCGATCGCGGGAATGTCCAGCCGGCCCTTCGGGTCGACCGGCACTTCGATGATTTCGCTGCCCACCTCGGGAATGATCGAGAAGAACGGGAAGTAGACGGGTGGGTTGATGATCACTCCCTCGAGCGGTCCGGTCACAAGGTCGAGGAGGGCCCGCAGGCCACCCACCACGTCAGTGGTCGCGGTCACCTGTTCGGGATCCAGACTCCAGTCCCAGTGACGGAGTGCAAAGTCGGCGAAGGCATTGCCGAGCCCCGATCCGGGAGCGTTGGAGTAACCGGTGTCATCCAGCTCGATCGCCTGGATCAGGGCTTCCTTCACCGGACTCGCGAGGGGAAAGTCCATCTCGGCCACAAATGCCGGCAGTACGTCGGTGGGGAACGAGGTCCATTTCGCGGAGGTACGCCTACGCAGCTTCTCCAGCGGCAGATCCCTCAGCTCGTATGTTTCCCGGTCCTCGCTCAACGTGGCTCCTGTCTGGTCGGCCCGGGTTCATTCTCCCCCGGCAGCAGCAGGCTGATCAGGAAGGCCGGGACCGGCAATGCCGCAATCACCAGCATCACCGTGGTCAGGCTGGTCTGATCGGCGAGGAGACCGAGCAGCCATGCAACGAGGCCGCCAAATCCGATCGCTGCCCCGAGCGTCACGCCGGAGGCGACACCGATCCGGTTGGGGAGGTACTCCTGACCCATTACCACCGCGATCGAGAACGTTCCGAAAAGGAAAAAGCCGATCAGCCCGACGATCGCGAAGGCACCGGCGACGCCAGCCGCGAGCAGCGCAAGTACCAGCGGGCAGAGCATGGCAAGCGAGACGACCAGCACCGGACGGTTGCCAATCCGGTCAGCCAGACTGCCACCGAGCAGGGTTCCGGCGATCCCGGCCGCGAGCAGGACGGAGAGGGCAGCATTGCCGACCGCATCGGAGGTGCCGAGCTCGGTGATCAGGAAGATCGGCACGAAAGCCTGGAGCCCGAAGTAGGCAGATGACCGGAACCCGGCGACCGTGGCAATCCCGGCAAAGGGAACCCAACGGTCCCTCCCGGAGCCACCCGTCTCTGCGGATCGGTTCAGGGCTTCCAGCCTCAACGCGTCGATCCGGGGCATCTCCCGGGCCAGCCACAAGGCACCGAGGACAAGCGGAACCGCAAACCATGCCACGCCACCGAGACCGAATGCGAGGACCAGCGCGGTGATGACCACGGGCCCGATCGCGAATCCCACGTTTCCGCCGACTCCGTAGAAGCTCATGGCGGTCGCCCGCCGCATCGACCCCGCCACATAGTTGGCGTTCCTCGCTCCTTCCGGGTGGTAGGCCCCGACTCCGAGCCCGGCGAGACCGACCGCCACAAGGGTCAGGCCGTGGGATTCCACCAGACCGACGGCTGCGACGCCGATGCCCCCGAGCAGAACTCCGCCAGGCAGCAGCCAGGAGATCGAACGGCGGTCGGTTATGTAGCCGAAGAGTGGCTGAAGGAGCGAGGAGCAGGCGGTCATCACGAGCAGCAGCGAGGTTGCCTCTGCGTAGCTGTATCCCGGGCGGGATATCAGGAATGGCAGCAGGGCCGGAACGGCGCCCTGACAGGCATCAACCATCGCGTGTCCGGATGCAAGCACGGAAATGGACCGTCGGTCCATCCCGGTATCCGATTCCCGCTGGCCAGTCACCGGTCAAGCCTGTCAGAAGGTGGCGGGATGAACGACTCCCGGTTCGTGAGTTCCTATCCGGACCATGGGTCGCCCGTTCGCAGGGCAAGGGAAATCGCTCGGGGCCGGATGCCCTGCAGCGACTGCGGTGCTGACGGCGAACCGGCGCTCAGGAGCCCACGTCCTTTTTCGCCGGCATGGAAGGTTGACCCTGGCACCTATTTCGGCTGTCCCTCATGTGGTCATGTCCTGGCCAGGCTCTCCGGGCCGTCAGCCAACCGGCCATCAGACATGCCCTCGGACCGGCTCCCACTTCCGTCCGGACTGCTGCAGGAAGCGTTCCTTCCCGCACTCGGAGGGGCGCTGGGCGGATGGCTGGCCGGGACCGGGGATGATGAGGCGCTCGTTCGGGAACTGGAGTCAGCCGCAGAGGCGAGCGCCACCCGGCTCGGGATCCCCGTGCTGCGAGGGCTGCGCCTGCCGGGCCGCGTCACCCTGGTACCTTCGTTCGTACTCGCCGGGCTGGGCAGCCCCTGGCTGGTCGCCTTCTGCGAGGTTCCGGGCGATGCACCGGCCGCGCCCGAGTCGACAGTGGTCGAGGTCCTCGGCATTGGAACTGTCGAGACCGTAGTGATCGTTTCAGTGATCGAAGATCACGACACGGCCCGTATCCGCCTCAGGCTGATCGGCCCGGACGGCGAAGATCCGGTGCCGCTGGAAGGGAGCCCCGTTCCGGTCAGGCGGCGTCGGGGAGTCGACCGTTGAGCCGTGCCTGCTCCGCGCTGAGTCCCGCGAGGTTCAGCCAGGTCGGGCTGACAGCTTCCAGGTCGCGGCGAACGGATGGGGCGATCGGTTCCAGCGTGGCTTCGAGACAGGCGTTGAACTGCCGCGAAAGATCCTCTTCGCTGTCGGTCATCTCCTTCTTCCTCAGGAAAGACCGGTGCCAGCTCTCGAGGGCATCGGAGGCCCGGCTGAAGATCCCGTCCGGACCCGAACGGGCGGCACCGTAGTGGGCAAGGTAGACGTTTTCTGCTCCGACGGCGCTGAGCTTCCCGATTGAGTCGAGGGAATCTGCGAGCGAGAAGTCCCAGGGCGGGGTGGAGGGCCTGACGACACTGCTGCCCGGAAGCTGGACGCCGAGTGCGTCACCGCAGAAGAGCGAAGAACTGGACGGGTCGAAGAACGACATGTGAGCGGCGGTGTGGCCTGGCGTCGCAATTGCCTCGACCGGTCGCTCGCCGAGATCGACCTGATCGCCCTCCTCGAGCGCTGTGATTCGTTCGGCCTCGATCGGCGCCGGGATCCCATAGATTCTTTCGACCCGCTCCCCGTAGACCTTCTTCATGTCCGAGACCAGCGCGGCCGGATCGGCCAGTCGTTCGGTAGCCCCGGCCGGCGCGGCGATCTCGGCTTTGGGGAAATGCCTGGCGATGACCCCGGCTCCGGCGGCCGCATCCGGATGAATGTGGGTGAGCAGGATCAGGTCGACCTTGATCCCCCTCGACTTCAGCCCTTCGAGAACCCGGGGGGCGGCGTTAGCCGGGCCCGGGTCGATCAGGGCGGCGCGGCGGCCGGGCAGGAGATACGAGGACGACTGGCCCGGGCTGTCATTCAGCATCGGGTCGATCAGTATCGGGTCTGACCCGGAGAGCGAGGCGGGAGGAGAGGAGGTTGCTGCGGCGTCACCTTCAGGCCGTTCACCGCGGCTGCGGCGAGCGCCAAAGACCTTGGTCGGGACGTGGAAACGTGTGTTCATCTCACCTCTGCGTTCTCTAACCAACCATCTTCCAGATGGATTCGGTTTTCCCTCCAAATTCCCCTGATTGCATCCGTGAACTGCCACAATGCCGAGCCTGCCGGACGCTCCGGTAAACGCGCTGTGAACCGTGAGGCCTCCCCTTAAAGCGAAACGCCCGCCGGATGGCGGGCGCGCTCGCATTGCTTCAAGGGGCCAGGCCCCTTGTGGTCCGTCCTAGACGGGCTCGACTGAAGCGGCGGCCGGACCCTTGGGTCCGTCCTCTGCCTCGTAGCTCACCTTGGCGCCTTCCGCGAGGGTGCGGAAGCCGTCCGACTGGATGGCGGTGTGATGGACGAATACGTCCTTCGAACCGTCGTCCGGGGTGATGAAGCCGAAGCCCTTTTCGTCACTGAACCACTTGACTGTGCCAGTAGGCATTTAGTCCTCCAACATCGGTGCTGCAAACGCGGAGGATGCTGGTAAAGCAACGACTGCGAGCGCTACACACGTCTTTGCCGGGGTTTTCATTCCCGACCCTATTTCGGGACCGTAGCATTATCTGCCCGGTCTCGCTTGTTTTGTTACAAGGTTTTCTATCTTTCGCTGCGCCGGCGCGAGCGGTTCTGCTGCCGCTTGCGGTTGCCACCCTGGCCCTTCGAACGGTTGCCCTGGCGGCTGCTCGAACGCGAGTGCTTCTTCGGATGGCTCTCGGAATGGATCGATACGGGCCCGCCGCTTGCTTCCCACTCCTTGTGCAGACCCAGCGACTTTGCGATCTTTCCGAACTCCCTGGTCTGGTCGGCCTGGACGAAGCTGATCCCGTTGCCGTCGGCTCCGGCGCGGCCGGTCCGACCCACCCGGTGGACGAAAGTGTCCTGGTCCTCGGGCATGTCGAAGTTGATCACGTGGGTGACGTCGGCGACGTCGATTCCGCGGGCAGCGACGTCCGTGGCGACCAGGGTGTCGACCCGGCCGTCCTCGAAATCGGCCAGCGCCCGCTGGCGCTGGTTCTGGGACTTGTTGCCGTGCATCGCCACGGCGCGCACCTGGCGCGTCCGCTTGCCGAGCTTCTTGACCAGCCGGTCGGCGCCGTGCTTGGTCCGCACGAACACGAGGGTCCGGCCACGGTCGGGATTCTCGAGTTCGCCGACCAGGGTTTCCAGCTTCGCTTCGTGGGAAACGTGGATGAAGCGATGCTCGATCTTGCCCTGCTTGCCGGGTGACGGCTTGTTCACGTGGGTCTTCGGATCGATCGTGTATGCCCTGGCGAGCTTGCCGGCGGCACCTTCGAGCGTGGCCGAGAAGAACAGGGTCTGGCGACTGTCGTCGACCTGCTTCACGATCCGGTCGACGGCGGGCTTGAAGCCCATGTCGAGCATCCGGTCGGCCTCGTCGAGGACGAGGTAGCGCACGTTCTTCAGCGAGAAGGCTCCGCGCTGGAGCTGATCCTCGAGGCGGCCCGGGCAGGCCACGATGATGTGTGCCCTTGCTGCGCGCTTCGCCTGCTGCTGCAGGCCGACGCCGCCGTAGACGGCGGCGATCGAGAGGGCGCGGGCGTGGCAGATCGCTTCCATCTCGTCGACGATCTGGCTGGCCAGTTCGCGGGTCGGAGCGAGGATCAGAGCCGAGGGACGCTGGTCCTCGGCCTTGACGAGATCAACCAGCGGGACGCCGAAGGCGAGCGTCTTGCCCGACCCGGTGGGGGACTGGACCAGCACGTCGTCACCCTCGAGGATGTCCTCGATGACCTGGCGCTGGATTGGGAACGGTGCTTCGATTCCGCGTTCGCGGAGTGAATCGACCACGGCATTTGACACGCCGAGATCGGCAAAGGACTGCTTGGACATTCTGTTCAACTTCCTGTGAGGGGTGTGAGGGGAGATCCGGTAACCCCAAGACGCCGGTGATCCGCGCGAAAACAGGAAGGAACTGAACCTCGGTCGCATCCGGACTGGACGACGACCAGACGACAAGATAACAGGCGAGATAAAGAAAACCTCTGCACCCTCCGGGTTTACGACGACTTCCCGGCACCTCGACCACAGGCCCTATACCCTTATTGACTCGCGAGTCAACTTCTCGCATCCGCAGCGGGCAAGCCGCCCGCAAGGCTCTCAACTCAACGCCCCGGAGGATCAAGAAACCTCATGTTCGTACACAAGGCAGCCGTCGTCGGCGGCGGCACCATGGGTGGCCAGATCGCCCAGGCGATCGCCGCATCCGACATTCCGGTCGTCATCAAGGACGTCGATCAGAAGTTCGTCGACCACGCGATCGAAGAAGTCAAGAACGTAACCACCGGCCAGCTCGCCGGCAAGGTCAAGAAGGAAAAGATCACCCAGGAGCAGGCTGACGCCCGCCTGGCCGAGGTTCTGGCCAACGTGACCGGCACCGTCACCTACGACGAGTTCGGTGACGTCGACTTCGTGATCGAGGCGGTTCCGGAGAAGATGGAGATCAAGCAGGCGGTATTCGCCGAGCTCGACGCCGTCACTCCCGGTCACGCGATCCTCTCCTCCAACACGTCAGCTCTCTCGATCTCCGAGATCGGCGAAGCGACGCTACGGCCCGACAAGGTCGTCGGCTTCCATTTCTTCTACCCGGCGTCCGTGATGCCACTGGTCGAAGTGATCATCGGCGACGACACCTCCTCCGAGACCGCCCAGACGGCCTCCAACTTCGCTCAGGCCATCGGCAAGCAGCCGATCACCTGTGGTGAGGTTCCCGGCTTCGTCGTCAACCGCATCCTCAACTCGGCGGTCGGCGAGATCTGGCGCGCCCAGGAAGAGCGTGGCCTTTCCATCCAGAAGATCGACGAAGGGGTCGGTGCCGCGAACGTCGCCCCGATGGGTCCGTTCATCCTTGTCGACCTGCTCGGCCTCGACACCGTCTACCACGTTGCCGATCACCTGAACAATTCCTATGGCGAGCGCTTCTACGTCCACCAGGGCATGAAGCAGCTGGTTGCGGACGGCAAGCTCGGCGCCAAGACCGGCGGGGAGGGCCTCTACAAGGACGGCGCCCCGAACATTCCGGGCGACGCCGACGCCGACGCCCAGGAACTGGCCGATCTCTTCCTCGGCAAGGCCCTGGTCGAAGCGTGCCTGATCCTCGAAGAGGGTGTTTGCTCCGTTCGTGACATCGACGTCGGAATGATGGCCGGCGCCGGGCTCGACCCCCGTCGCGGCCTCTTCCCGCCCTTCTGGAAGGCCGACATCGAGGGCCTCGACGTTTCGCTCGAGCGGATCGAGAAGCTCAACGAGAAGTACGGCGACGAGCGCTTCCCGATCCCGGTGACCCTCAAGCGCCTGGTTGCCCAGGGCCGACTCGGCTTCAACTCGGGCCAGGGCTTCTACCCCTACCCGCAGCCGGACGAGGGCGATCAGCCGGAGAAGGTGAAGCTGGAAACCCGCGGCGACGTCGCAATCGCCTGGCTCGCCAACCCGCCGATGAACGCGATCTCCCCGCAGGTCATCCAGGACCTCGGCACGATCTGGGAGAAGGTCAACGCCAATCCCGAGATCGGTGCGATGGTCATCGCCTCGACGATGCCGATCGTCTTCTCCGCCGGCGCCGACATCAAGGCGTTCACGCAGATGGACACCGAGGGTGGAGCCGAGCTGATCAACAACGGTCACGAGCTGCTCAGGGGATTCGGTAACGGTCGCGTGGCGACGATCGCCGCCGTCAACTCGCTCGCCTTCGGTGGCGGCTGCGAGCTGGCCATGGCCTGTGACTTCCGGATCGCCGCCGAGTCGGCCGTCTTCGGTCAGCCGGAGATCAAGCTGGGCATCATCCCCGGCTTCGGTGGCACGCAGCGCCTGCCCCGACTCGTCGGCTGGGGCAAGGCCCTCGAGATGAACACGGTCGGAGATCCGATCAGCTCGATCGAAGCTCTCGAGGCCGGTCTGGTCAACGAACTGGTCCCGGATCAGGAGCTGTTCGACGTCGCCCTCAACTGGGCGAAGCGCCTGGCCGGCCAGGCCCCGCTCGCAATCGAGCAGGTCAAGCAGGTCAGCTTCCGCGGTGGAGACCCGGACGCCGGGATCGACGCCGAGAAGCAGGGCTTCGCGACCGTCTTCTTCAGCGAGGACGGCAAGGAGGGCATCAGCGCTTTCCTGGGCAAGCGCAAGCCGAACTGGCAGGGGAAGTAGACGCTGCCCTGCAGCGAACTGTTGCTCGAAAGGCCCGGTCCGCTTCGCGGGCCGGGCCTTTCTCTTTAGGGCTGCTGCCCCCGGGCGGCCCGCAGGAACCACCAGACCGCCCGCTGGCTTCG
>DAIQCC010000011.1:13806-97265 GCA_036780865.1 Solirubrobacterales bacterium | reverse complement strand
TGCCGTCGCTGTTGCGGTGGACACCAGGATCTAGACTCATTGCGTGGCTATGTTGGTGGTGGCGTACTGGCTCGAGATGCAGGGCGTCGAGAACGTGTCCGACCCGAATCTCGGTGGAACGGTCCGCTTCGATGAACTATCGGTGAAGCTGGTCCAGGCCTGGCACACGAACACCCTGCCCGGTTCGGCCGAACGCCCGTTCAGCGCCGAGCTGGGTACTCCGATCGGAACCCCTTCCGGACTGATCATCGAGATGGGCGGCCTGACCATCTATGACGCCGGCGATACCTGCCTGTTCGGCGACATGGAACTGATCGGCAAGCGTCACGGCGTCGACGTGGCCCTGCTGCCGATCGGAGGCCACTACACGATGGACCGTCACGACGCCGCCTACGCGGCCGAACTGATCGGTGCGAACAAGGTCATCCCGATCCACTACGACACCTTCCCTCCGATCGAGACGGACGCCAAAGCCTTTGCCGAAGACCTCGCCGCCAAGGGAATCGAGGCCCTGGTCCTCGACCCGGGCGAGTCCGCCAGCCTGTAGGAGCGCTTAGACAAGTGATCCGGCCCGGGCCGGATCACTTGAAGCTCTTCTGTACTCCCGGACTACTGGCCGACCGGAGTGCTCGGGACCGGTGCCGGGCTCGGGGTGGTCGGCACGACCGGGGTGGCCGGGTCGGTCACGACCGGGGAGCTCGGGATCGACCCCGGAACCTGGGTGGTCGCGTCCGGAATTGTCACCGGCTCGCTCGGGACCGTGGCCGGACCCTCGCTCACGATCTCGTCAGGCGGGTAGGTGGTGTGGCCTTCGAGTCCGTCACCCCCGTCGGAGGTGGCGGGTGCTGCCGGGGTGACCGGCTCGGCAGGCGGAGCGGTCACGTCAACCGGGGATGCCGGCTGCGGGACCGAACTGTCGGTGCCCTGGGTGGGCGCGGCCGGACCGACCGGATCACTGACCGGGACTTCGGCCGAAGCCTTGTCCAGGTTCTCGTCCGGGGTGACCACCGGGGCCACGGCATGGACCGGCTTGGCCGGAGTGGTCGAAGCGATGGTCTTGGTGCTGTTGGCCGACTGGCTGTCAACCGGGCTGGTCGAAACCTTTTCCTTGACCTCGACGGCACCTGCGGTGATAACCGCTGCGGTCACGACACCGGCCAGAGCCTTCGCGCCGACCGCGCTCGTGACGGCACCGATGCCGGAAGCTGCGGTGCCCGCGCCAACCGCGGCGGCACCGGCACCCGCGCCGGCGGCACCTGCTGCTCCCGCGCCAGCTCCGACGCCGGCAGCACCGGAACCTGCCGCACCCGAACCGGCAGCACCGCCGCCGAGTCCGAGCTTGGCGGCGATCGCACCCTTGAGTGCGACCAGCGGGCCAACCGGCATGAGGGCCGCGAGGGCCTTGTTGTCACTCCTGAGCTGTTTGCGGAAGTCGGCGCATTCGTCGCAGTCGCGGACGTGACGGCGGACGGGGCCGGAAGCCTTGGTCAGTCCTTCGGCGGCCTCGGCCAGCTCGACGCGGACTTCGCCGCAGGTGAGCATCCGGGCCTGGCTCGCTTCGGCCAGGGAGATGCGGGCGCGGACCAGCAGCGACTTGACCGAGGGCACTGTCGTGTCCATCGCCTCGGCGATCTCCTCGTAGGAGAGTGCGTCGATCTCGCGCAGCAGCAGCGCGGCGCGCTGGGTTTCGGGAAGCTTGGTGACGTCCTGGAGCAGCTGGCGGAACTCTTCGCGGTTGTGAACCTTCTCGGCGGTCGAGGCAGCGTCCACCATCGGGACCATGTCCATCGACTCCTGGGCGACGGCCCGCGGCTTGCGAAGGTGGTTCAGGGACCGGTTACGGGCGATCCGGTAAAGCCAGGGGCGAAGGTTGATCTCCCGGTTGTCGGCCATCATCGCCTTGTAGGCGTTGACGAACACTTCCTGGAGAACGTCTTCCGCGTCCTCGGTCGAACCGATCATCTGTCGGCAGAAACCGAGCAGGCGGGCCTGGTAACGGTCGACGATCGTGTCGAAGGCTCCAGCGTTGCCGGCCCGGACCATGGCGACCAGCTTCTCATCTCCCTGAAGCTTCAGCAGGGGCGACTTGCGGGCGAGAAGGCCTCGTCGTGCCGCGTGATTTAGTGCTGATGCTTCCAAGGGACTCCTTTTGACTGGGAACCTTGCGGTCCGGGTTTCCTCCTGTGCTTACGGAAACACCGTACTCAGCCAAATGTAGCGGTCTCTAAACGCGGATATTCCAATTCCTAAAGATTGGTCCGCACCCACATTGTACGCCGATCTGCCCGCTCCCGGCCCAGGTTCTAGGCTTGAGGTGCCCGGATGGCGGAACGGTAGACGCCGCGGCCTTAAAAGCCGCTGCTCCTTCGGGGGCGTGCGGGTTCGAATCCCGCTCCGGGTACTTGACTCCAGGTCAAGCGTGCCGGTGCCCCGACAGCTAGGCTTGCGCCTATCGTCAGGCTGAATCTCACAACGGGAGCAAGGAATTGACCAAGGAACGTCCGCATCTCGGGTGGGTCCGCTTCATCATCGCTTTGGCCGGCGTGCTCACCTTCCTCGCGATCCTTTCCACCTGGGTTGACCGTCAGGTTTTCGACACCCAGGAGTGGGGCGACACATCGCTTGAACTCCTCCAGAACCCCGAGATCCAGCAGCAGGTCGCCACCTATGCCGTTGACGAGCTCTACGCCAACGTCGACGTGCAGGGGGAACTCGAGAAGGGCCTGGATGACATCAATTCCAACCTTGGAGACACCCTGGCCGGACCGCTGGCCGGAGCGGCCAGACAAGGTGCTGACACTCTTGCGCTGAGAGCCCTCGGCAACGACCAGGTCCAGTCGGCCTGGCAGTCGGCGAACATTGCCGCCCACCGCACCCTGATCGATGTGATCGAGGACAAGGGTCAGTTCACCAGTACCAGCGATGGACAGGTCGAACTGAAACTAAAGCCGCTGATCATCGAGATCGCCGACCAGGTCGGACTCGGCGATCAGGCCCGCCAGCGCATTCCCGACTCGGTCGGCAACGTGAGAATCGTCGAGTCCAAGGAACTGGAGCAGGTTCAGACCGTAGCCAAGCTGATCCGCGGCCTGGCTCTCGTGTCAGCGCTGCTTGCCCTGGCCCTCGTCGCGCTGGCTGTTTTCCTTTCGCCTGGCTACCGCTGGTTGACACTCCTCTGGCTTGCGGCCGCCCTGGTGCTGTCGGCCCTGCTGGTACTCGTCCTGCGATCGGTAGCCGGCAACGTTCTGGTTCCCGATCTCGCCGACCCGGACATCCAGCCAGCCGCCCACGCTGCCTGGGACATTGCAACGGAGTTGCTCAAGTCGGTTGCCTGGACCGTGATCTGGTTCGCGGCAGCCCTGCTGGTGGTCTCCTGGGTGGTTGCCCCGACCAAGGCCTCGGGCAAGGTGCGTGAGTTCCTCGCCGTCCCGTTCGGCCAGTACCCGGCCGTGACCTTCAGCCTGCTCGGGCTGGTCGCCTTCGTCTTCCTGCTCATGGGGGCGGGCGATGGACGCGAGTTTCTTATCCGCCTGGCCGTGATCTTCATGGCCGGGGCCGGTTTCTGGTTTTTCCGGAGGCAGATCATGCTGGAGTACCCCGATGCCGACTTCGCAGGCCTGCGGGACTTCGGAGACCGGACCCGGAAACGTGTCGGTGACGCCTGGGCTGACCGCCCGAAGAACATCTCGATGCCCCGGATCGGCGGCAAGGGTGACGGCCAGGCGGGTGGCGAAGGTGCCGATGTTTCGAAGCCCCAGGCCGAAACTGCGGTCCTGCCTGCCGAGCCACCCGCAAGCGGGGCAAGCAGACTGGATCAGCTCGAGCAGCTCGGAAGGCTCAAGGAAGCCGGCGTGCTCGACGATGAAGAGTTCGCCGCCGAGAAAAAACGGATCCTGGGCGGCGGCTGACCCGGCAGGGCTCAGGCCGTCGCGGCTGCCGTGATCGCGCAGCCGTAGAGGATGTCGTGCTCTGACACCTCGATCTCGAGCAGGTCGAAGGTGCGCATGATCTCGATCAGGATGACCACGCCGGCGACGATTGCCTGGGCTCTGTCCGGGTGGAGGCCGGGAACCTGCTGGCGCTCCGCCAGTGGCATCGAGGCGAGCCTGGAAAGCCACCACTGGACGGTCCGGAGTGGCAGCAGGTGACCTTCCACGGCTTTCGGGTCGTAGGGCTCCAGTTCAAGATCGATTGCCGCCAGCGAAGAGGGGGTCCCGGCCACCGCGACGGCGCGATCGATCGGCGGGATCTCGACGCCTTCGAGCGCTGTCTGGACCAGCTTGCCGATGTCCTTGGCCAGGGCGTCGAGTTCGGCCGAGCCGGGCGGGTCGCCGGTCAGGATGCGTTCGGTATGACGAACGACTCCGGCCTGCAGCGAGGTGTGGAAGACCGGGTCGGGGCCGTCACCGATGATCAGTTCGGTTGATCCCCCGCCGATGTCGATGACCAGCAGGTTTTCCGTGCGGTCCCTCCCCGACGAGGTACCGAGGTAGGTGTAGCGCGCCTCCTGGTCGCCGTCGATCACCCGGCAGTTCAGGGCGAACCGCTCCCGCAGCTCGGCGACGAAGGCATCGCCGTTCTCGGCGTCCCTCACCGCACTGGTCGCGATCACCATCGATTCGGCCACGTTCTCTTCGTCGATCAGGTTAGTGTAGTCGGCGATCGCGTCGCAGACCGCCTCGATGCCCTCGGGAGAAAGCTGGCCGGAATAGTCGACCCCCCGGCCAAGTCGGGTTACCCGGCTTTCGCGATAAAGCTCATCAACCTCGTGCCCTTCTACGTCGGCGACAAGGAGCCGGGTCGAGTTGGTTCCGATGTCGATTACCGCGACCCGGCGGGAGGACTCGCTCTTGGGATCGGTAGCGGCCAAGGTTCAAGGATATTGGCCGCGGTTATTCTCGGGAGTGAACGGCAAGCAAACGAAGGGCGAAAATGGCAAAGAGGCTCGATGGCGCTGTGGTCCTTGTGACCGGCGCAAGCAGTGGAATCGGCGAGGCGACTGCCCGGGCTCTGGCCACCCAGGGCGCGAAGGTCGGACTGGTCGCCAGACGGGTCGAGCGGACCGAGAAGCTTGCCGGGGAGATCGCCGCAAACGGCCACACCGCCCTGGCGATCGAGGCCGACGTGACTGACCAGGAGCAGGCGATCGCTGCGGTCGAGCGGACGGTCGGCGACTTCGGCCGGCTCGACATCGTGGTCAACAATGCCGGTGTGATGCTGCTCGGACCGATCCATGGTGCCCCCACTGAGGAGTGGGACCGGATGATCGACGTGAACGTGAAAGGGCTGCTTTACACGACCCACGCCGCGCTGCCCCATCTGTTCGCGGCAGCTTCGGATTCGCCCCGCAAGGTCGCCGACGTGGTCAACATCAGCTCGGTTGCCGGCCGGGTTGCTTCGGCCGGCGCCGGGGTCTACAACCTGACCAAGCACGGGGTCGGTGCCGTCTCGGAGGCGCTCCGTCAGGAGGCGAGCAGGCACGGCGTGCGGGTGACGATCATCGAACCGGGCTTCGTCGAGACCGAGCTTCAGAGCCACAACCGGCCCGAGGTCCACGAGAAGCTGAAGGAGCGAACCGCGAAGATCGAGCCGCTGAACGCCCACGACATCGCCGACGCGATCGAGTACTCGGTGACCCGTCCGGCCCATGTATCGGTGAACGAACTGCTGATCCGGCCGACCACCCAGCCCTGAGCCAGGCGGCCCGGGGTTTGGTGAACCCGGCTCGCCGGGTACCGCTTCCCCATGGAAATCGAGCCGACCAGCTTCATCGTCGTCGCGGTGGTCATCGTGACCGCGATCGGCGCCATCTACGGGATGAAGACCAGGAAGGGCAGCGGGATCAATGACCATCCAGGCCCGGATACCGCCGACCCGTTAAAGGATCCGAAGGCTGACGACGAGTGGCCGTTACCGGATTCGGAGCGAGCCGACAGCACCCTGCTCGACCAGCACGGCAAGGAGTAGTCCACCCAGCCAAGGCAGCGGTCCGGGGCACTTGTTTGCCTCTGTACTACATATGTAGTATGACTCCGGCATGACCGGATCCGAGCGTCTCCACAGTCCCCATTTCGTCCTGGCTGGCTGCTGCCTCGCCCTCGTCCTGGTGATGGCCTCGGTTACCAGTGTCAACCTCGCTCTCGAGGGAATCGCCCTCGACCTAGGGGCTGCCGGGTCGGACCTCACCTGGATCGCTGACGCCTACACGGTGGCGCTTGCCGCCCTCGTCCTGCCCTTCGGTGCCCTCGGTGACGACATCGGCCGCAAGAAGACCCTGGTCGCCGGCACTGTGATCTTCGGGGTCGCGGCTGCGGTCGCCTCGGAGGCAGACTCGGTCGGTTTCCTGATTGCCTGCCGGACTGTGATGGGAGTCGGCGCAGCCTTGATCATGCCCAGCACCCTCTCGACCGTCACCTCGGTGTATCCGGAAGAAGGTAAAGCGAGAGCGGTCGCGATCTGGGCCGGGTTCGCCAGCGCCGGCGCGGTGCTCGGCCTGCTGATGAGCGGACTGCTGCTCGAGTATTTCGAGTGGGAATCCACCTTCCTCGCGGTTGCGATTCTGGCCGGGATCTCGCTCATCGGCACCCTCGTCTTCATCCCTCATACCAGCGACGCCGGGGAATCCCACCCCGACCCCGTCGGCGCGGGACTGACTGCGATCGGCATCGGGGCCCTCGTTTACGGCGTAATCGAAGGGGCCGAGGCAGGCTGGGGTGCGACCGCCCCGGTCATCTCCTACATCGTCGCCACCTTTGCGATCCTCGGCTGGGCAATCCATGACAGCCGGGTCGGCTGGCCGATGCTCGCCCCGCGAATCTTCCGCCTCAAGGGTCGTTCCAGCGGTTCACTGACCCTGGTGCTGATCTTTCTCGGCGCCTTCGGGTTCTTCTACGTCGGCCTTCAATACGTCCAGCTCGTCCTCGGCTTCGGACCGTTGCTGGCGGCAGTTTCCTTCCTCCCGATCGCGGTGGTCGTGATGCCGGTTTCTGCGCTCACCCCGAAGCTGGCCGAGAGGTACGGAGACAAGCCGCTGATGGCGGTCGGGCTGATCCTGATGGGCGTTGCCTTCTACCTGATCACTGGACTGTCAGCCGCTTCCGAATATTCATCCTTTCTGCTGCCGATGGTGATCTTCGCCTTCGGGATGGCCCTCGCCAGCACCCCATCCACCAACGCGGTGGTGGCATCGCTGCCGCCCGAGAAACAGGGGGTTGCCTCGGCCCTCAACGATGTGACCCGGGAGCTGGGAGCAGCGATCGGCATCGCCCTGCTCGGTTCGCTCTTCAACACCGGCTACTCGGATGGCGTCGCCGAAAAGACGACCAGCCTGCCGGCCGAGACCGCGCACATGGTTCAGGAATCCCCGGCGATCGGCATCCAGGTGGCGGAGTCGCCCCGACTGGGCGACGCGGGGCCGGCGCTCGAGGACGGGGTTCACGAGGCGTTCATGCAGGGAATGGATCAGGCCTTCGTCGTCGGAGCGATCGTGATGATGGTCGGTCTCCTTTACGTGCTTTTGCGGGCGCCAGGCAGGCGGGTCGAGGAGGCTGGTCCGGAAGAGGCGTCGGCCGAGATGGGCCCGACCCCGGCAGCCGTCATGCGCCGCGACGGCGCGGTGCCCGCCTGGGGCCCCGCCGGCTCGCCCTTGGCGGCTCTCAAAGCGCAGGTGATCCGGATCGCCCCGCCAAAACCGGTCAAGGGTGAACTCTGGCCGCCCCCCAAACCGCCGTGGCTCCAGTCTCGGTCCAAATCGAAGGAAAACGGGCAATGAAGAAACGAAAGTGGATAGTCGCAATACTCGTTCTGCTGGTTGCCGGAGGAGCGGCCGCGTACCTGATCACCAAACGTGACGATGAGGAGCAGACCAGGAAGGCCTCGCAGCAGGCCAGGGAGCAGAAAGCGGGCAAGGACGCCGGAAAGAGCGGAGATGTCAACGTCAGCGCGAGCTATGGGGAGAAGTACGAGGTCTCTGCCGCGGTGACCGGCGAGTACGGGCTTTCCGACGAAGACGTCAGTGACGTCCAGGTGTCAGGGAACTCGGCCACCGTCACCCTTTCCAACGGTACGGTCGTTCCGGTGTCGCTCGAGGACGGGGAGTGGGTCCCTTCGGCGCCGCAGGGAGATCTCCCGTCGGTGCCCCAGGCGGACGTTCCGCAGGTCGAGCAGCCTTCGCAGCCGCAGGTGGAAACCCCTTCGGCCCCGCAAGTCGGCACCCCGGCCGGCCCGTGACCGGCCGTTGAAACCGGACCACCGCTTGCTGGCGGTTCGGCTATAAGGGTGCGGTGGAACCCGAGTTCAAGTTCGAGGCGGAGCTGTGGCGCCATGACGGTCCTGCCGCCTGGTTCTTCCTCACCCTGCCCGTCGACCTGGCCGAGGAGATTGGTGATCTCACCGCCGGGAGCGGAAATGCTTTCGGCAGCGTCCCGGTCATGGCCAAGATCGGCGAGGTCTCCTGGAAGACGTCGATCTTCCGCGACCGGAAAAGAAGCAGCTACCTGCTGCCGGTCAAGGCGGCGATACGCAAGGGGGCAGGCGTCGGTGACGGCGATGTCGTCGATTGCCTGCTCACCCTCGATCTGCTCTAAGGTCGCCGCATGCTCCTTGTCTGCGCAGCCGCATTTGTGGTGGCGAGCATCTTCTGGCTTTTCAGT
This sequence comes from Solirubrobacterales bacterium, assembly GCA_036780865.1. Lineage (GTDB taxonomy): Bacteria > Actinomycetota > Thermoleophilia > Solirubrobacterales > 70-9 > 67-14. The sequence goes on along the minus strand of DAIQCC010000011.1, from coordinate 88,614 downwards.
CTTGTCCGTCGTGATGCCGGAGTCGCCGACATCGCCTGGGGTCTTCTCTTTGTGGTGATCGCCTGGGCCTCGTATTTCGGTGGTGGCCAGCACCCGCCGATGCTTCTCGCCGCGCTGCTCACCTCGCTCTGGGGGCTGCGGCTCACCTTTTACATCGGCAAGCGAAACCTGGGAGAGGCAGAAGAGGACCGTCGCTACACCCGGATGAGGGAAAAGCGGCCGGGCATCTTCTGGCTCTGGTCTTACCCGATGGTCTTTCTGCTCCAGGGGGTTCTCGCGCTGCTCGTCGCGATGCCCCTTTACTCGCTCGGTTTCGCCGACCAGGAGTCGGTGGGCCTGCTCTCCTGGCTCGGGGTGGCGGTGTTTGTGGTCGGCCTGGCCTTCGAGGCGATCGGCGACGCGCAGTTGACCCGGTTCAGGCGAGACCCCTCTACCAAAGGTCAGGTCATGGACCGGGGGCTTTGGCGCTACACCCGACACCCGAACTACTTCGGCGACGCGACGGTCTGGTGGGGACTCTGGCTAGTGGCCGTCGGATCAGGTGCCGCCTGGTGGACCTTCGCGGGGCCGCTGCTCATGAGCTACCTGATCGTCCGGGTCTCGGGAGTCAGGATGCTCGAGGCGGACATGGCCGAGCGCCGCCCGGCTTATCGTGAGTACATGGAGCGCACCAGCGCCTTCTTCCCGCTGCCACCACGAAAGGCTGATTGAGATGAAGATCGAACCCAAAGGCCCTCGCGACTTCGGGGTCAACGGTTACGTGCTGGCCCAGTTCCCAAACGCGCCCCTGTTCTTGGCGTTGTTCGGGGCGATCGCCAGCCGCGTTTTCGATCAGGACTCCACCCTTCACTTCATCTGCCGGGCGATCTTCTTCGTCGGGCTGGCGATCTGGGCCTGGCTGGAGCTGGCCGAAGGCGTGAACCTCTTCCGCCGGGTGTTGGGAGCCGTAGCCCTCGCCTGGACGATCTACATGCTCCAGGACGACCTTTCGGGCGGCAACTGACCAGCCCGGGCCCCCGAACGGGGCAGCGTCCGGTTTTCGTTACAATGTCGGATCCCGCCGCGGGGTGGAGCAGTCAGGTAGCTCGTCGGGCTCATAACCCGAAGGTCGCAGGTTCGAATCCTGCCCCCGCTATGTTCGTCAGGGTGACCGAGTCGCCCTTCGCGAATAGGTCCTCCGCGTTGTTCAGTGCCTTCGCGATGTCCTCTGCGATGGTCGCGGAAATCTCGACGCGGCCTTCCCGTTTGTCGAAGGCGATTTGGAGGTCGAAAGCCTCGAAGACCTGGCGCTTGATTTGCGGTGATGCCGTCCGGAGGCTTTCGCTGAGGTACGGGACAGCCGCAAGCCGCCGTTCCAGCTCTTCATCCTCGGCTTCGCCCTGCTCGACACCCAGGTCGGCCAGCGGCCCCCGGGCAGACCCGACACCGCCGTCGGTCAAGAGCGATTCGGAGACCTTGAGGTGCGACCATTCCAAGATGTAAAGCCGTTTGACCTACGACCAGTACGTGGATGCCATGACCATGGCGCTCTCCGGCGACCCGGACACCGTGGCCAAAGTCAATCGCCTCTTGTTCGCGCATCTGGTCGCCGGTGCCGACGCGAACCGGATTCCAGCCTTAGCCTTGTGCGATATGAAGCGCAGGGTGGAGGAGATCGAAATCTCATCGCAGCAAGTGCATCGTCCTCTCGTGGTTTCCCGCACCCGATTCCAGTAGTTTGAGTGGAGGCGGTAGTAGGCTCTAGAACCGCCGATGGTCTTCCGCGTCTCTGACCAAAGGAGAAATCATCCGCTGGGCCGTGCTTCGCTCGATTGCTCTACTTGCCACCGCGGCTGTATTGGTCTTTCCTGCCGCCGCCACCGCGGCCCTGGCCCAGGAAGAAAAGCAGGGGCAGGGCCTCGCCGAATCGGTGCGATCGGGGGAAAAGCCGTGCTCGGAACTGGCGGCCGATGACTTTGAGCTGATTGGCGAGTTCGCGATGGGCCAATACCTGGGAAGCACCGACGCCCATGCGGCGATGAATCGCCGCATGACCCAGATGACGGGCGAGTCCGGGGAGCGTCGGATGCACATGGCGCTCGGCTACCACTACACCCGCTGCCAGGGTGGCCCGGCGTCAAGCTGGATGGGTCTGATGGCCGGAATGATGTACGGCGACTACGGGCGCGGAGAATCCGGCGGCAACTACGGCCCGGGAATGATGGGCGGCAACCAGGGCGGATATAGCGGCTCGATGATGGGCGACAACTGGAGCGGCAGACAGGGCGACTATCGCGGCTCGATGATGGGCGACGACTGGCATCACGATGACGACATCGCCGCCTGGGGAGTGATACTCATCGCCTTCGCCGCTGCGCTCCTGGGAGGAGGGGTCGTTGCTCTGGTGATTCACCTGCGTGGGTCGCGCAAGCCCGCGCCCCCCGGAGATGTCTGAGTCAGCAAGAGAAGCCTTGTGGCCTGCGGCTGGGGCCTAGCGCGTCTTAGTGCTCATCAGACGAGCAGCCCTTGTCGGTGCAGGTTGACTCCGCGCAGTCTTCTTCAGCTAAGCCGCTGAGCGGGTCAGAGGTGCAGGCACAACCCTCTCCCTTCCAAGCTTCGCGGCCCTCTTTCAGCGCGACAGCGGCAATGAGCAAGCCGACGATTGGATCGAGCCACCATGCCCCGAGCAGGGCGTTACCGAGTAGCCCAACGAGCAGCGCCCCGGCGAGGTACGCGCAAAGCATGTTTTGGCGACCCTCGCCCTTGGTCGCAGCCGACCCGATCTGATCCGCGATGCGTTGCTTAGCTATGCCCAAGTACGGCATAACTACGACGCTGCTTGCGCTGAGAGCGATCCCAAGCCAGCTTGTTTCTGGCCGCTCGCCGCCGACCAATGCCTGAATAGATTCGAAACCGACGTACGGTGCCAGCAGGAAGAACTGAAGCGCGACGAGCTTCTGGGCACGTTGCTCCGCTGCCTCAGAAAACATTCGTGCCCCAGTAAAGCGCCAGACAATGATCGCACTCGCAAAGCCTTCAATCGCGGAATCGATACCGAAGCCGATAAGGGCAACAGACCCAGCAAGGACCCCAGCGAGGATCGCAATGCCACCTTCGAAAGTCATGTAGGCCAGGCTCACCCAGGACAGCAGTTTGGCTCGGCTGGCCAAGCGTCGGTACGTCTCACGGTCGATATTGCGGGTCGCAGGTGCCGCCAACTGTCCTACTGTCACATCAATGGTGCTCAAGCGACCACCTCGGTCTCAGCGCCCACCGCCGCCAAGAGCCGCCGACCCGATTCGGTGACGCAGTACATCACCATCTTGCCGTCGCGGCGACTCTCAACGAGACCCGCATTGCGGAGGAGTCGTAGGTGGTGAGAGACCAGATTCTCAGATCGTTCAGCCACCCATGCGAGGTCACAAACGCAAAGCTCGTCGGTTGCCGCTAGCGCCGCGGCAAGACTCAGCCGAGTCGGATCGCTTAGTGCGCGAGCTCGATCCGACAGAATCCGGGCGGTCGGTACATCGAACCGGTTAGCCCTGAGGCGTTCAGCCTTGGCGAGATCGAGACAAAGTAGGTCACAGCGGACTTCGCTCATCGTCGAATCGTAGCAACATCCCAATAACTGTTGAGATGATGGTGTCGCAATTGACCGCAGCGTCTCCCTCCTGTCGAAGGTTGCGCTCAAGTTCAGAAGCTCGGCAAGGTGAGAGTCAGGTTGCGATCACCCTAGGTTCAACCGGCCACCCGCTCCAGTATCCGAGCGTCCCCCTGAGAAACGAATCGGGCCCCCGCTATGACCGCAAGGTCGACACACCGCCCCCTCTCGCCAGGGGGTTTTGTGTTTGAGGGGTTGGATGAAGGCGTACGTCAAAGTCGCCGAGATCTCCTCCCGGCCTTCTTACTGCCCTCGAAGTTCGGCGATGGGTTCCGAGCAGCCGTCGAGGGTGACCATAAGGTCCGGGGCCACTTTCGACTTCGTTATCTGGCGGTCAGTACGCCCCAGCTTGCCGCAGGGGCCGAGTAGGAGCCGTCTTCATTGCGGAATTCAGCGAGGTTGTTCAGGATCGCCGCTCGAGTTGCATCTTGCTCCTCTTCGCCAAGGTTGTTGATCACCTCCGCGAGCGGACCGGCGATTCGCACGATCGCCTCCCAGACATCGTCGGAATCCGGGTATTCGAAGGTGAAGTCGCTCTCCTCGATCTCGGGTTCCGGGAATCCGGCGCCAGTCACCAATTCGTTGATTCGGTCCGGGTTGGCCATTGCGAAGATTCCAGGCGCCCCAGGCTCAGGTGGGGCCATATGGCCCCGCTGAACCAGGGTCATCCCCGGCACCGCGGCCCACGGGTTCCGGTCGGGGGCCGCCCAGACCGCGAAGGTCAGCCTGCCGCCTTCCCGCAGCACCCTTCGTGATTCCTTCAGGGCAGCCGCCGGATCGGCCATCAGCATGTATCCCCAGCGACAGACCACACCGTCCACGCTTGCGTCGTCGAGATCCATTCTCTCGGCGTCGAGGATCCGGTGCTCGACGTTCCTGAAACCGCGGGCCTCACCGAGGCGGGTGGCGACCTCGACCATTTCCGGAGAGAAGTCCGTCGAGATCACCCGCCCTGCTTCGCCGACCCGGTCGGCTACAAGGAAACCGAGTTCGCCGGTTCCCGACGCCACCTCCAGGATCGTTTGCCCAGCCTCCGCGCCCGACCTGTCGACGAGCCAGGCGTTGACCGGCCCGGTGACCCGCATCATCCACTCGTTCCGGTCCCTCCAGCCCGGCGCCATCTCACCCCAGATCCTGCGGCTCTGCTCTCGATACGAATCGGGATCGAACATCGCAATCACCTCCATTCATATTCCTGCCCTTACCCGAAGCTAACCGGTCAGGTCGACAACCGCCCACTCCCGCCAGGGGTTTGTGTTCCCCGGGTGTTTATTGGGCGGGTCGTTTCCTGACTGCCCGGGCGGGTAATGGACTCTCAGGTTAGTCTGACTTCAACCCTGACTGCGAGTGAGTCGGGAACAGGATGTGACCAAGGAGGGTAGTCGTGTGACCAGAGCCGAACCCCAGCACCCTCCGTCCGCCGGCAGGGGGCAGATGTCAAGGCTCGCTTCGTCCCGGCCGCTCGTCGCCGCAAGTCTGGTTATCGGTCTGGCTGTCCTTGGGGCGACCGCATACGTTCTCGACCTCGAGTGGCAAGGGGACTCGCTGGGCAGCATCCTGTCGGTTTCCGCATTGGTCCTTGCCATGGCCTTCGGGTCCGTCGGCTTGATCAGCGCTGCGAGGCGCACAACCGGCGACACGCAGCGCTCCTGGACCTGGCTTGCGGCGGGTGCCGTCATTTATGCCGTCGGAGAGCTCATCTTCGCCCTGCAATCCGCCACCTTGGGGGAGCCCGAAGGCACCTCGGTCTCTGACCTGTTCTGGCTTGGCGCACTGCCGTTCTGGTTCGTCGGCCTTCGGGCGCGGGCGCGAGCGGCGACCCGGCGTTCCGCTCGTGGCGAAGGTCTGCTCGACGCTCTGATCATCGTGGGATTCTTCGGAATCGTGATCGGCAGGCTGCTGCTGCACGATCTGTTCACGCAGGACGTGCCCCTCGACCAGGCTCTGGTGGGTCTCGCCTATCCCGCTGCTGACCTCGCCCTTGTCTGGATGCTCCTTCAGGGGATCTACCAGACCGACCTGCGCTGGGACATCGAGGAGAGGCTACTCGTGGTCGGGTTCCTGGCCCTGATGATCGGAGACCTGCTCTGGGCCGGCGGGACCGCTGACTCGACAGCCATCGCTGACCTGGGCTGGATCGTGACCGGCCTGGCGCTGGGCGGGGCGGGCTTCCTGGCCTCGGACATTCAGCGCGCCGGCGAAGGAGATGCGACCAGCGAACCACCGCGTTCGCTGCTGGTCGATGGGATGCCCTACGCCGCCGGCATCGGCGTCCTGGTCGTGGCTTTCTGGTTCGATCTTTCGGGCGAGGGCGATCTTGCGCTTTCGCTCGCCGCAGGTGGTGTGCTGCTCCTCGTCTATCTGCGTCTGGCACTAACGGTGCGCCAGAACCGGCGCCTGCGAAAGGTCGCGGAGGAGCGGGCCTTGCTCGATCCTCTTACCGGCCTGAAGAACCACCGCTACTTCCAGGAGCGGCTCGAGATGGAACTCGCCGGCGTCGATCGGAACCAGTCATCCGTCGGCCTGCTGATGATCGACATCGATCGCTTCAAGGATGTCAACGACACGATCGGGCACCTGGGGGGTGACCGGCTCCTGCGGGACATCGGCGAGGTTCTGCGGAAGAACTCCCGGCCTTACGACGTCTCGTGCCGGGTCGGTGGCGACGAGTTCGCAGTGATTCTGCCTGGCGTTCTGGACGACGGTCTCCGTGAAGTCGCAGACCGGATCCTTGAAGCCACAGCCGGAATCAGGCTGGCTTCGAGCGACTCCGACGGCGCAGGTCGCCTCCAGATCTCTGTCTCGATCGGCGCCTGTCTTTTTCCTTCGGCGGCCACCGACGAGCGCGAACTGATCAACAACTGCGATCTGGCCCTCTACCAGTCGAAGCGGGAAGGGCGTGGCCGGGTCACGGTGTTCGAACCCGGCCTCGTTGGTCCGGCCACCCCCGGCGAGGCGCTGGCCGACGCCGAGCGAGAGATCGAGAAGCGGGAGCGTGACCTGTCGCGTGTCTTCGCCGCGGTCGCCGACCCGTTACTGGTGCTGGGTGGTGATGGCTCAATCCTCGATGCGAACCCGGCGGCATGTGAACTCGCGGGTCTCCCTGTCCCCGAGATGCAGAAGCTTTCGATCCTGGACTTTCTGGACGATCAGGACAAGGTGCGCGTGGTGAGGTTGCTCGAAGATGAGGAGACTTCTCCTGTCGGTCCCGACGAGATCGAGATTGTCCTTCCGGGCGGTGCTTCCCACTGGGTTGAGTTCCACGCTGCGGAGTTCCCCCCCGACCGTGTTCTGCTCTCTCTCCGGGACATCACTGACCGGCGCGCCGCCGTGGCCGAACTGGCCCTGAGCGAAGAGAGGTTCCGCGCCCTGTTCGAGAACGCCGGGGACGCGATCTATGTGATCGATGACGACGGAGTCATCAGGGACGCGAACAACGCCGCGGTCGAACTGAGCGGCTCAAGCCGGGAGGAGCTGATTGGTGCGAAAGTCGACACCTTGGTCAGCGGTGGGGACCGGCAGGAGATGGGGGATCTGGTCGAAAAGTTCCTCACGGGTAGCGGAGGCGCCCAGGGCATATTCGAGGGCACCTGGCCGGATGGCTCTCACCGCGCCGTCCAGTTCAGTTCCGTCGCGAACTTCATACCCGGCCGGCACCTCTCGATCGTCCGGGACGTCACAGAATTCGTCGAGACTCTGCGGGCCGTCGAGCGCGATCAATCCGGCAGTTAGGGCTGGGCGGGCACTGCTCCGGGGGCGGTCAGAGTTCCTGTGCGAGGCCGATCAGGAGGTTTTCCGGGCCGCGGATGTAGCAGAGCCGGTAGGAGTCCTGGTACTGGATCACCTCGCTGCTGACCAGTTTCGCCCCGTGTTTCAACAACCGATCAAGGGTGTCGTCCAGGTCCTCGACCGCGAACATGACGCGGAGGTAGCCGAGGGAATTGACCGGCGCGTTGCGGTGGTCGCCGACCACCGGCGGGTCGATGAACCGGGAGAGTTCGATTCGGCCGTGGCTGTCGGGCGTCCGCATCATCGCTATCTCGACCTTCTGGTCGCCGAGTCCGGTGACGCGTCCGGCCCACTCTCCCTCGATTATCATCTGCGCCTCGAGCTCGAGTCCAAGCTCGCGGAAGAAATCGATCGTCGCGTCGAGGTCCTCGACGACGATCCCGACGTTGTCCATCCGGAGCGCCATCGGCTCAATGTACAGGCCCCCGGGGAAGAAACTTTCGGGCTATGGCAGGGTTACGGTTACGCATCTCTGGCGCCTGCGGGAACGAGTCGAGAAGAAAGGAATCGAAATGGTTCGTGAATCGAAGGGCATTGCTGTCGGGGGAGCGGTACGACTGGCACTCCTGGGTGTCGGATTCGGAGTGCTCGCGTGGCTTCTACCGACTACGGTTGCCTCTGCTTCGTCCGACCAGTTGGTCTGCTCCTACCGGGAAGCCGGTATCCCGGGCCCGAGGGACAACTACCTGGCCGTGCGCACCAACGGTTGGCCTGTGATTCTCAAGCGTGAGCGGAAAGAAATCCGGGTGGAAGCGGGGGACACCCCTTTCGACATCACCCATTACCCGAAGTTCTCGAACCTGCGGCCGGTGACCTGCGGCGGGACGCAGGCGACGATCACCAACATCGACCAGATTCGACTGCGGCTTGTCAACGGGCGGAACCCTGGCCTCCTGATCAGCCATGAGGACGGAATGTTTTCCCCGGGCGCTACTGGAACAGGAGATTCGTCGATGATCGAAATCATCGTGAACGGGGACGAAGGACCCGCACGAAGGCCGGGCCCGCTCTCGTTCTATGGCTCCCCCGGAAACGACACGATCTCCGTGGTCACCCGGAACGGCCGTGTCGGACTCGACCTGAACGGCAAAGGAGCCGGGAAGAATGCCCGACCGGAACTCTTCACGAGAATCTCGATCTCCGGTTTTGTGGGGGTAGGAACCCAGGGAAACGATTTCATCTCGGCAGCCAGGCTCGCAAACCTCAAGGAGGGGAGCCGCATGCGGGTGTACCTGCGAGGTTCCGGGGGTAATGACACTCTGATCGGCGGACCCGGCCGGGACAACATCGGAGGTGACCACGGTCGCGACCTGATCAGGGCGATGGGTGGTCATGACGGCGGCACCGGCCTGAACATGAACGTTTCAGGAGGAGGCGGGGCCGACCGGGTCTATGGTGGGAAGGGGAACGACGTTCTCGGTGGCTCCACCATCCGTACCGGGGATGCCGGGTCCGATCAGGTCTACGGCGGTCCCGGACGGGACACCTTCATCCAGAGGGACGGTGCCCTCGACTGGCTCCGCTGTGGTCCAGGCAAGGAGAGAGAGGTCCAGTTCGAGATCGGACTGGACATTCTCTACGACTGCGAAGTGAGGTAACAACTCGCGCCAGGCAAGTTGCCTCCCTGCCTCGGCATGAGGTCAGGGAGCGGCTGCCGGGGAACTCGTGTCGGCGTCGGGGACGTCACCTTCGGGAGACTCCCGGATCACCTGGCGCCTCAGGACTTCTACTCCGGCCGCCGAGAGCACGATCAGGAGCAGGGAGGGGATCAGCCTCTGGGTGGCGACCAGCGGCCCCCACCAAAAGAGCACGATGAGCACAACGGCAAGCGCTCCGTAGGCGTACTGCGGCTGGCGCAGCCACGGAGTCACCGCCCGGCGGGCGGAGACCGCCCAGCGGGACGGCCCGGCGAACCACGCGGCCAGGATGACCACGATGCCGTAGACCAGGATCGACTGGCCGGTGTCCTTGAGCAGCGACGTGATGATGTCGAAGGCCGAACCGACCGCAGCATCATTGGCCGCCGATCCGCTCAGCGAACCGACGATCTCGGTCGAAGCAACGTTGCGGGCGAACAGCACCACCAAACCGATGAAGGCGAGGGAGATGCCGACGCTCCTGAGGGTCTCGCGGCGGCGGCCGCGGCCGAGGAAGATCGCGGTGGCGAACAGCAGGAGGGTGAGAGCCGACAGGAACCAGGCGGCGGTCTTCAGGGCCTTGACGCCGGTCTGGACCTCGGAGAGCTCACTCGACTTCATGATCTCGATCGAGGCAGTCTCAGGGGGAAGCTTCGCGACCGCCTTTGAGCCGATTCCAAGCTCCGATGTCACCGAAGTGAGAAGACTCTGAAGGTCGAGGGTCACCACTCCGCCCGAAGTGGACACGAACTGGCCCTTGTCCTCGATCAGCTGGACGAACTTCTGGTGAGTGACGTCACTGGCACTGACGAAGAGACCCTGGACCTTCGGCTGCTGAAGGGCCTTCGTTGCGACCGTCTCGGCCGGCTGGCGCAGCGCCGAGGCGACCGGACCGGCGATCGGAGCGAGATCCGGAGGCAGACGGTCGGCAAGACTCTGCTCGACGTTCACGTTGGCGTAGATCTCGGTGACGATGAAGTCGGCAAGTGCAGTCTGGATCTCACCGTTCTCGACCAGCTCCTGGCTGGTCTTGGACCAGGTGTCCTGCTCCATCAACTGGCGCTGGGCCCAGAGCGCGAAGACGGAAACGATCCCTACCACTGTTGCCAGAACGATCAGGACGGTCGGCAGCGTCCGGCGCTGCTTCCGAGGTTCCGGCTTCGGATCCTCCTTTTCCTGTGTCTTCGGACCAGCCTCAGCGTTCACGGGATCTCCTTAGGTGGCTCGGGGCGCAGAAAGGGACACATCAGAAACCTCAGACTAAGCAGGACGGCGGAGGGTATGGTCATCCGGATCGGATGAAGCCGCAAATCTCACCGATCCGTCGGTGGCCGGCCCAGCGACTCGTCGCGGGCCGCACGGGCTTCATCGCGGGCGGCCTGTGCTTCGTCACGGAGCGCCTGGGCCTCGTCACGGGCATATCGCGCTTCCTGCCGGAGTTCGCGGGCCATGTCCCGGAACTCTCTCGCCCGTCTCTCAGACTCTGTCTCCGCGGCACTGGCCCGATCCAGCTCCGCCTGCTCCCGGTCGTGCTGCTCCTGCCTCTGGTCCACTGATTCCTGCGACCGGCGCTGAAGCTTGTTCTGGACATCCTGGATGTCCTGCTTGCGCTCCCTGGCGCTGTGCTCCAGAGCGAACTCCTCGCCGGCGCCGGGCGTCGCCCTTCGCCTCTGGTCCATCTCGGCCTGGCCGATATCGGAGTCAGCCTGCTGGACATCCAGCTGGCGTTGGTCGCGACTCGTCACTACCTGATCGAGATCGAGCAGAGCCTGCTCCTGGTCGAGCTCGACCTGTCGTGCTTCCTTGTCTTCCTCGTTATCACCCATTCGAACTTGTTCCCTGAATCGTCGTTTCCGGCCTGTCAGTTTACTTCGGTCCCGGCCCCGGTTTTCTCGACCACCGAATCCATAGGTGCCGGCCGGCCGATGTGGTAGCCCTGGGCCAGGTCGACCTGCATCCGGTCGAGCAGTCGCAGGGTTTCCCCGTCCTCTACGCCCTCGGCGACAGTCGACATGTCGAAGCTCTGCGCCACCGCGATGATCGATTCGACCACGCGCCTGCCGGTCTCGTCGTTGAGGTCCCGGATGAAGGTGACGTCGATTTTCAGTTCGTTGACCGGCAGGTACTTCAGGTAGGTGAACGTGCCATACCCGGTCCCGAAATCGTCGAGTGAGGAACCGCAGCCAAGCTCTGCCAGTTCGTCGACCAGATGACGGGCATCATCGAGGTTCTCGGCCGCTGCCGTTTCCGTGACCTCGAACTGAACGTTGGCTGGATCGGTTCCGACCTCGGACAGCGTCCGGGCTATGTAATCGCCGAGACCCGGAACCGAGAGGCTCCTGCCCGAAAGGTTGATTGCCACTGGACAGGTGCGGCCGTACTCGATGCCGCGACGGATCGCCCAGCGGTCGATCTCGATGATCAGGTCGGAGGATTCGGCGTGAGGCAAAAACTCGCCCGGACTGATGATCTCGCCGTCCACCTTCATCCGGATCAGCAATTCGTAGTGGTGGATCTCGCCGCTCCGGACATGGATCACTGGCTGCCCGAAGAAGACGAAGGCGTCCTCGGCGAGGGCCTTCCTGATCCTCCCGGTCCAGAGTGCATGCTCGGCGTCCTGGGCTTCCTGTTTCTCGAGGAGCAGGTGTTCGGTGATGTCGTGGACGCTGATCGACACGCCAACGATCTCCCCGCGCGCATCCCGGATGGGAAAGGCACGGAGGGAACGTCCAGGATCTTTCCCGACCTGGTCTGGCGCTGGGTAACCAGCTCGGCAGATCCTCCGCCCAGAACCTGCCCGGTGATCGCGTGATCCTCGTTGACCAGATTCTCGGGCACCGTGAGATTGAAGATGTTCTTGCCAACCACCTCGTCGGGCGTGTAACCGAAGAGTTCTTCGGCGCCCTTGTTCCAGGCCGTGACGACGCCGTCCAGGTCCTTCGAGTAGATCGCGTCGTCGGAGGAATGCACTATCGCCGCCAGATGTTCCTTCTCTTCGCCAAGAGAGCGACGTTCGCTGATGTCGCGGATGTAGGCGACATATCTGGGCGGCTCCACCTGAATCTGGCTGAGGGTCATCTCGATCGGGAAAGTCCCTCCGGATCCGCTGATCGCATTGAGTTCAAGCGCCTGGTCCAGAACCGGTTCGGACTCTCCGCCGGTCAGGGCGGCCACGCCCTGACTCTGCCACTGGTGCCAGCCGGTTGACCCGATGAACTCTCCGAGGTTGCGACCAACCGCCTCGTTCCTCGGGCAGTCAAATGTCTTCGCCGAAGCGGTATTCCATTCGAGAATCGTGCCGTCCTTATCGATCGTGATCAGGCTGTCACTTGACGCTTCGGCGGACTCCCTGCGAACCCGCTCATACCTCTCGAGGCGTCGGCGGGAAAGATTGATCGAACGGAAGAAGAAGAGAAAGAAGGCGACGGCGGCCACGAAGAGAATGGCGGCCAACGCCTCGATCACCGTCCCCAAGGGATTGAAGTGATCCCAGACGACCAGCGCCAGCGACAACGCGGCTGCGATCGCGACCACATGGGGTAGCCGCCTGTTCTCGGTCAGGCGGTTCCCGAGCGTGTTTATCCGGTTCGGCAGCCCGGGTTCGCCAAACGGCCTGGAGAGTCGTCCGTTTCGTACCGGTTTGGCGGCACGGTCAACGTCAGGGAAGGGGGGAGTCGATCCGTCCAGCAGGTCGGAAACGGTCCGGTTTCCTCCCGACCTTCTCGCTTCCAGCATGGCGGCGCTCGCATGTGAAAGAAGGTTGTAGCCATCATCGGTCATCGGTCCCGACACATGCGACAGGCCCATGCTTACCGAGAGCGCGCCGCTGCCCGGGTTATCCCGGTCTCCGGCGGCAGCAACGATGGCCTGACGCAACTTCTCGGCCACCCCCCGGGCCCCTTCGGCAGAAGTCCCCAGCAGCATGACCGCGAACTCGTCGTCGGCCAGGCGACCGGCCGCATCACCCTCCCTGACGGTCGCCAGGATTACCCTGCCGACGTCTTCGAGCATGGCGCTGTCCAGGGCTTCGCCGAGCCGTCCATTCATTCCATCGAGACCGATCGCGATCAAGGCTGTGTCGCCGCCCAACCTTCGTGTTCGGGCCGCCTGGCCGGCCAGTTCCTGGCGAAACCTTCGACGGCTCCAGAGCCCGGTGGTCTCGTCCAGGTCTGCCTGATCGGAGAGTTTTCGCTCCATCGACCTGCGCTCTTCCTCGACCTGATTCAGCTTCCAGGCGACCCGGCCCAGCACGAGCAGGAAAATCGCCACCATTGCGGCCGTGAACCACAGGGTTCCGACCCTGTTGTTGAGAAGCCCGGCTTCCGCCGCTTCCAGGCGTGCCCACCCGAGGAGCAGGGGGACGACGATGAGGATGGGGACCACCCGCCTGGCAATCAGGCCCCCGGGTGCGTTGGCCGAAAGTGTCGTTGCCAGCCACCCTTGTGGGCGCATGAACACGATCGAGAAGGCAAGGATGATGAAACAGGTCGAGGTCGTCAGGGCCATCTTCGTGCTCGGATCCCGCTCGTAGAAGCTCGGGATCTCGTACAGGTACGCGACGATCGACATCGCGGAGACCGCGAGGATGGGCACAGAGAGAACCTCCCCCATACGCCAGTTCCCCTTCAGGTGAACGTCCAGGGTGAGCAGGGCAACCCCGACAAGGGCAAGGTTGACGGCCGTGCTCGGCGCGAGGCGACCCGGGAACTCGACGTCGTTGGCCCGGCCGGTGACGTCCCGGAAAGGGATCTCGTCAATGCCGAGGTCCCAACCGAGCAGAAACTCGGTGAGGAAGGCGAGACCGATCAGGGCAACGACCGACGCCAGCAGCCTCCCGACCCGCGTATGCCGGACCGAGGAACCGGGGTCGACGAGAAGCAGGACAGCCACCGCCGCGAGGGCGAGGCCGACTGCGGTGCTGGGCTTGACTTCGACCGTGTCGGGGACGACGTTCCGCAGGGTCGCGAGGTCGAAGCCCCAGCCGAACACGAAGACGACCAGCCCCGTTGCGAGCACCACATAGGCTCCCAGCCGGGCCAGGTTCCTCAGTTGCTCTTGCCTTATCGCAAACTCTTCAAACCGCTTCTCTCCAGGACGGTCGATTGAACGACTTGTCTCCCAATTCATTATCCCGCTCCCGGGCGCGACTTCCGAAGAATCCCCTGCCCTGCGAAGCGGCAACCGGAACCGGGTCAGCCCGCGGACTGGCGTCTGGCAACCCGTAGTGCTGCCGTGAGGGTTTCTCCCAGCAGGTCGACCAGCTGCTCGGGAGGTGTACCGGTTTCCCGGGCTTCGTCGAGGACGGTCCCGAAGAATCCGAGGTAACCCTTGAGGGCGACCCGGGCGAGCGGGGGCGGATCCTCTGTCCCCAGATTGTTCAGTGACACGGCAGCGACCACGATTTCCACGAAGCGGTCGATGGTCGCCCGGAGCTCCGGGTCGGTCGAACCTCTCGCCAACTGGTAGATCACCCAGGCATCGCTCGGCTCCATCGCGTGGGCGACCATGCGGGCGTTGTTGATGACCAGCCTCTCCGGCAGGGGGATCGACTCGTCGGTCACCCAGTCGTCGGTGAGGGTGTGGCCGGCCTGCTCGGCGACCGCCCTGACTATGTCGCTCCTGCCGTCGGGGAAGTAGTGGTAGAGCAGGTTGCGGGTTACATCGGCACGGGAAGCGACATCGTCGAGGCTGAAGCCGGAAAAACCGTCCCTGGCGACCACTGGCATCGCTGCTGCGATCAACTGGGTCCGGCGTGCGTCACGGGTCAGGCGGCGGGGGCTGCGGGTGGCAGCGGGTGGGGTCGGATTGCCGGTCGAGGCGGGGGGCACAGTGTCGATCGTACTACCCGGATCAGACTATTTACGAAATATCAACTTGACAAAATCTAAATAGGGGCGTTACGGTAGTTGCGGAGAGAGCTTCAGAATCGAGGAGAGGGAAAGCATGCTCAACCAATCGTCCGGAACGGCAGAGAACACAGGCAAGGGAAACCGGGGCAGGGTGCGCCGCCGGCCAAGGAAGGGCTTCACCGTGACCCGGGTCGTCGCCGTGTTGCTCGGTCTCGTCTCAATCGCCGCCTTCGCCACTGCGACGGCAAACGCCGGCGTCAACTTCCTTCCGAAGAAGATCGCCCTCGAGACGAATGAGAAGTACGGCAAGGACTGCTTCTGGGCGCCGCCCAAGGGAATGGACTACGCCAAACTCCCGGGAGCCATTCCGATCCAGAATCCAAACCTCTTCCCGGACGTGGGATCGACCTACTTCGTGGCCCAGTACAAGCTTCCCGAGGGTGCCAGCCTGACCTTTCATGGCAAGTTCGGCTACCAGCGGTACATGTCGTGGACGATCTTCGGCCGGCCTGGTCAGCTCGGCCAGATCGGCGCGGGGGATCAGATTCGTGACTTCAGGATCAAGCCCGACAAGGGTTCGATCAACCCGTTCCGGCCCGGTGCGAACCGGATGGGCGGACCGAGGAAGTACACGCTGCACATCGTTTCCGGGGACATCCCGGCCAAGCCCGCGACGAACACTCTCTACACCGAGACGACCGATCCAGACACCCGGCTTGGAATGAGCATCCGAAACTACATCCCGGACAAGGGCCGTGACGGCACCGGTGATGCCGGGCTTCCGAAGCTGGTGCTGAATCTCGCCGACGGCACGAAGCTTCGCGGCCAGGCGGCCTGCGCGATGCTCGATCCGATCGAGGACGTGAGCAAGTCCACCTTTCCGGCACCGGTCTGGAAGGGGCTGGTTGCCGCCTCCCCCGACCCGGAGAACGCTCCCGCCACCAATCCCCCGACCTGGGAGAAGTTCTGGAACGCGCTCTACAACGTGGCCGGAATCTTCATCGAGGACGAGGCTGAGCGTCAGGCGACCTATCCGCCGACCCAGAGCGGCGGCTTCCAGAACAACCCGGACACCAGCTACCTGCTGACCCCGGTCAGTCTCAGGTACGGACCGCTGATCACCTTCTCCGGCAAGATGCCGACTTACCCGAAGACGCTACCGGCGGCAAAGAAGTGGACTCCGAAGGACTACCAGGTTCGCTACTGGTCGCTTTGCGCGGGTTCATCGCCGGTTTCCGGGCTCGGTTACGACTGCGTGTACGACCAGCAGGTGCCGCTCTCCAAGGGCCGCCGATACACCCTGGTCGTAGGTATGCCGAAGGACCGGCCGCCGAACGCCCGTCCCGAATGCGGCTACCGCTGGATCAACTTCGGAGCCGGCGAGAATTACGACGACCCGGCGGCAAGAGACTGGGTCGGCACCATGTACATGCGGTTCATGGCTGCTGATCCGGGCTGGAAGCAGGCGCCGCAGCGGGTGAAGAAGCCCGGTACAGAGAAGAAGATCATGGGCCCGTACTTCCCGACCTCGAAGTACTGGACCAAGGCCGCCTTCCGCAAGCTCGGCTGCAAGTCCAAGTGAAGATCCGGGCCGCGATAGCCATCGCCGCAGCCGCGCTCCTTGCGGCAGTGGCCCTCGTCCCCCAGGCCGCGACGGCGGCCCGGGGGGACATGGTCGACGGGCGCTTCAGCACCTGCTTCTGGAACTACGGTGCCTTCGGGGTCAACGACTTCAACATCGCCTACCCGGACGCCGGTGCGACCTACTGGGCGGCTGGCTTCAGGAGGCCGCCCGGGTCAAAGCTGACCCTGACAGGCCGGTTTCCGCATTCCCGGTACATGGCCATCCAGACCTACGACATCCTCGGACGGGGAGTCGACGGACTGGCTGACTACCAGATCAATCCGCTCGCCGGTTCGGTCAACCCGTTCCGTCCAGGAGCATCGCGGACCGCCCGGAAGCGCAGCTACAAGATCAACGTGATCGACGCCAAGAATCCAGGCTTTCCGCTGGAGGCATTCGACGGTGAGCCGAAGCGAAACTCGATCTATGTGATCCCGGACGCCGGTCCGATCACCGAGACCGTCGGACCGGATACCTACGAGTTGAACCTGCTGATGGTGCGGGTGTACGTGCCGGACAAGGGTAAGGATCTGACCGGAGGTGTCGGCCTTCCCAAGCCGACCCTGACACTTCAGGACGGCACCGTGCTGAAGGGCCAGGCACTCTGTGACGCGGTCGACTCCGAATCGAAGTCGATCGGGTTCACGCGTGTTCCCGACCCGGGTGCGCTGCTGATCAGCACCGACACCTACAGGGCGATGCGCTACCCGAACGAGCTGATCGCCCCGGTCAACGTCTTCGGCGGGCTGACCTCCGTGCCCCGCGAGGTTCCCGACTGGTTCCCCGCGGTCAGGCAGGGCGAGTGGCGGGCCCAGTACGACCGGCGCTACCTGCTCCAGCTCTGGACCGGTGACGACGCCCCGGGTGCCGTCGCGACGCCGCCGGCCCGCGGCGCCTCGGGCGGCTTCTTTCCCAACATCCACAACGCATATGTCCGCACCGCCATCAACCGGCACTTCGGCAAGGTGGCCGTCTTCCGCGGCAAGCTTCCGACCTCTCCCCGCACTCTCAAGGGCAACAGGAAGATGGGCAAGGGACAGGTTCGCTACACCAGCTTCTGCATGAACGAGGCCCCGCAGAGCACCAGGGTCACTGACTGTGCCTTTGACGAGCAGATACCGACCGACCGCAAGGGCTACTACACGATCGTGGTCAGTCGGGCGGCCGACCGGCCCGGTACGGCCCGCTTCTCCTGTGGCAAGGCCTGGATCCGCTGGAGCAACACCGGTGACGGCGATCTCGACCGGGACTTCGGCTGGTTCCAGATCCGGAACATGCTGCCCTCCCGAAGCTTCAGGAACGCAATCCAGCTGACTTCGACACCCGGCGACGAGGCCGAAGTCGTCGGCCCTTACCTGCCAAAGCTGAAGTACTTCGAGAACGCGAGCGCTTTCACCAGGTCCGGTCTGGGGGGCTGCCCGAAGCCTCGGCGGTAGCGCCCGCGGGTATCCGGTCCGGGCTGGTCCCGGGCCGGTCACCCGGGTTTGCGGAGTTCCCAGAGTTCGATGAAGCCGACGTCGGAAAAACCGAGTCGCTCGTACACCGGTGCTCCGGCCTGACTGGCCTGAAGGGTGGCGGTCCTGATGCCCCGGTCGCGGTACTCGTGAAGCAGGCCGTAGACGATCGCCGCGGCCAGTCCCTGTCCTCTCTGTTCGGGGACGGTTGCGACCCCGGTGATGCACACGTCGTCGCCGGCCTCCAGCGCGATCGCGCAGGACACGATCTCGCCGCCGAGCTTCGCCCCGAGCAGCCGGTGCGGCAGGTCGAGCTCACGCCCGAAAGACGATTGCCAGCCCGGGCCTTCGATGCCGTAGGCGAGATCGTTGATCCGGCCCGCCTCGGCGATCTCGACTTCGACCAGTTCCACCCCGGGCGGAAAGGGTCCGGTGGGTGGCCGAAGATCGGAGAGCTCGAGACCCATCGAACGGGGTGAACCGTCCAGCAGGTGACCTCGTTTCTCGAGCAATCCGGCGCTCTCCCGGTCATGGTCGGGCACCCAGACCGTCCAGGCGTTGACCCCTGCGTCCTCGTAGATCGAGGCGAGCTCGTCGATCGCGGCGGACAGTGCCGACGCATCCGTTGCGGCGACCGAATTGAACAGGGACCGGTCCGGTGTCCGGGGTGAAAGCGACGCGAAAATCCCGGGCAGCTCGATGGTCATCGCCGGCTCGGCGTGACCGAACAGTTCGATCTCCTGCTTCAGACCTGCGACGCCCCGGCGGTGCAGCTCCGCCGGTTCCATCAGGCCTCCCGTCCGGTGGTCATGGACTCGATCTCCTCGACCGCCCTGTCCCGCTCCCGGTCGGCAGCGATTGCTGCTGCCATCCTTCCGGCGGCCTCGCGGAAAGAGGCCTCGGAGAGTATCCGGCTCAGGGACGAGCTGATCGCGCGAGGTCCGGCGCCGGGGCGGAGGCGAAGCCCGGCCCCCGAGGCGACCACCCTCGCGGCGGTGTCGGGTTGATCGCGGCCTACCGGCATGCAGAGGAGCGGCACGCCACTGGCGAGGGACTTGATGACCGTGCCGTGACCGGCATGCGTGACAACGGCCGCGGCCCTGGACATCACCAGGGAATGCGGCGCCGACTCGACCAGGGTCACGTTGGCTGGCACCTCGAAGTCATCGGCTCGGACGCTTGGCCCGGTGGTGACCAGACCACGAACCGGAAGTCGGCCCAGAGCCTCGAGGATGTTCCTGATCATGCGGTTCTGGTTCTGGGTAGTCGTGCTCAGCGAAACGAGGACGAGCGGGCCGGGTCCCTCCGGCTCGGTCCACTCTGCGGTCCAGTCGGGATCCTCGAGCCTCGGTCCGCAATAGACCACGTTTGCCGGTGCGTTGGCACCACCTCCGATCTCGAAGGCCGCCGAGGTGAAGACCAGAACCCGGTCGGGGCGCTCCAGCATCTCGAAAAGGGTGGATAGGCGGGGCTGGCCGTACCCGTCGAGCAGCCGGTTCACGTCGGCGAGACGCCGGTCCCAGAGCATTCGGCCCATTGCGGCAGCAGCCCGGTCGCGGATACGGCCCAGGGCGTCGTCGCGAGCGGTGAGGCCGAGGCCGAACGGAGGGACGCCCTCGACCTCCCCGGGATAGACGTTCGGCACGACCGAGATGCTCGGCAGCCCCGCGCTTGTCGCGGCGACCTGGCAGCCCAGCAGCAGGTTCTCCGAGATCACGGCTTCTGCCTTGGTTGCGTGGATCGCGTCCAGTGTGTCGTCGGCGAAATCGGCCGCGGGATCTACGATCAGGCGGTCTCGCACCCGGGCCGTTGCACCGAACGGGGTTCGCGGCTCGAAGTCCCGGATGAACTCGGTCGCCGGGTCCGCGCTGGCCCGCTGCGGCGCCCGGTCCCAGGAAAGGTGCCGGGCCCCGGAAGCCTCGACCGCGCCGCCCAGGCTTTCGTCGGCGAGAACGCTGACCTCGTGGCCTCTGGATGCCAGGTCGCCCGCCAGCCCGAGGACGGGGGGCACGTTGCCGCCGCCATCCCAGAGTGTGAGGAGCAGGCGGCTCATGTTTTCCTCCCGGCCTACCGCTTGCGGCCGGCCTTAAGCACCTTCACAGTTATCCGGGAGGCTTTCGAGCGTGTGCCGGATGCCGTCGTCGCGGTGGCTGTCAGCCGGTAGCGGCCCGGCTTCAGCTTCTTGCCCCGAAGCTTTGCCGGCAGGCGGATCACTGCCTGCCCGGACTTCTTCCTGGCTGAGAGGACCCCGACCTTCTTCAGGGTCTGGCAGCGCTTGCCAGCCTTGGCCCCGGCTTTGCAGACACCTTCCACGAGCCGTCCCCTGCCGATCCGGCTGACCACGATCCGTACGGTTGCCGGACGGGCCAGCTTCAGGCCGATCCGCCCCTTGCTGCCGGAACGGAGCTTGCCGATCACCCGGAGCCCGGTGATCAGGGTCGGCTCGATTACCCCGGTCGTCGCGCTGGCGCTCGTATCGGCAGGTGTCGGATCAGGTGAAATCGAGTCGCCGGTGACCTGGGTGACCAGACTGCCGCTCGCGGGCGCAAGGGTCGTGAAGGTGACGGTCCGGCTCAATCCGGCCTCGAGGTCACCGAAACTGCACTGTCCTTCCGCCGTACAGGTTCCGCCGCTGACCGCAAGGATCGAGAGGCCGGAAGGTGGCGTAATGCCCAGTGTCACCGACTCCGCGGTGTCCGGACCCGCGTTGCTGAGCACGACGGTATGAAAGACGGGAGTCCCGGCCGCGACCGGGCCGGCAGCGGAGACCAGCTGAGCCTTCAGGTCAGCTGAAAGCTCGGTGGATCCGATGTCACAGGCGGCGCCGGCCGGGGCGGCGACACCGCGCTGGTCAAAGCCGTCCTGGGGGCAGCTCGAGGCAGCATCGACTGCAGCGCTACTCGCCAGTGGCACATAGCTGGGGCCCGGGCCACCGTGATCGTCAAGTTCGGTCAGCGTGGCCGAGGCGGCAGCCACCGAGGCCGGCGGGAACGCGCAACTTCCAGCCCCGAGGGACTCGTAGATGTTCTTGCCGGTGACCGTGAGCGGAGGGTTCTGGTTGCCCTTGCCACAGTTACGGGACTGACCGGAGCTTGTTGATCCGCCGGTGATGATCGAGTCCTGGATCGTGGTCATGACCTGGTCGTTGCCGTTTAGGAACAGGTTGCCACCGTAGTTCGCGGCCGAGGTTGTCGTCACCGAGTTCTCCCGCATCGTCACATGACTGAGCGCCAGAGGGACGTTGCTGAAGATTCCGCCGCCCCAGCCCTTGGTGTCGGCCGACTTGATTTCGTTTCCGGCGATCGTCGTTGCGATTGCCGTCAGATTGCCACCGAAGACCGCGATGCCCCCCCCGATCGCGTCCCCGCTGCTTCGATCGAGCAGGTTGTTGACGACTGCGCTCCTGATCAGGGTGACCTGGCCGGAACTGATTCTGAGGCCGGCACCGCTGGACGAGGTGGACCGGTTGCCTTCGATCGAGACCCCCCGGAAGGTGGTGTCGGGTCCATTGACCGCGACCGCCGAGTTGATGCCGTTGGTGCCGGTGAACGTCAGCCCCGAAATCTCGACAACCCCGCCGCCGGAGATCGACCAGTAGTTGTTCCCGCTCGCGGTCATCCTGGTCGCCCTTGCCCCGGCGGTACCGCGCAACACCACGCTCTGGGTGATCTGTGGTGACCATCCCACCGGGTAGTTGCCGGCCGGGACGTTGACCGTGTCCGTACCGATCAGCGCGTTCGACTCCTGGAGGGCGGCCCTCACGGTGCAGGTTCCCTGGGCGGTGCTACAGGCACCGTTTCCGGGGTTGGCATCAAGCTCCTGTCCCGTCGAGTTGACCGTGAACACCGCCGCGGAGGAAAGGCCCGGGGCGAACAGGCAGGCGCCTGCGAGCACAAGCACGAATGCGATCAGTCTGCGGATTCCCATGCCGCCCGCAGTATAGGTCTGGACTGCCCGGCTGGTTGACGCCTCGGCCAGGGCGGCGTAGTTTCTGCGGCGGTTTGATCAGGAAGGCTTCCTTCTGGTTCCTCTCCGCGGCCGTCTTGTGTCTGGTCGGTTGCGGTGCCGGTTCCGCGAGCAGTTCATCCGGGGCCGAAGCAGAGGTATTGGCAAAGCGGCTCGACCGGGTTCTCGAACGGACCCGCAGGGAATTTGGTGCTCCTGCGCTCAGCGCGGCCCTGATTCGCAATGGCGAGACGGTCTGGACGGGCTCTTCAGGATCACTTCGGGCGGCCGGCTCCGGACCGGTCGAAGAGCAAACCCCGTTCATCACGGCGAGCACGGCCAAGACCGTCACCGCGGCGATGGCCCTTCGTTTGGTGGACGAGGGGCGCCTGAAGCTGGGTGCGCCAGTCTCGCGGTACCTGCCCGGTCTTCCGGGCCGCGGACAGGTCTGGATTTCCGACCTGCTTCGTCACACCAGCGGGCTGCCGGACTACCTCGACTCGTACCGCATAGACAGGCTGATGCGCACCCGCCCCCGGCACCGCTGGACCCGGGCCGAGGTTCTGGCGAGTGCCCGTTGGCTGCGCTTCAACCCCGGTGACCGCTTCGAATACTCGAACACCAACTACGTCGCGCTCGGAGGAGTGATCGAGCGTGCCGGAGGAGGTCGCATCCAGGAACTCTTCGAGCGGCTGGTCGCCGAGCCTCTGGGTCTTGAAATCTCCACGTGGAGATACAAGGGTCTGCCGGTGGGGAACCTGGCGCGACCCTACATCCGGACCTGGAACGGCCTTTGGGCACGGTGGCGATCCGGCTTCGTGCCGACCGACTTCTGGGGTGAGGTCTGGACCGACGGCGGACTGGCGACCACGCCCGGGGAACTCGGTCTGATCGCCAACTCGCTGATAGCCGGTGACCTGCTCCGTCCGGAAACGAGGAGGCGAATGCTCCGGATCGGCTTGGTCGGCTCCGGCCTCGGTGTCTACGTCTGGCGATACGCGGGTCAACGGTGGTTTGGCCACGACGGCCTATACGACGGGTTCACCTCCCAGCACTGGACGAATCCATCGAGCGGCACCACGATCGCGGTGATGACCAACCTCGAAACCCTCCCGGGCAGGCCCGACGCATCCGAGGTCGCCTGGAAGCGGCTGGCCCGCGCGGCCGAGCCGGGCTTCTCCGGTCAATAGGATTCCGGCGTGCCTTTCCTCTCCCCTCAGGTAGCCGTCGAGCAGCGCCTGCCGTTTCCCCGAACCGGCTGATGTTTCTGGCGCTCCGTGAAATGCGACGGGCCAAGGTCCGTTTCGGATTGCTGATCTCGGCGATCGGGCTGCTGGTGCTGCTGATCCTCGCCCAGCAGGCGATCCAGAACGGCCTGATCACCTCCTTCATCGGCGCGATCGAGCGCCAGTCGGCTCCGGTGCTCGTCTACAGCGTCGACGGCCAGCGCACCCTGCAGGGCAGCATCATCACACCGCCCCTCGAGCAGAAGATCCGCTCGACCGAAGGCATCGGCAAATCCGGCCGGATCGGACAGGGCACCTTCACTGTCCGGCTCAACGACGAGACCGAGGACTCCGATGCCGCGATCATCGGCTACACCGACCCCGACCTCGGGGCGCCCGACCAGATCGCATCAGGCCGGCTGCCGAACGGCCCGGGTGAAGCGGTCGGATCGGACTCGGACTTCAAGCTCGGAGACAGGGTCCTGGTGCTCGGGCCCGGCGGCCAGACCCGGGGTACCGAACGGATCGAGATCGTCGGCCTGGCCGACGATGCGCAGCTTCAGGTGACCCCGACCCTGTTTGTCGAATGGCCCGACTACGTGGCCTCGGTCAAGTCCGCCAACCCGGATGCGGGTGCCGTGCTGCCGAGCGCGATCGGTGCGGCGCCGGTGTCCGGGCTGTCCCCGGCAGCTCTGGCCGAGCGGATCAACGAAGTCAGTCTCGAAGCCGACGCACTGACCAGACAGGCCGCGGCCGACGAGTCACCCGGGGTCGCGGAGGTCCGCCAGTCCTTTCAGGTGATCTTCCTGCTGTTCGGACTCGTGGTGCCGCTGGTGACAGGCCTCTTCTTCCTGATCATCACCCTCCAGAAATCGGCTTCCCTGACCCTGCTCCGGGCGATCGGGGCGAGGTCCGGCCTGCTGGTCCGATCCCTGATGTTCCAGGTGGTGCTGGTGATCGGTGGCGGGCTGGCGATCGGGATCGCCCTCTACACGCCGCTCTCGCAGGCCCAGCTCGGGGACATCAAGCTCAGCTTCGACGTCGGTGCCGTGATCACGTGGTCGCTGGTGCTGCTTGTGCTCGGGCTGCTCAGCGCCGTCGTGGCGGCACGAAGAGTCCTCGCGATCGATCCGATCGAGGCAACTACCGGGGAGGGGGGACGGTGAGCCTCGCGCTGAAGGAACTTCGGCGGCGCCCGGGCCGCTTCGGTGTGGCCACCGTGATCCTCACTCTGATCGCGATCCTGTTGATGTTCCTGGGCGGTCTGCTCGACGGGCTGACCGCGGGCAACACGGGGGCGATTCGCGCCCAGCAAGCGGACCTGATCGTCTACTCGGCGACCTCGCAGGACTCGCTGGTGCGAAGCCGTATCGACCTGAACGAGCGCCGCGAGATTGAAAGGGTCGAGGGGGTCGAGCAGGCCGGCGAGATCGGAAGCGTCCAGCTGGGAGCGCGAATAGAGGGCAAGGGACCGCGTGAGCTGGTGCCGGTGGTGCTGTTCGGCTACGAAGCCGCCTCGGCCGGCCTGCCCGAGACTCCCGCCAGGGCCGGCGAGGCCTGGGCCGATGACACGCTGAAGGCCGAAAGTGTCGAAACCGGGGAAACGATCCGGCTGGGGCCGGCCCGCAGCCCGATCAAGGTGATCGGCTTCGTGAACGACACCCGGTACTCGGGCCAGAGCACGCTGTGGGCCTCGATGGAAACCTGGCGCAAGGTCCAGAACGAGAACCGCCCTGACGCGAGGGTGACGCCGGAGATCAGCCAGGCTTTGGTGATTCAGGCACCGGGCATGGATGCAGCCGGCCTTGCGGACCGGATCGACCAGGCGACCGGCGACAGGACCTCCAGCCTCACAGAGGACGAGGCGATAAACGCCCTGCCCGGCGTCTCCGCCCAGCAAAGCGTCTTCAACCAGATCATCGGGCTCACCGTGCTGATCGCGATCATCGTAGTGGCCCTCTTCTTCGCCCTGATCACGGTGGAGCGGATCGGGCTCTACGGAGTCCTCAAGGCGCTCGGTGCCGGGTCCGGGTCGCTCTTCGCCGGGGTGGTGCTGCAGGCGGTGATCGTCACCCTGGTCGCCTCGGTGATCGGGGGTATTGCCGCGCTGGCCCTCGACGCGGTGATACCCGCAGGCTCGATCCCCTTCATCGCTACCGGCTCGCGGCTGGCCGGCAGCACGTTCTTCCTGCTGATCGCCGCCGTGATCGGCTGCGCCTTCTCGTTGCGCCGCGTGCTCAAGGTCGACCCCGCCCAGGCGATCGGTGGCGGCCAGTGAAAATCTTCATGACCCAGATGCCGGAGGAAAGATGACAGAGGAAACCCCGGCCCTCCGAATGGAGGGCATTCGCAAGGTTTACGAGGTTGCCGACGAGCAGGTGGTGGCGCTTGATCACGCCGACCTGACCGTCGGCTCCGACGAGATCATCGCCCTGGTCGGCCCGTCCGGCTCGGGCAAGACCACGCTCTGCTCTATCGCCGGCGGCATTCTCTCCCCGACCGAGGGCAAGGTCGTTGTCGGCGGCAGCGACATCTCCGGTTACTCGGCGAAGCAGCTGACCGAGTTCCGCCGCGACTCGGTGGGATTCGTCTTCCAGACCGTGAACCTGATCCCCTTCCTCACCGCCCGGGAAAACCTGCTGGTGGTCGACGAGATTTCAGGCCGCGACCGCAAACGCGCCAACAAGAGGGCCGACCAGTTAATTGAGGAACTCGGCCTGGCCGACCGCGCCGGCAACCTGCCATCTCAGCTTTCAGGGGGACAGAAGCAGCGCGTGGCGATCGGCCGTTCGCTGATGAACGAGCCTTCGCTGGTGCTGTTTGATGAACCGACCTCCGCCCTCGACACCAAGCTCGGCGACCAGATGGTCGAGTTGATCCGGCAGGAGATGAAGTCGCGGGGAACAGCCGCGATCATCGTCACCCATGACGAGCGGATCACCGGTTACGCCGACCGCACAGTTCACATCACCGACGGCCGCCTCGAGGCCTGAGCGCCCGGGCCGGGGACGCCGGCCCCGGAACCTTCCCTAGTCCCGCCGGCCCAGGGTGCGGGCCAACTCGGCGAGGTTGGTCTGGACCGCATCGAAGGGCTCCATGCTCTGCTGGGCCCGGGCCAGGATCAGCGCCCCTTCGAGGGCGGCCACTGTGGTCAGGGCGAGGCTGTTGCTTTCCTCCCCGGTCAGGCCCGTACTCTCGTAGGCCTCGGCCAGCGCGCCACGCCAGGCGGTGAAGGCCGAGGCGACGGCCGGAAGCAGCTCCTCGGCGTCAGCGCCCGCACCCACCGTCACGGCCGAGATCGCGCAGACTGCCGTGAAGTCGGTAGCTTCGACGAAATCCCGCCAGCCGTCGGCGAAGGCGTTGGCTACATCCTCGGGTCGTTCGACTTCGGCCGAGCGGATTCGCTGCGACACGACATCCCCGAGCAGGCCAACCGCTTCTGCGACCAGCTGGTTCTTGCCGCCAGGGAAGTGATGGTAGATCGAGCCCCGGGGAGTGTCCGTCAGTTCGAGCACCTCGCTGAACGAAGTGCCCTGGAGACCCCGCTGCGAAAGCAGCGTGGCGGCACCGGCGACCATCTTCTCTCTGGTGTTGTCACTCATCGATTAAGACGATCATCATAGAATCTCGCTACTATGTCGAGCGTCATAATCAGCCACGAAGTACCTGCGAGGTGACGCGATGCGGCATTTGCTCTTCAATGGTCCCGGCCAGCTCGACTGGCAGGACACGGAAACACCGACCATCCAGGACGATCGCGACGCCCTGGTCCGGCCCATCGCGGTCGCCCGATGCGACCTCGATACAGCGATCGCGACCGGTCTCTATCCGATGAAGCCCCCGTTCACGATGGGCCACGAGATGGTCGGAGAGATCGTCGACCTGGGCGCAAAGGCGGGGGACTGGAAGATCGGAGACCGGGTGATAGTTCCCTTCCAGATCAGCTGCGGCGCCTGTGCCAATTGTCAGGCCGGGCTGACCGGCGCCTGCGAGTCCGTGCCGCTGGGAGCGGCTTTCGGGCTGGTCGTCCGCGAAGGAATGGACTTCGGCGGGGCCCTTTCGGACCTGGTCCGGGTGCCCTGGGCCGACCACATGCTGATCGGCCTGCCCGACTCGATCTCCCCCGAAGTCGCCGCAGGAATCCCGGACAACGTCAGCGACGGGTACCGGACCGTGGCCGGGCCGCTTGCCCGCAACCCTGGTTCGCCCGTTCTGGTGGTCGGGGGACCGGCCCAGTCGGTTGGTCTCTACGCGGTTGCCTCGGCGGTCGCGCTGGGATCCGAGCGGGTGGTTTACGTCGACTTCGACGAGAACCGCGCCGGGGTCGCACGCGGCCTCGGGGCCGAAGCCATCTCCATGAGTTTTGACGAGCTGACCGAGTTCACCTGGGAGGAGCGGTTTCCGATCACGGTCGACGCCTGCGCCCTGCCTCCCGGGCGTGACCTCGCACTCCATTCGGCAGCACCCTGCGGGCACTGCACCAGCGTTTCCGGGGGCATCACCCCGATCGCCGAACTGCCGCTCCAGGTTCTGTACGCGAAGGGAATCAACTACAGCGTCGGTCGCGTCAATGCGAGGGCCACCGCTCCCGACGTGATCGATCTCGTCGAAGCCGGGATGCTGGATCCGGGTGTCCTGATCACCCGGACCGTTCCGTTCGAGGAAGCCGCAGAGGCGATGACCGACGGAGCGATAAAAATCGTCTTCACCCGGTAGGGGCCAGGCAGGCTCCGGTCAGGAGTTCGAAGAACCGGCGAGGCTCTCCCTCGCAGGCCTCGATTTCAGCCGGTCCGGCAATGATCTTCGCGCTGCCGTCATCGAAATGACCGACCACACAGGGAATCTGGCCTTCACCGGCCTCGATCACGGACTGTTCCCGTTCGTCGAGATGTACCGCCGTGAACGGAACCGGCAGCTCGGTGGCCAGCCGGTTCCACTCTTCCTTCTCCCTGAACAGTCCATGGGTCACCTCACAAAGAGCGCAATGCCGCTTTCCGAGTCGCGCCCCCACCCAGTACGAGAGTTCGCCCGCGAGTGAACCGTTGGCGTCATATACACCGGTGAGCCTGACGAGTACGGGTTTCTGTCGACGGTCCGACAAGGTCTGCCTGATTTTAGGCGCCACTTAGTTGCGGGATTAGCATGGCGGCATGCGAAGGACTCGACTGGTTCTGGCAGGTGCCCTTCTGATCGTTTTCGCCGGCGGACTGGCGGTCGCGGGTTGTTCATCCGACGACTCCTCGTCCGGGGAAGACCAGACCGCCGCTTCCACCCCGGCAGAGACCGTCGGGAACGGAGGATCCAGCGGTCCCGCAGGTTCGAATGCCGGTCAGGCCCAGCCCGATGGGAACGCTGGTTCATCGCAGCCGGGTCGCTACGTCGACTACTCGCCCGAACTCGTCGAATCAACGCCCGGCGACAAGCTTCTCTTTTTCCACGCTGACTGGTGCTCCCAATGCCAGGCCCTGGAAGAAGACATCGAGTCCAGCGGCGTGCCGGACGGTGTGACGATATTCAAGGTCGACTACGACTCAAACCAGGATCTTCGTCAGCAGTACGGAGTAACCATCCAGACGACGATAGTCAAGGTCGATGACGACGGCGAGATGATCGACAGCTACGTCGCATACGAGGACCCCACCCTGGAGAACGTCACCAACGCCCTGGTCCAGTGAACGAGAGGTCCGGCTGAGGACCTGACATGGACCTGCTGCTGGTTTCCTTCCTCGCGGGCGTGCTCACCGCCGCCGCACCCTGCGTCCTGCCGCTGCTGCCGGTCATCGTCGGCGGCTCCGCACTGAGTGGCGCTGAAAACGATCGGCGCTCGCTTCGCCATCCGCTAACCATCGTGGTCAGTCTCGCCGTTTCCATCATCATTTTCTCCCTTCTCCTGAAGACGACGACGGCGCTGCTCGGAATCCCCGATGACCTGTGGGCGATCCTGGCGGGCGGGATAGTCGTCATTTTTGGAATCACCCTGATCTGGCCATCACTCTGGGACCGGGTGGCGGCCGTCACGCGAATCTCGTCCGGGTCCGGGCGGCTGATGGAAAGGGCCGGGGACGAGACCGGAACGAAGCGGGACATCCTCCTCGGGGCCGCGCTGGGGCCGGTCTTCAACAGCTGCAGCCCCACCTACGCCCTGATCATCGCCGTTTCGTTTCCGGCCTCCTTCACGGAAGGCCTGATCTACCTGATTGCCTACGCAGCGGGCCTGGCTCTGATCCTGCTTCTGGTCAGCATCTTCGGCCGGGCGGTGGTTGACCGGTTGGGGTGGCTCAGCGACCCGCACGGGAAATTCCGCAAGGTGATCGGGGCGCTTTTCCTGCTGGTCGGCTTCGGTGTGATCTTTGGTCTGGACAAGGATCTGCAGGCCTGGATCCTGGAAAACGGCTGGTACGACCCGATCAAGGACCTCGAAGACTCCCTCAACTAACCTGCCCGGCTGATGCCGAAGGTTCTCTTTCTCGGGCTGCTTTCCGCGGTCTATCCGACACTTGTCGCGCTGGCGGTCTTGATGCTGGCTCGCCCGAAGCCGGTGAAGCTCTTCTCGGGATTCCTGATCGGCGGTATGGCAATCAGTCTCACTGCCGGTTTCGGCATTCTCTTTCTGGCCGATCCCCAATCGGTTGGGTCGGGGTCGAGCGGCGCGACGAGACCGGTGCTCAGTCTGGTCGTCGGCCTGCTACTGGTAGCCGTCGCGGTCACGCTCCTTCTCGGGCGCGAACTGCCGGGGGCCGACCGGCGTGCCAGGCGGAAAGCCCGGAAGGTGGCTTTGGCCGAGTCCGGGGAGCAGAAGCCCTCCCGGGTATCGCAGTTCATCGAGAAGGACTCCTTCTGGCTTGCGATGGGGATCGGCGCTGTCCTGAGCATTCCAGGTGTCTGGTACCTGTCGGCCCTTGCCGAACTCGACTCGCTCAGCTATTCGACGGGGGTCGACATCCTGATCGTCGTCGGGTTCAACCTGATCATGTTCGGCCTGATCGAACTCTGTTTGATCTTCTGTCTGCTCGCCCCCGAACGGGCGGCGGCGGATGTCGCCCGGTTCGACGCATGGACCAACAACCACATGCGGGAAATCGGAATCGCGGTCGCCCTCGCTGGCGGCCTCTACCTCGCTGCCAGGGCACTGATAACCCTCCTCTGATGGCCGCTGGAATCTCAAAGCTACCAAGCGGAGAGCCCCGTCAATTCAGCTCGCTCGGGGATGCCGCCAGAACCTTCGCCGGGGTGGCCAGAGTGTCGTTGCCGCTGGTCCGGGTTTACCGCGGCAGCATCGAGCCGGATCTGCGAGAGCGGGTAATGGTGGCAGTCAGCGAAGCCAACGCCTGTGCCGGTTGCTCCAGGGTTCACCAGAGGTGGGCTACCCGGACCGGCGTTTCGGAAAGGGAACTCGAGGCGCTTGGGCTGGGGGACCTCGCCCGCCTGGATGAGCGCAGCCGCGCGGCGGTGGTCTACGCGGTCGACCGCTCGCAGGCCCGTTTCTCTGGCGAGCCGTCCCCCGAGATCCTTGAGGTGACTGCCAATTGGTTCGGACCCGGGGAGCTGTTCGAGATCGAAGCAGTGGCAAGGGCGATGACTCTGGCCAACCTTACGGTCAGTTCGCTCGCACGAATCCGCTCGCGACTCACTCCCAGCGAATTTCGACCGGGGTCTTCTCCAGCCGGGCGAAGGAACGGCGCTCGAGGCGGTAGGAGGCGCCGCGGATGAACCGGCCGGCCGGGCCCCAGAGGGCGACCCAGGCGACCACGACGAAGGACTGGGCGAAAAGGGTCTCGAGGCTGTCACCGTCGCTTCCGCTGCTGATCAACACCGAGATGATCATCGCGATCAGGAAGACGAGGAAGCCAACCCGGGTTTCCCTCGCATTGAGGGTCTTGCGGACCCAACGGTCATGGGTGTCGAAGCACATCTGTTCCATGTCGAAGCGGAAGGCTTCGGGGAGGAGCCGCTCCAGTCGCTCCGAGCGCTCCGACTCAGGGAGGATCAGGCAGATCCGGTCGGGCGGGGTGCGCTTCACATGGCCCTCGTGCCACGCGTAGAGGATTCGTTCCCGGGCTCCGTCATCGAGTGGTCGGCGCTCGAGCGGCTCGGCGCTCCACTCGTCGAAGAAGCGGTCGACAGACGGGACCCTGATCGCGACTTCTGCCATACCGGTCAGCTCCGGATGCCCGCGTTCTTCCAGTCAGCCATCGGCGAAGCCTACCGCCGCCCAGGGACCCGACATGCGGGACGGGCTGTCGCTGGTTGGACCTTCGCTACCCTGCCTCTGGAAGCAGCCAGAGTGGCCGGGGACCGGATTCCCCCGCGACAGTCGACTGGGGTGGAGACATCGATTTCATCGAAGTAATACTTGTGCTCATCGCGGGCACCTTTCTCGCCTGGTTCGTCATGACGGTCCTGGTCGTGCTCAGCAAGGCCAGCCGGGACCGGCGGGAAGTCGTTTCCAGTTCCCGGCGCGGTCAGTACCGCAAGGCGGTGCTGAGCGGCGGGTCGAGTGATCTCGTGGAGATCTACAAGGAGATGGTTCGCGAAGACTCGGCCCAGACCGACATGCTGGCGGTGCTTGAAGAGACGGGCGTGACTCCCGAAATGATCCTGACGTTCCGGCGGGCCGACGAGATCCACCCGATTTCGGGGACGCTCGAGTTCCAGTCCTATGGAGAGGAGCCCACTGCCCGTGGCAAGGGGGTCCTTCTGCTGGGCCGCATGGGTCTCGACCATGCCGCTTCCGTCGCCGACAGCCTCTTGCGGGACGAGGATGCAGACGTGCGGTTCGCAGCGTGTTCGGCCCTCGGATCGGTAGCCAACGATGCCGCCGCCCGCTCGCTGATCCAGGCGATGAGCGAAGGGCTGATCCCGCATGAACGGCTGATCGAGAGGCTGGGAGCGCCGTGGGCAAACGACGAGGTTCTGCGCGCGCTGCGCGAGTCGGACGACCCGCACTGCCGGTCCTCACTGATGAGGTCGCTCAGCCTGGCCCCCGACCCCCGGGCGCTGGAGCCGTTGATCCATTACGCCAGCCAGGGCACAGAGGAAGAGCGGGTCAGTGCGGTCCGCACCCTCGGCCTGACCGGACCAGCCGAGAAGGTGATCCCGGTGCTGTTCGCGGCGCTCGAGGACGACTCTCCGGCCGTGCGTGCCCAGTCGGCCAGGGCGATCGGACTGATTCACGATCTGAACACACCGGAGGGCCTGGAGCTTTCGATCGTCGCCGCCGAGCGCCTGCGTGGCTGCCTCAGCGACCGTGACTGGTGGGTGCGGGCGAACACCGCTTCGGCCCTCAGGCATCTTGGAATGGCCGGCAAGCATCAGCTCCTGGACGCTCTCCATGACCCGGACCGGTTCTGCCGGGAGCGCGCCCGGGAGAGCCTCGCCCTGCTCGAATCGAAGGCGGCAGCGGCACAATGATTCCGGCGTTCGAGGATCTGCTGCTGACCTACGACTGGCTGATGGTCGGGTACTTCTTCGTGCTCAACGTCCTCTACGCGATCCTCGCGGTCATCGGCTGGCGCGAGGTCAAGAAGTACGTGAAGCGCCGGCCTCTGCGGGACTACCCGCAGGTGGCGCGTTCTCCGCTCAGCAAGCCGGTGACCATAATCGTGCCCTGTTACAACGAGGCGCTGGTCATCGCCGACTCGATCCGGTCGCTGATGCACCTCAACTACACCCATTTCGAGGTCATGGTCGTCAACGACGGATCCACCGATTCGACCATGGAGAAGCTCACCGAGGAGTTCGCCCTGACCCGGATGGACCGCATTCCGCGGGCTGCGATCGAGACCAAGCCGGTGACCGGCTGTTACGCCAGCGCCTCCCACCCGGGACTGGTGGTGATCGACAAGGTGAATGGCGGCAAGGCCGACGCACTCAACGTGGGCCTGCGCTTTGCTGCTTTCCCACTGGTCTGCGCGATCGACGCCGACACGATGCTTGACCCCGCGGCCCTTTCCCGCATCGTCTGGGAGTTCCAGGTCGACCCGTCCACCGTGGCGGCCGGTGGGATCGTCAGGATCGTCAACGGCTCGACCGTCGAGCGGGGCAGGCTTACCTCGATCAAGACTCCGAAGAACCTGCTGGCGAACCTGCAGATCCTCGAGTACCTGAGAGCCTTTCTCGGCGGCCGGCTCGCCTGGTCGCGGCTGGGAATGTTGCTGATCATCTCCGGTGCCTTCGGGATCTTCCGCCGGGACGCCCTCGTCGAGGCCGGCGGCTGGGATCCGACCACGGTCGGCGAGGACGCGGAGCTGGTGCTGAGGCTGCACCGGATCAGGCGGGACAAGGGGGAGAAATGCCGGGTCGTCTTCTTTCCCGACCCGATCTGCTGGACCGAGGCACCCCAGTCCCTGAGGCTGCTCTTCCGCCAGCGAGACCGATGGCAGCGCGGCCTGGTCGAGATGCTGGTCCGTCACCGTTCGATGGCGGGACGGCGCAAGTACGGGAGGGTCGGGACCATGGCCTTTCCCTACTTCACGGTGTTTGAGGCGTTCGGTCCGGTCCTCGAAGTCACCGGTTACATCGTCTTCGCCGTCTCCCTGATCCTCGGGATCGTTTCCTGGCCGCTGGCCATTGCCTTCCTCGCGCTCAGCCTCAGCTTTGGCCTGTTGATCTCGTTCGCAACCCTGCTGATGGAGGAGCGGGCCTTCCGCCGTTACCCGTCCTGGTCGGACCTGTCGAAGCTGGTAGTGGTCGCCGTGATCGAGAACATCGGCTACCGGCAGCTGATCGCCTTCGCCAGGGCCCGGGCGATCTGGACCATGTGGCGGCGACGGGGAACGCACACCTGGGGTGACATGGACCGCACCGGCTTCGGGGCAGGCCGGGGAAGCCGGGGCGACGGCATGGATTCCGACGATCTGGAAAAGCTTCCCGAGCCGGAAGTGATCGGCTCGGACCTGCCGTGACCGAGAAAGAACCTGTGAGTACAGAACAGACAAACGGGAACGGAGGAAACCGGCGCGGCGACCGACGCGCCCGTGAGTTCGCCAACCGGTTCGAGGAGGCTCTGCTGAACGGCGATGCAATCGCCGCCGAGTCCGTTGCGAACGAGGCCCATGAGTCAAACCTTGAGGTCGAGGAGATCTACGACCTGGTGATCGGTCCATCGATGATCGAGGTCGGACACATGTGGCAGGAGGGTGAGGCTTCGGTCGCCGACGAGCACCTGGCGACTGCGATCAGCCAACAGGTGATGGCCGGCCTCTTTCCGAAACTGTTGAGAAACGCCTCGAAGCGCCAGCAGCGGGTCATGCTTGCGGCACCCGCCGGCGAGCATCACGTGCTCGGCTTGCGGATGATCGCCGACACCCTCGAGGGTGCCGGCTACGAGGTGATCTACCTCGGGCCGAACGTACCGACCGAAGCACTGCTCAATGCCTGTCGCAAACACAGGCCGACCGCGCTCGGGCTGACCGCGGCAACCCCGGCAAGGATCCCCGCCCTGGTCGAGGCCATCGAAGGAGCCCTGGAACTCGAGTCACCGCCGGCCATCTTCGTCGGAGGTCAGGCCGTCGAGCAGGCCACCGACCTCGGGGTCGATGTGCCGATGGCCAGGACATGTGACGAAGCGGTCGAGTTCGTCGAGGAACTGATCGACAACCCGGTCCGACCGCATGAACTACGGAGATCGCTGGACAGGGGTTTCGCCGAGTGGCAGAAGAAATTTCCCGGGCTGGCCGACGAACGGATCGGTGACGAATCCGAGCCCGAAGGCCTGGGCATGGCGGACGCCTTCTCGACCACTGCCATGGTCGCCGCCGAGAATGCCCGCGAGGTTGCCCGCGACGCCTTCAGGCTCAAGGAACTTGCCTACCGTGACGGCCTTACCGGACTCTGGAACCGCCGCGCATATGACGACCACCTGCAGAAGCTGAGCGAAGTCGACCGGCCGGAAGGAGCAGTCCTGATGATCGACGTCGACCGGTTCAAGGAGGTCAACGACCGTTTCGGGCACGACGCCGGTGACCTCGCCCTTATCGGGGTCGGAGAAGCGATCCTGCGCCGGATCCGTCCGGCCGACTTCGCCGCCCGCTACGGGGGCGACGAGTTCGTCGTCCTGCTACCGGGGATGGACCTCGCCTCCGCCACCGAGGTTGCCGAGCGGATCCGCGAGACGATCAAGAAGGAGATGCAGGAACCGCCGGTCACCGTGAGCATCGGGGTTTCGGCGCTCGACGAGGATCCGAGGGCTTCCGGCCTGGCGGTTCACCAGGCCCTTTACGGCGCCAAGCGGGCCGGTCGCGACAGGGTTGTCGCGACCTGACCTGCCCTTACGAACAAGGCGGGGCACTTCGCCCGCCCGAAGTTCGAGGCGATCAGGATCAGAAAGGCCGGGCTACCCGTTAAGGAAGGCCGGGCTACCCGTTAAGGAAGAATGCAGCCATGGCCAACTACTCGACGAGTGTCGACAGCCCGAAAAGCGCTGAAGAAGTCTTCAATTACATGGCGGATTTCCGCAACGCGGAGGAGTGGGACGCCAACACCTCATCGGTGAAGCTGATCGCCGGAGAAGCGGGCGAGGTCGGCTCGAAGTACGAGGTGATTACCGGTTTCGGCGGCCGCGACCTGACCATGGAGTACGAGACGGTTGCAGTTGACGCACCCAATCAGGTCGTCTTTGAATCGTCGACCGGGGTGGCGAAGATCCGGGACACGATTGACGTGACCGCAGACGGAACCGGCAGCAGGCTCGACTACGACGCCCGGATCATGACCAGCGGACTCGGCAAGCTGCTCGACCCGGTCTTCTCCCTGATCTTCAAGCGGGTCGGTGACCGCGCCGCGGAGAGCCTCAGGAAGGCACTGGCTGGCTGATGGCCCCGACCGTCGCGGTCATTGGCGCCGGCTTCGCCGGTCTGAAGTGTGCGGGGATTCTGGCCGAAGCCGGCCATGACGTAACGGTTTTCGAGGCTTCCGACGGGGTCGGTGGCAGGGCCCGGACCGACGAGGTGAACGGGTTCAGGCTGGACCGCGGCTTCCAGGTGCTGCTGACTGCCTATCCGGAGGCCAGGCGGACATTCGACTACGAGTCGCTCGGCCTGGGGGACTTCGAGCCTGGGGCTCTGATCAGGCTGAACGGCAAGTTCGCGCCGCTGCTCGATCCGATCCGCAGACCGGGTAAGGCGGTCGCGGCGATCAGCTCCCCGGTCATCGGTATTGCCGACAAGCTGAGAATCGCCAGGATGAGGCAGGAACTGGGCTCACTCAGCCCGGCTGAAATCCTCGCCCGGCCCGACCTGCCGGCGATCGAGTCGCTTCGCCAGCGGGGCTTCTCGCTGCTCGCCCTGGAGAGGTTCTTCAAACCGTTCTTCGGTGGGGTGTTCATCGACCCGGAGCTCAACACTTCCTCCCGGCTGCTGGAGATCTTCTTCCGTTGCTTCACCAAGGGGCCCGCGACGCTGCCGGCTGGTGGCATCGGTTGCCTGGCCGAGTCAATGACCGGGAGGGTTGGCGAGGGGAACATCGAGCTCGAGACTCCCGTCCGGGAGGTTCGTGCCGACGGGGTTCGCCGCGACGACGGAGAGTGGATAGAGACATCGGCGGTCGTCGTGGCGACCGACGAGAGATCCGCCGCCACCCTGGCCGGACTGCCCGAGCCCGGCGAGGGAAGGGTGACGACCTGCGTCTACTACGACGCGCCCGAAACTGACATCAGCGCGTCGATGCTCTACCTCTCGCCACCCGGGTCGGGTCCGGTCAACGAACTGGCGGTTCCGAGCGCTGTGGCGGCCGGCTACGCCCCGGCTGGCCGCTCCCTGGTCTCGGTCAGCGCGATCGGGGACGAGGCCCTTTCGGATGATCTGGAACCGAGGATGCGCAGTCAGCTCTCGGACTGGTTCGGCGCCAAGGTCGTAGCGGGCTGGAACCACCTCGCTACCCGCAAAGTCACTGACGCCCTGCCAGACTTCGGGCCGGGACGTTTTCAGGTGGGTGGACTTTCGCCTGTCCTCGACTCGGGCCTCTTCATCTGCGGTGATTATCGGGAATCGCCCTCGATCCAGGGGGCGCTCGTATCGGGTCGCAAGGCAGCCGAGGCTGTGATCGAAAAGTTCCGGGCCTGACTTGGCCAGGTTGCTGCCGCCCCTGGCCCTGATGGGGATGATCTTCTACCTTTCCGCGCAGCCAGACCTGACTACCGGTCTCGGCTTCTGGGACCTGCTGCTTCGCAAGTTCGCTCACCTCGGCGCCTACGCACTACTGACCCTTCTCTGGTGGCGTGCGCTCGCCCCGGTCACCCGGTTCCCGCTGGCCGGGGCCGCAGCGATCGCCTTTCTTTACGCGATCAGTGACGAGTATCACCAGAGCTTCGTTGAAGGCCGCAACGGCAGCCCGGTCGACGTCGCGATAGATTCGGTCGGCATCGCTACCGCGGTGGTGCTGGCCCGCTCGGGCTGGTTCCGTCGGCGGATTGCCCGCCCGTTTGCGACGACGCCGATGGCTCGCCAGGCGCCGCACGGCGATCGCGGCAGCTAGGCCCCTCTGGGTTCCTGACCCACTAGATTTCATCCCATCATGCGCAAGCGAACGGGAGGAATCGCCTTGGCCTCTGCGGCCTCACTGGTGGCCCTCGTCGGCTACGACGTCTCGCAGCGGCGCAAGCCGATTCTGCGCAACTTCCCGGTAGTCGGCCATTTCCGTTACCTGCTTGAAGCTTTCGGTCCCGAACTGCGCCAGTACATCGTCACCTCGAACAACGAGGAGCGACCGTTCTCCCGGGACCAGCGGCGCTGGATCAAGACCTCGTCGGAAGGCAAACCGAACGTTTTCGGCTTCGGCACCGACGACGAGGTCGAGTCGGTGGACAGCCTCGTGATCATCAAGCATTCGCCTTTTCCGGCACCTGCCCCCGTTGACGGGGATCCCGCCGGTCCTCCCGACTTCGCGGTTCCGGTCGCAAAGACCCTTGGGGCCGCGCATGGACGAAAACACGCCTTTCGCCCCGCCTCGGTGGTGAACATCTCGGGGATGAGTTTCGGCGCGCTCTCCCCGCCGGCGGTCGAGGCCTTGAATCGCGGTGCCGCGATCGCCGGCTGCCTGCACAACACAGGCGAGGGCGGGATCGCCCCGTGCCATCGTCACGGCGGTGAACTGATCTTCCAGATCGGCACTGGCTACTTCGCCTGCCGGGATGAGGCGGGCAACTTCAGCCTCGAGAGGCTCGTCGAGACCGTCGAGGGCGCGCCGGTCAGGGCGATCGAGGTCAAGCTCTCGCAGGGGGCGAAGCCGGGACTCGGTGGACTGCTTCCGGCCGCCAAGGTGACGCCGGAGATCGCGGAATGCCGCGGCGTCCCTGTCGGGGTGGATTGCGTCAGCCCTCCTTCGCACTCCGCATTCGGCGACGTCGACGGACTGATCGAATTCGTCGAGCAGGTTGCCGGGGCAACCGGGCTGCCGGTCGGGATCAAGTCCGCGGTCGGGGAGCTCGAATTCTGGGAGGAGCTCGCCGAGCGCATGGTCGCGAGTGGCGGCGGCCCGGACTTCGTGAATATCGACGGCGGCGAGGGCGGGACCGGTGCGGCCCCGCTGGCCTTCGCCGACCACGTCGCCCTCCCATTCAAGCTGGGCTTCGCGACCGTCTACACGACCTTCGCTCGCGCCGGCCTGGCCGAAGACACCGTCTTCGCCGGGGCCGGTCGGCTCGGCTTTCCCGACGCGGCCCTTTTCGCGGCCGCCCTGGGCTGCGACATGTTCAACGTCGGGCGGGAAGCGATGATGTCGATCGGTTGCATCCAGGCCCAGCGGTGCCACACGGGACGCTGCCCGGCGGGGGTCGCCACCCAGTCCCGCTGGCTGATGGGAGGCCTCGACCCTGACCTCAAGTCAAGCCAGGCCGCCAACTACATCGTCACCCTGCGAGCAGAGCTCCTGGCGCTGGCCCGCAGCTGCGGCGGCTCCCACCCGGCCGCGGTCACCGCCGACCACATCGACATCGTCTCCGAGCGCTACGGAGTCGCGACCCTGCGCGAGGTGTTCGGCTACGAACCTGACTGGCCGCTGCTCAGCGCAGCCAGCCGCGAGTTCTGACATTCCGCCCTTCGACCGTGGCACAATGTCCACCGTGAATCCAGATTCAGACATCAATTACATCCCGCCGATCCTCGGATTCTTCATCGGGATCATCGCTGTGGTCGCAGCTTTCCTATTTGTTGGTGCCTTCGCCGGCATCATCGTTTTGCTCGTCGTTCTCGCATTTGCGATCTGGATCGTATTCCGGTTGCTTTCGCAGAACGAAGACTGACCGACGGCTTCCGCCAGCCCCTAACTGCACTTTGTTCGCATGGCTGCCTGTTAGCCTGCGTGCGGGAGTTTTCTAGGGAGTCAAAAGGGAGGATGTACCGATGCGCCGAATCGCCGCCTTGCTGCTTGTCTTTGCCTGTTCGTTTGCGCTAGCCGGAACTGCTGCTGCCGCTCCGTCTGGCGGGGAGACGACCGGCTATGCAAAGAAGAACCCGGCCGCCGCAAAGAAGGCGAAGCAGAAGGCTGCGGCAAAGAAGCGGCGCGAAGCGAAGCGGCAGCGCCTCATGCGTCCGACCGTGAGCATTCTCGGTGCGACCTCGAGTGCGCTCAGGTCCGGCAACCTCAAGGTCCGGGTAAAGGCGGGCAAGGGCGTGAAGGTGCGGATTACCTCGACCTCGACGACCTTTGACGACGGCACTCGACAGCTGACCGTTCCGCGCTTCGTCCGCATCGGCAAACGGGGCCGTGCGGTCACGGTGAGCCTGAAGCTAACCGGCCCGGCCCGCGACACGATGGATGGCTGCGAGGCACGCAAGGTACGGGTTCTCGCCAGGACTCCCGCGAAGAAGCAGCGCCAGGCGGCGGCCGACGTGAAGAGGAACACGGCCGACTGCGTCCTGCCTGCGGTCGACCTCAGCAAGGCCGAAGACTGTGACTTCATTGCGCAGCCCAGGGAAGGCATGTGCATGTTGCCCTTCCCGAACGATTACTACACGCGGGAAGACTCCTCCAGCGCGACCGGCAAGCGGCTTGACTTCACTACGGGCGGGATGCCCCGCAACGCCAGCAACGTGCCGATCGACCCCACCGACTACAACCTGTCCGATGGCTTCAGCCAGGGCCAGGGGATCGTCCTCAAGGTTCCGGGGATCGACACCCCTGAAGCGGTGGCGGCCAACGGCTTCGTAACCCTGGACCGGCTCAGCCGATACTCCGAGGCCGACCAGCGGGCGGTCGTGATCGACGCCGAAACGGGCGAGCGCTGGCCGATCTGGGTCCAGACCGACGCGACCGGAACCGACCCGGCCCAGGCCGCCCTGATGATCAGTCCGGCAAGGAACTTCGATGAGAAGAAGCGCTACATCGTCGCGCTCCGGAACCTGACCGACGAGCAGGGCACCCCGCTGGAGGCTCCCTCGGCCTTCCGCTACTACCGCGACTCGCTTCCTTCGGGCCAGGCTCCGGTGAACCAGCGTCGAGCCCACTTCGAGAGCATCTTCAGATCTCTGAAGAAGGCCGGCGTGAAGCGACAGGACCTCTATCTGGCCTGGGACTTCACGGTGGCCAGTGACGAAAGCCTCTACCGGCGCGCACTCCACATGAGAGACGATGCCTTCGCTCTGCTCGGTGACACCACGATGGGCGACCAGGTGGTTCAGGGTGACGCCCCCGAGTTCACCGTCACCAGCATGCCCGGGTCAGGTCTCGGCCCCCAGATCGCCCGTCGGGTGCGTGGCACCTACACCGTGCCCTGCTACCTCTTCGGCGGACTCGGTTCGCCCTGCGGTCCCGGCGGCAGCATGCAGCTCGACGAGAATGGCCTTCCCCAGAGGAACGGCACCTACGAGGCGAAGTTCGAGTGCATCATTCCGCCGGTCGGTCTCGACGGACCGGATCCGGACAAGCTGCGGCCCTTCGTCTTCGGTCACGGTCTGCTCGGGACGGCCGAGCAGGTCAGGGGGAGCATCAACCCGGACCTCGCCCAGGACCACTCGATGATCGCTTGCGCGACCGACGAGATCGGCATGGCAAACGAGGACATTCCGACCGTGATCTCGACCCTTCAGGACCTCTCGAGCTTCGAGAAGGTGCCCGACCGGCTCCAGCAGGGTCTGCTGAACGAACTGTTCCTCGCCCGTCTCATGTTCCATCCCGATGGCTTCGGCACCGACCCCGCCTTCCAGGACGGTGACGGTGTGAACACGGGTGAATCGGTGATCCGCACCGATCACGTCTACTACATGGGCGCCAGCCAGGGCGGGATCATGGGCGGTCCCCTGACCGCGCTCTCGCCCGACTTCACCCAGTCGGCGCTGGTGGTCGGAGCGATGAACTACTCGACTCTGCTCGCCCGGTCGTCCAACTGGCCTACCTACGCCGGAATCATGTATCCGGCCTACCCGAGCGAGCTTTCGAGGCCGCTGATCCTCAACATCGTCCAGATCCTCTGGGATCGGGGCGAGCCGAACGGTTACGGACACGTGATGACCGACAATCCGCCGCCGGACACGCCGCCTCACAACATCACTATGCATGTGGCGCTCGGCGACCACCAGGTCTCCAACTTCGCGAGTGACGTCCAGGCCCGGACGATAGGGGCGAAGACCAACCGGGGTGCGATCGACCCGCTGCGCTGGCCGGACTACGAGGACCTGTGGGACATCCCGAGGATTCAGGCTGACGAGTATCCGTATCGCGGAACGTCGATCATCTACTGGGATGGCGGACCCTTCCGGAAGAACCCGCTGAACCTCTCGGAGAACATCGGAACCGGCGTGCCGCCGTATGCGAACGTGCCCCCGAACGACATCTGGGAGGACCCGCACGGGGCTCCCCGCGGAGCGTCGGGGCCGGTCGCCATGATCGACACCTTCTTCGACCCGAACGGCTACATCGGTGATTACTGCGGCGCCGATCCCTGCCGGGCGAGCGACTGGGACGGGAACTTCGAAACGGTCATTCCGCCCGGCTGACCGGGCCGGTTCGCGGGCCGGGGTGCATCAGGCAATCCGGCCCGCGCGACCGATTACTTGCAACTTGCGGTACCTGCGGTTACGTTAGGGAGTGGCAGTCTTGTCGATGAGTCCCACAGCCAGACTGCGGGGCGAGGGGGTTTCACATGAGTTCAGGCACTGGCAGTCACAGGCGCAGCCTCTGGTTACTGAGCCTGCTTGTCGCGTTCTTCGCCGGCGCAGTCCTGCTGCCGGCAGCTTCGCAGGCGGCTCCGAAGCATTTCCTGAAGATCTACAAGGTCGAAAACCAGGTTGACATCAACGGGGGCGGGCACGCCCACGTCCATACCTACTGCAACCCTGGCGATTACGCGATCGACGGAATGTGGAGGGTCGACAACGTCGACCAGGAAAACCCGCAGATCGGGATCTTCGGTGACATGACCGATGTTTCGGTCGAGCGTTCCTACAGCGACCTCACCCAGGGCGGCGACGGTGCGAAGTGGCATTTCGAGATCTCGAACAATGCCGACGGCCGGGCCCAGCTGAAGATCTTCGCAGTCTGCCTTGGCGGCAAGACGGCCGAGAACAGCCACCAGCACGACATCAACATCAGACCGCTGGTCACGACCGGCTTCTTCCCGGGCGGGGACTTCTCGAGCGCCTCCCTCGCCTGCAACCCGTGGGAGGTCGCCGTCGGACCGGGCTTCAAGACCCTGGTCGGCGGAAAGGTGTGGCAGAAGAGCTCCTACCCCGGCAATCCCCTGAGCAGTTCCTGGAACTGGAACTTCTCGGTGTCCGACCCGACGTCGATGGAACTCAGCGTGCTCTGCCTGAACAGGAAGACGGCCTCGAACTTCGGACACAGGCACAGGCTGAGGATCTACCTCCGGCCCGGCTACTGGCCGCTTGGGGCGCACGACATAAAGAAGAACTCGGTCCAGGAGAAGGTGATCGGCTGCAAGGACGGCTTCAAGGCCGGGGTCGGTGGCCTGGGCATAGCGCCGTGGAATCACGGCTGGGTCCACTTCCTCGGAATGGATCCGAGGCCGAAGAAGCGTGCCTACAAATTCTGGAACAAGGATCCGTTCAACGATCTGCCGGTTTACCTGGCGACGATCTGCATCGGTATCCGAACCGGCAACGCGACCTGATACCCGGTCAGGAGAAGCCCTGATTCCCAGTCAGAGTAGAGGCGTCGCCTAGCGAAAGGGCCCCGCACCAGCGGGGCCCTTTCCATTGCTGCGATCCTGCGATCAGGCCCGACCTCAGTCGAGGTCGAAGCGGTCGGCATTCATCACCTTGGTCCAGGCGGCGATGAAGTCGTTGACGAACTTCTCCTTCGCGTCCTCCGAGGCGTAGACCTCGGCCAGCGCGCGGAGCTCCGAGTTCGACCCGAAGACCAGGTCGGCCCTCGTACCGGTCCAGCGGACATCTCCGTTCTCGTCCTTCGCGGTGAACCTGGACTGATCCTCGTAGGCCGGTTCCCAGTGGGTGTCGAGGTCGAGCAGGTTGACGAAGAAGTCATTCGTCAGCTCGCCCGGCCGGTCAGTCAGGACACCTTCCGGTGATCCGCCGGTGTTGGCGCCGAGCACCCGCAGGCCTCCAACCAGCACGGTCATCTCCGGGGCGGTCAGGCCGAGCAGGTTCGCCCGGTCGAGCAGCAGGTACTCGGCCGGCAGCTTCTGGTTGCCGCTCAGGTAGTTGCGGAAACCGTCGGCCGACGGCTCGAGGTACGCGAACGACTCCACGTCGGTCTGCTCCTGGGTCGCGTCACCGCGGCCCGGTGTGAAAGGAACGGCGACCTCGCGGCCCGACTTGCGGGCGGCTTCCTCGATCCCGGCGCAGCCGGCGAGCACAACCAGGTCGGCGAATGAGACTTCCTTGCCACCAACGTTCTGGCTGTTGAACTCTGACTGGATGCCTTCCAGGGTCTCGATCACCCTGGCCAGTTCAGCCGGATTGTTGACCTCCCAGTCCTTCTGCGGTTCGAGGCGGATGCGACCACCGTTGGCGCCACCCCTCATGTCACTGCTCCGGTAGGTCGAGGCGGAAGCCCAGGCTGCCGAAACCAGCTGGGAGATAGAGAGCCCGGAAGCGAGGATCTTCTCCTTCAACGCGGCGATGTCCACCTCGTCGATCAGCTCGTGCTCGACCGCCGGGACCGGGTCCTGCCAGATCAGCTCCTCTTCCGGGACTTCCGGTCCGAGGTAGCGGGTCTTCGGACCCATGTCGCGGTGGGTCAGCTTGAACCAGGCGCGGGCGAATGCGTCGGCGAATGCGTCGGGATCCTCAAGGAAGCGGCGGGAGATCTTCTCGTACTCCGGGTCGAACCGAAGGGCGAGATCGGTGGTCAGCATGTTCGGCGCGATTCGCTCGCCCTCGTTGTGGGCGTGGGGGACGGTGCCGGCACCGGCTCCGCCGACCGGCTGCCACTGATGCGCTCCCGCCGGACTCTCGGTCAGCTCCCATTCGAAGCTGAACAGGTTCCAGAAGAAGTTGTTGCTCCACTTGGTCGGGGTGGTGGTCCAGGTCACTTCGATTCCGGAAGTGATCGTGTCGGCACCCTTGCCAGAGCCGTAGCTGCTTGTCCAGCCGAGGCCTT
Organism: Solirubrobacterales bacterium; assembly: GCA_036780865.1. Classification (GTDB taxonomy): domain Bacteria; phylum Actinomycetota; class Thermoleophilia; order Solirubrobacterales; family 70-9; genus 67-14. Next base: position 43,937 of record DAIQCC010000011.1, on the reverse strand, counting down.
GTTCGTTCAGTGGTGCGGCTTCGGGTTCCGGCCCGACGTATGGCTCCGGATCGGCGGCACCGTGGGTCTTGCCGAAGGTGTGGCCACCGGCGATCAGGGCGACGGTCTCCTCGTCGTTCATCGCCATGCGGGCGAAGGTCTCGCGGATGTCCTTGGCCGCCTCGAGCGGGTCGGGGTTGCCGTTCGGGCCCTCCGGATTGACGTAGATCAGCCCCATCTGGACCGCGGCGAGGTTGCTGTCGAGATCGCGGTCACCCGTGTAGCGCTCGTCGCCGAGCCACTCCTTCTCCGGGCCCCAGTAGACGTCCTCATCCGGCTCCCACTCGTCGACGCGGCCTCCGGCGAAGCCGAAGGTCTTGAAGCCCATCGTCTCGAGGGCGACGTTTCCGGTCAGGATCATCAGGTCACCCCAGGAGAGCTTGCGACCGTACTTCTGCTTGACGGGCCAGAGCAGGCGGCGCGCCTTGTCCAGATTGGCGTTGTCGGGCCAGCTGTTCAGCGGGGCGAAGCGCTGCTGGCCGTGTCCGCCGCCGCCGCGGCCGTCCATCACGCGATAGGTGCCGGCGGAATGCCAGGCCATGCGGATCATGAAGGGGCCGTAGTTGCCGAAGTCGGCCGGCCACCAGTCCCGGGAGGTGGTGAGAACATCGGCGATGTCCTTCTTCACCTCGTCGAGGTCGAGGGTCTGGAACTCGGCGGCGTAATCGAAGTCGTCGCCGTACGGGTTGGTCTCCGAAGGGTTCTTCGCGAGGATCTTCAGGTTGAGACGGTTCGGCCACCACTGGGTGTTGTCGCCGCTCTCGGCCGGGTATGGGAAGCGGTCGTCGTGGGCTACGGGGCAGCCGCCGGCGTCCTCTTCGTTCATTTCGCCAACAACTGCATCTGGCTGGTCAGACACGGGATTCCTTTCGGGGGGTTTCTTTCTCGCTGGTTTCGGTCGCGCAGTCGGGGCAGAGGCCCCGGTACACGACCTCGGCCTCGTCGATCACGAAACCGTGATCGTCGGAGGCCGCAAGGCAGGGTGCGTGGCCGACCGCACAGTCGACGTCCGCGATTGCGCCGCAGGAGCGGCAGACGATGTGGTGATGGTTGTCACCGACCCGCGACTCGTAGCGGGCCACTGAACCCGGGGGCTGGATGTGGCGGACCAGGCCCGCGTCGGTGAAGGCCCTGAGCACGTCATAGACCGCCTGATGGGAAACGTCGGGCAGTTCGCCCCGCACGACCTCGATGATCGAGTTCGTGTCCGCATGCGGGTTTGCGTAGACGGCATCAAGCACGGCGACCCGGGGCCGGGTCACCCGGAGCTCGGCGTCCCGCAGGAGATTCTCGTATTCGACGGTCGAAGGCACCAGGCGAAGTTATAGCGCTTTTCTTGAATCAATCAAGATAAGTGTCGGAAAACCGGGTTATGACAACCCGCAAACCCGCATTCACAAAGAAGAAACGTGCAATCCTCCCGAGCCTCTGTTAAGCTCGCGAGCATATGGGGGAAGTGAACAGGTACCGAGGGTTTGGAGTGCCTTTCCGGCGCGGCTCTTTCTTGCGCCCGCTCCTCCTTGCTTTCCTCTCAGCTCTGCTTCTCGCCGTCGGTGTTGGCGCCGCGCCATCGACCGCGTCAGCAGCCGATGCGGTTTACATCGATGGCCCTGCCGACGGGACGATTTTCCAGTCGGCACCAGCCGACTACCTGGGCCGCGCAGTTCCCGAAAGTTTCCCCCCGCCTTCGGACTACCAGCCGCAGATCAGCGGAGCCGTTCAGGTCGAGACTTCCCCGGGAGTATGGGGCGGTCCGTTCTGCTCCGACATCCCTGACGTTTGTGGCGTCTACACCTTCAAGGTCGCGCTCCCCGGTCCGGGTGACACCTGGGCTGCCAGTGACGCCGACCCCCTGGATGTCCAGGGGAGCAACGCCCTTGCCGACGGTGCTTACCGCCTCCGGGTCGGTCAGGCCAGCGACGTAAGCCTTCCCACCTTCTACGACGAGATCGACTTCTTCGTCGACAGCACCAGACCCAACACCACGATCCCGGTCGGCCCGTCGCTGTACAACAACGATTCAGGGGTCACCTTCCATTTCGAGTTCGGTGGCAGCGACCCCCTCGTCAACGATTACGCGAGCGGGATCGACTACTTCAACTGCAAGCTGAACGGCGGGCCCTGGCAGCAGTGCACGTCGCCGGGTGGCTCGGCTCCGTACAGCCATGACTTGAACGTGCCCGAGGGTGGCCACACCCTTTACGCGACCGCGGTTGACCACGCGGGCAACGAGGATGCGACCCCGGCCCAGCGTTACTGGATCGTCGACGAGACTCCGCCGAACATCACAATCACCAAGCCGGTGAACAAGGATCGCTACCTGCTTCACGAGGGTCCCAACCCGATCTATAACTGCACCGATCCGCTCGCCGGCAGCCCTGCCGCCGCCAGCGGGATCGCAAGCTGCACCGCCACGCCGATCAACGACGAGGATCTCGGACCCCACTTCTTCGAGGTGACCGCGGTTGACCGCGCCGGCAACGTCTCAAAGAAGAAGGTCGCCTACACGATTGATCCGCCGGATTACGGCAAGTTCGTGAAGGAGAGCAACCCGCTCGCTTACTACCGGTTCAACGAGGCGCTCGGTTCCGCCGACATGCTCGATAGCTCCGGCAACGGGCACAACGGCATCTACCAGAACGGGATCGCCCTCAGGCGTGACGGCGCCACCGCCTGCGAGCGTCGCCCCCACCCGCCGCGGGTCTGCGAGCTTGCGAACCCGGCCGAGAACAAGGCCGCCTACTTCCCGGCCCGCGACGGTCACGGGTACGTGAACGGGATCACCGCCCCGAAAACCGCCTACACGATGGAAGCCTGGGTCAAGCCGCGTGACGGCGCCGACATGATGGTGATGAGCCACGGCGGTGGCGGCCAGCTCTTCATCAAGGACGGCAAGCTTGCCTTCCGCCAGGTCCAGGACACGATCTACTCGGGCGGGGCGGTGCCCCCCGGAGTGTGGAGCCACGTCGCCGCCACCTGGAACGGAAGCATCACCCGTCTCTACGTAAACGGGATTCAGGTTGCTTCTTCCTCCAGCGCCAACAAGCCCCCGTCGGGCACCGCCACCTTCTACGTCGGCTACGGCGAGATGGCCCCGTGGTTCCACGGCGAGATGGACGAAGCCGCCTACTACGCAAAAGCGGTCAGCTCTCACCTGATTTTCGACCGGTGGAAGGTCGGCGTCGCCAAGGACAATCCGTCACTGGTCGCCGGCAACTCCCCCTTCAACACCGAGGGCCCGTTCACAGTCCCGCATGCCCCCAGGAACGGTGGCCGCTACGCGCCGACCAAGACCCCGAACGCCGAGTTCGCCTGCTCTGATCCGGATGACGTGCCCGGCAATTCCGACATCGCCAGCTGCACGGCGACGGTTGACGGCAACCCGATCAACAACGGCGACCCGCTTCCCGACTCGCTCGGACCGCACACCTTCGTGGTGACCGCGATCGACGAGGGTGGCAACGAGTACATCCACACCCACACGTACACGGTCAAGACTTTCGCCGACCTGTTCAACACCGACAGCCCCGTGCTGTACTGCCGCCTCGGCGATCCGTCAGGCGGCCCGATGGCTGACGCGTCAGGCAACGGCAACAACGGCATCTACAAGAACGACCAGGATTCCGGTCCGGTCGGCATCTCCGGTGACGGTGACCGGGCCCGCAACTTCTTCGGCAAGGGCGGCTACGGCTACATCAACGGCGTGGCGGCACCCCGCTACCAGTCGACCCTCGAGGCGTGGGTGTACCCGAACGACGCCCGTGACCAGTCGATCGTCGGCCACGGCGATGCCGGCGAGATCTACATCAAGGACGGCCAGTTCAAGTACCGCCGGATGGACACCACGGTCACCTCTTCGGTGCCGGTCCAGATCGGCGCGTGGCAGCAGGTTGTCGGCACGTGGGACGGCGTCGACATCCGGATCTACGTCAACGGGGTGGAGACCGGCAAGACGGAATCGACGAAGCGACCCAGTTCCGTTTCGACCTTCTACGTCGGCTTCGGCGAACTCGCCCCCTGGTTCTACGGTGCGATCGACGAGGTTGCGTACTACCCGGTCGCCCTCAACGCGAACCGCGTCTACCAGCACTGGCTGGCCGACCCGCCGCCTGAGGATCTGACCGTCAGCAACGGCGAGGCGACCGAGCCCGGCAATCCGGGTGAGGAGCCCGGGACCGAACCCGGAAGCGGCGACGAGACCGACCCGCCAGTGACCGATACCGATCCGCCCGTCACCGAGGATCCGGATAGCCCCGTTTCCGACGACCCGTCCGAGACCGAGGATCCCGGCACCGGGGATGACAACGAGGTTGTTCCGATCGCGGCCGAGTCCGGTGGCTCGGCAGGGCCCGAGATCAGCCGCGTAACCGCCAACAGGAAGGCGATCAAGGTCTGGGTCACCTGCTCCGGCAACAAGGACTGCTCCGGCAAGCTGACCGGCACCCTGAAGCTGGGCAAGAAGAAGTTCACAATCAAGGCCGGAGTGTCCGCACCGAAGAACGGTTCGGCCGTCACTACCGTCAAGCTGACCAAGGCTCAGAAGAAGGCGGCAAAGAAGGCGAAGTTCGTCAACGTCAAGGTGACGTTGCGATCCGCCGACGGCACCGTCCTCGATCGCGGCTAGCGTTAATCGCGGGTTTCCCGAATGGCCCGGCGGGCAACCGCGGCCAGCATCCGCCGCGTGATCCTCGCGTGCGCCCCCGAGTCGATCACCAGGGCCTTGTAGGCCCGTCCGTGGATGCCGGGAAACCGGGCCTTCGTGGTGGCGCCCAGGCGTGAACGGCCTCCGGGGGTTTCACTGATCGTCCATTCGAGCGAGTACTCGGAGAACCTGTGCTTGCCCGCAAGGACGAGCACGCCGGGGGCGCTCACCCCAATGACCCGGAAACCGGTCCGGGTCGAGCCGACCTCGTCGAGCGGCCCCTCGGAGTCGATCGGGTCGACCCCGATCACCTTTGCGTAGGCAGTGAAGAGGCCGTTCGCGGAACCGCCGAATGTCCGAAGGAGCGCAGCCCAGGTCTCTGCGGGGGAAGCGGGCACCTCGATCGAGTGCTCGTCGATGAACGGAAGCCCGCCGGGGGAACGGCTGTCGCTGGAGGATTGGCGAGAGGCAGCCATTGAGGCGATCGTACCCGCGAGGCCTGCCCTCACCAGGCTGCCGAGCTGGGCATACCCGCAAAAACCCTCGCGAGACGGAACGTTCCGTCTCGTCAGGCTTTTGGAGAGGGTCAAGCCGGAGGGCGGATTCCCAACCCTTGCGAGACCTGACGTTCCGTCTCGTCCGGTTTTGGGAGGGGGTCAAGCTGGAAGGCGGATTCCCAACCCTCGCGAGACGGAACGTTCCGTCTCGTCAGTTGTAAAACGGGGTGTCCCATGGCGGGAGGCGAGATCCTCGCTTGACGTAGGTGGATCGCTGCGGTTACGTTGGAGAGGTCAATCGAAGTCGACCGGGCGCGGCCGGCAGATGGGGTCTCATGGTCCTGAAATCGATTCAATCCCCGCGCCGTGGCAGGAGTCTGATTGCGGCGGTGGCGTTGGCGGGGTTCACCCTCCTGGTGACGATGTTTGTCCCGGCGTCCCCTGCAGGCGCGGTGCTCAGTGGCGAGAACGGCCGAATCGTCCTGGTCAGCGGCCGACCGCCGGAAACCGACGCCACTGCACGGCTGTATCTCCTGCCGGTTCCGAGCAACTCGTCCGGCGGCGGACTGATCAGCAACCCGATCACCCCGCCGGGTGGCCAGTACCGGCATCCCACCTGGTCCCCCGACCGGACCAAGATCGCCTTCGCCAACGGGACCGCCGGCATCTACGACATCTTCGTGATCGACCTGGAGGCCGGCACGGGCCCCGTCCAGATCACTCCCACCGAAGGGGCGGGCGCGAACAACCTGAGCGCCGACCGTCCCGCCTGGTCACCGGACGGCACAAGAATCGCCTATGAGCATCAGCCCGCGCCAGGCAGCGCCGACCGGCAGATCAGAATCCAGCCCGCCGATGACTTGCAACTCCCGATCCCGACCACAGACCTCACCGCGGCCGGTGCCCCATTCGAAGGCAAGCCGGCCTGGACCCCTGACTCCCAGACCGTTTACTTCCATCGCGGCGACCCCAACACTGCAGGTAACTCTGACATCTACCGGAAGCCGGCGGCAGGCGGCGCGGAAACGCTGGCGATCCCCGATTCGGGCATCAGCGAGGCCCAGCCCTCGATCTCTCCTGACGGAAACAGCATCTGCTTCACGCTGACCAATGCCGGCTTCAACGCTACGGCCGACGTGGTCGTGGCGCCGCTGGCCAATCCGGCCAACGCGGTGATCGTCTCGAAACCTGCCAACCCGGCGGTCGGCGACTACAACTGCACCTGGTCGCCCGACGGCCAGCTGATCGCCTATGTCAACGGAATCTTCGGCACGGGCCGACTGGTCATGGTCGAGGCCGACAACACGAGCCCGATCGAGATCGAACTGACCGACGAGAACGGGTTCGACGGCAATCCGGACTGGGCTCCGGATGGTCGCCCCGACTGTCCCGACACCAACGTGACGACAGCGGCCGGTGAGCCGGTCACCTTCAGCGTCGAGTGTCTCGACACCGGGCCCGAGTACGAGAAGACCGACGTCCGGGAGTACGCGAACTCGCAGCCAACCCAGGGCACCCTCGAGCAGGAGTTCGCCGGCGACCCGTTCACCTATACCCCGAACCCCGGCTTCAGTGGTGTCGACCAGTTCGAGGTGGGCAGCTTCGACGAACTCGGCTTCGGCACCGACAAGGGGCAAGTGAACATCACGGTCGAGGCGCCCCCGATCGCGCAGGTGGTTCGTTGCGCGGGCAGGGTGGCCACCCTGAAAGGGACCGCCGCGAGGGACGTCCTTACCGGGACGGCCGCCCGCGACGTGATCGCCGGCCTGGCCGGCAACGATGTCATCCGTGGCCTCGGCGGCCGGGATCTGATCTGTGCCGGCAAGGGCCGGGATCGGGTCTTCGGCGCCGGGGGCAGGGACCGGCTGATCGGGGGAGCCGGCAACGATCTCCTCAATGGGGGAGCGCGGGCCGACCGGCTGGAAGGTGGCCTCGGCCGCGACCGGCTGATCGGCGGGCCGGGAGGTGACCGGATGAGGGCCGGACCCGGCCGGGACATCTGCAAGGGTGGCCCGGGCCGGGACCGGGCACCTCGCTGCGAGCGTCGAACCTCGATCCCCTGACTCCGGGCTTCACCAGGCGCGATTCAGTGAAAACCCGCAGGTGAAACTACTCCACTGCGCAGTAGAATAGTTGTGAATTTGATGAGTCCAGACCGAGTGAGGGAAGGCAATGGCCGAGAACAATTCCAGTCGTGTCGTGGTGATCGGATCGAGCTTCGCCGGGCTGACCGGCGCGCTTCACCTGCGCGACCTGCTTGACAGGAAGCACGAAGTCGTGGTTCTCGACCCGCGTGATCACTTCACCTTCATCCCGTCCCTGATCTGGCTTCCCTTCGGCACACGGTCAGCCGAGGACGTGACCTTCAAGCTGGCGCCGATGTACGAGAAGAAGGGGATCAGGTTCATCAACCAGGCCGCGACCTCAATCGACACCGAAACCCACACCGTGACCACCGCAGACGGCGAGGAACTCGACTACGACCGGCTGCTGGTCGCGACCGGACCGCGCCTCGCCTTCGAACGGATCCCCGGGCTCGGGCCGGAAGGCGGATACACGCAATCGGTCTGCAACCTCGACCACGCAGAGATGGCCGGCGAGGCCTGGCAGAAGTTTCTGGAGAATCCCGGCCCGGTAGTGGTTGGTACCGCGCAGGGCGGATCCTGCTTCGGCGCTTCCTACGAGTTTCTCTTCAACGTCAAGCACCGGATCAGGAAAGCCGGGCTGGAGGATGTGGCCCCGGTCAAGTTCGTGACCGCCGAGCCCTACCTCGGCCATTTCGGTCTCGCCGGTGTCGGAGACTCTTCCGGCATGGTCGAGAAGTTCTTCGACAAGTTCGACATCGAAGGTCTTCCGAACTCGGTCATCAACGAAGTGAGGGATGGAGAAATGGATCTCGAAGGCGGACGCACCCTGCCCTTCGCCTACTCGATGATCGTGCCCCCGTTCAGCGGGGTGGACGTGGTCACCGGAACTCCGGGCCTGGCCAACGAAGCGGGCTTCATTCCGGTCGATTCCTTCTTCCGGCACGCCGAGCTGCCGGAGATCTTCGCAGCGGGAGTCTCGATTGCGGTGGCGCCCCCGGAGAAGACGCAGGTGCCGGCGGGCGTCCCGAAGACCGGCCAGATGAGCGAGACGATGGCCAAGGTGGCCGCCGAAAACATCGTCGCGGACCTGGACGGCAGGGCTCGCTGGGAGATGCCGATGGACGAGCTGGCCGCAGTATGCGTGCTCGATGCGGGCAACAGCGGGATCATCTTCAAGGCCGACCACGTGCTCGACAAGACCAGGGAGCCGAGTGCACACATAATGGCCGGACCACAGGCCCACTGGGCAAAGCTCGCCTTCGAGCGCATCTTCATCTCGAGCCGCAAGCGCGGTCACATGGTTCTCTGATCTCCGGTTTCGGGGACCTGTCGCGACGGGTACTGGCGGGCCCGGTGAAGATGGGGCCTAGGCTCCGGTGAAGGTCTGGAAGAGCAGGAACAGGTTGAGCGCGATGATGATCGCGGCGAAGACCGAAGCAAAGAAGGTGGTGAGGCGGCGGTTCTGGAAGCCGTCGCCCATCACGTCCCGACGGGCGGTCAGCATTATCAGCGGCACCAGTGCGAAGGGGATGCCGAATGACAGCACCACCTGACTGAGGACCAGCGCCCGGGTCGGGTCGACTCCGATCGCGAGGATGATCAGGGCCGGGGCCAGGGTGATCGAGCGGCGCAGGAAAAGGGGGATGGTGCGGTTGATGAACCCCTGCATCACCACCTGGCCGGCGAAGGTGCCGACGCTGGAAGCCGCGATTCCGGAGGCAAGGAGGGCGATCCCGAAAGCGATCCCGGCGGCCGGACTGACCAGTTCCTTCAATCCCTCGAAAGCTCCCTCGATCGTGTCGATTCCCGTGCCGCCGAGCACGGCTGCCGAGATCGCCAGCATCGACATGTTGATGAAGCCGGCGATGCCCATTGCCAGACCCACGTCGATCTTCTGAAAGTTGATCAGGGCGTGCCGCTCCGAGTCGTCACGGGGCGGGATGCGGTCCTGCGTCAAGGCGGAGTGAAGGTAGATCACGTGGGGCATGACCGTCGCCCCGATGATGCCGACCGCGAGAAGCAGGCTGTCGGTGCCCTCGAGCCTGGGGATGAAGCCCTGGACCACGCCGGAAGCATCGGGGCCGATCTTGAATGCCTCGTAGAGGAAGCCGATCAGGATCACCCCGAGCAGGCCGATGATCGCCGTCTCGAAGCGGCGGTAGCCCCGGTTGTGAAGGGCCAGGAGAGCGAACGCCATGGCGCTTCCGATCAGGCCGCCGGTGAAGAGGGGAATGCCGAAGAGCAGGTTGAGCGCAATCGCCGCGCCGACGATCTCGGCCAGGTCGGTTGCCATGGCGATGATCTCCGCCTGGACCCATAGCCCCCAGGTAGTCCGGCGGGGAAAGTTCTCCCGGCACAGTTCCGGCAGATTGCGGCCGGTCGCAATGCCCAGTTTTGCGGATAGGAACTGGATCAGCATCGCCATCAGGTTGGCGGCCAGGACGGTCCAGAGGAGCATGTATCCGAACTCGGCCCCGCCGGCCACGTTGGTCGCGAAGTTGCCCGGGTCCACATACGCGACCGCGGCGACGAAGGCCGCCCCGAAAAGGGCGAGGAAGTAACGGAACCTGCCCCGGGAACGCAGTTGCTGCAGCTCGGAGGCGGTGGGCAGGCCGACCGATCCGTCGGCGGCCACGTCCCGCTTGTCGACCGGTGCGTTCACTGGCAGCACCCTACTTTGACATCGCCCAACAAAATTTCAGGCTTGGCTAATCCCTTGAACCAGGCGGAGTCCGGCGCAACTTTCACCCACGGGCCATGTTTTCTTGATTATTATTTGGTCAATCGTTTATTATTTAGCCAAGTCCCCCGCAACGGAGAAGAGAGATGACTGAAAACGGAAGTGCCCAAAACGGAGAGGCCGAGTTCAAGACTGAAGACGAAGCGCTTCAGGTTCTGCTCGACGGTGACATCGACAAGGTGATGGCCGGTCTCGACCGGATCATCGAGGCCGCTCCCTCCTACGAGAAGCTGTTCATGCGCTGGCAGAGGCAGCACTGGTCGACCGAAGACTTCGACTTCACGGTGGATGCCGAGCAGTGGAACGACCCGGACATGATGACCGAGGACGAGAGGCGATTCATGCTCTTCGGTTTCTCCCAGTTCTTCCTCGGCGAGGAACGTGTCACGGTCGAGCTGCTGCCCTTCGCGATCGCCGCTCCCTCGCATGAGGCCAAGGCTTTTCTCACTACCCAGATCTCCGATGAGGCCAAGCACATGGTCTTCTTCGACCGCTTCTACCGCGAGGTGCTGGGAATGAAGGCTGCCGACATCGGAGAAATGCTCGAAACCCAGCGTCCCAACGTCAACAAGGACTGGGAGAAGCTCTTCGACGGCATCCTGCACGACTGTGCCGAGCGCCTTCGGCTCGACCCGACCGATTTCCCCGCCCTGGTCCGCGGCGTCACGGTCTACATGATCGTGATCGAGGGTACGCTCGCCCTGACCGGTGCCCGATTCATCGTCAAGGCGATGAAGGAGCGAGGCTGGCTGCCGGGCTTCACCGCCGGCTTCACCGCGGTCAACCGCGACGAGTCCCGCCACGTCGGCTTCGGCGTCAAGTTCCTCGCCGACGCGATCAAGGAAGACCCGGCCAACGCGCTGATCGTCCAGGACACCCTCAAGGAGTGTCTGCCGATCACGCCGCTGGTCTTCGCGCCGGAATGGGTGGAGGATCCGTACAGCTTCCAGACGCCCTTCTACCACTCGAACGAGGTCTTCGCCTACGCGATGAAGGCGCTGTCCAAGAAGCTGGCGGCAATGGGTCTCGACCCGGCCATGCTGGCCGGCGACCCCGCCTGAGGATCGCGCTTGTCCACGGCGACGGAGGAGAAAAGGGGGCCAGGCCGGCCTTCGACCGGGGCCCGCGACCGGGTTCTCGAGGCCGGCCTGGAAACCCTTCTCGAAGAGGGTTATGCCGGCCTGTCGTACGCCAAGGTGGCGGAGCGGGCCGGCGAGAACAAGTCCCTGATCTCGTACTACTTCGGCTCCAGGCAGGGTCTGGTCGGGGCGGTCGCGGATCTGGTCGGCAACCGGATCACGGCATCGGTCGTGATCGAACTCGGTACCCCCCGGTCGGCCAGGGAGGTGGCCAGCGGAATGATCAGCGGTCTCTGGAAGGTCATGGACGAGGACCAGCGGATCGCACGTCTCTACTTCGACCTCAGCGCGGTCTCGGTGGGTGACGACGAGATCCGCCTTGCCCTCCACCGGGTCAAGGAGCAGTGGCGCGAGGTGGTCAGCGGTCACCTCCGTCAGGTCGGCGTTCCCGGGCCGAAGGTAGGCCCCCTGGAGACATTCCTCCTCGCCGGGGTACAGGGGCTGGCCATCGAGCGGCTCTCGGCCGAGAGCCCGGAAGAGCTTGACCGGCTTGACGGCGCGCGGGAGATGTTCATCAGCGCCGCCGAGTCACTGGCGGGCTGAAGGGGAAGTCGACCTGATGACGCTCGAGGAGCTGGACGGCAAGACCCGCATGACCACCGTCACGACCTTCAACTCGCTGGAGGATCTCGAGCAGGTGATCGAGATGGGCATGGAGGAAGGCATCCGCGAAGCGATGGGTCAGATCGACGCGCTGCTCTAGCGAGTCCGGTTCCGTTCCGGTCTGCCGGAGCGGGTCAAATGGCCGGAGCGGCGATACGCTCCGGCCATGAGCATCCTTGACAGTTTCTCCCTTGACGGAATGGTCGCGATCGTCACCGGGGCGTCCTCCGGGCTCGGCGTCGCCTTCGCGAAGGGGCTGGCCGAGGCCGGCGCCGACGTGGCGATTTGCGCGCGGCGCGTGGACAAGCTGGACGCGACCCGGCAGTCGATCGAGGAGATGGGCCACCGGGTGATCGCGGTCACCGCCGACGTCTCGGAACCGGAGGACTGCGAGAGGGTTGTCGAGGAGACGGTTGCCAACCTCGGCGGGGTCGACATCCTGATCAACAATGCCGGCATCGCGACCGCCGTTCCCGCCACCCACGAGGATCCCGAGGAGTTCAGCCGGGTTGTCGACATCAACCTGAACGGCTCGTACTACATGGCCCAGTCATGCGCCCGGGTCATGGGCAAGGGCGGGGGCGGCAGCATCGTAAACATCGGCAGCGTTCTCGGTTCGACCACGGCACACCTGCCGCAGGCCGCCTACTGCTCGTCGAAAGCGGCGATCATCGGACTGACCCGGGACCTCGCCCAGCAATGGACGGGCCGCAAGAACATTCGGGTCAACGCGCTCGCCCCGGGCTTCTTCGAGTCGGAGATGACCGACCAGTACCCGGAGGGCTACCTCGAACAGATGATGTTCCGGGTGCCGGCCGGCCGCAAAGGCGAGGCCGAAGAGCTGGTCAGGGCCGCGATCTTCCTTGCCTCCGACGCCTCCTCCTACGTAACCGGCGCGCTACTTCCGGTCGACGGGGGCCTGCTGACCAACTGAGCTGAAAGATCGGCATCCAATAGCGATGGCAGAAGCCCGCAACAATTGCGGGAAACTGCCATCACGATCAGTCAGCCCGGTCCGGGTCCGGGCTCAGGTCCTGGCTCGCCCGCCTCGCCCTCAAGCGGATGCAGGTCCGGCTGCCCGAGGTTCCAGACCTCGTCTTCCGCCGGGGCGCCGTAGAGCGGGGTGATGTCGCGGTCGTCGGCACCGGCCCGGCGCATGTGCCTGTACCAGCGGTGATAGAGCGGAGCGAAGAGCACGGTCAGTCCGGTCAGGACGAAGAGTCCGGCGATCAGCCAGAGGTGCTCCTCGAGGATCGCGGTGCTGCCGGCATCCCAGGCGGCGAGGCCGACCAGGCCGATCGAAACGAGTACCCCCATGTAGTAGTCGAGGGGGAAGCGCCAGATCCACGGCACCTCGAACCACCACACGTTGCCCCGCTTGAAGCGCTTGACCGTGTAGGCGGGGTTCAGGACGAACCAGCAGTAATCCCAGATCACCGCCAGCAGGAAGTACTTGGCGATCGTCGCCAGCTCGGCCGGAAGTGACCAGTCGACCCCCATCCCGAAAGGCAGGTGAAGGATGACCAGGGGGATCGTGAACGCGTATACGTGGTAGCCGGTCAGCGGCCGGTGGCCCATGAACCAGCCGTAGACCTTGCCGGTCCTGCCGCGCTTCAGGTACCAGGTGGGCAGGCGCTCCGCCCAGCCTCGTCCGCCTTCGATCTCGATCTCGATCGCGCCCAGGCCGAAGCACCAGAGAAAGAGCAGGACGGTGAGCGTGATGTTGATCTCGTCGAACACCGGTCAGCTCCGGCTGCGGGCGCAGGTGGCGCTGGCGGCGAAGCGCTCTTCGGTGCCGGCGGCCTCGACCAGGTCGGGCACGGTCACGAAGTCGAAACCCTGCTGGCGGTAGTGCTCGAGCAGGTTCCTGGTCGTCTCGACCGAACGTGAGCGGTCGTAGGCCGGGTGCTGGTCGTACCCGTCGTGGAGCAGGATCACGTCACCCTCGCCCGCCTTCAGGCAGTTGCTCGTGATCTTCTCGGTCGTGATCTTCTCCCGCCAGTCGTAGCCGGTGATCGACCAGGTGATCCCGATGTATCCCTTCTCCTTCAGGACCCGCAGGGTGCCCGGGCGCCGGCGTCCGTACGGCGGCCTCATCAGCATCCGGCCGGCCAGGGTGGAGAAGGTCACGCCGGCCGCCTCGACCGCCTCGCGACAGGCGTCGAGTTCCTCCCGGATCCGCTCGTCGGACTTGGCCGGCATGGTCGGATGGGTGTAGGTGTGGTTGCCGATCGCGTGGCCCCGGGCGACCACTTCGCGGATCAGTTCCGGCTCGCGTTCAGCCCACTTGCCGATCAGGAAAAAGGTTGCCTTCGCCTGATGCTCGTCGAGCAGGTCAAGCAGGGCAGGAGTCCAGGCGGGGTTCGGCCCGTCGTCGTATGTGAGACAGAGCTTCCGACCTGCGGCGGGCTCCCGGCAGACGGTGCGGCCATAGATCTGGGCGGTCGGGATCTGGGCGCCGTAGAAGGCGACCCCGGCGGCCCCGAGAACGCCGGCTCCAAGGGCCGCTGCGGCTGTCTTCTTGCTCATCTGGGTGCCTTTCTGGCTTCACGCCGTGCCCTGGCGCGCTCGCGCCTGGAGTCTTCGGCTGCTGCTTCTACGGTTCGGGTGATCACCTCAAGCGCCTCCCGATTGCCGTCCTGCGAGTAGGTGCCGAGCTTCTCGTGAAACCCGTCGAGTCCGTCGAGGAAACGGTGCAGGGCAGCGGCGTCCATCGTGAGGGCGCAGGTTCCGTAGCCCTCCCGCTCGAGATACCGGGCGTTCATCAGCTGCTCGAACTGCCCCTTGAGTGGCATGGCCAGGGTCGGCTTGCCGAGATACACGGCCTCGGAAAGAAGCGAGAATCCGCCACCTGTGATCACGCCCCGCGAGGTCACGAGGTCCTCGAGGAAGCCGTTGATCGAGCGGGGGCGGTACTCGATCGCTCCGTCGGTCGTTCCGACCTGGTCGCCGTCCCGCATTCCGTACAGGTGGACCGGGAGGGGAGAGTCGCGCAGGGTGCTGATCAGGTCCTCGCCACCCCCGGAGTAGACGACGAGGTGCTCGCCCCGGGTCGGTGATGCGTTCAGGATCTCGCGTCGCAGGATCGAGGGGACCAGAGTAGTCCGGCCCCGACTCACCTCCGGATGGAAGAAGGTGGGGATCACGTAGTCACCGGCCTGGGGCACCATCGCCCGGGTGACCGCCTTGGCCAGCTCGAAATCCTGGGCGGCCCCTTCGAGGATCTCCCGGTCGTGATGGCAGCGGTCGATCATGTGGATGTTGTCGACGCAGACCAGCGGGGTCCGCGAGAGGCGGGCGTAGAAGCCGGTCAGGGGCTCGAAGTCCGTGACCGCGACGTCGGGCTTCCAGGCGTCGACCATGTTGATCCAGTCCCGGACGTTGCGCGGCAGCTGCTGGCGGGCGGCGGCCAGGGTGCCGGTGAAGGAGGCCCAGCGCTGGATTTCGCCCTGCTCCATCGCAAACGACGGACCGAAGACCTCGTGACAGGTGTCGAAGATCCGGCTGAGGAACGAGTAGGCGGCCCCGGAGGCGATGATCTGGACCTCGTGCTCCTCGATCAGCGAGGAAATGACCAGCTCGGAGCGGGTCGCGTGACCCATCCCCTCGCCGTTCACCCCGTAGAGAATCCTCATTCCGGCAGCCTATCTGTGGCGGGGCGAAAAGCCGGTGAAACGACCTCGCTAGGGTGTTCAGGTCGTCCCGTCCTCCCAGTCCAAAGGTAACCCCTTGTCCGCTCAAGATCTGACCACGCCGCGTGCCAAAAACCTGGCCCTGCTGCTGCTGGCCCTGACCCAGTTCGTCGTGGTGATCGACGCCTCGATCGTCAACGTCGCCCTGCCCTCGATCGGCACCGCCCTCGACATCACCCAGGACAACCTTTCGTGGGTGGTCAACAGCTATACCCTCGTCTTCGGAGGCTTCCTCCTGCTCGGCGGGCGGCTCGCTGACTTCTTCGGCCGGCGTCGGATGTTCATGAGCGGCATGGCGCTGTTTGGCATTGCCTCTCTCGCCGGTGGCTTCGCCCAGAGCGAGGAGTGGCTGATCATCGCCCGGGCCGTCCAGGGCCTCGGCGCCGCGCTCGCCTCGCCGGCCGCGCTCTCGATCGTCACCACCACCTTCGCCGAAGGCTCCGAGCGAAACCGGGCCCTGGGGATCTGGGGTGCGGTGGCCGGTGCCGGCGGCGCTGCCGGTGTGCTGCTCGGCGGGATCCTGACCGAGTGGGCCGGCTGGGAATGGGTTCTCTTCGTCAACGTGCCGATCGCCGCCTTCGTTGTCTGGCAGGCGCCCCGCCGGCTGCTCGAGTCCCGTGAGGAGGAAGAGTCCGAGCGCACCCTCGACATTCCCGGTGCCGTCTCGATCACGGCCGGCCTCGCGATCCTGGTCTACGCACTGGTCGACGCGGCGCAGGCCGGCTGGACCTCGTCGGAGACCCTGGTCAAGGGAGCGATCGGCCTCGGCCTTATCGCCGCATTCGTGGTGATCGAGCTTCGTACCCGTCGGCCGCTGGTGCCCTTCTCGATCTTCCGCATGCGCACCCTTCGTGGTGCCAACGTGGTCGGGATCCTGACCGGCATGTCGCTGTTCTCGATGTTCTTCATGATCACGCTCTACCTTCAGCAGGTGCTCGGCCTCGATGCCCTCGAGGCCGGCCTCGCCTACCTGCCACTGGCGATCGCGATCATCCTCGCCGCCGGTATTGCCGGCCAGCTGGTGACCAGGGTCGGCTACAAGCCGGTGGTGATCACCGGCCTGCTGACCGTCTCGGCCGGCCTCTTCTGGTTCACGCAGATCAGCCCGGACGGATCCTTCTGGGTCGATGTGCTGGGACCGTCTCTGCTCGCCGGCATCGGCCTCGGGCTGACCTTCGTGCCGGTGACGATCGCCGCGATGACCGGGACCAAGCGGGAGGAAGCCGGGCTCGCCTCGGGCCTGATCAACACCTCGCAGCAGGTCGGTGGTGCCCTGGGCCTCGCGATCCTCGCCTCGGTCGCCAACTCGGCGACCAGTGATTCGTTCGCCGACGGGGCCAGCCGGGCGGTCGCCCTGACCGACGGCTTCAGCGCCGCCTTCCTGGTCGGCGCCTGCTTCGCTCTGGCCGGGGCCGGTCTCGCCGCGATCCTGATCTCCAGCAAGGACAGCCGCGAGCACGCCGAAGCCGCCCAGCGCGGCGAGGCCGAGATGCCGGCCGCCTGAATCACCTCATGGGGATGAGGTTACGGCCGGTCAAGGCATCAAGATCCCGTTCATGAACGTCCGACTGCTGGGGACACTTGCCGCCGCCCAGTTCCTGATGGTGCTCGACCAGGCGGTCATGAACGTCTCGATCTCACAGCTGGTTGACGATTTCGACACCACGGTCACAACCATCCAGTCGGTCATCGCCTTCTATGCGCTGGTGATGGCCGGGCTGATGCTGACCGGCGGCAAGCTCGGGGACATCTTCGGCCGCAAACGGACTTTCAAGATCGGTCTGGTCATCTACGCGGCCGGATCCGCCCTGACCGCTGCGGCCTGGAGCGTTCCCTCGCTGGCGCTCGGCTGGTCGGTGCTCGAGGGCATCGGTGCCGCACTCGTCCTGCCCTCGATGGTGGCCCTGGTCGCCGGCAACTTCGAAGGCAAGGACCGCGCGGTCGCCTACGGGGTTCTCGGCGGCATGGCCGGGGTCGGAATCGCGGTCGGCCCGATCCTCGGCGGATGGATGACCACCGACTTCTCCTGGCGTTACGTCTTCGTCGGCGAGGTGATCGTGGCCGCGGGAATATTCTTCGGCACCCGCTGGATGGCCGAGCCGGAAGCGGACGGCAAGCGCCCGACCCTCGACTGGGTCGGCAGCGTGCTTTCCGCCCTGGGGCTGGCAGTGATCGTCTTCGGCGTGCTCCAGGCCAGCAACTGGGGCTGGCTCAGGCCGATGGACTCACCTGTAGAACTGTTCGGCTTCTCGCTGACGCCTTTCGTCATCGCGGCCGGCCTGGTCCTGCTCGGACTTTTCGTCAGCTGGGAGCGGCGGCGTGAGCGGCTGGGCGAGGACCCCCTTGTCCATCTCGACCTGCTGAAGGTGATCCCGTTGCGGAGCGGGCTGGCCATGATGCTGGCCCAGAACCTGATCCTGATGGGAATCTTCTTCACCATCCCGCTCTACCTTCAGGTGGTGCTCGGCTTCGACGCGCTCGAGACCGGGGTGAGGATGCTGCCCACCTCGGCCGGCCTCTTCTTCACCGCGCTGGCCGGATCGGCGCTTGCCGCCCGGGTGGCGCCAAAGAAGCTGGTCCGCCTCGGTCTGATCGTCGTCTTCGTCTCGGCCTTCCTGCTGATCGGCACAATCGAGCCGTCCCTTGACAACACCGACT
Source organism: Solirubrobacterales bacterium (assembly GCA_036780865.1). Classification (GTDB taxonomy): domain Bacteria; phylum Actinomycetota; class Thermoleophilia; order Solirubrobacterales; family 70-9; genus 67-14. The sequence continues at coordinate 25,840 of DAIQCC010000011.1, read as the reverse complement.
TCCTGGTTGCCATGGGTGTGCTGGGAGTCGGGATGGGTCTGATCGTCTCGCAGCTCGGAAACGTGGCCCAGTCGGCGGTTGGAGACAGCGACCGCAGCGAAGCCGGCGGCCTCCAGAACACTGCTCAGCAGCTCGGATCGTCGCTCGGCACGGCGGTGCTCGGCGCGATCGTGATCACCGGCCTGCTCACCGCCTTCCAGGACAACGTCGCCAGTCACCCGGAGATTTCTGCCGGTACCAAGACCGAGGTCCAGCAACGCCTGAGCTCGGGCGGCGGCAGCTTCGTTTCCTCGGATGTGGTCAGACAGTCGGCCACCGACGCGGGGGTGAGCCCGGCCGAGACCGAGGCGATCGTTTCCGGCTATGAGGACGCCCAGCTCCAGGCCCTGAAACTGGCGCTGCTGGTGGCGGCCCTGTTGACCATTCCCTCCTTCTGGTCAGCCCGAAACCTGCCCGACCGGGTTCTGGGCGAAAGCCAGTCCGATCCGGCGGCCTCCACCTGACCCGATTGGCCTCGATTCACCGCTACCTTGAGGCTTGACCCGGGTTACAAAACTTGACACGGATCAAGTTCTGGTTATTCTCCCGCGTGGAGAAGCCACAGAGGGAGTGGAGAGGATGAAGATGGACCGTCGAATTTTCGAAGGACTGACCGGCAGACTTCTCGCCGGCGGCGCGCTCGCGCTCGCCTTCTTCGGACTGATCATGATGGTCAGCGGCCTCCACGAACGGGCCTGGTCTGCCCCGCGCAAGCAGCTCTCGAACTTCGGCAACAAGCCGAACATCGTCCTGATCCAGGCCGATGACGTGGTCCGTTCAGACATCCGGTACATGCCGAACGTCCTGACCTTCCTTGGCAAGGGCGGTACCACCTTCACGAACTACCACACGCCATATCCGCTCTGCGGCCCCGCCCGGGCAGCGCTCCTCACCGGCCAGCTCTCACACAACAACCGGGTCGTGGCGAACTTCAAGAGCAATGGCGGCGGCCACTACCAGCTGACCAGCCTGCCGGGCAAGCTCAACGGCCGCAACACGCTGGCCCCCTGGCTGAAGAAGGCCGGCTACCGCACCGGCTTCGTCGGCAAGTACCTCAACGAGTACGCCACCCTCGACAACACCGAGATCCCGGCCGGCTGGGACAGCTGGATGGGGCTGCTCGACCAGTCGACCTACGACTACTACAACCACGCGATGAACATCAACGGCAAGGTTCGCTACTACGGCGACCCTGCCTACGCGCAGGCCCAGCTCAACCTGGGCACGATCACCTCGACCAACACGCCGGAGTCATTCGGCGAACTGCTGGCTGCCTTCCAGCAGGCCTTCAGCCCGTGGGATTACTTCGGCTGGCAGCGTCCTCAGGATTACACGATGGACGTCAACGGCAAGATGGCCAACAACTTCGTGAAGAATTCGGTCCGCTCGCGCAAGCCCTTCTTCCTCTACTACGCGCCTCCCGGTCCGCATGCGGAGGACACGAACCACCTCCAGGGCCTCCGTCCGGGTGCGCCCGGCCCGGACCCCCGTCCGCCGAAGCGGTACGAGAACACCTTCGATGACGTCAAGTTGCCGAAGCCACCAGCCTTCAATGAGGAGGACGTGTCAGACAAGGCGGCCAACGTCCGTTCGTTGCCGAAGCTGACTGACACCCAGATCCAGAAGATCGAGGAGAACTACCGGGGCCGGCTCGGCGCGGTCAAGTCGATCGACGACCAGATCGGCAAGATCATGAAGTCGCTGAAGAACGGGAAGGAGATAAGGAACACGGTCGTGATCTTCACCTCGGACAACGGTTACCTCCAGGGCGAGCATCGCCTCGCCGCCTCCAAGTTCCTGCCCTTCGAGAATGCGGTGAGGGTCCCGATGCTGATCAGGGGGCCCGGAATCAAGGCGGGCCGGAAGGTGACCGGCCACACGATGGACGTCGACCTCACCCCGACCATCCTCGGAGCGGCCAAGGCCCGGCCAGGCCGCCTGATGGACGGCATCTCGCTGCTCGGCGTGGCCCGCAAGAAGGCGAAGCTGCCGTACCGCGACGTTCCGCTCGAGGCGCTGAAGCCCATCTTCAAGTTCACCACCCCGCTGACCGCCTTCGACCTGCCCTTCTACGGGGTCAAAACGCACCGCTACAAGTACATCCACTGGTCCTTCGACGAGGTCGAGCTCTACGACCTGAAGAAGGATCCGAACGAGCTGGAGAACATCGCCGGCGATCCGGCCATGGCGGGAGTGGTCAGCAAGCTCGAAAAGGAAGCCGCGAGGCTCAGCAAGTGCAAGGGAAAGGCCTGCCGTTGATCGACCCCACGCCGGAGCAGTTCAAGGCCCTCGTCGAGTCGGATGACGACTCGCCGATCGTGATGGTGAACCTGGTTCGCTTTCGTGACCAGGCGACCGGAATCGACGAAGGCATGACCGGTGCCGAGGCCTACGCGACGTACGGCAGGAACATCGCGCCCTACCTTGCCGAAGCCGGAGGAGAGGCGTTGATCGCGACCAACAGCGTCGAGAGTGTGATCGGCCCCGACGAGCCGGAGTGGGACATGGTGTTGCTTGTCCGGTACCCGTCCCGCAAGGCGTTCGTCGGAATGATCACCAACCCGGGCTACCAGAAGGAGCACGAGCATCGTGCGGCCGGGGTGGAGGAAGCCCGCCTGATCCTGTCCGACCTGGCTTTCGGCGGAGCGGCTTGAGCGAAAACCCGCTGAGTGGTGTGGTCGAGGCCGGTGCTTACTGGCCGAAGCCGTGGTCCGGGGAGGACGGCGGTCCCCGCCGGCTCTGCAAGCCGGAGGGCCAGCCCGGGCTGGACATCAAGCCGCATGAGGATCTGAAGCTTGAGGTCTTCCGCGATGCCTTCGCCGCAGACATGCTGATCCGGCGTGAGGATGGCGAGCTCTACGCGCTTCGCCACGACATGCCGAAGGGCGACCCGCTGGCCGGCGACTGCGAAGGCTGGGTCGAGAAGCTCGATCCCGAGACCCTCAAGCCGCTCACTGTCACCCCGCGCTTTCACGCCGGCCGATACTGGCCCGGCGGTATCGCCGCTCACGCAAACGGTGACATCTACATGATCTTCGGCTGCTGGGCCCGCCGCTTCAGCCCCAGCCTGGAGCTGAAGGCGGAGCGACGCCTGCCGGTCAACCGTCCCTACAACTCGTTCGTGATCCTCGATACCGGGGAGCTGGTCACCAAGGACTGCGACGCCCCGCGTGGCGAAGCCTCCTCCACCTTTTCGGTGCTCGACCCGGAGACGCTGGAGTCGGTGGTTCCGGAAGTCGAGATTCCCGAGGGATCAATCGCGCGGCTCGCCTCCGATGGCAAGTCGGTGATCTGCGTTGGCACCGAGTCGGTTCTCCGTCTCACGCTGGACCGCGATGCCGGAGAGCTGGCGATCGACGAGGAATGGAGGCCCCACTACGGCCGTCCCGGACAGACCTTCGGCTGGGATCCGGTCGTCTCGGACCAGCATGTCTTCTGGATGGACAACGGCCAGAACGACGTCGACTGGACGATGCGCGATTCCGGCACTGCGCCGACCCCGGTCCGGCTCTGGTGGTGCCGCCTCGATGATCAGGATTCCCTCCGTTCGGTCGAGATCAGCGGCCTGCCGTACGGCACCGAGTCGAACCCGCCCGCCTGGGACCCGGAACGCGGCGTGGTCGTCGCCTATGACGCCGGGAATGCCGTCGTCCGCGCCTGGAAGCTGGAAGGCGACGAGCTCGAGCCGCTCTGGAAGAGAGATGACTTCGCCCATGCCGGCCACCTGATCGTCTTTCCCGACACCCGCGAGCTGGTCGTCCAGGACTTCCGTGACATCGAGATCACCCGTGGCCGGAACTTCCGCCGACTCTTTCGCCGCAGCATCCAGTCGCTGGGCCGCCGGGCAATCGTGCGCCGCTACCCGGTGATGGGCCGGGACAGCCTCGTCGTCCTTGACCTCGACACCGGGGAGGAGAAGGGCCGCGTTGCGGTTCCCTCCCCGAGCCAGTCCTTCCTCTTCCCCGCCCCGGGTTTCGACCGCGACATCTACTACCTCTCGATGACCTCGATGGCCCGGGTCACGGTTCAGTAGCCGGCGTCGGCTCTTGACCGCGGCCGCTGGCGGCGACATACTGGCCTCACCTCAACCGTTAGGAGAGTCCCGAAGTGAGGAATCTGGCCAGGGTGGTTTCGTTCGGGTTGATCGCCTTTCTCGGGTTGGCCTTGCTGGTGCCGGCCGGGGCCTCCTCGGCGAAGAAGAACCGTGTCCCGGCGCTGCTCACCTACAAGGCGATGGTCCACGTTGCCGGAGGGGTGACCTTCACCAGTCACAAGGACACCTTCCAGAACTGCATGCCGGGGCAGCGATGGACGATGCAGGAGGACGGTGACGTGGATGTGCGCGGCACCGTGCTGATCGAGACCTACAAGAATCAGCAGATCCGCTCGGGCTCAGCAGTCGAACCGGGTGGGGCACAGAACAAGGGTCAGCTGACCACTTACGAAGAGTCGAACTACTGTCCGCCGGATGATCCGGTCGAGCTCGATCAGCCTTCCTGCGACAGCAACACGGGAAAGGGAGTCGCCGTCCTTCAGCCTGATCCTCGCCGCAGCAGCCCGCGCCGGGTGTCGATCGGCATCTCCCGCCGGGGCGGCGGGGAACAGGACCTGAGCTGCATCTGGGGTCTTCCGAGCCGGGCGACGCCCACCGGTGCAATCGTCTCCCCGCTTGAGTCCGTCTTCTCCTCAATCGTCCTGCCGCTGGACATAAGCATCAAACAGATCAGGACCCTCGGCGTGAAGAAACGCCTGATCCGCACGGTCAGGGTGGGCGGGACCTGTGCCGCGCCGATCGTCTACCGCGGCAAGAAGATCCCCTCGGACACGACCGACATGGACGACGGGGAATGTGTCGCCGACGGGGATTTCGTCATCACCATCAAGCGCCTGAACCGGATCTCACGGCAGGGCGTCCCGGTGAATTAGAACTCTCCGGAATCGATCGCGGTGTCAATGCCGCTGCCGCAGCCGGCTGAGGTATGCCCAAAAAAACCTCGCGAGACGGAACGTTCCGTCTCGTCAAGGTTGAAAAGGGGATGCTGCGGGGCTACTTCGCCTTCTTGACCGGCTAGAAGAAGTCCTTCGGCCAGGTGAAGCGCTGGTAGGTGCCGCCGAGCGGGTCACGCATGATCGTGGCGATGCCCGGTGCCTTGAGGCGAAGCTGCTTCTTCAGCTTGATCGTCTTGAAGGTCCAGCCTTCGGGCAGGGCCATCGCCTCATTCGTGGCGAGTGAGGCCATGTTCTTCGCCCGCAGGCTCTTGTCGACATTGGTCGTGTAGGCCTGGAGCGCGTACTTCCTGCCTTCCGGCGAAACCAGGTAGTGGAGCTTGCGGCCCTTGTTGAAGACCCAGGTCGTGACCCGGGCGATCTTCATCTCGACGTATGGAACCGGCGTGAGCGAGGGGACGGTGAGCACGCCCACGTGGCGCATCTCGAGACCGCTGACCATGACCGGTTCACCGGCTCTGCCGCCAGCGATCGTGTCGATCAGCCAGCGCCGCGGTCCGTTCGGAACGGCCAGCAGGGAGCCGGTGTCGGCGGCCACAGCGTAGTAGTCGATTGCCGCCCACTTGTCAGTGGGGCAGTCGTTGAGGCCGATCGTGTTGAAGACGTCGACCTTGAAGTTCGGAGGCTCGGGGCGGGTCACCGTGAACACTTCGCAGTAGCGCGCGTTGTAGAGACCCGTGAGGGTCCCGGTCTTGGCATTGGCCCCACCCGGCACCAGTGCGATCACGGCCATAGCGGCGATCAGAAATGCAATGAGTCGCTTCACCCTTTTCTCCTTCCCTGCATGGTCTCCTGGGATGATAGCTGACGCACGTCAACTTATGTGATTTTGACCCAGATTCAGTCGGTTGGAGATCAGTCCACGGAGAGCAATTCCACCTCGCAGTTGATGGCGGGAGAGTTGGCGATTCTCGAATCGGCCGTCACCAGAGGCGCCCCCAGCGCTTCCGCCAGGGCTACGTACGAAGCGTCATACACCGAGAGGTTGTGACGCAGTTCCCAGATACGAACCAGGAACGGCCAATGGGGAACACGATCAATCGGGAGGAGCGCAAGCTCTCGCAGTTTCAGCAGCGCCAGGTCGGATGAGATCCGCCCCGACCTCTCCAGTCCTTTCAGGGCAGAAGCCGTTTCGCAATCGATCAACTCCGGTGCCATCAGTGGCTGCCTCCCGATTCGGTCTCGCGCGGTCCGCCCGGCTTCTCCCAGTTCCGCGATGGCGGGCAGGAGAACCGAAGCGTCCACGACGATCAATCGCCTTTCCTCCCCGAGTGGATCGCTTCGATGACCTCATCGAATGTGAAATTCGCTCCCTCCGTTCGGGCTCTCTCAAATACCTGTTGAACGGCCTGGCGATCAGCGATCCTCCTCAACTCCGCCTGTAGGAATTCCTGAAGCGACTTTCCCGAGTCGCGCGCGCTCGCCTGCAGGGCCCGGTGAACCTCGTCAGGGACGTTCTTGATCTGAATCGAAGGCATGGAAAAAGAGTAGCGCCAAAATGGCGCCACTCTCAGAATCCCGGTTCGCAGCCCGCTCCTTGCCATACCCCTGAGAGTGCCTGACCCGAAATTCTCTCCCCGGCGGTTGTCCGGACGGGGGATGGAGGTAGGTTGGGGGCATGTCGATTGAACCGACTCCGATTGACCGGGAGATGGCCGAGTACATACGTGCCCACGCCTCCGGACGAGACGAGACGTTGCGTCTCGTCGAAGAGGAAACCGATGCCATGGGCGAGATCCGCAACATGCAGACCGCCCCGGAACAGGCAGCCTTTCTCGAGATGCTGGTCCGCCTCGGACCGGGCCGGCGGGCGATCGAGGTCGGCACCTTCACCGGCTACGGCGCCATCCGGATCGCCCGGGGTCTTACCGAAGACGGGCAGCTGCTCTGCTGCGAACTCGATCCGGAGCGTGCGGCGATCGCGCGCAGTAACGTCGACCGGGCCGGGGTGGGGGAGAAGGTCGAGATCCGGGTCGGTCCCGCGATCGACACGATCAACGCCCTCCCCGGGGAGCCGACCTTCGACTTCGCCTACGTCGACGCCGACAAGACCGGCTACCCCGACTACTACGAGGCGCTGCTGCCGCGGATGAGCCAGGGCGGTCTGATCACCTTCGACAACGTCCTGATGAACGGCCGGATCCTCGACAACGAACCCGACGAAGGCACGGCCGCCATGCAGCGCCTCAACGATCAGCTCGTCTCCGACGACCGGGTCGACTCGGTGATGCTGGGCATGGCCGACGGCCTCACCCTGGTCCGGGTCCGCTAGTCGCTGCAGGCCGGGTCCCTGCGGACCGGCTTCCGGTCTGCTGGCCGGCAGCTCAGCAGGTCTCGAGCTGACGGGCGAGCAGTTCGCGCAGGGCGTCACGGTCGAGCCGGGTGGAGGCATCGATCAGGCGGTCCATCAGGGCCCCGTCCATCACCGCGACCAGCTGAGCCGCGTGTTCCCTCTGCTTCAGGCATCCCCTCGCTTTCAGCAGCGCTTCCGCAAGACCCACGAACCGCTCCCGGGCCGGCTCGAAGTTCCCGTGGAGATCTTCGCTTCGGGACGCCTCCAACACCAACTCGTAACGGGCCTTGAGCAGCCCGAGGTTCTCATCGGCCATCAGGCGGCCCATGGTCGCCATCATCAGGTCGACCGCTTCGCTGTCGGTCAGCTTCAGGTCGGCGATCCCGGCCAGGGTTGCTTCGGGCGGCGTGTCGAGTTCGACATGGAGCTCGAGCGCCGCCTGCAGCAGGGCGGGTCTCGAGTTGAAGTAATTCGAAGTGGTCCCGGCAGGCACCCCGGCCGCGGCGTCAACCGCCCGGTGGGTGAGGCCGCGGGATCCGGATTCACCCAGAACCCGAAGGGCCGCCTCGGCGACCTGCTCACGCCTTGATGTCGCTGCTTGAGAGTCTGGCACTACAGGTGTAGTGTATCGGGGCATGGAATTTGAAGGGACACTCTTCTCCAGGGGCGACTCAGGTTACGAGGCCGCGAGGCGGGGCGCCGTCTGGAACGCCTTCACGCCAGAGCGCTACCCGGAGCTGATCCTTCAGGCAGCCAGCGAAGCCGACTGCGTAGCTGCGGTCGCGCTGGCGCGGGAGCGGGGGCTCAAGCTGAGCGTCCGTTCCGGCGGCCACAGCTGGGCCGGCAACCACCTCCGTGACGAAACCCTTCTGCTCGACCTCTCCGGCCTCCGCGAGGTGGAGATCGACCCGGAAGCGATGCGTGCGTCGGCCCAGCCGGGATGCCCCGGCAACGAACTGGACCTCGAACTGGAGAAGCACGATCTGTTCTTCCCGGTCGGTCACTGCCCCGGTGTCGCGATCGGCGGCTACCTGCTCCAGGGCGGCTTCGGCTGGAACGGCAGAATCCACGGGCCCGCCTGCCAGAGCGTCGTGGCGATCGACCTGGTCACGCCCGACGGTGAGCTGGTGACCGTGGACGAGCAAAGCGACCCGGACCTGTTCTGGGCCGCTCGCGGATCCGGGCCCGGCTTCTTCTCGGTTGTGACCCGGTACCACCTGAGGCTCTACCCCAGGCCGCCGGTGATCGCCAACGGCATCTACACCTATCCGCTGGACGCCCTCGAGGAGGTCTTCACCTGGGCGAAGGGGATCGGCTCTGAGGTCCCTCGCTGGATGGAACTCATGGTCTTCACCCACCGCGACGACGGGGAGCCCGAAGTCGTGGTCACCGCCCCGGTCCTGGCACCCTCCGAGGCCGAAGCGCATGAGGCGCTCGCCCTGCTCGAGACCTGCCCGGCCAACGCCAGGGCGAAGATCGCCATGCCCTACTTCCCGGCCCGCCTCGAGGACCTCTATGCCGGAGTTCACGCTTCCTATCCGGACGACCATCGCTACGCGGTCGACAACATGTGGACCCATGCTCCGGCCGCCGACCTGCTGCTCGGGATCCGCCGGATCGCCGAGACCCTGCCCGAGGCTCCCTCGCACATGCTCTGGATGAACTGGGGCGAGAGCCCGGACCGCGAGGAGATGGCCTATAGCGTCGAGGACGAGACCTACATCGCCCTCTATGCGGTCTGGCAGGACCCGGCCGATGACGAGGAGAATGTCGAGTGGGCCACCGGAAACATGAGGTCGATGGAGCACCTGGCCAGCGGCATCCAACTGGCCGACGAGAACCTGGGGCGCCGGCCCGCCAGCTTCGTCGGAGAGGCCAACCTGGCGAGACTGGACCGGCTGCGAGCCGAACGTGATCCCGACGGGCTCTTCCACGAGTGGATGGGCCGGCCCGCGTGAGGGCACTGCCTGAGGCCCAGGCCGAACCGGGCGAGCGGGAGTATCTGGACGAACTCCTCGCCCGGCCGTTGCCGGCCCTCGATCCGGCCACTTTCGAGGCCATCGACTCGGGTCCCTTCAATCCGGCCCTGTCCCTCGATCGGGGCGAGGCTGCCCGACTCGCCGACCCCGCGCCACTTGAGGTCGAGACGGGCTGGAGCGTCCTGCCGGACGCCAGCGTCCAGATCGCGGTCGCGACACCGATGCCGGATCTCGAGCCGGAGATGGTCGACTGGTGGTTTGACTGGCACCCGCGCCGCAGCGACCGCTACCGGGCCTGGCATCCGGTGGCTCACTTCGGCAACGCCCTGGTGCCGCCGGCCCGGCCGGCCGCGAAGCCCTACTGGGGCTCCACCAACCTGGTCGACGAAGACGTCGGTGACGGACGACTGAAGATCAGGGTCGAGTTCTGCGCCCCGAGCGAGTTCGGCTTCGGTCAGGACTTCACCGGTGACCCGGTCGTCGGCACCGTGGTCTGTGCCCGGGTCGGTGACCGCCTGGTCACCCACACAGACATGGCACATGTCTTCCTGCGTCAAGAGCAGGGGCTCCTGCTGAGGAGCCGGTTCTGGATCGGTGGCCGGATCAGCCCCCGCCTGCCGGGTCCGCTGGCCCGCCTCGGGGCACCGTTTGGCTCACTGCTCAGCCGAAGGCCGGTCCGGCGGCTGGCGATCCCCGACCGGACGGGCCCGGGTCTCGCTCGCCACTGCGCCGAGGAGTACGCCAACCTCAACCGGACTCTGCCCGGCCTGCACGAGAGGTTCAGTCACTGACCCCGAGGCCCTGATTCCGGCCCTCCAGGTACTGAAGCGAACCCGGGGTGTCGAGCAGCTCGCCGGTCTCGATCAGGGTCTTGATGCCGGAAAGGATCATCGGCCAGCCGCCGTAGAGCTGGTTGTTGGCGCCGTCCCGCAACTGGTCGTGGGTGACGGTCAGCCGGCAGGAGGTCCCGACCGGTTCGATCTCCCAGGTGACACGCGAGGTCGGCTCCGACCGGACTTCGTCGGCCCACATCGCGTTGAAGGTCTGGACCAGCCGCCGGGGCGGGTCGACCTCGAGGTTCTCCCCGACCGAAATGTCGATCGGCTCCTCGCGCTCTTCGACAATCGGGCCCCAGCTCGCCTTCGACTGGTAGGTCGAGCCGGGGGTCCAGTCGGAGAACACCTTCACCCCGAACGAGTACTTGGCCCGCTCCTCGGGGTCGGTGATCGCCTGCCAGAGCCGCTCCGGCGTCGTCTTGATGTAGATCTCGAACACATGCGATTCCATCTTCACTCCTCCTTCTCGAGGTTCTGTTTGAGTTCCGAGAGGCCGGCGGCCCAGGGCTCGGAGAACTTGCTGACCCAGCGGTCGTGGACCAGCCGGATCGGGACGGGGTTGAGGAAGTGGAGCTTCTCGCGGCCGCGCCTCCTGGTCACGACCAGCCCTGCCTCTTCCAGCACCTTAAGGTGTTTCATCACGCCGAAGCGGGTCATCTCGAGACCCTCCTCCAGCTCCTTCTGGGTCTGGCCGTCCTTCTCGAACAGCGAGTCGAGCAGACCTCGCCGGGTCGGATCAGCCAGAGCCTTGAACACCTCGTCCATAACACGGACAATATGTGACTAATTAGTCACATGTCAAGTGCAGGTGTGTAGTCTCACCCGCGTGCACGTCCTCTTCGTACACCGGAACTTCCCCGCACAGTTCGGGCATATCGCTGCTCGCGGCGTCCGGGAAAGGGGGTGGACGGCAACCTTTGTCTCCGAGAAGCCACCGGGCACGGCGGGGGGCGTGAACAACATCCAGTACAAGCCGAGGGGCTCCGCAACCGAGGCCACCCATGTCCTCTCGCGAACTTTCGAAAACGGAATCTGGCACGCATCAGGGGTATACGAGGCTCTAAGGCCGGTTCATGCCGCGGTCCGCCCGGACCTGATCGTGGGGCACTCAGGCTGGGGTTCGACGCTTCTGCTGCGGCAGCTGTACCCGGACGTCCCGGTCATCAACTACTTCGAGTACTTCTACCGGCCGACTGACTCGGACCTCGATTTCCGCCCCGACGTGCCAGTCGCCGAGATCGACCGCCTGCGTAGCCCGGCCCGCAACGCGATGATCCTCCTGGATCTCGAATACTGCACGGCTGGCTACTCCCCGACCGAATACCAGCGCGGACTGATGCCGGCCGCCTACCAGGACAAGCTGCGAACCATCCACGATGGCATCGACACGGAGTTCTGGAAACCGGCCGGGGAAGGCTATGGAGGAAACCGGCAGATCGGCTCACTGAAACTCGGACCGAAGGAGAAGCTCGTCACCTACGTTTCGCGGGGTCTCGAGATGATGCGCGGCTTCGACATCTTCATGAAGGCGGCGAAGATCCTGACCGAAAGAGACCCGGAGCTGCGGATCGTGATCGTCGGGTCGGACGAAGTTGCCTACGGCGGTGATCTCCGTTACACCGGAGGCAAGAGCTTTCGCGACCATGTGCTCGCCGGTGACCAGTACGACCTTTCGCGGATTCACTTCGTTGGCCGGGTGAAACCCGAGCAGTTGAGCAACCTTCTGGGGCATTCCGATCTTCACGTCTACCTGACCGCGCCCTTCGTGCTGAGTTGGTCCTGTCTCGATGCGATGAGCTGCGGCGCGCCGATGCTCTGCTCGGACACGGAACCGGTCAGGGAAGTGATCAGCGATGGCGAAAACGGTCGCCTGGTCGACT
>DAIQCC010000011.1:7135-13796 GCA_036780865.1 Solirubrobacterales bacterium | reverse complement strand
GGGTCTGGCGGATGCGGCTCAGGAGATGCTCGAAGACCCCGCAGCCTCGAGGCAAACTCTGGGTGAAGCGGCTCGTCGAACCGTGCTCGACCGCTACGCGCTGGATGTCACCTTTCCGGAGATGGCCAGCTTCTATGAGTCGGTGGCCGATGGGGAACGGGCCGGCTGATGCATCCCTTCTGGCGGACCATCATCGCCCCGGTACTGGACGCGCTTGAGGCGGCAACCGTGCTCGAGATCGGCGCCGAGCAAGGCCGGACCACTAGCCTCCTCCTCCAGCGGGCGCGGGAGCGCGGGGGGACCGTGATCGCGGTCGATCCGCAACCCAGGTTCGACCTTTCCGCCTGGGGCCTCGAGTGGGGAAACACGCTCCGGTTCCTGAGGGGGCGAAGCCTCGAAGTCATCGATCGGCTGCCCCCGGTCGATGCCGCACTCATCGACGGGGATCACAACTACTTCACAGTCATACGGGAGCTGGAGGGACTCGCCTCCGCGGCATCGAACCGGGGTGGGAGTCCGCCCGCCTTCTTCATTCATGACGTGGGCTGGCCCTACGGTCGCCGGGATCTCTACTACGACCCGGATTCGATTCCGTTCGAGCACCGCCATAGTGCGGCCCGCGCGGCAATTCATCCCGATCGCGCTGACACCGGCCGGCCGGGAGTGAATGGCGATCTCTGGAACGCGATCCGTGAAGGCGGCCCTCGAAACGGAGTGCTCACGGCGGTCGAGGACTTCCTGTCCGCCAATCAGGGCCGGTTTGAGGCGATCCTGATCCCCGGCTGGCATGGACTGGCGATTCTGGTTCCTTCCGAGTTGGCGGAAAGGCCCGCTGTCCGGGAGCAGCTCGGCCGCCTGGAGTCAGCCGGGTTCCTTCGCGAATGGGCCGCTGGACTCGAACGGGCCCGGATACTCGCCGGAATGGAGGCCTACGACCGGGGTCCCCCGCCGGAGGTCCGGGAGCAGATTGACCGGGATCAGGGACTGCTCGACTGAAGTGCCCCCGGCAGTTCGCTTCTCCCCTTGATCTCAAGCTTCCCGTAGGCATTTGACAGGTGCATCTCCACAGTCCGGCGGGTGAGAAACATGCGCTCTGCGATCTGGGGATTGGTGAGACCTTCTGCGGCCAGATCTGCCGCGCGGCGCTCCTGTCTCGTAAGGGAGTCAACCCCGGTGAGCGCCCGACGCCTTGGCTTCGCGCCCGTTTCCCGCAGGCTGCCAACCGCCCGGTCGGCCAGCAGCGAGCTGCCGGCCGCCTGGGCCGCGCCGAGTCCTCCGTAGAGAACCTCCCGCGCCCGGGGATCGCCGCGGCGGTGGAGCAGCTCGCCGAGGGCGATCTGGGCCCTGGACCGTTCGAGCGGCGAGACCTCGCCCAGCAAGGTCACAGACTGCTCGAGCATCCTGACGCCGGTGGACCCTCCCTCAACCGTGCCAAGCGCGATCAGGGCCACGCCGCGACTCCGCTTCGTGCCGAAAGCTTCGGCTCGAATCAGTTCATCCCGGGCCAGTTCCAGGGCCCGCGGGAGTTCACCTAGTTCTAAGTGAGCCAGCGCTGCCCTCGAGCGCCAGTCCATTGCCGCCGGGTTCACGTAGGTCGCCCGCGTCGCGCGGCGACCCACTTCCTCGAACTCCGAAAGGGCTTTCGGCGTGTCACCTTCTGCCGCCGCAAGCGCGCCCCGGGCCAGCATCAGAAAGTCGATGGTTCCAAGCTCCGGGAGATCCCCGGTGAGACCACTGCCGTCTAGAACCGCGCGGGCCTCATCGAGCCGGCCGCGATGCACCAGCACTTCCAGGTACCAGGCGAGTGCAACCGCGAATGACATCGGGTCGGCCGCGGCGAGTTCGTTTACCACCAGGGACGAGTCGGCCACGGCCAGGTCGAGGTCGCCGATCAGCAGGGCGCAGCCCGACCTCAGGGCAGCCGAGTAGCTGACTGCCGCCGGCAATCCTTCCGCCCTCCCGCGTGCGATCCCGTCACTGGTCAAGGCGATCACTTCGTCGTATGCGCCGGCCCAGGTCAACGCCGTCCCCAGATAGATGTAGGTGGGGGAGTTTGCTCCTACCTCCCCGAGCAGGTCACCACTTTCCAGGATCAGGCGGCCGGACCGCCTGATCTCCGCCGCCGTCGCGGACCCGCTCGCCGCCTGGTCGGCCAGGACATGGGTCAAGACCATCCGCTCTCCCGGGGTCGATGCCATGCTGACTTCATCCAGGAGCTCACCGGGTCGTTCCCGTCGCACACCCAGGAGAGCCTCCGCGTCGAGCGCGGTCGACTCGAGCGCGAGCCTGAGTTCCCGCTCCCGTTGTGGAAGGTCGTCGATCGCGTCACGGCAGACTCTCGAGCAGTCATCCAGTGCCACCAGGTGGAACAGGGCCCGGCCTCGCACCAGCGCCAGCCGGCCTCGCACGAGGGGGTCGCCCGCCAGGGTCGAGGCTTCGGCGAGGTGCCCGATCGCCGCCGGGTCTCTCCTCTCTGCCTCCATCTCGCCAAGCATGGAGAGTGCACCGAGCCGCTCGCTGTCGACAAGTTCCTCGTCGATCAGGCGGCGAAGCAGTTCGATCGACCGGTCAGTATCTCCGGAGGCGCTGGAAGTCTCCGCGGCCGAGCGCAGCACGTCGGCAGCCCATTTTTCGGGGCTCGGCCCCTCGGGCCGGGCCCGGATCAGGTGATTTGCGGCGGTCTGGGGATCGCGCCGCCTGAGGCGCTCGGCGACTGCCAGCGAAAGCCTGATCGACTCGCCCGCGGGAATCGCGTCCTGGACGGCCTGAACCAGGACCGGCGGTCCGAGAAGCGGTGGATCGGCCGACTCGAGGAACCCGGCAGCCTGAAGACGGTCGATGGCCGAGAGCGTCCCGGCGGTCGAGAGCCCGGCGATCCCTTCCAGATCCGCCAGCGTCCCAGCGCCGCCGAGCGTCGCCATCACCCGGGCCACCATCCCCGCCTCGTCGTCGAGATTGTGGAAGCGACGTGCAACCCAGGCCCGGACACTTTCGGGGAGTCCTTCATTCCGGCCCCAGCCGGAAAGGAGACGGGATGCCAGGAAGGCGTTGCCGCCAGAAAGCCGGGAGACGTCCCCCGCGGCTTCCGGGTGTCCGTACGACTCGCTCAGCTTCTGCACTTCATCTGGCGAAAGGGGCGCGGGACTGATGGTCAATGCCTCCGGGAGATCGCGTAGCCGCCGGATCCCGCCGTCATGGCCTTCCATGCGGTCAACAACGGCCAGCAGCAACGGTCCGGACCTGACCGTCCGGGCCAGGCGGGCCACAGCCGACTGAAACTCGTCGCCGCCCAGGTTCGCGTCGTCGATAACGAGGAGCCGGGGCTCGCTTGTCGCCGCAACGGCTTCGACTTCCGTCGCTGAAGGAAGGTTCATTTCCGCGTCCCCGTGCGCGGCCCTGATCATCCTCGGGACGAGACGGTCACCCGCAGTTTGCTCGATGTGGCGGGCGAGGACACTCTTGCCGACTCCCGGTTCACCCCGGATCAGGAGGAGACGACCCTCCCCGCCCGTCGCGACGCTGCGAATCGCGTCAGCGATCAGCCGCTGCTCGTTCGTCCTGCCAAGAAGAGCGTGGCTGCGACTCCCTTTGCCTGTTCCGCTCGGAATTGCTCGAGCATAGTCCGACAGCGGTCCCGAAGCAAGAAAAAGTATGGGGAGAAGTCAGAAAAACCTGCGGTGACAGGGAATCTCTTTCGGTGCCTCGGCAGGGATGCTTGAACCAGCCCTGACAGGGGGCGGGCCAGGGAGGTGGCCAACGGAATGAATTCGAGGCAGAGGCGACTCCACAGGTACAGGCAATCGGCACCACTGCCGGCGGTGCGGCTTCGCGAACCCCTTGACGCAGTCAACCACCGTTTCGAAGAAGGCCGTGCCACCTCCGACTTTCGTTTTTCGGGGGTGGAGTGTGTGCTCTCGATTCCACGGAGGCCACGCGCAATCCTGATCGGTCCTTCGGAAACTGCCCGCAAACTGGCCGGCCGCCACGACGCCTGGCTTGAGACGGCCGGGTCTCAAGGGCTCTTGGAGCAACTCGGGACAGCGCTTGCGTGGGTGAAGTCACGGAGTGACCTGGGCCGCCTGCCGGTGATTCTCTGCGGCGGTGATGAGGCCTCGGCCGCAATCGCCATTTCTCTCGCGGCGGGCCCCTCAATCACCGGACTGATCGTCGACCGCGTCGGTGACTCGGCTCCCGTGACGATGACCCCGACCTTCGAGTCGGCTGTGTCCTCGCCCGTGGAACTGGAACATTTCCTCGCTGACCACGCGGGCGAGCCCCCGGCAAGCTTCCTGAACCACGGTCAGCGCCGTCGCCTCTCGCGGGCCCTCGCCAGAGACCTGCGGCGTCAGGTCGAAGGTTCAGTCTCCGGCTCGGTCCGCAAGGCGATCGCGACCTGCGCGATGGCATTCGCCTTCCTCCTGACGCCGGCGCTTGAGGGTGAAGCGGAAGCGGCGGTGACCTCTTCCTACAACACCCTGACCGGACATCTCAGCGTCACCAGCGACGGCATTTCCGATCTCATCGAGATCGACTGTGATGGTCTCGGCAAGGTCGAGGTGAACGGCGGTCCGGTCACCCCGACCAACCCCAACTGCATCGCGGTCACGGGGATCACCGTCGACGGCGGCAGTGGCGCGGATACGATTGACCTCGTGCCGGTCCTCGGCGCCGAGTACACGAACCTGTCGCTGGACGGGGTGAGCCTCTTCGGCAGCGTCGGAGGCGACGAGATCGAAGCAGGCAACCACACGGCGGGCGGCACCGTGTCGGGAGGCAGCGGCAGCGACACCCTGACCGGCACCGGTGGTGATGACCTGTTCAGCGGCGACCACTCCTTCGATGACTCGATCACCGGCGGGTCCGGAGCCGACACGATCGATTACACCTCGGCCCCGGCGGCAGTCCAGGTCGACATTGGTGCCGGGACCGCAGAGGGAGGAGCTGGCAACGACTCCCTCACCCAGATCCAGAACGTCACCGGTTCCGGCTTCGGAGACTCGATCGAAGCCGGAAGTCCGACCGGCACCTTCATCGGCCTGACCGGCAACGACACGATCGTCGGTTCATTGGTCGGTCCTTCGACTCTGATCGGTGATGAGGGCGCCGACTCCCTGACGGCCGGCTCACTGGTCCATTCCCACACCCTTTCCGGGGGCAACCAGAACGACACCCTGACCGGCGGCAATCTGGCCGACACGCTCGCCGGGGGTGACGGGACCGACTCCCTCCGCGGTCTTGGCGGTGTTGATTCCATCGCCGGTGACGCGGGCAACGACACCCTGATATCGGATGCTGCGTCCGGCGAGTCCCTGGATGGTGGCGCGGACGCGGACATGCTCGACTTCGCCGACGCGGCCGCCGGAGTCAGCTTCAACCTTTCCGTCGCGGGGTCGGCCGGCCTCAGCTTCAGCCTGATCGAGAACCTTCGCGGCTCCACTCTCGGCGACACTCTGACCGGAACCAGCGCGGCCAATCTGATCGAGGGTGCAGGTGGCGCAGACACGATCTCCGGAGGCACCGCCGGTGACGACACCCTGCGCGGGGACACCGGCAACGACACTCTGGTCGCATCCAATTCCGGCAACAAGGTGCTCGAGGGCGGCGACGACGTCGATCTGCTGACCGGCTCCGGAGCGTTCGGTGCCGTCAACACCCTGGATGGTGGCACCGGAGGAGACACCCTGAGTCTGAGCGGTTCGGCGGCGAACAGCCTCGCCGGGGCCGACGGAGCGGACGAGATCAACGTTTCGTCGGCCACCGGGGCGAACACGATCAGCGGCGGCTCGCTCGGTGACACGATCACGGGCGGTTCGGGGGCCGAGTCGATCCTCGGTGGAGATTCGAATGACTCCATGGCCGGCGGTTCCGGTTCCGACACGATCCTCGGTGATATCGGCACTGACAGCATCGCCGGCCAGCAGGACATCGACTCACTGGACGGCGGAACCGGCAGCCTCGATCTGGTCCGCCAGACGGGGGTGAGTGCCGATCAGGTCCTGAAGGACTCGGAGCTTTCTGGACAGGGGCCGGACTCACTCGCGGGTTTCGAGCGGGCGAGCATCGAAGGCAGCTCGAGCATCATTGACGCGGCCAGTTTCAGTGGCACAGTGACTATCGTCGGCACCGGCTTCAGCGATCAGACCATCACCGGTACCGCCGGTGCCGACTCGCTGGACGGGGGCACCGAGACCGATCGACTGGTAGCGAGCGGCAACGCCAATCACACCCTCACAACCAGCTCGCTCACGATTGGCGCCGTCAACGACACCCTCGCCGGATTCGAGCAGGCATCGCTCTCGGCGGATGCAGGCAACCAGGTGATGAACTCGACGGGCTTCTCCTTCCCGGTGTCGCTTTCCGCTGGTGCCGGGAGCGACACCCTGAGGCCTGCCAGCGCGAGTGACAACGACTCGCTTGTCGGCGGGACCGACAACGACAGTCTCGATTACGGAACCCTGACCAGCGACACGACAATCACCGGCACGGCCAGCGCGGTAAGCGGCAGTCCTTCAGGCATTGCCACCGACACGATCTCGGCGCTTGAGTCGATTTCCCTGACCGGTCCGAACTTCCCGCTTCAGCTCGACTTCGCTGCCAACGACGGGGTCGAGTCCCTGGCTGGCGGCACCGAACATGACACGATCACCGCTCCCACCAGCAC
>DAIQCC010000011.1:5762-7125 GCA_036780865.1 Solirubrobacterales bacterium | reverse complement strand
GCGCTTCAGCCGGTCCTTGTAGCTCACCGCTCCCTCCGGCACCGGGGACAGCCACACGCTGGCGGGAGGCTCCGGGTCGGACCGGGTGATTCGAACGAGCGGACAGAACCAGATCCTGACCGACACCGCGATAACCGGCACCTTCGATTCCGTTTCGCTCTCCAGCATCGAGCGGGTTTCAATCACTGCCGGTGCCGGCTCTGACCTGCTCTCCTCCTCGGCCTTCTCGCTCGGAGCGGTAACCCTCGACGGGGCTGGCGGAACCGACACGATCAACGCCGGGGGTGCCACGCCCCAGAACGACGAGCTGATCGGCGGCACCGAGAACGATCGTTTCAACCTGGTCTCGCCAACGCTTCTGGGCGGCTCTATAGACGGCGGGCCGGGCACCGATGATCTGGCCTTCACCGCCAACGCGGGAATGACCTTGGGCGGCTCCTCTCTGGCAACCGATGTCGGCACCAAGTTCCACTCGGGTCTGGAGCGGGTGAGCCTGACCGGCGGGGCGAGTGGCCAGGGGCTGAACTCTTCCGGCTTCGCGGGTCAGGTGTCGCTCAGCGGTCTCGGTGGTGCCGACACACTGACTCCGGCACAGGGTTCCAGCACCCTGAGTGGTGGTGATCAGAACGACTTCATCCACGCCGGTCAGTCAGTCGATTCCCTTGATGGCGGGAACGACACCGACACCCTGGGCAGCGACTTCAACGCCGATCAGGTCCTGACCAACGCGAGCCTTTCGGGCAGCGGCGGCGACCAGGCGGTGAACTTCGAGGCGGCACGGCTGTTTGGCGGCGCCTCGGCCAACCTGCTCGACACTTCGGCCTTCAGCGGCCCCTCGACCCTGCTCGGTCTGGGCGGCAACGACACGCTCGCTCCGGCCAGCGGTCACATCGGAGATTTCGACGGCGGCGCTGACTCCGACCGCCTCCTCAGCAGCGGCGGAGGCAACCAGACGCTCACTGGTGTCGGGCACACGGTCGATGCCAACTTCCGCTCATTGTTCGACATCGAGTCCGCTTCCCTCACCGGCTCCGCGGCCTCGAACCTGATCCAGACCTCTGCCTTCACCAATCCGGTCACCCTGAGTGGCCTTGCCGGAAACGACACGCTGAGAGTCTCGTCTTTCGGTGCGGACAACGACAGCCTGGTCGGTGGCACCGACTCCGATGCGATCGACATCGGTTCGAGTGACGCGTCCAGCATCCAGCTGACCGACGCCCTGCTGTCGGCCCCCGGCGGGGTCGGTCTCGACACGCTCTCCGGGATCGAAGCGGCCAGCCTGCAGGGCGACGCTGGCAGTCAGACCATGGACGCGGGCGCGTTCGCCGGCCTGGTAAGCCTGCATGGCGACGATGGTGCCGAC
>DAIQCC010000011.1:0-5752 GCA_036780865.1 Solirubrobacterales bacterium | reverse complement strand
GACTCTGAACGGCGGAGCCGGGTCACCGAACCGGGGGGTACGGGTGACATCCGGAAACCAGGTGGTGAACCTCTCCGGGGACGCCGTGGTCGGCAACGGCACCGTGTCGCTGTTGAACATCCAGCAGCTCTCGCTTGGCGGCGGGGCTGCGGGAGAGGTGATCGACGCCAGCAACTTCACGCAGACTGCGAGTCTGGCCGGCGGAGGTGGCAACGACACCCTCACTGGCAATGCCCAGTCGAACCGGCTTGAAGGCGGGGCCGACAACGACCTGATGGTCGCCAATCAGCAGTCCGGAGATTTCGCCGACGACACCGTCGTCGGGGGAGCCGGCACGGATTCGCTCGACTACCCGGGTCACGCCTTCAACAACGAGACCGTGACCGTCAACGACACCCTGCTCGCCTCGTCGAGCGGTTTCGACAAGGAGCTTGACTCTGTTGAGCGGGTATCGGTCGAGGGCGGCACCGGCTCGGGTGACTTTGATGCTTCCGCTTTCAGCGGGTCCTCGCGGCTGGCCGGTGAGGCGAACGATGACACCCTCGTCGCCTCCCAGGGCGGAAGCACCCTGACCGGTGGGGCAGGATTCGACCGGCTCTCTCCCGGCGCCGGGTCGGATTCCATAGACGGTGGAGCCGACCAGGATCACCTTCCGGTAACCGCGGACGCGGACCTGACCCTTACCGACAGCCTGCTCACTGGTGCCGGCACTGACACCCTGGCCTCGCTCGAATCATTCTCCCTGACGGGCGGAGCGTCGGCCAACCTGTTTGACGCTTCGGGCTTCACGCTTGGGCCGGTCTCACTGGACGGCGCGGGAGGGGATGACACCCTCAATGGCTCGTCGGATTCAGACAGTATCGTCGGTGGGGCCGGCACGGGGGATCAGGTCAGGCAGTCCTCCACCGGTGACCAGACCCTGACCGCCGGTCAGTTGACCGGTGAGGGAACCGACGCTCTCGCGGGGGTAGAGGCTGCCCATCTGATCGGCGGCCCGGCTGGCAATGCGATTGACGCCTCGGCCGGGGGTGTTCCGGTGATCCTCGAGGGGGGCGCCGGGAACGACACCCTGATCGGCGGAAACCAGAACGACCTGGTTACCGGTGGTGCGGACGAGGATTCGATGGACGGTGGCAACGGCACCGACCGGCTTCTGGCGACGGGCGCCAGTCTCGCACTCACGGACTCGGGGCTGACCGGTGAGGGAACCGACACGCACACCGGGTTCGAGGCCGCTGAGTTGGGCGGCACCGGTGGGAACGACACCCTCGATTCTTCGGCTTTCACCTCCGGGCCCGTATCGCTTGCCGGTGAGGGCGGAGATGACCTGCTCAACTCGTTGAACGTTGGCCCGCTCGCCGACTCGACTGACTGCGGCACCGGCGAAGACGAGGCGGAAGCCGACGAGATCGATGTGGTGGCCGGTTGCGAGACGCTGAACGGTGAGCCGGTCGGACCAACCGGACCGACCGGACCAACCGGACCGACCGGACCAACCGATCCAACCGGACCAACCGGACCAACCAACCCGACCGGACCAACCGGGCCCACCACTCCGACTGGGCCAACCGGACCTACGGGGCCAACCGGACCGACCGACAAGGTGGCGCCGGTCGTCAAGCTGAGTGGCAAGAAGAAGCAGGTAGTCAGGGGACGCAAGGTCGCAACCCGCTTGTTTGTCCGCTGTTCGGAGGCCTGCCGGGTAACCGTTCGCGGTCGAGTTCACTTCAAGCAGAAGAACCGCAAGCGGTCCCTGCCCCTGAAGCTGATCAAGGCCAAGGCTGGCGCCAGCCGAAAGCAGTTTGTCGTTCGCATGAAGCCGAAACAGGCCCGCAAGCTGGTCCGTCTGGTCAGAGCGAAACGGGTTCGGAACCCGGTGGCGCGACTCCGGGTCGTGGCCACTGACAACGCCGGCAACCGGTCGAAGGTGGTCAGGCGGAACATCCGCCTGCGTTTCCGCTGATCGCTTGATCAGGGCTAGCGGTTCATCGGCGGGTGCCAGCGTTCGTTGGCCGGGCTTCGTTCGGTTTGGACTCGTTCGCCGGCACGTTCAGGCTCGGTCGTGTCGCCGAGGCCGACCGGATCGAACCCGGTGACCGCTGCGACAAATGCGTAGATGACGAAGCCCCACCAAAGGAACTGGACCGCGATCACCGCGAACACCAGCAGACCGAAGAACAGGCCGAACACCAACTGAAACGGGAACGCGATTACTGCTTCGAAGTCCGGCCAGTTCACTTTCGCCAGCCGACGTCGCGTCGCCCCGTATCGGGGGGCGAGCAGCTTCTCGACCGAACCTTCCGCCAGTTGGCCGCCGTTTCCCTCGAGCCACCTGGGCACTGCGGTCGGATCGTCCGCGTGAATCACCTCGGCGCCGCACCGGTCAGCCAGCCTGGTCAGCTCGTCCAGCCGTTCCCGGTTCAGGTCCCCGCGCCAGCGGACGCCGAACTCCCTGGCCCTGAATACGAAAGCGACGGGTTTCGCTTGCTGCGCCCGGAAACCATCTTTGTGGACCTCGATCTTTCCCCAGGCCGCGACCAGGCCGACGACCGAAGATTCGGACGAGCGACGCGAGAGCAGGTCCAGCCCGAAAACACTCCACGGGTGGTACGCGTAGAGCCCGCAGCCGCATTCCGGCTGCGGAGGCTCGTGGCCGCTGCGGCATTCGGCTTCGGTCGGGCTTCCGTCTGCCCTCCACTCGAAGCCGCCCAGGTGGGAGGTGATCGGCTTCAGGCCTTCGTCGTAGGTCCACTCCCGGACCCCGATGACGGTCCCAGCCAGGTACGGAAGCTTGGCCGAGTAGGGGTCGTCGGCCAGTCGCTTCCGGCTTCGGAGCAGGAAGGTCAATTCGCCTTCCGCGGTCTCCGATGCCTCCTGGTCTCGCGCCCCTCCGGGTCGATCAGGTCCCGGATCGTTCCCGGTCCCAGAAAGCGGTCGTCCTCGAGGATCCATTCCCCGAGGGACCGGGTCTCGAGGTCGATCATCTCGGCCCCGCATGTTTCCGCCAGTTCGAACAGTCGGCACTGATAGGTGAGCCGCTCCTGTCGGGTCAGGCCTTTCTCGTTTTTCGAGGGCGGGATCACGAAGGCGACCGGCCTTGCGAACTCGGCACGGAAACCCATCGGATGGAGCTCGATCCGGCCCCAGGCCTCGACCACCCCGCAAACCGTTCGCGGCGATCGCGGCGTGATTCTGCAAGTCAGCCAGTGGCGCCTGGAACCGGCGTGCCATGCATAGAGCCCACAGCTGCAGTCCTTGCCGGGCGGGGCATGGTGTTCGCGGTTCCAGATGCTGCAGACGGCCCGGGTGGTTCCCCCGGTGGCATCCCACTCGGCTCCGCTCGCCCCGGAAGTCAGGGTGCGGAGCAGGGGGTCGGTTCTCCACCGTCTGAGGCCGAGGATCGCCCCGGCCATGAACGGTGGCTTTTCCTTCCGCGCTTCCGAGCTCTCAGGCACCGGTGGGTTCCTTCTCGGGCTCGGCAGGCAACTTCGTCGGCTGTCGGGCAGGTTCCCTCCGAGGGGGCGGGCCCGGCCTGCGTTCGGGGTTTCGCCTGGGTTCGGCCGGAACGGGTGCCTGTTCCGGTTTCTCCAGCGGTTCGACGATGATGGTTCGGGTCGGGCCGGGTGGGAATCCGGCCCGGGTCTTCTCTGGCTTGAGCATCGCTCCTCCTGAAATCGTTCCCCCGGAGAGTCGGGCCGGAAGGGCGGATCTGACAGGAGGGGCTAGGCGGCAGCCAGCGCCGAGATCCCGACCCGGGCGTACGGGTGCATGCGGATCTGGTCGGGCCAGGCCCGCTGGCCGATCCTGATCTGGAGGGCGAGCGATTCGAGCAGCACCGCCCGGGCCGGGTCCCAGCTGAACCCGTAGAGCTTGCGGACCTCCTTCGGCAGCAGGCCGACCGAGCTGAGCTTCACGGCTTCGGTCAGCGGGGTGACGGCGACCTTTGTGAACCCGGTGAACGGTGGTTCGAAGATGATCGCCTTGGCTCGGCGGGCGATGTCCCCGGAGATGTAGAGGCTGCCGTCGCTCAGCCTGCCCCGGATGTACTCGCGCAGTTCCGGTTCGGTCGCCGGAATGGAGCTGTCAGGCATCCCGAGCAGCATCCCGATCTGGCGGTAGTCGGCCCAGTAGGCCTCGCGCTCCTCGTCGGTCAGGGATCCGACGAACTTCTCGTAGTAGACGAGGGCCGAGTCGGCCAGGGTCGCCAGCGTCCAGAGCATCAGATCGGGGTCATCGGCGGAGTAGGGGGTGCCGGCGGCGATCGGGCCGTAGTCCTCCTCGACTTCGCCACGGACCCGCTTGTGCATCGCCCGGATGATCCGCCCGGTCCGCTCGGCGGTCTCCTCGTCCCCGAAGTAGATCCGGCTCATGTTGCGGTCGGTGCTGATCAGCCGGGCCTTCGGATCGTTGAAGATCTTCGAGTGCCGGTCGAAGCCGACCACCGCCAGCGGGTCACAAGCCTGCATCAGCAGCGCCCGCACGCCGGAGATCGCGGTCACGCGAAGCCGGTGGAGGCGCCTGACCATGCTGTCGGCGGGAAAGTAGCCGTCGATGTCGATCGACGGGCCGGGTGTGCCTGCGTCATTCACTTGTCTCTAACTCTAGATACGGAGCGCACCCGGCCCGCGGTTGTCTCAAGGGGAGCGCCGGCCTAGCTGCCCCCGATCGCTTCCAGCATCGCGGCGTTGTCCACATAGGCCTCCATGCGGACGATCTTTCCGTCCCGCACCCTGAACACGTGGGTTTCGGCGATCGAGAAGCCGCGACCCGTATCGAGTGCGGTGCCCTCGGTCCGGCCGGTCTCGACCACCGTGTCGCCGGCGACGATGAACCGGTCGATCGCCACCCGGGTCCGGATCCGGGAGGTGAGCTCCGTGAAGAAGCCCGCGGCCTTTTCGAGGCCGTGGAAGGTGCCGCCCCAGGGCAGCTCGTCGGACTGGCTGATCACGACGTCCTCGGCGAAGCAGCCGAAGGCGGCCTCGACGTCCTGGGCGTCGAATGCGCGGTAGAGCTGCTGGACGACCGCGAGCGGGGTGGTGGTCTGTGTTGCGCTTGTCATTGGTTCTCCTTTGGGTCGCTTCTCTTCGGGACTTCCCTCAGAAAAGAATCTTGAGATCAAACTACTTGAGATCAAGGTAATGCCCGGTTCCCGATTTGTCAAGTCATAAAGATTCTTGACGTCAAATCAAATGACGATAGGATGGCTCCATGAGCGATCGCGACCGGCTCGATGAACTGATCGACCAGTGGAGGGCGGAGCGTCCGGACCTGGAGCCGGAGGTGATGGCGACGGTCGGCCGGGTGCTCACCGTCGCCGCGCTGATCGATCGCCGCCTCGGAGCGGCCGCCGCCGAGCACGGCCTCGACCGCGGCCAGGGGGATGTGCTCTTCACCCTGCGACGCTCAGGAGAGCCCTACCGGCTTTCGCCCTCGGAGCTGGTCGCCTCGATGCTGGTGACCAGCGGCACCATGACCAACCGTCTCGACCGCCTCGAAGCTCAGGGGCTGATCGTTCGGCGGCCCAACCCGGAGGATCGCCGCGGCATGGACGTCCAGCTGACCGCAAAGGGCCTTCGCCTGGCCGAAGGCATGGTCACCGAACACGTCGCCAACGAAGAAGAGATGCTCGCCACCCTCTCCAACCGGGACAGACAGCAGCTCGACCGGATCCTCAGAAAGCTCCTGTCAGGCCTGAGCTCGGAGTAGTCGTCCGGGGGCGAGGTTGCGGCGCCCGGCCCTCCACCCGTTATGT
>DAIQCC010000010.1:96546-112016 GCA_036780865.1 Solirubrobacterales bacterium | reverse complement strand
CAAGCCCGCCCCGAAACCGCAGGCAGAACCTGCGGCGCCCAATGCCCCGGCACAGCCGAAGGCCGAAGCCCCGAAGGCGAAGGCGGGAGCCCCAGCCCCCAAGGCTGAAGCGAAGCCTGCCGCTGCGAAGGCACCCGCTGCCAGTCAGCCTGCCGCCGGGTCCTCGCAGGCGTCGAAGAAGCCCGTTCGTACCGACGCCGACGGAACCAATTCGGCCGCTCCGGGCAGCACGCCTGCCGCCGGCGGAGCCACGGGTACCGGTTCGGCCGGCAAGAAGCGCCGCCGCGTCGTGATCGACTCCCAGGCATCCCGCCGGGAGCAGGGCGGTGGGCCACCTCCCCAGCGGCCCCCGAGGCGCCGTGGTGGACGCCGCCGCCGGCCCCTGCTGGAAGAGCCGGAGCCCGTACAGGCCGATCCGACCGAGCCGCAGGCGACGAAAGTCAACAGCGGCGTGACCGTGCGTGACCTCGCCGAGCTGCTCGACCTGAGTGCTGCCGACCTGATCAAGAAGCTGATGACGATGGGGGAGATGGCAACGCTCACCCAGACCCTCACCGACGACTCGGTCAAGGCGATCGCCGACGAGTACGACCGCAAGATCGAGATCGTTTCCGCCGCCGAGGAAGAGGTGGCGGCCCCGGAGTTCGAGGATGCCGACGAGGAACTGGTCGACCGCCCGCCGGTGGTCACGATCATGGGCCACGTGGACCACGGCAAGACCTCGCTGCTCGACGCCATCCGCGAAACGGAAGTCGCCGCCGGCGAGGCGGGCGGGATCACCCAGCACATCGGTGCCTACCAGGTGCACCACGATGACCACACGATCACCTTCCTCGACACTCCGGGCCACGAAGCCTTCACGGCGATGCGGGCCAGGGGTGCGCAGGTGACGGACGTTGCCGTGATCGTGGTGGCTGCGGACGACGGGGTGATGCCCCAGACCCGGGAAGCGATCGACCACGCCCGTGCCGCCGACGTGCCGATCCTTATCGCGGTCAACAAGATCGACAAGGAAGGCGCGAACCCGGACCGGATTCGCACCGACCTCGCGGCCGACGGGCTCAACCCCGAGGAATGGGGCGGAGACACGATCTACTGCAACGTCTCCGCGAAGACCAACGAAGGCCTCGACAACCTGCTCGACATGATCATCCTGGTCACCGAGCTGGAGGAACTGGCAGCAAACCCCGATGCGCCCGCCTCGGGTTCGGTCATCGAGTCGAAGCTCGACCCGGGGCGCGGTCCAGTGGTCAGCGTCCTGGTCAACAGGGGCACTCTCCGGGTCGGAGATTCGGTGGTTGCCGGCGCGGTCTGGGGCAAGGTCCGTGCGATGCACGACTACCTCGGAGCGAAGGTCGACGAGGCCACCCCCGGCATGCCGGTAGAGGTGCTCGGATTCGACGGTGTATGTGAGGCCGGCGAGTTCGTGACGGTGGTCGAGAACGACCGACGGGCCCGCCAGATGGCCCAGGAGAGGCTGAACCGGCTCAAGGCGGAGACGATCGCCCGCCGGTCAGCCCGAAAGGTGACTCTCGAGGAGATCTTTGCCCGGGCACAGACCGGAGACCTCAAGGAACTCAACATCGTGCTCAAGAGCGACGTCGCGGGATCCCTGGAAGCGCTTCAGGACGAGATCGCGAAGGTTCCGCAGGAGCAGGTCGCGATCAACATCATCCGCGCCCAGACAGGCGGAATCTCCGAGTCGGACGTGATGCTCGCCTCGGCTTCCAACGCGATCATCATCGGTTTCAATGTGAGACCGCTTGCCGACGCCCGCAAGGCAGCGCAGGCCGAAGGGGTGGACATCCGCACCTACTCGGTGATCTACAAGATCACCGAGGACCTGCGCGCCGCCATGGAGGGAATGCTCGACACCGTGGAGGTCGAGGATTCACTGGGCGAAGCCGAAGTCAGGGAAGTCTTCAAGGCCTCGAAGGTCGGCAGGATTGCCGGATGTGTCGTCACCGAAGGGAGAATCCAGAGGGATGCTTCGGTGCGGCTCGTCAGGGAAGGGACGGTCATCTGGACCGGGCAGCTGGACTCGCTGCGCCGTTTCAAGGATGCCGTCCAGACTGTCGAAGAAGGCCAGGACTGCGGCATCGTCCTGGACGGGTACGCCGACGTCAAGGTCGGCGACGTGCTCGAGTTCTTCTCGACCCGTCAGGTCGAACAGACCCTCAATTAGGGACACCGAAAATGTCGAAGGCGCGCATGCGCAGGGTGAATGAAGTGTTACGGCAGGTGATCTCTGACGCGATCACCAACGATCTGAGCGATCCTCGTCTCGAGATGGCGACAGTGACCTCCGTTGACACCACGCCCGACCTCCGGCACGCCAAGGTCTACTTCACGGTGCTCGGCGACGACGAGGCGAAGGCGGAAGCCCTGAAGGGCCTGAAGCGTGCTCACAGCGTGCTGCAGGGCAAGGTCGCCGCCGAGACACGGATGAAGCACACGCCGTCCCTGGCCTTCGAGTACGACGACTCGATCGAGTCGGGCATGCGGATCGACGCGCTGCTTGCCCAAGGGGAAGCCCGCGGCCAGGGGGAGGACGAGTGAACGCTGCTGCCGCCAGCCAGCTGGTCGTCAAGGGTGACCTCGAGCAGGTCGCCTCCCTGGTCAGGGACGAGCAGAAGTTCCTGCTGACCACCCATGAGGGTCCGGACGGCGACGCCCTGGGTTCGCTGCTTGGCATGCACCACCTGCTGGAGGGCCTCGGCAAGGATTCGGTGATGTTCCTCGCGGCGAAGGAGTTCCCCCTGCCGATCGAGTACCGCCACCTCCCGCTCGAGGGGGTCTTTCACGAGCCGCCCGCGGACATCCGCGACCGGGTAGTCATCTTCCTCGACTGCGGCAACATCGACCGGATGCCCGTCGATTTCCTGCGCGACGACGGAAAGCTGGTCGTCAATATCGATCATCACCACGACAACACCGAGTTCGGTGACCTCAACTTCGTCGATGCGGGCCGCTCCTGCACCGCCGAGATCGTCTTCGAACTGGCGATGCTGCTCGACGTGAAGGTCAGCCCGGCGATGGCCAGGTCCCTCTACATCGGCATCGTCACTGACACCGGCAAGTTCATGTACGACGCAACCACCGCCCGCACACACAGGGTCGCGGCCGATCTGATCGAGGCCGGCGTCGAGGTCGACGACGTCAACCGCCGGCTCTACGAGAGCGTGCCGATCGAGAAGCTCAGGCTGCTCAGCCGGGCGCTCGACAAGCTAGAGCTTCACTGCGGAGGCCAGCTGATCATCAGCTACATCACCGACCAGGACTACAGCGAGACCGGAGCCGGCGAGGAGATGACCGAAGGGATCATCGACAACCTTCGCGCCGTCGACGGAATCCGCGTGGCAGCAGTCGTCCGTGACCAGGTGAGCCGGGGACATTCGGCCCGCAAGATCAGTCTCCGCGCCGGGGATGACCACACAGACGTTTCCGTGCTCGCCCGCAAGTTCGGAGGGGGTGGTCACGTTCGCGCGGCCGGTTGCTCGACCGAGCTGGGCTTCGACGAAATCGTCTCGGAGCTCTGCGCGGGCCTCGACGCCCAGCCGCTTCCGGACTGATCGGTTCCGGTGTCCGCAGCCTCCGGAAATGGGGCGGAAGAACCCCGCGAGGGCGTTCTCGTCATCGACAAGCCGGCCGGCCTGACCTCCCATGACGTGGTCGCCGGGGTAAGGCGTGAGAGGGGAGGCAAGGTCGGGCACGCGGGAACCCTCGATCCCTTCGCGACCGGGGTGCTCACCATCCTGCTCGGCAGGGCTACTCGCCTTCAGCGCTACCTGCTGGACCTTCCCAAGACCTATGTTGCGACGGCCAGACTCGGTTGGCGTTCCTCGACCGGCGACCCGGACGGCGAGCTGGTGGAGACAGGGGTGGTCCCCGATTCCCTTTCGTTGCCTACCGGACGGATTCGGCAGATGGTGCCGATGACCTCCGCAGTCAAGGTGGACGGTGAGCGCCTCTACAAGCGCGCTCATCGCGGCGAAGTGAGTGAAGAGCGACCGGTGCGGGAGGTCGAGGTCTTCAGGGCCGACCTGATCGAAGGCCCTGACGGCCGACCCTCCAGTGGCCAGGAGGCGGTCTTCGAGGTAGTGGTTAGCTCCGGAACCTACGTACGGACGCTGATCGAGACGCTCGGCGACGCCTACTGCAGCGCCCTCCGCCGGACGGCCGTGGGTCCGATAGACATCACGCTCGCCAACCGGGTCCTGACACCGATGCAGGCCCTTTCGTTCCTTCCCGAAGTCAGGATCGACGAGTCGCAGGCCCGCGCGATCGGCTTCGGACAGAGGCTTCCCGCTGCCGAAGTCGGCCTGCCAGCCTCCGTTCAGGAGAACCCGTCGGGAAGTTTCAGGTTGGTCCACGCGGATAACCTGATTGCCGTGGCTCGCCTGAGTGAAGAGAACGTCCGCTCCGAAGTTGTGCTGGAGCCGGCTTCGTGATCAAGGTAACTCCCCTTGACGAGGCCGAGTTCCGGCCCCGCCGGATCGCGATCGGGACCTTCGACGGGGTTCATGTCGGGCATCGCGCGGTGATCAGGGGCGCGGACACCGTACTCACCTTCGAACCCCACCCGTTGGAGGTGCTCCACCCGGCAGCCGCACCAAAGCTGCTCATGCCTTTCGACGTCAAGAGGGACGTGCTGGACGGACTGGGGATCGAGGAGATGATCGTGATCCCGTTCGACGAAACGTTCACGAAGATCACCGCCGACCAGTTCATCGAGGAGATCCTGATCGCCCGGCTGGGTGCCAGGGAGGTCTCGGTAGGTGACAACTTCCGTTTTGGCCAGAAGGCAAAGGGAACGCCCCAGATGCTCAAGGACCGGCCCGAGTTCACGACCAGGGTCGAGCCGCTGGTCGAGGTTGCCGGAGAGGCCGTCTCATCGACCCGGATCCGGGCGCTCGTGGCCGCCGGTGACATGAAGATGGCAAGGAAGTGCCTTGGCGTTCCCTTCATGATCGAGGGGGAAGTGGTGACCGGTGATCAGCGAGGTCGCGAACTTGGCTTCCCGACTGCGAATATCGTGCCCGATGACCGTCTCGCGATCCCGGGTCACGGGGTCTATGCCGCCTTCGCCGACGGTCTGCCGGCCGCGGTCAACATCGGTGTCAGGCCCACATTCGACACCGGCCGCGGCGTCCTGATCGAGACCTACATCCTCGACGAGGACGTCGACCTCTACGGGAGGATCCTCCGGGTCGCCTTCGTCGAGCGACTGCGCGGGGAGAAGCGGTTCGACACCGTGGAAGCGCTGATCGAGGCCATGAAGGCGGACGTAGAGAAGACACGGGCCGTCTGTGCTAGCTTCCATCGGCCGTGAACGGGTCCGCCCGTGACCCGAAAACAAGGATTTTGAAGAAGAAATGACACTGACCAAAGAAGACAAAGCCGAACTGATCAGCAAGTACGGCAAGTCCGAAGGCGACACCGGATCGACCGAGGTCCAGGTTGCCCTGCTGACTGAACGGATCAACGAGCTCACCGGCCACCTGCGCGAGCACGGCAAGGATCACCACTCCCGCCGCGGCCTCCTGATGATGGTCGGCAAGCGCCGCCGGCTGCTCCGCTACCTCGAGCGGACCGACGTGGACCGCTACCGCGCCCTCGTCGCCGATCTCGGCCTCCGTCATTGATCGAGGTCGGAGCCAAGGCTCCCGATTTCACTCTTCCTGACCACTCCGGCCAGGAAGTCTCACTTTCCGACTTCGCCGGAAAGCGGGTGCTGCTCGCCTTCTACCCGCTGGACTTCAGCCCGGTCTGCTCGGACCAGTTGGCGCTCTACCGCGACATCCAGTCCGATCTCGACGAAGCAGGGGTGACCCTGGTCGGGATCAGCGTCGATTCCGCCTTCGCCCATAAGGCGTTCCGCGACCATCTCGGCATCGAGACCTCTCTGCTGGCGGATTTCGAGCCCAAGGGCGCCGTCGCTGAGGCCTACGGCGCCTACCTCGGACAGGCCGGCCACTCGAACCGTTCCCTGGTCCTGGTCGGTCCGGACGGCACCGTCGAATGGGTCCACGAGACGGAAACCCCGCTCGACATCCCGCCACCTGACGTAATCGTCGAAGCCATCTCGGCTTAACCGCCAACCGCACCATGGCGATCCCTCCGGGGAGCCCGCCGCAGTAGCTCTGCACCACCGAGATTGAACTTTGGAGCGGTATATGGCCAGAAACTCATTCTCACTTCGCCGGTACCTCAAGGTGGTCGCGTAACCAGGCCCGCGACTCCGGGTAGTGGCCTGCGTGAAGTGCAGATTCCCATCTTGTGTGTGGCTGGCCATCACCCTCCTGGGAACGATTCTGATTGCAGGATGCGACTACGCGGGTTCGACGAGCGACGCACCTGATTCGGTCAAGGACGTCAGGCTGATTGCCGAGAGTGACACGGAGATGACATTCGCCGAGAATGTGCGAGACGCGATGCTCAGAAACTGTCCGGCGACTGAAGCCAGAACGCCCGAAGTGATGAAAGAGCACTGGCCCCCAAAGCTCCGGAGATTTCACCTGCGGCAGTTCAGGGCCCTCAAACAGGTTTGCGCTGGGGTGAACTCCGTCGAGGTCCGTGGCAGGAAGGTCTCCCTGGTCGGAGATTTCGGCGGGGCGGACATTCCCGCAGTGAAGATCGCGTGGTGCAACCTGCTGACCACCGGTGTGACTCACTACGCGAGGGGTCACCGGCTAGTCGATGAGGATGGCCGGATCCTGGACACGTGTTCAACCCTCGCTTACGTGGGGTGAATCGCTTGTCCGCCAGAAGTGTTGATCTTCGAGCTAGGTCATCCTTTGTGGCTGTCGGGACTCACAACGCCCATCGCCGACAATCGAGAACTCCAAAGGGGATCATGGTCGCCCACCATTGCCTCTTCGATTGTTCGTTCCCCGGTTCCCGCAAATTGCGGGCCGGATCACGGCTTGCGCTTCGGGCCTGTACCCTTGTGGGGATAAGGGAACGACAGTTCTAAACAGATGGCCGCCAACCGGGCGGCCGGAGGAAAAAGAAATATTCCTATGAGCATTTTCGAAACGACTCGCGTCGAGACGCGGGTCGGCGACGCCGACATCTCCTTCGAGACCGGCAAACTCGCCAAGCAGGCCAGCGGTTCCGTCGTAGTACGCAGCGGCGACACCATGGTCCTCTCGACCGCCACGATGGGTGGCCATCGAGACGTTGACTTCCTGCCCCTGACCGTTGACGTCGAGGAGCGCATGTACGCCGCGGGCAAGATCCCCGGATCGTTCTTCCGCCGCGAGGGTCGCGCCGGCGAAAAGGCAACCCTGACCGCCCGCATGATCGACCGTCCGATCCGCCCGCTCTTCCCCAAGGGCTGGCACTACGAGACGCAGCTCGTGACCATTCCGATGTCGGTCGACCAGGAACACCCCTACGACATCCTCGCCATGAACGGCGCGTCCGCCGCCCTTGCGATCTCCGAGATCCCGGTCGCCAAGCACGTCGGTGCGGTCCGCATCGGCAAGCTCGACGGTGACTTCGTGATCAACCCCAACGAGGAAGACCACGAGGCCCTCGATCTCGACCTGATCGTCGCCGGCACCGACGAGGCCATTCTGATGGTCGAGGCCGGCGCCAACGGCGTCACCGAGGCCGACATCCTCGACGCGCTGGACATCGCCCACGGCGAGATCAAGAAGCTCGTCGCGACGATCGAGGAACTCCGTCAGAAGGTCGGCAAGGAGAAACTGGTCATCGAGGAACCGACCATCGACGAGGGTCTCCTCGCCGACATCCGCGGCTCGCACCGCCAGGCACTCGTTGACGCGATCGCCACCGAAGGCAAGCTCGAGCGCTACACCGCGATCGACGAGGTCAAGGATGCGGTCATCGAGCAGTACGCACCGGAGACCGGTGACGAGGAAGCCGATGCCGCCCGCAGGTCCGAGGTCAGCAAGGCCTTCGACGCGGTCGAGAAAGACACGATCCGCAAGGCGATCGCGGTCGACAAGAAGCGTCCTGACGGCCGCGCCCAGGACGAGATCCGTCCGATCGAGTGCGAGGTCGACGTGTCGCCCCGCGTCCACGGTTCCGCCCTGTTCACCCGTGGCGAGACCCAGGTCCTCGGCAACGTGTCGCTCGGCACCACCCGCATGGACATGCGCGTGGACGGTCTCGGTCTCGAAACGACCAAGACCTTCTGGCACCACTACAACTTCCCGCCGTTCTCGGTGGGCGAGGCCGGCTTCATGCGTGGCCCGAAGCGCCGCGACATCGGTCACGGCGCACTCGCCGAGCGTGCCCTGGCACCTTCGGTTCCGGATCAGGAGGAGTTCCCGTACGTGATCCGCGCCGTCTCGGAAACCCTCGAGTCGAACGGCTCGTCCTCAATGGGTTCGGTCTGCGCCTCCTCGATGGCCATGCAGGCGGCCGGCATCCCGGTCACTGCACCGGTCGCCGGTGTTGCCATGGGCCTGATCAAGGAAGGCGACGATTACATCGTCCTGACCGACATCGCCGGTGTGGAAGACCACCTCGGTGACATGGACTTCAAGGTCGCCGGTACCAAGGACGGCATCAACGCCCTCCAGATGGACATCAAGATCACCGGAGTCACCTTCGAGATCCTGACCGACGCCCTCGAGCAGGCCCGCAAGGGTCGCCTCTTCATCCTCGACAAGATGGCCGAGGCGATCGACGGTCCGCGCGAGCAGCTTTCACCGCATGCCCCGCGCATCGAGTCGATCAAGATCGACCAGGAGAAGATCGGCGCCGTCATCGGCAAGGGTGGCGAGACCATCCGCGGTCTCTGTGAAGAGTTCGAAGCCGAGATCGACGTCGAGGACGACGGCACGATCCGGATCTACGCCCCGACCGGCACCCAGGTCGAGGATGCGGTGGCCCGCATCGAGTCAATGACCAAGGAGGCCGAAGTCGGCGACCGGTACACCGGCGCCAAGGTCGTGAAGACGACCACCTTCGGAGCCTTCGTCGAGCTGACCAAGGGCACCGACGGTCTGCTCCACATCTCGAACGTCAAGCCCGGTGGCCGGGTCGAGACGGTCGAGGAGGTCCTCGAGCAGGGCCAGGAGATCGACGTCACCGTCGCTGAAGTCGACCGTGAGCGTGGCCGCATCGGCCTGCGCATGACCGACGACCCGGCGATCGCGGGCAAGAGCCCCGAAGAGATCGCCGCGCTTTCCTCCAACGGCGGTGGCGGAGGCGGAGGCCGCCGGGGTGGTGGCGACCGCGAAGGCGGACGCCGTCGTCGCGACCGTGGCGACCGGGACCGCCGATAACCGGCGTCGCCAGACTCTCGCCTAAATGAGCACTGAAGAACCGCGCCTGTCCGAGACCGCAGCCGGCGTCCGGGTGATCACCGAGGAAGTCCCCTCGGTGCGCTCGGTCGCCCTCGGCCTCTGGGTCAGGACAGGTTCCCGTGACGAAACCCCCGCCCAGGCGGGGGTTTCGCATTTTCTGGAGCACCTGCTCTTCAAGGGAACCCCGAACTACTCGGCAATCGAGATCTCCGAGCGCTTCGACGGACTCGGGGCCTCCTTCAATGCGGCCACCGGCAAGGAGTCCACCCATCTCCATGCCCGCTTCCTGGACGAGCACACGCAGGACGTTTTCGACCTGCTCGGGGAGATGCTCCTCGAATCCACCTTCCCCGACATCGACTCGGAGCGGGACGTGGTGCTCGAAGAGATTGCGATGTACGAAGACGAGCCGTCAGACCGGGTTCACGACTACCTCGCTGACGCGATCTTCGGAGACACGCCGCTGGGAAGAAGGATCCTCGGTCGCTCCGACGTCATCTCGGACATTCCCGTGCCGGACATCGCCGCCTACCATCGGGCCCGTTACTCGGCCGGGAACATCGTCGTGGCTGCCGCCGGGAACGTGGATCACGAGGCGATCGTCGAGATGGCCGGGAAGCTTAAGCCCGGATCCGGCGACGGCGCGCAGACCCTCGTTCCGCAGGAACCGTCAGCGTCGGGGCGGCTCGTGTTCGCGACCAAGGACACCGAGCAGTACCACGTCTGCGTCGGAGCCCCGGGTATCAACCGGGCCGACGAGCGCCGCTTCGTGCTCGCCGTGCTCGACTCGATCCTCGGCGGCTCCAGCTCATCCCGGCTCTTCATCGAGGTCAGGGAGAAGCGGGGGCTCGCTTACTCGGTTGGCACCTATTCGGAACAGTTCACCGACACCGGACTCGTCGCCACCTACGTGGGCACCCGCGAAGACAACGTCGAGGAAGCCTGCGAAGTGATCGGGACGGAACTGAAGCGGATCCAGAGCGATCCGGTCACCGCCGACGAGCTCGACCGTGCGAAGGAACACGTGAAGGGCCGCCTGGTCCTTTCCGGAGAGTCCACCGCGGCCCGGATGGCCCGCATCGCCCGCTCGACCCTCCATGACATTCCGCTTCTGAACCTTGACGAGATGCTGGCCAGGGTTGATGCTGTGACCGTGGAAGACGTGTCAGAACTTGCCGCCGAGCTGTACGCGGAAGACCGCCTCTCGGCAGCCGCTGTCGGGCGGGACGAAGCCCGCTTCAGCGCGGCAATCAAGCCGGTGAGCGAGGCCCTTCCAGCATGATCAAGGTCGGGGTTGCCGGTGCTGCCGGGCGCATGGGAGCCACCGTCTGCGACGCGGTCGAAGAGGCTGACGGGTTGGAACTGGCGGGTCGGGCGGACCCCGCCCTCGGGATCGAACTGAACGAGATCCTGGGTGACGTCGACGTGGTCGTCGAATTCACCACGCCTGACACCTCGCTCGCGAACTCGACCGCCTGCCTCGAGGCAGGGGTCCACGTGGTCGTCGGAGCCACCGGCTTCGACCTCGGGGAGCTTGAAGCCGCAGCCGGACGAGCCGGAACCGGGGCCAACTGTTTCGTCGCGCCGAACTTCGCGATCGGGGCGGTGCTGCTGATGGAGCTCTCCCAGAGGGCCGCCAGGCACATGCCGGAATGCGAGATCATCGAGCTCCATCACGATCGCAAGCTCGACGCTCCCTCGGGTACTGCCAGGAGGACCGAAGAGCTGATCACGGCCGCCGGTGGTCACGTACACCAGCCGATCCACTCGGTTCGGCTGCCGGGCCTGGTTGCCCATCAGGAAGTTCTCTTCGGCGGCACCGGACAGACTCTCTCGATCCGGCACGACAGCATCGACCGGTCTTCATTCATGCCAGGGGTGGTACTCGCGGTACGCAAGGTAGGTCAACTCGAAGACCGTTTCACGGTCGGACTGGAGAAGCTCCTCGATGACTGACGTCGTGGCACTGGACGCAACCGGGCAGGCGGAACTCGTTGCCAGGGGAGATGTCTCGCCCCGCGAACTCGTTGACGGCGCGATCGAGAGGGCGGAGAAGCTAAACCCCGAGTTGAACGCAATCTGCTCACCGCTTTACGAGCAGGCTGCCGCTGCGGCCGACGGTGAGCTGCCCGACGGACCCTTCAGGGGCGTTCCGTTCCTGTTCAAGGACCTCGGTGCCGGACTGGCCGGACAGCCGATGCATATGGGCAACAGGGTGCTCAAGGAGATCGGCATGACCATGCCGTACGACACCCATCTCGGCGGCCGTTTCCGGGATGCCGGACTGGTCACGATCGGCCGGGCTTCCACACCCGAACTGGGAATTCTTCCCACCACCGAGCCTGAGTCGAACGAGGGACCGACCAGGAACCCCTGGGACCACAGCAGGTCCAGTGGCGGCTCCTCCGGTGGTTCGGCGGCCGCCGTGGCCGCCGGCATCGTCCCGATCGCCCACGCCTCCGACGGCGGCGGCTCGATCCGGATTCCGGCCAGCGAATGCGGACTGGTCGGGCTGAAGGCGAGTCGCGCCCGGATCTCGATGGCCCCGGTCATGGGTGACTCCATGTCGGGATTGACGACCGAGCTGGTAGTCGCGCACTCGGTGCGCGACGTAGCGACCATGCTCGACTGGGTTCACGGTCCGCAGCCCGGAGATCCCTACGGATGTCCTGCCCCGGTGCGTGCCTACAGCGAAGAAGTCACCGCCGGTACCGAGCCCC
Source organism: Solirubrobacterales bacterium (assembly GCA_036780865.1). Taxonomy (GTDB): domain Bacteria; phylum Actinomycetota; class Thermoleophilia; order Solirubrobacterales; family 70-9; genus 67-14. The sequence continues at coordinate 100,012 of DAIQCC010000010.1, read as the reverse complement.
TCAAAATTGCCCTGCTCACCGAGTCGCTGACCGGCGACAGCCTGCAGCCTGCGGTCATTGACGCCGCGAAGGAGACCGCACGGAAACTGGAGGATCTCGGCCACGAAGTGACCGAGTTCGAGCTGCCCGCGGCCGGAGAACCCGATGCGCTCTACCAGACATTCATCACCCGCTGGGCGGCTGGCATGAGCCAGACCGCAGACACCCTCAGCCTGCTGATCGGCCGGCCACTTCTCGAGGAGGACGTCGAGCCCCTCACGTGGGCACTGATCCAGAAAGGCCGGATGGAGGGTGGCGCCGGGTACCTTTCAGCCATCGCGCAGCATCAGCTGATCGGGAGGCTTGTCGCCGGAGTCATGATCGACGGGCAGTTCGACCTCCTCATGACCCCGACCATCGCAACCCTGCCTCCCAAGCTCGGGCATTTCGACCAGCATGGTCCCGATCCGATGGACGCAATGCTCAAGGCCCGCGAGGTGGCGACCTTCACGGGGATCTTCAACGCGACCGGGCAGCCGGCGATCTCGGTGCCGATGGAGATGAGTGGGGAGGGGCTCCCGATCGGCATTCAGTTCGTGGCACCGATGTGGCGCGAAGACCTCCTCATCCAGCTTGCGGGCGAACTCGAGCGTGCCCATCCCTGGATCGATCGCCGGGCACCGGGTGTGCTCGATTCCTGATTCAGGGATGACTGGCCGAAACCGGAACCGAATGCCCGCAGACAGTGGGATAGGGTGCCTTGCGTGAGTGAGATTCGTGGAGTCATAACGGCATTGGCCACCGCTTTCCGGCCCGATGGAGAGCTTGACGTCGACTCGACGCGAAAGCTGGCGGCTCACCTGGTCGAGAACGGATCGCATGGTCTGGTCGTCGCGGGTACCACCGGCGAATCGCCGACCCTCGAGGACGACGAGAAGATCGACCTCCTGAAAGGAGTCATTGCCGAGGTCGGCAGCGAAGTAACGGTAATCCTCGGAACCGGATCCAACGACACCCGGCACTCGGTCAATCTCACCAACATGGCCGCCGAGGCCGGCGCTGACGCGGGATTGATCGTGACCCCCTATTACAACCGGCCGACCCAGGCCGGCATCAAGGGGCACTTCGCCGCAATCGCCGAAGGCAGCCCCGGGTTCCCTCTGGTCGCGTACAACATTCCCTCGCGGACCGGAGTGAACATGCCGCCAGCCCTGCTTGCCGAGCTGGGCCGCATTCCCGAGGTGGTAGCGGTCAAGCAGGCCAATGACGATGACCTCGGGCCGATCGAAGGCCTCGACATCCTGGCCGGGAATGACAGCGGCTTCCTGCCTACCCTGAAGTTCGGAGGAGCCGGCGGAATTCTCGTTGCCTCGCACCTTGACAATGGCCGGATGCGCACGATCTGGGACCTCTGGCAGGAAGGCAGGCATGACGAGGCCACCGCGCTCGACCATCAGCTGAAGCCGCTCTACGAGGCGATGGGCGTCGTCGTGAATCCGATTCCGGTCAAGGCGGCGCTGGCCCGTCGAGGCCTGCTGCCACCGACCATGAGGTTGCCGATGGTCGAGCCTGACCAGAAGGAAATGGACGCGATCGAGGAACTCCTCGCCGAGGCAGGAGTGCCAGCCTCGTGAGCGAGAAGATCAAGCTGCTTCCCCTGGGCGGTCTGGGGGAGATCGGCAAGAACATGATGGTGATCGAGTACCGCGGCAAGATCGTGGTCATCGACACCGGACTGATGTTCCCGACCCCGGACATGCTCGGCATCGACCTGGTCCTGCCCGACTTCGATTACCTGCGGGACAGGGCGGACGACATCGAGGCGATCGTCCTCACCCATGGCCATGAGGACCACGTCGGAGCGCTCCCTTACGTGCTGCGCGAGATCGGCTTCCCGAAGGTGATCTATGGCGGGATGCTGACCGTGGGCATGGTCCGCTCGAAGCTCGACGAACACAAGCTCGGGGCCGCGCCGCTCCAGGAACTCCCGGCCGGGCAGGTGGTGCAGGCCGGTCCCTTCGAGATCGAGCTCGTCCACCTCTCGCACTCGATCCCGGACATGCGGGGAGTGATCGTCGGCACCGACCTCGGCCGGATCTTCATGACCGGCGACTACAAGTTCGACCAGACACCCGTCGACGGTCGTCCCGCCGACGTGGCCCGGCTGGCTGCACTCGGCGACGAGGGACTGCTACTGCTCTGTGGCGACTCGACCAACGCCGACCGTCCAGGGGTCTCTCCCTCGGAGTCGAGCGTGGGGCCGGCGCTGTACGACACCTTCTCCCGCTGCAAGGGCCGGATAATCGTTACCTCGTTCGCCTCGAACATCCACCGGGTTCAGCAGGTGATCGACGCGGCCGAGCGGCTCGACCGCAAGGTCGCCCTGGTCGGCCGGTCGATGCGAAAGAACTTCAACATCGCCTCCAACCTGGGCATGGCAAACGCCCCGGAGGGCCTGCTGATTCAGCCCCGGGAGATCGAGGACTTCCCCGATGAACGTGTGGTTGTCATCTCGACCGGATCTCAGGGCGAGCCGTTCTCGGCTCTGCGCCGCATGGCGAACAACGACCACCGCGACGTCGAGCTTCACTCGGGTGACACCGTTGTCTTCTCGGCCACCCCGGTGCCGGGGAACGAGAGGGCGGTCAATGACACGATCGACCGGATCTACGAGCTTGGTGCCAGCGTCATCACGCCCAAGGATTCGCCGATCCACGCTTCCGGCCACGGTTACCGTGAAGAGATCAAGATGATGCTCAACCTGACCCGGCCGAAATACGTGATGCCGGTTCACGGTGACTTCCAGAGAATCCGCCTTCATTCCGAACTGGCCGAGTCGGTCGGCGTGCCGGCGGAGAACATCTTCCGCAACCACAACGGTCAGGCGCTGCTGGTCGGACCGGACGGAGCCGAACTGAGCGAGGAAACCGCGGGCGGCGTGATCTACGTCGACGGGGTGGAGCTGTCGGATCCCAACGACGCGACGCTGCGTGACCGGCGGGCGATCTCGGCCGACGGCATCGTGATCGTGGTTGCGACGATTGCCGAAGACGACGGCGAAGTGGTTTCGGACCCGGAGGTGATCGCCAGGGGCGTGCCCGGACTCGAAGAGGAAGCCGAACTGCTCGACGATCTCCACGACCTGATCGAGGACTCGCTGGAGCGGGCGGCCGAGGCGAAGGTCAAGGACCACGACCTGGTCCAGCAGGACCTGCACGACGCCGTCGCGGGCTTCTTCCACAAGCGCCTCAAGCGCCGCCCGATGGTCGTCCCCGTAGTAGTCGAAGTCTGAGGCCGCGGATCCGGGGGTAGCCCCGTGGGGCCGGGCAGGCAGTCCCGGGAAGCGGCAACACCTCGGCGGCATTCAGGCGCCTCCGCCTGAGTATCCCGGGGACGCCAACCCGACCCCACGACTACCCGATCCTGTCCTGCCACGACACAGACGCCGGATTCGATACTTGCCTCGTGGCAGCTGGAGCCCCTCCCG
>DAIQCC010000010.1:32161-96446 GCA_036780865.1 Solirubrobacterales bacterium | reverse complement strand
TGCTTCTGTGGGCCGGCGGGTTGAATCTGGAGGCGGGGCGAAGCTCGCCGACCTGCAGTTAAGCCAGGCCCCTTAACGACAGAGGGACCGTTGGGCCTTGGGGGAGGGAGATGGCTCAACGGTCCGCTCTGTAAGAAGCGAAGCCGCCGGGGCAGTCTGGGGGAGATCCCCGGCGGCTTCATGTGTCTCGTCCGCGAAGAAAGATAGGCGCGCGGCCTAAAAGAGCCTTAAATCCTGCCTAACGGTTTCCTTGAGGTTTTCAGGCGGCCGTCGATTCGGCGCTGGAGGCCGGAATCCGAACCACGAAAGATGCTCCGCCGGCCGCTGACTCGCCGACGGTCGCGGTCCCCCCGTGCCGGCGGGCGATCACCCGCACGATCGAGAGTCCGAGGCCGGTTCCCTTGCCCTTGGCCCGGTCTCCGGGACCGTGATGCCGGACGAACCGGTCGAAGATGGTCGGCCACATCTCCCTCGGGATGCCCGGTCCGTCATCGTCGACCCGCACTTCCGCAATGTCGCCGTCGAGGTGGCTGGTCACGGTGATCGTGCTGCCGGGGGGTGTGTGCCGGATCGCGTTGTCGATCAGGTTGAGAATGACCCTGTGGAGCTCGTCGCCGTTACCGCAGACCATCACCGGTTCGGGGGCATTGATCACCACCTGATGCTCGTCACTTATCGGGGCCAGCTCGGATGCCACGTTTCCGGCGATCTCCGAGAGGTCACAGGGCACGGGGTCGGGCGTGTGGCCGGCGTCGGCCTTCGCCAGCAGCTGCAGGTCGGCGACCAGCCTGGTCATCCGCTCCGAGGAACGGAGAGCAGACTTCACTGAATCGATCTGGAACTCCCTGTCACCGTTGCCAGAGCCGGGACGGCGGAGCGAGTCGTCGAGCAGCTCCAGGTTGGCCAGGACGCTGGTCAGGGGGGTGCGCAATTCGTGCGAGGCATCGGCGACGAACTCGCGCTGCCTTTCGAGCGACTGCTCCCTTTCCTCGCGGGCGATCGAGAGCTCGTGGAGCATGTCGTTGAAGGTGCGGGTCAATTCGGCCACTTCGTCGTCGCCTTCGGGTTCAGCCAGTGTGACTTCGGGATCCCTCGTCCTGGCGATCTGACCGGCAGCGGAGGTCAGCGAGGAAATCGGCCGCATCGCCCTGCGGGACAGGATCACCCCGCCCATCGCGGCCAGCAGGGTGGCGCCGAGGGTGCCGGCGAGGATTGAGATCCAGATCCGCCCGATCGAGGCGTCGAGCCGGTCCATCGGGCGGCCGTAACGGACCAGTCCGATTGCGTAGGGCTCGGTGGGGGACTGGGTGACGACCGCAGTGGCCACCTGCCAGCCCTCCGAGGTGGAGATGCCCGGGCTGGTTGGCGCACCGAGATCGTGAGTGTTCGGGGGCCGGTAGCGAATCCCGTTGGCGAGGGAGGTGATGTCAGCGGCACCGTTGACCGACGCGAGCAGGTTGTTCAACATCGCCTCGTCACCGAAGTAGGCCGGTGTAATCAGGTCCCGGTCCCTGATCTCAGCGGCGAGTTCGTTGACTTTCGCCTCGGTGTCAGCCGCGTAGTTCTCGCGCAGCTGGTTGGTCGTGATCTGACCGACCGCCAGACCGAAGGCGACCAGGATCACGAAGGTGATGCTGGCCGAAACTGCAGCGAGCTTCCACTGGATCGGCCAGTGCGGCGGCCACTTCCGCGACCTGCGCATGCGATCCAGCAGGCTGGTCTGCGCCCGGGCCATCAGCCCTTGATCACGTAGCCGGCCCCGCGCTTGGTGTGGAGGATGCGGGGCTCGCCGCCCTCCTCCAGTTTGCGTCGGAGGTTGGAGATGAAGACGTCGATGGTGTTCGTCTCATCGAGCGGGTCATATCCCCAGACCTCTTCCAGAAGGCGTTCCCTCGAGATGACCAGACGCTGGTTGCGCATCAGGTACTCGAGCAGCTCGAACTCGCGCTTGGTCAACTCGACCTCGCGGTCACCCCGCATCGCCTCCTGGGAATCGGGGTTGAGCCTGAGATCCCCTACGGTCAGCATCGCCGAGCCCCTGGGAGGCCGGCGGCGTAGCAGCGCCCTGATCCTGGCCAGCAGCTCGTCGCGGTTGTAAGGCTTCTCGAGGTAGTCGTCAGCGCCGCTGTCGAGGCCGGTAACCCGGTTCTCGGCACCGTCGCGGGCAGTCAACATCAGGATCGGAAGATCAGAGCTCTCCTCCCGCAACCGGGTGCAGACCTCGAGCCCGTCCATGTCGGGCAGTCCGAGGTCGAGTACGACCAGGTCAGGCAGGAATTCGTCGGCCACCTGGAGACCGGTCTCGCCGTCCTCGCCGGCCCTGACCTCGTATCCCTCGGCTCTCAGCGTGCGCCTGAGGACGTCAACGATTTCCTCGTCGTCCTCGATGACGAGAATGCGCCCGCCGCTCTGCTCCTCATCCACCATTCCCGGGATTCTAAGCAAGCGGGCATCAGGGAAGGGTAAACCGGGGTTTCGTTGAAAGGAAAGCCATGTTCGTACGTTCAGTCCGGCGTGGTTCAGACCGACGCCCGTCCCGCGGCGCTTCCAGGAAGGACGCGAAGTCGTCGAAGCCAGCCCGCGAGCCACTTCGCCAGCATCATCTCGACCTGATCGGGCTCGGCTGCGTCCTGCTCGGCATCTACCTCGTGTTCGTCATGTACTTCGGCTGGAACGGGGGCAGGGTCGGCTCCGGGATCAGTGACGGACTCACATACCTCTTCGGACTGGTCGCGTACCTTGCTCCGATCGCGCTTTTCGCTGCGGCAGCCATGGCGATCTTCAGGCCGGCAGTGCCCTCGACCCGGCCGCTGAGGACAGGGGCGGCGGTGCTGCTCGGGGGGCTTCTCCTCGCCTTCGCCGGTGGCACCATGGGCCTTGACGGTGGCCGTCCCGACCGCATCAACTATTTCGATCCCGGATGGTTCCCCGAGCATGGCGGCGTCGTGGGGGAGAGCATCTACTGGGTTTTCGCCAGTGCCCTGCAGCCCTTCGGGGCGCACCTGGTCGCGGTCTTCGCGATCCTGGCCGGCATCCTGCTCCTGACCGGCACGACGGTCGCCGCAGTGCTGGGCAGGAGCAGCAAGGCGGTCAGGAAGGCCAGCGTGACATCGGTCGAGAAGACCCGGACCTTCGCCCGCACCGCAATCCTTCACGACGAGAAGGAGGGACCGGGCCAGGCGGAGACGATCGTCGATCCGCTGCCGGTCGGGGACGAGCCGACCGTCACAGTCGCCAGTGCCGGGTCCACCGACGAGATGGAACTGCCTGGTGCGCCCGCAAAGGACGATTCGCCATTTGCGGTCGACATCTGGGGGGAGGAAGGCGGCGAGCCAACGGTTTCCGACCGCACAGAGCCACTTGAGCCGATCGACATCTTCGGCGACGGAGGAGCCCAGGCGGCGATCACCGGAGCGGGCACTGCGGTCGCCGAGCCGGGCAGCGACGACGGCAGCGCCGGAGGCGACGGCGACGACTCGGTATTCAGCGATGATTTCGAAGAGGAACTGAAACAGCTCGAGGAAGAGTTCGACGAGGCTCCCGAGCCGCAGCCGGAACCCGAGCCGGTCGCAGCGTCCGAAGATGCGTCTGGAGATCCGGGACAGTCCGGCAAGGAAGAACAGCTCTCGCTGACCCCGCAGGGTGAAAAGCGCGGCGCGACGCTCTCCGAGGAAATCAATTACAAGGCCCCGCCACTCAAGGTCCTCGAAAGGGGTCAGAAGGGAGGCGGGCCCGACCCCGCCGAGCAGAAGGAACTCGCCCGCAAGCTGGTCGAGACCCTGGGTCATTTCGGTGTCGAAGCCAAGGTGATCGGTGTGGTGACCGGTCCGCATGTGTCCCGCTTTGAACTTCAGCTTGCGCCGGGCACGAAGGTCAAGAAGGTTTCAGAGCTCGCAAACGACCTCGCCTACGCGCTTGCTTCCACTGACATCCGGATCCTGGCGCCGATTCCCGGCAAGCAGGCGGTGGGAGTCGAGGTGCCGAATTCGAGCCGGAACATGGTCCGGCTGGGAGACATCTACGGCAAGCCGAAGGAGAAGGATTCGCCGCTTCTGGCCTGGCTCGGCAAGGGCATCGACGGGAAGGCGGTTTCGACTGATCTGGCGAAGATGCCGCATGTGCTGGTCGCCGGCACCACCGGTTCGGGCAAGTCCGGCTGCGTCAATGCGGTGCTGTCCTCGATCCTCATGCGCTCGTCGCCCAACGAGGTGAGGCTGGTGCTGGTCGATCCGAAGCAGGTGGAACTGAACCACTACGAATCGGTTCCGCACCTGCTGACGCCCGTGGTGACCAATCCCAAGCTCGCGGCCAACGTGCTCAACAACCTGATCGCCGAGATGGAAACCCGCTACGGCCTGATGAAGAACGCCCGGGCCAGAAACATCGAGGACTACAACAACGCGATGGCGGCCGAGGGCGAACCACGCCTTCCCTACATCCTCTGCGTCATCGACGAGCTCGCCGACCTGATGATGGTCGCTCCCGCCGACGTCGAGGCGTCGATCATCCGGCTGGCCCAGAAGTCCAGGGCGACCGGCATCCACCTGCTGCTGGCGACCCAGCGGCCCTCGACTGACATCATCACCGGCACGATCAAGGTGAACATCCCGTCCCGGATCGCCTTTGCCGTCTCTTCCCAGACCGACTCGAGGGTGATCCTCGACCAGGGTGGTGCCGAGTCGCTGCTCGGTCAGGGCGACATGCTGTTCCGCGGTCCCGGCACCTCGAAGCTGGCCCGCATCCAGGGCGCCTTCGTGAGCGAGGACGAGATCGCCCGGATAACCGACTTCTGGGCCGCGCAGGGTGAGCCCGAGTTCGAGCAGGAGCTCCTCAGCGAACCCGAAACGGTCCAGGAGGACAGTGTCGACAGCGAGTTCGACCCGGATCAGGATGACCTGTTGAACGAAGCGATCATGCTCGTCGTCGAAACCGAGACCGCATCGGTGTCGATGATCCAGCGTCGCCTCCGGGTCGGTTACACCCGGGCCGGTCGACTGATCGACATGCTGGAACGGCGGGGCGTGATCTCCGGTTACGAGGGTTCGAAGCCGCGTCAGGTGCTGATCACCCACGCCGACCTGCCACGGGTTCTCGGAGGTGGTAACGGCGAGGGTGATGCGGCGGGTGAAATCCCGGACGAGGCCGGTGACGGAGAAGCCGCCCAGGTGCCCGCAGAGGTCCTCGAGACCTCTGATCCCGCCGATCAGGACTGAACCCCCGGCAGCATCTTCGGGCCGCGCGGTAGGGTCACGCCGTGGGTTCAGGCGAAAACATATTCAGGCCCGGGAGCAGTTCCGAGGGTGAGGTGCGTGCCGGCATCCTGGTGACCGGTACCGAGGTTCTGAACGCCACCATCAGTGACCGCAACGGCCCCTGGCTCTCGGAGCAGCTGGCGGGGCTCGGCGTCGAACTGGTCGAGATCCTCGTTGTCGCCGATCACCCCGGTGACCTGGCCAGCGGCCTCGAGCACATGAAGTCGATCGGACTCGACCTGATCATCACCACCGGTGGGCTGGGTCCAACCGCCGACGATCTCACCGCCGAGGTCGTGTCGTCGTTCGCCGGAAGGGAAATGAGGCTCGACGCGGACATGGAAGCGCGGATCGCGGCCATACTCGCCCGTTTCGCTGCCAACACGAAACTCGAGCTGAGCACAGACGCGATCAACGAGGCCAACCGCAAGCAGGCGATGATCCCCGTCGGCGCGGTGGCGCTCAACCCGATCGGAACTGCGCCGGGGCTGATCGTGCCCGGCCAGAGCGATAGCGATCCGCTCGTCCTGGTCCTGCCGGGCCCGCCGCGGGAGCTTCAGCCGATGTGGAAGGCAGCGCTCGAAGAACCGATGCTCCGGTCGGTGCTTGATCGCGCGACCAGGCTTGAGAAGTACCGGCTTCGCATGTTCGGTACGCCGGAGTCGGAACTTGCGATGAGCCTGCGGGAGATAGAGCAGGGAGGTCTTTCGTTCGACGGCCTTGAAATCACGACCTGCCTGCGCAAGGGCGAGGTGGAGATCGACGTCCGCTACCGCGAGGCCGCCGCGGAATCCGCCGGAAAGCTGAAGGAAGAGCTGGGCCGGCGTCATTCGCGCACGCTTTACAGCTTCGACGGAAGCACAGTTGACGAGGTCGTCTCCGGGTTGCTCCGGGGACGAAGACTGGCGCTGGCCGAATCGTGCAGCGCCGGACTTCTGGCCGCCAGGATCGCCGACGTCCCGGGCTCCTCCGCGTATTTCGCCGGAGGGGTGGTCTGCTACTCGAACGAAGCCAAGCGGGATCTGCTCGGGGTGGAACAGGACCTGCTCGACCGCTTTGGCGCGGTCTCGGCGGAAGTCGCCGAAGCGATGGCCATCGGTGCCCTTGACCGGTTCGACGCGGATATCGCGGAATCGATCACAGGAATCGCCGGTCCCGGCGGAGGCACGGATGAGAAGCCGGTGGGACTGGTGCATTTCAACGTCCAGACTGCTGACGGCAGGGCCCGGGCCGCAGCCCCGGTGATCCCCGGCGGCCGTCGCGACGTGCGGGAACGGTCGGCCCTGGTGGCGATGCACCTGCTCCGGGAGATGCTGGCGTAGGAGCTGCAGTCGGCGAGCTTCGCTGCGCCCCGCCTCCAAGTTAGACCCGCCGACCCAGGGCATCAAGGTTTTGATGGGTCGGCTCTGGTCGGGGTGATTCAGGAGTGTCCGGGGTGGGTGTCAGGATCCCGGGACGAACCCTTGTATGGATCGTTGCCTCGTTTGCACACATTTGAGGCCTGGTCAGTCAGTTTCCCGGTTGCGGGCGGCCTGACAAAGATCCGTCCGAAGCAGGATCTAGTGTTCCAAAAACGAACTTGTGTTCGTGTCCGTCTGGTCACGAAAGGACAAACGATCTGCCCGAGAGGGCGGCGGCGAGGTGAATGAGATGAGCGACAAGAGAGTCAACGACCTGGAGCCGGCCACCGACAAGGAGGTCAAGGCCCGAACCGCTGCCCTGGACGCGGCCAAGAGCCAGATCGAGAAGCAGTTCGGTGCTGGTTCACTGATGAAGCTGGGCGACCGTTCCTCGGTCAACGTCGAGGCGATCTCTACCGGCGCGCTGCCGCTGGACATCGCCCTGGGTGTGGGCGGCATCCCGCGCGGCCGGATCGTCGAGATCTACGGCCCGGAGTCCTCCGGCAAGACGACGCTTGTCTATCACATCATCGCCGAGGCCCAGAAGCGAGGTGGGGTCTGTGCGTTCGTCGATGCCGAACACGCGATCGATCCCGTCTACGCAAGGCGTATCGGCGTCAACACGGACGAGCTGCTCGTCTCCCAGCCTGACTACGGCGAGCAGGCCCTAGAGATCGTGGATGTGCTGACCCGCTCCGGCGCCGTTGACGTTGTCGCGGTCGACTCGGTTGCGGCGCTCACTCCGAGGGCGGAGCTCGAAGGCCAGATGGGTGAGGTAACGGTTGGGCTCCAGGCCAGGCTGATGTCCCAGGCATTGAGGAAGCTGGCCGGAAATCTCAACCGGGCCAACACGCTCTGTCTGTTCACCAACCAGATCCGCGAGAAGATCGGTGTGTCCTTCGGTTCCCCCGAAACACAGCCGGGTGGCCGGGCCCTCAAGTTCTACTCGTCCCAGCGGCTTGACATTCGCAGAATCGAGACCCTCAAGGATGGCACCGAAGCGGTTGCCAACCGGGTAAGGGTCAAGGTCGTCAAGAACAAGGTTGCGGCTCCCTTCAAGCAGGCCGAGTTCGACATCGAGTACGGCCAGGGCATCTCCCGTGAAGGCAGCCTGATCGACCTCGGCATGGAGCATGATCTGGTCCAGAAGTCCGGATCGTTCTTCTCCTATGGGGACACGAGGCTCGGCCAGGGTCGCAACAACTCCAAGCAGTTCCTCGCCGAGAACCCGGACATCGCCCAGGAGATCGAGGACAGGATCCTCGGCAGCCTCGGAATTTCGCGTGATGGCTCCCCGATCGAGAGCTCGGCCCCGGAAGGTGTTGACGCGGAGACCGGCGAGATCATCGAGGAACCGGGTGCGAAGGCAGCCTGATCGGCGCCGTCTGAAGGCAGCGGGTCGGGTAATGGCTGACGAGCTACTGGCCAGGGCGCTCGCTGCACTCGGCCGGAAGGCGCTGACCGAGGCCGAGATGCGGGAGTGGCTCGCATCCCGGGAAGTCGAGCAGGAAGAGATCGAACGGGTGATCTCCTTCCTGACCGAGAACCTCGCGCTCGACGACCGCGCATTTGCGACCTCTTTCGCCAGCGACAAGCGGGAACTTTCCGGCTGGGGCAGGGACAGGATCCGCGAAGTGCTCTTGCGTCGAGGGGTTGAAAGGCATTTGGTCGAAGAGGCCCTTGCCGAGGACCAGGAAACCGAGGTCGACAGGGCCGTGCGCGTACTGCGGGAAAGAGGAGCCGACCTTGGTGACGATCGGGGCCGTCAACGTGCCCTGGGGCTGCTGGCGCGTCGGGGATATGAGGCCGAGGAGGCCTATGCCGCGATCCGTATCGCAAGCCGGGCAGCCTGAACAGCCAGTCTCCGGGAGCGAGTTGATCGGTGGGCTACCCTTGGGTCAGGCATGGCGCTCGACTCGATCATTCCGGCCTGGCTACGCAACCGGTCTAGAGGACCGGCTTCCGACTCCGGCGGGACGGCCGGCGACAAAGTAAGCCAGGGCCCGGTCGACATCCCGGCGGCAGTGAACGGCGCCGAGGCGCATCACAGTCCCGAGCCCGCACCGGACCTTGATTCGCCGCCGCCCCGCGAGGGTCTCCTCTCGGCCGAAGCGGAACTCAGGGCGCGACGGGAAGAGATAATCCGCATGGAGGAGCGTGCTCTGCGGGATCTCGAATCGGCGAAAACGCAGATGCGTGAGGCCGAACGACGCAACGAACTGGCCGAGGAACGAGAACGGCGGATCGAACAGGCCGAGAGGGAACTCGAAGAAGTGAGGCAGGCACGGATCACTGAACTGGAAGCGGTTTCCGGGATGACAAGGGTGCAGGCCAGGGAACAGCTTCTGAAGCAGGTGGAGGGCGAGGCGAACCATCAGGCCGGACTGATGGTCCGTCGGATCGAGGAAGAAGCCAAGCTGGATGCCGAGAGGAGGGCACGCGGCGTCCTCGCGGTCGCGATGCAGCGACTGGCGGCGAACCAGTCGATCGAATCGAACACCTACACGATCCACCTGCCAAGCGAGGAGATGAAAGGCCGGATCATCGGCAAGGACGGTCGGAACATAAGGGCCCTCGAGAACCTGACCGGCGTCGACATAATCATTGACGAGACCCCCGAGACAGTCGTCATCTCCTGCTTCGACGGCGTCAGGCGGGAGGTCGGCAGGCTCACCCTCGAAAAGCTGATCGAAGACGGCCGCATCCACCCGGCCTCCTGTGAAGCGGCATTCGAAGAAGCATCTGCCCGGGTCGACGACCTGATGATCGAAGCTGCCGAGGCAGCCCTGCTGGAGGCCCGGGTTACCGGCCTCCACCCGGAACTGATCCGGTTGCTCGGGCGGCTGCGGTTCCGTACCAGCTACAGTCAGAACGTTCTTGCCCATCTGGTCGAATGCTCGAACCTCGCCGCCCTGATGGCCGCAGAGCTCGGTGCGTCGGTCGAGATCGCTCGCCGCGCCGCCCTGCTTCACGACATCGGGAAGGCGGTCAGCCACGAAGTCGAAGGGACCCATGCCGCGGTCGGGGCCCGGCTGGCCCGTCGATACGACGAGGTGGAGGCGATCAGCCATGCCATCGAGGCCCACCACAATGAGATCGAGCCGGTGACGGTTGAGGCCGTGATCGTCCAGGCCGCGGACGCATTGTCAGGCGCCCGACCAGGTGCGCGTGGCAACGCCCTCGAGCAGTACGTGACGCGACTCGGCGATCTCGAAGAGATCGCGCTGCGGCATGAAGGCGTCCGCAAGGTGTTCGCGATGCAGGCCGGCCGGGAGATACGGGTGATGGTCGATCCCGGCCAGGTCGACGACCAGGCGACCGCCCTGATCTCGCACGAGATCGCCGCCGCGATCGAACGGGAGATGGAGTATCCGGGCCAGGTGAAGATCACCGTGATCAGAGAGCTTCGATCAACCAGAATCGCCCGATGATCCGGCACGAAGCCAGGGTCCGGGACGCCGTAGAAATCAGTAGGATTCCCGGCGATGGAGATCAAGACCGTCTTTCTCATCTTTGGCATCGGCCTCGCCTGCTTCGCAGTGATCGTCAGCTTCATCGGGCTCCGGTCCAAGGACTTCCCCAGCCGTGGCGCCCTGGTCGGGTTCCTCGTCGCCGGCGCGATTCTCGTGGTAGGAACGGCCTATTTCGCCGTCGAACTCTCGATTGAGGAAGCCCACGAGCGGGAAGAGCACCAGAAGGCAATCGGCGAGGAAGAGACTGAAGCCGCCGGTGTCCGCCTGATCCTGCCTGACCAGGCCTGAACCTCCTGCCCGCCGGCCGCCCTGAAGACGGGGCGAATGGCCTGATCGCCTCCTGACGTTCGGTTCATCCGCGTCTGTAGTCTCGACTTTCGATGAAGAAGTTCCACGTCACCACCTTCGGGTGCCAGATGAACGAGCACGACTCGGAGCGCATGAAGGGAATGCTCACGTCGCTCGGCTACTCCGAATCGGAGGAGAGAGACGAGGCTGACCTGATCCTCTTCAACACCTGCTCTATCCGCGAGAACGCGGACAACCGTTTCATTTCGCATCTGGGCGAGGCGAAAAGGCTCAAGGGTGAGAATCCCGAGCGGATCGTCGGCGTCGGAGGCTGCTGGGCACAATCGGTCAAGGACGAGGTGTTCCGGCGCTTTCCGTTCGTGGATGTGGCCTTCGGTCCGGGCCAGATCCACAAACTCGCCGAGTTCCTGAACTCCGACCAGTTGACTGCCCAGGGCTACTTCGAGTTCGAGGACTTCGCCGGCCACCTGCCGGCCCATCGCGCCCGACAGTTCCAGGGCTGGCTTCAGATCTCGCAGGGCTGCAACTGTGTCTGCTCCTACTGCATCGTGCCTTCGACGCGGGGTCGCGAGCAGAGCCGGGATCCGCAGGAGCTCCTCTTCGAAGCCCGGAAGCTCGCGGCAGAGGGTGTCCGCGAGGTGACCCTGCTCGGACAGAACGTCAACTCCTACGGCCGGGATCTGCCAAAGGAAAGCCGGATCAGGTTCTCCGACCTGCTGGCGATGATCGACGAGGTCGACGGCATCGACCGGCTGAGGTACACCAGCCCTCACCCGAAGGACATGCGGGAAGACGTGATCGAGGCGCACGCCAGTCTTTCCAGCCTCTGCGAGCACATCCACCTGCCGCTCCAGTCCGGATCGAGTCCGATCCTGAAGCGGATGCGACGGACCTACACCAGGGAGCGGTACATGGACCGGGTCGCGATGATCAGGGAGAAGGTTCCGGACTGCGCCGTCACGACTGACATCATCGTCGGGTTTCCCGGCGAGACCGAGGATGACTTCAGCCAGACGCTCGAAGTAGTCGAAGAGGTTGGCTATGACGGCGCATTCACCTTCGTCTACTCGCCCCGGCGCGGAACCCCTGCGGCCGAGATGGAAGACCAGGTGCCACACCCGGTCAAGGTCGAACGGATGGAGCGGCTGGTCGAGGCAGTCCAGCGACGCGCCCGGGAACGTTCCCAGCGATTCGTCGGTCGAAGCATGGAGGTACTCGTCGAGGGCCCGAGCCGCAACGACCCGACCCGGATCCGGGGCCGGATCCGCCACAACAAGGCTGTGAATTTCGAAGGCACCGCCGAACCTGGGCAAATGGTCGAGGTCGAGATCTCCTCGGCGACATCCCAGACCCTGACCGGCAGCGAGCGCCTGCTCAGCGGCATCGGCGCCTGAGGGAGCCGGCATGTTGCCGGAAACCACGAGGCACAGGCCGGTGCTGGCCATATTCGGGCCTACCGCTATCGGCAAGACCGGTGTGGTGGTCGAACTCGCCAGCCTCCTCCGGAATCGTGGTGAAGACCCGGTAGCGATCAACTGCGACTCGATCCAGGTCTACCAGGGACTGGAGTTGATCAGCGGTGCCGCATCGCCAGCAGACCGAGGCAGGCTGGAGCACCGGCTGCTCTCGTTCGTTCCCGTCGACCGCGAGTACAGCGCCGGTCGGTTCGGGGAGGCGGCAAGAAACGAGATCGACACCGCCCTCCAGGGTGGCAGGCAGCCGATCCTTGTCGGCGGCACCGGCCTCTATCTCAGGGCAGCGCTCAGCGACCTGAAGATGCGACCCCCGGTCGATCCGGACCTGCGGGACGAAGTGGAAGCGGAACTGGAAACAAGGGGCTCCGAGGCTCTTCACGCGGAACTTCCGTCGGATCTGGCCGGGCAGGTCCATCCGAATGACCGCAAACGGGTCGCCAGGCTGACCGAGCTGATCCGCTCCGGAGTGGAGCCCCATCCGGATCACGAGGGCGGGGGAGAGCTGTGGACCTCCTCACTCAGGCACCCGACCCTGATGGTCGGCCTGATCGAGGAGGACGCTCCACTCGTCGCGAAGATCCGGCGCCGGGTCTCCGCCATGGCAGAAGCTGGCGCCGCCGACGAAGCGGAAAGGGCGGTCGAGGCCGGGGCCGTTCGCACGGTGAGGGCCGCAATCGGCTTCGACGAGTTCCGGCAGGGAGACCTCGAAAGGGTGATCACCCTTCATCGCCGGTATGGGCGCAGGCAGATGACCTGGATGCGCAGGATGGAAGGCATCGAGGTGATCGACCGGACCGGCATGGACGATCAGGAAGTAGCGGCGGAGATCCTCGAACTTCTGGACCAGATACCTTCCCGGGTCGCATGAAGTTCGAAAAATGGCAAGCACTCGGCAACGACTACATCATCATCGAGGAAGCGGACCTCCCCTGGGAACTCACCCAGCAGCGGATCCAGCGGATCTGTGATCCCCATTTCGGGGTCGGTGCGGACGGGATCCTCCTGCTGGCGAGAAGCGACGACCCGGAACTGGTTGCCAGCCTGAGGATCTTCAACCCGGACGGATCCGAGGCCGAGCTTTCCGGTAACGGCGCAAGAGAGGCGATCCTCTACCTGCGAAAGCACGGCTGGACCGATGCCGACCGCTTCACGATCATGACGGTCTCCGGACCGGTGACCCCGACAATCACCTCGGAACGCACCTGCGCGGTCGAGATGGGGAGGGCTTCCACCATGTCGAAGGACTATCCGGAGGGCGCGCCGGACGGCAAGGGAACCCTTTCCTCGGGTGACCGCGACTGGAAGTTCCGGCACGTGTCGATCGGCAACCCCCAGTGCGCGATCGAAGCCGGTGCCGATCTCGAGGAACTGGACCTGGCGAAGATCGGGCCGGGGATCGAGAACAACGTGCTTTTCCCGAACCGCAGCAACGTGTCCTTCTACCGGGTGTCGGGGTCGCGGGTGAGGGCGCGGATATTCGAGCGCGGAGTCGGAGAGACGCTCTCCTCCGGAACCGGAGCCTCCGGTGCCGCGGTTGCGGCATTCCTCGACGGGGCGCCCAGCCCGATCACTGTCGAGCTGGATGGTGGCGAACTCAAGGTCGAGATAACCGACGAACTGGACGTGACCCTCACAGGGTGGGCCGAACCGATAGCCGCCGGGGTGCTCGCTCCTGAGATGATGGCCTCGCTGGCCAACCTCGGCTGAGACCGGCCGAAGCACAGAGACAAACCGAATCACCGAAGGAGAAACCGTGGCGCTGACCGATCCATCCCGACGACTGCAGGCGATGCCGCCCTACATGTTCGCGGAGCTCGAAAAGAAGATCGCCGAGAAGCGCGCCGCAGGGATCGACGTGATCAGCCTCGGAATCGGTGACCCTGACCATCCGACCTACCCGCATGTCGTCGAAGCGATGCAGAAGGCCGTGGCCGACCGCGAGAACCAGAACTATCCGAGCAACCGGGGCCGTGAAGAGTTCCGGCAGGCCTTCTCCGATTTCTACCGGGACCGTTTCGGAGTCGAGATTGACCCCGAAACCGAGGTCATCCCTGCGATCGGGGCCAAAGAGTGCATCTACAACCTTTGCTTCGCCTTCCTTGATCCCGGTGATGTGGCGTTGGCATCCGACCCCGGATACCCCGTTTACACGGGCGGTCCCATCCTTGCCGGTGCGGAAGCCGTACTGCTCCCGCTCAGGGAGGAACTCGGATTCGCACCCGACCTGGATGCGATTGACGCCCAGACCGCGGAGCGCGCCCGCCTGCTCTTCCTCAACTACCCGAACAACCCCTCGGGGGCGATCGTTCCCGACGGCTTCTTCGAGAAGGTGGTCGAGTTCGCCCGTGAGAACGAGATCCTCGTGGTTCACGACAACGCCTATTCTGAAACGACCTATGACGGCTACGTGGCTCCCAGCTTCCTCGCCACTCCTGGCGCAAAGGAAGTCGGTGTCGAGGTCTTCTCGCTTTCCAAGGGTTACAACATGACCGGCTGGCGGGTCGGCGCGATCCTCGGCAACGCCGACGCGATCCAGACCTACTGGCGCCTCAAGACCAATGTCGACTCCGGACTCTTCGAGGCGATCCAGCTTGCGGCCGTGGCCGCGCTGGACGGTCCGACCGGTCCGCTCGAGGAGATGAACGCCATCTACGCAAGGCGGCGCGACCTGACCGTCGACACGCTGAGGGCGATCGGGGTGGACGTGAAGAGCCCCAAGGGGACGATCTACGTGTGGGCGCCGGTGCCGGACGGATACACCTCGACCAGTTTCTGCGAGAAGGTCCTCGAAGAAGCGGCCGTGGTCATCTCACCGGGGTCCATGTACGGCCGAAGCGGCGAGGGCTACTTCAGGATCTCGCTGACTACACCGGACGAACGCCTCACCGAGGCCCTGGAGCGCATGCGCGAGCACCTTGCGTGATCGCGCATGAGCGACTTCAACGTTGACCCTGGGCATGCGCGAGCACCTTGCGTGATCGCGCATGAGCGACTTCGAGATCCGGCGAGATTGATTTGAGTCGCTCTATTTGCGACTGAAATCAATCTCGGCTCCTTTCAGCTGAGGCGACCTTCGGCCTCGAGGGTGAGGCGCAGGCCGGAGCCCAGGTCCCGTGGATGCCAGCCCAGCTCCTCCTTCGCCTTCGAGGCGTCCGCCCAGAAGGTGACGCCGTCGGCCGACTTGATCAGCTCGGACAGGTTCGGCGGCTGCCCCATGAGCTTGCCCACGAGCGGTCCCACCGGTCGCAGGGCCTTCAGGAATACGGTCGGCATGTTGCGCTTCGGAACCTTGCGTCCCGCCAGCTCACCGACCTTCTCGAGAACTTCGCGCATCGTGTAGTTGCCCTGGTTGAGGATGTAGCACTCGCCGATCTCGCCCTTGTCCAGCACCAGAGCGAGGCCGGCGGCGATGTCTTCGACGTAGGTGAGTCCGGTGCCGAAGTCGGCGAACGGGACCATCGGCAGCTTGCCGTCAAGGAACTGGTTCATCGTCGCCCCGAGTTCGGAATGGTCCTCGGGACCGTAGACGCCGGCGGGCTGGGCGATCACGCAGGGCAGGTTCCTGGTCCTGATCAGGTTGAGGGCGATCTGATGGGCCTCGTACTTGGTCTCCTCGTAGACCGAGGTGAAGTCCATGCCCTTCCCCTCGTTGAGGTCGGGGCGCCGGAAATCCTCGGTTGCGACCTCCCGGTGGGTGTTGCCGAAGACTGCGCAGGTCGACACGTAAAGGACACGCGGGATGTCGGCCTCGAGGGCGGCCTCCAGCGTGTTGGCCGTGCCCTCGACGTTTGCCTTGCGCAGGACCGCCACCCGGTCTCGGGGAATCCCGATCTCGTAGAGAGCAGCGTTGTGGAGCAGCGCGTCGTGACCGGCCATCTGCCCGGCGAGCCTGGGCCGGGAGGAAAGGTCGCCGTCGACAAGAGCACAGCCAAGTGACTCGAGATCGGCTGCCTTGGAGCGATCACGAACCAGGCAGGTCAGCTGGTGGCCCTGCTCGACGAGGTGCCGTGCGGTTGCTCCGCCAATGAATCCCGTCGCGCCGGTCATGAAAATTTTCATGGAGGGAGCGTAGCGCGGGGTCGGGTTATCTAGCATGGAGTGAGTGACCGAATCTGTTGAGACCTCGCGAACCCGCCGCGCAAAGCAGCGGGCGCTCATGATCGCGGTCGACACGACCGGCGATGCGAACCTCGACGAACTCGGGGAGCTGCTGCGAACCGCTGGAGTGGCAACCGTCGGTGAAGTGATCCAGCGGCGCAGTGAACCGGACCCCGATCGTTACTTCGGTCTCGGCAAGCTGGACGAGGTGAGGGAAGAAATCAAGCGAAGCGGAGCCAACCTGGTTGCCTGCGACGACGAACTCGCGCCGAGACAGGAGAGAAACCTGGAAGCGGCTCTGGAGGTTCCCGTGATCGATCGCACGGCGACCATCCTCGACATCTTCGCCGACCACGCCCACTCGGCCGAAGGCAAGCTTCAGGTGGAGCTGGCCCAGCTCGAGTACAACCTGGCCCGTATGCGGGGTCTCTGGACCCACCTCGAACGGCTCGGAGCCGGGATTGGCACCAGGGGCCCGGGTGAGTCACAGATCGAGACGGACCGCCGGCTGGCCCGTGACCGGATTGCGGCGCTCCGCCGCCGACTTAGAGACGTTGAGCGGAACCGGGGGGTGATGAGGGCTCGCCGACAGGATTCGTCGCTTCCGCAGGTTGCGCTGGCCGGCTACACCAACGCCGGCAAGTCGACCCTTCTGAACGCCCTCACCGGAGCGGAGGTAAGCGTGGGGGACAGGCTTTTCCACACCCTCGATCCGACCACCCGGGCTTTCGAGTACGAAGGCCGGCGGTACCTGGTCACCGACACGGTCGGTTTCATCGAGAAGCTTCCACATCAGCTGGTGGAGGCCTTCAAGGCGACTCTCGAAGAAACGGTCCTCTCGGACCTGATCCTTCATGTGGTCGATGCTTCGGCGGGGGAGGAGCGGATGAAGGCGGAAATGGTCGCGGCGGATGAAGTGCTGGCCGAGATCGGGGCGGGAGACAAGCCCCGGCTGCTCGTCCTCAACAAGATCGACCTGCTCGACGAGGATGCCCGGGCCGAGGCGCGGATCGAGCATCCGGACGCGGTCCAGGTCTCCGCGGCGACGGGGGAAGGTCTCGATCGCTTGCGGAAAGAGATGGAGCGGGCCTTTGAAGAGACCATGACACCCGTGGAGCTTCTGGTCCCTTACGCGGAAGGAAGCCGGCTTCATGAGCTCCACGAGCTGGCCGGGAAGGTCGACCGGGAGGACGGGCCGGAAGGCGTTCTGGTCCGTACGAAGCTGCCGCTTGGTGAGATGCACCGGTTCGCCGACCTGGTGACCAACTGAGGCGCTTCGGCGAAACGTCGTTTTGCCATCAGTAGAGTCCCCGGCGATGGAACTCAAGGTTCAGCTGCTCAGCGATTCTGCAACCCTTCCGGCCCGCTCCCACGACGGTGACGCCGGCCTCGATCTCCACGCGGCCGAACCCGCACACATCGGGCCGGGGGAACGCTGGCAGGTCGCAACGGGGGTCGCAGTCGAGATTCCTGAGGGGCATGCCGGCCTGGTGCTGCCCAGGTCGGGGCTTGCGCGGCGGCACGGCATTTCCCTCGTGAACTCACCGGGACTGATCGACTCCGGGTACAGGGGAGAGGTCAAGGTCCTGCTCCTCAACAATGATCCGGCGGAGATCTTCCGGGTTCAGCCGGGGGACCGCATCGCCCAGCTGGTGGTGGTTCCCTTCGCGACGGTCGAAGCCGTGCGAGCAGAGTCACTTTCCGAGACTGACCGGGGCGAGGGCGGGTTCGGCTCTACGGGTCGCTGACGCTTCTCAGCCGCGGCTTGCCGCGGCGAGTGCGGCCGCGTGGGCCGCGTCCTCCAGCCCGTCGTCCAGGGGTTCCAGTCCGGGCTTCTCGCCGTGGTGATGCTCAAGGCCAGTGGCAATCAGATGGTCGGCGAGCCATGCGTTCTTCGGTAGCAGGGGTCCGTGAAGGTAGGTGCCGATCAGGTTCTCTTCCTTCACTCCTTCGAAGCCGTCCTCGCCGTTGTTGCCGTGGCCGTGGATCACCGTGCCAAGCGGTGTGCAGTCGCCCAGTCGGGTGCGGCCGCCATGGTTCTCGAACCCGGCGAGGACCCTGGACTCCCCGTCGAGGCTGACTTCGATCGCGACCGGGCCGATCAGTCTGGCTCCAGGCTCCCTGACTGTCTTGAGGTCGACCAGTCCCAGCCCACGGATGGTCTCGCCTTCGAGCTCGTAGGACTCTCCGAGCAGCTGGTATCCGCCGCAGACCGCGAGAATCGCCACGCCGTCCTCCTTGGCGGCCATCATCGACTCCTGCTTCGTCTCGATCAGATCACGGGCAACGGCTTTCTGGTCGCGATCCTGGCCTCCGCCCATGTAGAGCAGGTCATGTGCGGACGGGTCGAACCTTTCTCCGGGTCCGCATCGGGTCACTTCGAATTCGATGCCGCGCCACTCGCACCGATGCTGCAGGAAGAGGATGTTTCCCCGGTCGGCATAGATGTTCATCTGGTCCGGGTAGAGACTGAGCAGGCGAAGCTTCATGATCTGGACTCTAGGCGCCCGGGACCGTCGCCATCGTGGCGGGCAATCACGATGACCGAGGCTATGTGCCGGTCTGTCTCAGGGAGCTCGATCGTCCGCACCGGGACGAGACCGGCCTCGGTGATCTGCTCGGCCAGGATGTGGCGATCCATGCGGTCGAGGGTGATGCTGCTGTGCGACTCCTCAAAGGAGCCATCGGGAGCGACTGTCTGCCGCAGGCGGACCAGGGTCAGCGAATCACCGTCATCCTCGACGGCGACCGGCCGGCTGGCGTAGACCCAGCCACCGACCTCCCGGATGTCCGGGATCACGTCAACCTGGCGCGACTCTTCGGAGATCCACTCGGAGATCGCAAACGCGGCGAATCCGCCCGGATCGAGACGGTCCCTCACACCGTCCAGCACCCGTTGTCGAGAGACCTCGCCACCGACGATGTGAAGAAGTTGCTGGGGCGCGAGGACGGCCCCGAACAGATCCCGTCCGAGGTCCATGCCGCTGAGCTCGGTGGCACTTCCCGTTATCGCCGTGACCGGCTCGGTGCCGGAGAGGCGATTCAGATCGTGGGCGAGGACCGGATCGATTTCCAGGCCCGTGACTTCGCGGCCGGCGGTGGCCAGGTGGCGGGCCACCCGGCCGATACCGCAACCGAGGTCGAGTACGGAGCGGGTCTCCTCGGTCAGCCCGGACCAGACCGGGAGGTCGGCGGTGTAGCCGC
Organism: Solirubrobacterales bacterium; assembly: GCA_036780865.1. GTDB lineage: Bacteria > Actinomycetota > Thermoleophilia > Solirubrobacterales > 70-9 > 67-14. Next base: position 77,235 of record DAIQCC010000010.1, on the reverse strand, counting down.
ACGACTCGACCAGTTGCCAGATCGCGGCCTCGGGAGATTCGAGGTCAGCGAGGATCAACTTTCCCAGTACCGCCCGGAATCACCGCGCTCGGCGAGCAGGTTCCGAAGGTCGAGCAGCGCGGTGTAGGTCGGCAGGGCAAACAGTTGTCCCGTCGCCGCCTCCAGCGCCTGATCGAGAGCCTGCTCGGGGTCGTCGACCACCAGGGTCCTATCCTGGGGCCAGCCGGCGTACTTGAGCCTCAGGGCCATCTCGGAAGCCCGGGTGCCCGTGCAGGTCACCCTTCCCACGCGCCCCGCGAGAACTTCGAAATCGGCATCCCAGATCCATGAGACATCGCGGCCGTCGGCGATCCGGTCGTTGAGCGCGATCCAGAGGTCGATCGGTGCCGGTTCGAGCGCCAGCGTCCTGATCACTTCGTTCGCGCCGGCCGGGTTCTTGACCAGAAGGATCGACAGGTCTACCTCCCCGATGCTGATCCGTTCGACCCTTCCGAAAACCGCCTTCATCCCGGCCAGGGCGGCAACCGACCGATCAACCGGCACGCCAAGCCGGGTGGCTGTGGCGATGGCGCCGAGTGCGTTGTACAGGTTGTAGAGACCGGGGAGGGGAAGCTCGAGTCGGTCAGATCCTTCGGCCGAGCTGATCGTTGCTTCAAGCCCGCTCATGCCCTTCAGGCGAATCCCGGTCGCCGAGATGTCGGGCCGTGGCCGGGCCAGCCCGCAGGAATCACAGTGGTAATGGCCGAGGTGACCGACGAATGCGCGGTCGTACGTGAGCTCATACCCGCAGTTCCGGCAGAGCTTGGCGTCGTGAGCGTGCTGGAGTTCCGGGAGGGCCTGCGACTCGTCGTCGATCCCGAAGAAGATCGTGCCCTCACCGCTGGACTTGCCGATGTCGGCTACGAGGGGATCGTCCGCGTTCAGTACGAAGCCGGTTTCGTCGCCGAGCTGCAGGGCCAGTCCTGACCATGCGTCGGCCAGGGCCTCTGTCTCTCCATACCGGTCCAGCTGGTCCCGGAAGAGGTTTCCCAGCAGGATCGTCCGGGGACCCAGCCTCTCGGCCACCTCGGGCAGCCAGGCCTCGTCCACTTCGAAGAGGCCCTCTTCGCCCTTCTGTTCGGCCAGTGCCGTGGCGACACCCCATGTCATGTTGGATCCGGCCCGGTTGTGCACGGGGTGCCTGCCCTCGGCAGCGAGGATCGTCGCCAGCATCGAAGCGGTGGTCGTCTTGCCGTTGGTGGCGCTGATCAGGGTGGTGCCACCACCGAGTCGCCGGCCGAGCTTCGAAATCGCATCGGTATCCAGTTTGAGCAGGACCCGCCCCGGCAGGGTGGTCCCGCCGCCGCGCCCGGAGGCCCGGCTGAGCCGCCCGATCGAACGGGCGATCCAGGTCTTGAAGCGGATCAAGCTTCCGGCTCCGGGACGATCATCTTCAGCGCTCCGGGAATCACCCTTACCGTGGCCGGAAGTTCGGTCAGTGGATCGCCGTCCGCATAGACGGTGAAAGGGCGGCTTGCCCGAAGCTCGATCGAGGTGGTCTGATGGGTGACGACGACCTCCGTGTCCTCCACATGGGTGCCCTTGAAGACCTTCGGCAGGTTGAGCAGGAAGCGCAGCTTGCTTACCTCTCCGATCGTCACCACGTCCAGTTTCCCGTCATCGATCACGGCACCGGGTGCGACGTTCATCCCGCCACCGTAGAAGCCGTTGTTGGCAACCGCCACGGTGTAACCGGTGATCCGGGTCTGGACACCGTTCTCGATCATCGTGAACCGGGCCGGCTTCCAGCGCGCGAGGGCCCTGAGTGCCGCATAGGCGTAGACCGGCTGGCCCCTCAGCAGCTTTGCCTCGTTGGCGATCCGGTTTGCCTCCGAGTCGAAGCCGACCGAGGCGATTCCGAGGAAACGTTCTCCGTTGGCATCCCCGACGTCCAGCATCCTCGTGTGTCCGGCCACCAGGCAGTCCACCGCTGCCGTCGGCTCGGTCGGTATCCCGAGACCTCGAGCGAGATCATTACCTCTGCCGGCCGGAATCAGCCCGAATGCAGTGTTGACCCCTGCCAGCGCTCCACCAACTGCTCCCGCGAGTCCATCGCCGCTCATCACGACGGGTATCTCGTGTGCATCGACCGCTTCGAAGGCGAGGTCGACACCGTGCTCGAGTGACTTTGTCCTTTCCACCCGGAAGGGCACGCGCAGTTCGTCGAGCCGGCCTTCCACATCCGGCAGCAGCTGCCTCGAGCGTCCTCCACCGGAGCTCGGATTCATGATCAGCGTGTAGGCCTGCTTCTCGCTCATTCGGGTCACTGGTTCCGTGCCGCGATCCATGTTCCCTGACCGGCCGCCCCGGAGTGCACCTCGTCGAAGCCGTGGGACGCCAGTTTCCGTCTGACCAGCTTCTCCGGCGTGCTGAATGGAGTCCGGTCACCACTGCTGCTGGCGATGATCAGTCCACCCCCGGGTCGCAGGACCCTCGCGATCTCACCGAAGAAGACCGGCATGTTCACCTGGGCGACCAGATCGAAAGAGTCGTCGGGGAAAGGCAGCTTCGATGCATCTGCAACCCGGAAGGTGACTCTCGCATCAGGGTCGAGGCCGATCTTGGCCTGGGCCTTCGCGACCATTTGCGCGGAAATGTCGACGCCCCGGATCGACGCGGTCGGGAACTCCCGGGCGAGGAACAGTGTGCCGGCCCCGGTGCCACACCCGAGGTCGAGAACCCTCTCCGGTCTGGATTCGAGAGCGTCGAGTCCGGCGGCGAGAGTGGCCAGGTGCTCGGCTGAACCGGCACCGGTGCGATCATCCCAGCCGGACGCGGCCCGATCGAAGAATCTTCCGACGGAGGCACCGATAACCGGCCACGCCCATGGGGCTGTGGCAGCCAGACGACAGATGGTCCGGCCGATCAGGATCGTCTTGCGGTCGGGGCCGGATCCGGTCTCGGGCACCCCGTGATCATGACAACTACACTGGCCCGGATGAGTGAACGCGGAAAGCTTGTGACAGTCGGGGTAATCGGCGCCATCCTCGCGATCGTCGTGATCGTGGTCCTGGTCGGCCGGGGTGGCGACGATGAAGCCGCCCAGACCGCAACGCCGGTAACGAAGGACGAGAAACTCGCCAAGCCCGCCCCGGGGTCGGTGGTGGAGCAGGGTGAGACTGCAAGCGTCCGCATAGAAACCACAGAGGGAGATTTCACGATCTCGCTCGACACCGAGTCCTGGCCGGTTACCGCCAACAACTTCGCCTACCTGACCGAGGATGGCTTCTATGACGGTCTCGGCTTCCACCGGATAGTTCCCGAGTTCGTGATCCAGGGTGGCGATCCGACCGGAAGCGGATCGGGTGGACCGGGCTACAGCATCGTCGAAACCCCTCCGCAGGACACGAAGTACCCGATCGGAACGGTCGCGATGGCCAAGACGGGAGCGGAAGCCCCCGGCACCTCCGGCAGCCAGTTCTTCATTGTCACTGGTGCCCAGGGTGCGACCCTTACACCTGACTACGCGGTGGCCGGCAAGGTGAGCGAGGGGCTGGACATCGTCACTGCGATCGGTGAACTCGGTTCGGCGGACCAGACGCCGACCAGGCAGGTCGTGATCGAGAAGGCGACCCTCGAGCGGGGCTGAGTCCTGGTTCCCGCAGAGGCATCGGGCTTCGAAGCAGAAGCTGACGGCCGCAGGCTGGCCGGAGAAGAGCAAGGCCAGGGTGCGCCGATCGTTCTCTGTCACGGACTCTCGGCGACCCGGCGGTATGTCGTTCACGGATCCAGACACCTGCCCCGGCAGGGCTACCGCCTGATCACCTATGACGCTCGAGGTCACGGCCAGAGCGACCCCGCGCACTCCTATGACTACGAGGGGCTCGGCTCGGATCTCGAATGTGTCCTGGAAGCGACCGGCGCAGGGGATTCGGGGAATCTGATCCTCGGCGGTCACTCGATGGGGTGCCACACGGTCGCTCGCCGCGCGATCAGGGATCCGGCCGGGATTGCCGCCCTGATTCTCGTCGGTCCCGTCTATACGGGGGAGGCAGACGGGGATGACCGCTGGGACCGGCGTGCCGACGCACTCGAGCGTGGGGGTCCGGACGCATTTGCCGAGGTGGTGGCCGAGAACAGTCCGAACGAGAAGGTGCGGGAAACGACGTTCCGGCTGGCCCGGGACCGTGCCCGGCTCCACCGGCATCCTGCGGCCGTCGCACAGGCGCTTCGAGAGGTACCCAGATCCCGGCCCTTCGAATCGGTCGGCGAACTCGGTTCGATCGGGGTTCCGGTTCTTGTGGTGGCAAGTCACGACGAATTCGACCCCGGCCACCCGAAGTCTGTTGCCGAGTCGTGGGCCGGGGCCATACCGGACGCGGAACTGGTGATCGAGAAGCCCGGCGATTCGCCATTGGCCTGGCAGGGGGGCCTGCTCTCCCGGGAGATCGACTCTTTCCTCGTGCGAAACGGGCTCGCACCGGCTGGTTGAGGCCGCGGAGTAGCCTAGACCCCGATGGACGTTGCCGAAGAAGCGCCCGGGGCGCCGCCCGGGGAAGGAATGGTCTGGATCCCCGGTGGCACCTTCACGATGGGGAGCGACCGCCACTACCCGGAGGAGAGACCAGCCGGGCCGGTGACCGTCGACGGTTTCTGGATGGACGAGACGGCCGTGACAAACCGGATGTTCGCGCGGTTCGTGGCGGAGACCGGATATGTGACGACGGCCGAGAAGGCGCCCGACCCCGCGATGTACCCCGGTGCCGACCCGTCAATGCTGGTTCCAGGCTCGATCACCTTTGCCAAGCCTCGCGGCCCCGTCGACCTGTCGGATCCCCTGCAGTGGTGGGCGTGGACGCCTGGAGCGCAGTGGCGCCACCCCTGGGGTCCGGGCAGCACGATCGACGAAATGGAGGATCACCCGGTCACCCAGGTCACCTACGCGGATGCCGACGCATATGCGAGGTGGGCCGGCAAGCAGCTTCCGACCGAGGTGCAGTGGGAGCGGGCAGGACGGGGTGGCCTCGAAGGAGCCGAGTTTGCCTGGGGCGACGAACTGGCGCCAGGCGGGAAAGAGAAGATGAATCGCTGGATCGGGGAGTTCCCCTGGAAGTTCCGGCCCCGTCCCGGCGGTGCCCGCAAGCCGGGAACGGTCCCGGTAAGGACGTTTGGACCAAACCCGTTCGGCCTCTACGAGATCACCGGCAACGCCTGGGAATGGACCCGCACCTGGTACTCGGACAGTCATCCCGAGCCGACCAGCCGCTGCTGTGCTCCGGCGAATCCGCTCGGGCCGGGCGTCGATGCCAGCCGTGATCCGGGAAGCGGAATCCCGCGCAAGGTCCTGAAGGGTGGCTCCTTCCTTTGCGCAGAGAACTACTGCTCGCGGTACCGGCCGTCGGCTCGGATTCCCGAAAGCATCGAAAGTTCAACTGTTCACATCACCTTCCGCTGCGTTGCTCCACCGCCGGAAGCGTCCGGATAATCTGGGCCTCGAGCGGCGTGAGAGGTCGCGGATCGTCCAACCCCTGAATCGGAGGAGACAAATGTCTGAAACGAGTGGTTCGCAGCCCCCGGGAGGCTCGGCAGCCTGGGCATCATGGGTCGCGTTCGCTGGCATCATGCTGATGCTGATCGGCGTGTTCAGCGTAATCGCAGGACTTGCGGCAGTAACCGAAGACGGCTACATCACGAAGACCTTTTCGGCCGATCAGGTGTTCCTGGTCAATTACACGGTCCTCGGCGTCTTCTGGATTGCGATCGGCATCCTCAAGGCCTGGACCGGCTTCGCCCTGATCCAGGGCAGGGAATGGGCTCGAGTCGTCACGATCATCCTCGTGTTCATCAGCGCCGTCAGCCACATGCTGGCGCTGACCTCCCAGCCGTTTCTGGCCCTGCTGTTCATCGTCGTCGATCTTGTGATCCTCTACGCGGTCACGGTCCGCTGGCAGGTCGCCAAGATCGGCATGGGGGACTGACGCGAAGGCCCGGGTTTCACAGCTGAAGACCTGGGCCTCGAATCTGCCCGAGCCGCTGCGGCGGCTCGGGTCGGGTGCCTGGGAGGTAGTCCTCTCTTTCGACCGGTCGGCCGGAACCCGCCAGGCGGCCCAGCTCAGCTTTTACGTCCTGATGACCTTCCCGGCGCTGCTTCTCCTTGCCGTCTGGATCCTCAGCAACGTCTTCGACTCGCCGGGGGTCAGGAACGATCTGATCGAGGAGATCGTCAAGAATCTTCCGATCGAGCAGGTTCAGGGCAGGAAGGAGATCGAGGATCTGCTCGACCAGCTCACCAGGGGCGCGGGCGGAATCGGGGTCGCCACGGTGATCGTCCTCCTCTACTCCAGCAGCGCCGCGATCGGGGCGCTCCGACACGCAGTGGAAACCGCAAACGAGAAGGGTCTGGATGGCCCGTGGTTCCCCAAGAACAAGGGGCTTGACATCCTCATCATGCTGGTCACGCTCCCGGCGGGCCTGCTCTTCACTTCGCTCGCCCTGTCCAGGGACCTGGCATCGGTGGTCGACGACAGCGGCTTCCTGACCTGGGTGGCCGGCAACCTCGGAGGCCCGCTCGGACTCTTTGCCGCGGGGGTCCTGTTCTACACCTGGATCTTCTGGGTCCTCAATCCGGGCGCGACGACCTGGACCAGCGCCGGGGTCGGTGCCGCCTTCACCTCAGTCGTCATCTGGATGGTCTGGGTGGGGCTGAGGTTGTGGTTCGAGCTCTCGGGAGGAGGCAGCGCGATCTATGGAGTCCTCGCCGGCTTCCTCGGGCTCCTCGTCTTTCTCAACCTGGCTTCGATGGCGGTTGTGATGGGAGCACATGTCGCCGCAACCTGGCGGGTCCACCATCCCCGTACATCTCGCGATGGGGCAGCCTGACAAGACCGGGTGCGACTCCACCCGGCTGCTCGGATAGTCTCCGCGCATGGGCTGCTTCGTTCCGCTTCTCGCACTGATCTCGCCGCGTCTGGCGCTGTTTTTCATCCTGCTCTTCTCGGGATGGATCGGTGAGGCGGTTGATGGCTGGATCGTGCCGATCCTCGGCTTCTTCTTCCTGCCGTGGACCCTGCTTGCCTACGTGGTGATGTACCAGGTGAGTCCGCTCGGTGTGAACGGGTTCGACTGGTTCATCGTCGGCTTTGCCTTCGTGGTGGACATCGCGACCTACGTGAAGTCCTCGCAGTCGCGAACCAGTTAGTGAACGAAGACCTTCAGCCCGAGGATCAACAGCCCGAAGACCGCGTTCACCGAACCGATCAGCAGTCGCCTGCCCCAGCTTCTGTTGTCCCGGGTGCCAATGAAGAGTCCGGTCGCAAAGAGCATCAGGATGCCTGCGCCCACAGCTACGTAACTTGCGTTCTCGTCATTGACCAGGCCGATCGGGGCCAGGAGCATCGCCATTGCGGGGATCATTGCCCCCTGGACGATCGGCCACTCGTCACGAAGCGCACCCCTGGCGTGAGTTATGGCCTCCCGCGGGGTGGCGTACCCGGCGGCGACGATGTCCGCGTAAACATGCACCAGCCAGAAGACGAGGCCGGTGATCGCGGCCCAGATCGCGATCGCGATCGAGCCCAGTTCCTCATCCTTGGATGCGGTGGCTACGACTGTCATCGAAACGATCGTTCCGTAGATCGCCCCCGCATAATTGATCTGTCCTGCTCGCTCCACCGGCGGAACCTTAGTGGCCGCGGGGCGATCGGATATCCTTGGGGCGTCCCGTCGGTCGGGACCGACCCGAGGTGGGGAGCCCGGGTCCAAACACGAATCAGGGAGAAGTCTTGAAGAAGCAGACTCATGGTCGTCGCCTGCTGGTTGCGTTTCTGGCGCTCATTGCCGGGCTGGCGGCCTTCACCACGCAGGCCGAGGCGGGCAAGAAGAAGAAGAAGGCGAAGCCGGCGAATGTTTCGTTGACGGTCGTGACCACCAACCAGCAGCAGCTTCTGAATCAGAAGAAGCTGTCGGTGAAGGTCAAGTCGACCGGCAAGGCTTCTCCGAAGCTCACTGTCGTCAGTGGCGGCAAGAGCAACTACTTCAGGGCCATGACGGTGAAGTTCAAGAAGAAGGGCACCAAAACGGTGAAGCTCGCCCTGACTTCGAGTGGCCGCACGGCTCTCGGGAAGTGTGGCGCGAAGACCGTGACGGTCAACGCGTCCTACAAGAAGGGCAAGAAGAAGGCCAGGGCCAAGAGGAAGAAGACCCTCGCGAAGTGGGCCGGCAACCCGAACTGCATCGAGTACGTCCAGGTCGATCTCGGCGACAACCCCGAAACCTGCGACTTCCTCGACGCGACTGCCTGTCTCCATCCCTGGCCGAATGACTACTTCCTCAAGGACGATCCGTCCAGCGTCACCGGCAAGCGGCTGAACCTCGACCCATCGTCCACACCGGCTAACAAGAACGGTGTGAGGATCGACGTCACCGACATCAACCGGGGCGACGGTTTCAGCCCGGGCAACCTGATCGTCGTGAAGATTCCGGGGCTGGAGACGCCGGCAGCCTTCGAGAACAACGATTTCGTCACTCTCGGCGACCTTCACGCCTATGACGATCCGTCACAGCGGGTTTTGCTGATCGACGCCGAGACTGGAGAGCGGCAGCCGATCTGGGCCGAGCTGGACGCCAATCCGACTTCGACCGACCCCGGTGAGGACGGGCCGGGTGGAATCAACACCAACCCGACCAATACCGGACCGGTCAACGTGATCATCCGTCCGGCCAAAAACCTCGAGTGGGGTCACCGCTACATCGTCGCTTTCCGCGACATCAGGGACGCGAACGACAACCCGGTCGCCGCACCACTCGGTTTCCGGGTCTACCGCGACAACCTGCCAACCAGGCAGGATGTTGTCGAGAACCGTCGCGATCACATGAACTCGGTGATAAATGACCTGGTCAACAAGGCCGGTGTCGAGCGTTCCAGCCTCTACATGGCATGGGACTTCACCGTCGCATCGCAGGAGAGCGTCACCGGACGGGCACTGCAGGCCCGAGATGACGCCTTTGCGCGCCTGGGTGACAACAATCTCGCCAATCGGGTCATCGAGGGCGACAGTCCCGAGGTAGTCGTGACCTATTCCTGCGACCGCTACGAGAACCCCAACCCCAACGCGCCCGTATCTGACGAGTGCCGAAACGGCCCGAATGCGCCCTCCGGCGTAGACAAGCGCCCAAGCGTGCCGGGTTCCGACCTGATCCGGGTCGTCGACGGCTACATCAACGATGTTCCCTGCTATCTGAATCAGAACGGCTGCCCGTCGGGGGCGACGTTCAATTTCAAACCCGATCACACGATCGATTTCAACGAGAACTTCACGATGGACGTGCCGTTCCGTTGCTTCATTCCGACCGCGGTCCAGCCCGGCGGAGAGAACACCGCGGTTACTCCGGGCCAGGCCGGCATCTACGGTCACGGCCTGCTCGGCGACCTGAACCAGATCACCTCGGCCGGTCCGGTGAATGTCGCCAACCAGGGCGGAAGCGTCTGGTGCGGCGCCAACTGGGATGGCTTCTCGACCGGTGACCTGCTCGCCGTCTTCCAGTCGCTGGGCGACATGTCCAACTTCCCGAAGATGGCCGACCGGATGATTCAGGGATTCGTCAACTTCATGATGATCCAGCGGGCGATGATCCACGAGGACGGTTTTGCCGCCAACCCTGCATTCCAGCTGGATCCGGACGGAGCCGGAGGAGAGGACCCCGTTTCCGCGATAGACATTTCCGGCTCCCCCAACACCCGTGGCATCTACATGGGGATCAGCCAGGGCGGCATCATGGGTGGTGCCCTGATGGCTCTCACGCCCGACTCCGACTATGGCGTCCTGGGTGTACCGGGCATGAACTACTCGACCCTGCTGCGTCGCTCTGTCGATTCCGACCAGTACTTCAAGACACCGGGCGTCGGCCTCTACAGCAACTACCCGGACGAGCACGAGCGACCGCTGCTGCTCTCACTCGTTCAGTTGCTCTGGGACCGGGGCGAGGCCAACGGCTACGCCAACAACATGACCCTCGACCCGTTGCCTGACACCCCCGAGCACAGGGTGATGCTGCGCGTCGCATATGGCGACCACCAGGTCACCAACTACTCGGCCGAGGTCGAAGCGAGGACGATCGGGGCCGGCGTCTACTCACCGGCGCTGAATGAAGGTCGTCATTGGGACGTCGATCCGTTCCTCGGCATGGAGAAAATCACCTCCTTCCCGAACGTCGGCGACAGCATCCTGGTCTACTACGACAGCGGTCCGGTCGACTTCGTCGGTGACCGTGGCGCCGGTATCGGCAAGCCGCCGATCGAGGAACTGCCGCCACGGAGCGAGTGGGGCTACGGCCGCGATCCGCATGAGGATCCCCGCCGCTCGCCCGACGGCATTGACCAGGCCACGACGTTCCTCCAGAACGCGACCATCCGCAGCTGCGAGATCATCACGCCGATTCCGGCCGGTGATGCGCATTGCTACGCGAACGACTACGAGGGCCCGACCCCGTAGGCATCTGAAGGCTGCGCCTGCCGGCGAGTGGCCGGCAGGCGCAGGCCATCTCCACTTACAAGTCAGTTGACTGACTTGTGTATATTGCGCGAATGCCCGAAGGGATCGCGACGTGAAAGAGGAGCGTCGCCAACAGAAGGACCGCACTGCCGCAACCAGGGCGGCCGTTCTCGAAGCAACGATCGAGCTACTGGTCGAACGCGGCTACGCGGGCACCTCGACCAGGCTGGCGGCGGAGAAGGCCGGCGTCTCGCTGGGCGCGCTCCAGCACCACTTCCGCACCAAGGCGGAACTGACCGTCGAGGCGATGGGCTTTGTCAGCGCCAGGCTTGCCGGGGAGTTCGTGTCCGCCATCCCCCGGGACGGCGACGAGCTCGAGCGGGTTGAACTCGCATTGGACCGGCTCTTGGTGGTCTTCCGTGGCCCAACTTTTGCGGCGGCGATGGAGCTCCATCTCGCGGCAAGGACCGACGATGCCCTGCGCGAACCGATGAAGAAGCTGCACGCCGAGGATCGGCTGCGCATCCGGGAGAGTGCAATCGCCCTGATGCCGGGCATCGAGGAAAGGCCCGGCTTCGATGCCTGGCTCTTGATGTCCGTATCGGCGATCCGCGGCATGGCGGTAGCGACGATGGGCGTGGAGCAGGTGGCAGAAGAGTGGAAAGAGCTGAGGGACCAACTCGTCGAATCGGCAACCGAACTAGTCAGGCAGGAATCAACTTGAACCAGAATCCGCTTCCCCCGGGCCCGAAGGGTCTCGACTCGGCCCGCTTTCTGATCAACACGACTAGAGACTTCAAGCAGCCGATGATGGACATGGCCCGGGAGTACGGCGAGGTTGCCCACGTGCGGAACCGGCGGCGGGACTTCATAGTCGTGAGCGGCCACGAATCAGCCCGGCACGTCCTGATCAACAACCAGGACAACTACCGAAAGGGACTGGAGTACGAACTTCTCCGGATCGTGCTCGGGGAGGGACTGCTGACCAGCGAAGGGGAGACCTGGCGCAGGCAGCGTCGGCTTGTACAGCCGCTTTTCGCCAAGCGGTACCTGAAGAACTTCACCGCGCACATGACCCGCGCGACCGCCGAGGTGCTTGAGGGTGAGCCCTTTGCGGATCTTCCCGACGGGGAGATCGTCGACGTTTCCGAGGTCATGATGGCGCTGACTCTCGACATCGTGGGCAGGGCACTGTTCGGTGCTGACCTGAGCGGCGAGACCGCACGCAAGGTCGGCCCGGCCATGAACGACGTGCTCACGCTCGGAACGAAGATGAGCCGACGGCTGCCCACCTTCGTTCTGGCCCACCTGCCCGGCATGAACCTGGAAAAGGCGATTTCCGTGAACCCGGAGGGGCGCCGGTTCCAGAAGGCTCTGGCCGACCTGAAGTCGGTGATCGATGAAATGCTGCAGGAGCGCAGCCGGCAGGCGAACACCGGTGACGATCTCGTTGGTCTGATGCTCTCCGCGAGGGACGAGGAAACCGGGGAGAGAATGAGCCGGGAACAGATCGGCGACGAGCTGATGACGTTCATGCTCGCCGGTCACGAGACTACCTCTAACGCCCTGGCCTGGACCTGGAGGCGGCTCTCGCTGAATCCCGCAGCACGTGAACACCTCTTCGACGAGGTGGACACCGTCCTCGGCGACCGGATCCCGGACATGGACGACATGGAAAGGCTTCCCTGGACCCGCGCCTGCGTGGAGGAGGCGATGAGGGTCGATTCACCCGTCTGGACGGTCGGCCGACAGGCCCTTGAAGAGGACGAGATCCTTGGCTACCGGATCCCCAAGGGGTCCAGTGTCATGGTCTTGATCAGCATGATCCACCGGGATCCAGGGGTTTGGCCCAATCCCGAGGGCTATGACCCGACTCGTTTCCTGCCGGAGAACGCCAAGGGCCGGCCCCGTCACGCCTACATGCCGTTCGGCGCCGGACGCCGGGTCTGCGTTGGATCCACCTTTGCCACGGTCGAGGCGACCCTGCTGGCGGCGATGATCAGCCGAAAGCTGCGCTTCGACCTTCCCGCGGGCGCCGAAACGGAGGCCGAAGCGGTAATCACGCTGCGTCCGAAGAACGGACTGCCAATGCATGTGTTCCGCCGCCGGCACGAGGCGGTCTCGGCAGAGACCGAGCAGAGCGACCTGGCTGCAGTCTGAGGGGAGGATGAACCCGGCCGGCCACTCGGGCCGGCCGGGTTCCCCGGCTTCCTGGCGGCTGCCTAGATCTTCTCGAGGATCGGGTCGTTGGCCAGTTCCGGAGCCAGCGGTTCCCCGCGGGGATCGCGGTTGGCGACCAGATGGCCTTCGAGTGACACGTTCGGCATGATGCGGTCGAGCCAGCGGGGCATCCACCACGCCCGGTCTCCCAGCAGGGTGACCACTGCAGGGGCGATGACCAGCCTGACGACCAGAACGTCGATCAGGATCGCCAGGCCGAGGCCGAGACCGAACATTTTCGCGACCACGTCCTGCTGGGTGACGAAGGCGAGGAAGACCGAGGCCATGATCAGGCAGGCGAAGAGAATCACCTTGCCGATTCTCGCCAGGCCGTGGATCACGCTTTCCCGCGGGCGGTCACCCTCGTTGTAGGCCTCGTGAACCCTTGAAAGCAGGAAGACGTTGTAGTCCATCGAGAGTCCGAAAAGGATCGCGAAGATCATGACCGGAACGAAGGACATGATCGGCACACCGCTGTCGACCCCGATCAGACTGGCGCCGATTCCCTTCTGGAACACGGCCACCACGACTCCGTAGGCGGCACCTACAGAAAGCAGGTTGAGCACCGCGGAGACCAGCGGTATCCAGAGCGAGCGGAACGCTGCCATCAGCAGCAGCACCGACAGGCCGATCACCACCGCGATGAACACAGGCAGGCGTTCGGAGACCTTGTCGGAGAAGTCCTCGAAGCTGGCAGTGTTGCCGCCGATGTAGGCGCTCAGTCCGGTGCCCGCCGTGGCAGTCGGCAGAACGTCCGACCTCAGATCCTGGAGCAGGTCACTGGTCGCGGCGTCCTGCGGCGAAGTCTCCGGGATGAGGAAAATCGACGCCATCTGGTCGTCCTCGCTCGGGGTCGCCGGAGATACCTGGGCGACGCCTTCGACCTGCCGCAGGTCGTTGACCAGGGTGTCGAGCTCGGCCTCGCTCTGTTTGGCACCGTCAGGGGTGTCGACCGCAATGAGGAACGGGCCGTTCACGCCGGCTCCGAATCCTTCGCTGATCAGGTCGTACGCAACACGCTGGGTCTTGCCCTCGGGCTGGTTCCCGTCATCGGGGGAACCGAGCCGCATGTCCAGCATCGGAGAGGCGAACACGAGCAGTACCGCGACGCCGGCCGCAATGGCCAGCCAGGGGCGGGCCGTGATCTTCTCTCCCCACTTGCCGAATGCGGGCGAACGCCGGACGTGATTGATCTTCTTCGGCTTCAGCCACCGCTGGAGGGCGCCGATCATGATCGGGAGGATGGTCAGCGCGGACACGACCACGGCGGCCACGCCGATTGCTGCGCCAACGCCCATCTTGCCGATCAGTGGAATGCCGATAACGAGCAGGCCGGCGATCGCGACCATCACGATCAGGCCGGCGGCCAGCACGGCCGAACCCGCGGTTGCCGCAGATTTCGCCGAGGCATCCCGCACCGAGTCGCCGGCCGCCGACTGTTCCCGGAACCGGCCCAGAATCAGGAGTGAGTAGTCGATGCCGGCGCCCAGGCCGAGCATCAGGGCGATCGTCGAGGCGAACTCGGGCAGTCCGAGCGGGGCCGCGAGGATCACCAGCAGCATCTGGCCCACCATCACGCCGATCAGGGCGCCGACCAGGGTTGCGATCATTGCGGCGATCGAGCGGAAGAGAAGGGTGAGGAGGATGATCGCCAGCAGAACGCCGATCAGCTCGCCGACCGGAACTTCCTGCTCCTGCGCCAGGTCGACGACGACTCCCCGCATCGCGACTTCGACTCCTGCCTCCTCGACCGGCTCCGTCGCGTCCATGAGCGCCTCGCCCTGCGCCTTCTTCACGTCGCCGAAATCGAGGTCGTAGCGGATGTCCACGTAGGCGATCCTCTGGTCCTTCGAAACTGCCTCCGAGCCTTTGGCGAATGGGTTGCTGACGGCGAGCACGTCAGGCTGGCCCTTGATCGTTTCAAGCGAATCCAGGACCGCCTGCTTGCGCTCGGGCTGGGTGACGGTCCCCTCGGTCGTATGGAAGACGATCGTCGAATCGACGCCGGCGAGTACCGGACTGTGCGCTGAGAACAGGTCGTAAGCCTTTGCACTCTCGCTACCAGGGGTGTCGAAGTCGTCGGGCGGCGCTTCTCCAGCTGTGCCCGAGAGGAAGCCGATGCCGAACACGGCGATTAGCGCGACCACCAGGGAGCGTTTCCAGTGGCCGGTGATTGAGCGGGCCATGCGGGCGAGAAGGTCAGACATGTGTCTCCAGAGGGGTGAGGGGAAGGAGGGAGGCGGGGAAATTATCACAGTGACTGCAAAATTGCAGTCGCTGCATACTCGGTGATACGCTTGACCGGTGTTCACCGAGGCCGCAAATAGCCTGAGAGAGCGAAAGAAGGCGGAGACGCGCGACCGGATCGTGTTCGTGGCGCTCAATCTCTTTGCCGAGGACGGCTACTCCAGCACCACGATCGCCCGGATAGCCGAGCAAGCGGGTATCTCGCCGAGGACGGTAGCCACGTACTTTCCGGCCAAGGAAGACATCGTCTTCTACCTGAGCGAGCAGACCAAGGCAAGGCTCGCCCGGGCGATCCAGGATAAGCCCGATGGGGTCGACACCATGACCACACTCCGGGCCTGGCTCCTGGAGGAGCGGGATCTCTTCGAACAGCACCACGAACTGATGGGGTGCCAGCGGAGGGTCATCGACAACGAGGAATCACTGACCGTCCGGGAACAGGCCCTGATGAGGGATTTCGAGGTCGTTCTGGCCGGGGGGCTGGCGGTCGATCTCGGTCTGGAACCCACCGATCTCGAGCCGCGTCTCGCCGCAGCGGCGGCCATGGCCGTCTTCGACCTGATCGGTGACGAGCGCAAGCAAAGGGGCGATGGCGAGCTGCCACCGCTGGACGAGCAGCTCGCCAAGCTGGACCAGGCACTCACCTTCATCACCGGTGGGGTGGCCGCATTGCGCGACGCCGGCAACTGAATACGGGACCTGCTGCCCCTTAACGACGCCGCCCCGGCCGAGGGCCGGGGCGGGACACTTCCTGATTGGGAGGGAAGCTAGAACTGGCCGCCGGGGCTGCGGGCGACGAAGCTGCCAGGCAACGAGCGCAGGCTCTTGCTCCAGCCGGGGCCGTTGCCGGGCGTCATCGAGGTATCGAAGCGGAGCCCCGCCACGACCATGTAGGCGTGACCCGGGTTCGAGTAGACCGTGATCCAGCGACCCTTGCCGCGCTTGCCCCAGGACATGTACCCGGTGGAAGCCATCGGCGAGCTCACGAAGCGTCCGCCTCGCAGGGCGAAGCTGACGGAACCGGAGCAGTCGTAGCCGCTGTCGAAGAAACTGCCATGACCGCCGCCGTAACGATAGGGCTTGTTGCGGATCCGGTTGGCCCACGCAATTACCTTTTTGACCCTCGCCGGAGCGCTGGCTGGTGCGTAAGCCTTCCCGCGGATCAGCCGCGCCTTGCGGACCGGCTTGCACTTGCCGCTGCTGACGGCGAGACCGCCGCTGGCCGACGCCGCCTTGCAGGAGGCGGACGCGTTTGATGGGGAGCCAAGGGTCAAGAGCAGCATGAGGGCGAGCAGGCCGGTGAGGGCGGCAGCCATGCTGCGCATTGACGATCTCTGTTTTTCAGGGGTCGAGGTGATGATTCCGATCTCCTTTTTCGTGCCTGCGGGGTTAGCTGACGGGCTGGCGCTAAGGGAGCAGCGCTCTCACCTGATTGGTGGGTTCGCCCCAACTACCTGGGTCCCCCGCTTCCCGGGCCTGGAGGCTCGGGAACTCGGCGTATCGGTTTTGCAGAATCACAAATCATAGAGCATTTACTAATGATTTGCTCACAAAGCGGCCAGAACCATGTCGAACCGCCTCATGGGACTATGCCCTAGGCTTCGCGAGATGAAACCTGCCCGCCACCGCGACGTCAGCTACGAGCCGTTCGATGCGGGCTCCATTTCCAGCTATGAAGCCAAGTTCCGGGTGGCCGGGGAAGTCGCCGCGATGGTCGAATCGGGGCAGGTGATCGGGGCCGGGTCGGGCTCGACCGCCTTTCTCGCGGTCAGGGCAATCGCCTCGCGGGTGAGGCACGGTGAGCTTCACGACGTACGCATGATTCCCACCTCAATCGAGTCCGAACTGACCATCTCGGGGCTAGGACTGGACCAGGCGGATCTCTCGCAGGTGGCTCCGGACTGGCTGTTCGACGGCGCCGACGAGGTCGATCCGGACGGCAACCTGATCAAGGGCCGGGGAGGAGCGCTCTTCCGCGAAAAACTCCTCTTTGCCTCCTGCCCGTTGCGGAGAGTCCTGATCGATCCTTCGAAGAGGGTGAAGCGGCTCGGCACGAACTTCCCGGTTCCGGTTGAGGTCGTCCCACGTGCGGCCCCGGTGGCAATGGCCGGACTGAGGGCCGCAGGAGCGTCCGGGATCACCATCCGTTCCGGAAGCGGAAAGGACGGGCCGGTCCTGACCGAGCAGGGCAACCTTCTGCTCGACTGCCGTTTTGAGCAGATAGGCGACGGACTCGAAGGGGAGATCAAGCAGATAGTCGGAGTGCTCGATTCAGGCCTTTTCCAGGGCTACGGCCCTGAAATCGTCTCCAGCTGAATCCCGGCCTCAGATGATCAGGCGACGTTCGAGGCGTCGAATCGCGATCCGCCAAAGCACGAGCGCAAGGGCCAGAAGGCCGGCAAAGCGAAGGATGTCGATCGCTTCCAGGCCAAAACAGGCGTCCCTGACCAGCTGCACGAGCTGGTAGAGCGGGTTGAACTGCGCCGCGATCTGGAATCCCTCGGGCAGCTGGTCGATCGGGAAGAAGGTTCCGGCGACCAGAAAGAGCGGCGTGATCACCAGCGTCGTCACATAGTTGAACTGGTCGATCTTCGAGACCGAGGCGGCCATCGTGATGCCGAAGGCCGAGAATGCGAGAGCTGTGACGAAGGCGAAGATCGGAACCAGCAGCATCGTCACCTTCGGCTCCAGTCCGAAGAACATGGTCACGATCAGGGGGAAACAGCCGAAGACCGCAGCCCGAAGCGAGATCCACAGCATTTCGGCGGTGACCAGCTCCTCGACGTCGACCGGAGCAGCCAGGATCGCGTCATAGGTTCGCTGGAAGCGCTCCTTCACGAAGGTGCCGAACATGGCGGGCAGGGCCGACGAGAAAACGACCGCGGTGGCGACCAGCCCGGTACCCACGAACTGGACGTAATCGATGCCGTCCACGTCGGCGACCAGGGTCGAGCCAAGGCCGAGTCCGAAGGCGAGCAGATAGACGATCGGTTCGAAGGTGCTGGTGAACGCGGTCGACTTCCAGAAAGTCCGAAAGTTCGCAAACTCGCGGCTCATCACGGCGAGGATCACCGCAGGTTCGAGTCTGCGCACAGGGGTCATTCGGCCTCCTCGCCAGTCAGCATCACGAACACGTCCTCGAGGGATCCGGCCCGCTGAACCGCATCCTCGGGGATCAGACCCGGGGCGGCGGTCTCGGCAGCGACGATGGCAATGGCAGGTCCGGCCGGCCTGACCCTGAGGCCCGCCTCCTCGACCCGGGACCGGACGTCAGCAAGGCGGTCCGGCGGACCGTAAACCTCCGCGGTCCGCTGTCCGGCATGCTCCGCGATCAGCTCTGATGGCGTCGCCCGGGCGATCACCTTGCCGGCAGAGACCACTGCAACCTCGTCGGCGAGGCGCTCGGCTTCCTCGATGTAATGGGTTGACATGAGGATGGTCGTGCCGCGCGATCTCAGGCCATCGATCAGCGACCAGAGCTCGGTCCTTATCTGGGGGTCGAGGCCTACCGTGGGCTCATCCAGCAGAAGCAGCTTTGGTTCGTGGACCAGTCCACGGGCCAGCAGCAACCGCCTGCGCATGCCACCTGAAAGCCTGTCGACCGCGTCCCGACGCCGGTCCGTCAGGCGCGCGATCTCCAGCGTCCGTTCAACCGCAGCGCCGACGTCATCCACCCGGTAGAGCCGGGCGAATATCGCCAGGTTCTCTTCAACCGTCACGTCGATGTCGAGGTTGTCGAGCTGGGGCACCACACCCATGCCCGCCCGGGCCTTCTTCGCATCCCGGGGCAGCTCGAAGCCCAGCACCCTGATCTCGCCGCCGTCCGGGATCGCCTGGCCGGTGAGCATCTTCATCGTGGTGGACTTGCCAGCTCCGTTGGGGCCGAGAAGGCCGAGGCAAACCCCTTCATCGACCACCAGATCAAGGCCATCGACCGCCTTTATCGGGCCGAAACTCTTGGTCAGGCCGTGAAGTTCGATTGCGGGCACCGGGGCAGTCAATCAGACCCGGAGGTCCGGGAGTGCGGGTACCGGTCTTTGCCGGCTCGCTTCAGGCGCTGGCGCTGGAGGTCTGGCCGGAGAGCTGGACCAGCAGCTCGTAATGCCTGACCAGCCGCTGGACCGAGAGAGCTCCCCCCTTGACGGCTTCGTGGCCGGCCCTGCCGATCCGTTCGGCCTCGCCGTCGTCGGCCAGTAGCCGGTCGATCGCCGCCGCAAAGGCGGGCAGGTCACGGGCATCGTCGATCAGGATTCCGGACTCTCCGTCCTCGATCTGGTCGCGGATCCCCCCAATCCGGCTGGCGACCATGGGACGCGATTTCCACATCCCTTCGGAAACGGTCAGTCCATAGCCTTCAGCCAGGCTCTTCTGGACGATCACCGTGGCCCGGCGCTGGATCGCATTGACCATGAAGGCGTTCTCCTCGAGGTCCTCCATCGGCAGGCTGACCAGGTGGATCCGATTGCGCATCGAGTCCGGCAGCGCCCGGTACTGATCGACAATTTCCTCGTAGACCGCGGCACCTTCCGGGTCGTCGTCGACACCAGAGCTGTCGGGGCCGACCAGGGCAAGATGCGATCCCTGGTCGGTCATGTCACGCGTGAAGAGGGTAAGGAGCCCGCCGTGGTCCTTGAGCCGGTCCCAGCGGGAAACCTGGACCACGAGCTTCGCGTCCTCGGGCAGCGGTGCCTCCTGGACGATCCTCGCCTCCCGGCTGACCGCCCCGCTGCTGCCGTCGGAACGGGTGAAGACAGGCGGAGTGTGCGGCCGGGAGCCGCTCAACCCGATCTGGCCAAGCACGCCGGCAAGGGTGGACTCGTCCATGTGCTGGTTCTTGGGGGTGAAGGCGTCGATCCCGGGAGGGATCACGGTTGACCGGGCAGGGTCCATGGCTGGCCAGACATACTCGCTCCTGGAGAAGACGCACCCGTCTGCCAGTTCGATCAACCCGGAAAGGAGGGCCTGCGCCTGACGGGTGATGTCGTTCGCATCGTCGATCCCGATGTGACATCTCCAGACCACCATCGCGCCCCTCTCCTTGACCGCCGGAATCAGTCCGGCCGTCTGGGGATCATGCAGGATGACCACGTCATCGGGTGACACCTGGCTGGCAAAGGCTTCGGCGCTGTCGGCGAGACTCCGCATGTAGAAGTCGCGTTCTTCCGGACCGAGAGGACCGCCATCACCCGGGTCGCCGTGAAGCTGGTTGTGGATCCTCTTGGTCAGCACGAAGAACCCGGGATCGCTCACCTGGATCACCTGCCACCGGGTGTCGACGCCAGCGTCGAGCACGTAGGGCAGATAGGCGTAGAGCATCTCGGCCACGCCGCCGCCGCGGGCGGTTGAGTTCACGTTCCAGATCACCCTGCCGGCCAGCGTGCCGCTGGCCTCGGTGGAGGCATCGAGAACAGGGTCGAAGGCAGGTCCAAGCAGGTCGCGGTAAGCGGCCAGGGACTGCGGTGCCAGGTCTACGTCAATCGGCTTGGTCATGAATGAAGTTGCCACCGGTCCGGCCCCGTTTCGGGCCGGACCGGTGGCAGTTCGGGTCTTTACTTGAGGGTCCGGATCAGCTTCTTGTTGATGAACTCCTGGATGCCGTATGTGCCCAGCTCACGGCCGAAACCGGAGCGCTTGACACCGCCGAAGGGCAACTCGGCACCGTCAAGCCCGACCCCGTTGATGAAGACCATCCCGGTGTCGAGCTTCTCCGCCACGCGCTGCGCCTGTTCGGGATCGTTCGAAAAAACATAGGAGCCGAGGCCGAAGGGAGTGTCGTTGGCTATCTCGATCGCCTCGTCCTCGCTGGCGACCTTGTACACGGTGGCGACCGGTCCGAAGAACTCCTCCCGGTAGGCATCGTTGTCCGGGGTCACACCGGTCAGAACCGTGGTCGGGAAGAAGTTCCCGTTGCGCTCGCCCCCGACGACCACATTGGCACCCTGGGCGACGGCCCGATCGAGCTGGTCCTGAAGCCTTTCAGTCGCGGTATCCGATGAGAGCGGCCCGATCGCCGTCTCGTCCGAGGTCGGATCCCCGGGCTGGACTTCCTTCATCTTCTCTGTGAAGCCGTCGAGGAAGTCGTCGTAGAGCTCTTCGGCGACGATGAAACGCTTCGCTGCGTTGCATGACTGACCGGTGTTGTCGAGCCGGGCATCGACGCCGGCCTGGATTGCCTCCTCGAGATCGTCCGAACCGAGCAGGATGAACGGGTCTGAGCCCCCGAGTTCGAGCACGACCTTCTTCAGGTTGCGGCCGGCAATCTCCGCAACCGCGGCGCCCGCCCTCTCCGACCCGGTCAGCGAAACGCCGCGGACGCGCGGGTCCGCGATCGCTTCAGCGATCTGGTCGTTGGTCGCGAGAATCGTCTGGTAGGCATCGGCCGGCAGGCCGGCGTCGGCCATCATCTTCTGGATCGCCTCGGCTGATTCGGGGCATTGGGGCGCGGGCTTGAGCAGCACCGGGTTGCCGACGATCAGGTTCGGTCCGGCGAACCGGGCTACCTGGTAGTAGGGAAAGTTCCAGGGCATGATGCCGATCAGCGGTCCCATGGCCGATTTGCGGACCACGGCGTTTCCGTCACCGGCGAGCAAATCGATGGGTTCGTCGGCCAGGAGCTTCTCGGCGTTGTCGGCATAGAACCCGTAGATGTCACCGCAGAAGTCGATCTCACCAAGGGCCTGCTCACGCGGCTTGCCCGTCTCACGAATGATGATGTCTGCGAGTTCCTCCCGCCGTTCCACGTGGAGCTCGCCGACCCGGCGCATGATGGCGGAGCGTTCCGAGACCGAGCTGTTCTGCGACCAGTCCCTGAAGGCGCCATCCGCGGCTCCGATGGCCGATTCAAGCTCCGCGTCGGAGATCGTCGGGTACTCCTTGACGGTCTCGCCGGTGGCAGGGTTCACAACTGCGTAGTCGCTCATGAATCTCCAATCCTCGTATTGCGCCTCGTCTCGGCACCGCGAGGTGCCAGGACCAGCCTATTGGTTGCGGCCCCCGGGCCGTCCGGATTCGGGCGTGACCGTTCGGGTACCGCATCAGTGAACACCGAAAGGAGCAGCATGAGCGACCGCAGAACCGATGAAGCCGTGGGGCGTGCCAAGGAAGCAGCAGGCGCCCTGACCGACAATGACGCCCTCAAGAACGAGGGCCGGGCTGACCGGGCCGCATCCTCGGTCAAGGAGAAGGTCCACGACGCGAAGGACAAGGCAGAAGATGCCGTGGACTCCGTCAAGCGGAAGGTGTCCGGCAGGGACTAGGCAAGCGGCGTAAGATCGCGCCATGCGATCCGGCGCCAGTCAGTCAACAGTCAGGCCCTTGAAGCCCGGTCGGCCGACATGAGTGCGGCCGACCTTCAGGATTGGCGGGCCAGGGGGCGTCTCGTCGAGGCGACCCCGCTCGGCCATCAGGTGTTCCTGGTGGACGAAGGCGATCCCGCCGCCCCGGCTGCGGAAACGGTCGTCCTGCTCCACGGCTTTCCCGAATCGTCGTACTCCTACTCGGGTGCGTTCCCGCTGGTTTCGGGCCGGTTCCGGCGCGTCGTTTCGTTCGATTTCGTCGGATTCGGATTCTCTGACAAGCCAGCCGGGGGGTTCGCCTATTCACTGATGGAGCAGGCGGACGTCGCCCTTCGGGTAATCCGTGAAGCCGGAATCACGGGTTGTCATTTCGTGGCCCATGACATGGGGGACACGGTGATGACCGAGCTGCTCGCCCGATTCAACGAGAACCGGCCCGTCTGGTTCGAGGACGGCCTGCAGAGCGTGACCTTCACCAACGGCAGCATGGTGCTGGGTGACGCGAAGCTGAGGGTCGGGCAGCGGGCACTCGTTTCACCCTTCGGAAGGGTGCTCGCGAGAATCACGGACAGTCCGGCCATCTTCGGCAAGCAGGTGCGAAGCGCCCAGGGAAATGACCGTTTGACCGAGGAGCAGATCCTCGACATGTACTCCGCCTCGACCACCGGAGCCCCGAAAGGTCTGATGGCCGAACTGATCAACTACCTGCGGGAACGCAGGCGTTTCGAGGGGCCGAGGTGGCTGCCCGCGGTCCGGGACTGCGAGGCGCCCGTCCACATCTGCTGGGGCGCCGATGACGCAGTGGCGCCGGTGGCAATCGCCAGACGCCTGAAATCGGAAGTGAAGCCCTCGGCGAAACTGACCGAGATACCCGGGCTCGGTCACTTCGCACAGATTCAGGACCCGGAGGCGTGGTTCAGAGCTCTCAGTCCGTTCTGGGACGAAATGAACTTCTGATCAGGCTTTGCCGGCAGCCTCACGCAGCTGCCAGTAGCGGGCGAGTCCGGACCACATGCCCTCAAACGGTCCCGCCCTCCAGTAGGTGTCGATCTGCTCCTGGTCTCCTCCTGTCTTCTCGCCGAGCCACTGCCGGATCCAGGAAGCCAGGCCTTCTGCGTCATTCTCTCTGGCCATCCCGGCGAACAGGTCAAGCGAATCGTGCATCATCGCGATCTGGGCATCGACATCCGTTGACTGCCCGAAATGCTGGAAGGCGATCCGCTCAGGGGTCCAGGCAGCAACCGTGTCGAGAGCCTCGTGCCAGAGCTCGATGTCGATGTCCGGCGGGGGGGTCGGCGGGAAGGCAGGGCCGCCCTCGATCCTCACCCCGGTGACGTCACCGGTGAAGGCCGTCCGGCTGGGCTGGTGGAAATAGCAGACGTGATGCTTCGCATGACCGGGCGTGTAGGCGACCCGCCAGGGTCCTTCCGATTCGCCGCCCTTGAGGATCCTGATGTTCTGCTCCGGAACGGGGACCACCTCTCCCCACATCAGATCGAAGTGTTCGCCGAAGACCTTTCGGGCGCTGTCGACCAACCGCTCGGGGTCGATCATGTGTCTTGCGCCCGCCTCGTGCACCCAGACCTCGACTTCGGGAAACTTCTCGACGAGCCTGCCGGTGGCACCGGCATGGTCGAAATGGATGTGGGTCAGGAGGATTGCGTCCGGCGTTTCATCACCGAGTGCCTCGAGGACCCGGTCGACCGTCTTCTCGGCACCGGGGTCGATGATCGCCCCGTCGAACAGGTGCGTGGCGATCGCTCCCGGCTGGTCGAAGTGAAAAAGGTCAACCGTTTCCGGCACGTCGCTTCGCATGGCGCCGAAACTATCGGAACCGGAGGCAATAATCTTCGCTCGTGGCCTGCGCGGTGCAACGGGGACGGAAGAGAGATCGTGTCTGCTGGCTCCTGCCCCTGCTCGTTTCGCTCTTCCTGATTGGTGGCCAGACCGAAGGCAAGGCTGCGACGGAAGTGCGTGCCGGACAGTCGTCCGCAGCAATGGAGCTGGCGGAAAAGTACGTGCCGATCCTGAAGATCCGCGAGCAGGGCAAGGATCTCTGCGAAACCGAGGTCGAGCAGTACCAGGTAATGAAGGTCGACGCCCTCTTCGGCAACCCCGAAGTGAAGCTGATGCGCAACAACGGCAACTCCGACTCGACGCTGATCAAGCGGGCACCCACCCTGATGGACCTGCGAAACAGGGGAGAGGAGGCATACCTGGACCTGCCGGGCGATCCGCTTGGTGAGACCTGTGTGTATGCGAAGGACTTCGACCAGATGCGATCCGACGGCCGGGCACCGGTCGCCGTCTATGCGCACATCGCCCGGGAGAAGGGCCGAAGCGGTCTGGCCCTCCAGTACTGGTTCTACTGGTACTTCAACCAGTTCAACGACCTGCATGAGAGCGATTGGGAAGGCATGCAGATCACCTTCAACGGGAGTACTCCCGGACAGGCGCTGGAGGAAGAACCGAAAGAGATGATCGTCTTCCAGCACGCGGGCGGGGAAAGGGCCAACTGGACTGACGGAAAGGTTGAAAAGGAGGGCGACCATCCGGTTGTCTATCCGGCCGCGGGCTCGCACGCGACCTTCTACCAGTCGGCCATCTACCCGCAGAACGGATCCCGCGGTTCCGGCGTGGGCTGCGACAACACCTCCGAGCCGTTGACCGAGCTGAGGCCGGTTCCGGTCCTGCTGCCCGACCGGCCCACCGACCGGGGCCCGTTCGCGTGGCTTTCCTTCGACGGGCGCTGGGGTCAGAAGGAGAAGAGCTTCAACAACGGCCCTACGGGGCCCCAGACGAAGGACCAGTGGGCTGCACCCTTCACCTGGATGGAGGAGCAGCGCTGGTCGTCGCCGCGGATGCCGGGCGGGGGCCTCGTGGGTCCGGAGGCAGTCAACGCATTCTGCGGAGTTATCGCCACGGTGACGGGGGTCATGAACCTCCAGCAGGCCGAACCTCTTGCCGCGTACCTGACCGTGGCGGCCTTCGTGCTTGTAACGCTTCTCGTCTTCGGCTTCTCGAAGTGGCGGCCGGCCGACGCGGAAAATCTCGAGGGCAGGCGCGCCTACGGGCAGATAGTCGGCACCAGCCTCAAGCTCTACGGTCGGCATTTCGTACCCTTCGCCTTACTGGGCGCGGTGGCGATACCGATCGTCGGGGGAACCCAGGCGATCGGCGGCTGGCTCGGAGACATCTCTGGCGGCGACGGTCTCCTGCAGACCCTCTCCGACCTGATCCTCGGTGTCGGCAGGCCGGTGGCGTTCACTCTCGTCGCCGCCTTCGTGATCGTCTTCATCCGTGACCTCGTCCGTGAGGGCGATCCATCGGTGCGGACCTCGCTGGCCGGGACCCGGGAGCGTTTCTGGAGGGTCGTGACCGCGAAACTCCTGTCGATGGCGGGCATCGCCCTGCTGGCCCTGACGATCATCGGCCTTCCCTTCGCCATCCGCTTCCTGGTTACCTGGACTTTCGTCCAGCAGGAGGTACTTTTCACTGACCGGTCGATCCGGGACTCGTTCCGTGCCAGCACCGACCTCGTTCGGGGGCACTGGTGGCACGCGGTCCGGACCATCGTGCCGCTCTTCCTGGTCCTTACGGTCATGGGTCCGCTGCTGGGTCTTTTCCTGATCTTCACCCCGCTGCCACTGGTTCTCGTGAACCTGATCGGGTCTGTGGTCTACGCGATCGCCATTCCTTTCACCACGGCCGGAGCGACGCTTCTCTATTTCGACCTTCAGGCCCGAAACGCCGCCGAAGGTGTGGTTCCGCGGCGCTCCTGGGCAATCTGGCGGCCCCGAAAGTTCGGCCGCAGGTTCGAACAGCCCGCAACCTGAATCGGCGGTCGAGGGCATTCGGGCAATCGGTTACGCGGACAGAGTGCTTATGCCATCGCCGATCAGCTTCGCCGCGATGACCACACAGATGACCGCCATGATGACGCCATTGTTCCTGGCCATCGAGTCCTTCAGTCGCTCCAGCAAATCCGTGGCCCGCTCTCCCATGAGGAAGTAGATGCCGACCGGCACCGAGGTTCCGATGCTTCCGATGATCGCGTACACGCTGAGCGCGATGGCCTGGTCGGACGCCGGGGCACCCGTCTGGGCGATGCCGGCCGCCGCTCCGAGCGTGAGAACGAGGTTCTTCGGATTGATCGCACCCAGACCCAATCCGAGGACTGCTGACCTCGGTGCGTCGTACGAGTCGATCCTGTCCATCCATCCCTGCTCGTTCGAACTTCCGCCCTCTTTCTTGCCCCGCTGTCGATAGGCGACGACCAGCAGCATCAGGCCGAAGACGATCTTGGCGTAGCTCGTCCATTCGGCAGGTTGACCACCCGAGCTGGCGTCCGCGCTCCGACCCAGAAGCAGCAGGATCCCTCCAAAGATCATCAGCCCCGCGAACCAGCCGAGCAGGTAGCCGGTTCCGTTGCTACCTCCCCGATCGGTCGAGAGCATCATGGTTACCGCGACGATGCCGATCGGGCTGATCGCGACGCCGACGGCAAACGGGATGGCCTGTCCGATCGCTTCGCCCACTGATCCAGCCTATCCGGCTCCAACGGCGACCACGAGTGCCGGATCCGTGGCGTGGGAACGGGTAGAGTCACGGCGCTGATTTGCCAACCACCGAGGAGCCGCAGAATGACCGCAGGTACCGAATCGCTTCCCTCGCTCAAGCAGGACGGCGACGTCTTCATTCTTGACCTGGGAGACGGTGAAAACAGGTTCAATCCGGATCGCAATGACGTTCTCGAGGAGTTGATCAGTGAGGTCGAGGGCGCTCCGGCACCAAGGGCTCTCGTGACGGCGGCCAGAGGCAAGGTGTGGTCGAACGGGCTGGATCTGGAGTGGTTCCAGGCCAACACGGAAAGGATCCAGGAGGCACTGGACCAGACCGAGCGCCTGATCGGCCGCATTCTCGGGCTCGGTGTCCCGACTGTCGCGGCGATCCAGGGGCACTGCTTCGCCGGCGGAGCGATGCTCGCCCTCGCGCATGACCGACTGATCATGCGGGAGGACCGGGGCTACTACTGCCTGCCCGAGGCGGACCTGGGCCTGCCGTTCACGCCCGGGATGAACTCGCTGCTGCTGGCGAGGCTGCCGCGCCGGACGGCCCATGAGGCAATGGTCACCGGCCGCCGGTACGGCGGGCAGGACGCCGCGGCTGCCGGGATCGTCGACCTTGCGGTACCCGAGTTGGATCTGCTGTCCAGCGCAGTGGAGTGGGCCGCCGGCCAGGCCCCCAAGAATCCGGACACGCTCCGCGCAATCAAGGGCCGGATATACGCGGAGACGATCGAGCTGCTCGAGACTTCGCACCCGATCGGCACCTGAGGCAGGACCGGCCCGTGCTCCGGAAGGCCGCATTGGACTCCGGAAGATAGGGTTCCGCCATGCCCAAGGGTCCCGAGAAGCGAAATCGCGACGGCAGCAAGATTGGCTCGAGCGAATACGTCACGCTGGCACTCTGCGTGATCGTGCCGCTGATCGGGCTGCTCTTCGCCCTCTTCTATCGCCAGGAAGGCGAGAGCTGGGCGAACCGCGCGATCGTGGTCGGCCTGATCGCATTGTTCGTCTGGATCGCCCTGATCCTCTTCCTCTAGCGCTTTCCCCGACGCTCCCAGACCCGCCGAAAGGCCGCCACGCGAGGGTCGAGGTCACGTTTGCCATGCATATTGCATGGAAAACGGGACATGGCTTTCCGGGATGCGGGGTACCGGTCTGGTGCGCCGGGCAGGCCGTCCCGGCGGGAGTTCTGGAAGAGCCCTTGACAGATACCCCATAGGGGTATAGGGTGTTTTACATGAAGCCTCTTCCAAAGCTTTTCCTCTACCTGTTCGGGGTCGCAGTTGTCTTCGGCATCGCTTTCGTCGCCGGACGATCTCTGGTCCCGGAGGACACCGTGGCGAACTGGACCCGCGAGGCGAACGAGAACTCGAACCGACACGGGAGCATGGACGCGGCGGAAGCCCACACCTCCCATGAAGAGACTTACCCGGCAGGGGAAAGTCCCGCCACGGGACTTTCGCTGGGGCAGGACGGCTACCGCCTCGGTCGGATCTCGGCTCCGGCCGCAGCCGGCAGTCCGGGGGAGATCTCCTTTCAGGTGCTCGGCCCGGACGGCCGGCCCGTGGTCGACTACGCGGAACTTCACGAGAAGCGGCTTCACCTGATCGTGGTCAGGCAGGACGGAGCCGAGTACGAACACGCACACCCGCAACTGGACCCGAACACGGGCACCTGGTCTTTGCCCTGGACATGGCGGAAGGCGGGCAATTACCGACTCTTTGCCGATTTCCAGCCGGGAACCGGAGCATCGCCGGGCAATCTCACCCTGTCGCGAACACTTCCGGTGGCAGGCAGTTACAGGCCGGAGACCCGTGGGCTGTCTCGGACCGATTCGGTTGACGGCTTCACCGTCAGCCTCTCCGGCTCCCTCAAGGCCGGTCAGCGCGCGACTCTGACCGCCGGGATTACCAGGAACGATGGAGGCCCGGTGCAGATGGAGCCTTACCTCGGAGCCAACGGTCACCTGGTCGTTCTCAGGGGAGGTGACCTCGCATACCTGCACGCCCACCCCGAATCCGGCAAAGCGAAACATTCAACTGGCGGAGCGGACCATGAGAGCAGCGAAGCGGGGCACGGAGCCGGCGGTGACGGCCATGAAACCGGGGAGTCCGACACAAACGACCACGTGCACGGAGGCTCGGACAGTCCCGCTGAGGTCAGTTTCGAGGTGACGCCGCCAACCCCGGGCCGGTACCTGATGTATCTCGATTTCAAGGTGGACGGTGAGGTTCGAACCGCCCGATTCGTACTGGAGGCAGGAAAGTGAGCAGCAGAGTGAACGAAAGCGAATCGAAACGGCCGATCGAACTCGACATCAGCGGCATGACCTGCTCCTCCTGCGCGGCCCGGATCGAAAAGAACCTGAACCGGCTCGATGGAGTCGAGGCAAGCGTCAATTACGCAACCGAGAAGGCAAAGGCCGTCGTGCCCGAGGGCATCGAGGCCGCCGACCTGATCGCCCAGGTCGAGGAGACCGGTTACAGCGCCACGGAGCCGGCAACGGCCGGGGGCGGACACCACGATCACGGTGGGATCGCCGGACCCGAGACGGACCGGGAGCTGGACGAGCTTCGTCAGCGGCTGATCGGCTCGATCCTGCTTGCCGTCCCGGTGATCCTCATGTCGATGGTCGAGTCCTTCCAGTTCGAGTACTGGCAGTGGGCTTCCCTGACCCTGGCGGCACCGGTCGTGGTGTGGGCAGCCTGGCCATTCCACAAGGCGACCTGGCAGAACCTCCGGCATGGCGCCGCCACGATGGACACCCTGGTCACGATGGGCATCAGCGCCGCCTTCGTCTGGTCGCTGTACGCACTCTTCCTCGGCACGGCGGGAGAGCCGGGGATGACCCATCCCTTCGAGATCTCGGTCTCGCCGACCGACGGCGCCGACAACATCTACCTTGAGGTTGCTGCGGGCGTCACCATGTTCCTGATCGCCGGCCGCTACTTCGAACTCAGGTCCAAACGGCGCGCCAGTTCCGCGATGCGGGCACTGCTCGAGATGGGGGCCCGGGAGGCCACCGTGCTCCGCGCGGGCATCGAAACGACGGTCCCGATTGAACAGCTTGTGGTCGGAGACGAGTTCGTGGTCAGGCCGGGTGAGAAACTCGCCACAGACGGGGAGGTGGTGAGCGGAAACTCTGCCATCGACCAGTCAATGCTCACCGGCGAGTCCCTGCCAGTCGAAGTGGGGCCGGGAGACCAGGTGACCGGCGCGACGGTGAACGCCGGCGGGCGACTTTTGGTTCGGGCAACGCAGGTAGGTGCCGAAACCCAGCTGGCCCGGATGGCGTAGATGGTCGAGGACGCGCAGTCCGGCAAGGCTCCGGTTCAAAGGTTGGCCGACCGCATTTCGGGCATCTTCGTTCCGGTTGTGATCGCAATCGCGGCCGCCACGCTCGGTGCCTGGCTCGGGGCCGGCTTTCCGGCCGAAGCCGCCTTCACAGCAGCGGTGGCGGTTTTGATCATCGCCTGCCCTTGCGCGCTTGGACTCGCCACACCCACCGCGCTCCTGGTTGGTACCGGACGTGGCGCCCGGATCGGGGTTCTGATCAAGGGCCCGGAGATCCTCGAATCGACGCGCCGCGTCGACACCGTGGTGCTCGACAAGACCGGGACGGTGACCAGGGGGGAGATGGTCCTTACGGCGGTCCATCCGGCGCCCGGCAACGATCGGCGGGAAGTGCTGCGCCTCGCAGGCGCCCTCGAGAGCTACTCGGAGCACCCGATTGCGAGGGCTGTTGCCAGAGCGGCCACCGAGGAGCTCGGTGAGTTGCCGCAGCCGGAGGAGTTCCAGGCGATTGAGGGCAAGGGAATCCAGGGCGTCGTTGAATCTCACGGCGTGCTCATCGGGCGCAGTTCCATGCTCGAAGACCGGGCGCTGTCGATTCCCGGAGATCTCGCGGCTATGAAGCGGCAGGCCGAAGCGGAAGGCGGCACCGTGGTGGTCGTGAGCTGGGATGGCGGAGTCCGCGGGCTGCTGGTCGCCTCCGACACGGTCAAGCCACCGAGCCCCGAAGCCATTGACCAGCTCAGGGCGCTGGGGCTCGAACCGGTTCTGCTGACGGGGGACAATCAGGCGGCCGCCGAGAAGGTCGGAGCCGAAGTCGGGATCGACAGGGTCATCGCCGAGGTACTTCCCGGCGAGAAGGTGGACGTGGTCCGGCGGCTCCAGGACGAAGGACGCATCGTGGCCATGGTCGGCGACGGCGTCAACGACGCGCCAGCCCTCGCACAGGCCGATCTCGGTCTCGCCATGGGAACGGGAACCGACGTTGCGATCGAAGCGGCTGACATCACTCTGGTGCGGGGTGACCTGAGGAGTGCGGCCGATGCGATCCGGCTTTCACGTCGGACCCTCGGAACGATCAAGGTCAATCTGTTCTGGGCCTTCGCCTACAACGTGGCGGCGATCCCCCTGGCCGCCTTCGGGTTGCTCAACCCGATGCTGGCGGGCGCCGCGATGGCCGTGTCCAGTGTTTTCGTGGTGGGAAACAGCCTGCGGCTGAGGTCCTTCAGGAGCCACGCAGGGGGAACCGCGACCGAGAAGACGAAAGGGAACTGAAATGTCAGAGACGGAAAACAGCGACCATCAGCACGGATACATCCACGACAAGCAGAAGTACCTTGCCCGATTGAAGAGAATCGAGGGCCAAGCCCGCGGAATCCACCGCATGGTCGAAGAAGAGAAGTACTGCATAGACATCCTCACGCAGATCAGTGCTCTCACCTCCGCTCTCGAGGGAGTGGCGATCGGATTGCTTGACGAACACCTGAGGCATTGTGTCGTGGACGCCGCCCGTGACGGTGGCCCCGACGCGGACCGGAAAATGAAGGAAGCCTCGGATGCGGTCGCGAGGCTGGTCAAGTCCTGATTGAGCCGACCGGTTCGCGGATACCGGACTATCATCGGGCCGGACAGCGACGAATCAGCGGGGAGCATTGAATGAAAATCAGGGCAATGGCAGGGAAGATGGCGATCGTTCTGGCGATGCTGGCCGGACTGGCGGTACTCGCGACACCGGCGACGTCGGCCAGATCGTCCAAACCTCCGGTCCAGTGGATCGACCTCTCGGGAACGGCCACCAAGAAGCCCAGGTACATCTTCTTCTCGGCCAACGCCGGCTCCCAGGTCAACTCGATCAAGTGGACCGGCTGGGGCAAGTCGCGTGCGGTCGGCCGCGGCAACTACCTGGTTACTTCTCCGCCTCCCCCCGGCGAGGAGAACCCGGCCGGTCCGGCACGGATCGTCGTCTGGAAGCCGATTTTCTGCGTGCCCGAGTTCGGCAGCAAGAAGGGCAAGCGAATCAGGGTCTACCGCCATGCCCGCATGTTGCGCCCGGTGAGCGAGGGCGGCCGCAAGTGGGTCGATATTTCCGCCTTCACCGGCTATCTGACCTGCCGGTAGCCCTACCCGAAATCCGGGATCTACACCTGGAGCCGCTGTCTTTCGGCGAGTACCGGGGCGAAGGCGTCGCCTTCATCACCGACCCCGGAGAGAACTGCCTCGGGTCCGAAGCGAAGCAGTCCGGCGTCAGAGTCATCGAGCGCCTGCTCGATCAGGGGCCAGCTGACCGGGGTTGAAACGGACGGCCGCGGGCTCGCCCTCATCGAGTACACGGCGACGGTCGTCTTGTGCTCGGAGTTCTGGCTCCAGTCGATCAGGACCTTGCCACCCCTGATGTCCTTGCGCATCTTTGAGACGACCTGATCGGGCATTTCCTGTTCGAAGGCCTTCGCGAGGGCATGAGCGAATCCGCCGGTCCGGCGGTAGTTCGTGCCTCGGGTGTTGAGCGGCACATAGACCTGAATCCCCTTCGACCCCGAGACCTTCGCGAAAGAGTCCAGACCCTGGCCCTCGAGCGCGTCGCGCACCAGAACCGCGATCTCGGCGCAAGCGAGGAGCCCGACAGGCGGCCCGGGATCCAGGTCGAAGACCATGAAGTCTGGTGTTTTTCGTCGTGAGGCGCGGGCCAGCGAAACGTGAAGTTCGATGCAGGCCAGGTTCGCCACCCAGAGGAGCGAGGGCAGGTCGTTGACCAGGCAGTAGTCGACCTTGCTCCGGGCCGAGGATTCGCTTCGGATCGAGGCGGTCCTGATCCAGTCAGGCCGGAAAGACGGACACTGCTTCTCCCAGAAACCCTCACCTTCAACCCCGTCGGGGAATCGCCGCATGGTCAGCGGGCGGTCCCGGAGATGAGGCAGGAGTGCCGGAGCCACAGCAGCGTAGTAGTCGATCAGGTCGCCTTTTGTGAAGCCCGTCTCCGGGAACAGCACCCGGTCCAGATTGCTCAGCTTGAGCGTGACCCCTTCCACTTCGATCTCCGCCTTCTCGGGGCCGCCACTGGCGCGAGAAGTCACCCGCAGGCCTTCGGGGATGTCGAAGGCGCTCAACTCTCCTCCCGCACCACTTCTTCGGGCCGCTTGTCCGGCCTGAAACCGAGGAACACCGGGTTCCGCAGCCGTCCTTCCCGGGTCCACTGGGTGAAGCGCACTTCCACCACCTGTGCCGGTTCGCACCACCTCGCTCCCGAGGGGATCGCGTCCAGGTCCCGGCTCGCGAAGGGAGGCTCTGGCATCTCGGCTGCTTCGAGGCGTGGTGCCAGACCGGCGAGGAGGCGATCATCCAGACCGGTCCCGACCCTTCCCGCATACCTGAGCCCTCGAGCGTCGGGCGCGCCGTAGCCGACCAGGATCGCGCCAAGGGTCGATTCCCGGTGGCCTTTCCCGGGCAGCCAGCCGCCGACAACGAACTCCTGTCGGCGTACGTGCTTCACCTTCCGCCAGTAACGGCTCCGGCTTCCCTCGACATACGGGCTGTCGGGGTCCTTGGCGACGATGCCTTCAAGACCGAGCTCACTGGTCACCGCCATCGCTTCCTCCAGAGTTGCATCGATCCTCTCGGGTACCGACCAGGATGGTCCCTCCAGATCCAGTTGATCAAGCGCTCGCCGGCGATCCAGGTATGGGCTGGGCCGAAGATCCACACCATCAAGCCAGAGCAGGTCGAAGATCATGAAGCTGGCGGAAAGCCGTCGATCGCGACGAGATTGCATCAGCTGGAAGTCCGGTCTCCCGTCCTCGTCGAAGACGACCAGTTCCCCGTCGAGGATGGCTTCCGGCATGACCTCCCCGAGCCCCGAGATCTCCGGGAAGTCCGCCGTGATGTCCCCGGGCCGCCTGCCCTGGAGATGGAACTTCCTGCCCCCGAAAGCAATCGCACGGTAGCCGTCCCACTTGATCTCGAACTGCCAGTCAACGTCACCGTCGGGATTCTCGAGGCGTGCCTTCATCGGCTGGATTGCTCCGGGCATCTGGCTGGTCACAATCTTGAAGGTACCCGCGAAACCGGTTGGCCACGCGCAGACAGGGGTACGGTAGGCCTATGGCACCCCGATCGATCTGGAACGGCACGGTCGTATTCGGCCTTGTACGTGTTCCCGTCAAGCTCTTTTCCGCCATCGAACCTAAGGGGATCGGCTTCCGGGAGATCCACACGAAGGACAACTCGCCCCTTCGTCACCGGCTGGTCTGCAAGGCGGAGGGTGAGATCGTCGACCGGAGCGAGGTGGTGAAGGGTTACGAGGTGGCCGCCGACCAGTACATCCTGCTTGAGCCGGCCGAGATCAAGGCGGCGGCGGGTACCCGCTCTAAGACCATCGAGGTCGAGGAGTTCGTCGAGACCGAGGAGATCGATCCCTTCTTCTACGCCAAGTCCTATTACCTCGGAGTTCGTGACCACGCGGAGTCCTACGCCGTCTTCGCCGAGGCACTGAATCGCAGCGGAAAGTCGGGGATCGGACGGTTCACGTTCCACAATCGCGAGTATCTGGTCGCGATCAGGGCGAGGGGCGACCGGCTGTACCTGCACACGCTCCGATTTGCCGATGAGATTGTCGGCCCTGGTGAGGTGGACATCCCCGCTGGCAAGGATCCGACCCGCAAGGAGGTCGACCTTGCCCGGAAGCTGGTGTCCGGCCTGACCGAGGATTTCGAGCCGGGGGATTACGAAGACGAGTACCGGCAGGAAGTGATGGAGCTGATCGAACGCAAGGCCGCCGGCAAGAAGCCACCCAGGAAGCGGGGCAGGAAGAAGAAGGAGTCCGCCGACCTCACTGCGGCCCTCGAGGAGAGCCTCGCGGCCCGGAGCGGGGGCAACTGATGCCGAGGCCCCTCTGGAAGGGAACCGTCTCCTTCGGGCTGGTCAGCGTGCCGGTCCAGATGTGGTCGGCAGTGGCGAATCAGCGAATCAGCTTCCGCGAGATCCACGAAAAGGATGGATCTCCGGTGAGACATGTCCGCTACTGCGCCGAGGAAGACAAGCCGGTCGACCCCTCCGAGACGGGCCGGGCATATGAGATGGATGACGGCCGGCTGATTCCGGTCACCGACCAGGAACTCGAGCAGATCGAACCCGAGAAGACGCAGACCATCGAGATCGAGAGCTTCTCCCCGCGCACGCAGGTCGACCCTTTGCGCTTCGATCACCCGTACTACCTGGTGCCCGGAGACCGGACGGTCGGAACCTTGCGTGCCTACCGCCTGCTGGTCGAGGCAATGGGGGAGAGCGACCTCCTGGCGCTCGGCAAGTTCGTCATGCGCAGCCGTGAATATCTGGCGGCGATCCGGGTGTACGGTGACGGCCTGGCACTTTCGACCATGCACTTTCCGGCCGAAATCCGCTCCGCCGGAGATGTGCCCGGCCCCGAGGAGAAGGCCGGTGACGACGAAGTCGAGAACGCGATGGCGGTGATCGGCGAGCTGACGGGCAAATGGGCGCCGGAGTCCTACAAGGACGAGTACCGGGCGAGACTGAAGGCCGTGATCGCGAAGAAGCGAAAGGGCTCCAGGATCACCGTTCCGGAAACCGAGGAAGAGGACCGCCCGACGGCGGCACCGGACCTGATGGCGGCCCTGAAGAAGACCCTTGCCGAGTCACGCGGCAAGCGCAGGAAGCCACGGGATCTCAGCCGGCTCTCGAAGGACGAGCTCTACGAACTCGCTTCGGAACGGGGGCTGAAGGGCCGGTCCTCGATGAACAAGAAGCAGCTGCTCAAAGCCCTGAGAGGCTGAGCCGGCTCAGGGTTACTGCTTCGGTCCTGCGGGTACCAGCGGTACGCAGGCCAGGACCCACAAGAAACCGAGGAGGACCAGATGCCCGAAGGATCAGATCACGGACCCGGCGTGAAGGACGACGAGCTCTACGAGAAGCTCCGCAAAGAAGGAAACAGCAAGGAGAAGGCCGCGCGGATCGCCAACGCGAAGGCATCAGGAGAGAACGTAGGCAAGAAGGGCGGCGAGGCAGAGAACTATGAGGATCGCAACGTCGACGAGCTGCGCGATCGCGCCGCCGAGATCGGCATCGAAGGCAGGTCAGACATGAACAAGGACGAGCTGATCGACGCCCTTCGCAATCACTGAGGTCCGATCAGCCGATCAGGTCGAGCACTCTTCGCTCGGCCACCGAGAGACCTTTGCGGGGTTTCGTCCTCTTGGACCGGGCGATCGTTTCTCCGCTGCGGAACCTGTCCAGGATGCGCGGGTCGATGTAGGAGTTTCGCGCGACGGCCGGAGTGTTGGCAAGCGACTCCGACACGGCATGCACCGCCTCCCGGATGACCCGTTCCCGGCCTCGTTTCGCCGATGGCATCGGGGCTCTCGAAAGGAATACTGCGGCCTCCACCGAGCCGTTCCAGGTGCGGAAGTCCTTGGCGGTCACCTGTTCGTTCGAGTGCGTTCTGAGGTAGTCGTTGACCATCTCGGAGCGCAGGTCGGCCCAGCCGGTGGTAGACCGGAACACGAGAAAATCCTCCGGGCCGCTTCGGCGACGTAACATGGGCGCGGTCGCCGTAAGGACCTGGGAGTCCGCTACCTTGACTCGCAGCATCTGCGACCCCTTGCCTGGGAACCCGAAAGCCAGGGAACCGTCGGCCGCCCGGGTGACCTGGCTTCGAAGAATCGTCGCTACCCCGTAAGTCTCGTTCTCGTCGGCATACTGCTCGCTCCCGAGACGGAAGCTGGCGAGTTCGATCAGGCGGACCGCACAGGCACATGCGCAGTCCCTCGAAGCGTCGGCTGAGTCGAGATCACGGTTGACGGCAGACCTGATCCGTGGCAGGGACCGCGCGAACTCGACCATCGAGCCGAACTTCCGGCCTGACTGGCGCTCGGTCCAGCGGTCGTGGTAGAGGTACTGCTTGCGCCCCGCCTCGTCGATCCCGGTCGCCTGGATGTGGCCGTTCGGGTCCGGGCAGATCCAGACCTCCCGCCAGGCCGGGGGAATCACCAGACCGGTGATCCGCTCCATCAGTCCGGCATCTTCGACCCGGTTCCCTTCTCCGTCGACGTAGGTGAAGCCACGGCCGCAGCGACGCCTCTGTATCCCGGGACCCGAGCAGTCCGCACGCTTCAGCCGCGGCATGGGTATGCCTGTGCCTGTCTCATTTCCCGGTTAGTACCCCCATGCGATGGAAGCCACTCAGGCCGACGGCATTCAGAAGCAGCGATTCGGCAGCCTGGTTGATGGGTACCTCCTGGTCATGGAAGCCGGAACCAACACCGAGGAACAGGCGCCTGACGATAGGCGGGAAACGCACCGCATTCTGCTCGTCGCTGACGAGGTCTTCAGCGGCAGCGATCTCGCCAGGGAACTGAGCGGACATCTGGACCTGGAAACCGAGGCGGTCGAGGTCCTGGCGATCTCACCCGCGCTCGCGCACACGAAGATCGACCAGGAACTGGGCAACGTCGACCCGGTCCTTCCGGAAACGGAGGAACGGATGGACGAGGTCGTGGACGAACTCGGCAGGGCAGGCTTTCGGGTGAGGGGACAGGTCGGTGATCTCGACCCTGTAGTCGCCATCGGTGACGGACTCGCCCAGTTCGATGCGCACGAAATCGTGATCGTTGCCCACGACGACGAAAACCTGGAGCCGGCAGAGAGAGGTCTGTGGGAGCGGATCGAAGGCGAGTTCCACCAGCCGTTGACCATGCTCAGGGTGAAGCCGGAGGGTGCCAGTGAACTGCCGAAGGTCGTGGACGCCCGGCATGCACCGGCGAGGGAGAAGACCGAGGAAGAGGTGATTCAGGAGACACGGAACGTTCCCCCGTTTTCACGACGGGACCTGATCGGGATCCTGGTCGCGGTGTTCGGCACCGTCGCCCTGGGCTGGATCGCAGTGGTCGCGGCGTCGGACGACCAGGGTTCCCTCTCTGGCGCTCCGGCAGCAATCGTCCTGATCGCGATCGGAGCCTTCCTGATCAACGTCGCTCACGTGGTCGGCCTGGTCTTCTTCGGCAGCGTCCGCTACAAGGGTGTCTGGGAGAAGTTCATGGCCAGGATGTCAATCGGACTGACCTCGATCGGCCTCCTGGTCGCCCTGATCCTGCTGCTGCTCGATGAAATCTGAAGCGAAAGGACGACATGACTGGAATGAATCAACGCCTGAAAGGCCGCAAGGTCGCGATCCTCATGGACAACGAGGGTGTGGAGGAGATCGAACTGAAGGGGCCGCTTCAGGCGCTTCGGGATGCAGGTGCCGACACGCACCTTCTGGCCCCGGAAGATGGCTCCATACAGGCCTTCGACCATCTCGACAAGGCCGGCAGGTTTACAGTCGACCGAACCGTCCGCGAAGCAGATTCCGGTGACTACGACGCGCTCGTCCTGCCCGGAGGTGTCGCCAATCCGGACAACCTGAGGACCGATGCAGAGGCGGTCGCATTCATTCGCTCGTTCTTCGACGACGGAAAGACCGTAGCGGCCATCTGCCACGCCCCGTGGACCCTCGTCGAAGCCGGCGTGGTGAAGGGCAGGACGCTCACCTCATGGCCGAGTCTGCGGACCGACATCGAGAATGCCGGTGCGAGCTGGGTTGACGAAGAAGTTCATGTTGACGGCGACCTGATCACCAGCCGGAAGCCTGACGACCTTGAGGCGTTTTGCCATCAGGTCGTGGAATCGGTCGCGGTCGCCTGACTCAGTCGCGGTACCTGGCCCTCAGGGGAATCAGAAACCAGAAGACGAGCAGTGCCAGGGCCGCGAGGGCCCCGACCATTGCCGTCGCTTCAGTCCCGTAGAGAAAGTCAGTGACCATGACCGTCGCCCCGATCAGGGCGAGGGAGAGAAAGACCAGCCCGGCGATCGTCGAGCGGTTGGACAGCCTTAGCATTCGCTCCTTCTGCTGGCGCCTGAACGTGAGACGGTGAAAGGCA
The DNA here is from genome assembly GCA_036780865.1 of Solirubrobacterales bacterium. Classification (GTDB taxonomy): domain Bacteria; phylum Actinomycetota; class Thermoleophilia; order Solirubrobacterales; family 70-9; genus 67-14. Next base: position 38,221 of record DAIQCC010000010.1, on the reverse strand, counting down.
GTCGGGAGGATGAGCAGCATCGTCGACGACGCGGTCAGGAGCAACGTCGCGAAATAGACGGACTTCTGGAAGTCGGTCACCTGTCCGAAACGCTGCTGGAACGGCACCGCGAGCAGGAAGGCGAAGAGCACCTGGGTTCCGGGAATCGCGATCCGCAACTCCTGAAGGAGTTCTCCGATATTGCGGTCTGCCCGCTCCCAGCCGGTTTCGTGTCGCGTCGATGTCATTCCAGATTGAGGGAAAGACGATCCTCCAGACCATCCAGTATCCGACGAAGGTTCCTTGAAACATGCATCTGCGAGCAGCCCAACCTCTCGGCGATCTGGCCCTGGGACAGCTCCTCGCTGAACCTGAGTTCGATCATCTCCCGGTCGAGCGGATCGAGACTCTCGAGGATCTGGGCCGTGATGATCCTCGACTCGCTGCGGTCCAGTTCCCTGTCGACCACGCCGATGTGGTCTTCATGAAGGGTGTCGGCGCCGTCACCATCGCCACGCGCGATCGGCAGGGGGTGCCGCGATGAGACGGCCGACAGGCACTCGTAAACCTTCTCGACACCGCAACCCATCGCTTCCGCGAGTTCGTCTGGCGTGGGTTCCCGGGCCAGGTCACTGCGGAGGTAGGTCGTGGTCCGCTCCATCTCGCCGATCCGTTCGTAGAGATCCCGGGGAAGACGAAGGCTGGCGACCCGGTCCCGGAAGTGCCTTTTCAGTTCACCGTTGATGGTGGCCGAGGCGAAGGCAAGAAACGGTGCGCCGTTCCCGGGCTCGAACCGGTCGATCGCATTCATGAGCCCGACGCTCGCCACCTGAACCAGATCCTCGAGCGGTTCGGCAGGCCCCGAATAGCGGATCGCGACGCTCTTCGCGAAAGCGAGGAACCTGCCGGCGAGCTCCGCCCTGACTTCAGGCTGGTCGCGGAAGGCCCAGAGCTCAGAGTCCGGAATCAGCCCAGGGCTCAGGCTGGTGGTGACTGCAGTATTCGTGGACATGAGTGGCTTCCTCCGTGGTCTCGTGACATCTGCCCTCGAGCCTCGGAAGCCGTGCAGTCAATGAGTCCAGCCTACAGGTCGCAATGAAGGTCGCCTGAAGCGGATCTCGACGGCGGCGCCGGGCCACGGTCTGGGTAGCCGCCCGGTATGTGGGTACCAAGGATTGAGAGAACCAACGATCCGGAGGTACGTAAATGGCTGAAATCAGCACCACAGAAGAGAAGCTTGCCGAGGTTACCGGGCTGGCCCAGGCCGCCCAGGGTGCGATCGAGAAGGTCGCGCCGATGATTGACGACGGTGAACTCTCGGCATCGCTCGAACGCATGAAGCGGGAAGCGCAGGAAACGGAGGAGCGCTGCGTTTCGCTGATCGACCGGCGGGACGGACGCAAGACCGCCATCCTGGAGAAGGCCCGCGAGACGAAGCAGGAAGCGACCGAGATGATGGAGACCTATCTCGGCGACGACTCGGACGGTCTGGACGGTCTTGAGTTCATGACCATGGCCGAGGCCGGAGAGGTCGGACACTGGGAGATCCTCGGCCAGCTGAGCAGGAAGGGCCAGGAGAAGGAACTGCTTGAACTTGCCGAGTGGGCGATCCCGATTCAGGAGCGGCACCTGTCGGAGGTCCGTTCCGGTTCGCTGACCCTGGCCTCGAGCCAGGATCCGCACGAGACGTCCTGAGCAAGGATCCCGGTTCCAGGCTGGTGGGCGGAGGACTCAGTTCTCCGCCCAAAGGGTCCGTGACTCACCGGCGGCTTCGGCATCACCGATCGCCTGGAGGTTGCGACCTCCCCGGTCGAATGTGGCGACAACTCCCGGTGGTGCGGCAGACCGGTGACAGATCTCGTCCATCCAGCGGGCAGGCCTCACGTTCGTGATCCCGTCGATTGTCGCCGCACTCGAGTGGTCGTAACGCCACGGGCCGGTGATCTCCCCGAGCAGAAAGCTGTCGTCATCGATCCGGGTCCAGACGAGGGTCTGATTCGGAAGGCAGATGAACCTCTCCAGCATGCGGGCGGACTTCTCGTTGTGCTCGCGGGAGGTCAGGATCACCGCCATCTCGGCATCGGCTGGCGGCTGCCGCAGGGGCTCACCGATGCCGACGAGTCCGGCATCCACCAGGCGCCGCGCTGCCGTGAATGGTTCCTGGTCAACCGACCTGGCCCGCATCGGGGCACGAAAGACGGGAAGGTAATGAGTACTTCCGCTGTTGCTTTCCATCGCTTATCGGACTACCCGGGCCGTTACCCGGCAAACCCGCTCCGCGAATGGAATTGACGCCGGTTTCCGGTGTGACCCTCCGGGTAGATTCTGATCATGTCAGGCACATTGATCGTCGACGTGGACGGAACCCTGGTCGACTCCAATTATCAGCATGTGATCGCGTGGCAGAGAGCCTTCAGCGATCATGACATCACGGCGGAAGCGTGGATTCTCCACCGCTACATCGGCAAGGGCGGAGACCAGATGGTCGCGTCGGTTGCCGGGAGCGGGGTGGAGGAGGAACATGGCGATTCCATCCGCGAGTCAGAGTCCGGTCACTTCCAGCGGCTCATCGACGAGGTCAACGCGTTCGACGGAGCCAGGGATTTCCTGAAGTCGGCGAGCGCGCATGGAGCCGAGGTGATCCTCGCCAGCTCCGCCAAGCAGGAAGAGGTCGATCACTACCTGGATCTCCTGGAAGCGCGGGAAGTCATTTCCGGGCACACCACCTCGGCCGACGTGGAGGCAACCAAGCCCGAACCCGACCTGATCCGGGCGGCTCTGGGCAAGGCTTCCCCGGGGGACGCGGTCATGATCGGCGACTCGATCTGGGACGTTGAAGCCGCCAGCCGGGCCGGGCTTCCCTCGCTGGCCGTCCTCACGGGCGGCTTTTCGATGAAGGAACTGGAAGCCGCCGGCGCCGTCGAGGTGCAACCGCACCTCAAGGACCTCCAGCGGCTCCCCTTCATTTCCGGGAGCTGACCCGGCGGGGGTTCACCGCCTCCTGCTCAGAATGCCTCTTCGGGCAACTCCATGATGTCGTTGTCGATCTGCTGGATCGCGACCTTGGTGGCCTCGAGGTTCGGGAGCATGTTGCGGGCGAAGAACTTCGCGCCAGTGACCTTGCCCTCGTAGAAGTGAACGTCCCGGTCAGAGGCACCGTTGGTCAGCGCTTCCGCCGCTACTTCAGCCTGGGTGATCAGCAGCCAGCCGATTATCAGGTCGCCGAAAGCCTTCAGGAACTGGACTGAACCGAGCCCGACCTTGTAAATGCTCTTGGGATCTTCCTGCGAACCCATGAGGCTGCCCATCATCGATTCCAGCATGGCCCGCAGGTTCGCGATCGCGGTGCCGAGGCGCTCGCGTTCGAGGTCGAGGTCGTGGCCGGAGCCGTCGGCTGTTGCCTGCATCCTGTCGAGCAGGTGATTCAGCGACTTGGCTTCGTCACGGACAATCTTGCGGAAGAAGAAGTCCTGGGCCTGAATCGCGGTGGTACCTTCGTAGAGGCTGTCGATCTTCGCGTCACGGATGTACTGCTCGATCGGGTAATCCTGCAGGAAGCCGGAGCCACCGTAGGTCTGAAGCGACTCGGTCAGGATCTCGTAGGCCCGCTCGGAACCGACTCCCTTGACGATCGGGAGCAGGAAGTCGTTGATCCGCAGCGCCAGCTGTTCGTCCTCGACGCCCTGGGAAACCTGCGCGGCAACGGCGTCGTGGTGAACGGCGGTGAACATGTAGAGCGCCCGCAGACCCTCGGCGTAGGTCTTCTGGGTCATCAGCGACCGGCGCACATCCGGGTGATGCATGATCGAAACGCGCGGCGCGGTCTTGTCCATGATCTGGGTCAGATCGGCACCCTGGACGCGTTCCTTGGCGTACTCGAGCGCGTTCAGGTAACCGGTCGAGAGGGTCGCGATCGCCTTCGTGCCTACCATCATGCGGGCGAACTCGATCACGTCGAACATCTGGCGGATGCCCTCGTGGACGTCACCGACCAGGTATCCGACGGCCGGCTTTCCTTCGCCACCGAAGGACATGTCACAGGTGGCGGAGGCCTTGATGCCCATCTTGTGCTCGATGCTGGTCACGTTGACACCATTCCGCTCGCCGATCTCGCCGGTATCCGAGTCGAAGAGGAACTTCGGCACGACGAAGAGGCTGAGACCCTTGGTGCCTGGACCGGCCCCCTCGGGGCGGGCCAGGGTGTAATGGAAGATGTTCTCGAAGAGGTCGTCCGAGTCACCGGAAGTGATGAACCGCTTCTCGCCTTCGATGTGCCAGGTGCCGTCCGGCTGCTCGATCGCCTTGGTTCGTCCGGCCCCGACGTCCGAGCCTGCCTCGGGCTCGGTCAGGACCATGGTCGCGCCCCAGTTGCGCTCGACCGCCAGCCGGGCCCAGTTGCGCTGCGCCTCGTTGCCGTTCTTGAAGAGCAGGCTGGCGAAGGCCGGGCCGGCGAGGTAGAAGAATCCGGCTGGAAGAGCCCCACACATGAACTCGTTGATCGCCCAGGCGACGGTTGCCGGGGCGGGGATGCCACCGACCTCTTCGAGCAGGCCGATCTTCTCCCAGTCGGCTTCGGTCCAGGCGTTGACCGAGTCCTTCAGGGCCTGGGGGAGGGAGACCACATGGGTGTCCGGGTCGAAAGTGGGGGGCTTGCGATCGGTTGATTCGAAGGCGTCGGCGACCGGTCCTTCGGCCAGCTTCGAGGATTCCTCCAGCATGATCTTGACCGTGTCAGCGTCGAGATCGCCAAAGGCGCCCGTCTTCAGGACCTCGTCGGTGTCGAACATTTCGAAGAGGTTGAACTCGATGTCCCGGACGTTGCTCTTGTAGTGACCCACCTGTATCTCCGTTCAAAAAGCTTTGCGAATGTGAAAGCAGCGAAGGACATTCCATCAGAACCGGCCCGGCGGGTGATAATCCGGGGCATGTTCGACGTGGTCGAGACCCCCATCGCGGAACTGCGAAGAGCCCTCGAGGCAGGCGAAGTCACCTCCGTCGGGCTGGTGGAGACCTACCTGCAGCGCATCGAGAGGTGGGACGCTCCCGGAACGGCCACGGCGCTGAACTCGGTGGTGGTCAGGAATCCCGATGCTCTCCGAGAGGCCGAAGAGTCGGACCGCCGTCGCTTGCAGGGGCAGACGCTGGGACCGCTGGACGGCATCCCATACACCGTCAAGGACAGCTATCTGGTCAAGGGTCTGACGGCCGCCTCCGGGAGTCCGGCATTCGCCAACCTGCTCTCCGGCCGTGACGCCTTCACCGTGGGCCGCCTTCGAGACGGGGGCGCGATCTGTCTCGGCAAGACAAACATGCCACCGATGGCCAACGGGGGAATGCAGCGCGGCGTCTACGGTCGGGCCGAGAGCCCGTACAACAGTGACTTCCTGACCGCACCGTTCCTCTCCGGCTCATCCAACGGTGCCGGAACGAGCACCGCGGCCAGCTTTGCTTCATTCGGACTGGCGGAGGAGACCTGGTCGAGCGGGAGGGGACCTGCTTCCAACAACGGGCTTTGTGCCTACACTCCGTCTCGCGGAGTCATCTCGGTGCGGGGCAACTGGCCGTTGACTCCAACCATGGACGTCGTCGTTCCGTTTACTCGCAACATGGCCGACATGCTCGAGGTGCTGGACGTGATCGTCGCCGACGACCCCGACGCCCGGGGCGACCTCTGGCGTTCCCAGGAGTGGATCCCGGTACCCCGCTCATCCGGGATCCGGCCCGCTTCCTATCTCGACCTCGTGACCGGCCCTGAAGGACTGGCCGGAAAGCGCCTCGGGGTTCCCCGCATGTACATAAACGCGGACCCTGAGGCAGGTACCGGTGACAGCACCGGTATCTGGGGTCCATGCGGGGAGAAGATCACGACCCGGGCGTCGGTCATCGAGTTGTGGCAGAAGGCCAGGGCTGATCTCGAAGCCGCTGGTGCCGAGGTCGCGGAGGTCGATTTCCCGCTGGTCTCCAACTACGAAGGAGACCGTGCCGGTTGCCCGACGATTCTCACCCGCGGGCTGGTCAGCCCCGAGTACCTGGAAGAGGAACTCCGGGAACTTTCCGCCTGGGGCTTCGACGATTTCCTTC
>DAIQCC010000010.1:10956-32151 GCA_036780865.1 Solirubrobacterales bacterium | reverse complement strand
GCTGATCTTCCCCGAGGAACCGGGAACCCTTCCGAGCCGTGAGGGCGGGATGTCGTTCGGTATGGAGGAGTACGTGGAGATGGCAAGGGAGGGGATCACCCCGTGGGACCGGCTACCCCTGCTCGAGTCCGGCATGCGCGGCCTGGAAGCGACTCGCCGCATCGATCTCGAGGACTGGATGGACAGACAGAACCTGGACGCCGTCGTCTTCCCGACCGTCGCCGACGTGGGCCCTGCGGACGCGGACGTGAACCCCGAGTCAGCCGACAGGGCCTGGGCAAACGGGGTCTGGGTCGCAAATGGAAACGTGGCAATCAGGCACTTCGGAGTGCCGACCGTAACCGTGCCCATGGGTGTCATGGCCGACATCGGCATGCCGGTCGGGCTCACCTTCGCCGGCCGGGGCTGGGATGACAACTCCCTGCTCAGTCTGGGCAGTGCCTTCGAAGCGACCGGCTCCCGCCGGATGGCCCCACCGAGAACTTCCTGATCAATCGGGCTTCACTGCCGGTGGAGCGGGGTGAAGAACCTCTGGAGCCAGAGCGTGATCGACCCGCCGGTCACCAGCAGGCAGAGGTTGATCCCCAGGACTGCAAGCGCACCCCAGGCCTGGGAAACCTCTCCGAGGGCCATCGCCACCCCGAAGAAGGCCGACGCCGGCACGGTCGTAACCGAGATCGCGACGCCGACGGCCGTCGCACCGCGGGTTTCGAAGGAGAGCATCGCCGCGACGCCTGCCCCGAGCGCGATCAGTCCGGTCGAGTAGTCCGCCCGGGCGAGACCGTCGAGTTCGACCTCCCGCACGTCAAAGTCGCTCTCGAGGATTCCAAAACCCTGCAGGGCCAGGGCAACGATCGCCGCGACGAGCATCACGGTGCTCATTCCGAGGACCAGGGTCAGGAACGAACTTCCCGCCAGCCGGAATCGCTTGCCGACGATGCCGACGCAGGTCGCGCAGATCGGCATCAGGTCGGGGCTGACCGCCATTGCTCCGACGATCAGGATGGTGCTCGACTGGATCACGCCGAGTCCGGCAACCCAGCCTGCCACCGCCATCAGCAGGAAGTAGCGCGCTACCGGCCGGGCATTCGCCCTCGCTTCCCCGAGTATCTCCACCCAGGAGTAGCCGCCGCTGGCACTCACGCCACCTCCACTCAGCCTTTGGTTGAGCAGGTCCTGTCGGACGAGGACGTAATCGTCATGGTGGAGGTCGAGGGCGTGAAGAGCGTCGATCACGTCATCGGCCGCGGCCGGTTCAACATCGGCCGAGATCATGTGCTCGCCGCTGCAGAGTTCGGGATCGGAGGTCAGTCTCCGCACACCGTCCATCGAGGAGAGACGGTGGATCAGCTCGTCGCGCTCGCTCTGGAGCACGTCGACCCGCAGCCTCAGCATGAATCCCCCTTGGTCACATCGGTCAAGGTACCCGCGGGGCAGGACGTCCAGATTGATAGCCTCGCCTCAGGTGTGCCGGGAAGACTGGTCGGCGAACTTCCAACGCTGCCCTGATTTCCGATGAGACGAGTACTCAGAACAAGAGTCATCGACCCGCTGACCGACTTCCTCGACGACGAGGTGCTCGGCGGGGTCGTCCTCCTCGCCGCCGCCGTCGCGGCCCTGATCTGGTCGAACTCCCCTTGGAGCGACTCGTATTTCGACCTCTGGGGGACCTACCTCAACGTCGATCTCGGCGCGATCAGCATCAACCTGGACCTCCAGCACTGGATCAACGACCTGCTGATGGCGGTCTTCTTCTTCGTGGTCGGTGCGGAAATCAAGCGAGAGCTGGTTTCGGGGGAGCTGAAGGAGAAGCGGGACGCCGCGATACCTGTGATTGCGGCCATCGGTGGCGTCGCCCTTCCCGCCACTCTTTTCGTGTTGATCGCCAACGGCCCGGCCCTGGACGGATGGGCCATCCCCGCCGCCACGGACATCGCGTTCGCCGTCGGCGTGCTGGCCCTGCTCGGTGACCGGGTCTCGAACGGAGTACGGGTCTTCCTTCTGACCGTGGCGATCGTCGACGACATCATCGCCATCGTGATCATCGCCATCTTCTACGGTGACGGGTTCTCGGTCGGCTGGGCAGCAACCGCGACGGGCGGGCTGCTCGCGGTGGTGCTCTTCCAGCGGCTCGGTATCTGGCGGATCTGGCCCTACGTCCCGCTCGCCGCGATCGTCTGGCTGGGCACCTACGAATCCGGAGTCCACGCCAACATCGCCGGCGTAGCGCTCGGGCTTCTGGTCCCTGCGCGGCCATTCCGGGGGAGGGATGTCCACTCCAAGCTGGAGCACATCTTCCATCCGGTCAGCGCCTACATCGTGGTGCCGCTGTTCGCCCTGGCCAATGCGGGCATCTACCTGAGGGACGGCGTGCTCGGCGATGCCCTGTCCAGCGAGATCACCTGGGCCGTGATCGCCGGTCTGGTGGTCGGCAAGACGATCGGCATCTCGGTCAGTGCGCTGCTGGCCCTCAGGTTCGGTTCGGGGACCCTGCCCGAGGGAATGCGAAAGGTTCAGGTCTGGGGGGTGGGTGCCCTCGGCGGGATCGGCTTCACCGTTTCGCTGTTCATCACGGAACTGGCCTTTACCGATGTTGCCCTGATCGGCGGGGCGAAAGTGGGCATCTTCATCGGCTCCATCGTGAGCGCGATCCTGGGCACCTTCCTGCTGCTGAGGACCAGGGACCGAAGTTCGAAGGCGCCAGCCTGATGACCGCCTGAAGCTGCCCTGATCGACCGCTCAGGGGTCGACCGGGTTCCTGCGATCGACCACCAGCGGATCGACCGGGGTATAGGGAAGCTCCGGCAGATCCTGCACCGTGATTCCGAGCGTCGCTGCGAGGACCTCTCGCGAGTAGGCGCTGCCGGTCGCCCGGTAGCCGATGTCGCGAGGTTCGGGCTGATCGAAGAAGACGAGGATGTGGAAGACGCCGGACCCTATGTCCTCGATGTGGTGCGGATAGGCGGGCGGCACGAAGTACATGTCACCGGCCCCGAGGTCGTAGGTGTCCGTACTTCCGTCCGGGCTCATGATCGTCATTCGCGCCTGTCCGGAGACCACGTAGCCGAGTTCAGCCGTGACCGGGTGCCAGTGGGGTTCACGCATGCCCTGCGCGGTCACCCGCAGCGAGTACATGGAAAGGTGGCGCAGGGCGGGCCAGAACTGCTGGCGGGCAAGCCTGGCACTTCCGGCTGGCGTGTCGATCGGGGCGGATTCGGCCTCGACGTCGAACCGGCCCGGGTTCTCGAGATCGATCCCTTCGGGAACGTCGGCCTCACCGCTCCTCGCCACGACGTACCTGGGCTCGGTATCCCTCCTGATCGAAGCGAAGGCTTCTGACGGTAGGTCATAAGTGTTGCCCAGGACCGAGTCGCTCATCGCCCCGTAGGCGGCATGCATAGAGAAGTCTTCCGGCTCTTCGTGGCTGAATGCGAGGATCAGTTCGGCCTCTTCGTCGCCGAGATTCTCGATGTGGTGGATTGCCCCGCTTTGAATGTGGAACATCTGCCCGGGGTTGATCCTGAATGACGAGAAGGAATCACCGTCGTCGAGCACCGAGACCAGCAGCTCACCCTTGAGGCAGTAGGTGAGCTCGTCGGCGTTGGCGTGCCAGTGAGGCTCCCGGATCGCACCAGGCTCCAGCACCAGTCTCTTGACCGAGATCCTTCGCAGGATCGGCAGGTCTTCAGCGCTGACCTTGCTCAGCGACCCGAGTTCACTCTCGTACATCGGCTCGACGCCGGTCAGGGACATCGAGTGGGAGCCTGGAGTCATGCCGCGGAAACTAGCAGCGAGATAGTCCCCTGAACGGGGCGACCGGTCTTCTCCGACAGCCCTGCTGCCTGCGCGGGTAACCTCAGCCCGAAACCCCACGGAGAGGAAACCGCTTGCCGGAAACGACCTGCCACATTTCCATGTCCCTCGACGGCTTCGTCGCGGGACCGGAGCAGAGCATCGACAACCCGCTCGGCAAGGGCGGCAAGGAACTTCACAGCTGGCACCTCGGAGACCCGCGGGCAAACGAGGCGGATTCCACCGCGTCGGCCTGGCTGGGCCGTCCGCGAGGTGCCTATGTCATGGGCCGAAACATGTTCGGACCTGTCCGGGGCGAGTGGGGAGGAGACTGGCGCGGATGGTGGGGAAACGAACCGCCCTACCGGGCCCCGGTCTTCGTGCTGACCCATCACGAGCGCGAGCCGATCGAAATGGAAGGTGGCACAACGTTCCATTTCGTCACGGACGGTTTCGATTCTGCCTACGCCAGTGCGCTTGAGGTCGCCGGCGGCGAGGGCGTGGACATCGCCGGAGGGGCATCGACGGTCAGGCAGGCTCTGGCCGCGGGCGTGATCGACGAGCTGACCCTGGATCTCGCGCCGGTAGTCCTCGGCGGAGGTGAGACGATCTTCGACGGAACCGTGCCGTTCCACTTCGAGCCGGTCGAGGTGCTTCACTCTCCACTGGCGACCCACATCCGCTACCGCCGCGTCAGCGCCTGACCCAGTCGATCGAGTAGAGCCCTTCGGTCGATACGGGCGGCCCGGGAAACAGGGAAACGAAACCCGAACCCGTATTGGACCCAAGCCAGAGTTCTGCAGGATCGGCATCGGTCACTCGTTTCAGGAACGCGACCTCGCGACCATCGGGTGAATACGAAGCGTCGAGGAACGGCTGTGAGCCCGTGCCGGAAGAAAGCGTGAACCGGGTCGCTCCGGAGGGGGAGAGGGTCCGAAGGAAAGTGGTGCCGGAGCCGTCGTCGGCCGTGACCAGGAGGTTCCGTCCGTTCGCGCTGACGTCAGACAGCGAATACCGGGTGGCAGTGCGTCGGCCGAATGTGTGGCGCTTCAGACCTTTTCCATCTCTTGCCCTGAGCGAGAAGATTTCTGGCTGTCCCGAAGGGTTCCGGGGCACCTTGAGCTCGAAGTAGATCCTCTTGCCGGCCCAGACAGGCGAGAAGAGGCAACCGCTGCAGGTCTTGAAGATGGTCCGGTTGCCGCGACCGTTGGCACCGACCACGTTCAGCCTCGCAACCCTGCGTCGGGGGTCGGAGACGTAGGCCACGAGGCGGCTGTCCGGGGAAACCGTCTGTCCGCAGCCCTGACGGGTTCCGATCAGGTTCCTGAGCGGACCTCCAGCGGAGGTGACCCGGTAGATCCGGTAGATCCCGCCCGCCCCCTGGGTGGCGCAAATCGCGGCAAAGCGGCCGTTCGGGGCGCCGGAGACACTTTCCGGGTAGTTCAGTCCCGAGGTCAGGGGAACCCACGAGTTCGAGGTGTTGGTCCTGAAGAGGTCACCGCGGGTTCCGCTCACGTCCGCCAGGCCGAAGATCCGGCCAGGGATCGGGGATAAGGCCGAGGACTGCGAGACACCGAGTGCGGAAAGACCCGCAAGCACGGCAAGCGCCGCGATCGCAAAACGTTTGAACCTCATCATCCCCCTAAGCCATGGTTGTTCCCGGAAGACGCAGATGGTAGTGGCCCGCAGGGCCAAAGGGCGGATGGCCTTGCCGCTGGTTGACATAACGATTTCATGAATGCTAGCATGAAAGCATGGCTCAGATATCGCTTCGAATTCCTGATGAACTCGCAAGTGACCTGAAGGCAGAGGCCAGGACCCGGAATCTCAGTCTCAACGGGTATCTGACGTTTGTGTTGGAGGCGGCTACTGATCCTGATCTGGAGGATTCGGAGGCGGAACAGCTGCGCGCGCGCCTCAAGCGGGCGGGCCTGCTGGAAGAGTGGTCCAAGGCACCGCCGGCCGAACGACCTGATCGCGAAGAGCTCGAAGCGGCGGCAGCGCGAGCCGGAAGAGGAAAGCCGCTATCCGAGTACATACTCGAGGAACGACGGTGAAGGTCTTCGCAGACTCGTCGGCCCTGGTGAAGATGTACGTGAATGAGGTTGGTTCGGAGCAGGTCATTGGCCTGGAGTCAGTCGCGATCTCGGCAATCTCGCGCGTAGAGGTGCTCTCGGCGTTCTGGCGTAAGTCGAACTCGGATCAGATCCTCGACACCGATGTAGACCTCATTGTCAGGGCCTTCGAATCCGACCTGTTCGGTCGAGGTGTCGATGGTCGGGCTCTTTTCGCCGTGCCGGCCTCTCAACAGATTCTCGGGCTGGCCGCGTCTCTGGTTTCCGTCCACCAGCTGAAAACGCTTGATTCGATCCAGTTGGCCAGCGCCCTGGCCGCAAGGGGGGCCGACCCTGATTGTCAGACCTTTGCCTGCTTCGACCAGAAGCTTTCGCGGGCAGCCAGAGCCCACGGCTTTCAGGTCATTTCAACGAGTTGACATAAGACACATTATCGAGCATAGAGCGGGAATCGGCTTGCTGATGCGAATTGCCGGTTAGCCTGCGGAAACTGGTTCCCGCCCGGCTGCCCTCAGCGCGGTTCCAGGACCACGACTGGTATCTCGCGGGAGGTTCGGTCCTGGTACTGCTGGTATGACGGGTAGACCTCGACGGCCTTGGGCCAGAGTCTCTTGCGTTCCTCTTCGTTTGCGACACGGGCTCGGACCGGCCTGATCTCGGCACCGATCTGCACCGTGGTCTCGGGGTTCGCCTTCAGGTTGTAGAACCAGGCAGGACTCTTCTCGTAACCGCCCTTGGAAGCGATGATCACCACGTTCTCACCGTCCTCTATGTAGAGCAGCGGACTGGTGCGTCGCTTGCCGCTCCTGGCGCCAACGTGATCGATCAGGCACATTGGTGGTACGCCCGGAAACCGGTGTCCTATCCGGCCGCGCGTCATGCGATAAACGCGGGCGTGACCGCCCATCAATCTGGTCAGCAAGGGCCAGGTCTTGTCGGCGAGGCGCAGTTGGAGTTCCACTGACCCAACCTATCGCGAACGACGAGGCAGCGGTCCGGGTTGACAGGCCGCCCAGACGACAGGCGAATGGTCGAGCTGGCTCGGGAAAGCGGAACCAAACCGTCAGCCCGAATTGACGGAGATGATCCTCGCTTCCGGCCTAGAATCGCTTCATGACCTGGGTACGTCTTTCAACTGAAGAGGGTGTCGCGACCATCACTCTCACGGCCCCGAAGGGTCCGAGCCGGATCAACGTGGAGAGTGCCCGGGAATGGCTAGGCATCCTGGACGAAGTTGAAAGCGACGATTCCGTCTCGGTCATCGTGACCAGGGCCGACGGGTCGGTTTGGAACGCCGGCGGCGACCTCCCGGAGTTCCGCTCTCGCGGTACCGCTGCGCATGACTACATCCTCGAGATCGGGCAGTGGATCAACCCGGTGGTCAGCCGGATCTACCGGTCCAGGAAGCTGACTTTCGCATCCGTACACGGCGCAGTCGCCGGAGGAGGGCTCGGTCCGATGCTTGCCTCTGACCTTGTCATCGCGTCAGAAGAAACGGTCTTCACCCTCGGCTACTCGAAGCTCGCGACCAACCCCGACGCGGGCGTCAGCTGGTTGCTCCCGAGAGTCGTCGGATACCGCAAGGCGCTCGAGCTCTATCTGACTTCGGAACGCCTCGGGGCGGGAGCCGCGAGAGAGCTCGGACTGATCAACATGGTGGCGCCGGCGGGTCATCTGGAGGTTGAGACACGGGATTGGGCGGAGCGTCTGGGTTCCCTGCCGCCCCAAGCCGTGGCTGCGACGAAACGACTCCTGAAGGACAGCGCCACCGCTGGTCTGGAGGAACACGCAGACGCGGAGATCAGGTCATTTGCCGAAAACACGAGGCATCCCGACTTCTCTGCGGGTGTAAACGCCTTCCTTGGGGACCGCGGCCAGCAGGACGGGTCCGGATAGCGGACCGCTTTAGAGGCCCTGAAGCCGACTTCAATACCATTCTGCGAATGTCCTCGCGTCTCTCTGGCCTTGCCGGCCTCGTCCCGGGCCTGGCCCTATTCCTCTTGCTTGCGTCAGGGATCGCCCTTCCCGGAGCCACTTCCGCTTCAGGGAATGACGCGTCGCTCTCAACAGCGAGGGGTGCCGACGCGGGTGCCTCAATCGTTCAGGGTCAGGCGACGACGATCGAGGACTGGCCCTGGCAGATAGCGCTGATCATGAAACGCTCTGGCAACTCGACCCGTCAGGACTTCTTCTGCGGGGGATCGGTCGTGGCACCCCGACTGGTGCTGACTGCGGCCCATTGCGTTGTTGGAATGACCAGGGGCCAGCGCGAGCGGCTTCGGGTCATCTCCAGCCGGACCCGTCTCAACTCGAGCCAGGGTCAGTCAACCGCCGTGTCGGGCATCCGGATCGCCCCCCCGCGCCGGTGGCAGGACCTCGACCGGCCGCTTCTCCTTCCGGGTCTTTGACGTCGCCCTCCTGAAGCTCGCGACTCCGGTCGATGCCGAACCAATCAAGCTCGCTGGCCCCGACGAAGCCCGGACCTTCTCGGCCGGCCAGGTTGTTTGGACCACCGGATGGGGCAAGATGACTCCCTGGACCAACCAGGTTCCAGACACCCTCCGGAAAGCGAAGCTCGTGGTGCAGAGGGACCGTCTCTGCGGCCTCGGCAACAGGTTTTCGTACCCGCGGGACACGATGCTCTGCCTCGGGTCGGCAGAAGGTCACGCCTCCGCCTGCTCCGGCGACAGCGGCGGACCTCTGGTCGCCTGGACCAGCGACGGGTATCGCCTCGTCGGGGCTACAAGCGGTGGTGACCGTTTCTGTCGCGGATACATTCCGAGCTTCTACGCCAAGGTCTCGGGGGATCGGGTTCGACGCTGGATCGTGAAAACCGCCAGGGAGATGACCGATTACGGGATCGTGGGCTCAGGTGGAACGGCTTCTCCGAAGCCTGAGTGGTGCCGCGTCCCGAGGGTTTTCAAACTCAGGCTGCTGCAGGCGAAGCGGAACCTGAAGGCAGCCGGCTGCCGGGTCGGCAAGGTCACGGTCGATCGTCGCGGCAGGTATGCGTACCTGACCCGCAGGTTCGGTCCCGGACGGGTGATCGGATACGAGCTGATCCAGGGTTGGTTTGCTCCGCGGGGCTTCCGGATGGACCTGCTCCTCACCGGTCACAAGCGCCGCTGACCCGCCGGGACAGGCTCCGGGGATCCTCAGGCTCTGCCAAGAGATTCCCTGACCCGATCGACACCCGCCGTGATGAGCGCGACCACGGTGAAGACCTCGAGCCGTCCGGCGATCATCAGGAAACAGGAAGCTGCCCGGGCAAGATCCGGCATTGCCTCGAAGTTCTCGATTGCCCCTATCTCCCCCAGTCCCGGTCCGATCATGTTCAAGGTCGCCGAAGCAGCACTGATCGCCGTGACCAGGTCGAGTCCGGACGCGGCCATCACCAGAACCCCGATCCCGAACACCAGCAGGTAGATGAGGAAGAAGCCCAGCACCGCGCGCCTGACGTCCTCGTCGTAGACGTGCCTTCCGACCCTGAGAACCTGAACGACCCTGGGCCTGACCTGACGCTGCAGCTCCTGGATTGCCGAGCGGCTGAGCAGCATCACCCTGATGATCTTGATCCCGCCCGCCGTGGAGCCGGCACAGGCCCCGAGGAACATGGTCAGCAGGATCGTCGCTGTCGCAAACGAGTTCCAGGAGTCGAAGTCAGCCGTCGTGTACCCCGTGGTGGTCAGGATCGTGGTCACGGCGAAGAGCGGATCAATCACGATGCCGGCGAAGCCCGAAGCCTGGTCGTTGACCACCAGGCTTATCGCCACAGCAGCCGAAATTCCGAGCAGCAGTGCCAGGTAGACAACGACTTCGTTGAACTGGGGCCGGATGTCCCGGCGCCTGATCGCCTTCCAGTAGAACGCGAAGTTGATGCCACCCATGGCCATGAAGACGATCGCCACCGTCTCGATCGCCCGGGAGTCGAATGCCCCGATCGAGAGGTTACGGGTCGAGAAGCCCCCGGTCGCGATCGTGGTCATCGAGTGGTTGATCGCGTCGAAGGCGTTCATCCCGGCGAGCAGGTACGCGAGGGCTGCCGCAAACGAGAGCACCAGAAAGATCAGGGTGATGATCTTCGCCGTATCAATGATTCTCGGGGTCAGCCGGTCACTGGTCATGCCCGAGGTCTCCGCGTAGAAGGCCCGCTGAACGCCCGGTCCGCTGACTGGCGCGACGGCAACCACCAGCACGATGATTCCTACCCCACCAAGCCACTGGCTGATGCTGCGCCAAAGGAGAATGGCGTCTGGCTGGGCTTCGAGGTCGGTGATCAGCGTCGCGCCGGTTGTGGTGAAACCTGACACCGCCTCGAAGAACGCGTCGAGGAATGATTCGAAAGTCCCGGCGATCAGGAACGGGATCGCACCGACGGCCGAGGCGATCACCCAGGCGAGCGTGACAGCGGCGAGCCCGGTTACCGGGCCAGCCCGTCCGGCTTCGCCGGGATCCCCGCGGCGATAGGCGGAGATCATGGACCCCGCGACCAGGAGTGTCAGGAAACCCGTGATCAGAAACGCGCCTGCGGCGCGGCCGTCGACCAGCCCGAGGATTCCGCAAACGAGCATTCCGCCCGCAGCAACCGCCAGCGTTCCCCCGATGGTGAAACCGATCAGTGGGTGGACTGAAGTCCGCAACCCGGCCTAGCCCGTCCCGGCGAAGACCTGCTCGACTTCGGAGACGGTTCCGACCGGTCCGAGCAGCAGCAGACGGTCACCCGCCGAGATCGGCGTCCCCCTTTGGGGGATCGAGACGCCATCCTCATGGAGGATGGCCCCCACCCGGCAGTGATGGAGCAGTCCGCCTGTCTCCCCTATCGCCTTGCCGACCAGCTGCGCCTTGGGGCGAACCTCCAGCTCGAGGGCCTCGAACCCGGTCCGGGTGAGATGGATCGCCTTGACGCTTCGCGTGTGAACGAAGCGCAGGATCTGCTCGGCCGTGATCAGCCGCGGCGAGAAGGCGGCATCCAGCCCGATCGCGTCGACCAGGGGCGTGAACTCCTCCCGTGAGACAGTCGCGACACAGAGGTCGGCGCCGATCCGCTTGCCGTTCAGCGCCGCCAGCAGGTTCATCCGGTCGTCCCCGGCACAGGCGACGAACGCATCCGCCTTGTGGGCGCCGGCCTCGATCAGGGACTCCTCAGCCATGCCGTCCTCGATCAGCACCCTGGACC
Source organism: Solirubrobacterales bacterium (assembly GCA_036780865.1). GTDB lineage: Bacteria > Actinomycetota > Thermoleophilia > Solirubrobacterales > 70-9 > 67-14. Next base: position 21,108 of record DAIQCC010000010.1, on the reverse strand, counting down.
GTGGAAGCTTCTCGGCCAGTTTCCTCGCCCGGTCCCGGTTGCGTTCCAGGATCGTTACGTGGACGCCCGCATCCTCCATGCGTCGGGCCAGGGCAAGGCCGATCTTGCCTCCCCCGAAAATCGTGCAGCGGTGAACCTCACTGACCGTCCCGGCCAGGTGGGCCACGGCCGCCCGGATGTTCTCCCGGGGCGAGGTCACCAGCAGGTGGTCACCGGCCTGCGGAACCATCTCCGGGCGGGTCAGCTGCGCGACGCCGTCACGGGAGAGGCCGACGATGAAGGCCGGATGGGGCCGTTCCCTTTCGGACAGGGGCCGGCCGACAAGTGGCGATGAGTCGGTGACGATCAGTTCGGCCAGGGCCAGTTGCCCGTCGCCGAAGAACTCGACCGAGACGGCACCGGGAAGCTGCAGTGCCGCGGCGATGTCGGCGGCAGCGGCGCGGTCGGGGTCGATCACGAAGTCGATCCCGAGGATGCCCGTCGCAAAGGGGTCGTCGCGACCGAGCAGTTCAGGGTCTCTCACCCTGGCGATGGTGGTGCCGGAGCCAAGCTGATGGGCGGTCAGCGCGGCGATCAGGTTGACCTCGTCAACCGCGGTGACGGCGGCGATCAGGCTGAATCCCGAGACGCCGAGTTCACGCAGCAGCACCGGGCTTGCCCCGTTGCCCTCGACCACGAAGGCATCGAGCTCCGTCCGCGCATGCTCGCAGCGGCCGGGGTCCTTGTCGACCATGGTCACTTCCTGACCGTCGGCGGCGAGCGTCTTGGCGACGTTCATGCCGACCTCGCCGGCCCCGATGACCAGGGCCTTCACCTAATTCCTCCTGAGCTGTGGTCGGCCACGCGAGAACGATATGGCACCGGTGTCGCCGGCACCTGCTCCTGTCTCGCTGCCGGATGGTCCGGCTAGCTAAGCCAGGTGGAAAGTTCCTCGAGCGCTTCCGAGTTCACGTAATAGTAGGCCCAGAGGCCCTGGCGTTCGGAATCGACGATTCCCGCCTGCCTGAGCTTCTTCAGGTGGTGCGAGAGGGTCGACTGGCTGACGTCGAAAAGCGGAACAAGCTCGCAAACGCAGACCTTGCCGGCATGCTTCCTGAGCACGTCGACCAGGGTCAGGCGAATCGGGTCTCCGAGTGCCTTTGCGACGACTGCCATCCGCTCAGCCTCCGCCCGCTCGACATCCGGGTAGACAACCGGCTCGCAACACGGTTCGCCGTTGGGACTTTTCTGCTTCGGGGTCAGGGTGAGTTCAGAGCTCATCGAAATCCATCAAATCAGTTCAATTGATAGTTGTCAATAGATACGATGGCCGTCAATAGAAATTTGACTCGTCGGGAGGCGAAGTGGACGACAGGACCAGGATCGGCATCAACGGATTCGGGCGGATGGGGCGGCTCGCCCTTAGGGCCGGGGTCGGATCGGAAAGGCTCGAGATCGTCCATGTGAACGAGATCGCAGGAGACGAAGCGACCGCCGCCCACCTGCTTGCCTTCGATTCTGTTCACGGGCGGTGGCGTGAAGGCGAGATCGAAGCCGGTGACGGCCAGGTCTCCGTCGGCGACGCACAGATCACATACAGCTCAGCCGACGAGCCTGGTTCCATCCCCTGGGACGAAGCGGGCGTTGACCTCGTGATCGAGGCGACCGGGAGATTCCGCAAGCCGGAAGACCTTGCAGGTCACTTCGATCGTGGCGTGGACACCGTCCTCGTCGCGGCTCCCGTGCATTCCGGTGCGCTAAACATCGTCTATGGCGTGAACGATCACCTGTATGAGCCAGACCGGGACCGGATCCTGACCGCCGCCTCCTGCACCACCAATTGCCTCGCGCCGGTCGTCAAGGTGATCCACGAGGGAATCGGGATCAGCCACGGGTCGATCACCACACTTCACGACCTGACCAACACCCAGGTGGTGGTCGACGCCCATCACCGGGATCTGAGGAGGGCCCGGGCTGCCGGAACCTCCCTCATCCCCACCTCGACCGGTTCCGCCAAGGCGATCGGGATGATCTTTCCCGAGCTCGAGGGCAGGCTCGACGGTCTCGCCGTTCGGGTGCCCCTCCTCAACTCGTCGATCACCGACTGTTGCTTTGAGACGGTGAGGGAGACAACGTCGGAAGAAGTCAACGACCTGCTCCTCGAAGGCTCGAGGAGCGGACTCGATGGCATCCTCGGATTCGAGGAAAGGCCTCTCGTGTCGGTCGACTTCAAGGGCGACCCCCGCTCCGGCATCGTCGATGGAACCTCGACCCGCGTGATCAAAGGCAGCCAGGTGAAGGTCCTGGCCTTTTACGACAACGAGTGGGGCTACGCCAACCGGATGATCGACATCTGCCGGATGGTCGACCGGCACAGAGCCGACGAGACTGGCTGAAATGACAGCCACGACCAGGAAAGAGGGTGACCTCAGGAACTACGTCCTGGTCACCGGTGCCTACTGGGCAGACACACTGGCCGACGGGGCCAGCCGGATCCTGGTCCTCTACTTCTTCTACCAGATCGGCTACAGCGCCTTTGAAGTCGCGACGCTCTTTCTGTTCTACGAGTTCTTCGGCATCGTCACCAACCTGGTCGGCGGCTGGATCGCCTCGCGCCTCGGGCTGAAGTCCACCCTCTTCGCCGGGCTGTCAGTGCAGATCGTTGCACTCGGCATGCTCGGTTTCGCGCCGGAATCCTGGCTGGTGGTCCCTTACGTCATGGCATCCCAGGCGCTTTCGGGTATTGCCAAGGACCTGACGAAGATGAGCTCGAAGAGCGCCGTGAAACTGGTCGCTCCCGGAGACTCCGAATCCACACTGTTCAAATGGGTGGCCGTCCTGACCGGATCCAAGAACGCGATCAAGGGCGTCGGTTTCTTCCTCGGCGGCGTGCTCCTTACCCTGGTCGGCTTCCAGACGGCCATGATCATCCTGCTCTTCGTGGTCGCGACGGCCCTTCTCACGGCCGCGACCATGATGGAAGGAACCCTTGGCCAAGCTGACATGGGCGCGAAGTTCCGCCATATGTTCTCCAACACCCCGGAGATCAACGTGCTGGCGGCGGCCCGGCTGTTCCTTTTCGCATCGCGCGATGTCTGGTTCGTGGTCGCGCTTCCGGTGTACCTGCGGACGGTGCTGGACTGGAGCTTCTGGCAGGCAGGTGCCTTCCTGGCGGTCTGGGTGATCGGCTACGGGGCGGTTCAGGCAGCGGCGCCCCGCCTCTTTGCCAGACGCAGCGCAGAGGTTGGCCACGGGCCGACCGGCAGGTCGGCCGCGAAACTGGCCTTCCTTCTCGCCGCCTTCCCGGCCGCGATCGCCGTTTCCCTGGGAGTGAAACTTGATCCGACCCTCGTGCTGGTCGTCGGCTTGATCGCCTTCGGTGTGGTCTTCGCGCTCAACTCCGCGGTCCATTCCTACCTGGTTCTCGCTTACGCCGAGGATGAGTCCGTTGCGAAGAATGTCGGCTTCTACTACATGGCGAATGCCGGTGGACGGCTGCTCGGCACAGTCCTCTCGGGGGCCGTCTACCAGTGGCTCGGTCTCGAAGGCTGCCTCTGGTTCTCGTTTGCGTTCGTCCTCGTCGCTGCCACGATCTCGCTTCGGTTACCGGCCTCGAAGAGCGCGCCGGTGATCGCGTCCTAGATTTCGGGGCCTTCACTTGAGCGCTGCCTTCCGAGCAGCGGCCAGCAGATCAGCGCAGCCAGGGCAGCCGTGGCTGCCGCCACAAGGATGACCGCATTCAGGCCGGCCGCGATCCCGGCGAGGACCGTGGCGCCGCTCCTGACCTGATGGTCGAAGATCGCTCCGAGGCCGGCGATCCCGATCGCGATGCCCAGTTGCCTGCCGGTGTTGTTGATGCCGGAAGCCAGTCCGCTCTTCTCCACCGGCAGGACACTGACCATCGCCGCCGCGAGAGAGGGACTGATCAGGCCGATCGAAACCCCTCCGACCAGCATCCCCGGCAGCAGCCTCGTCCACTCGTCACGGGAGTCGATCCCGTAGATGAGCATCAGGCTGACGGCGAGCAGCAGAAGCCCGCTGGCCAGGGGCAGCCGGATCGTCGCGCGTGAGGTGAGCCTCCCGGCGAAGGGCGCGACGATGAAGATCGTGACGGTCATCGGAAGCAGCCTCAGCCCGGCCTCGGTCGGGCCGTATCCAAGACCATCCTGAAGGTAGATGGCAAGGAAGAGCAGCAAGGGATAGATCGCGATCGACTGGGCGAACGAGACGATCGCGGTGCCGGTGAAAGGCGGGGAGCTGAAGAAAGAGAGCGGCAGCATCGGCTGCTGCGATCGAAGCTCGACCAGCACGAACGCGAAGCCGAAGACGACTGCGAGGACCAGCGTGGCAACTATCTGCGGGCTCCCCCACCCTTCGTCGTTGCCGCGGATCAGACCAAGGACCAGCAGGAAGACTGACGCCGCGAAGAGAAGCGTGCCCGCAAGGTCAAAGGAGCGCTTTCGAGGGTCAAGCGATTCCCTGACAAAGAGAAGGGTCGCGACAATCGTGATGGCACCTATCGGTACGTTGACGAGAAAGATCCAGCGCCAGCTGAGGCCGTCGATCACGATTCCCCCAATCAGCGGACCCACCGCGAGGGCGGCCCCTGTGACGGCCCCCCAGACGCCGAATGCCAGCCCCCTCTCCTTGCCCTGGAACGCGTTCGCAAGGATTGCCAGCGACGCCGCGTACATGGCGGCAGCGCCCACTCCCTGGAATGCTCTCGCCACGTCGAGGGTGAGCGCATTTCCGGCGAGGCCGCACGCTCCGGAACAGAGCGTGAACAGGAGCAGGCCCGCGGTGAAGACCTTCCTCCTCCCGATGCGGTCGGCGAGAGCGCCGAAGGCAAGCAGGGTGGCAGCCATGAGGACCGTGTAGGCGTCGATCACCCACTGGGCCTGATCGAAGGAGGCGCCGAGGTCGGACCTTATCGAGGGAAGCGCCACGTAGACGATCGTGACGTCGAGAAGCAGGATCGCGGTGGCAACCGAAGCAACCACGAGTGTGACCCACTTCTGCTTTCCCATGCGCGGGAGCGTAGTTCCTTCACTCCCCGGAATCCGTGCACCATGCATGTGAAACTGGGGGAAGCTTGAGTTCGAAGCAGGACAGCCACGAACATTCGCACGGCCACGGTCCGGGTGCCTACAGGGGTGCCGACCGGCGCTCGCTGCTGATCGCGGCGATCCTGACTGCCGGCTTCATGCTGGCGGAGGCGGCCGGCGGCCTGATCACTGGTTCGCTTGCCCTGCTTGCGGATGCCGGGCACATGCTCTCCGACAGCTTCTCCCTGGTCCTGGCCCTCTTCGCTGTGACGATTGCTGCCGGGCCCGCCACGGCAAGGCGCACTTTCGGGTACAAGAGGGCCGAGATCCTCGCTGCCCTGGTCAACGGGATTCTGCTCGTCCTGGTCTCGGTCTGGGTGATCTACGAGGCCATCGGGCGGATCGACGATCCGGTCCCGATCGAGGGCGGCGGGATGATGGTGATTGCCGTGCTTGGCCTGTTCGTGAACGTGGCCGCCTTCATTGTCCTCTGGAAGGGCGGTGGCGAGAGCCTCAACGTGCGGGCGGCGCTGCGTCACGTTCTCGGGGACATGCTGGGTTCAGTCGGAGTGATCATTGCCGCCGGGGTAATCCTGCTCACCGGCTGGGATCCGATTGATCCGATCATCTCGATCCTGATCTCCCTCCTGATCGCCGCGAGCGCCTGGTCGATCCTCAAGGAATCCGTCGACGTGCTGCTCGAGTCCGCTCCGGCTGGAATTGACACCGCGGAGGTCGGTCAGGCGATGGCCGGGGTCAAGGGCGTAAAGCAGGTTCATGACCTCCACATCTGGCAGATCACATCCGGCTTTCCTTCGCTTTCTGCGCACCTGCTGGTCGGTGCCGGTGAGGACTGCCACGCCGTCCGGTTGAAGGTCGACGCGATGCTGCGCGAGGAGTACGAGATCGAACACAGCACCCTCCAGGTCGAGCATGTTCCGGACCCGACACCGATTTCCCTGGAGGCGCCCTGAAGCCCTGAAGTCCCGGGGTAGTTCGGCTGCCATCCGGCGCTGCAACGAAAAGGGGCCGCCCCGGGTGTCGGGGCGGCCCACCTTTACTGATCTGTTCGCTGGCTACTGAACCGGCGTGGCAATCAGGTTGCCGGACACGCCTGCGGTCTGGTTGCCCGCGTTGCAGCCGAGGGTCAGCTGGCTGACCGTGTCGGTGGCCGTGACGAGCTGGGCCGGCAGGGTGACCCTTCCGCCGCCATTCGGGTCGAACACGGCGGAGCTGGAGCCGCCCCCGTTGTTCGCGACGATGGCGCAGCTGACCACGTTGGTCGCGTTCGAGGTGACGCTGACGGTCGCAGTGACCATGTACTTGCCGGCCGGAACGTTGACGGCGCCGAGGGCCATTTCCGTGTTGGCCGGGATGTTCATGCTGCCGAACTCCTCGAAGGTCGGGCTGACGATGCCATCCTTGCCCGGGATACCCTGCGGACCCTGCTGACCCTTGAGGGCCTTGATGGTCTTCGGGGCGATCTTGTTCTTGGTGATGGTCTTGTTCTTGAGCTTCTTGCCGGCGACCGAGTTGTTCACCAGCTTCTTGCCATTGATCAGGCCTGACGCTGCGGTGGCCGTGCCTCCGATCGCCACGAAAAGGGCGAGGATGGCGATGATGGTGGTCGGGCGGAACTTCCTGGTCTTGGGGGCTGCGTTGTTCATTGTTTCTCCAATCGGTTTGTTTTTGGCGCTTCTATGGAGATAACGATCAGGCTCGCCGTTTCTTACGCAGGAATCAACATTTTTCTCGAGATAAGCGCGATTTCGCTTTACAGAGCGGTAAATGCTTCGTTGCGTGCGCCCACAAGACAGGCCTTCCCGGCACTGTTGACCTAGACTCCGCCTGTGCCCACCCGTGATGAGAACGACCTCACCCGCACGCGACTGGCCGGTGAGAGAACCCAGCTCGCATGGGTGAGGACAGGCCTTGCGGCGATTGCGGTCGGGGTCGGCCTCGCCAGGGTTGTGCCTTTGCTGGACACGGGCGCGGCCGCCTGGCCCTACGAGATCCTCGGGGTTGCCTACTGCGCCTTCGGCGTGGGACTCATCTTCTTCGGGGTGCAGCGGGGAAAGCTGTCGGCTGATCCCGACCCGGAGAAACCCGTGGTACCGGCCAGCGGACATTTTCTGGCCGCGGGAGGCATCCTGCTCGGCCTCGCCACAATTGTCGTAGTGGCCGTCGCCCGGTAGAGGTCAGTTCCCGAGACCGAAGTCTCCGAAGGGTTCGTCCCGTTCCCTGACCGCCTGTTTGAACCCCGCCTCGGCCGCCCGCTGCTGGAATGCGTAGCCCTCCGGTGTATGGCGTGTGATTCCGTCGAAGACCGTGCCGATCAGTTGCGTCTGATGGAGGCCCTGAGCGTAGAGTGACTGGTTGACGAGCAGTTTCATCATCTGGAGTTGATTCAGGGGCACCATCGCGATGCGCGCAACCAGGTGCTCGACCGCATCGTCGAGCCGGTCGGCTGGATGGGACTCGATCGCAAGCCCTGCCTCTGCTGCCTCCAGCCCGGTCAGGCTGTCTCCGGTGAAGAGCAGGCGCTTCGCGCGCTGCGCCCCGAGCCGGTAGGCCCAGAGAGAGGTGGTCGGCGAGCCCCAAACGCGGGCAGGTGGATACCCGATCTTCGCGTCGTCGGCGATCACCAGCAGGTCGCTGCAGAGGGCGAGGTCGGTTCCTCCGGCGACGCAGTAACCGTGAACCTTGCAGACCACCGGCTTTGTGCAGTGGAAGAGAGACATGAAGGCACGCACGTTCCGGCTCATTCCGGCGTAGTCCACCATCGGATCCCAGGCGCCGCGGGGATCGTGATTGGCGGCCTGCACCCGGGGATCGAGGGGTGATCCCTCCGGCGCGTCGGCCGAGCCGAAGTCACCCTCCAGCATCCGTTCGGCACTGGCGACCAGGTCGTAACCACCGCAGAACCCGGTTCCATTGCCCGAGAGGACGATCACCCGGACCTCGGGGTCGAGGTCGAGGTGCTCCACGGAGTCAGCCAGTTCACCGATCAAGGCCGGCGTCAGGCCGTTACCGCGCTCCGGACGGTCAAGGGTGATCCGCCCGATGCCCTCCCCCGTCTCGACGGTCACCGTCTCTGTATCCACAGGGTTCTCAGGCTCTCTTTGCCGCGGCCAGGAGTAGCTCGAGCTCCGACTGCATGCCATCGACGAGGGTCTGTACCTCGGGTGTCTGCTCGCGGTCCGCGGTGATACCGATGTCGATCGAATCGCGGTAGCTCATGATGGTCACGTTAAGTCCGATGCCGTCGGAGATGATCGAGAGAGGGAACATCGCCTCCAGCTTCGCACCGGCAAAGTAGAGGTCGATCGGCGGGCCGGGTACGTTGGAGATGATCACGTTCCATGGGGGTCGGGTGAACCGTCCGGCCATCTGGGTCACCACCCGGGCCGCTCTCGCGTGAAGGGCGGGAGGCACGAAGGCTGTCAGGTCGCGAAGGCTCTCGGCGGGTAGCGCGTCGTGGCCTTCCTTGGCGATCTGCATCGTCGAGTGGACAAACTCGAGCCGCTCGGCCGGATCATCGATGTGGGTTGGCAGGGGCGCGATCATGGCCGAGACCTTGTTTCCGAACGTACCTCGCTCCTCTTCGGTGCGTACGGAGACCGGGATCATTCCTAGCAGGGGTTCCTCCGGCAATTCACGGCGGAAGATGAGGTGCTCCCGGATCGCCCCTGAAACCAGGCAGATGACCACATCGTTGACCTTGACGCCGAAGGCGTTCTTGACGGCCTTCACGTCGTCCAGCGAGACCGAGCCGAGGCCGAAGACCCGGTGGGGCGAAAGTGGCGCGCCGAAGGGACCTTTGGGCGCCTTGACGGGCGGCCTCTCGACCACATGCTCTTCTTCGGCCCCGAACCTGATCCTGACCCGGGACATGGTCCGGCTAACCCTCCTGCTCCCTGGCAGGCCGAATGCGGCGAAGGCCATGTCGACATGTGGAACCAGCGTCGTCAGCCGGTCGGCGATGTTGAGGGGGGCCCGGGGGATTCCCTTCGCCCACATCAACAGGAGGTCTTTGCCGTCAGGAGGGGACTGGTCGGGGGGCCGCTCCGGCTCCCCCACGTCCCGTGGCTCCGGAGCTATGTCGTAGAGAGCGGTAAGGATCTCGCTGCCGGACATACCGTCGATTGCGGCGTGATGCGATTTCGAGAGCAGGGCCACTCTCCCGCCCTCGAGCCCGTGGATCAGGTAGATCTCCCAGAGCGGACGCGAACGGTCGAGACGGCGGGAGTAGATCCTTCCCACCTGCTCCAGCAGTTGCTCGTGGCTTCCGGGCTCGGGGAGAGCGATCTCCCGGCAGTGGTAGCCGATGTCGAAATGCTCGTCCTGCGTCCAGTAGGGCCAGTCGATGCTGAACGGCACCTCGACCAGGCGCTGGGTGAACGGCGCGACGAGATGGAGACGATCCAGGATCAGCTGCTTCAGGTCATCGATGGTCAGCTTGCCGCCGGGTGCGGTCGACGGGTCGAGGATCGCGAGTCCGCCGACGTGCCCGTAATTCCTGTCACTCTCGATCGCCAGGAACTGGGCATCGAGAGCGGTGAGCTGCTTCAGCTCGGCCATTTCATGCGGCCCGAAGCTCCCTGACGGCTTCAGGGCGAGGCGGCGAGTCCAGTTCTTCCTTCATCCGCAGCCAGACCTCCGAGTCAAAGCCCATACCAAGGTGGCTGCTTTCGATCTCGACCTGCTCGGCCGAGTTGTGCAGGCAGGCCTGGTAGCGGACGATGTTGTCGCCCCGCGAGAAGAACGAGATGAAGCGCACGCCCTTGGGGAACGGGCGGCCGTAGGCGATCCGGGTCTCCCGGCAGCAGTCGCCTGTGGCGCAACTCATGCTCAGGAAACCGGGCAGGCCCAGCTCACCGAGACCGCCGATGATTCCGATTCCGAACCAGACGCGAGGATGGAACTCGAATGTGTCGTTCAAGGGTGAACCCAGGGTTACCAGGGTGTCAATCAGGTCCGGGCGCCGGACGGCGATCACCTTGCCCATCGCCCCTCCCCTGCTCTGCCCGACCAGCATCGCCTTCTGGCCGGTCCGCTCGACCAGCGACTCCAGTCTCGCCTCGATCGATTCGACCGTTGCCTGGGTGCAGTTCACATTCCAGGTAAC
>DAIQCC010000010.1:0-10946 GCA_036780865.1 Solirubrobacterales bacterium | reverse complement strand
CTCTTTGCCAGGGTCCAGTCTCCGCGTTTCAGCCACTTGGCCATCGGCGCCAGGCTCGCATCACCTGCGAGAAAGCCGGGAATCAGCATCGCCGGCTTGCCGTTTCCGTTCGGGGGCTCGGGCCACTCCTCAGGGTTTCGGGTGGAAACCCATTCGTCGTAGAGACGGTTGTGAGGCAGCCTCAGGCGATCACCAACTGCCGTCGCGCTATCGACCAGCCAGTTGGTTCCGTCCTTGATCGACGGGACCGGCGGCACCTTTCCAATCAATGGAAACCCTCCCAAAGGCAATCCCATGTGACAGATGTTACTCCCCCGACGGGCGGAGTTGACGCGCATCGTCTTTTGCCGCTGAAATTTCAGTCCACGGGGCGCCAGCCGCCGAGGCGTGATTCGAGCTCGCCAGCGGCGGCGAGAGCCAGCTCGTCACGGCCCGGGCCGGCCACCACCTGAACGGAAAGGGGCAATCCGTTGGCGGTCCAGTAGACCGGAACCGTCACCACCGGAAGTCCGGTCATGTTGAAGGGAACGGCCATCGGGATTTGAGTGAAGGGCAGCCAGGTTGCTCCGTGACGGGCGGGCCGGGCCAGGAGCAGCGGGCAGACCAGTACCCCGTCGCCGACCGTTTCGATAACCCGGTGCCTGAGCCGTTCGAGGAGCCGGTCGGCGTCACCCCGTGGCTTCAGAAGTCCTCCGTAGGCGATGTAGCCGTAGACGCTAAGGGCTTCAGGGGCGATTCTCGGCGACCCGGCAAGCGACCGGCCCATCTCGAGGGGCCAGGAGAACTTCCGGCCGCCGCCGAGCTGACGGTTGATCTCGGGCAGCGCCCGGGCACGAAGCACATGGGAGTAGAGAATCACCAGGCGCTGGATCGGCAGCGATGGACTCTTCTCGATGCTCATGCCCGCCTGTCCCAGCGCGGACGCAGCCCTGCGGACCGCCGCCTTCACCTCAGGACTGACGATCATCGAGTGGTTTCCGGTGAAGACGCGGCAGGGCAATCCCGACAATCCGGGCATCTCCGGAAGACCCTTGCCGTCCAGTACCCCCAGGGCCAGGCTCAGATCCTCGACCCGCCGGGCAAGAGGGCCGGCGTGGTTCCAGTCACGGACTGCCTCGGGTACCTCGGGGACGTGACCTTCGGTCGGGATCCTCCCGGTGCTCGGCTTGAGAGAGACGCATCCGTTGTTGGCGGCAGGGTTTCGCAGGCTGCCGCCGATGTCGCTCCCGAGCCCTAGAGGGGAGCCACCGGCCGCGATGATCGCCGCCTCTCCCCCGCTGCTCCCGCCGGCCGAGTACCGGGTGCCGCGAGCACTCCGGGTTCGACCGAAGACCGGGTTCACCGTCTCGAAGCCCCAGCACATGTCCGGAACATTCGTCTTCCCCAGGATGATCGCGCCGGCCTCCCTGAGACGGGTCACGGCAACGGCATCGCTATCGGCGACGTCCTCCCGGTGAAACCACGAGCCCGCCGTGAACCTGGCTCCGGCGACGGGAAAGCAATCCTTGATTGTGACTGGAACCCCGAAAAGTGATGGCAGCTCGCCGGTGCCTTCGCGGGCGATCCGCGCGTCGGCCTCGGCCGCCTGCGCGCGGGCCTCCCCAAAGAGCGGGGTCACGACGGCGTTCAGATCTCGGTTCACAGTCTCGATACGCCGAATCGAGGCGTCGACAGCTCCGGAAGCTGTCAGCTTGCGCTCCCGGATCAGGCGCGCCGTCTCTGCCGCCCCGGGGTTGACCGGACGATCAAAGCCCATCCTCAGAACCAGGCGTCTTCCATTTCCAGCGTGGTGCGGTCGAGACTCGCGAGGAGGTCGAACTGCGGCCCCGTCTTCGGGAGTTCGAAACGGAAGAAGTACCGCGCCGCCTGCCGCTTGCCGTCGTAGAAGTCACCCTGCTTGCCGGCGGCAGCCAGAAACTGTTCCAGCCAGATCCAGGCGATCACAACATGCCCGGCCGCCTCCAGATAAACCGTTGCATTGGCTAGCGCGAGTTCGGGGTCACGGTCGGCCCAGAGCTGGCCGGTGGTTTCGGCCAGCCGTCCCAGCGCTGCCTGGAGGTCCGCCGCCAGGTCTGCCGCCTCTCCCCCCGCCTCTGACGCTTCGGTGATCGTTCCGGTCATTCGCTCGAAGAGCGCGCCGAAGGCCGCGCCACTCTGCATCGTCACCTTTCGGCCGAGCAGGTCGAGTGCCTGGATCCCGTGGGTGCCTTCGTGAATCGGATTGAGGCGATTGTCACGGTAATGCTGCTCGACGTCGTATTCGCGGGCGTAGCCGTAACCACCGTGGACCTGGATGGCAAGCGAGTTGGCCTCCAGACACCACTGGGAAGGCCAGCTCTTGGCGATCGGCGTCAGGATCTCAAGCAGCAGCGAAGCACGGCTCCGGTCGGCCTCATCCGGGGCGGTCATCTCCTCGTCGACCAGCGACGAGCAGTAGAGCTCGAGGGCGAGCGCACCTTCGACGTAGCTCTTCTGGGCGAGCAGCATACGCTTGACGTCGGTGTGCCCGGAGATCGGAACCTGTGGACCCTCGGGGTTCTTCGAGGCTAGCGGCCGGCCCTGGGGACGCTCGCGTGCATAACGGAGCGACTTGAGATATCCGGTGTATCCGAGCGCGGTTGCGCCCAGTCCGACCCCGATCCTTGCCTCGTTCATCATGTGGAACATGTAGGCGAGGCCCTTGTTCGGCTCGCCAATCAGATAGCCGACCGCACCCGCTTCGCCCCCTGGCGTGTACTCGCCCTCGCCGAAGCCGAGCACGGTGTTGACGGTTCCGCGGAACCCCATCTTGTGGTTGACCCCGGCAAGAACCACGTCGTTCCTCTCTCCGATCGAGCCGTCTTCGTCGAGCAGGAAGCGCGGAACGATGAAGAGGCTTATTCCCTTGACGCCCGGAGGACTGCCGGGGATCTTTGCCAGCACCAGATGGACGATGTTCTCGCCCAGCTCGTGGGAACCGGCGCTGATCCACATCTTGTTTCCGAAGACGCGGTAGGTGCCGTCGTCCCGGGGAACCGCCTTTGTCGTGATGTCGGAGAGGGAACTGCCTGCCTGGGTCTCGGAAAGGCACATGGTTCCGTGGAAGCGACCCTCGACCATCGGCTTGACCCAGGTTTCGATCTGCTCTTCCGACCCGTTCGCGATCAGCAGGTTGGCGGCACCCGCCGTCAGCATCGGATAGGCCGTGGTGCCGACGTTGGCTCCATGCAGCCAGGCGAAGATGGCGCTGGAGATGGTCGCGGGCAGCGACATCCCTCCGACTTCCTCGGGCATCGCTGCGGCCATCAGGCCCGTTTCGCCGAGTACCTTGAGGGCTTCTGCCACCTCGGGAATCAGCACGACCTTGCCGTCCTCGCCGATCTCCGGCTCGTTGAGGTCGGCCTTGCGATTGTGGGGCTGGAACTGGTCTCCCGCGATCTGCTCGGCCAGCTCGAGTACATCGTTCCAGTCGGCTGTGGTCTGGTCGGCAAATCTTTCGCGCCCGGTCAGTCTTTCGACGTCCAGCCACTCATTAAGCAGGAACTGGACATCACGGCGGGAGAGAATGTCGGTCATGCCCGCAACGCTATCCACTTCTGATGCATCGCACCTTTCCGTCGGCTCGCGGGTTGAGGAGTAGAGTTTTCCGGGTCGGACCAACCGACTCAGGCACCAACAAACACCGGGAGAGAAACTTGACGTTCGAATTGAATCGCCTTCGCATGATCCTGCTAGGCGCCCTGCTGATTTCAGCCGCACTCGTGCTCAGTGCCGCCTTGAACCCCGCCGGGGCCAGTGCCTTCAAGCACCACAAGGACAACCCGACTGTGGGTCCTGCCGGGCTCAAGTTCTACAAGCCCCCAAAGAAGCTTCCGGCTGGTCACGGCAAGCTGATCTGGCAGCGCAAGGCCGGCGGAACGGTGCCGCTGAAGAGCGGCGCGGCAACCAAGCTCGTGCTCTACACATCCACCTCTCCCTCCGGCAAGCGCGTTGCCGTCTCCGGTTCGGTGACCATTCCCAAGGGCAAGGCTCCAAGGGGCGGCTGGCCGATCGTCTCCTACGGTCACGGCACCACCGGCATTGCCGACAAGTGCGCCCCTTCGCGTAACACCAAGGGTGGAGTCGCCGAGGGTTACATCTCCTACACCGACCCGGTCATGAACCAGTGGCTGCGGGCCGGATACGCGGTTGCCCGTACCGATTACCAGGGGCTTGGTACTCCGGGTGATCATCCCTTCCTGGTCGGCAAGTCGGCCGGTCGTGGCGTGCTCGACATAGTCAGGGCTTCTCGCCAGCTCGGCTACAAGATCTCGAACAGGTTCCTGATCGCCGGTCATTCGCAGGGTGGCCATGCGGCACTGTTTGCCGCCGGGTTGGCTTCGAAGTGGACGCCCGAGCTGAAGCTCCGGGGCACGGTTTCCTACGCCCCCGCTTCGCACTTCAAGACCCAGGCCCAGGTTCTGCCCAGCCTGACCTCGCCTAACGGCCTCACCGCCCTGGCGACTCTCCTGGTTCGCGGCATGACCGTCGAGTATCCGCAGATCAACCCGCAGGCGGCGCTTTCGGACGACATCCTGCCGTTCTGGCCGGATACCCGCACCAAGTGCCTGTCCGAGCTGTCGGTCCCGACCAGCCTGGGTGGCATCGCTCCGTCCAAGCTGATCCGTCCCGGCTACGACATGACGCCCCTCTACGGCATCCTGGACGCCCAGAACCCGGCCGTGAAGACCGCCGCTCCGGTGCTGCTGGCACAGGGGACTGCGGACTCCACCACTCCGAAGTTCCTGACCGACCTGCTCAACGGTGAGCTGGTCGGACTGGGTGATACCGTGGACTACAAGGTCTACGAGGGTGTCGACCACGGCGGCGTGGTCGCCGCCGCCCAGAGTGACGTGCTCGACTTCTTCGAGTCGCGCCTGCCTGGCGGCAGGTAAGGGCCATCGCCTGAACGAAAAGGGGCCCCGGATCCGGGGCCCCTTTTTTGTTTCCTATCGGCGGATGCGCTGCTCGTAGTCCGCTCTGGCGGCTGGATTCACATCCGTGTAGATGCGGTCGATCCTCGTCCAGCGACCGAGCTTTATGCCGAAGGCGGGCGGAAGGATCGAGGTCAGACGCGCGAGCAGGTAGCTCGACCGTGGAAGGGCCACACGGGGCCGACCGGACTCCACCGCGGACGCGATGCCGGCAGCCATCTCCTCCGGCGAGAGCATGGAGACGATCGGTGACGAGGAGGTGCCGTCCATCATCCCCGTCGCGACGGGCCCGGGCATGACGCACGTGAAAACCAGACCCTTGTCGGAGAACTCCATCCGCACCGACTCGGTGAAGCCGACGACCCCGAACTTCGAGGCAGCATAGGCGGCCAGGCCCGGAACGCCCATGACACCGGCGAGCGAAGCCACGTTGACGACATGGCCGCGACGTCTCGGCTCCATCAGCCTGATCGCCTCGATCGTCCCGTTCATCACGCCCTTGAGGTTGATGTCGATCGTTCGCTCGGTGATTTCCGGATCCTGATCGAGAATGTTGGGCGAGGCCGAAGCGATCCCGGCGTTGTTGATCAGAACGTCGATCGGGCCGAACTCGGACTCCACCATCTCCAGGTGGGCCCGAAAGGCGTCACGGTCGGTTACGTCGAGTCCGTGGCCGGTCGCACGCTCCCCGAGCTCCGCCGCCTTCTCGGCCGCGAGTTCCCCGTCAATGTCGGACATCACGATGCGGTTGCCGCGGCCCGCGAGAATGGCGGCAGTCGCCAGGCCGATCCCCCGTGCCGCGCCGGTGATAACGATCGTCCCTGCTCTGACAGGCTGCGCTTTGCTCATGGCCCCATTCTGCCAGAGATGACACGGCCCATTGTCAGTTACAGCTACCCGAGCAGCTTGCTGGCTACCGCCGAGAACGCCGCCATCTGGTTCTCGATCAGGTCTTCCAGAGAGATCTCGAGCGAGCCGGTCACGTAGTCGATCAGCTGTTCGTTCACCGAGCCGACCAGGCCAAGTGCGATCACGTCGAGTCGCAGCGGACCCTTGCGGTCCTGCCCGCCCAGCTCGCGGGTGCGGTCGGCGACGATCTTCGCGAAGGCATGGATCGATTCACGCCGCTTGGCTTCGAGCGCAGGGCTCGCGCCGACGACCTCGATCTCCTGGATGCGTGCGCGCCGCGGGTCCCGGGTCAGCTCATGGGCGAAGGCTGTGAGCCCGGCCCTCATCGAGGTCTCCAGATCATCATCGGAGTTGCGGATCGCATCGATGGTCGCCTTCCTGCAGGCGGCCAGCGACATGGTGAAGATTTCGTCCAGCAGGGCTTCGCGGTCTTCGAATGCCTCGTAGAAGTAGCGCTCGGTCAGGCCGGCTTCCTCGCAGATTGCCTTGACCGGCGTGTTTGCGTATCCGCGGGTTCCGAAAAGCTCCAGCCCGGCTTCGATCAGCTTCTCCCGCCGTTCAGCCTGGCGCTGCTCGATGGTCTGTCCGCGCCAGGTGCGGCCGTTGTCGGGGTTGGGCTCGCTCATCAGCCTGCGTTCCTCAATTCCACCAGTTCGGCCAGATCCTCGTTCGAGAGTTCGGTCAGTGCCGCCTCGCCGGTGCTGACTATCGCGTCAGCGAGTTCCCGCTTGGTTTCGTGAATCGAAGCAATCCGGTCTTCAATGGTGCCCTCGGCGATCAGTCGGTGAACCTGGACGGACTTCTCCTGTCCGATTCGATGCGCCCGGTCCGTTGCCTGCTCTTCGACCGCGGGGTTCCACCAGCGGTCATAGTGGATCACGTGGTCAGCCCGGGTCAGGTTCAGACCTGTGCCCGCGGCCTTCAGGGAAAGAATGAAGACCGGAACCTCACCATCCTGGAAACGTTCGACCATCCGTTCGCGCTGGCGAACAGCGGTGCCGCCGTGGAGCAGCATCGCCTCGGTCCCGCGTTCCTTGAGATGACGGGAAAGCAGGCGGGCCATCGCAACGTACTGCGTGAAGACGAGGGCCGAGCTTTCCTCGCTGAGGATCGTGTCGAGCAGTTCGTCGAGTAGCTCGAGCTTGCCTGACCGTTCGTCAAGCTTTCCGGATTCCTCGCCGAGGTACTGGGCAGGGTGATTGCAGATCTGCTTCAGGGAGGTCAGGAGCTTCAGAACCAGGCCTCGCCGGTTGATGCCTTCGGCCGTGCGGATCTGGAGCATGTTCTCCCGGACGGCAGCCTCGTAGAGCTTGATCTGTTCAGGGGTCAGTTCGACCGGCTGGTCGGTGATCGTCTTCGGTGGCAGCTCCGGTGCAATGCCAGGGTCGGATTTGCGACGCCTGAGCAGGAAGGGTCTGACCAGGCGGTTCAGCAGTCGGGTCGCCGACTGGCTGCCCTCCATCTCGATCGGGTCGGCCCAGCGCTTGCGGAACGAGCCGAGGCTGCCGAGCAATCCGGGGGTCGTCCAGTCGAGGATCGCCCAGAGTTCGCTCAGGTTGTTCTCGACCGGGGTGCCCGTGAGGGCGACGCGCGAGCGCGCCGGAATCGTGCGCAGCGCCTTGGCTCCGGCGGAGCGGGGATTCTTGACGTGCTGCGCCTCGTCCGCGACCAGCAAACCCCAGGGAACGGCCTCGAACTTCTCGGCATCCAGTCGCATCGTTCCGTATGTCGTCAGGACGAAACCGCCGGTGATCTGGTCGAGGCTGCGGTCCGGTCCGTGGTACCGACGCACGCTCTCCCCGGGGGCGAAACGGTGGATTTCCCGTTCCCAGTTCCCCAGCAGCGAGGCGGGACAGACCACGAGAGTTGGTCCGGCGGTCTGGGGATTCAAACGGCGATGGAGGTGAAGGGATATGAGCATCACGGTCTTTCCGAGCCCCATGTCATCGGCGAGGCAGCCCCCGAGGCCAAGCGACGTCATCCGGTGCAGCCAGCGAAGACCCTCGACCTGGTATTCCCGCAGCGTTGCGTTCAGGGCCGCCGGAGGGTCAATTTGCTCATCGTCCTCGTTGCCGGTCACCTGTTCCCGGAGCTGGGCCACCCAGCCTTTCGCCTCGACCTCTACCCTCTCACCGTCTACTACCGTGCTACCGGTCAGTGCGACGCTGAGAGCATCGATTGCGGTCAGGGGCTTGAGGTCGGGATTGCGGGCTCTTTCCGCCATTACCTTCGGCACGAGCACCCACTTTTCCCGCAACCTCACGATCGGTCCATCGGCCTCGGCGACGGTTGCCATCTCGTCGTCATCGAGTGGTACCCCGCCGAGTGAGAGTTGCCAGGAGAAACCCTGGAGCGCGTTCTGGTCGAACACATCGGGCACGCTCTGGCTCAGCCGGCCGCTGCTTCCGACCACGACCTTGCCGTCGAGCGACTGGTCGAGTTCGGGGTCCCAGTCAAGCGCTACCCCGGAGGCCTCGAGCCGGTCGGCGGCCCCGTCGAGCAGGTCGAGTACCTCCTCGTCCCGCAGTTCGAGCCGGTCCGGAACATCCGACTCGAGGAGGGTTCTGAGCGGGGCCCAGGCCGCGGCAGCCATGCCGACACCCATGGTCGTGTCGATCCGGCCTCTAGAGCCGAACTCCTCATTGCCCAGCGTCCAGAGATCCGCTACGTCTCGAAACTCGCCCGGGCGTTCCGGCGGATGCGCCAGCACGACGATCTCGAAAGGACGGATGCGGTAGAGGCCTTCCGGCGCACCAAGCCTGAACCGGATCGGGACGTCCTTCTTCCTCGGACGCTGGTTCGCGTCACCGTTCGCGGCTTCGCGTCCGGAGGCCCGGCCGGATTTTGGGAGTGATGAGGAAGGAGACAAAAGCGGCCAGACATTGTATGCCTTTGCCGCGGCGGGCCTTGTTCCGGTTGCGTGCGGCTCAGCCGGTTTCCGATTCCGGCTCGGCCTTTTGCTTCAGATCTATGCCCGCGGCCCGGAGCATCAGGTAGCTGAGATAGATGGCCAGGGCGAAAATTGGCAAGCCCATGGCAGTCTTGGCCACCCCGAGCGCGACGAGCGATCCGGAAAGGTAGAGCGGCAGCTGGACGGCGAGCCGCAACAGGAAAGTTCCCACCCACAGCCAGCTGATCCGGCTGAACAGCTTCACCCTGGACGGATCTTGCCTCCAGGTCATGCCCTCGCCGATCAGCGGTCCGATGAACACGCCCATCAGGGGCCAGCGGATCGCGATCGAGACTGCGTAGGCGAGCGCGTAGCCGGCGTTGAAGAGCAGTCCGGGCAGGAAGAAATCCTCGGCCTTGCCGGTTCGGGTGGCGATAAAGGCGGCCAGGGCCACCCCGAGAAAGCCGGATGCGGCGTAGCGGGCCCTCTCCCCCCGGATCAGTCGGATCAGGGAGATCAGGAGCGCGATACCGACGGCGATTGCCGCCGCCAGTTCCAGCTTCTGTCCGGTGACCGTGTACGCGATGACGAAAGCCAGGCCGGGAATGCTCGAATCAGCGATCCCCTGGGGCCCGCCCAGCTCGTCGAGGAGGTTGATCTCCTCCTTCTCGTCGAGCTCGACCTCGACGTGGTCATCTGCCTTGTGGACTTCGGTCACCAGAGGATTGTTTCCGATTTCGCCCATCGGCAGGGCAGAGGTCTACCGCGCGACTAGCGTCCGCACTTCCGGTCGACGTTCCCTTTGTCACCCGCAGTCAGGTTCAAGCGGGCCAGCCCGGAACTCTGAACCACACCACCTTCGTCGCCCCGCAGGAAGCTGAGACCGGCAAAGGTGATCGTGTCGGCATCCTGCCTTGCCGATGAGCTCGCGATGGCGCCAAAGCGGTCTGTGGAACCCGGCGCCATCAAAACCCCGTCGCCGCCTCCGAATGATCGATCACGCCTTCCGGCAGGACCCAGTCTGGAGACCGAGAACTGTGGATCGGCGTCACAGATCCTCGAAGTGCCCGCCACCAGCATTCCGTTTCTTCCGGCCGGTGTCACGTTCGTGATGGCAACGCCTGTTCCCGCCTTGAACTTCCAGATCCCGTCACGACCTACCCGCCGGTCGGGTCGACCATCGGACCTGAGCATGAGCATCTGTTGCGACCTCGCACAGGTTCTGGCGCAAGCGGGGAAGAACCAGAGCACGATCCTGCCGTCATTCAGGACCCTCATGCCCTGGATTCCCTTTCGGCTTGTTGAACGGAGTTTCACCTTTCCGCCGTTTCCGAAACTGCGGTCCGGCTTTCCATTCCGTTTCAGCCTGACCAGGCTGACCAGCGCTTTCGATCCTTCCGCCGGACGGCAAACCGGCAAACGCCCGCACCTCCACCCTGCGACAAGAATGCGCCCCCTTCGGTCCCGTGAAATTACGTCAGGACCGATCGGAAAACCCAGATAGACGTCGGCAAATCCGCCTCTGCCAAAACTTCGGTCCAGGCTGCCATCGAGCCCGTAACGGGCAACCCTGAACGACTGGTGAGACGGCTTGGGAGGATCCGGGCGAAGGTCGACTGATCCCGCGACCAGAATGTCGTCCTTCGCCACGGTGGCATCGGAGAAATAGAAGCGCTTGAACCCCTTCAGCTCGCTCGAGCTACGGCTTCCGTCGGGGGCGATCCGCAGCATCGTGACGCTCCGGCGAGAGCGGTAGTCCGGCCCGACCAGGAGGGCCGAGGAACCCGGCCCGGGCAGCAATGAGACTGCGCTGCCGAACTGTTCCTCCTCGATGACGATTCTGCCTTCCGCACCAAAGTCGGGATCGAGACTTCCGTCCCGGCCCATCCTGGAGACCGCGAACTGCATGGTCGGCGTTGCCCGGTCGAGAGAAACCAGATTCCCGTCCGGCAGCGAAATCAACTGTTCGTACCCGGACCAGTATTCGTACTCCATGGTTTGCCCGGTGCGGCTGTTCGTCTCCAGCTGGGGTTGCGGAGACAGGTCAGGACCGAATCCCCTGACGTACGGGTGCTCGGCTGGGTCCAGGCGGCTCCAGCCAGTGGTCACCACTCCGTAGCCGTCTCCTCCGATTGCCGCCCTCGACCGGGACGGAATAGGTCCGGTCTGACCGAGCACCTCGCCGTAACGGTCAA
>DAIQCC010000009.1:102627-113943 GCA_036780865.1 Solirubrobacterales bacterium | reverse complement strand
GCCTCGAACAGCGTCTTGGCGAAGGGAAGATCCGAGTTGTCGGCGACTGTCATATCGGTGACTGTAGGTTCGGCCACACTCTCGTCGCTCACTTCTGTCAACTCTTCCTCCAGTCTTAGTCGCACCCGGTCGATCCGAGCGCTCACGTTCTCCCAGTGAGACTCGGGAGGCTACCCGGTGAGTCTTACTTTCGCGAGTGTTACTGACGGGCGACTTGAAGTTCCAGTTCTTCCCGAGCTCGCTCGCGAAGTTCCGGCAGGCTGGTGCCGTTTCGTTTCGCGTACTCCGTGACGGTGCTCGGTGAGGGGATCCGTCCGCGGTTCTCCTTCGCGAGCCGTCGCAAGGTGACCTGGGTTAGCGACTCTCCCGATTCGAGTTTGCTGATCGCGGTTTTCAGGCCATCAATCATTCGTTTCTCGTTCATCCACCAGCCGTGAGGCATGACTTTCGCTGCGGGCTTGTAGGGCGCGAGTTTTTCTTTCTCAAGTTCTAGGCAGGCGTCGGGAACCTCGGGTCTCTCGTGTTCCTGCAGGACGCGGTCGGGTGTCCACTTGCCACGGTCGCCTCCCTGGCGGCGTTCTCGAAGCGTCTCCAGGGCCACATCAGTGTGCATTGACCGGCGCTTGGCAGCTACCCCTTGGCTTCGTAGGAAATCGATAGCGACGCGAAGGGGTGGGGCAAATCCCCTGCATTCGAGGTAGAGACCGATCGCATCGGGGTTGTCCACGGCCTCGTCGGTGTCAGCGTCGGTTCGCTTCAGTCGGGCTCTTTCAAGCGTGGTCTCCCAGCCGATCTGCTGGATGAGCGCGGTTACGGGCCATCTAGTCTCCAACCGTTTCCGGTTCAGACCCTTCGCGCTTTCAAGTAGACGGTTCCGGTAGGTCGTGTACTGGTCGGGTCGCAACGTTTCCGCGTCAAGTGCGTTCGCGGCGTTTCGGACGGCAGCGACAGCGGTTTCCACGTCGAACGGAACCTGATCCTTGCTGCCCTGTTCACTTCGTCGTAGTGACTGGAAGGCTCCTGGGGCGTGAGCAGTAGTGACCAATTCACTCCAAGGTTTTTCGAATCGAGTGACAAGTCGGGCTGCCTTGGGGCAGGTGACACCCAGACGGACACGAGTCTCGTCGAACTCGCGTTGGGTCACCGATGTTGGATCGGCCGGTCTTGCTTCCAGGCTGATGCGCGCTATCTGGGAGAGGAGGTAGTCCGTTGCGTATCGAGTAAAAGCCACGGTTTCACGGTAGCCCCGCTGGAATGGAAATCCGGCTGATTTCCCGGGAAAGTCCGCTCAACAGGCTATTAACTGGGGGTGAGCGGTAACAGGCACACCATTCCCGAGATACTTCCCGGGGCCACCAGGTTCTCTGACGAGCCTGAACTGCTGGATCCGTTGTGGGCTGTTCGAAAACTGAAACAGAACCCGCAGTGGCTTAGTCTCCTCGAAGACGCAACTGACCTGAATCGGGACTGGGGCCGACCTCGCTCACCCGGCTCGTGGGCGCTGGCCTTTCTCGTTTTCACTGTGTCCGGTCGTAGTGACGTAGAACCCTGGGCCGCGTCGGTCGAACCGGAGATATGGGCCGAGTGCGGGTTTCGGGAGGTTCCGTCGTACCAATCAATCTGGTTGCGCTTCGCTGAACTCGAAACCGCATCCGACGCTTTCATGGGAGTGGCCGCCAGGTTGATCCGACACGCTCGGGCTCAGTCAGGCGGAAAAGTAGGACGAGACATTCACGTGGACGGTACGGAAGCGGAAACGAACGCCCACTTCAAGCATGCCTGCCCAAAGGACAGTCCGTGTCAAGAACCCCGGATGAAGCGCCTTCACGCGGATGAAGCCAGATCATTCCGCCATCGTGAGGACGCGGCCGCGCCAGAGACTGTCAGCCACGAGCCCGGTGGAACGATTGGCTTTGACGATGACGGCCGTCCCGTAAAGAAGTTCTTCGTGAACGGGTGCGAGTACCACACGATCGACCTCTCAGCCGGAATGCGCTCCTACACTGCGGGCGGCAGGACCAGGAAGTTCTGGCATGGCTTCTACAACTCGAAAGCGATCGACCATTTCACGGGAGCTCCAGTTGCGGTGAAGGTCGAATCGGCGAGCGTTCAGGAGTATCACGCGTATCCGCGCCTCCTGGACGAGGTTTGCCGAACGCTTGATGACACACCAAGGGCCGTAGTCGCAGACCGTGGATACTCGCTAAGCCAGGTCTTCGAACGGAACACGAAACGTGGTATCGCAAGCGTGATCGCTTACCGGCGACCAAGCCAGCACAACCTAGAGCGCCAAGACCAGGATGATTTCGACCGTCACGGCATCCCGCGTTGCAAGCACTGTGGCGGGGAGACTCGTTACGTACGTTTCGCTGCGACCCCGTCACCGCGGCTGTGGGTCAGGTGTATGGAAGAAGCGACACCAGACTGCAAACGGGAGCAGACGATCGCCTGCTCGAAAGACTGGCGGTCGCTCGTTCCTCTCTGGCGAATCGAGCCTGCTTACCTCGCACTGCGTCAGTCCCACTCGTTCTACGAACGCGTTCACAACCTCTGGCGCGCCCGCTACCGGGTTGGCGCGGCCACCCATGAAATGCGCCCGAAACGACGCGGACAGGGCTGCCAGCAGCTCCGGGCGAACGCCGCACTTCTGATCGAGTGGCTCAGGATCCTCGACCGCGAAGGGTGGATGGGCTCCGCCCGCAGGAACCGACGCTCGCCAGAAGCAGCAGAAACGGATGAAGCCGTTAGGGAGATGCTCAACTCCCGTAAGGAGAATGGCCTCCACCTTCCATACGGACCGAAAGCAGTAGCGCTCGGTCTAGGCCCACCGCGACCCGGGGAATCCGGTCGCGAACCACCGGACTCCGAAGACCTCCCCTTCTAGCCAGTAGATCAGGGCGACCGCCCTGATCTACTCATGCCCTAATCCGACTCCGACTCGATCGACCGGCGGTCTGCGACGATCGCAAGGTCAAATATTGCGCCTGGGGCGGACCTGAAATGGAGTCCGCGCCCTCGGCCCGGCTCGATTAGTGACTTCTTAGAGCGCAACTTGGAACAATCGTAGTGCCCCCTCTCGGATTCGAACCGAGGACTCACAGGTTAAAAGCCTGCAGCTCTAACCAACTGAGCTAAGGGGGCCCGCGCATCCTAATAACTGCAGTCGGGTCGGTCTTCGCGGCCCGTCGATCAGGCCGGCGGCGAGGGGCCAACCAAGATGAGATTGAACAAGGGAGCGCTATATGGCGGGTTATTCACTCTCATCCCTTCCAGCGGGAAGAGACGGGAGGGCTGGCGAAGCTCGCCGACTACTTGCTCAATGCCGGAAGTGCCGGTGCCGGGTGAAGACCATCGCGACGTTGTTTTCGTCGCAGGCTTCGATCACTTCGGCGTCCCGCTTCGAGCCGCCGGGCTGAATCACCGAGGTGGCACCGGCCTCGATCGCCACCATCGGCCCGTCCGCAAACGGGAAGAATGCGTCGGAGGCCATTGCGCAGCCGGCCAGCAGGTCATCGGCAGCTTCACCGTGGGCGTCGCGGCACTTCTCGATCGCGATGCGGCTCGAGTCAACCCGGCTCATCTGACCGGCCCCGATGCCGAGGGTCCGGCCGTCCCTGGCCAGGACGATCGCGTTCGACTTCACGTGCCGGCAGACGGTCCAGGCGAAGAGCATGTCGGTCCAGGCCTGCTCTGACGGCTGGGCCTCGGTCACCACTTCCATCATCTCCCGCTGCTCCGGCTCGCCGTCGCGATCCTGGATCAGGATGCCGCCACGAACCCGCTTGATGTCCTTCTCCTTCGTGTCCGGGAAGGGCGGGGCCTCGTCGGTGAAGATGCGGATGTTCTCCTTCTGCTGGAGAACCTCGAGGGCCTCCGGTTCATAGCCCGGAGCGATCAGGACCTCGACGAAGTTCTTGTGGAGCGACTCGGCGAGGGGCACGTCGACGACCTGGTTGATCCCGATCACTCCACCGAAGGCGGACACGGGATCGCAGTCGCGGGCCCGCTCGTACGCCTCGAGACCATTCTGTCCCAGCGCCACTCCGCAGGGGTTGTTGTGCTTGACAATCACGCAGGCCGGGCCTTCGAGGTCGGCCAGCAGCTTGCGGCAGGAGTCGAGGTCGAGCACGTTGTTGAAGGAGAGGGCCTTGCCGTGATGTTTGGACATTCCGGTCAGCACGTTGCTGTCCAGGCCGACCTGCGAGTAGAGGGCGGCCCGCTGGTGCGGGTTCTCGCCGTAGGAGAGGTCGAGCTGCTTCTCGAAGGCGAGCACCCGGTGCTCCGGAAAGGCTTCGTAGGACTCGGAGAACCAGGCGGAGATCGCCGCGTCATAGCGGGCGGTCTGGGCAAAGGCTTCGTTGGCCAGCCAGTGGCGGGTCGAGGCGGAGACCTCGCCGTCCGTCTCGTTCATCTCCTCGATCACGGCGTCGTAGCACTCCGGCTTGACCAGGACGACGACGTCCTCGTGATTCTTGGCCGCGGCGCGAATCATCGTCGGGCCGCCGATGTCGATGTTCTCGATCGCTTCCTGGGGGCCGACGTCCTCGCGGGCGATGGTCTGCTCGAAGGGGTAGAGGTTCACGCAGACCAGGTCGATCGGCGGGATCGACTCCTCCTCGAGTACCTCCATGTGGGCGGGGTCGGCGCGTCGGGCGAGCAGCGCGGCGTAGATCTTCGGATGGAGGGTCTTGACCCGGCCGTCCATGATCTCCCGCTGTCCGGTGAACTCGGAGACGTCGATCACGGTGAGCCCCGCGTCGCGAAGGGCCTGCGCGGTGCCGCCGGTGGAGAGGATCTCGACCCCGAGTTCGGCCAGCCCCTTGGCGAAGTCGGCCACTCCGGACTTGTCCGAGACCGAGATCAGCGCTCGCCTGACCTTGACCGGTCCGTTGGTCGGATCCATGTTGTCCATATCAGCCCTCTTGTCGGTTTCGAAGCGCCCGGGGGATGAGCCGGAACTCACTTCCTTCGTGTGACGATTACCTTGCGGGGTTCGTCGTCGGCGATCCTAACCTCGCCACGGGCAATCATGCCGATCGCCTCGGGGTAGATCCGGTGCTCGACCGCGTGGATCGCCGCTTCGAGTTCTTCCCGGTCCCAATTTGCGGGAACTTCCACCGACTGCTGGCTGATCACGGGCCCGGTGTCGGTGCCCTCGTCAACGAAGTGGACGGTCACCCCGGTCACCTTCACGCCCTGGTCGAGCGCCTGGCCGATCGCGTCGAGACCGGGGAATGAAGGCAGCAGGGCCGGGTGTACGTTGACGATCCTGCCCCGGAACCGTTCGACGAAAGAGGCCGAAACGAGCTGCATGTAGCCGGCCAGCGCGACCAGTCGGGCCCCGGTCGATTCGATCCAGTCGGCCATCGCCATGTCCCTTGCCTCGCGGTCCGGAAAGTCGTCGCGGGGAAACACCGCAGTAGGCACTTTCGCCGCAGTCGCCCGTTCCAGCGCATACGCGCCCGGCTTGTCGGAACCGACCCCGACCACCTCGACCTCGCCCCGCCCGTGAAGCTGATCGAGAATCGCCTGGAGGTTCGTGCCCCCACCGGAGGCCAGCACCACGATCGGGAACGGAGAGGACGAACTCACCCGCCCATTTTCCCTGATCCCGGGTTCCGGTGTCCGACGCGCTTTCTAGTGTCGAAGCAACCAAAGAGAGGAGACCCCTGATGGATGCTTCGGGACTGTTGTTCAAGCGGCTGCTCCTGGCCTTCTGGACCATGTTTTTCAGCATGGTGGCCCTGACCAACTTCGTCGACCTCATGGGTGAGTTCGACATCTTCGACTGGACCTTCCTCAACTCGCAGAATTTCGAGTACATGAGGGACATCGTCAAGGTTTACGAGATCGGGCCGGTGTTGACCAAGCTTCTGCTGACGGGGGCGTTTCTGATCGAACTGGTCGCCGCGATTCTCTTCTGGCGTGCACTTCTGGCCTTTGGTCGGCAGCCGGTCGGCCGACGCCGTTGGGTCACGGCAATCTGCGCAGGCACCTTCGTCTGGATTTCGTTTGTCTTCATGACCGAGTTCTTCGTCGCCTACGGAAGCGAGTCGGTCTTCCGCGAGTTGCTGACGATCATGATCGGAACCGGCCTTGCCCTGGTCCTGATCCCCGACGAGGCGGGCACCGAACCTGGCGAAGCCACCTAGTCGAAGGGAAGGTTCCCGAGTTCTCCGTCCGACCTGGTGCGGTCGGAGCCTGCCGGGTCAGCGGGTGGCGGGAAGGACTGCGATCTGTTCGAGGTCGAACTTGCCGTCGGCCTCGTTCGGATCGTCACCGAGCGGGTAGTTGCCGGTGAAGCAGGCGTCGCAATGGATGTCGGCGGGAGTGCCGACCGCCTCGTAGACGCCTTCCATCGAGAGGTAGGCAAGTGAGTCGGCGCCGATGTGCTCGGCGATCTCCTCGATGCTGCGTTCGTGCGCGACCATCTCCTCGCGGGCCGACATGTCGACTCCGTAATTGCAGCCGTAACGGATCGGCGGTGCCGAGATCCTCAGGTGAACCTCGCTGGCTCCGGCGTCACGGAGCATCCCGACGATCTGGCGGGTGGTGTTGCCGCGGACGATCGAGTCATCGACCACCACCACCCGCTTGCCGGAGATGATCTCCGGCAGAGGATTGAACTTCATTCGCAGGCCGTGTTTGCGCAGCTCCTGTCCGGGCTGGATGAAGGTCCGGGCGACGTACCGGTTCTTGATCAGTCCGTCGTCCTGCGGCAGGCCGGAGGCGCGGGCGTAACCGCGGGCGGCGGGGGTGCCGGAGTCCGGGACGGCAATCACGAGGTCGGCTTCGACCGGGGCCTCGCGCCAGAGGATTTCCCCCATCTGGCCGCGCACTTCCTGGAGCCGCTTGCCTTCCAGCTTGGTGTCGGGCCGAGAAAAGTAGATGTGCTCGAACACACACATGGCGGTGCGCTCGGACGAGACGACCTGGCGGGACTCGAGGCCGCGTTCGCTCAGCGAGATCATTTCGCCGGGGCTCACCTCGCGGACCAGCCTGGCGCCGATGATGTCGAAGGCGCAGCTCTCGGAGGCGAATACGTAGCTGCCATCAGGAAGCTGGCCGAGTGACAGGGGACGGATTCCGTATGGATCCCGGAAGGCTACGATCGCGTGCTTGGTCATGACGACGGTCGAGTAGGCGCCCTCGAGCTGAGGCATGACGTTCGCGACGGCGTCCTCGATGTAGCGGCCGTAATCGCTGGAGATCAGGGCGGCGATGATTTCGGAATCGGTGGTGCCCCGGAACTCGAGGCCCTTGCGACGCAGCCGGTTGTAGATCTCGACCGCGTTGGTCAGGTTGCCGTTGTGCGCGAGGGCGAGTTCGCGTCCGTCGTCACGCCAGATCGGCTGGGCGTTCTCCCATGAACCACCACCGGTGGTCGAATACCGGACGTGACCGATCGCCATGTCACCGGTCAGAGCGCGAAGCTTGTCCTCGTCGAAGACCTGCGAGACCAGGCCGGCATCCCGCATGGTGGTGATGTGGCCCCCTTCACAGGTGGCGATGCCGGCGGATTCCTGGCCGCGGTGCTGAAGCGCGTACAGGCTGAAGTACGCCAGACGGGACACGTCGTGTCCGGGGGCATACACACCGAAGACACCGCATTCATCTCGCGGTCCCTCGCGGTCCAGGTCGATCCGCTCAGTCACAGGTCAGGCCACCAAGAATGGAAAAGGACAATGTCGCAGACGGTCCGCCTGCATTGCCAGAGTAGCAGTGCACCCGCCCGGGACCGCGTTTTCTGCGGAAACCAGCCGCAAATCGCGGATTTCCGGCCCCGGAATGTGTATGGTTGCGGCGTGCCGGGATCCAGGGCAATCAGCGCGGGACTGACGGCAGCGATCCTGCTCGCCGCTTCGATTCTTGCCATGCCTGCGGGCTCGACTGCGATGACCAAGAAGCAGCGTCAATGCCAGCAGGCGATCACCTCCGTTTTCACCTTCAAGAAGGGCGTTTCGAAGAAGAAGCGCAAGCAGGCCGTCAAGGTGATCTGCCAGACGATGACGGTCGGCAAGCAGGGTCCCAGGGGGCCCAGGGGTCCGGCCGGCAATCCCGGTGCCACGGGACCTGCCGGCACGCAGGGGGCGACGGGCCCCACCGGCCCGCCTTCCGCTCCGGGTCCGATCGGACCTACCGGACCCACCGGCGCAACCGGATCGATCGGACTGCCGGGCCTGCCCGGTCCGACCGGGCCCACCGGACTGGATGGCCTGCCGGGTCTCGACGGAGTGACGGGACCGACTGGTCCGATCGGCCTCACGGGCCCCACGGGCCTTGACGGACTGCCGGGACTGGATGGTGTGACGGGGCCGACCGGTCCCACCGGGCTGACAGGCGCCACGGGCCTGACCGGAGCAACAGGAGCCGTGCCATCCGTGATCGCCGAGATCTCTTCCTTTTCTCCCCAGACCATGACCAACGTGATCAACGACATCCAGGGCTGGACCGACGAGTACGACCCGGACGGCTCCTTCAACCAGACCACTGGCGTCTTCACGGCGCCGCAATCCGGTTACTACCTGTTTGAGCCGAGCGTCACGAGCGGGCCTTCCTCGGCTGTGACCGCGAGCGGCGGCCAGCCCCCGTTGCTCGCGACGGACGTCAACGGAATCGACGAAGACGTCCAGTCGTTCGCCATGCTGAACGCCGACGTCAACCTCGTGCTGACGCTGAACGCGCCGCTGCAGACCGCCCAGGCGCATGGCCAGACACTCCAGCAACTGAACGCCGGCGACCAGGTCGTCTTCCAAGTGATCAAGCAGAACGGTGTCGACTACACCACCTACGGTGACCTGAAGATCACCAAACTGCCCTGACGGTTCCCGTCGTCCCCCTCCGGGTATCCGGGAGTCATGGGATCAGGGACCGGCTTCAGCTCGCAGGACGCTCAGACCGACTTCAGCCGGGCCCGCCGGGGCCAGGTGTTGCGGGCGCTGATCGCGAAGGTCAAGGGAGGCGGCAGGCCGATCCTCTGCCTCGACGACGTGACTCTCGCCCTGGGAAGGAAAGGTACGAGAAGGCTGGGGTTGCGCTCGATCCCGATCGACTCGATCGTCGGAACGGTCGACCGCGGACACGGGTTCGACGGCGAGTTCCGGCCCACGACCGCGAGGGTCAGAAACCGGTGGGAGCGGATCGCCGGCGCAACCCGCCGTGGTGAGCACTTCCCCCCGATCGACGTCTTCCGGGTGGGGACGGTCCACTTCGTCGAGGACGGTCACCACCGGGTGTCAGTAGCGCGGCAACTGGGTCACGAAGTAATTGAAGCGAGGGTCACCGAAATCCTGACCCGTACTCCACCCAGCGATATCGGCCTCACCGCGGCCCGGTACCGGCGCTGAGCACAGGGAGTGTCAGCCCCTGAGCCGTTCGCCCGAATCCGGGTCGAAGAGCAGCAGGCGACTCTGATCGACCCAGAGCTTCAGGTTCTCCCCCCGCCTCGCCTTGCTCTCGGGCGCGAGCCGGGCGACGATCTGGTTTGTATCGCCACCGGCCAGTTCCTCCAGGCCTGCCTCGGATGCCGCCTGTTCGACCTTTCCGGTCTCGTCGCTTCCGGCGTCGAAATAGGCGTAGAGCTCGGAGCCCATCGACTCGACCAGGTCGATCTTCGCCTCGAATGTGACCCCTTCGCCGAGATGGTCGCCGACCAGTTCAGCATCCTCGAAGTGCTCGGGCCGGATGCCGGCAATCACTTCGCGGCCGTCCCAGTCACCGGCGGCCGCCCGCAGTTCGTCACCCAGGGAGAGCTTGGCGAAGGGGAGTTCGATCTCGGTACCGCTGATGCGGCCGTGGACAAAGTTCATCGAAGGCGAGCCGATGAATCCGGCGACGAACAGGTTGACCGGGTCGTTGTAGAGCTCGCCGGGCGTGTCTACCTGCTGGAGTACCCCCGACCGCATCACTGCAACCCGGTCTCCCAGGGTCATTGCCTCGGTCTGATCGTGGGTCACGTAAACGGTGGTTGTGCCGAGGCGGTCCTGGAGCTCCGCCACCTCGGTCCGCATCTGGACCCTCAGCTTGGCGTCGAGGTTGGACAGCGGCTCGTCCATCAGGAAGGCTTTCGGCTCGCGGACGATCGCCCGGCCCATCGCCACCCGCTGGCGCTGACCCCCGGAGAGGTTGGCGGGACGGCGGTCGAGATGCTCCGTCAGGTCAAGGGTCTTCGCGGCCTCCTCGACCTTCCGGTCGATCTCTTTCTGGTCGACCTTGGCCAGCTTCAGGGCGAAGCCCATGTTCTCGCGCACTGTCATGTGCGGGTAGAGCGCGTAGTTCTGAAAGACCATTGCGATGTCACGGTCCTTGGGGGCCCGGTTGTTGACGACCTCCCCGCCGATCTTCAGCTCACCGTCGGAGATGTCCTCGAGGCCGGCGATCATGTTGAGGGCGGTGGACTTTCCGCAGCCCGAGGGTCCGACCAGAATCATGAACTCGCCGTCCTTGATCTCGAGGTCCATTGACTTGACGGCTTCGTATCCGTCGCCGTACTTCTTCGTTATGTGATCGAGGACGATGTCTGACATGGCTGCTGGGTCCTTTCCGGCCTTTCGGCCTAGCCCTTGACGGCTCCGGAGGTGAGTCCCGCCACGATCCGGCGCTGGAACAGCAGGACGAAGATGATGATCGGGACCGTCACGATCACCGCCGCGGCGGCGATGCTGCCGGTCGGCTGGGTGAATGTGGAATCCCCGGTGAAGAAGGCGAGCGCGGCCGGAACGGTCCGTGACGCATCGGACGAGGTGAGCGAAATCGCAAAGAGGAAGTCGTTCCAGGCGAAGATGAAGACGAGGATCGCGGCGGTGAACATGCCCGGAGCAGCGAGTGGCACGATCACCTTGGTGAAGGCCTGAAACGGGGTGGCTCCATCCACCTGCGCCGCCTTCTCGAGATCCCATGGGATCTCCCGGAAGAAGGCGACGAGGGTGTAGATCGCGAGGGGAAGCGAGAAGGTCAGATAGGGAATGATCAGCCCGAGCCAGGTGTCGTAGAGCCCGAGCGCCCGCCACATGTCAAAGAGGGGACCGACAGTGGAGATCGGCGGGAACATCGCAATCGCCAGGGCACCGGCCAGCATCAGGCTACGGCCGGGGAAGTCCAGCCTGGCGATCGCGTAGGCCGCGAAGCTGGCCAGGATGATCGAGACGAAGGTCGTAATGAGCGCGATGCCGAGCGAGTTGATCAGCGGCTTGATGAACGGACTTTCAGAGATTCCGCCCTTGAACAGGCTCTCGTAATTCTCCAGCGAGAATTCGGTCGGGATGAAGGACTGGTCAGTGATCGTCGCCGGTGTCTTGAACGAGAGCGAAATGATCC
>DAIQCC010000009.1:98945-102548 GCA_036780865.1 Solirubrobacterales bacterium | reverse complement strand
GAATCAGCGCAAAGACCAGCACGAGCACCAGGGCGATCGTCCACAGCGTTCTTTCGCGGCCGGTGTGCTCCATCATGCCTTTCCGCTTTCAGGCTGCCGGGCACCGAGACCCTTAACGAAGATCACGGCGATCACCAGCACGCAGATAAAGATGAGGACCGAGACCGCGGAACCGAGGCCAAGGTTGAGCCGGGAGATCAGTTGCTGGTAACCCAGGATGGAGACCGACTGGGTGTCCTGCGCCCCGTTGGTCATGATGAAGATCGTGTCGAAGATCCGGAAGGCATCGAGGGTCCGGAAGAGCAGGGCGACGAGGATCGCCGGCTTCATCAGCGGCAGGGTGATCCGGGTGAACCTCTGCCAGGCGCTCGCTCCATCGACCTTGGCCGCGTTGTAGAGGCCATCATCGATCGTCGTAAGGCCGGCCAGGAGCAGAAGGGCCATGAAGGGCGTGGTCTTCCAGACCTCGGCCATGATGATCACCGAGAAAGCCGAGAAGCGTTCGCCGAACCAATCCTTGTCATCGGCGATGAAGGGCAGGTGGTTGACGAATCCCGTGTCGGGCGCAAAGGCGAACTGCCAGGAGAACGCGGCGACGACAGTGACGATTCCGTATGGGATCAGCACCGAGGTTCTGACCACGCCGCGACCGAAGATCGCCCGGTGCATGACCAACGCGATAGCCATGCCGAGACAGAGTTCGATCGACACCGAGATGACCGAGAGGAAGATCGTGTTGAAAAGGTCGGTCCACCAGAGGTCCGAGGTGAGGACCGCCTGATAGTTGTCGAGGCCGACGAAGCCGCCTTCCTCGGGGAAGCGCAGGTCAACCTGCTGGAGCGAGAGCACGATCGCGTAACCGATCGGGTAGGCGGTCACCGCGAGCATCGCGACAGCTGCCGGGGCGCACAGCAGCCAGCCAAGCCGGCGTTCGGATCTGGCGCGGTCCGTCATTGGCGTGGCCTCACAGGAGTCCCTCCCGGTTTACGCCCTGCTCGACCTTGTCCCTGAGCTCGTCGTAGGCGGGCGCGGGATCCTCCGGGTCGATCTTCGTCGGGGGATGAAGCGCAGACTGGATCGCCAGGCTGACGTCCTGGTAGGCGGGGGTCACCGGGCGTGGTCCGGCGGTCTCGATCGATTCCCTCACCAGGTCGGCGAAGCCGGGGAAGGCCTTCTTCACCTCCGGGGTGTCATAAAGGCCCGAGCGGGCGGGGGCGAGACCGTCAAGCTCGGTCACGGTCAACTGCTGGGCCGGGGCGGTCAGGCAGCGGGCAGCTTCGAAAGCGAGATCCGGATGCTCGGAGAAGGCGCTGATCCCGAGGTTGAAACCGCCGAGCGGAGGCTTGCTCTCCCGCCCCGGAGTGATCCCCGGATATCGGGCCGCACCCATGTTGCTGGCCACCTTTGGAGCGTTCTCCTTCGCGCTTCCGTAGGCGAAGGTGTAGTTGACCATGAACGCTGCCCCGGCCTCGAAGCCGAGTCTTGAAGTGTCCTCGTCGGAGGTGGTGAGGTTTGGCGCGGCGGCAGGGGAATTCGCCATCAGACCCATCGATGCCAGCGCCTGCTCGGTCCGGGTGCGGGCCAGGTCAACTGTTTCGGGTCCGGAGAGCACCTGGGTGCCGGCCGACTCGATCATCGCGTTGGCCCAGACGGTGAATCCCTCGTAACGGTTTGCCTGAATCTGGATCTGGCCGCCGTTTTCCGGACCGAGCTTCTCGGCCATGCGGACCATTTCGTCCCAGGTCTTCGGAGGCCGGGGAACCAGGTCCTTGCGATACCAGAGCAACTGGGTGTTGGAGTTGAAGGGCGCCCCGTAGAGCTTCCCTTCGTAGCTGGCGGTCTCGATCACCGGTCCGAAGACGCCCTTCCTGACTTCCGCGGCGTCGGGACCTGACCATTCGCGCAACCAGCCGGCGTTGGCGAACTCGGCCGTCCAGACGACGTCCATCCCGATCAGATCGATCGAAGAGTCTTCGGCGCCGAGCCGCCTTACCAGCTGCTCCCGCTGCTGTGAGGCGTCGGTGGGAAGCAGCTCCAGGTCGATGTCGTACTTGCCGCCCGACTGCTTCGAACAGGTTTCGGCGACCTTCTGGATCGATCCCCCCGGCTGGATCGCGATGAACCACTTGAGCGAAACCTTGCCGCCGTCATCACCCCCGCAACCGGAGACGAGCAGCATTCCGGCAGCAACGCAGGCGGCAATTGCCAGTCGTGCCCGTCTCCTTCCGCTCATGTGACCGGAGTTACCCGGTCAGCGGTTCACTGAATCACTTGAAGCGCTGGCGCGCCTTCTTCACGCAGACCGCCTGGGCCTTCTTGTCGGTGATCTTTCGGCACTTGATGATCGCTGCCTTCAGTCGGGCGGCCTTGATGCAGTTGGCCCGTTTGCGCTTGGCCTTCGCGCCCTTGCCCTTGATCTTCCGGCACTTGGCGATCGCCTTCTTCAGGTTGAAGGCCGGGGCAGGCCTGAAAGAGGGGTCGACTCCGGTCAGGATGAAGTCGGTCTCGAAATCCCGCAGCACCGGCGAGACGACGATCCGGTACACGGTGCCCTTGTCAGGTGCGATCGCGAGTCTCCCGCCGACTCCCGCTCTGCAGCCTTCGGCAGACTGGACGATCTTCTTCAGCTCGGGGAAGGCGGAACCTGAGTAAACCGCTACACGCACGGCTTCCTCCGGGGCGCATGCCTCGATGATCATGGGATCCTCGTCCGGGGCGGTCCACTGGTACCAGACGGACGGGCCGTTCGGTCCGAAGCTAAAGTCGTGGGAAGGCTCGCCATCCTCGAAGGTGGCGTCGATCGTCGTTCCGGAGACCTTGAACTTCTGGCTCGCGCCCAGCTTGACCGCCTGGGCCAGGTTGTCGTTGGCCGGGATTTCGAGCCAGTGCACGTCGAACTCGAAGGGACCGTAGGAAGCAGTGAACGGTCCGCCTCCAACCGCGATGCTGTAGGTCGTGCCCGCCACGGCAGTGAAGGTCACGCCGCAATGGGGCGCGTAGGGCGGCTCATCGTTTATCCGCGTGAGGGTGGCTACGGTAGCGCCGGTATAGACGCTGACTCTGGCGTCGTAGTCCCGGCTGCATCCCCGGACACGGACCTGTCCGCTTGCGGCGGGGGTCCACCGATACCAGACCGATCGGAATGCCGGGTTGATTCCTCCGTGGCCGGGTTCGCCGGCCTCAACGGTCGCGAAGTCGTTGTTTCCATTCGCGGTCACGGGTAATCCGGGCCCGATCGCGGCGGCATTGGCGAAGTCGTCGTTTGGTGGCGGCGGGGCGGCCGAGAGCTTCAGGGTGAAGTTCATCTCACCGCTTGATGTCCCGCTGAAAGCGAGACGGTAGGTGGTGCCGGCGACCACCGGGACGTCCATGTCGCAGTTGTTCCCTGAAGCCACGGGGACGAGGGTTCCCAGCGTGTTGCCCGTGTAGAGGGCGATGATGAAGTTGCTCGCACCGACGATAGGCTCGTAGTCGCAGAAGTCGAACCGCACCCTGCCGCTGGCGGCCGGAGTCCACGAATACCAGACCGAACGCGACGAAATGCCTCCACCCAGAGCGGCGGGCTCGCCCGCTTCCCAGCCGGAATCCAGGTTCGTCCCGTCA
>DAIQCC010000009.1:26989-98935 GCA_036780865.1 Solirubrobacterales bacterium | reverse complement strand
ACGGATAGAACGACAGCGAGTCCAGCTCCGGACCCTGGTCGAAGCCGTAGTCGACCTGGATGTTGTACGTCGTGCCAGCCACCGCGTTAAACCGTAGGTTGCATTCGCCGGCCCGCTCGGCGACGAGAACCTGCGCCAGCAGGCTCGCCCCCGTGCGAACCGCGATCCGCTCGGTCGGAAAGTCGCTGCCGGTGAACCCTGCCCCGCACAGATCCACCACGGTGCTGCCGTTTGCCGGCGCGATCCAGCGGAACCACACCGAAGCCTGGGGCGTGTTCCCGAAGATGGCCGGTTCACCGACCTCAGCCGTGGCATCGATCGTCGAGGCAGATACCGAGACCGGCAGGGCGGGGCCTACGGTCTGGGCGGCGCTGAAATTGTCGTTTGCGGGCGCAGCCATCACGGAGGCGGCCGGAAGGGCCAGCAAAGCGCCTGCCACCAGCGGCAGCAGCGCGAGTCGGCGGATCGTTGTCTGCATTCCTCCTGCCCTTCGAATCAGGCGGGGATCTTTCCCCGGGTCCATAGGACTAACACAGAAACGGGGGTTTGGCTAGGGGTTGTGGCTGGAGCTGGCCGGCTCGGTGGTCCGCAGTTCATCGGCCAGGCTTACCGCGTCGTAGGCGCCCACGTGCCGGATGCCGTTGATGAAGAAGGTGGGGGTGCCGTGGGCTCCGCTGGCGTCACCCGATTCGGCGTGCTTCTGGACCCGTTTGGAGAACTTCCCGCTCTGGATGTCCTCCACGAAACGATCGACGTCGAGTCCCAGCTTCCCGGCGTAGCCGATCAGGTCCTCGATGTCGAGATCACCCTGATGGTCGTAGAGCTCGACATGCATCTCCCAGAACTTGCCCTGAGCATTGGCCGCCTCCGCCGCCTCGGCCGCCAGTTCCGCATGGGGATGAACATCGACCAGCGCCAGGTGCCGGTACACGTAGACCATCTCGTCCCCCATCCGCTCGCGAAGCTCGCGGATCATGCCGGTGGCGCGCCCGCAGTACGGGCACTCGTAGTCCCCGTACTCGACGAGCACATACGGAGCATTCGGGTTGCCCAGATAGTGGTCCTCCTCCGGGTCGAAAGGCAGGTCGAGGAACCTTGGCAGGCTGGCGCTGGTCTCACCGCGGAACACGGCGGCGACCTTGAAGATGGTCCAGGCCAGAATCACGGCCAGCACCGAGGCGATGAAGATGCCGACCACGGCTCGGTCCTGGGTCTCGGGGTCGTCGTAGGCGAGCCGGGCGATAAGGACCGAGATGGTGAAGCCGATGCCGGAGAGGGCGGCTCCGCCCACCGTCTGGCCCTTGCCGATCCCGCGGGGCAGTTCGCCGATCCGCGACTTGACTGAGAGCACGACCCCGGTCGTGATGCCGAGCGTCTTGCCCGCGACCAGGCCCGCGACGATGCCCCAGGTGAGCGTCGATGTGATCGCGTCACCGAGCACGCCACCCCCCAAGTTTACTCCCGCGTTTGCCAGCGCGAAGAGCGGAATGATCGCGTAGCTGGTGATCGGGTGAAGCACGGTCTGGAAGCGCTCGTTCGGGGATACCGCCTGCTGAACGCTCTGGTTGGCGGTGCGCGCGACCTCCGGCAGAGGCGACTGCCTGAATGCGCGGACTCTTCGGGCGGCCCGTTCGACCTTCTTTGGCTCGGGCGGGTAGGCCGCCACGAGCAGTCCCGCCAGCATGCCGGCCAGGGTGGCGTGGACTCCCGACTCCATCGCGGCGACGAAAAGTACGGCGCAGACCAGGAAGTAGGCGCTTGACCGCCAGACGTTCAGCCTCGGGAAGAGGGCGATCAGGAACAGACAGGCGACGCAGATGGCAAGTGCGACCGGATCGATCGAGTCCGAGTAGAAGATGCCGATGACGCTGATCGCAACTATGTCGTCGACGATCGCGAGGGTGAGCAGGAAGACCCGGAGCTGCGTTGGGAACTTGGGTCCGACGATCGCCAGCGCGCCCAGCAGGAAGGCGGTGTCGGTCGCGATCACGATTCCCCAGCCGTGCTCGTTGCCTGAGCCCGCGTTGATCCCGAAGAAGATCAGGGCTGGAACCAGCATCCCGCCGACCCCGCCGAGCACTGCGACCCAGACCCGTTTGCGGTCGGTCAGCTCGCCCATCGAGAGCTCCCGCCGGACCTCCATGCCGATCACGAAGAAGAAGGTCGCCATCAGCGCCTCGTCGATCCAGTACCTGAGCGAGTGATCGATCGACCAGTCTCCGAGGTTGATCGCGAGACCGGTGTTCCAGAAGCTGTCGTAGGTGTCTGCGACCGGCGAGTTCGACCAGATCAGGGCGGCGACGGCGGCGAACAGGAGAAGGCCGGCGCTGCCGGACTCGGTCGCCAGGAACTGCCGCATCGGCTTGGCGACCTGTGCCGCCAGGTCCCTTCTGCTCTCGGTTGTTTCGGGGTCGTGAAGTTCCTTCGCCACGTCCCGAGTGAACCTATATGTTCAGCCGCTCCCACCCGTTCGAAGGGCCACCCGATGGAGCCGGTTCATCCGTCATTGGTTCTGTGGACCGGCGGGTTTCATTGGGAGGTCCGGCGAAGCCGGGCCTGACTGCTTGCTAGTGAGTGAGTCCCGCCTGATCCGATTCGATGCGGTCTTCCAGCGAGTCGAAGGCCGCGGCCGCCTCCTCGATCAGGATCTCGATCCGGCTGCCGCCAGCGCTGACGATCAACTCGTTGCCCCGGACTTCGCCGATCAGCTCGAAATCAACGCCGCGTCCGCCGAGCTTCTCGAGTTCGGCCTGATCGCCGGCGAGGATGAAGCCGCCGGGCCCCTCCCCGAACAGGGCGTCCTCCTCTGAACATTCGCGGCGGGCCATCAGCGCGGTCAGGTCACCTTCGAAACCGGCGCCAGATCCTATCGAGAGCTCGGCCAGAGCGGTGCTGATGCCTCCGTCCGAGATGTCGGTCGCCGTCCTCACCACGCCGGACCGGACCGCTTCGCGAACCAGTTCGATCGCCTCCTTCACCGGACCGATCCCGCGGGCGGGCAGGCCCTTACCGAGCTCGCCACGCTGCTTCTCCAGCTCGGAGCCGGCAAGCGAGGGATCGAACGGGCCGAGCAGGGCGACCGCATCGCCTTCCTGCCAGTCGCGGCCGGCAGAGTTCTCCGGCTCAAACAGTTCGCCGACCATGCCGACCACCGGCGTCGGGTAGATCGGACCCTGCGGCGTCTCGTTGTAGAGGGAGACGTTGCCGCCGACCACCGGTGCTCCGAGGGCCCGGCAGGCTTCCGCCAGACCTTCAACGGCGCGGCCGAGCTGCCAGGCGACACCGGGCTTCTCCGGGTTTCCGAAGTTGAGGCAGTTGGTCACGCCCAGGGGCTCCGCTCCGACGACCGCGAGGTTTGCCGCGCACTCGAGGGTTGCTTCGACGGTCCCCTGAAACGGATCGCAGGCGACCCTTCGGCCGTTGCCGTCGATCGAGATCGCGATCGATCGGTCCGATTCCGGGATGTTCAGCACCGCAGCGTCGGCGGCACCTGCCCGGTGAACCGTTCGCGAGCCGACGATCGAGTCGTACTGCTCGTAGGCCCAGCGCTTTGATGCGATCGAAGGGGAGGCGAGCAGGCTGAGCAGGATGTCGCTGGGCGAGGCATCGGCCTCGATCGTGACCCGGTTCGGGTAGGTCCAGCCGGCTGGTTCTTCGGGTTCGAGGTCGTAGAGCGGGCAGCCGTCAACCAGGTCTTCGACCCTGATCTCGCCGACTGTCTCGCCGTGCTTGAGGATGCGGAAATTGCCGGAGTCGGTCACTTCGCCGATCACCGCGGAGGCGGTCTGCCACTTGGTGCAGAGCGCGAGCACCTCATCGACCTTCGACGGCTCGACGACCGCGAGCATCCGCTCCTGAGACTCCGAAACCATGATCTCGAAAGGCTCCATGTCCGCTTCGCGAAGCGGGACCAGTCCGACGTCGATGTCGATTCCGGTGCTTCCCGCAGAGGCCATCTCCCCGGCCGACGAGGTGAGACCGGCGGCGCCCAGGTCCTGCAGGGAGACGAGCAGATCCCCGGCGAGCAGTTCCTGACAGCACTCGAGCAGCTTCGATTCCTCGAAGGGGTCGCCGATCTGGACCGTGGGACGCTTCGCGTCGTCGCCTTCGTCAAGCTCGGCCGAAGCGAGCACCGAGGCGCCTCCGATGCCGTCCCGGCCAGTCAGCGAACCAAAAAGCACGACCTTGTTGCCGGGGCCGGCCGCGGCGGCTCGCACCATCTCGTCGGTTCGGGCCAGGCCGACGCACATCGCGTTGACCAGCGGATTTTGCTCGTAGGGAGGTTCGAAGTAGATTTCCCCGCCGACAGTGGGGATGCCCATGCAGTTTCCGTAGTGACCGATTCCCCTGACCACACCGTCGACCAGGTAATGGGTCCTTTCGGTGTCGGGTTCACCAAACCTGAGCGAATCGAGGATCGCGATCGGCCGGGCGCCGAGCGCGATGACGTCCCGCAGGATGCCGCCGACTCCGGTCGCCGCGCCCTGGAAGGGCTCGACCGCGGAAGGGTGGTTGTGGGACTCGACCTTGAAGGCGACGGAGTAGCCGTTGCCGATGTCGACCGCGCCGGCGTTCTCGCCTGGGCCCATGACGACGCGCGGCCCGTCAGTGGGCAGGTTCTTCAGGAGCTTTCGGGAGTGCTTGTAGGCGCAATGCTCCGACCAGAGGAGGGAGAACATCGCCAGTTCGACACCGTTGGGCTCGCGGCCCATCTTCCTGCAGATCAGGTCGAACTCGTGATCGGTGAGGCCCAGGGCCCTGTGCGCGCTCTGCCCGCTCATGCTCCTGCTCCGGTCAGTGCGGGCCCACGGAAGAGTGCGAGGCCGTCGGTCGAGCCGCTGAACTTCTGGACGGCGTGCTCCGGATGAGGCATCAGCCCCAGCACGTTCCCGGCCTCGTTGGTCACCCCGGCGATGTCATTGAGCGAGCCGTTGGGGTTGTGGCCCGGGGCATAGCGGAAGGCGACCTGGTTGTTCGCCTCGATCTCTTCCAGCAGTTCCGGCGGCGCGAAGAACCGGCCCGACTGGTGCTTGAAGGGAATCGAGATCGTCTGGCCCGGCTGGAGTTCCGCGAGGAAAGGCGAGTCGGCCTCGCCGACGATCAGGTCACCCTGGCGGCAGATGAATCTCGTTCTCTCGTTGGTCAGGAGGGCTCCCGGGAGCAGTCCCGATTCACAAAGAACCTGGAACCCGTTGCAGATCCCCAGCACCGGTCCACCGGCAGCGGCAAACTCGGCGACCGCAGCCATGGCCGGTGAAAATCGCGCGATCGCCCCCGCCCGAAGGTAGTCGCCGTACGAGAAACCACCGGGAACGACAATCCCGTCCAACCCCGAAAGGTCGGTCTCCTCATGCCAGACCAACCGTGAAGACGGAGCGGACCGGGAGGTGGCGCCGACGACGTTTCGGGCCGAGGAGGCGGTTCCTCCCGGTCCGCTCCCCGCACCAAGGCTTGTCTCGGCGATGAGGCAGGCGTTCAGGGCATCGCGTTCGTCACAGGAACCGGGGAACTGCAGCACACCCCACTTCATTCGGCGATGGTCTCGATCTCGTAATCCTCGATCAGCGGGTTGGCGAGCAGCTTCTCGCAAAGCTCTTCCAGCCGGTCGGCGTTCTCGGCCTCGAGTTCGACGATCCGTCCGACCCGGACGTGTCCGATACCTTCGAAGCCGAGGGCGGGCAGGGCACCTTCCACTGCCTTGCCCTGGGCGTCGAGGATGCCCTCCTTGGGCCGGATAAGTACCCGGGCCTGAATCAAAGTTCCCTCCCGGTGATCCGCTCGTAGGCTTCGCGGTACTTGGCCTGGGTCTGTGCGACGACGTCTTCCGGCAACTCGGGAGCGGGGGGGTTGTGGTCCCAGCCGGCGGCGTTCGCCCAGTCACGCACGTACTGCTTGTCGAACGAGGGCTGGGTCTTGCCCGGTTCGTACAGGTCGGCCGGCCAGTACCGGGAGGAGTCCGGGGTGAGCACCTCGTCGCCGAGCACGATCTCGGCACCCGCGTAGGAGCCGAATTCGAACTTGGTGTCGGCGAGGATGATGCCCTTCCCGGCCGCGTGGGCAGCACCGTACTCATAGAGCTCGATCGAGATCCGCCGCAGCTCCTCCATCAGGTGCCGGTCACCGACGATCTCGGCCGCCCGGTCGAAATCGACATTCTCGTCGTGATCACCGAGTTCGGCCTTGGTCGCCGGGGTGAAGATCGGTCGA
This sequence comes from Solirubrobacterales bacterium, assembly GCA_036780865.1. GTDB lineage: Bacteria > Actinomycetota > Thermoleophilia > Solirubrobacterales > 70-9 > 67-14. Next base: position 92,728 of record DAIQCC010000009.1, on the reverse strand, counting down.
GGCAGCTTGTCCGACTCCTGCAGACCCTCCGGGAGTCCGACTCCGCAGACGGCACCGGTCTCCTGGTACTCCTTCCACCCTGATCCGGAGAGGTACCCGCGCACGACGCATTCGACCGGATACATCTCGAGCTTACGGACCCTTACCGCCCTGCCGGCGACCTCTTCGGGCACGTCGTTGGAGAGGAAGTGATTCGGCACGATGTCGGTCGTGTTCTCGAACCAGAAGTTCGACATCTGGGTCAGGACCTTGCCCTTGTCCGGGATGGCGGTCGGCATGATCACGTCGTAGATCGAGATGCGGTCGGAGGCGACCAGCAGGAGATCGTCCTCGATCTCGTAGATCTCGCGGACCTTGCCGGAATTGACGAGTTTCAGATCTTCAATCGAGGGGCTCATTGCGTCCGACTTTACAAGGCATCCGAGTCGGACAAAGGCAGCGGCGTTAGGGTTTCGGACATGCGCATGCGTCTCGTCGTCGTTACCGCCGTCCTCGCCCTCGGTTCGCTGGCCTTCGCGCCGGCCGCCAGCGCGATACCCGAATGCGAGGGCACGCTCTCGCAAAAGACCCTCTACACCGGCCAGGGCGTGCTCGAAGCCGTGATCTCCGGCGGGGGAGGCAAGCTGTTCGTCTCCGGAACGAAGTCCGGCTTCGATGATCCGGCCAGCCTGATCAGGATCGACCGTCCGGGCGCCACCCCCGAGGTGATCTCGAACGCGCCGGCGGGACCCGGGGGCCTGGCCTGGGTCGGAAAGCGATTGCTCTGGGGCAACGGAAACACGCTCGTGGGCGGGCAGACCGGCGACGCAGACCCCCAGGCGAGCCTGCTCAAGGTGAACCCGAAGAACGGCAGGTACTTCGAGTGGGCGACCGATCTCGGCATGGCCAACGGCGTGACCCGCGCGAAGAACGGATTCGTCTTTGCGTCCAACGATTTCGGCCTGAAGCTCGACCGGGTCACCCCGGACGGCGCGACCACGCACGGCTGGGCCAGCGTCGAGAGCGGCAACGGCATGGTCGTCGGCAAGAACGGCAAGTACCTCTTCGTCAACCAGACGTTCAAGAACCCCGGCAGCATCGCCCGGGTGGAGCTCGCCAGGCCGTCGAACGTCACGACCTGGTTCTCGGCGGCAGGCCTCGACAACCAGGTTCCCGCCTTTGACGGACTCACCCGCGACGGGGAGAACAACCTCTATGCCGCCGCCTGGGCGGCAGGCGAGATCTGGAAGATCACACCCGACAGGCAGGTCTGCAAGGTGGCCTCTGGCATCCCGCAGGTTTCCAACCTCGCCTTTGGCGGAGGCAAGTCCGGTTTCACCCGCAATACCCTCTACGCGGTCGGATTCGGCGGCCAGATCGTCCAGATAAGGGGCGCGCTGGACGCAACAGTGCCTTCGGCTTGACCGGTCGGACCGGTTAGGTTCCGGGCATGGACTTCTTCAAGAGGTATCTCCTTCCGCTTCTCATGGCCGCGCTGCTCTTCGGGGCCGCCCCGGCAAAGTCGAAGACCGTGAACGGCTGCGTGCTGAAGCAGAAGGCGAACTGTGCGGGCAAGAAGCTCAACTGGAAGCTCGAGTTCCACGGCAAGCTGAATGGCGCGAACTTCCGGAACGCGAAGATGCGGGGCGCCGACCTCAGGAACGCGAACCTGAAGAACGCCGACCTGCGCGGAGCCGACCTGACCAGTGCCGACCTGCGCGGAGCCTGGCTGGTCGGGACGAAGCTGAACAAGGCGACCCTCTCGACCGCCAACTTCACCAACGCTACCCTGAACCGGGCGAACCTGACCGGAGTGAGCGCCGAGAACGCGAGGCTGTACGGCACAAGCCTGAACACGGCGACCCTGACCAACGGCGACTTCAGCAACTCGTCCTTCTACGGCGCGGACCTGACCAACGCCAACCTGAAGGGCTCGAACCAGCCCCCTCCCCCTCCTCCTTTCTCCAACGAGCCGGCCAAGACGACGACAAACCTGATCAACGCCAACCTGTGGGGCGCCACCCTCTCGGGAACCGACCTGACGAACGTGAACCTGGAGAACGCCAATCTCTACGGGGTGGTCGCCCAGCCAGACCCGGCCAACTTCACCGGGACGCTCCTCTATTCGGCCAACCTGAGCAGCACGATCATGGTCGGTGCGAACTTCACCGAGGCATTCATGCACGCGAGCTCGATTCAGATCTCCTCTTTCAATGACGCGAACCTGACGAATGCCTCGCTTGGCTCGGTGATCATCATGAACTCGAACTTCACGGGCGCCGACTTCTCCGGAGCGGTTTTCCCGAATGCGCTCTGGTACCACTCGGTCTGCCCGAGCGGGGTGCTCCAGGACAGCCTCTGCTGAAGCTGAACCGGATCCGGAACAGGCGGCAGGGTAGGCTGAATCCGTGGGCAGGGTTGTTCCAGCACTGGTACTTGCAGTTCTCGCATCGCTGTCGATTGTGTCCTCGGCAACCGCGAAGAAGGTCCCCGAATGCGCGGGTCAGGTGTCAATAAGGAAGATCGACGACAGCGAGAGAAAGCTCAGATCGGCGATCGTGGGAGGCGGGGGCCGGATGTACGTATCGGGCCGGGCCAGCGAGGACGACCGGATGGCCAGGTTGTGGCGAATCGACCGGCCGGGAGCCGATTGGGTCCTTCTCGCATCGGCCATCGGAGGTTCGGGAGGCCTGGCTTGGAGGGGCAGGACGCTGCTCTGGGGCGTGGGCAGCTACGACCCCTACGGGATCTACGGAGGTCCCAGGCTCCGCGAGGCGGACATCCTCGAGGTCAATCCTTCGAACGGCAAGTATTCGGTGCTGGCGCACCGTGTGGGATCGGCGAACGGGGTCGCGACATTGCCGGACGGTTCCATCCTCGCCTCCAACACTTTCATCAACAGCTCGAACATCAACCGGGTCTCTCCGCGAGGCTGGATCGAAAGGCCCTGGGCGGAGATCAACACCCCATCCGGCATGGTGATCGGCAAGTACGGCGAGTACATGTACGTCACCAGCCACTACAGCCTGCCGCCCAAGATCAGCACCGTCGAGCTGGACAACCCGGACATCACCACCACCTGGTACCAGTCAACCGACGAGGAGCGCAAGTTCTCGTACTTCTCCAGCATCACCAGGGATGGCAACAACAACTTCTTCGTCGGGGCGATCGGCGGCGTCTGGAAGGTCCGGCCGGGCAAGAAAGCCTGCGTTTTCGAGATCAGCGACACGCTCGGCGGCGTCACCTTCGGGCGCGGGTCGAAGGGATTCCGGGGCCGGTACCTGTTCGCCGTGGGAGAAGGAGGCGGTCTCTACAGGATCAGCGGGGCAAGGCGGGCAATCGTCGGTTGAGGTGTCCGGTCAGGCGCCAGCTGGCGGCCGCCACATCAGCCAGAGGGGAACATCCGGCTCCACTTCCACCCGCCTGACCAGCTGGAAGCCGAACCGGGCGTAGAAGGGGATGTTGCTCTCCCGCTGGGTCTCCAGCCAGCAGCCGACCGCGTCCCGGTCTGCCGCTTCAAGTCCGGGCCGGAGCAGGGCAGCGCCATGGCCTTCCCGCTGGGATTCCGGCGAAACCGAGAGCACCGACAGGTACCAGTGTGGTTCTCCCGGCCAGTTCGAGGTGATCAGGCGCTGAAGCCGTGAAGCCTTGCCAAGGTGCCGGAATCCGGCCGGGAGGAAGGGCAGGCTCTCGGCGAGCGTTTCCCTGAAGTTGTGGCGTTTTGTGCCCGGCGGATACCAGAGGCAGGCTCCGGCGGCCTCACCCGACGGCAGCATCGAGGCCCAGCCGGACCGACGGGGAACGAACACGTGCTTCACCAGGGCGCGGTACTGCCGCCTTTCGACCCTGGCGCGAACCCGGTCGTCTGGCATCAGCCACATCCAGATCTCGTTGTCCTGAAAGCCGCGGGCGATCGCGTCTGCGGCGGCCCTGGCCTCGCCCGGGCCGATCAGTTCAGGACTTCGGGGCAGGGTTCTCCTTAGCCCACTTGGCGATCTCCGACGAGTCGCTGATCACCTCGCCGTTGTCGAGGACGAGAACCGGCACTTCGTTGGTCCCGGAAAGCTCCTTGATCAGCTTGCGGTCCTCGGCCCGGCTGCGCCAGGTCCAGGGGAGCATCCGGTAGCCGCGGACCTTCTTGAGTTCGTACCCGTACCCGGCCTCGTCCAGGGCCTTCCCGGCCTTCGCGCAGGGGTGCATCGCCGCCGGCCCGCCGGTCCCCTGGCCACAGGTGTAGAGCTTCACGGTCTTTCTCCTACCGAATCTCTTCGAGGCGCTCGAAGACCTCGGGGAGGTGGGTCAGGTAGGCGCTGTAATCGAAGATTTCGTCGAGATCGAGTTCCGGGGCCGCCTGGCCGATCAGCTCGCGGAAGTGCGTGTCTCCGTCGAAGGCCTCGTGGGCGGCCGCCTGGACTGTGCGGTAGGCGTCATCGCGGGTCATTCCGGATTCGACCAGGGCGGTCAGCGCGCGCTGGCTGAAAAGGGCGCCGTTGGTCAACTCCAGGTTCGACTTCAGCCGGTCAACGTGAACCACGAGGCCGGTCGCGACCTGGGTGGCGATGTAGTGCATGTAATCCAGCGCAATCGTGGCGTCCGGCAGGATCACCCGCTCGGCGCCGGAATGGCTGATGTCCCTCTCATGCCACAGGGCGACGTTCTCGAGACCGGTCTGCGCGTAGCCGCGAAGCAGCCGGGCCAGCCCGGTCAGGCGCTCGGTGCGAATCGGATTGCGCTTGTGCGGCATCGCGGAAGAACCCTTCTGCTGGCCGGTGGCGAAAGGCTCCTCTGCTTCGCGGACCTCGGTCCTCTGCAGGTGCCGGACCTCGGTTGCGAACCGCTCGATCCCGGCGCCGGCAAGCGCGATCGCCGAAAGCAGCTCGGCGTGACGGTCACGCGGCACGACCTGGGTTGCGATCTCTTCCCGCTGGAGACCGAGGGTCTCCATCACCCGCCGCTCGATCGACGGTGGTACCGAGGCATAGGTTCCGACCGCACCCGAGAGCTTGCCGCGGGCCGCCTGCCCGGTCGCATGCTGCAGGCGCTTCCAGTTGCGGTCGGCTTCGAAGGCGAAGCCGGCGAGCCGGAGGCCGAAGGTCGTCGGCTCGGCATGAACGCCGTGGGTTCGCCCCATCGCGAGCGTGTCGCGGAACTCGAAGGCCCGCTCGATCAGGGCGTCCCGATAGGTCTTTGCTCCGGCGACGAGGATCTCCCCGGCCTTGGTCAGCTGGACGGCGAGTGCCGTGTCGAGAACGTCGGAGGAGGTGAGGCCGAAGTGGATCCAGCGTCCGTCCTCGCCGATCGACGCTGCGACCACGTCAACGAAGGCAGCGACGTCATGGTTGGTGATCTCCTCGCGTGCGTTCACCTCGTCTACCGTGAAGCTGCCCTTCTCGCGGCAGGTGGCTGCTGCTTCGGCCGGAACGACGCCCTCGGCAGCCCAGGCGTCCGTGGCGGCCAGCTCGACGTCCAGCCAGGACTGGAACTTCGCCTGCTGGGTCCAGACCGCGCCCATCTCGGGGCGGGTGTAGCGCTCGATCATTCGCGCTCAGCCAGCCAGGTTGATGATGCGGGTGGCGAGCACACCGGCGTTCTTGGCACCGTCGATGGCAACGCAGGCGACGGGGACCCCAGGGGGCATCTGGACGGCAGAAAGCAGCGCGTCCAGTCCGCCGAGCGACTTGCCGAGAATCGGCACGCCAATCACCGGAAGCTCGGTGTGAGCGGCGGCGACACCCGGCAACGCGGCTGACATACCGGCTCCGGCGATGATCACCTTGAGCCCTCGCATCTTCGCGTTGGTGCAGTAGTCGACTACGAGTTCGGGGTCACGGTGGGCCGACATGACCCGCACTTCGTAGGCGATGCCCGCGTCCTCGAGGGCCTGGCCGGCCGGCTGCATCTTGGGCTTGTCGTTCTTCGAACCCATGATGATCCCGACTTTGGGTTCTTCGACTTCGATCTCCTCGAAGAGCTGCTCCACGGTGGAGATCGTCGCCGGCTGCTGGGGGGTTTCGCTCATTGGTCCAGTTCTCTCTCGCGCCGGACCGCCCGCTCGGCGATGTCCCGTCGCATCTGTTTGCCATCGAATTCGACTGCTTCAGCCGCATCGTAAGCGCGATCACGTGCCGTTGCAGCGTCGGGTCCGATACCGGTCAGGTTCAGCACCCTGCCGCCGGCCGTCACGATCTGCCCGTTCTGCTCGGCAGTGCCGGCGTGTACGACTTCGGCGGACGCGGCCGCCTGCTCCAGCCCGGTGATCACGTCGCCATTCGAGGACGAGGCCGGATAACCGGCCGAAGCGAGCACCACCGTCACCGCGAAATCGTCGGAGAAAGTCACTTCCTTTTCGGCCAGTCCCCCCGGGATAGAGGCGGCCAGGAAGAGGTCCACCAGGTCGGATCGGAGTCGTGGCAGCACCGCCTGGGTCTCCGGATCCCCGAAGCGGGTGTTGTACTCGAGCACCTTCGGGCCGTCGGCAGTCATCATCAGTCCGGCGTAGAGAACCCCGTGAAAGGGGTGGCCCCGCTCGGCCATCAGGTCGACGATCGGCTGGTGGACGAGCGCCGAAAGGTCTGACAGCTGGTCCTTGGTCACGGTCTGGACCGGCGAGTAGCTGCCCATGCCGCCGGTGTTCGGTCCGGTGTCGCCGTCGCCGATCCGCTTGTAGTCCTGGGCGGGGGCCAGGGGGATCGCCCGCTCGCCGTCGCAGATCGCGAGCAGCGATAGCTCCTCGCCTTCAAGGAATTCCTCGACCACCACCTCGGTCTCCCCGAAACGCAGCTCGGTGAAGAAAACCTCGATTGCCTCCCGGGCCTCCTGCTCGGTCATGCAGATGAGGACTCCCTTGCCGGCGGCGAGTCCATCTGCCTTCAGGACGACCGGGCACCCGGTCTCGGTGAGCTTCTCGAGCGCCGCGTCGCGATTCGTCACGACGCCGTAGCCGGCGGTCGGGACGCCCGCCTCGACCATCGCCTCCTTGGCGTAGGACTTGGAGCCCTCAAGCCTCGCCGCCGCGCCACTGGGGCCGAAGGCAGCGATCCCGGCTTCGGCCAGCGCGTCCACCACCCCGGCAACCAGCGGTGCTTCTGGTCCGACCGCAACGAGGTCGATGTCGAGCTCCCGGGCCCGTTCCGTCACGGCAGCAGGATCGACCGGATCGAGATCGGGAAGGCAGGTCGCGTCGGCGGCGATGCCGGGGTTGCCCGGCGCGCAGAAGAGCTCAGGAGCCTGAGGGGATCGGGAAAGAGCCTTGACGATGGCGTGCTCACGGCCACCACCGCCAAGGACGAGGATGCGGATGCTCAAAGAACTTCAGCCCGCCAGGACTTCCGCCAGGCGCTCGGTCGAGAGGGCGGTGAGGGTCTGGCTCCTCATGGTTCCCCTGGATCCCATCTCGATCGAAACCTTCGCCATGACCTCTTCCGAAGGAGCTTCGATCACGGTTACGAAGTCGAACTGACCGAGGGTGGTGTACTGGGCAACCACGGTCGCGCCCAGCGCCTCGACTTCGCGATTCACCTCGGCCACCCGGCCCGGATGGTTCTTCAGAGTCTTGACGCCCTCGGCCGTCAGGTTGGTCAGCATCACGTAAGTCGGCATCTCTTTCCTCTCCTTGATTTGCGACGTTTCGTCGACCGGGAGCCGGTCTGGCTCCAGCATATGTCAGCGCGCGACCGGCCGTTTCTGCATCGCCGGGGCGATTCCACGCTAGGCTGGCGACGCGATGAGCGAGGCGAGATGGGAACGGGTAGTACCCGCCATGCCGGCCGAGCCGGAAGTGGTGGTCATCGGATCCGGTCTCTCCGGCCTGACCGCTGCCGCATACCTTGCGGCGCTCGGCCAGAAGGTCCTCGTCCTCGAGCAGTACGACGTCGCCGGCGGCTGCAGTCAGACCTTTCGCCGCAAGAACGAGTGGCAGTTCGACGTCGGCCTCCACTACATCGGCGGCGTCCGGACCGGAGAGATTGCGAGGGTGCTCCGGGGCCTGGGGCTGCTGGACCGCATCGAGTTTCCCGAGCTGGACCCGGATGGCTTCGACACCTTCATCTTCCCTGATCTCGAGTTCCGCACGCCGAAGGGCTGGGACAACTACGTCGGGAGGCTCGTCGAGACCTTCCCGGAGGAGGAAGAGGGCCTTCGCGGGGTGACCGACGTGATGCGGAACATCATGGAGGAGCTGCGGGAGGTGGGAATCCCCGATCGGGACACCGACCTGACCAGCTACCTGGAGAAGGCGCCGACCGTGGTCAGCTGGGGCATGCGGCCGGTGACCGAACTCTTCGACGAGCACTACCTGAGCGAGCGATCGCGGGCGGTGATCCTCGGCCTCGCCGGTGACTACGCAACGCCGCCTTCCCGCACGCCGGTCACGCTGCACGCCGGGCTTCTCGACCACTACCTCCAGGAAGGTGCCTTCTACGTGCGGGGCGGCGGCCAGGAACTTGCCGGGCAGCTCGTCGATCTGATCCACACCTATGGAGGACGGGTGCGGACCCATGCCGAGGTGGAGCGAATCCTGACCGCGGAGGACGGCGAGGGCGGGCATCGGGTCACCGGGGTTGAGCTGGCCGGTGGCGAGATCATCCCGACCGGCTCGGTGATTGCCACGGGCGACATCAAGCACCTCTTCCTCGACCTGCTGGATGAAGCAGCTGTGCCGGAAGAGACCCGCAATCAGGTCGAGGGGTACCGGATGGCCACCCCGCTCTTCACCGTGTACCTCGGCCTCGACTTTGATATCTCCGAGCGCATGCCGGCCACCAACTACTGGCTGCACTCGCGTTTCGACCAGGAGGCCTACTACGAGCCGGTCGCCGCCGGCGAGTTCGACACCGACCCGCCCGTCTACATTTCCTCAGCCAGCGCCAAGGATCCGGGCCATGAAGGCCACGCCCCTCCCGGCTGCTCCACGGTAGAGCTGATGACCTGGGCCACTCCCGACCCCGCTGCCTGGGGCGTCGACGATTCGGATGGAGCGCCAAAGTACAGCCGGCAGGCGGAATACAGAAAGATCAAGGAGCGGGTCACCGAGCAGCTGATCGACCGGGCCGAGGAGAAGCTGGGTGAGATCAGGTCGCACATCCTCTGGAAGGAGGCGGCAACGCCGATGACCCAGACGCGGTACACGCTTTCGACCGGTGGCTCCTCCTACGGGATCGAACTCGCGACCGACCAGTTCGGTCCCCTCAGACTCGAGTACCGGACCCCGATCGAGGGACTGATCCTGGGGGGTGTCTCAAGCCGTCGCGGTCACGGGATCGTTGGCGCGATGGTCGGCGGTGTCGAGTCCGCCAGTGCCCTGACCGGACGGAACCTGCGCCGCGAAGTCGAGTCCGGCGCCGTCTTCGGTGATCCTTCGAAGCTGACTGCCGGAGCCGAGGGCTGGGACGCGCTCGAGGCCTGCCGCAAGCTCCAGGAGAAGGCCCTCCGAAGCTAGGTACACGCGGGTGCTTCTCCGGGGCCTCCAGGGCAAGGCTGGCAAGGGGTTGGGCCGGACGGGCCCGCGATAGTACGTGGGTACGTGAGCTGGTCTGGCCGATTCAAGGACGCCGCCAGCGTTGGTCTGGTGGTTCCGGAGTGTGCCCGCTAGAGGCCGAAGCCGGCGTGGATGTGATCGGTGTGATCACTCATGGCGAAAGCCGGGCCGGAGCCGTCGACGTCCCAGCCGTAGATCAGCTCGGTTGGCTTCACGCCGTCGGGCAGCGTCGCGAGGATCTGGATCACCTCGGTGCAGGGGCTGCCCTCCGACTGGTCGGTGCAGGGCACGCCATTGACCGCGGCGATGTCCATCGCGCGGCCGCCGTAGTGGTTGGAGATGTTGCCGGAGGCGGTCATCATGCTGTGATCGGAGCGAAGCGAGCTGATCAACAGGCTGTACTTCTGGGTGAGGATCGCAAGCAGGTTGGTCACCCGCGGGTCGATCAGTCCGTTCTGGATGTCGTCCTGCGCGGCCGTATTCAGGATCTGGAGGTTGTCCCAGTTGATCTCGGTCGAATTGGTCGGCACGGGATAGGCGATGTTCCACTCGGTCTTGCTGGTGTCGCAGTCACCGGCGATCCGGCCGGCATCCTGGACTGCGGCCTCGACGTACCAGGCAGCGTGGTTGTGTTCGAACAGTCCGGCCTCGAGGGTCGGCTGTGACCAGAGCAACCTGGCGAAGGTAGCGATGCCGTCCCACGGCTCGTCCCGTTCTACATAGCCGTCACCGTCACCGTCAACTCCGTACTTCTTCCACTCGTCCTTCGAAAGGCCCATCGGCCCGTGCTGCTCGAGCTGCTTTGCGGTCATGCCGCGACCGTAGTCGGACTCGAGCCTTGCCACGGCGGCCAGGACCCAGATGCCGCGCTTCCCGAGCCCGTAGCGCGAGGCAGCGTCCTCGAAGCCGCGCATGTAGTAGTTCGGGATCTCGAGGACCCTGGCGTCGGAGGCCTTGCAGACGTAGGTCTTCAGTTCTTCCTCGACTTCGACCGTGTCCTGGAGGGAGCCGTAACAGGCAGCTTTGTCGAGCACGTCCTGGACATACCAGTCGGCATGGTTGTAGGCCCAGATCGCGTCATACCAGTCGCCTGGCGCGCCGGCGGCCTGGAGGTAGCGGGCGGCGGCATGGATCGCGTCGTGCGGGTCGTAGGGGTCGGACTTGCCGTCACCGTCGCCGTCAGTCGCGTACATGTCCCAGGTCGAGGGCATGAACTGCATCCAGCCGATCGCCCCCGCGTAAGAAGTGACGTTATTGAGCCGGCCGAAGTCGGTTTCGATCGAATTGATTGCGGCGAGGATCTGGGGTCCCCGTTCGCCCAGCCCGTACTTTTTCGAAGCCTCTATGTAGATCGGGATCAGGTTGCGGGGTGGCCCGGCACTGCCGTCGCAGGCCGGCACCGGGGTGGCGTCACCGGAAAGACCGAGGCCGGGGCTGGTCGTGATCTCTGCCGAGAGCGGATTGCTCGCGTCGGGCACGATCTGGGCCGGAGGCTTGGGGGACTCATTCTTGGGATCCGGGGTCTGTGGCTTTGGGTCCTTCCCATTGCCGGAGTTGCCATTACCGGTACCCCCGTTACCCGGGTTGCCATTACCGGTGTCAGGCTTGCCGGGTTTGACCGGGCCAGTGGGACCAGTCGATCCGGTGGAGCCGGTACTGCCTGTCGCCCCGGTCGGAGATACTCCCGCGGTCGCGGTGGGCTCGTCGGAGAGCGGAGTCGCGCCCTGGGCGTTGGCAGCGTGACCGGTGGCGAGCAGGGCGCCGACCGAGATCGTTGCCAGGGCTGTCCTGAACCTCCCCATCTGCTCGCTACCCCCGGACCTCGCTGACCAGCCAGCCGTCGCCCTTTTCGCGGGTGAGATTGAGCCGGAGTTCGGAGGCGGCACCCGTGCGCATCAGGGAAACGCTTACCTCCATCGAGTCACCCTGCTTCTTGCCCTTGACGACGTTCACGACGGTCGCCTTCGGTATCTGCCCGTTCGAAGGCAGCTTGGGCGGGTTCTTCTTCAGTTCCTTGGCAAGCTTCGGGGTAGCGGTCCTCGCGAACTGCTTCGCGGCGCCCTTCTCGCCGACCTCGTAGCTGACAAAAGTCGTGGCGAATCGGTGGGCGACCTTCAGCGGTGCGGCCTTGGGCACCGGTGCGGGCCTGACCACCGTCGGCGGAAGCGCCTGGCCGCTGTTGCCACCGCCACTGGCGTTCTTCTTCTTTCCGGAGGTGGTGAAGTTGGGCACGACTCCCTGAAGCGTGTCGTCGGCGCTGCCCGAGTTCGGGGTCGTGTCTTCGACCGTCGTCGGGGTCGGGGTCGGAGTGGGGACTGCCGGAACGACCGTTTCGGTGCTGATCGCCGAGTCCGCGACTACCGGGTCCGGCTGTTCCTCGGACTGGTTGTAGAAGTAGACCGCGGCGGCGACGGCGCCAGCGGTGACGCAGATCATCAAGGTCGCCCCGATGTAAGCGAAGGGACTGCGGTACCGGAAGGAATTCGTGAACCGCCGGAAGGAGTCGGCGACCGGCCACAGAAGGTGCTTCTCCAGGAACCAGCCGACCCTCCGGAGCGGCCAGAGAATCCCGCCCGGAGTCTTCTCCGGTCGCGGCATGTTGTCGTCAGGTTCCTTTTGCATCGAGTTGTAAGCCGTTTTCCCGCTTCTGTCCGGGATCTCCCTGTACCCGTAGCGGGCGTCACAGGGTAGTACGGGAACCCGAAAGAAGAAGTAAAGGACCGGTTAAGCGGGTGCGAAACTGCATCCCGCCAAACCGGCCATTTCTGCGCCCTGGCTTACTTGCGGACGAAGGTGAGTTCGCCCTCGGAGGCGTCGATCAGGACGGAATCACCTTCGGTGAACTCGCCTTCGAGGATCTTCAGGGCCAGCTTGTCGACCAGCTGCTTCTGGACCACCCGCTTCAGCGGCCTCGCGCCGTAGGTCGGGTCGTATCCGAGGTTGCCAAGCAACGTCCGGGCGTCTTCGGTCAGTTCGATCTCGATGTCCTTCTCGGCGACCCGCCTGGTCAGCCCGTCGACCTGGATCTCGACGATCCGTCCGATGTCCTCCTTCGACAGGCGGTGGAAGATCACTGTGTCGTCGATCCGGTTCAGGAACTCCGGCTTGAAGGTCGTCTCGAGGACCTCGGTCACCCGCTCGCGGATCCGCTCGTCCACAGCCTCTCCCGCGATCTCCTGGGAGCCGACGTTCGAGGTCATGATCAGCACCGTGTTCGCGAAGCTGACCGTGCGGCCCTGGCCGTCGGTGAGGCGCCCGTCATCCATCAGCTGGAGCAGCGTGTTGAAGACATCCGGGTGGGCCTTCTCGATCTCGTCGAGCAGCACCACCGCGTAGGGCCGCCGGCGGACTGCTTCGGTCAGCTGGCCACCCTCTTCGTAACCGACGTATCCGGGAGGCGCGCCGATCAGCCTCGCGACGGTGTGCTTTTCCATGTATTCGGACATGTCGAGCCGGACGATCGCCTGTTCGGTGTCGAACATGAATTCTGCGAGCGACTTGGCCAGCTCGGTCTTGCCGACACCGGTCGGGCCCAGGAAGAGGAAGGAGCCGATCGGCCGGTCCGGGTCGGAGAGTCCTGCCCGTGACCGGCGCAGGGCGTTGGCCACGGCCGAGACCGCCTCGTCCTGGCCGATCACCCGGTCGTGGAGCCGCTCCTCCATGTGGACGAGCTTCTCGACCTCGCCTTCCATCAGGCGGGTTACGGGGATGCCGGTCCACTTGGCGACGACTTCGGCGACGTCCTGTTCGGTGACTTCCTCGGTCAGCATCGTGCCGCCCTCGGCCTGCAGTTCGGTCAGCTTGCCCTCGGCTTCGGCGACCTGCTTCTCAAGTTCGGGGATCTCCGAGTACCGCAGCCTCGCGGCCCTTTCGAGGTCGGCTTCACGCTCGGCCATCTCGGCTTCGCGGTTGGCCTCCTCATGGCGCACCTTGGCCTCCTTGATCGATTCGATCAGGCCCTTTTCGGTCTGCCACCTCGCTTTCATCGCAGACGATTTCTCGTTCAGTTCGGCCAGCTCTTCCTCGAGGGTGTCGAGGCGGCCGCGTGAGGCCTCGTCCGTTTCGGCCTTCAGCGCTTCGCGTTCGATCTCGAGCTGCTGGATGCGCCGCTCGACCTCGTCGATCTCGGTCGGCATCGAGTCGATCTCGATCTTCAGCCTGGAGGCGGACTCGTCGATCAGATCGATCGCCTTGTCCGGCAGGAAGCGGTCGGCGATGTAGCGCTCGGAAAGGGTCGCGGCGGCGATAATCGCCGAGTCGGCGATCCGCACGCCGTGGTGGACCTCGTAGCGCTCCTTCAGTCCGCGCAGGATTGCGATCGTGTCCGGGACATCCGGCTCACCGACCATGACCGGCTGGAAGCGGCGTTCCAGGGCGGCGTCCTTCTCGATGTGCTGGCGGTACTCGTCGAGAGTGGTCGCACCGACCGCGCGGAGTTCGCCACGGGCCAGCATCGGCTTCAGCAGGTTGGCGGCGTCGACCGCGCCCTCGGCAGCACCGGCCCCGACGATCGTGTGGAGCTCGTCGAGGAAGAGCACGATCTGGCCCTCCGCATCCTGGACTTCGGTCAGCACCGCCTTGAGCCGTTCCTCGAACTCGCCCCGGTACTTCGAGCCGGCGAGCAGGGCACCGATGTCGAGCGCGATCACGCGGCGGTCGACCAGGCTCTCCGGCACGTCGCCGGAGACGATGCGCTGGGCGAGGCCTTCGACGATCGCTGTTTTCCCGACCCCGGGCTCACCGATCAGGACCGGGTTGTTCTTGGTCCGGCGCGAGAGCACCTGGATCACGCGACGCACTTCTTCGTCCCGGCCGATGACCGGGTCGAGCTTGCCACTGGCTGCGTCAGCGGTCAGGTCCCGGCCGAACTTCTCGAGTGCCTGGACCTGGTCCTCGGGGTTGGGGGAGGTGACCTTGTGCGGGCCGCGGACCTCTCCGATCGCCTTGGCAAGTGACGCCCGGTCCGGCAGCAGGTCACCCAGTGCGGACTTCGAGTCGCTGACCGCGAGCAGCATGTGCTCGGTCGAGAGGTATTCGTCGCCCATCTGGGCCATCTCGCCCTCGGCCCGGCGCAGCACTTCGGAGAGTGCGGACGAGGGCCGCGGGTCCGCGTTGGCACCTTCACCCAGGGTGGGCAGGTCGGCCATCGCCTGACGCGCGCGGCCCTTTATGGACGGAAGGTCGGCCCCGAGCTTGTTCAGCACGGCAGGTACCAGCCCGTCTTCCTGTTCGAGCAGAGCAACGAGCAGGTGGGCCGGAGCGATTTCGGGGTTTCTTGAAGCGGCAGCCAGACGCTGCGCGGTCTGGATCGCTTCCTGGGATTTCACTGTAAATCTGTCTGGTTGCACGAAACGAATTGTACGTGCTTAACCACAGAATGTCAAGAAATCTAAGTCAGTACCACTTAGGTCTAGATTGTCCCGGGCCTAAGGGCTCTTGCGATAGGCGAAACCTCTCCAAGCCGACCATCATCGAGGCAGAATCCCGCAATAGTTGCGGGAATCGGCCAATCCGGACAGGGATCGTCCGGGTCCCCGACCGCAAGGCGCCGTCGGGGGTCCGAATCAGGCTTCGGGGCGTCGCACCGGTATCTCGACCGGAGGATCGGGATCGTATGCGCCGTAAGGAACGATCTCCGTGTTGAGGCGGTCGTGGACCCTCGCCATCTCGTCGTTCAGCTGCTTCTCCAGCTCCCGCGTGCGCTCCCGCATCGCTTCGAGTTCGCGGCGCATGTTCTCGACCCGCGACTCCATCTCGAGCACCGTCTCGACCCCGGCCAGGTTGAGACCCTCCTCGTTGGTCATTTGCTGGATCCGCTTGAGCCGTTCGACATCACGCTGGGAGTAGAGCCGGGTGTTCTTCGGCGAGCGCTTCGGGGTGATCAGGCCCCGGGCCTCGTATATCCGGAGGGTCTGCGGATGCATGTCGGCGAGCTCTGCCGCAACCGAGATCATGAATACGCCCCGGTCCTCGTCAACCGTGACCTCGACGCGCCGGGATTCGACCCTTCTGCTGCGCCGCTCTTCCATCACGATCCTGCCTTCGTCCTCGCCCGCCGCAGCAACTCGGCCCGGGGATCCTCGCCGTTCATCGACTCGGCCAGCTGGTCGACCGCCCGGCGCTGGTCATCTGTCAGTTCCTTCGGGATGACCACATTCAACCGGTAGCGGATGTCGCCACGGCCCTTGCCGCCAGGCTTCGGCGGTCCCTCGCCCTTCAGGCGCTGGATCGCCCCGTTCTGGGTGCCGGGCTGGACGCGGATCCGCTTGGTCCCGGAGAGGGTCGGCACCTCGATCGTTCCGCCGCGCATCGCTTCGGTCACCGCGACCGGAACCTCGACCTCGAGGTTGCCGTCGTCGAGCCGCTTGAACACAGGCGAAGGGGCGACCTGAATGGTCACGAAGAGATCCCCGGAAGGCGCACCCCGGACCCCCGCCTCGCCCTTGCCGGCGACCCTGATCCGGGTGCCGTCCTTGACGCCGGCGGGAATGTTCACCTTGTAGCGCTTGGTCTGATGGGTCAGGCCGGAGCCGCCGCAGGTGTGACAGGGGCTGGGAATGATCTGACCCGTGCCCTGGCACTGCGGGCAGGGCTGGCTGATCGAGAAGAAGCCCTGGCCCTGTGCCTCGACTCCCCGGCCGCCACAGCGCGGGCAGGTTTCGGGGCTGGTGCCGGGTTCGGCCCCGGAGCCCGAGCAGGTCGGGCACCGCTCCGACTTCGGGATCGTCACGGTCAGCTGGGTACCCGCCATCGCGTCGTCGAAGGAGATGCGCGCGTCTGTCTCCAGGTCGCGACCTCGCTCCGGGCCGGCCGGCCCACCGCCGCCGCGGCTGAAGATCGTCGAGAAGATGTCACCGAAGCCGCTGGGCGCTCCCTGGCCGAACGGATTGCCTTGAGCGCCCCCCTGGCCGAACGGGCTCCCGCCCTGGCCGAAACCGCCGAACATCCCGCCGCCGGAGTCGTACTGCTTCCGCTTCTCCTCGTCACCGAGGATGTCGTAAGCCGCCTGGATCTCCTTGAACCTGTCCTCGGCTGCCTTGTCGTCCGGATTGCGATCGGGGTGGTACTGCCGCACCAGCTTGCGGTGGGCTTTCTTTATCTCTTCCTGCGATGCCTTCTTGCTGACACCGAGCACTTCGTAAAGGTCCTTGGCCATCTGTTCACCTCCCCGCGCCAGTCCGGGGATTCACTTTCTCGCTCTTCACTGGCTGACCACGACTCGGGCGTGCCGGATCACGTTTTCGCCGGCCCGGTAGCCCTTCTGCATCTCCTCGATCACGACGCCCGCCCCGACGCCTTCGGCCGGCAGTGCCTGGAGCGCCTCGTGCAGGTTCGGGTCGAAGGCTTCGCCCTTCGAGGTGAACGCTTCGACGCCGGCCTTCCTCAGCACGGCGTGGAGGTCGCGATAGCTGACGATCACTCCCTGCTGGGTGATCGGGGCATCGGTCGGCAACTCGCCTTCGAGGGCGGCCTGCTGGTCGATGTCCGCCGCTTCGAGAACCCGTTCAATGTTGTCGATCGCTTCCAGCAGTCCGGCGATCACCTCGAGCCGGCCCCTTTCGACCTGGGCCTGGTTTTCGGCGGCCATCCTCTTTCGGTAGTTGTCGAAGTCGGCCTTGGTCCGCTGTGCGAGCTGGAGGTACTCGTCCCTCTGACTCCTGGCCTCCTCGACCAGCCGGTTCAGATCCTGCTCGACGCTGGCTTCCGCCGACTCGCCGGTCGACCCGTCACCTTCCGCCGTCGCCCCTTCGGGCGAGTCACCGGAAGGGCCCGATGGGGCGGCATCAGCCGCCCCCTCGGGTTCCGTCTCCGACACGACTTCAGCGTCGACGACCTCTTCCACCTCGGGCTGGCCCGTGGCCTCTTCCGGTTCCTGCGTCACTTGTTCTCGTCCTCGTCGACCACTTCAGCGTCGATCACTTCCTCGTCATCGGAGGATGCAGCTCCGGCCTCGCCCGAACCGTCGGCTCCGGCTGCCTGGGCATCGGCCTGGGCTGCCTGGTAGACCTGCTCGGACACCTTGTGGAAGGCGGCCTGCAGCTCTTCGGTCTTCGCCTTGATCTCTTCGGCGTCCTCGGAATCGAGCGATCCGCGCAGGGCCGCGATCTTGTCTTCGATCTCGGTCTTTGCGGCGCCGTCGATCTTGTCGCCGAGTTCGCCCAGCTGCTTCTCCGAGGTGTAGGCGGCGTTCTCGCCGATGTTCTTTGCCTCGGCCAGCTCACGCTGCTTGCGATCCTCGTCGGCGTGGGCTTCGGCGTCGGAGACCATGCTGTTGATCTCGTCGTCGGAGAGCCCGGAGCCGGATTTGATCTCGATCTTCTGCTCCTTGCCGGTGCCGAGATCCTTGGCGGCCACGTTGAGGATGCCGTTCGCGTCGATGTCGAAAGTGACCTCGATCTGGGGCATGCCACGGGGGGCCGGGGGGATCCCGGTCAGCTGGAACTTGCCGAGACTCTTGTTGTAGGCCGCCATCTCGCGCTCGCCCTGGAGGACGTGGATCTCGACCGAGGGCTGGTTGTCCTCGGCGGTCGAGAAGACCTCCGACTTGCGGCTCGGGATGGTCGTGTTCCGCTCGATCAGCTTGGTCATCACTCCACCCTTGGTCTCGATGCCGAGGGTGAGGGGGGTGACGTCCAGCAGCAGGACGTCCTTGACGTCACCGGCCAGCACGCCTGCCTGGATGGCAGCGCCCACGGCAACTGCCTCGTCCGGGTTCACGCCCTGGTGAGGTTCCTTGCCGGTCAGCTCGGTGACCTTCTCGCGGACGGCCGGCATGCGGGTCATACCGCCGACCAGCACGACGTGATCGACGGTCGCGTTGGCGTCGCTGAGGGCCTGCTTCACCGGTCCGACCACGCGGTCGAGAAGCTCCGCGGTCAGCTCGTTGAGCTTGGCCCGGGTCAGCTTGATGTCGAGGTGCTTGGGCTGGCCTTCGACTGCGGTGATGAAGGGGATGTTGATCTGTGTCTCCTGCGCGGAGGACAGCTCGATCTTCGCCTTCTCGGCGGCCTCGTAGAGACGCTGCAGGGAGTTCTTGTCAGCGGCCAGGTCGACTCCCTGGTCCTTCTTGAACTCGGCGACCAGCCAGTCGACGATCGCCTTGTCGAAGTTGTCGCCACCGAGGTGGTTGTCACCGGCGGTCGACTTCACGTCGAAGACGCCGTCGCCGATCTCGAGCACCGAAACGTCGAAGGTGCCGCCACCGAGGTCGAAGACGAGGATGGTCTGGTCATCCTCTTCCTTGTCGAGTCCGTAGGCCAGCGATGCGGCGGTCGGCTCGTTGATGATGCGCTTGACGTCGAGTCCCGCGATCTTGCCGGCGTCCTTGGTCGCCTGGCGCTGGTCGTCGTTGAAGTAGGCCGGGACCGTGATCACGGCCGAGTCGACGGTCTCGCCGAGCTTGGCTTCTGCATCAGCCTTCAGCTTGCCGAGGATCATCGCGCTGATCTCGGGCGGCGAGTACTGCTTGCCGCGCACGTCGACGCGCACGTCCCCGTTCGGTCCCGCTTCGACCTTGTAGGGGATCATCGTCTCCTCTTCCTTGACTTCGGCCTCCTTACGGCCCATGAAGCGCTTGATCGAGAAGATCGTGTTTTCCGGATTCATCACGGCCTGGCGCTTGGCAACGGTGCCGACCAGCCGCTCGTCCTTGTCGTTGAAGGCGACCACCGACGGGGTGGTGCGCCCGCCCTCGGAGTTCTCGAGAACGGTCGGTTCGCCGCCTTCGAGAACCGCCACGCACGAGTTGGTCGTGCCGAGGTCGATTCCTATCGTCTTTCCCACTGTGTTTCTCCTGGTTTCCTGTTTGATTGCCGCATGTCGATGCAGCCGTTGCTGAAAATCTAAGTGGCACTGTATAAGATTTCTTACGAAACGTCAAACGAGGTTGGGAAAGACGCCCGTTTGCAGGTATTTCCTCCCTGCAAACAAGAGGAGCCCGGTTTCCCGGGCCCCTCTCGAGTCTTCACGTCGGCCCTGTTGCCTAGGGCATGCGCAGGTTCGACCAGACACCTGCGTGGTCCGAGTTCCAGTAGCCGTTGACCGGCTTCAGACCCGTTACGCCGGCCTTCAGGCGCTTCACGGCCTTGCCGCGGTTGGTCATGATGTGATCGATGTAGTGATCGAAGTCCGAGCGCGCTCCGTTGTCGTCGGTCAGGATCCCCGACTTCACGCAGCAACTGAACGGCTTCTGGGTGCCGCGGTCGATCAGGCCGCCGGCCTTCAGGGCGTTGTAGGCCAGGCGATCGTCACCGGTGACCGAATCGTCATCGGAGTTCAGGTCGCCGACCAGGACGCCGGGCAGCTTGCCGCTGCGCATCGGACCTCCGGCTGCGATCAGCTCCTTGGCCTGCGCCTCGCGGATGGTCGGCTCGCCGAAGGCTTCGAGGTGAGTGTTGACGAAGCGGAACCACTTGCCCTTGCGGACCTTGACGTCGGTCGAAACCCAGCCACGGTCCACGTTCACCGGAATGCCCGAGATGACCGGCTGGTAGATGGTCTCGAAGTTGCCCGACTTGGCGTTCTTCGTCTGGACGCCGGCGCCGACCCTGGCGATGATCGCGTCGCGCATGGTCAGACGGCCGTTGATCTCGCCGCCCAGCGTCGCGACACCGGTGGAGGGATCGTTGTCGTAGTCAGCCGGTGCCTCGAAGTCGAACTCCTTCTGGACCTTGACGACCCGGTAGCGCTTATCACCCTTGTTCAGCTGGGCCATCAGCTCCTTGAGGTAATCGACATGGACCGTCGAGGCAACGTAATTGCCGGTGATCGACGGGGTGAGGCTGGCCTCACCGGTCCGCCAGAGCGCGACTTCCTGCAGACCGACCAGGTCCGGTTTGACCGACTTGATCTCGTTCGCGAGGCCCTTGACCCGGACCTTGAAGTTGTTCGTGTCGACGTCCCGCAGGATCTGACCGTTCTTGCTGATGAAGTCGGCGGCACCGGACGAATTGATCGCCGGTCCGAGATCGGCTCCGAGATACAGGTTGCGGGTCATCACCTTGACGGTGTTCGGCTTCTTGGCCTTCTTCCGTTTCGCCTCCGCTGGATGGGCGGCGATCGCGGTAAAGGCAAGCGCGCCGATGAGGGCAAGGGCAAGAGCGACGAATACGCGGCTTCTGCCTGCCGGGGCCAGACGGCCCGATGAGTTGCTGAACATCAAGTTCTCTCCTTTTAGGTCTGGGGCGACGCGGCAACGCGCCGATGCGGTTCCCCAACCGCTGTCAGGAGAATAAACCCGCGAAACGGGCTGCAGGTGCGGCGAACCACAAAACGTAGCTGGCCCTTCCGTCATTGATCAAGCGGGCCAGCGGTTTCCGTTGTCATCCGGCGAAGACCGGATGACGCTTCTTGAACGTACTCAGCCTTCGCCGGCGTACTTGGCGACGAAGTGGGCGATCTCTTCGGCGACGGTGCCGGTGACGATGCCGGGCGGCATGCGGCCGGGCACGTCGGGGCTGTCGGCACCCATCTCGATCGCGGTCATGACCTGCGTGTTGATGCCGTCGATCGCCGTCTTGTCAGTGGCCGGTCCGGCCGGGGCAAGCTTCTGGTCGAGGTTCGGACCGAAGTCACCGACGGTGCCTGCTGCATACAGCGTGTGGCAGTTGCCGCAGTTCGTCTGGAAGAGCTCCTTGCCCGGAGTGTCCTGGGGCGGGATGCCCTGGTTCTTGGAGATGTTCCCGTCGCGCTCGAACGCCCAGAAGGGGATCGCCACAGCGAGGAGGACGAGGAGGAGACCGAATATGACAAAGGGCTTCTTGTTCATGTCTGATCGGCGCGGAAGTGGACTGTGCGCCGGACGGCGGGAATATTACCCGCCGGAGGCCTCTCCGCGTCTCAACGGCCCGATCCGGGCCCCCGGCCGTAGGGGCACATTCGCCTGAGTGCACAGTCCCGGCAGGCGGGCTTCGGCCGACAGAGCGTGCGTCCATGCCGGATCAGGTTCATGTGGAACTCGTAGGAATCTTCGGGGTCAACCAGGGCGAGAATCTCGTCGTGGGCCTCCTCGAAACTGGCGTTCGGCCGGAACAGGCCGAGCCTTCCGCCGATCCGGAAGACGTGAACGTCGACCGGGATCTCGGGCTGGTTCCAGGTGAACACCTGGACGCAGGCAGCGGTCTTGCGGCCAACCCCCGGCAGCCCGGTCAGGAACTCCATCGCCTCGATCCGGTCCGCATGCTCGAGCCATCCGAGGTCGAGGTCCTCGATCTCCCTGAGCACGGCCTGGATCCTTGGCGCCTTCTGGCGGCTGAGTCCTCCTGGCCGGATCGCTGCTTCCACCTCGTCCACCGGAGCGTCGCGGACCGACTCCCAGTCGTCGAATCGATCCTTGAGCCCGGCGAAGGCCCGGTCGCGGTTCGCGTCGCTGGTCGCCTGGGAGAGGATCGTCCGCACCAGTTCGTCGATCGGCTGCCGGTGCGGCAGGTTCACCGGCCGTCCGTACATCTCCCTGAGCCGGTCCCGGATCTTCCGGACCCTGGCCCGGGGCGGTCGCCTCCACTCCGCGCGTGGCACCTTCGGCGCCCATCCCCCTGCCATCGCTACTGGGCGCCCCAGCGGGAGCACACCTCGGCGGCGACACTTGCTGCTTCCGGCAGCACCTCGTCAACCCGCTCGAGATCCCAGTCCCGTCGGGCAAGTCCGGCGGCCAGTCCGCCCATGAAGGCATCACCCGCACCAAGGGGGCTCACGGTCTCGGCTGGAACAGGGACATGGGCGGCCCGCGAAGCGCCGGCGGTGATGATCTCCCCTTCCCCGGTGGTCACCACGACCAGTTCCGGTCCGGATGACACGAGTTCGTTTGCCGCGGCGAGCGGATCGGCGATCCCGGTGAGCAGCTCGGCCTCCGCAAGATTCAGCTTGACCACCGTCGAGAGTCCGGCCAGTTCCATGCAGAACTCCCGAGCGGGGTGCTCGCTGGTCCAGCGGTTGGGACGGTAGTTGGGGTCGAGCAGGACCGGCAGCCCGAAGTCGCGGGCCAGGTCCACGGCACGCCTGGTCACTTCCCGCTCGGTGTCTCCGACCATCGTGTTCGAGCCGATCACGACCGCCCGGGATGCGGCGACCGCTTCCTTCAGGAATCCGCTGGTGGCGGCCATGGTCGGACCGATGTGTTCGCCGTAGACCTGGAAGGCCGGTTCGTTGTCCGGTCCAAACTCGATCAGGGCAACCGGGGTGTCCGCGCCCTCGAGCGTCGCCAGCCACCGGGTTTCGACTCCCTGGCCGGCGAGACCGCGAGCCAGCCAGCGTCCCCAGCCGTCAGCTCCGACTCCGCCGACCAGCGCGGAAGGCATGCCGCAACGGGCGATTGCCACTGAGACGTTGGCGAGGGCACCTCCCGGCCATGGAACGAACGATCCGGGCACCTCGCCGTCGGCCAGGTTTCGTTCGCAGATCAGGTCGACGATCGCCTCGCCGAGACAGGCGATCGGTCGCCGGTCCGGGGCCTGATCCTGATGATCTCGACTTGCCTCCATCGACGCGGGGAGGGAGCCTACTCCAGCCTCAAGGAGAGAATCCCCGAACGCCATTAGACTGGCCGTTCATGCCCGCCGTTATTGTCCGGATCGGGGAGTGGCTGCCCCGTGGCTGGGGTGACCTGTTCCTCCAGTTACTGCTCTACGTGATTGCCGATACCGGCTACGAACTCGCCCGTGGGATGGCGGACGGCCGAGCGAACCTCGCCTTTGCGAACGGCGAGCGGATCATCGACGTTGAGCAGAGTCTCGGGCTCTTCTTCGAGCCGGGAATGCAGAGTTCGATCCTCAACATGCAGTGGATGGTCGATGCCGCAAACACGGTTTATCTGAACAGCCAGTTCACCGTTGCCCTCTCCTTCCTGATCTGGATGTACCTGTTCCGAAACGATCACTACTACTTCTTCCGGAACATGCTCTTCGTTTCGATGGGTATTGCGCTGGTCGGCTACATCGGCTTCCCGACCGCCCCCCCGCGGATGTTCCCCGAGTACGGCTTCATCGACACGGTCAACGCCCACTCCAGCGTCAACCACGATTCGGAGCTGGCCAAGCTGTTCATCAACCCGTTTGCCGCCGTGCCGTCGATGCATTGTGCGGTCGCGCTGATGATCGGCGGGACCGGCTTGATGGTCTGTCGCAACCGCTTCGCCAAGGCCTTCTGGGCTGCCTGGCCACTGCTGGTCGCCTGGGTGACCGTGGTGACCGCGAACCACTACTGGCTCGACGCTGTGCTCGGCTGGATGGTCGCGGGCCTGGCCTTCGTCATCGCATCCAGGGTGATCGCCGAGATCAGACCCGAAAACTGGGCCTGGAGCCGCGAAGCGGAGCGGCAACGGGCCGAGGCCTGACGGGGCCGGCTTGAAGTTCCGGTCCCTGACCCGCTCCGCGACCTGGGGGTTCCTGGCGGCTCCGCTGCTGGTCGTCACCGGCCTGGCGGTCGTCTACCTGGTCATGGCTCCCCACAGCGCCGACCACGCCGCCCAGACCTTCAGGACCGAACTGTTCGAGCTTTCCGGACCGACGGTCTGGAACAACTACTGGTTCGGTGGTCACTACCTGCCCACCTACTCGCTGCTGGCTCCGCCCCTGGGGGCCTGGCTCGGTTTCAGGGTCATGGGGTCGATCGCCGTGGTCGGCACCGTCGTGCTGTTCACCCTGATCTCCCGTCGCGAGTGGGGCGAGCGGGCGCAGGCCGGGGCGATCTGGTTCGCCTTCGCCGCGACCATCAGCCTCTTCTCCGGCCGGCTCACCTTCGCTCTCGGCGTTCTTCTCGCGATGTCGGCGGTCTTTGCGGCACAGCGCGGCCAGCGAATACCGGCGTTGATCCTGGCCGGTTCGGTCGGACTGGCCAGTCCGGTCGCCGCCCTCTTTCTCGCCTGTGTCGGCTTCGCACACTTCCTGGCCGAGCGCCCCGACCGTCGCGGGCTGGAGATGGCCGCGGTTTCGTTTCTCGTCGCGGGTGTCGTGGCCCTGCTCTTCCCCGGCGGCGGCGACGAGCCATATGTCACCTCGAGCTTCATCCCGGCGATCGTTCTGACGCTGGCCAGCGCGGCGATGGTCCCCCCGGGCCAGCGGCTGGTCCGGGTAGGAATGCTCGTCTACGCGGCGGCTCTCGTCGCGTCCTACGTGTTGAGCACACCGATGGGTGGCAACGTGAACCGGCTGGGCGCGCTGCTGCTCGGTCCGGTGCTGCTCTGCGCGCTCGCCGCCGAGCCACTCACGCCGAAACTTTGGAAGCGGGGACTGCTGGTGGTCCTGCTCCCGCTGATCGTGTGGTGGCAGACGGGACCGGTGATCAGGGACCTCAGGCTGGTCGAGGACGAGCCGGCGGTCAGCAAGGCCTTCTATCAACCACTCGCCGATGCCCTGAAGCCCAGGCTGGCACGGGAACCGGCCCGGGTCGAGGTGGTACCGGTCGCCTCCCACTGGGAGTCGGCCCGGGCGGCCCCCGAATTCCCGCTGGCCCGCGGCTGGGAACGCCAGACCGACCGCCACCTGAACCCTCTCTTCTACGCCGAACGCCTCACCCCCGAGCGTTACCGGCGCTGGCTGGACCGGCTTGCGGTCGGCTACGTGGCCCTGCCCGAGACCGAACTCGACTACGCGGGCGAGAAGGAAGCGGAGCTGATCCGCGGCGGGCTTCCCTTCCTGCAGGAGGTACCGGTCGGGGGCGACTGGCAGCTCTTCAGGGTGTTGAACGCGAAACCGATGGTCGAGCGACCGGCTCGCCTGACCGCCCTGGAGACCGACGGCTTCACGGTGACCGCCCCCGAAGCCGGAACCTTCCTTGTCCGGATCCGCTCCACCCCGTACTGGAGGGTCGAGGCGGGATCTGGCTGCGTCGAGGCCGGGCCGGGTGACTGGACCCAGGTCCTGCTCGATCGTCCCGGCTCGTTGAGCATCGCCGCCGATTTCAGCCCCGGGGCAAGGTTCGGCGCGGTTCGCGACTGTCGTCCCGAGCGCTGAGCGAATAACCTGCCGGGCATGGAGTCTTCGTCCGGGCCCCCCGAAGGCGGCCAGAACGGCCACCGCAACACTCCTGCCCAGGAGTTCCGGGAACAGGCCAGAACAGCCCTCATCCAGTCCCGTCTGACCCCGAACGCGATTTCGATGGTCGGCCTGGTCGGCAACCTGATCGCCGCGGCCCTGGTCATCGACGGACAGTTCTTCTTTGCCGGCCTCGCATTCATCATCGGTTCGGTGATGGACACGCTCGACGGCCGCTACTCGCGGATGTCGGGCAAGGGCACTCTCTTCGGAGCCTTCCTCGACTCGACCCTCGACCGGATCGAGGAGGGAGTGGTGATCGCCGCGGTTGCCTGGCACTTCGCGGAGAACGGAGAAAACGTCGCAGCTGCCATCTGCGTTCTGGTCGTCCTCGGGTCGCTGATGGTCAGCTACACCCGGGCCCGCGCCGAGGCGCTTGGCGTCGAATGCAAGGTCGGCATCGCAACCCGGCCGGTCCGCGTGGTGCTGCTCTCGGCCGGCCTGGTCTTTGCCGATGGCGAGCTGATTTCGGGATTCGACCTGCTGCCCATCGCGATCTACGTGATGGCGGCGCTGACCGCGATCACCACCCTCCAGCGGGTCTGGCACGTGCGCACCGAACTGAAGAAACTGGACGCCGCCGCAGCCGGAGAGTGACGGCGGTCCCGCCCGCCGCTGTGGAATTTCCTGCCGTTTGCCTGTAACCGATCCCGATTTGTGGTGTCATTAGGGGTCGATCCGGCTCCGTGCCCGGATGAGGCGAGGCTTTCCGCCCCTCTTCCGCGTGCGGACCGGAGCCCATTCGGCAAGAGATGCCACCCCACCCACAGGAGACTTTCGCTTACCCATGACTGATAACGGACTTTCCAACAACGGAAACGGCAACGGCGCCAGCCGTGGCGGTGACGACAAGGTTCGAGTAGCCATCGTCGGCGTCGGCAACTGCGCCAACTCCTTCATCCAGGGAGTCCAGTACTACAAGGATGCCGATCCCTCGGATCAGGTCCCCGGCCTCATGCATGTCGATCTTGGCGGCTACCACGTCAAGGACATCGAGTTCGTCGCGGCCTTCGACATCGACCAGGAGAAGGTCGGCAAGGATCTTTCCGAGGCCATCTGGTCCGGTCAGAACGACACGATCAAGTTCGCCGACGTTCCGAACCTTGGCGTCACAGTTGAGCGCGGCATGACCCTCGACGGCCTCGGCAAGTACCTCAAGCAGGTCATCACCAAGGCCCCGGGCCCGACCGCGGACATCGTCCAGATCCTCAAGGACACCAAGACCGACGTTCTCGTCTGCTACCTCCCGGTCGGCTCGGAAGACGCCGTCAAGTGGTACGTCGAGCAGGCGATCGCGGCCGGCGTCGGCTTCGTCAACTGCCTGCCGGTCTTCATCGCCAGCGAGGATTACTGGGACAACCGCTTCAAGGAGGCCGGTCTCCCGATCATCGGTGACGACATCAAGTCCCAGGTCGGCGCGACCATCGTCCACCGCCAGCTCGCCCGCCTCTTCCACGAGCGTGGCGTCGAGATGCAGCACACCTCGCAGCTCAACGTCGGCGGCAACATGGACTTCTTCAACATGCTCGAGCGCGAGCGCCTTGACTCGAAGAAGATCTCGAAGACCAATGCCGTCACCTCGATCATGGGTCTCGAGCTCGAGGACCGCGACGTCCATGTCGGCCCTTCGGATTACGTGCCATGGCTGACCGACCGCAAGTGGGCCCACATCCGTCTCGAAGGCAAGTCCTTCGGTGACGTCCCGCTGAACGTCGAGCTGAAGCTCGAGGTATGGGACTCGCCGAACTCGGCTGGCGTCGTGATCGACGCGGTCCGCCTGATCAAGCTCGCCCTCAACAACGGCATTGCCGGTCAGCTCGACGGTCCGTCGTCCTACCTCATGAAGTCGCCGCACAACCAGCGGCCGGACGCCGAGGCCCGCGAGGACACCGAGGCCTTCATCGAGGCAAACCGCCGCGGGAAGTCCCCGCTTGCGGGTTCCAAGCCGGTCGCGGAATCGGCCGAGGACGCGAAGTCCGAAGCCTGATTGGCTCCCCTTTCGATAGTCCAGTTCACCCCGTTCCCCTGGTCTGAGCAGGGTGGACTAAACGATTACACGCGCCGGGTCAGCGACGAGCTGGCCCGGCGCGGTCATTCTGTCGTGATCGCCGCTCCCTCCGGCGGTCGCGGCGGCGTCGCCGAGACCAGGCAGGCCCTGGGCGGCCTCGGCGACGATCCCGATGCCCTGTTCGCTCCTGGCGAGGAACCGCGCGTGCTCTCGATGGGGGGTGGGGTGAAGATTCCCCGCACCGGCAAGCGCCAGGCGCCGGTCTCGGTCGACATGGGCAAGCGGATCGAGGCGCTGCTCGGTCAGGGCCGCTTCGACATCGTCCACGTGCACGACCCCTTCGTGCCGGGTTTCTCCTCCAACGCCCTTCGCAACTCTTTCTCGCTCAACGTGGGAACCTTCCACGAAACCGAGGAACGGCCCTTCGCAACGCAGTTCGCCCGGCCGCTGCTCGAGATCTTCTTCGGCAGGCTCGACGCCCGGACCGTCTCTTCGAAGGCCTCCGCAAAGCTGCTGAACCGGTATTTCCCCGGCTCCTACGAAATCACCCACCCCGGTGTCGACCCGGCGGAACCCGTCCAGACCGGGGAGCTCCCATTGAAGATCGCCTTCTCCGAGCGCGAGGAACCCGGTGCCCTGCGGCTCTTCCTGCGGGCCCTGCGCCGCCTGCCCGAGGGCCTCGACTGGACCGCAAGCATCTATGCGGAGGAACCCGGCGAGGTGCAGTTCCGCGTGGCTCGCGCGATCCGCGAGCGGATCAAGGTGATCGGGCCGGAGCAGGCTTCGCTGGCCGGGCTGCTCTCACATTCGGATGTCTTCGTCGCCGCTTCCAACGGACCCCGTCCGGACCAGGCAGCGGTTCGTCAGGCAATCGCCTCCGGGGCGGTCCCGGTGACCACCACCATCGGCCGCTACGTGGAGCTGGTCGGCGACGGGCAGCGCGGACTCCTGTTTCCAGCCGGCGACCCGGTGACCCTGGCCGGCCAGATCGAACGGCTTGGGCGGGACGAGAAGCTGCGTGGAGGCCTGCGCAAGGCGGGTCGTGACTTCGAGGTCGAGACCTGGCCCGAGGTGGCCGGCCGCTTCGAGGAGATATATGAGCGCCTCGTCGCCCGTCGCCACGATCCGGCCGGCAACGCCGAGCTGCGACGCAAGCTGCGTGACCGGCCGCTGATCGACGTCGACCTCCACATGCACACCGACCACTCGAGCGACTGCGCGACCCCGGTCAAGGTGCTGATCGAGACCGCCAGGGACCGCGGTTTCGGCGCGATCGCGATCACCGACCACAACGAGGTCTCGGGCGCAAAGGAAGCGGCGAAGGTCGCCGGTGACATGGACGACTTCAAGATCATCGTTGCCGAGGAGGTGAAGACCGCCGAGCAGGGAGAAGTGATCGGGCTCTTCCTCAAGGAGAAGATCCCTAAGGGCCTGACCATGGCCGAGACGGTCGCCGAGATCAAGCGCCAGGGCGGGCTGGTCTACGTGCCACATCCCTTCGACCGGCTTCACTCGGTCCCGGATTA
Organism: Solirubrobacterales bacterium; assembly: GCA_036780865.1. GTDB lineage: Bacteria > Actinomycetota > Thermoleophilia > Solirubrobacterales > 70-9 > 67-14. Next base: position 63,712 of record DAIQCC010000009.1, on the reverse strand, counting down.
CGAGAACCTGCTCGACATGGTCGAGGACATCGACCTGATGGAGGTCTTCAACCCGCGGGTGGCGATCTCTTCGTTCAACGAGGAGGCGGAGCGCTTCGCCCGCAAGTACAACATCATTCCGGCCGCCGGTTCGGACAGTCATGTCGCCCAGGGTCTGGGTGCGGTTCGCAACCGGCTTCATGACTTCGATGGCCCGGAGGAGTTCCTCGAGGCGATGCGGGAGGCGGAGATCACCCGCCGGCACAAGAACCTCGTTTACGTCCAGGCGCTCAAGTTCATCCAGACGACCGGGCGTCCGAAGGCAGCCAAACGCGAGGTCGAGGAGCCGCGGGCGGTCAAGGGTGGCCGTCGCAGGGCGCGTGGGTCAAAACGTGCAGCAGGCAAGAGCTGATGCAGGGATCCGGCGAGGGCTGGGCCCCGGCAGGAGGGCGGCCCGGTGCGTCAAAGAAAACCGGAGCGATGCCCATCACCGAGAACGAGATCAAAGAGAAGTACCTTGAACGAGCGATCCGCGAGCTGAACCAGCTCAGCCGCGACCTGCAGGGTTGCGACGCCTGCATGCAGACCCGCGTGATGCCGGTGCTTGGTTCCGGTCACCCGCAGGCCGACATCATGCTGGTCAAGTTTGCGCCGACCACAGCCGAGGTTGAAGAAGGGGTCGCCTTCTACGGCCGGGCAGGGAACGCCCTGATGAAGTCGTTCAAGCGTCTGAGCATCGACCCGATGGTCATCTACGGGACGGTCTGTGCCAAGTGCCCGGTCGAGGATCCGACCCAGGCTGATTCCGAATGCGTTGCCCGGCTCGGCGACGAGTTCAACATCGTCCAGCCGCGGATTGTCGTGGTTATGGGCGATCCCGCCCTCGAGACGATCAACGACCTCGCCCTGCCGCTGGCCCGCATGCTCGAGCCCCGCGAAGGAGAGATCCAGGCATTCACCCCGGCCTGCGACGCGCTCTTCGTGCCCGACATCGACGGCGCCCTCGACGAGGAAGGCGCGAAGCGCCGCTTCTGGCGCGCCTTCCGCACCCTCGGGCGCTGGCACGACGATCTTCCGCCCTACTAGTGGTGGGAGAGGGAACCGGGAAGGGTTCGCCGCCTGCCGGCAACAACGGCAAGGCTCTCGCCTCCCTGATCCTCGGAACCCTCGCTTTCGCCTGCGTCGCGGTACTCGCAGGTTTCTTCTTCCTCGACGCCGACGGCCTCGACGGGCTCGGGGTCGCGTGGCTGTTGCTTCCCCTCTTCGGACTTGCGGGGGGCGGAGCTGCTGCCTTCCTCGGCTCGCTTGCCTGGATCGACGTGCGCCGCGGGGTCACCAACCAGAGGCTGCGTCAGGCCCAGGTGGGGGCGGTCCTGGGCGGGATCGCGGCCGGCCTGATGGTACTCGCGGCGATATTCATGATCGTGATCCTGATCCTGATCGTAATCGGGCTGTCGAATCAGGAAATGCTCGGCGACTGAGTCAGTCGCTCCACCAGCCGCGTTCGATCTCCCCGTCGCCGGCGATGTGCTGACCGGTGACGAAAAAGGTCATCCCGTCGGGGCCGGCTTCGAAGGCCCGCATGACTTCCGGCCCTACCCGAAGCAGGCTGCCCTCTGACAGGTCGACGATCTCGTCGTCGAGTTTGGCCCTGCCCGAACCCGAAACCACCACGTAGACCTCCTCAGTGCGGTGGTGATGATGGCCGAAGGGCTGGCGCTGGTCCGGGTGAAGGCGAAACCACGAGACACCGATCTGGCTCGCCTCGAGCGGGCCCCTGGCGAAACGCGCCTCCTGGATCTCGTCCAGCCTGCCTTTTGCGGAGTCGTCCACCTCGTCCACACGGAGAAGGTTGTACCCCGGCTTGGCAGTGGCGGGCCGCGGGTCGGCCAGCCGGGCCTCGATGCCGCCCAGGGGCACCAGTTCGATTACTTCCATGTCCTCGATCAGCGGGCGGGCCCGCTCGATCAGGCCCCGGTTTGACTCATCCTCCAGCGAAGCCTTGACCGCTTCCTGGTCGGCCCAGGCCTCGGTCACCCAGATCGTGTCGGGATCAAAGACGGACTGGTGAACCTCGTACTGGAGGCATCCCTCGAAGGTGCGGTTGGCTTCGGCGGCCTCGAGCAGGATCGCAGCAAGCTCACCTCCCTTGCCTGACTTCGCGGTTGCCTTGGCATAGCGGGAGATCTTGTCGCGGTCGTCCATGGCCGGACTCTACCTGCAGCTGAACTGCCAGCCGGAAGGACTCAGGGACCGGGGACGTGCCGGCCCGGTGCGGGCGAGAGAAACTTGTCGATGAAGGCGAGCCCGATCGCCGAGAGCACGAAGGTGATGTGGATGAAGGTCTGCCACATCACCTCGGTCGAGGTGAGTAGTTCGTCGGGAGGCGTGTTCGGGCCTTGGTAGCCGTACTCGATGAATGTCTTGAGCAGGTGGATCGAGGAGATGCCGACGATCGCCATCGCCAGTTTGACCTTGAGCACGTTGGCGTTGACGTGCGAGAGCCACTCGGGCTGGTCCGGATGGTCGTTGACCTTGATCCTCGAGACGAAGGTCTCGTAGCCGCCGATGATCACCATGATCAGCAGGTTGGCGATCATCACCACGTCGACCAGCCCCAGGACGGCGAGCATGATCGCGTTCTCGCCCATGTTCGGGAAGTCGAGCGCAGTGTCGACCAGCTTGTTCCAGAACTTGATGACGTAGATGAGCTGGGCGACGATCAGCCCCAGGTAGAGCGGAGCCTGGAGCCACCGGCTCGCGAAGATCGCCCAGCCGATCGTGGCAGCCGGCGTGGTGGGCCGGCCCGGATACGGAGCCATTCCGGACTCGGTTACTTCCTCGCCCGGATTATCTGGTGCCTGCGACATCGGCCCGCAATCCAACCAGAGGCACCGGCGGAAAACCCTTATTCATGGGGTTTGCGGGGACTTTTCAGACGGGTGCGGCAGCGCGGGCGAGCTCGACCATCGGCTCGACCCGGGCCGAGGCGAGGCCACGCACCACGATCACGTCCAGTGCGTCGTAGGCGGCGAGCTTCGCCTGGGCGTCATCGGCGTCGCCTGCGGCAACCCCGACCGTGCCTTCGGGCTCCCCGAGGCGGTCGAAGTGATCGCGATAGCCCTTGTGGAGATCCCGGTAGAAGGACTCTTCCTTGGCCAGCCTGGCTTCGGCGTCATCGCCGACGGCGGTCCTCACGTATCCGAAGACCGGCGGCGTGGCGTGCCCGGCTGCTGCGGCACCGTCTTCGACCTTAATCCTCGCACCGGCCGCAAAGCCCGGGGTCATCCAGTTGAAGAACGCGCCGTCGTACTCCGCGCCGGCCAGTTCACACATCCTGGGCCCCATCGCCGCCATCACGACCCGGACCCCCGGCAGCTTTGCGCGGAGGAAGCCGATCTGCTCGGCCATGAAGGTGCGGGGCTTTTTCGAGAAACCGGCACCGACTCCGACCCAGAGCCGGGAGGGATCAAGCCCGAGCCGTTCGATGTCGGCAGCGATCACTTCCGGTGCCTGCCGGTCGAGCGCGATCACGGCTACTCCGAGTTCGATCCCCTCGGCGCCCTTCGCGAACTCGGCCAGAGTGTCCAGCCCCTTCGCCCCGGGATGGTCGTTGGCCCAGATCGAGCTGTAACCGGCCTCTTCGCAGGCTGCGGCCAGGGGGGCGCAGACCTCCTCCGGCAGGCCGGCTGCGACTCCGAATGCGCGCTTCTGTGCGGGATGGCTCACTGCTCTGCCTCCTTCGCGGCCTGTCGCCGCTCTTCTCGTTCGCGACGCTTCCGGTCGCTTGGGGATTCCACGTACTTGACCTTGCCGATCAGGTCGAACTGGGCGACGCACTCGATGTGCGGGGTCTGGGGAAACATGTCAACCGGGCGAACCCGGGTCAAGCGGTAGCCCGCCTCGACCAACTGGGCCGCGTTCGGGGCGAGCGTGGTCGGGTTGCATGAGATGTAGACGATCCGCCGGGCTTCGCACTCGATCAGGCGGCGGACGATCTTGGCCGAGAGACCGGCCCGTGGCGGGTCGATAGTGACAACGTCGGGCCGGCCGGCCTCCTCGATCAGGGGCCGCATGCCGGTCCGCGCGTTGGCGGCGACGAACTTCGCGTTGGTGATCCCGTTCGCCTTGGCGTTTCGCTTCGCGTTCTCGATCGCATCGGGGACGATCTCCAGTCCCCAGACCTGGCCGGCCTGGCCCGCCATGCTCAGGCCAATCGTGCCGACCCCGCAGAAAAGGTCGAAGAGCTTCTCGCTGCCGGTCAGTCCGGCGTACTCGGCCGCCAGGCCGTACAGCTTCTCGGCCATCTCGGTGTTGGTCTGGAAGAAGGCGTCGTGGGAGAGCTCGATGTCGAGGTCGAAGATCCGCTCTCGCAGCGTTTCCTCACCCAGTACGCCGGTCGGGCCGGAAGTTGAACCGGAGGGCCCGTCGATGGCCGTGTGCAGGTCGACCGGCGGTCGCGGGAAGTTCGCCCTCGAGGTGACCAGCCGGGTCTGGACCTGGCCGGTCCGCCGGCCTTCGCGAACCACGAGGTTGCGGAGGATGCCGCGATGGTCACGGGGGTCGTAGGCGTTCAGGCCCTCGGCCCTGGCCCACGCGAGAACTTCGTTCCGGGCCCGGTTGGTCGCCTCGGAGGAAAGGTGGCAGTCCTCGATGTCGAGGACCTCGTCCCAGCGCCCCCGGGGGTGAAAGCCGAGGACGATTTCCCCGTCCTGCTCGCCGAACGAGTACTCCACCTTGTTCCGGTAGCGCCACTGCTCATCGGCTCCGACTATTGGATCGATGTTGAGGTCTCCGAGCTTGCCGATCCGGGTCAGCGCGTCGGCAACCTGCTCTTCCTTGTAGCTGAGCTGCCGGTGGTAGGCGAGCGCCTGCCAGGAGGCTCCGGGGCAGCCCTCACCCTGGTGAATGTCTGTGTCGGGAAGCCGGTCGGGACTCGGCGAGATCAGCTCGGTCGTGTTTGCTTCGGCGTAGCCTCGCTTCGACTTGGTGATCTCGGCCCTGACCGTGTCGCCCGGGAGGCCACCGTTGACGAAGACCACGTAGCCGTCAGGCCGGGCGATGCCGCGGCCCCCGTAGGCGAGCGTTTCGATCTGCCCTTCGAAGGTCTCTCCACGGCGGAGACGGGTCGGCGGGCTGGATGGCTTCGTTGCAGACATTGGACCCACCACTATCTCAGGCTGAAAGCGCGCGTAGTATCTCGGTCTTGAGCGTCGCTGGGAACAGGAACTACATCGATGGCCGCGAGATCTCTGGCAGCGAATTGCTGCGGTTGATCGAGCGGGCGGAAGAACTGCGGGCGGGGCGCCCCGAAGAAGGCGGTTCGACCCTGGGTGGCAAGTCGGTCGCTCTCATTTTCGAGAAGCCCTCGACCCGCACCCGGATCTCCTTCGAGGTGGGAGTTGCCGAGCTCGGTGGCCACCCGGTTGTTCTGCGGGGTGACGAGATGCAGCTTTCGAGGGGTGAGTCGGTCGAGGACACCGCCCGCGTGCTTTCACGGTTCGTTTCCGCGATCGTGATCAGGTCCGGCTCCCACGAGAACGTGGACACCCTCGCCGAGTACGCGAGCGTCCCGGTCGTGAACGCGCTGACGCCGAAGTTTCATCCCTGCCAGGCTCTGGCCGACCTGCAGACGCTCAGGCAGCGATTCGGCAGCCTGAGCGGGCTCAAGCTTGCCTACGTCGGTGATGGCAACAACGTGGCCCGCTCCCTTGCGGTCGCCGGATCGCTGGCCGGGGTCGAAGTCCGGATCGCGGCGCCGTCGGGCTACCAGGTCGAATCGGAGGTTCCGGCCGTGCTGACCGACGATCCGATCGAGGCGGTCGACGGCGTGGATGCGATCTACGGGGATGTCTGGGTCAGCATGGGTGACGAGGACACGGCCGAACAGCGTCGTGCCGACCTCGCTCCGTTCCGCATCGACGGGCACCTGCTTTCGCATGCGAGGCAGGACACGATCGTCATGCACTGTCTGCCAGCCCATCCCGGCGAGGAGATCACTGCGGATGTCCTCTATGGCGACCGAAGTGCGGTCTGGGACCAGGCCGAGAACCGGCTCCACGCCCAGAAGGCGCTGCTGGAGTACCTGCTGGCCGGCTGAGCCGGGCGGCAAGCCGCCGATCGCGCCCAACTGAGAGAATGTCCGCCGCGCGGCCCCGTGGTGTAACGGTTAGCACGCCAGGTTTTCAACCTGGAAGCGCGGGTTCGACTCCCGCCGGGGCTACTCCCTTCCCCGTCCGGGTCCTTCCGGCCGGTGCTGTGTCACGGTGAGCACGATCCTCACACCGGTAGGGTCCGTCCGGTGATCCCGGAGATCTCGCTCGGCCCCTTGACCCTCCAGACCTTCGGTCTGATGTTCGCGGCATCGTTCATCGTCTCCGGATGGATCGTCCACATGAGGCTCGGCGAGATCGGCAAGCCTCCCGACTGGGCTTACGAGATGGTCTTCGCGGCGCTGATCGGTGGCCTGATCGGAGCCCGCCTCTACTTCATCGTCGACAACTACAGCGATGTCAAGGAAGACCTGCTCGGCAACATCTTCAGCGGGTCCGGGCTCACCTGGTACGGCGGCGCGGTCGGTGGTGCACTCGGAGTGGTCCTCTGGGCCTGGTGGCGGAAGTTCCTCAACCTGTGGCTGCTCGACCTGGCCGCCCCTGCTCTCGCCGCCGGCTACGCAGTTGGCCGGATCGGCTGCCAGCTTTCCGGTGACGGTGACTACGGGAAGCCATGGGACGGCCCCTGGGCGATGAGTTACGAGAACGGCACCGTGCCGACCCCGCCCGGGGTGCCCGTTCACCCGACCCCGATCTACGAGACGCTGTGCCTACATCCTCTGGCGGCTCAGGGAAAGATTCCGGGTCGGCATCCTCTTCGCGATCTATCTGATCTATGCGGGTGCGGAGAGATTCCTCGTCGAGTTCCTGAGGCGCAACGAGGACACGGCCCTGGGCCTGACCACCGCGCAGCTCGAGAGCCTGGCGATGATGATCGCCGGCCTGGTCTGGATCGTCGTCGTCAAGAGGCGCTACGGGACGCTTGCCCGCCCGGCCGATCAGATGGCGGCCGGCGATGTACCCGCTCAGAAGGCATAATCAACCGTCCGGCCCGCGCATCCCGGGCGGACGATCCGGGCGGTTAGCTCAGTTGGAAGAGCACCTGCTTTACACGCAGGGGGTCACTGGTTCGAGCCCAGTACCGCCCACTCGAGGGAAGGCATTTCCGGACTCGCTTGCTCCCGGTTGCGGTTAACTTCCACCGGTGAGTTCCAACCCTGACACGGAGGGCACTGTTCCGCTGGAAATCGAGCACCGGATTGCGACCGGAAGCGGTGAGGAGATTGCCGCGACCCTGACCCTTCCGGGGGATGGTGACGGTGACAATCCGGCGATCCTTCTCTGCCAGGGCCTTTCGGGTGTGCGGAACGCCGTGCTGCCGGAACTCGCCCGGATCTTCGCCGGACGAGGCTTCGCCAGCCTTCGGTTCGACTACCTCGGCTGCGGCGACAGCGACGGTGAACCCGGCTGGGTCGATCCGGCTTTCCGGACCAGGCAGGCCGCATTCGCACTGGCCTGGTTGACCGGCAGGGACGAGGTCGACCCTTCCCGCGTCGGTGTCTACGGCCACAGCTATGGAGGCCAGACGGCGATTGCCCTTGCGGCGCGGGAGCCACGGGTCGGCGCCGTGGCGGCCGTCTCCGGGCCCGGGAGCGGCAGCGAACTGTTGCGGGCCTCCAGGGCCGGCTGGGACTGGGTTGCCTTTCGCAAGGAACTCGAGGAGGAGCGCGCGGCGGTCGCGGGAGGAGCCACGCCCCGGATGGTCAGCGTGGCGGAGCTCCTGCCCTTCAGTCCCGAATTCATGGAGAAGTGGAGCAAGCTGGTGGCCGGGGGAGCCGGAACGTCGGCGATGGATTCCGCGCCCGAAATGCCGCGCTACTACCTGCTGAGCGCCGACCGCATGCTCGAGGCCGAGCCCGCCGACGATGCTGCCCGGCTCGGCGGCTGCCCGGTGCTGATGGTCAACGGTGCCGACGATGACGTCGTGCCGATCGAGACCGCCGAGGCGGTCTATCGCGCCGTGCCCGGACCAAAGAACTGGATCCGCGTGCCGGGCGCCGACCACAACACGCTGGATGCAGGCGAAGGGCTCGGGCTGGCCGGCGAGCATGCGGCCGCCTGGTTCGAGGCGCACCTTCTCTGACCGCTGACCCGCATCCCCGAGTTTCTCGTGTTTCAGTGGTCCGGGCGCAATAAGCTTGGCCCATGGCGACCAAGACACAGCGGGTTCCCGGGGGAGTCGTCCACAAGCTCCCCCGCGACCTCAGGCAGGCCCTGATCGGCAACGAGGTGGCCATGGACGCCTGGAAGGACATCACCCCTCTGGCCCGCAACGAGTTCATCTGCTGGGTCGAGGATGCCAAGAAGCCCGAAACGCGTGAGCGACGCATCCGCCGGACGCAGGAAGAGCTGGAGGATGGCATGCGCCGGCCGTGCTGCTGGCCGGGCTGCAGTCACCGGGAGCGAAACGGCAAGTGATGGCCCCGGGTTCAGGCCGGTGCCGGTGAGAGAATGCCGGCAGGCGATCCGATGAAATTGACTCTCCAATCAGCGGCGGACGGGGGACTGACCCTGATTTCACCGTTTCCCTTCGAGATCGGGCGTGATTCGAGTTGCGAGTTGTGGATCGGCAACGACCCCGAGGTGGACCTGTTTCACGCCCGGATCACGGGCAACCCGGAGGGTGACTGTTTCGTCCACGACCTTGAGTCCGACAACGGCACCTTTCTGAACGAGGAGAAGATCGCCCCGGGCGAGCCTCACAAGCTGACCCAGGGGGACAGCCTGCGGTTCGGCCAGACCAGGTACACGGTGAACTTCACCGACGCTCCGTTGGAGCGCGGCGTGGACCCGGTCCCATCAGCAGCGACCGCATCCGGCCCATCGGGCGGGGCCGGCACTCCGGCAAGAGACAAGGGAAGCAAGCGAAATCGTTACGTGATCCTGGGCCTGATGGCCCTGGCGCTGGTCGGTGTGGGCTTCCTGCTGGCCGGCCGAGGTGGATCCGAAGACGAGAAATCGACCAGTGAACTGGTCGCCGAGGCAAAGCCGTCAACCGTTCTGGTCGTGTCGGGCAACAACGGCAAGCGGAACGGCAACGGTTCGGGCTGGGTATATGACGCCGACAAGGGCCTGATCGTGACCAACGCACACGTCGTCGACGGCAGCACCGAGTTCGGGATCGGGGTCGAGGGGGAGAGCGACCTCAGGGAAGCGACGATCGTCGGGGTGGCGCCCTGCGACGATCTCGCGGTGCTCAAGGTCGAGGACACCGAGGGCCTGCGGACCATGCCGCTCGGTTCTCAGGCCGACCTCGCCCAGGGTGACCGGCTGTTGACGCTCGGCTACCCCGCCAACGGGACGACCCAGGATGACCTCCAGGTGACCGACGGCGTCGTGTCCGTGGTCCAGACGGTGGCCGACGAACCGGCTCTCGAGGACTCCGACTTCGCCGTCTATCCGAACGTGATCCAGACCGACGCTGCGATCAACGCCGGCAATTCCGGTGGCCCCAGCATTTCGGACGACGGGAAGCTGATCGGCGTCAACACGCTGGGGAGTCTCCAGACCCAGAACCAGAACTTCGCGATCGGCGTGGACCGGGTCAAGGAAATCGTTCCCGGTCTCGCGGATGGCAACTCCCGCGGCTGGGCAGGGTTCGGGTTCACCGCTTACTCCCGCGACGAGCTCGCGGCCGAAGGCGTCTATCTCGATGGCGGGGCTCTTGCGGTGACCTCGGTGGCACCCGGAACCGCCGCCGAGGACCAGAAGTTCTTCGTCAACGACCTCGTCACCTACGTCAACGGCAAGCGGGTTGGCTCGAGGCGCCAGTACTGCGCCGCACTCCGCGGCGTCGAGTCCGGCGACGTGGTTCCGGTGACGGTCCTGGACAGCGTTTCCGACTACACGCGCTACTACGACCTCGACGTTCCGTTCGAGTAGCCGGACCGATCCCGGACCCCCGACAACTCAGGCCGCATTTCTGCGGTTCCGCTGGCCGTCGTCTATAACCGTCTCGTGGCCGAAATCGCGACCTCGGAAGAATCCTCGCCCCGCCTGATCCTCGGGCCGATCCAGCGGTTCGTCGATCAGCACGAGGCCACGGTCTGGGTGGAGACAGACCGGGCCTGCGAGGTCGACATCCTCGGACAGAACGCAAGGACCTTCTGCGTGGCCGGGCACCATTACGCGCTCGTCATCCTCGAGGGCCTTGAACCCGGCCGCAGCTATGACTACTCGGTCGAGCTCGACGGACAGACCGTATGGCCCGAACCCGGTGATCGAGAGGGAGTGATCAGGACCCCGGACGACGGAGACCATTTCCGGCTCGCCTTTGGTAGCTGCCGGGTCGCCGTACCGCACGATCCGCCGTACGCGCGCGGCCGCGACAGAAGTCCACGCAAGGGCAAGGGGGTGGATGCGCTTCGGGCGCTCAGTGTCCGGATGTCCGGCCAGCCTGAGAATGAGTGGCCAGATGCCCTGCTCTGGGTTGGCGACCAGGTGTACGCGGACGAGGTTTCGCCTGGCGTGAAGGAGAAAATCGCCGACCGCAGGGATGTCAGTGAGGGCGCGGGCGAGGAAATTGCTGACTTCGAGGAGTACACGTGGCTCTACCACGAGTCCTGGGGAGACGAGGAGATCCGCTGGCTGCTCGCCTCGCTGCCAAGCATGATGATCTTCGACGATCACGACGTAACCGATGACTGGAACATCTCCGGGGCATGGGTCCGTGATCAGCGCAGGAAGGACTGGTGGCGCGAACGCCTGATCGGCGCGTACATGTCCTACTGGATCTACCAGCACCTCGGGAACCTGTCGCCGGCCGAGCTGCGGGAGGATCCGACCCTGGCCGCCGTGCTGGACAGCGCCGATGATGCGGAACCCCTGCTCCGCGAGTTTGCCGGCGTGGCCGCTGACGAAGTCGCCGCGACCCGCTGGAGCTTCCACCGTGACTTTGGTGACACCCGGCTGGTCGTCCTCGACAGCCGGGCCGGACGGATAGTCGATGACGACCGCAACCGAGAGATGCTGTCGGAGGAACAGTGGCGCTGGATGAACGGGAAACTGGTCGGCGGATTCGAACACCTGCTGATCGCTTCATCGCTTCCGCTGCTGATGTCACCCGGGATCCATTACCTGCAGAACTGGAACGAGGCCCTTTGCGCCGGTGCCTGGGGCGGGTGGGCGGTTGGTCCGTCCGAAAGCCTCAGGCAGGCAGTCGACCTCGAACACTGGCCGGCCTTCAGGAACAGCTTCGAACGGCTGGTCAACGACATCCGGGAAGTGGGATCTGGGAAGCGTGGAGATCCTCCTTCCAGCGTGATTGTCCTTTCCGGGGACGTTCATCATGCCTATGTCGCCGAGGCCGGTTTCCCGGAGGAGGACGATGTGAAAAGCCAGGTTCTGCAGGCGGTCTGCTCGCCGATGAGGAATCCGCTCGGCTTCTGGGAACGCGGGTTCATGAAGACGGCCCTTTCCCGGCCGGGCCGGCGGTTTGCCCGGTTCCTGGCGGGGCGGGCGAAGGTGCCCCCGCCTTCTGTCGACTGGGAGTTTCTCGAGCCCCCGACGTTCGACAACCAGATAGGAACCGTCGAAATCAACGGCGCCGAGGCCGTGATCAGGATCGAGAAGACAAAGCCGGAGGACTGGAAGGATCCCCGGCTCCACAAGTCACTAGAGGTGACGGTCGGAAAGACCGGGCCAACGGAAAGCTGAAAAGCGCCCCCTTGACCGATCGCCCTGAAAGGCCCCGGCGCGAATGGGTGACCGTGATCTGCTGGCTTCTGGCCGCTGGCTTCATGCTCTGGGCCGTTGCCCGTATCGGCGGCCTCGACTCGGGATTTCCGCTGGTCCAGATGCTGGCCTACACGCCGTACGTGCTGGTGCTGTCGCTTCTCGGACTCCTGGTGGTGGTGCTCTGCCGCAGGTGGCTGGCGGCGGGCTTCCTCCTGCTGGCGGTGATCGCCCTGGCCCTTGCAGTCCTGCCGCGGGAGATCGGCGGACCGGAAAGCGTCCCCGGCGGCAAGTCCATCCGGGTCCTGACCATCAACATGGGTGTCGGCTACGCGGATGCCGGGCAGGTCGCGGACCTCGCCCGGGCCAGGGACGTAGATCTGGTCGCGGTTCAGGAATTGACAGCCGAAGCAGCGACCGGACTCGACGCGGCCGGCTTCTCGACCGATTATCCCCACCGGATTCTCCAGCCTGACACCGGGGCCACCGGGGGCGGGATCTACTCCCGGTGGCCCCTCCGCGACCAGGGCAGCCTGCTCGCCGAGTTCCACCAACCGGTGGCTGACGTCGACGTGCCCGCTTCGATTCCGATTCGCATGGTCTCCGTCCATCCGATGGCCCCGACCACGCCGACTCGCACCTCCCAGTGGGCGAGCGAGTACGAGTCTCTGCCGGAAGCCTTCAGCGGCGAACTGCCACTGGTGCTGGCTGGGGACTTCAACGCGACGCTCGACAACTCCCTGTTCCGGGACCTGCTCGAAACTGGCTATCGGGATGCAGCAGACGTGACCGGCGAAGGGCTGGTTTCGACATGGCCTTCAAGGATCGAGTGGAAGCTCCCGGTGACTCTCGATCATGTCCTGGCCGAGAAGGGCATCTCCTTCGGCGACTATGACGTGGAGAAAATCGACGGCACCGACCACCGCGCCGTCTTCGCGGAGCTGATCATGCCCCCGGTCCCGGGCGAGAATTGAGTGTCCTCAGGCGCGGCGTGGTTGTGGGCCGAAGCCGCACCAGACGGCGAAGGTGGCCACGGCGAGCAGCGTGCCGAGCCAGTGAACACCGACCAGCACCCCGATCAGGCCGGGCACACCGGCGATGATCACTCCGGCGAAGGTGCGGAGAACCGGCAGGCCAAGGGTCTTTGCGGTGGCGAGGGCGCAGATGAAAAGCGCGGCCGGACCGGAGAGCCAGCCCCAGTCCTCGAAGAATGATTCCGGCAGGAGGATTGCGAGCAGTACCGCCAGTGCCGCTACCAGGGCCAGCATGACGAGGCCGGACTTGAGTGCTGTCGAGATGTTCATCGAGCGGGAGGCCGCTCCGGGCGGGGCCCGGGCAGGCGCCTATACTCGCAGGTCGTAGATGACCGGATCGAAAGGCACCCTCCGGTCGGGGGACCGCGCCCGTCAGCAGATCGCCCTTCTGGTCTTCTTTCTGCTGATTGCCGGTCTCGCGATCATGATTCCCTCGAACGCGACCAGCGCCGACCAGAACCCGATCCAGGACGGCAAGCTGACCCAGAAGGGCAGGTCGCTGATCGTCCAGGTTCGCACCGTTCAGGAAGTCAACCTCTCGAAACTCGATCGTCGTCCCGACTTCAGCGGGACCAACCACCGCTATCTCTGTCTTCAGATGAACCCCAGGGGCGGAACCACCATCGTGCGGATCTGTTTCGGCGGCAGCAAGCGCACCTATCGCGTGCTCGGCGTCTCCCGCACCTCGGAGACCGGCAGGGTCCGCTCCTCGAAGGTAATCCGGGCCGAGGTCAAGAAGGTCGACGACCTCAAACTGGTTGCCACGTTCGACCCTCGGGACGCGGGGCTGCCCCCGGGCAAGTACGCGTGGCGTGTTGCGAGCCACTCCGCCAAATGCCCGCAGTCCGGTCCCCTCGCCAAGCCGGCAGAGGACTGCCTTGACTACTTCCCGCCCAAACACCGGGCCGTATATGACCTGCGACCGGTCCGGGCAGTCGGCTGCACCGGCGGTAACGGAGAGTTCGTCACCCACGGCCCGCGCGGCCGCAAGCGGGTCGCCCTGACCTTTGATGACGGTCCCAGCGATTACACGCCCGATGTCCTGCGCATCCTCAAGCGGAAGAAGGCCAAGGCGACCTTCTTCATGCTCGGCCAGCAGGTCGCCAGCTACCCGTCATACGCACGGCGGGTTCTTGCCCTCGGGCACGAGGTTGCCAACCACAGCTACGACCATCCGCTGCTGCCGAGCGGCTCGAACATCCGCCGGGCCACCCGGCGGATAATCCAGGTCACGGGCTTCAGGCCATGTCTCTTCCGCCCTCCCTACGGGGCAGTGAGCGCATCACTCAAGGCGGATGTGCGGGCAGCCCGAATGAAGGTCGTGAACTGGGACGTAGATACCTCAGACTGGAAGCTGCCGGGTTCCGGATCGATCGCCTCGACGATCGTCAACCAGGTACGGCCCGGTTCGATCGTGCTGATGCACGACGGAGGCGGTCCCCGCAGTGGCACCGTCGGAGCCTTGGCCTCGGCGATCGGTGGGCTCAGGGACCGGGGTTACAGGCTGGTCACCGTTTCCCAGCTGCTCGGTAACCGAACCATCTTCCGCCCCGTACGCTGAGGCACTTCACCAGCCGGGCCCGGGGCCCTGGCGTGATCCGGAAAGTGATCGCTGATGACCACTTCCCGGATCACACCGGAAGCCCTACGGCAGGCTGCCGTCCCAGGCGTCGCCGTAGCAGGCCGAGGTCGGGCAGAGATCAGAGATGTAACCGTTCGGCTGCAGGAAGGTGGAGGTCTGGGCGATCGCCAGGCTCGCTCCGCCCGGTGCTCCATGCGGATCCTGGGCCACCCGGTTCGGCTGGTTGATCAGCGGTGGCGGGTCCGTACCGATGATCTGGTTCGGGTTGTTCGGGTTCGGCCGGGGCGGGCCGCCATCGAAGTAGATGACGTTGTTGCCGCGGTACGGGAAGTCGGCCGAGGTCAGGCGCGGAACGTTCCACAGAATGTCGTAGTCGGGCCAGCGACCAGGGTCGACCGGGATCTGGTTCGTCTTCATGTCGAGTGTCCGGGCCATCGTGTCGGAGGTGAAGTTCGACACCTGATGGTCACCCAGCGCCACCTGAAGCGTGATCCTGTGTGGCGGCGTGTCCGGCGGCGGGTTGTCGGTCATCACATGCGCATAGCCGTTCGGCTCGCTGCGATCCCACAGCATCTGCATCAGCTGAAGCAGGAGCGGATGTGACATCTCGTCCCGGTACGAGTCGTACAACAGGACCTTGTATAGGTCGTAGTTGGTCGACCGCGGCAGCAGGATCGAGTAGGTCATCGCGCCGACCAGAAGCGACGACTGGATGAAGTCCGGCGAGAGCGCGGTCAGCGGTCCGCCGAGGATTCCGCCCTGGCTCGCCCCCATGTAGAAGACGTGGTCGGTGCGGATCAGCGAGTCGTCCCCCGGAGTGAAGCCGTCTCCGTTACGGAAGGCCGGGTGGGTGCCGAGTCCTTCGGGATGGAACATGAGGCGGGCCAGGAACAGCTCGTTGATCAGGGCCTGGGCGAGCCGGTCCGCGAGGACGTCGAAGTTGGAGAGGTCCGGCAGGGCCGTGGTCATGACCTGGACCACGTCCGAGTTGGACATGCCGATCTCGTCTGTCGCGCAGAGGGTCATGCCGGTCTGGGCCAGGGGCGGGTTGGGGCCACCACTGACTCCGGAGGCGTCGCCGAACAGGCCGTGTCCGAAGACCATCGGCCTCGTCTTCTCTGCGTTGGGAGCGACGGCGACCCGGGGCACGATGCACTCCATGTTGGCCGTGTAGTTGCCATTGCGGCTGGGCAGACCGTTCTCGTCGAGATTCATGGTCCCGCCCGGGCCGCAGCTCGGCTCGAGGAAGCACGGCACCTGGAAGGTTCCCTTGATCTTGCGGGCGATCTGCGAATTCTGAGCCGGGGTGAAGGTCTGGACGTCTTCGACTTCGATCGTGAACTGCGGGGCGTCGCCCTGGACGATCTGGTCACTCAGGTTCGTGTCACCCAGCTCGGCGAAGGCCCGGTCCCTCATGCTGAGCGCCCGCTTGTAATTGTTTTCGTTGCTGGCAGTCGTGAAGTCCCAGGCCAGATACAGGTCGCCGCGCTTGATGCCCGCCTTCTTCAGGGTCCTGAAGATGGATTCGAAGTGGGCCCTGCGCTGCTCGATCTTCGGCTTGCCCGAACCCACCTGGTCGCGGTAGTAGCGGAACGCATTCGGAGCTGCGAGCGGATTGCCGTCCTTGTCGGTCAGGTTGCGCAGGGCGATGATGTAGCGGGTCTTCTCTTCGTAGTTTTCGGATGGCTTGATCTCGAGAACCCGGTTGCGGTCGAGCCCGGCGTTGGAGTCGATCTCCGCCCACACCGGGTGGCGCTCGCCGGTCTCGGTGTTGATCACGACCAGTTTCTGGTTGGGCTTCGCATAGTCACCGAGGTGGTTGAGCGGAACCAGGTCGTTCGCCTGGACCGCGGCGAGCGAGTCGAGTCCCGGGATCCGGACGATGGCGCCCTGCCCCTGACTGAAGCCGTCCGAGACGTTCAGCTTGTTGTGATCGATCGGCACACCTTCCTTGTTTTGCGGCATCGATCCCTCGGTGAAGTTGATCCGCTTGCCGGTCGGACTCGCGGGGTCCTTCACCGTGTAGAAGTCGTTCGGGAAAGGCAGCATGCACATGCCGTCCTTCGGCTGGGCGATGAAGTCACAGTCATCGGCGCGGCTGAGGTCGACGGGAGTCAGCTGGCACTCGGGCTGGTCACGGAAAACGGTCTGCTTGCGGGTCGACTTGCGCTTTCCGTTCTGGCCCTTCACGGTCAGCGTCCTGAGCTGGCAGGTGTCGATCCCGGACCTGACGGGAGGCAGGATTTTCAGTGTCACGACCCGGCTCGACTTGCGGCCGAGGTTGACCTTGCGGGCCCTGAAGAGCGTCCTGTTGCCGCTGTCGAAGGTGTAGGTGCTGGCCGAGATGCGGACCTTCGCCCCCTTGTTGGCACGTACCTGGACCTTCGCCTTGCCACGGGCCAGCTGGCTCGCGTTGAGGTTCAGAACCCGGACGACCGGCTTGGCCGGTTTCGACTTCCTTGCCGATGCCCCGGCCAGATCCGACGCCAATGCGGAACCGGTTCCGCCAGCGAACAGAAAACCAGCCATAAGGGTCACAAAAAGAACGACAGCGCGACGCATGGGTACTTCCTCCCTAAAGATGTTTGAACTGCTCCCTGCGGGCAGGCTACAACGGTTTGGTCCTTCTGTGTCGGCCGTCACACTGGTCGAACCAGATCGCTCTATGAAGCGTGAAACAAACGTTGCCGGTAAGGGGTCAATCACCCCGGATCAGGTACCGACCCGCTCTTATTCGGGTCCGACCGTGTTCCAGCACCTGATGACCAAGACTTCTCTCCGGCGGCTCGTTGTGTCCGTGGCGCTGCTCCCGGTTCTATTCGTCACCTTCCAGTCAGCTTCAGCGAAGGCCGAGGCAGCCAGCCCGTTCAACCGTCCCGCGATGTGGATCTGGTACATCGACGACTCGAACGGTGGCAACCTGCGCTCGATCATCCGTCAGGCCCGACAGGCGAAGATCGGCACTCTCTTCATCAAATCCGGTGACGGCGACGACACCTGGAGCCAGTTCAACAAGCCGACGGTTCGTCGTCTCCAGAGGGCCGGTCTGAAGGTGTGTGGCTGGCAATACACCTACGGTCGCCGGCCGATCGCCGAAGCGCGGGTCGCGGCGGTCGCCAAACGCCGTGGTGCTGACTGTTTCGTGATCAACGCGGAGGCCGAGTACGAGGGCAAGTACGCGGCAGCCGACTGGTACATCCGGGAGCTGAGGCGCCTGGTCGGGCCGAAGTTTCCGCTCGGGCTTTCTTCCTTTCCGTACGTCAATTACCACCCGGGATTCCCCTACTCGGTCTTTCTCGGCCCCGGTGCGGCAAACGTGAACCTGCCGCAGGTGTACTGGCACACGATCGGCGATTCAGTCAGGACTTCACTCGAGATCACCTGGGAGCAGAACACCGTCTACAAGCGACCGATCCGGGCCACCGGTCAAACCTGGGATGGGCCGCCGAAGCGTGATCTCCTTGCGTTTCGCAAGTTCATGATCAATTACGGCTCGGCCGCGAGCTGGTGGTCGTGGCAGGAAACCGACTCCTCGGAGTGGGCAGCACTCGCCAAACCGGTAACCCGGGTGGCGGGCTACCGCGCCTACACCGGCAAGGTCCCGCTCCGTCGCGGCAGTCGTGGCGATCAGGTCGTCTGGCTCCAGCAGCACCTGATCGCACTGGGCTACCGGATGCAGCCGACCGGCATCTTCAACCGGACGACCTATAGAGCCGTGCGCCGCTTCCAGAAGAGTCGTGGCCTCGGTGCCGACGGTGTGGTCGGCACGCGGACATGGAATCGCCTGATGCGGGTAACCCCGGTTCGGGTCAAGTGGTCGGCCGCAAGAACGCGAAGCCGTCCCGCCGGCGCCTCCGCCTCCGGCACGCCACCCACGGCCCCGCTCTCAGCGAGCCTGCCAGCAGTCAGGAACGAGATCGCCGGCGCACCGAAGTAGCTCAAACGGAGCGAATACTGGTCCTCAGCTTCCCGAGCTGGGGCGAGCTGACCACAAGCTCGTCACCGTCCTCGAGCCACACCCGTGGGTCCATCGCGAGACCGACCCCGGAAGGGGTGCCGGTCGAGATGATGTCGCCCGGTTCCAGAGTCATCCAGCTCGAGAGGGTAGATACCAGTTCGGGGACCGAAAAGATCAGGTCAGCGGTCGACGAACTCTGGCGCTGCTCGCCGTTCACATGCATCGAGACGCCGATCCCGTCATGTGGCCCGGCCTCGTCAGGGGTGATCAGCGCGGGACCGCAGGGTGCCGCACCGTCGAACACCTTGCCCGCCATCCACTGCATTGTCAGACCCTGCAGGTCACGGGCTGAAAGGTCGTTCAGCAGGGTGTAGCCGGCGACGTGATCGAGGGCATCCTCCTCCGACACCTCGCTGGCCCGACGGCCGATCACGAATGCGACCTCGGCTTCGTAGTCGACCTTGCGGCTGGCGGCGGGCAGGGTAACCGTCGCACCGTCCGGCACAAGGGCGTTCCGGTACTTGCCGAAGATCGTCGGCGCCTTGGGGATGTCGGCCCCGGTCTCCTCGGCGTGGGCCCGGTAGTTGAGTCCGATGCAGATGATCTTGTCCGGGTCGGGTACCGGAACCAGGATGCCACCGGGGCCGATCAGCAGCGGCTCGCCGGAACCCGATTCGATGGCCTCCTGCACCTCGTCCAGCCGGCCCGAGGCAAGAAGCTCCCTGACGCTGGATCCCTGCCCTTCTCCGATCAGGTCCCAGGCGTCGAGCACGCCGGCTTCGGTCTGGACTCCGGCCCGGGGGCCCCGATCGGATGCGTAAGTGACCAGTCTCATGGCCGCGAGTCTAAGGGCCGGGGAAGGTCAGATGTCGCCTTTCGGACGAGACTGCGATAATGCCCGCCCGGTCGGTTTAGACCGATCGCCTCACGGGGGCGTAGCTCAGTTGGTTAGAGCGCTGGCCTGTCACGCCAGAGGCCGCGGGTTCAAGTCCCGTCGCTCCCGTTACACGGGGCGTCGCACGCGCCCAAACGCCGTCAGCGCTCCGCTGGCGGCGTCGTTCGTTCGAAGGCTTGGGAACGTACTTCCAGTACGCCCCCTGCACCTCCTCACTCGCTCCTTGCCAGCGAACCGCTGACGACGTATGTGCATGCGTGCTTGTGGCGTCTCGGAGAGTCTGCGGCCGCTGCTGCCTGGGCTATGTGGCTTCTTCGTAGTGGGGGCCCATTGCGGGCCAGTAGTCGTTGAAGTCGGGCATTTCGTGGTTTTCGATTGCGGCGACGAGACGGTCCAGGTACCACTCCCAGCCGGCCCCGATCGATCCGACTGGAGTCTCCTCGTCGAGATGCTGGGTGAAGGTGACCAGGCTGCCTTCACCGAGGGGTTCGACCGCCATGCCCAGATACCACTCGCCCATCCCCGTCCCGACCGCGATCTCGTAGGACGCTCCCGGCTCGCAGGCGGTTATCTCACCGGTCGAGGTCGATTCCTCCTCTTCGGCGTTCATCGTCACCTCGATCCGCCCTCCGGGGCCGGTGTCGCCGGTCCAGGTTCCGAACCACTTCTCAAGCTTCGGCGATTCCGTGATCCAGGCCCAGGCTTCGGTCGGCGGGATCCGGAACTTCCGGGTCAGGACGAGATCACGGCCGTCGGGTGTGCTGACAACGGTTCCAGTCGGTTCCGGGCTCATGAGCCAAGACTGACATCCCGCCGTTGCCCTGTCCAGCCCCGCCCGGCTACCAGGGGGAGGGCCTGTAGTCCTTGAGGAAGACTCCGTGGACGTCCTCGCCGGCTTCGCCGCGGATGATCGGGTCGTAGACCCGGGCGGCACCGTCGACCAGGTCCAGGGGCGCGTGGAAGCCATCCTCGGCGAGACGCTTCTTCATGGGGTGGGGTCTTTCGTCGGTTATCCAGCCCGTGTCGACCGCGGTCATCAGGATTCCGTCGGTCTCGAGCATCTCCCGGGCACTGGTCCGGGTCAGCATGTTGAGGGCCGCCTTGGCCATGTTGGTGTGCGGATGCCCGGGCCCCTTGTACCCGCGGGAGAACTGTCCTTCCATCGCCGAGACGTTGACCACATGGGTGCGGCGGGCGGGCGAGGCGGCCAGGGCCGCCCGCAGCCTTCCGACCAGAATGAAAGGCGCGGTCATGTTGCAGAGCTGCACCTCGAGCAGCTCGATCGGATCGCCCTCGCTAACGGTCTGGATCCAGCTGTTGGTGTCGCCCACGTCGGGCACGAGGCCCCCCGCGTCGATCGCCCGGCCTGAATCCACCAGGTCGAACCCGGCCGACCCGGCGGTGAGCGCCATCGCCGTGATCGCGTGGGGCGTCGGGGCCCAGTGCGACGGGGCGGAAACCGCGGCAAGCTGATGGTCGCCGTGGCGGTCGAAGGTCTCGACGTCGGGGACCGGGCCCGGTTCGAGTTCCTCCAGCTCGGCGCGGATCAGCGGCGCGTAGGCCTCGGGGGTTCTGCGCACGGTCTGGCAGGCGTTGTTGATCAGGATGTCGAGCGGTCCCCTGGCCGCCACGGAGTCGGCGAGGTCGACCACCTGACCCGGGTCCCGCAGGTCGATGCCGACGATGTGAAGGCGGTCGAACCAGTCTTCCGCGTCTTCCATCGCCCGGAAACGGCGGACGGCATCGTTCGGAAAGCGGGTGGTGATCGTGGTGTCGGCTCCGTCCCGCAGCAGTCGCAGGGCGATGTACATGCCGATCTTCGCCCGGCCGCCGGTTAGCAGCGCACGCTTGCCGGTCAGGTCGGTCCGGGCATCCCGGCGCTCGTGGTTGAAGGCTGCGCACTCGGGGCAGAGCTGGTGGTAGAAGGCATCGACCTCGCGGTAGTCCTTCTTGCAGATGTAACAGGCGCGGGGCTCGATCAGGGTCCCGGCGATCGCGCCCTTCGCCGAGGAGACCAGGGGCAGGCCTTCGGTCTCGTCGTCGATGCGACCCGGCGCTGCGGTGGCGGTCAGGGCGGTGATCCTGGCGTCGTGCTCGAGCACCTGCCGGCGCTTCTCCTGCCGGCGGCGGATCTTGACCGACTTGTAGAGACCGGCCGCCGCCTGCTGGACCCTGATCGAGTCGGGATGTTCAGCTGGCAGGCGGTCGAGTTCGGAGATCACCCGCAGGGTGGTCTCAAGGTCGCCGGGATCGATCCTTTCGTCGCTCTCTTCTCGTCTGCGCTGGTCCATGGTCAGGCCGAGGGCACCATAGCCTGCGCCCGTGGCAGGCGGTGAGTAGGCTCGCCCCATGCACAATCTCCTCGTCGTAATTGCCAGCGTCCGTCCAGGGAGGGTCGGAGAATCCGTAGCCGACTGGTTTACCCCGATCGCCGAAGCCGACGACCGGTTCACGGTTGAAGTCGCCGACCTGAAGGAGCTCGACCTTCCGTTCATGGACGAGCCCAACATGCCGGGACGCCGCGAGTACACCAAGGAACACACAAAGAGATGGAGTGCGACTGTCGATCGCGCCGACACTTTCGTCTTCGTGACGCCGGAATACAACGCGACCCCGGCTCCGGCGCTGAAGAACGCCATCGACTACCTCTACCACGAGTGGAGCTACAAGCCTGCCAGCTTCGTCAGCTACGGCGGAGTCTGGGCCGGCGCAAGGGCGGTCCAGGCACTCAAGCCCACCCTCACCCAGCTTTCGGTGATGCCGGTTCCCGAGATGGTGCCGATCCCCGGGGTCTCGGGACTGATCGACGAGGAAGGCAACTTCGAGGCGACCGAGATCCACGAGAAGAGCGCCCGCGGCATGCTCGACTCGCTCGACCGCTGGTCAGAAGCCCTGAAAACCATGCGGTGAAACTGAAGCTGCAGCATTTCGCAGCACTTTCAGTTTCACCAGCTCTTTCCAGCCGGCTCCGCGATTGATCCGGAGCCCTGTCGGCTCAGCCGCCGCCGGCCGGCGGCGGTGCGGTCGGATCCTCGCCTTCTTCGCCGAGGCCCTCGCGGGCGATGTACTCCTCGGCCAGGAGGAGGTTGTCCTTTGACCTCTCGACCACGTTCAGGAGGTCACCCATCAGGGCTACTTCCTCGACCTGCTCCTTGACGAACCACTGCATGAAGTGTTCGGCCCGGTAGTCCTTGATCTCCCGGGCCAGTTCGAACAGTCCGAAGATCTCGTCCGAGACGCGCTCTTCCTGGGCGAGGGCTTCCTTGACCGGGGTGATTCCATCCTTGTACCTGGTCGGCTGTGACTTGATGTCCGGAACCTTGACCTCTTCATCCACGTCGAGCAGGTACTGGATCATCATCATCGCGTGTTCGCGCTCTTCTTCGGCCTGGCGGTAAAAGAACGAGGCCAGTCGCGGAAGAGTCTCGCTGTCGTAATAGACCGCCATCGCCACGTACTGCTGCGAAGCCGCGAACTCATTCGAGATCTGGGCGTTCAGTGCCTTGCCGAAACTCTTCTTTGCCGCCATTTTGTCTCCGTTCGGGGTGGGTCGATTCTGCTGGCGTGATCCAACCTAGCGCAGTTGGGGACTTTGGCCCGCCGCATGCGGGGTTAGATGACTCTAACTTCGATCCGGCTTGCCAAAGCCGTTTCCGGGCACCTTCATCGGGCTGACGGGGAGCCCGGGTTCCGGTTTCTCGGCGTTGTAGCCGACCGGCGCCGTGTCATTCGGATTGTCCGGGTGAAAGAGCGCCGCCAGGTACTGGATCTGCTCCCGTCCGATTCCAAGTTCCCACTGCCCGCCGCCGTAGGCGCCGATGCCTTCGGCCTCGCAGTAGTCGTAAGCGTCGAAGGTCGACTTCAGCCCGCCCATACGGGATGGCTTGATGTTGATCACGGTGGGCTTGTGTTCGAGCGCGATGATGTCCTCGACCGAGTGGATCGGTGCATCCCAGGTGACCCGGTGCCAGTCGTCCTTTAGGACCTCCCGTGTTTCCGGCGTCACGTCAGGATCTTCGATCCAGGCGTCGGGAAAGGCGAGGAGCAGCCGGCGGTAGAGCTCCGGGTCGGTTTCGATGTCGACCACCGTGCCCTTGTACTGGCCTTTCAGGTCGAGCGTGTTCACCGCACCGGTTTCGGCCAGCTGGTCGATCAGCCGCTGGTCCCAGTCGAGCGAAGGGTCCAGCTTGAACTTGAGATCCGGGTATCGCTCCAGCTTGACCAGCAGCCTTCCGACGTCGGATTCCTTGCCGCCCGGACCTCCGGTCAGACCCATCGAGGCGACGAAGTTCAGGGGCCTGAGGGGGCGCCCGAGAAACTCCGCCAGCGAGGTGCCGGCCTGGGAGAGGGCCAGGTCGAGGGCGGCCGACTCGAAAGCCCAGCGCCGGTAGAGCCTGGATACCTCCCGCTCCGGGGGCGCCGGGAACAGATCAAGTCCTCCGATCAGATCACAGAACTCGCCGACCGTCCCGGATCCGGTGAAGTCATGGACCGGCCCGGCATCCTGCAGCGCGATCTGGTCGAGCGCCTCGTAGGTGATGTCCTCGCCTTGTCCGGTCTGCCCGGACCCTTCCAGCCGGATGACCGTGGTCAGGCGTTCGAACTCCGGGCTCGGTCGGATCGAGAGCCCCTCCATCGACCACGATTCGATCTTGACCGGCAACTCCGCGACGCGCTCGTAGGTGCTCATTGGGTCCAGCCTAGCGACCGGTTGCGCTGGCCCTGGCTCAAATGGCATCAGACGCTGGATTGGCCGCTCCCCGACCGGGTACGGTTGGGGCATGTCCTCACTGATACACACCTGTTACCGCGTGTACGACCTCGACGAGTCGATCGCCTTCTACGAGAAGCTGGGCCTGAAGGAGCACCACCGTCTGCCGATCGGCGACGAGGCGGTCAACGTCTACATGGGTCACGAAGGTGACGGTCCGAGACTGGAGCTGACCTTCAACTACGACCAGGAGGAGCCGTACGAGATCGGGACCGGTTACGGCCACATCGCCTTCATCGTGGACGATCTCGATGCGACCCTCGAGGGCCTGGCCGGCGAAGGCATCGCGCCCGAGAAGCCCCCCTACACGGTCAGCGAGGGCGGCTCCCGGCTCTGCTTCGTCCGCGACCCCGACGGCTACCGGATCGAACTCATCGAAGGCGACCCCGGCCGGGCCGACTGAGGCCGGTTCCGGACACCTGGGTTCAAAACACGGGGATATGACGCCATCAACTTGAACCCGGCCCCCGGGGAGGGTTCAGGCGAGGCCGGCCTGCCAGGCAGCGTCGATGTCGGCGGTGGCCGGAAAGCGGCCGTCGAGTTCGAGCAGGGTGAGGCCGTGGGCCAGCGCCCAGGTTGCCCGCGCCCGATCCGGGTCGTCTCCGATCATTGCTACCAGCGGAGCCGCGGCAGCCTCTTCGAGGCCCTCCGGCAGGTTCTCGCGGTCGAGCGGACGGGTGGTTGCGATCCGGTAGAGCGCCGGGTTGGCCAGCGCCCAGGAGCGGTAGGCCCGGCCCATTGTCCGGAGGTCTCTTGCGGCACCCAGCGCCTCGCCGATCTCCCTCAGCGCCTCGGCGGCGAGCAGGGTTTCAATCTCTCGCCGGTTCCTGACGTGCTTGTAGAGGGATGGCGCCTTGATCCCGAGGCGACCCGCCAGATTTCTCATGGTCAGCGCCTCCTCTCCCTGCTCTTCGAGCAGGGCCCGTGAGGCCGCGGTGATCTCCTCCCGCCGGCTCACCGGGTCTCCGCGCGCTCCTTGAGGGCCGCGTTCAGCGACTTGAATCCCTGTTCGGTCCTCGAGAGTGTCCCGCCCATGAAGCGGGGGAGGATTCCGGTGAACTTCTCGCCCTGCACCAGCCGGGTGCCCTTGCGTTCGGCTTCGAGGGTGAACCAGTGCTCACCGTCGAAGATTCCGGGGACGACCAGGCGGCCGAGCCAACGCAGCTCCCGTGCCGGATCGGCCGCGAGCACGGTCGGGCTGAAGTTCATCGCTTTGCCACCGGGCGGCTGCATCCGGAGCTTCAGCTTCCCGCCTTTGCGGATCTCCCCGGAGCCTTCAGTGATGAAGGGATTCCATTCCGGGTAGACGTCAAGGTCGGTCAGTACCTGCCAGACCCGCTCGGGGCTGGCGTCGATCGATTCGGTTGTCTCAATGGTCGGCATATGGCTAGGCTAACAAAGTTAGCCAGGTTTGGCAAACACCGTTAGCCGGATGTCGGGATCACTTCTCGACCAGACGGGTGCGGAGCGCGTCCAGGATCTCGTCGCCGAGACCCAGTCCTTGCCTCATGTAGCCCTCGATCGAACCGTAGGTCTCCTGCATCAGCTTCATCGCGGTGTCGAGGTAGCTGCGGTCGACGCTGAGCACCGGCCTCAGGTCCTCCGGGTTGCCGCCGACCGACTCGAACTGGTCGAGAATCGGCTTGAGGGCCGGAAGGAGCTGCTGGTTGGTCAGAAGGTAGTCGTGGTAAACGTCCCGCTCGCTCACGCCGAGGAAGGTGAGTAGCGAGGCCGCGGCCCAGCCGGTGCGATCCTTGCCGGTCGTGCAGTGAAACAACGCGGGCAGGCTTTCGCGGTCGGCGATTTCCGTGAAGAAGTGGGCGTAGGACCGGTTGGCGGATGGCAGCTCGATCAGCTCCCGGTAGGCCACGCGCATCATCTCTTCGCCCTGGCCTTCGCCCAGTGTGGCGCTTATCGCGGCAGGGTCATCCATCTTGGCGAGGATGCTTGCCGGCCCGGTTCCGGTCCGGTCGGCGAGGACGTCGAGGTTGACCGCCCGCGCACCAACGTCACGGTCGGGCGTCGCCTCGAACTCGGCGGCAGTGCGGAAGTCGAAGACCGTGCTCAGCCCAAGTCCGGAAACCCTGGTCAGGTTGTCGTCGCTCAGCCGGCCGAGCAGAACCGACCGGTAGAGCTGACCTCGCTTCACCGTCGCTCCGTCAACCGTGCCGTATCCGCCGAGATCCCTCAGGTTCGGCAGGGTCGCGACCGGAATCGCCTCGCCCGGCGCGGAGGTGAGTTCGCTCACTCGGCGATCACCCGGAGAGTCGTCAGCTCCCGGTCGGCGGCGCCGCGCACGAAACCTCCGTGGTCGACCGAATCGGTGATGTAGTCCAGGGTCTCGCGGGTCAGTCGCTCACCGGGCAGCACGTTGGGGATGCCCGGCGGATAGGTTGCCAGCGGCTCGGCCGCGATCCGTCCCTCGGCTTCCCTGAAGGGCACCACTTCCTGCTCCCCGAGAAAGGCGTCACGTGGAGTCATCGCGGGGTCACCCCAGGGCGGCGGGGGCGCGAACTCGGGTTTCTCCTGGACCGGTTCTGCCTCGATCGCCTCGAGTGCCGTGAGGATGCCGTCGATCAGGCGGCGTGCCCTTTGAGGCGTGCCGGTTCCCATCCCGAAGACTGCGACGGCCACCGTGTCCGAAGCGAGCTCGAGATTGACACCGGCGAGGTCCCTGGCCAGCTCGGCAATGTGGTATCCGGTACTGCCGGTGCCCCGGACGTCGATGGTCAGCCGGAGCGGATCCCAACCGGCGACCGAATCGGCCTCCAGCAACCTCTCGTCAAGCACGTCGAGTCCCGGGATTTCCCTGATCTCCTGACGGGCCTCGGCCAGCACTTCGATGGTCTCGCCCAGCAGGCGTTCACCATCGACCGCGGCCTGTCGCCGGGCAGCATCCAGCGAACCACAGAGAAGTGAGTTCGGGCTGGTCGACTCGGTCATCGAAATGCAGCGGTCGATGATCGCCTCCTCGAAACGGTCGGTCGCCAGGTGGATCATCGCCGACTGCGTCAGGCTGCCGACGATCTTGTGGGTGGAGGAGATCACCAGGTCCGCGCCGCTGTCAATGGCACTCGGGGGAAGGTCGGGGTGGAACTTCAGGTGGGCACCCCAGGCTTCGTCGACAACCAGCGGCACACCCCTCTCGTGTGCGACACCGGCCAGGGCCGGAATGTCGGCGCAGGCACCGAAATACGTGGGGGAGACGGCCACGGCGGCGGCCGCATCGGGACAGCGGTCGAGGGCTTCGGCCAGGGCGTCGGGGGTCAGGCAATGCGCCACGCCGAGGTCGGGGTCGAGCTCCGGTGCCGCGAAGGTCGGCTTGAGCCCGGCCATGATCATCCCGTCAATCACCGAGGAGTGGACGTTTCGCTGGACCACCAGTTCGCCGCCCATGTGGGCCACCGCGAGGCACATCGCCTGGTTGCCCTGGGAGGCACCGTTGATCAGGAACCAGGTCCGCTTTGCTCCCCAGGCCTCGGCCGCCAGCTGCTGCGCCTCCTGGAACGGGTTCGGGTCACCGACGTCGATCCCCTCGATCAGGGCCGGAATGTCATCGGTGAGACCGGTCTGCCCGGCCAGCAGATGAAGGCGGGCATCGGCACCGATTCCGCCCTGATGCCCGGGAACGTTGAACCTTCCGGGGTCGCTCTGGGCGAACTCGAGCAAGGCGTCCACATAGGGGGTGCGGTCCTGGCCGGAAGACATTCCCGGAGTCTATTGCGCCATATGACGCCAGCCGAAGGTAGGCTCCCGACGATGATCAGCCCCGTCTCCGGTCAGCCTGACCTGCCTGCCCGTCGCGCCCGGATCGGCGCCCGTCTGGCCACCGTGGCCGTCGTACTCCTTTCCCTGGGCCTGATCGCCGGCTGCGGCGGCTCTGACGAGGAAGACCTGACCAGGACCGACTACATCGCCGACGCTGATGCGATCTGCGCTCAGTACGGCGCACAGTCAGCCGACCTCGAGCGCCAGTTCGACCAGGCACTCAGGGACAGCGACCTCGAAGGTGCGGCACAGACCTTCGAGGACCAGGCCTCCGAGGTGACCGCGATGCTGGACCAGCTAGAGGAGCTCACGCCGCCAGTAGCGGACCAGGCAACCGTCGACCAGATCATCTCGCTGGGCCGCCAGCGGGTGGAGGCGGCGAAGGATGCCGCGAACGCGATCGCCTCTGGCGACAAGGACGCGATGATCGCGGCGGGCAAGGAGGGTTCGGTGCTTGCGGGCGAGTACTACCAGCTGGCCGACGGCTTCGGATTCGAGGCTTGTGGCAGCGGTGGCGCCACCAGCACGCCTGCCACCCCGACGGGCACCACCGGCGCAACTTCCTGATCGCCGGATAGGCTCAGTGCCCAACTAGCTACGGAGGCAACATGAGTGTCAAGTCCAAGCCCGGGCGCCTCGTCGCGACCGGAGCAGCATTTCTCGTCGGAGCCGTCCTGCTTGCCGGATGCGGTTCGGATTCCGAATCGAGTCCGAAGGATGATTTCATCGCCCAGGCGAACACCATCTGTTCCGACTACGAACAGGAATCCGCTGCGGCCGAAGACGCGTTCACGGAGGCGATCGACGCCGGTGATCTCGAAACCGCAGCCACCGTTTTCGAGGATCAGGCTGGCGCGATGACGGCGGCCGTCGACGAGATGGAGGCCCTGGAGGTTCCGCCGGGTGACGAGCAGGTGATCAACGAGTTCATTGCCCTGGCCCGGGACACGGTCCAGGTCACCCTGCAGGCCGCGGACGCCATTCGGGCCGATGACAGGCAGGCGCTTGACGCCGCCATCGCGCAGGGCGACGCGCTCGACGCCCGCTCGGACGAGATCGCGACCGAGTACGGCCTGACCGACTGCGTCAGCAACGCTGACGAACAGGCCTGAGCTTCTCCCGTATTGACTGGATGGTGGTGTCCCTGCGGCCTAGCCGTAGGGATACCACCAGTCCTTGACTTCGATTTCTGTATCGATGTGGGCGTGCTTGGCCTCCCTGAACGCGTCCAGTCCCTCGGTCCCGAGCTCCCGGCCGATGCCGGAATTCTTGAAACCGCCGAACGGCCCCGCATCGTTGTCGGTGAGGGGATCGTTGATCCATACAGACCCGGCCCGCACCTCCTTCACGCAGCGGATCGCCCGCTTCAGGTCCCTCGTGTAGATGTTCGCGCCGAGGCCGAAGTCAAGGCCATTGGCGAGCGCGATCGCCTCGTCGAGGTCCTTGACCGGCACGATCGGTGCGACCGGACCAAAAGTTTCCTCACGCAGCAGGTCGGCCTGGGGCGGAACCCCGGTCAGCACGCAGGGTTCGAGGTAGTGACCCTTTTCGAAGCCGGCGTTTCCGCCCCCGGCGAGCAACTCGGCCCCGGCCGCGACGGCGTCCTCGACCTGGCCGAGAGCCTTCGCCCTCTGCGGTCCCGAGACCATCGGGCCGAGGTCGGTGGACGGGACGAGCGGATCGCCGATCTCCAGTGATCTCGTCTGCTCCACGAAGGCACTGACGAAGTCATCGAATATCGATTCCATGACATAGAAGCGCTCCGAGGACGTGCAGACCTGTCCGGCGTTCAGGCAGGCGGCCCAGACGCCACCCTTCGCCGCGACATCGAGGCCGTCGGCACCGATGTCGTCACAGACGATGAACGGGTCCTTGCCCCCCATCTCGAGGTTGACGCGGGCGTTGCGGGAAGCGGCGGCCATCCCGACCTTGCGGCCGGTTCCGACCGAGCCGGTGAAGGCGACGCAGTCGATGCCCGGGTGCTCGGCGATCCCGGCACCGATGTCGCCCGCGCCCGCCACCAGGTTGACGGTACCTGCCGGCAGGCCGGAGAAGACTTCGGCTATGGCCAGGGTTGAAAGCGGGGTCAGCTCGGACGGTTTGGCGACGATCGTGTTTCCGGCAGCCAGCGCTGGTGCAACCTTCCAGACCAGCAGCAGCAAGGGAAAGTTCCAGGGAACGATGCAGCCGACGACCCCGTGGGGCTCCTTCACCACGACCGAGAACTGCGACGCTTCGATGGGGGGAATGACCCTGCCGATCTCGGATCTCGCGACCTCGGCGTAGTAGTCGAAGCAGGCTGCACACCACTCGACCTCGTCGGCCGACTCGGTCAGGGGCCGGCCGATCTCGGTTGTCATCAGCAGCGCAAGCTCCTGCGTCTTTTCGCGCAGCCGGGCGGCGACCTCATGGAGCAGCGGGGCCCGGTCGACGGCCGGCATGTTCCCCCAGGTTCCCTTCGCCCCGGTCGCCGCCTTCACGGCGAGGTCGAGCTGCTCCAGCGACGCCGCACCGACCGTGGCCACCATCTCTTCGGTTGCAGGATTCTCGACCTCGATCGGCGTCCCGGCACCGTCGAGCAAATCTCCACCAATCAGTAACCGCGTTTCATAACCCATGCCCGAAAGTTAACCGCAGTCGGCGAGCTTTCTTGTCTTCGTGTTCTGCGGGTGAATCCGCGAGCCGGGGCGAAGCTGGCCAACCCATGAAGGTCCGGCTCGCCTAGGTCGCCTCCCGGAACGGCTCCAGCGGTAGTCAGTCTGGTGCGGCGGCGTCCGAAAAAAGTTGGATAGGGAGCGAAGCGACAACTTTTTTCGGATGCCGTCGTGTCAGACCCGTCCCGCTGGTCAACACCGATCTGGTGCTCAGACGGGGATCGAGATCGCCGGCTTGTTGGCGACCTCTTCCGGCCTCATCGCCGCCGCCTTCTCGGCCCGCTTCTGCTGGATGATCACCGCCAGCATCGCGATTACCGTCACCGCGAAGAGCATGGTCGCGATCACGTTGACCTGCACCGGGATGCCGCGCTGGTTCGCGCCGAAGATGTAGAGCGGGAAGGTCACGGTCGAGCCGGAGTTGAAGTTCGAGATCACGAAGTCGTCGATCGAGAGTGCGAACGAGAGGAACGCAGCCGAGACGACACCGGGGGCGATCAGCGGAAGCGTCACCTTGCGGAAGGTCGTGAACGCGTTCGCGCCGAGGTCGGCCGCGGCCTCTTCGAGCCTGCGGTCGAAACCGATCAGCCTGGATCTGACCACGATCACCACGAAGCTGACCGAGAACATGATGTGGGCGATCAGCAGTGTCGTGAATCCGAGCTGGAAGACGTCGAGGGTGAGGAAGAAGGACAGCAGGGCAGCACCGATCACGACCTCGGGTGTCGCCATCGGAATGACGATCAGGAGGTTTGCGGCCCGACGTCCGAAGAACTGGTACCTGACCAGAGCGATCGCGAGCAGGGTTCCGAGGATTGTCGCGCCGATCGAGGTGAAGAAGGCCAGCCGGATACTGGTCAGGAGCGAGTCGGTCAGATCCTGGATACCGAAGGCATCAGCCCAGTACTTGGTGGTGAAGCCGGCCCACTCGAAGTTGTAGCGGCCGGGCGGATCGTTGAACGAGAAGACTGCGATGATCAGGATCGGGACGAGCATGTAGGCAATCGCCAACAGCCCGAGGATCAGGATGAAGTTTTCCCGCAGCCAGCGCCAGGCTCTCACTTGGCTTCCTCCTCGTCACCCATCAGGGCATCTGTACCGGCAAACTTGATGTAGACCAGAAGGCCGACCAGGATGATCGCCATCAGGGTGAACGAGAGCGCAGCGGCTTCGGCGTAGTCGTTGACGACCAGGTACTTCGACTGGATCACGTTGCCGATCATCGCCTGGTCGGGGCCACCGAGGAAGGTCGCATTGACGTAGTCACCGGCGGCCGGGATGAACGTCAACAGGATGCCGGCGATGATCCCCGGCATGGTCAGCGGCAGGGTCACCCGGAAGAAGGTCTGTCTCGCCGAGGCGTAGAGGTCCTGGCCGGCTTCGAGCAGCCGCCGGTCCAGCCTCTCGAGTGAGGCGAATAGCGGGAGAACCATGAAGGGCAGGAAGTTGTAGGTCAGGCCTGCGATGACCGCTCCGCTGGTCGCCAGCACCCTTCCGTCCGGGGCCAGCTGAAGGAACTCCAGGACCGAGACGACCGGGCTGCTGTCGCTCAGGATCGTCTTCCAGGAAATTGTCCGGATCAGGTAGGTGGTGAAGAAGGGTGCGACCACGCCGAAGAGCATCAGGTTCTTCCAGCGGCCTGATTTGAAGGCGATCGCGTAGGCCAGTGGATAGCCGATCAGCAGGCAGAAGATCGTCGCCACCCCGGCGTACCAGAAGGCCCTGATGAACTGGGTGCTGTAGTCCGTGATCGCGTCGGAATAGTTGCTGAAGGCCCAGGTGAGTTCGTAACCCGTGGTCAGGGTTCCGGTCTTCAGGGAAAGCTCGCCCATGTAGTACATGGGCACCACGAAGAAGATGAACAGCCAGATCAGGCCTGGCGCGAGCAGCCAGTAGGGGATCATGCGCTGACGGAGAGTTGTCATCGGTGTCTGCTCATTTCCGATTGTTCTCCGTCAGCGCGTTCCCCGTTACTTTCGGTTGGTAACCCGTTAGCCGATCTTGGCGTTCTCGAACGCCTGCTCGACCGCCTGGACCTGCTCCTCGTCACCGGGGGGCGAGACCTGGGCGAAGCAGTTCTTCGTGAACTCCTCGGACGGGAAGATCAGATCGTTGTTGGCGATCTCGGGATTGTCCTTGACCAGGATCTCCTTAACTCCTGCCACCGGGCTGACGTAGTTCACATACTCGGTGATCTGGGCCTGGTTCTCCGGGGCGTACACGTAGTTCATGAACTCGTATGCCGCGGCGGGGTTGGGGGCGCCGACCGGGATCAACATGTTGTCCGACCAGATCGAGCAACCCTGCTCGGGCTGGACGTACTTGATGTTCGGATTGCTGGTCTGGGTGGTGTCTCCCGACCAGCCGATCGCGGCGACCACGTTGCCGTTCTCGAGATCCTGGATGTAGTCGTTGCCGGTCACCTTGCGGACCTGGCCGTTACTGACGTTCTCCTTCATCTTGTCGATCGTGTCCAGCCAGTCCTGCTCGGTGGCTTCCTCCGGGTTGATGCCGTCGGCCGCCATCATCAGCGGGATCGTGTCGCGCATCTCGTCGAGCAGCGTGACCTTGCCCTTGTACTTCGGGTCGAACAGGTCGTTGATCGACTTGATGTCCGGAGCGAGGTCGGTCCGGACGACGAGACCGGTCATGCCGGACTGCCACGGAACCGAGTACTCACGCTCGGGGTCGAAGGCGGGATTCCGGAGACTCGGAATCATGTTCTCCTCGACGTTCGGGATCTTCGACTTGTCCAGCTTCTGGACGTAGCCGAGCTTCCACATCTTCTCGGCCATCCAGTCGGTCACGACGATGATGTCGCGGCCGCCGGAGTCCCCGTTGCTGAGCAGCGGCTGCATCTTGCCGAAGAAGTCGGTGTTCGAGTTGACGTCATCGGTGTAGGTAGTGCTCGTGCCCGTGGCCTGGTCGAACTCCTTGATGGTCGCGTTGTCGATGTAGAGCGGCCAGTTGGAAATCTTCAGGTTGCCCTGCGGATCGCCGCCGGTGGCAGTCGTCACATCCGAGTTGTCGGAACCGCCGAGACCACCCCCTCCGTCGCCGCCACAGGCGACCAGGACCATCGAGGCCGCGAGGGCCAGTACGGCCACGACCAGAAGTCGGGATTTCTTCATTACGCTCATCAGTTCACTCCTTCGGTGACGTTGTCGGTGGGCGTTTCGTCAGCGACCGCCTTGTCCCTCTCGGACACGGCAACCAGGTGCATGTGCTCGGGCAGCCAGTTCAGGCGGACCTTTGCACCTCCGCCGGGCAGGTTCTGCCTGGCGTCTTCGGAAGCGTTGGGGACGAGCACGGTCATCTTCACGTCGTCGGCCACCCGCACAGCCATCTGGGTGGAAGTTCCCAGGTACAGGGAACTCTCGACGAGGCCGTCAACGCCCGGCTGGTCGGCCGGGGCGTTCTCGGGCAGTGAAACGGTCAGCTTTTCGGGTCGGACCACTGCGAAGCACCGCTCTCCGCTGGAGAACTTCGAAGCGTCCGGAGTCGGCACGGCGGGCCCGTTGTCGAGCTTCACCTCGCCCGGGCCGGAGGCGACGGCGGGCAGCAGGTTTGAAACTCCGATGAAGCCGGCAACGAAGGTCGTGGACGGCCGGTCGTAGACGGTCTCCGGGTCGGCGCACTGTTCGATCCGGCCCTCGTTCATGACCGCGATCCGGTCGCTCATGGTGAGCGCTTCCTCCTGGTCATGGGTCACGTAAACGAAGGTGATGCCGACGTCGCGCTGGATCTGCTTCAGCTGTACCTGGAGTCCCTTGCGGAGCTTCAGGTCGAGAGCGCCGAGCGGTTCGTCGAGCAGGAGCACCTTCGGAAGGTTGACCAGGGCGCGGGCCAGGGCGACGCGCTGCTGCTGGCCACCCGAGAGCTGATTCGGCTTGCGCTTGGCTTCCCTCGAAAGACCAACCCTCTCGAGCTCCGCCGCGACACGCTTCCTGATCTCGTCCTTCGGGACCTTCTGGCGTTTCAGTCCGAAGCCGACGTTCTCCTCGAGGGTCATGTGCGGGAAAAGTGCGTAGGACTGGAAGACGGTGTTGGTAGGCCGCTTGTAGGCGGGAAGGCCGGCCACGTCCGAGCCGTCGATCAGAACCTTGCCTGTGGTCGGCTGCTCGAAACCGGCGATCATCCGCAGGGTCGTGGTCTTGCCGCAACCGGAGGGACCGAGCATCGTGAAGAATTCGCCATCGGCGATGTCGAGGTCCATTTCCTCGACGGCCGTGAAGTCTCCGAACTGCTTCGTGACTCCCTCGAGGCGTACGCCCCCGCTCCCAGATCCCGCGGCTTTCCCGGCTGCTTGCTCCGTCTGATCCCCATCAGGATCTGTCGGCGGTAGATCTGGCGAGCCTTCCATCGAACCCCTCTCTCAGGTGGACAGAACCGGAGGCATGCCTGACACCCCTCCAGCCACTTCGGTTGAACCGTATGCGAAACATCACTTGCTCCGCAACCACGTTTTGTCCAAAGTGGCGGCGTCCGATGTTTCCGCTGTCCAATGCAGCGGGGTGGCCCGGGCGCTAAACGTCGGAGCCCGAGAGCGCCGCGGCGGGCTCGGCCTTGCCGGTCAGGAGCTCCGGATCGGCGATCTCCCGGCGACGCTTGAAGAAGGGTTCATCCTGATGGGCGCGCCAGGCGATCAGCAGGATTACCCCGAGCAGCAGGAACCCGACCCCGATGATTGCGGGCGGGGCGAAACCGAGCCAGGAAGCCCCCGTGTAGGAGTTCGCCGGGTCGGACCAGTCGATCAGGGACTTGACAAACAGATAGGTGAGAAGCAGGGCTCCGATCACCGGCGCCACGCCAATGAAGAGCAGGTTCCTGAACGATTTCAAGAGTTCTCGGCGGTAGTAGACCGCGCATGCGTAACCGGGCATCGCGTAGTAGAAGGCGATCATCAGGGACAGCGCCGACAGCGAGTCGAAGAGGAAGTTCTCGCTGATCAGTTTCGACGGCAGGTACCAGATGATTGCGAGCACACCGATCGTCACTGTCGAGACGACGGGGGTGAAGAAGCGGCTGGAGATCTCGCCGAGGGCATGCGGCATCGCCTCGGCGCGGGCCATGGAGAGCGAGGTCCGGGAGGCAGGGAGGATGGTGGTCTGTGTGGAGGCGAGTGCGGAGACCACGACGGACAGCAGCACCAGCAGGCCGAGGGTGCCGCCGAGGACTTCCTTGGCGTAGGTCGCGAGGATCGCCGCGTCATCATCGAACCGCTCTGCCCCGGTGGTCCCGCCCCAGGCGACGATCGCGGTCGCGACACCGAGGTAGGTCAGGAGGAGCAGCGCGGTGGAAATGACGCCTGCGAGTCCGGGCTTGTCGGCATCGCCTTCGGTCTCCTCGTTCAGGTTGACCGCGCTCTCCCAGCCCCAGTAGATGAACACGGCAAGGAGCATGGCGCCGGAAAGCGCGGCGGCGGGAATCTCGAACGGGTTGAACCAGGAGATCGACGGGTCGATCGCTCCAACGGGGGCATCTCCGCTCCATACCTTGACCAGCGCCACCACCATGAAGAGCAGGAGCGGGATGATCTGGACCGCCATCAGCACCTTCTGCAGGTTGGCCGAGATCTCGGTTCCCCAGACGCAGATCCAGGTCATGACCAGCATCAGGAGCACTGCTCCGGCGGTAACCGCCGCGGTGCTGCCCATCAACCCGTCGGCTCCGATCAGGTCGAAGAAGCTGTAGACGGCGCCGTCGGCCAGCGACCCGACCACGAGGATTCCGGTGACACAGATCGCCCAGCCGGTCATCCAGCCCGACTGTGGGCCGATCGCCCTGGTCACCCAGGAGAAGCTGGTTCCGCAGTCCTGGTCGGCCTTGTTCATGTAGTAGAAGGACGCCGCGATAAAGAACATCGGCACGAAGGCGACGAGCAGTGCGGCCGGAGCCTGCAGCCCGACCAGCACGACGATCGAGCCAATCACCGCCGCCAGAGAGTAAGCGGGCGCGGTCGAGGCCAGGGCGATCGCGAGACCGTCCGTGAAGGTGATCGCGTCGGCCTTGAGGTGCGGCTCCTCCCCCTTGTTGGGCACCGCTCCCGGAACTCTCGAAGGTACCTCTGAACTCTCCATGGCGGGGAAACCTAGCCGCAATCGCGGTGCTTGTGGGTGGGCGTCCCCTGCGACCAGCAAAGGCCATGAACACGGGAAGTAATGGCAAAGCCGGTTGTTTTTACGTTTCGTCGGCTTGCCTGTGTGATCTGGCCGACATATGGTGGAGTCAGAAATCACCGTGACCTAGCCACGGCCACGGGGCCCGCCCTTTCGGGCCATGACCCAAGGAGGATT
>DAIQCC010000009.1:0-26979 GCA_036780865.1 Solirubrobacterales bacterium | reverse complement strand
GCATCGCCCAGCCAGACAACAGTTGACAATCTCCAGGAGCAGGCCCGCCGCCATCTCTGGATGCACTTCTCACGCATGGGCGGGTACAGCGACGAGCACGAGATCCCGATCATCACCAGGGGCGAAGGCGCGTACGTCTTCGACAGCCATGGCAAGCGCTACCTCGACGGCCTTTCGGGCCTGTTCTGTGTGAACGCCGGCCACGGCCGTCCCGAGCTCGCCGAGGCGGCCGCCCGCCAGTACGAGGAACTCGACTTCTTCGTGATCTGGAGTTACGCCCACCCGAGGGCAATCGAGCTTGCGAGCAAGATCGCCTCGATGACCCCGGGCGATCTCAACCGGGTCTTCTTCACCAGCGGCGGCGGCGAAGCGGTCGAGTCGGCCCTGAAGCTTGCCCGCAACTACCACCTGATGCGCGGCAACGGACGAAAGCTCAAGCACATCGCCCGGGAAGTCGCGTACCACGGGACAACTCTCGGCGCCCTTTCCGCGACAGGCGTCACCGACCTCAGGCAGCAGTTCGAGCCTCTGGCTCCGGGTGGCTGCCATGTCCCCAACACCAACATCTACCGTTGGCCTGAGGACCGCGAACCGATCTGGGCTGCCGACGCGATCGAGGAACGGATCCTGTTCGAGGGGCCTGACACCGTCGCCGCGGTAATCCTGGAACCGGTTCAGAACGCGGGCGGTTGCTTCGTACCGCCCGATGGCTACTTCCAGCGGGTCCGCGAGATCTGCGACAAGTACGACGTCCTGCTGATCTCGGACGAAGTGATCTGCGCCTGGGGCCGCCTCGGCCACTACTTCGGCTGCGAACGGTTCGGTTATCAGCCGGACATCATCACCTCGGCCAAGGCACTCACCTCCTCCTACGTCCCGATGGGAGCGATGATCGCTTCGGACAAGGTCGCCGAACCCTTCATGGAAGGCACCAACTCCTTCGCCCACGGCTTCACCTTTGCCGGCCACCCGGTGGCTGCGGCTGTCGCGCTGGCCAACATCGAGATCTTCGAACGGGAAGACCTCTGCGGCCACGTGCGCGAGAAGGAGGGCGAGTTCCGCGGCATGCTCGAATCGCTGCGCGACATTCCGATCGTCGGCGACGTTCGCGGCGCCGGCTACTTCCAGGCGATCGAACTGGTCAAGGACCAGGACACCAAGGAGAGCTTCAACGACGAGGAATCGGAGAAGCTGCTGAGAGGATTTCTCTCCGGCGCGCTCTACGAGCGCGGACTGATCTGCCGGGCGGACGATCGGGGTGACCCCGTGATCCAGTTCTCCCCGCCGCTGATCTGCGACACAGAGCAGTTCGAGGAGATGCACGACGTCTTGCGGCCGGTCCTGACCGAAGCCGCACAGATGATGAGGTAACGACCCGGCCTGTGCCGGACCCCACCCCCACCAGAGAGGACGAGGCAAGACATGAAGGTCGGCGTTATCAAGGAGATCAAGCAGGACGAGTACCGGGTCGCGATCACGCCCGCCGGTGTGCGCGAGTTCGTCGAACACGGCCATGAGGTCCTGATCGAGGACGGGGCCGGAGAAGGCTCGGCGATCTCGAACACCTCCTATGAGGCGCAGGGTGCCCGCATCCTTCCCGACGCCGCTTCGGTCTTCGACGCGGCGGAGATGATCCTTCACGTCAAGGAACTCCAGGCCCCGGAGATCGAGATGCTGAAGCCCGAGCATCTCCTCTTCACCTACCTTCACCTCGCCCCCGACCCGGAGCAGACTACCGGCCTGATGAAGTCCGGCGCGACCTGTGTCGCCTACGAGACCGTCGAGGACGCGAACGGCCGCCTGCCGCTTCTCGCGCCGATGAGCGAGATCGCCGGGCGCATCGCCACCCAGGCGGGCGCCTTCATGCTGGAGAAGCCGCTTGGTGGACGGGGCGTCCTGCTCGGGGGCGTGCCGGGCGTGGCCGCCGCCAACGTGGTCGTGATCGGCGGCGGCGTGGTCGGAACCAACGCCGCCTTCATCGCCATGGGAATGGCCGCAGACGTCTTCATCCTCGACCGTTCGCTCGACCGCCTGCGTGAGCTCGACCTCCACTACGCCCGGGAAGCATCGACCGTGTACTCGACCACCCTCGCAGTCGAGGAACTGCTGCCCAAGGCCGACCTGGTCATCGGGGCCGTGCTCGTTCACGGAGCCCGGGCGCCGTGGGTCATCAAGCGGGAGCAGCTGCAGTTGATGAAGCCCGGTGCGGTCCTGGTCGACGTCGCGATCGACCAGGGTGGCTGCTTCGAGACTTCGAGGCCGACCACCCATCGCGATCCCACCTACGAGGTCGACGGCATCACCCACTACTGCGTCGCGAACATGCCCGGCGCGGTTCCGATCACTTCGACCGGCGCGCTCACCAACGCCACGCTGCCGTACGCGCTGGCCCTTGCCGACAACGGCATCCAGGCTGCCGTGCAGCGCGACCCCGGCCTGAAGCCGGGCGTCAACGTGGCGAACGGCAAGGTCACCCACGCCGGCGTGGCCGAAGGTACCGGCCAGCAGTACGTGCCGGTGGAGGAAGCGCTCGGCTGGGTCTGAGCAGCACCCGAAAAGTCAGAGAATCAGAAGCCGACCAGGTCGGCAGCAGCAGGAGGAGAGCAATGGCGATCAGCGAGAAGCTGAAACTGCAGAACATGATCAACGGCGAGTTCGTCGACCCTGTCGATGGCGGCTCGGAGGAGGTGATCAACCCCTCGAACGGCGAGGTGATCGCCGAGGCACCCCTCTCCGGGGTGGAGGACGTGAACCGGGCGGTCGCGGCAGCAAAGGACGCCTTCGAGAACGGCTGGGCGAACACGACGCCCCGTGAGCGATCGGACCGTCTGCTTGCCCTGGCCGACGCGATCATCGAAAACGGCGACGAGTTGACCGACCTCGAGTCGGCCGATGCCGGCAAGCCGCGCCAGGCCTTCATCGAGGAGGAACTCGACACCACCGCCGATCACATCCGTTACTTCGCGACGGCGGCCCGCAATCTCGAAGGCAAGGCGGCGATGGAATACCTGCCTGGCCACACCTCCTTCATCCGTCGCGAGCCGGTCGGCCCGGTCGCCCAGATCACCCCCTGGAACTATCCGCTGATGATGGCCGCGTGGAAGCTGGGCCCGGCTCTCGCGACCGGCAACACGCTCGTCCTGAAACCGGCCGAGTCGACCCCGGTGACCACGCTCCACACCCTGGCCAGGATCTGCGCCGAGATCTTCCCGCCCGGCGTGACCAACTTCATCGGCGGGCACGGCGATCCGGCCGGTTCGACTCTCGTCACCCATCCCGACATCAAGATGGTGTCGCTGACCGGTTCGATCGGAACCGGCAAATGGATCGCCAGGGCCGCGGCCGATTCGCTCAAGCGTGTTCATCTCGAACTCGGCGGAAAGGCCCCGGTGATCATCTTCGATGACGCGGACCTCGATGCGGTCTACGAGACGATCGCCGGCACCGCCCTCTTCAACGCCGGCCAGGACTGCACCGCCGCCACCCGGATCCTTGCCGGGCCAAAGGTCTACGACGACGTCGTGAACGGACTCGCCAACGAGGCGAAGGGCTACGTGATGGGTGATCTCGATTCGGCCGACACCACGCTCGGCCCGGTTAATTCGGCGAAGCAGCTGGAGCACGTCACGGGACTGATCGACCGGGCTCCTTCCCACGCCCAGGTGGTGACCGGCGGCAAGCAGGCCGACCTGCCCGGGTTCTTCGTCGAGCCCACGGTGATCGCCGACCTCAAACAGGACGACGAGTTGATCCAGAACGAAATCTTCGGTCCGGCAATGACCGTCCAGCGCTTCACCGACGAGGAGGAAGCGATCAAGTGGGCAAACGGCACCAAGTACGGTCTCGCCTCATCGGTCTGGACCAGGGACGTGGGACGCGCGATGCGGGTCACCAACGCCCTCCGCTTCGGCGCAGTCTGGGTCAACGACCACATCCTGATGGCGGTGGAGATGCCACACGGGGGATACAACGAGTCCGGCTACGGCAAGGACATGAGCATGTACTCGCTCGAGGACTACACCCAGGTCAAGCACGTGATGATCAACCTGGAGTAGCCGAAGGCCCACCCTGATCGTCTCCCGCCTTTTCATCCGTATTGCATGAGAAAGCGGGATCGAAGGTGACTACTGCTGCCAGCCACCTCTCTGGCTGGCGTTGGCCAAGGCCTTGATGATGGTCTCTTTCACGTATTCCGGCTGGTACCGGATCATTCGGTAGGTGAAGCGGAGCACGGTCCATCCTGCCGCCCGGAGGTCGTTGTTGGTGCGGGTGTCTCGTTCGAAGGAACCTCGACCCCGGTGGTATTCGTACCCGTCGGCCTCGACAACGACTCCGTGGTGCGGCCAGCGGAAATCGACCAGATGGCCTTCGAGGTTCCGGTTCATTACCGGTTGAGGGATGGTCTCGCGGCGACACAGATCGTGGAGCAGGACCTCGAGCAGAGACCGGGCGTCCTCGATGTGCGGCAGACGACTGTCAACCGCTCGCCTGAATCGGGCCGCCCCTTTCAGCCCGCGGCTGAGTTCCGCGCACTCGGCAAGCCTGCTTTCGTTCAAACCCCTCGTCCGGTCTGCCTCCCAGAAGGCGTACTGAAACCGCTCGTCATTCAGTCTGCCCGCAAGCTGAAGGAGCACCGGTTCGACACGGACGATGGGAACGCCTCTCACCGTCGTCAGGTGATCCGGTAACAACCACGCAGACGATCGGGCTTCCAGTCTGACCTTTGAATCATGTCCCTGCGCCTTGAACGAGGCCTCCAGGCGGAGAGTGTTTCTCCCGGGTCTGCTCAGCCGGACCGGTGTGATGGGACGATCCCGAAATCCCCAGGCGATCGCCGCGGTCGTGTCCGCCAGGGCCGCTCCGGGGCCGGCCGCCAGCACGCAGGCCATCCAGATCCCAAACTCGGATAGCTCCTGGCGACCAACAGAGTATGTCCCGCGGATCACCTTGAACAGGAACTCTCGCCTTAGCGCCGCATCGATGGTGCCCCCGGGAATGCCATCGCCGAGAAGCTGATGACGGGCAACGACTCCATGCTGGCGTCGGGCCAGGGTCACGCAAGTGGAACGCAACCGTGAGGAATCGTCGGGAACCATCCGATGATGGTGTCCGAAGAAACCTCACGCGTGGCTCGACGGGTGCAACGATTTCAAGAAGCCCCGGATCCGGACCCTCTCCCCGGCTCAAACCAGCGACCCCCGCTTTCTCATGCAATACGCATGAGAACCCTGACTTCGATGGTTGCCAGCCCCGGGCCGGGGCTCGGGGCTGGACCGGGCGTCCGGGGTTAGTTGCCGTCCCTGAGGGAGGCGATGCCGCCGATCACTCCAAGATAAGCCGTGCCGTCCGGGCCGAGGCCGAGGCCCGCGTAATTGTTGTTGAAGAGGAAGCCCGACCCCGCGTACTTGTTCCAGACGGTCTTGCCGTTGCGGAAGTCGATCGCGCTCCAGTAGTAGCCCTGCGATCCGCTCGGATCCGGCGGACGGGTGTAGGTGTAGATCAGCCCGGTCTTCGAAGACATCTTCGGCACGACCGAGGCTCCCCGTTCGGTCCAGTTGGTCCAGACCTTCCGGCAACCCTTGCCGTCCCGGCGGATGTCGACCCGGGCGAAGCCTGCCTCTGTCACGACCTCGTTGGCTCCCGGGGCAAAGATGTCCGTGTAGCCGTAGTTGTTCTCGACGATCAGTGAGCGGCCGGTCGTGATCAGGGAGTTCTCCGTCGCACTCCGGTTCTTCTTGAAGACCGGCACCTCGCAGACCTTGCGCTTCTTGCCGCGCAGCCTGTCCGCGGTCCGGTACACGACCACGTTCTCCGGGTTCGCGTTGTCGACGATCGCGACATAGCCGCCGGTCAGGACGTCGGGTGTGGTGCCGGTTCCGGCGTCGGCCTGGCCGGGCTTCTGGACACCGTCATTGCGGTATTTCACCTTCCACTGGATCCGGGGCTTGCCGTTCTTCTGCTTGGTCAGTTTGTAGAGCCGCTTGCTGGTCGCGACGTACACCGCCTTGCGATCGACCGTGAAGGAGTTCTGGATCTCCTCACCGAGGCGAAGGAACCTGATCTGTTCCGTCCTGGGATTGATCGTTCCAACTTCGCCGGTCTGCTTCACGACGAACCACAGCAGACCCTGGAAGTCGGGCAGGGCCGAGTTCATGCGCTCTGTGGCCGGGTCGACCACCGAGGTGACGTCGATGTCGTCAATCAGCTGGAACTGCGAACCGTCGGGGGTTTGACCGAGGATCAGGATGTGGTTGGTCCGGGTCGGGATAACCAGCTGGTTGTTGTTGTTCAGGTAGAAGTAGCCACCGGCCGAGAAGTTCTGGTAGGCGGGGGTGTTGCCGATCGGGTCAGCGTTCGGCAGGTCGTAGGTGTCGATCACCTCGAGAGTGTCCGGGTCGACGATCCGCGCCTGCGGCGCGGCGACGGTCGAGACACAGACCGTCACGATCCGTCCCCTGGAGTCGAAGGCGATGGTCGAGCAGACCCCGTTGGCGGCAGCGCCCGAGTTGGCAACGAGGTTGCGGCCGAGCGGACCGGGCCAGCTGTAAGTGCCGGTCATCCAGGTGTCGTTGTGGATGTTGCTCTTCTGGTTCTTCGCCATGAACGGGTTCTGGGGCGCCTTCGTTGCTCCCTTGATCGGCGTCGCCTTGAAAGCTTTCCCGGAAAAGTCGGGGAGCGAGGGGGCGGGGGGCGCCGAACTGATCGGAGCCGAGGATGCGGCGGGGGCGAGGGCGAGTCCCAGCACGAAGGTAGCCGCGGCGAGGCCGGCCGAACAGAAAATCAGGCGAAGCTCAGGGAAGTTCAAAAGCAGATCCTCTTCGATTTGGCCCGGCTGTACTGCAGCCAGGCTTTTGCATTCCCGAGGCGCCGCTGAGCCGACTTGATGCGGTAGCGATTCCCCGTCCTCCTCGCGGACTTCAGTGCCCGCTTTCTCGACTTTACCCGCTGCTCGGCCGATTTTCTGGATTTGACCGAGGCAGCGCAACCGAGTGGCCTGGCGCCTGAGCCGACAACGTCGATTCCGGTGTACTGGGCGGGGAATGAATCGAATGATTCGATCGTCGCGACTTCCTCCTGGATGTCGGCCGACAGG
Organism: Solirubrobacterales bacterium; assembly: GCA_036780865.1. Classification (GTDB taxonomy): domain Bacteria; phylum Actinomycetota; class Thermoleophilia; order Solirubrobacterales; family 70-9; genus 67-14. The sequence goes on along the minus strand of DAIQCC010000009.1, from coordinate 19,886 downwards.
TACGGATCGGCAACCCTCGTGTAGATGCCGGGGAAGTTCCTGAGCGCACAGCCCTTGCCGGTGCTTACCACTCCGACCAGTCGTCTGGTTCCGTAGTCACCGGTCACCGAAAGAGGGCCGCCGCTGTCACCCTGGCAGGCGTCCTTGCCGCCCTCCAGGTAGCCGGCGCAGAGCTGTGTCGTACCGCTGAAGCCCGAGCCGTAGTGGCTGCAGCCGGAGTCGGGAAGAACCGGAACGGTCACCTGTTGCAGTATCGAAGCGCCGGGCCCGCCGTCGTAAAGGTCGCCGAAGCCCGAGACGGTTGCCTTTCTCCCCGGTTCCCAGAGCGGCAGCTCACCCGGACCGGCAATCTTCAGGGTGGGGGCGGAAGCGGGAGAGCCCAGGGAGAGATGAAACCCCAGTCGTAGCGAGTCGTCATCGGGTCGTATCTCAGGTCGATGCGGGCGATCCGCCAGTCCAGCTCCTCTCCCCCGAGTTGACCTGCGTCCGTCCCGTGTAGGCCCGGAAGTCGATGCCGGGGTCATCCTCGAAGTAGTTGCCTTCCTCGTCGACGAGGCAGTGAGCGGCGGTCAGGATGATCATCGGGTGGATCAGGGTGCCGCCGCAGAACTCGTTTCCGTTCGCGGTGATCAGCACCTGCCAGGGGAAACGGGACGCGGTCGTGGCATTTCCACCAACGACCGAGGAGCCCGCATCGCTGCGCGCCTCGACCGGCCCGGCAGCCGAACCCGTGGCGGGAGCGACGCCGGCTGCGGCCAGGAGCAGGACCAGGGAGGTCGCCAGGGTCGCGGCCACGGAGAGAGGCCTGCGAAGGAGGGTTGTGCGGGGTTCCACGACCATTACAACCCGGCTACAGGCCAAATGTCTTGCCGATGATTTCCTTCATGATCTCGTCGGTCCCGCCGCCGATCGGCCCGAGACGCGCGTCACGCAGGGCTCGTTCGATGCCGTACTCCTTCATGTAGCCGTAGCCGCCGTGGATCTGCAGGGCGTCGTCGGCGATCTCGCACAGGGCCCGCTGGGTCATCAGCTTCGTCATCGAAACCTCACGGATCACGTTCTCCCCGGCATCGAAGCGGCGGAGCGTGTCGTAGGTCAGGGTCTTGGCGGCAGCGGCGGTCGTCGCCATCTCGGCGATCTTGTGCCGGATCGCCTGGAACGAGCCGATCGCACGGCCGAATGCCTGACGCTCCTGCGCGTAGGCGAGCGAAGCATCGATCAGGCCGTCCATGGCGCCCACCGCACCGATCGCCATCAGCAGTCTCTCCCAGGCAAAGTTGGACATGATCAGCTGGAAGCCTTCGTTCTCCTGCCCGAGCAGGTGCTCATCGGGAACCTCGACGTCGCTGAACGCGATCTCGCCGGTGTCGGAGGAGTGCCAGCCGAGCTTCTCCAGCTTCGAGACGACCTCGTAGCCCGGCGAGTCGGTGTCGATGACCAGGAAGGAGATGCCCCCGTGACCGCCCTCCTCGGTCGTCTTGACCGCACAGACGAGAAAGTCCGCCCTGACCCCGTTGGTGATGAACGTCTTCGACCCATTGACCAGGTAACCACCGTCGACCTTGCGTGCCATCGTTCGGATCGAGGCGACGTCGGAACCGGCACCGGGTTCGGTGATCCCCAGGGCGCCGATCTTCTCGCCCCTGATTCCGGGCACGAGCCACTTCTGGCGCTGCCACTCGTTGCCGAACTTGAAGACCGGGGGCATCGCGATCGACGAGTGGGCGTTCAGACCGGCCGCGACGCCGCCCGAGGCTCCCCGACGGGAAAGCTCCTCCACCCAGACCGCGTCGTGGAGGTAGCTCCCTCCCTGACCGCCGTATTCCTCGGGGAACTTGAGACCGAGGAACCCGAGCTCGCCACAGCGCTCGTAGAGTTCGCGGGGAAAGATCCGGGCGTCTTCCCATTCGTCCACATGCGGCGCGACCTCGTTCTCGACGAAACGGCGGACCGACTCCCTCAGGTCTTCGTGCTCCTGCGAGAAGGGAGGAGCGATGGCGGGGCTTCCGTTCGGCTCAGGCATCGATGCTCCCCATCAGCGAGGGCGCATACCGGTCCCCTTCGGGTCGGGGCAGATTTCCGAGCGCTGCCAGGTCGGAATCGGTCAGCGTGACCTCGGCTGCAGCGGCGTTTTCTTCGAGCCGCGAAACCTTCCTGGTGCCCGGGATCGGGACGACGTCATCCCCCTGGGCGAGAACCCAGGCGATCGCCAGCTGGGCCGGAGTGACGCCATGGGTCGAGGCGATTTCCTCGATCGCCTCGACGATCGCAAGGTTCTTCCGGAAGTTGTCTTCGCTCATGCGGGGATCCCGGCTCCTGAAATCCGAGGAGCCGAAGTCGGCCTCGGAACGGAAGCGCCCAGTCAGGAAGCCGCGACCGAGCGGGGAGTACGGAACCAGGCCTATGCCCAGCTCGCGGAGAGCCGGTAGCACCGAATCTTCGAGACCGCGCTCGAACAACGAGAACTCCGACTGGACGACCGAGATCGGATGTACCTCGTGAGCTCTTCTGATCGTCTCCGCAGATGCCTCCGAGAGGCCGAGGTAGCGCACCTTGCCCGCCTCGACCAGTTCCGACATGGCGCCGACGGTCTCTTCAATCGGCACCGAACGGTCAACCCGGTGCTGGTAGTAGAGATCGACGTGATCCAGCCCCAGTCGTTCCAGGGACCCGTCGATCGAACTGCGCACGTAGTCCGGATGTCCGCTGACCGACCGTTCGTTTCCTTCCCCGCGGACGATCCCGAACTTGGTGGCGACGACAGCCTGATCGCGACGATCGGCGATCGCCCGGCCGACCAGCCGCTCGTTGTCCCCGCGCCCGTACATGTCGGCCGTATCAAGAAAGTTGATCCCGATTTCGAGAGCCCGGTGAATTGTCGCGATCGATTCCACCTCGTCGCTCTCACCGTAGAAATCGGACATGCCCATGCAGCCGAGCCCGATGGCGGAAACGTCGGGCCCCCCACTGCCGAGATTGCGTGTCTTCATCGATCGATCATAGAACCGGACATCGGCCCCGCGGGTTCAGCCGGAATCGCGGATGCGCCATTACCGGCGGACTTCCCTCGCTGCGCACCAAGGCCACTTAAGGACGAAACGCCCCGACGGGGCGCTCCGTGACTGAACCTGCTGTGTCGGCTGCCGGACTAGAAGCCCGCGGGATGTCTGGCGGTGAATCCCCGGGAAGACCGGATGGTGGTGCTCCAGCGGTTGCCGCCGGTGGAGCTCATGTTCGAGGTGTCGAAGGAAAGTCCGGCGATCACCATGTACATGTGGCCGCCGTTGGCGTAGGTGGTGATCCACCTGCCGACTCCGGGCTTCTGCCAGTTGACGAAGCTTCCGGAAGGCATCGGGTAGCGGAGCAGGCCGGCGGCGCGGAGCGCGTAGCTGACGGAACCGGAACAGTCGTAGCCCCGGTCGAGCTTGCGGCTGATGCTGTGGCCGCCACCGTAGATGTAGCGCATGTTGCGGATCCGGTTGGCGGCTGCGATTGCCCGCTTGACGGCCGGCGGCGCGGTCGAAGGCGCGTAGGCAACACCACGGATCAGGCGGGCCTTCTTGACCGGCTTGCAGTCGGCCGGTGCGAGGGTGAGGCCGCCGCTCGAGGCGTCCTTGCAACCTGCTGCCTGGGCGGCAGGTGCCAGCGACGAAAGGGCAATGAGGGTCATTGCTGCCAGGGCGGCTGCGAGAGCGACGGCCCGGAAAGCATTGGAACTGCTGAAAGGCTTGATTGTGCGCGACAGGTTGATACCGAATCTCCTTGGTCGGCCTACGGGGTTAGCTGTCGGGCTGGCGCTTTAGGAGCCGCGCCCCCACTTAGATCAGTGGGTTCGCCCCAGAAACTCGGTTCCCCCGTTCCCGGTCACAGAGTGAGCGGGATTCGGCGTCTCGGTTTTTGAACTTGCGGGATAATAGACGATCTGCATGTCATTCGCTAACAAACCCCCCGATCCCTCTCTAACTCCCTGCAATTTACGGAAACAGGCAGTACAGGAATCGGACGGAGTCTGAGCCGGCCCCGATGCTCGGCCCACCGAACCGGAACGTCCGGGAGCCGATGGGTCGGCTCGGTTCTCTGGCGAGACTGAGCCCAATCCCGGTGCTAGGTTTGACTGGTGGAGATCGCTGGCAAGAACGTGTTGTTGACAGGTGCGACCGGAGGGCTTGGCCGCACCATCGCCAGTCGTCTCGCCGGTGCTGGCGCGAAGGTGATCCTGTCCGCACGCTCCGAGTCTGCGCTGGAGGAACTGGCAGCTTCGCTCCCCGGTGACGGTCACCGGATTCTGGCAACGGACCTGGGCGAGCCCGGTGCGGCGATCGCCCTGGGCGCGAGGGCGGGCGAGGTCGACGTGCTGGTCGCGAACGCGGCCCTGCCGAGCACCGGCCGGATCACCGACCTGACCGACGAGCAGGTGGCCCGCATGCTGCGCATCAACCTGGAGGCTCCGATTCTCACTGCGCAGTCGCTGCTGCCCGGCATGCTCGAGCGGGGGCGCGGCAAGCTGGTGATGATCGGATCGCTGGCCGGAAAGGCGGGCAGTCCGCGGTCCTCGATCTATAACGCGACCAAGTTCGGCCTGCGAGGCTTCGCCTTCGGTCTGGCCGCTGATCTCGCCGATTCGCCCGTCGGAGTGACCCTTGTCGCACCCGGTTTCGTCCGCGAGGCCGGAATGTTTGCCGACTCGGGCGCCGATGCACCACCGGGGCTTGGCACGACCACCCCCGGGAAGGTCGCCGACGCCGTCCTCAAGGCCGTCGACTCGAACCGCGTCGAGATTGCTGTAGCACCCCTCGTTCAGCGGACAATGGCCCATGTGGGGTTGATGAGTCCCCACATCTCCCACCGGGTTCAGTCCGGCAGCGCCGGCCAGAACGCCGCCGAAACCCTGGCCAGCGGCCAGACCGACAAACGTTGACTCCCACCCACCCATAAAGAAGAGAAGAGAACCATGAGCAGCAAATCCAGAGATTCGTTTTCGAGCAGGGACAACATCGAGGTCGGGGGCCGCAGTTACGAGATCTTCCGGCTCGACGCGCTGCAGGAGAAGTACGACGTCGCCCGCCTGCCGTACTCGATCAAGGTGCTGCTGGAGAACGTCCTCCGTCTCGAAGACGGCGTGTCGGTCAGCGCTGACGACGTCGAAGCGATCGCTTCGTGGGATGCGAAGGCCGAGCCTTCGATCGAGATTCCCTTCCAGCCCGCCCGGGTGCTGATGCAGGACTTCACAGGTGTACCGGCCGTTGTCGACCTCGCTGCGATGCGCGACGCGATGGCGGATATCGGCGGCGACGTCTCGGCAATCAATCCGCTGGTCGACGTCGACCTGGTGATCGACCACTCTGTCCAGGTCGATGCCTTCGGCAACGGAATGGCTTTCGAGATCAATGCGGAGAAGGAGTTCGAGCGCAATCTCGAACGCTACGAATTCCTCAAGTGGGGTCAGGGATCCTTCAACAACTTCCGGGTCGTGCCCCCGGCTACCGGCATCTGCCACCAGGTCAACCTGGAGTACATCGCCCAGGTGGTCTACAGCCGCGAGAACGACGGCGTGGTGCAGGCCTATCCCGACACCCTCGTCGGTACCGACTCCCACACCACGATGGTCAACGGGCTCGGCGTTCTCGGTTGGGGCGTGGGTGGTATCGAAGCCGAGGCCGCGATGCTCGGCCAGCCGATCTCGATGCTGCTGCCTCAGGTGATCGGCTTCAAGCTGCACGGCCAGCTGCCCAAGGCGGCGACTGCCACCGACCTGGTCCTGACCGTCACCGAGATGCTGCGAGAGCGCGGAGTAGTCGGCAAGTTCGTCGAGTTCTACGGCCCTGGCCTTTCGACCCTGCCGCTGGCGGACCGCGCGACGCTCGGAAACATGTCACCGGAGTTCGGCTCGACCTGTGCGATCTTCCCGCCGGACGCCGAAACCCTCCGGTACCTGGAGCTGACCGGCCGGCCCACCGAGACGATCGAACTGGTTGATGCCTACGCCAGGCTCCAGGGAACCTTCCACACCGAGGATTCCGAGGATCCGACCTTCAGCGACACGCTCGAACTGGAACTCGACTCGGTCGTGCCGTCGATCGCCGGACCGAAGCGACCCCAGGACAGGGTCTCCCTTTCCGACGCCAAACCGGCCTTTCTCGAGGCGCTTTGCGAGTTCGACGAGGACGCCTCCAGCCAGCTGAGTGCCTATGACGAGGCTCTCGAGGAGTCGTTCCCGGCCTCCGACCCGCCGGCCGAGGATCGCACCAGCGACCTCGGCAAGCCCGCCGGTCCGCCTTCGGGTGTCGACGTGGCCGTCGCCGAGAAGCGCTGCAGCGAGGACATGGTCAGCGTCACTCTCGAGGACGGAACCTCCTTCGACCTCGATCATGGCCGGGTGGTTATCGCCGCAATCACCTCCTGCACCAACACCTCGAACCCCTATGTGATGGTCGGTGCCGGTTTGCTGGCCCGTAACGCCCTCGCCAGGGGCCTCTCCCGCAAGCCCTGGGTCAAGACCTCGCTGGCTCCCGGTTCGACGGTCGTCACGGACTATCTCGACAAGGCCGGTCTGACCGAGTATCTGGACGGCCTCCAGTTCAACCTGGTCGGCTACGGCTGCACGACCTGCATCGGCAACTCGGGTCCGCTGGCACCGGAGATCTCGGCCGCGATCGACGAGAAGGACCTGGTCGTCTGCTCGGTGCTTTCGGGCAACCGGAACTTCGAGGGGCGGATCAGCCAGGACGTGAAGGCCAACTACCTTGCCTCGCCGCCCCTGGTGGTCGCCTACGCGCTGGCCGGACGGATGGACATCGATATCCAGAAGGACCCGCTCGGCAACGACCCCGACGGCAACCCGGTCTACCTCGACGACATCTGGCCCGACCCGGAAGAGGTCGCGAAGGTGGTCGGTGACTCGATCCGACGCGAGATGTTCGAGAAGAACTACGGCGACGTGTTCAAGGGCGACGAGAACTGGCAGAACGTGTCGGTTCCCGAGGGTGACCGTTACACCTGGCCCGACTCGACCTATGTTCGCAAGCCCACCTTCTTCGAGAACCTGCCGGCCGATCCTCCCGGGCTCGAGCCGATCGAAGGAGCCCGCGTGCTCGCCAAACTCGGCGACTCGATCACCACCGACCACATCTCCCCGGCCGGGGCTATCAAGAAGGACAGCCCGGCCGGTGCCTGGCTGATCGAACAGGGCGTCGGTCCAGCCGACTTCAACTCCTACGGTTCCAGGCGCGGCAACTACGAGGTGATGGTCCGCGGCACGTTCGCCAACATCCGCCTTCGCAACCAGCTGGTCGAGCGGTCCGGCGGTTTCACCCGCCACTTCCCCGACGGCGAGGAGACATCGATCTACGAGGCCTCCCGCCAGTACCAGGCCGACGGCATTCCGCTGGTCGTACTGGCCGGCAAGGAGTACGGATCCGGTTCATCCCGTGACTGGGCCGCCAAGGGCACCCGCCTGCTTGGTGTTCGCGCGGTAATCGCCGAGAGCTACGAGCGGATCCACCGCTCGAACCTGATCGGCATGGGTGTCGTGCCGCTCCAGTACCCGGAAGGCGAGAGCACGGAGTCGCTCGGCCTGATCGGCGAGGAGATCATCACGATCGGAGACCTCCAGGGCGGAGAGGCCAAGACCGTCCAGGTGACGGCCGAGCGCGAGGGCGCCGACCCGGTCACCTTCGAGGCGACCGTCCGGCTCGACACCCCGAACGAGATCCGCTACATCAACAACGACGGAATCCTCCAGACCGTCCTGCGGGACCTCAACGCCTAGCTGTCCCGAAGGTTCGAGACCGCCCGGCAGCCCTATCTGAGGCGGTCGGGCGGGATCTGGGGGACGTCCTCGGGACTGCTGGTGAACTGCTCGGCCACCTCCTTGCTGCCGAGCAGCTGTTCGCGGTGCCGGACGGCATCGCCGAAATAGGCGGTCCTGTACGGGGTTCCCGAGTCGCCGAGCAGCCCCATGTATTCCTTCAGTTCGACCGGATCGCGGCCGAAGAGGAGCAGTCCGATCCCGTTGCCCTGCGCCGGTTCGGCGACCAGCATGCAGGTGAGCCAGGTGTGACCGGTGCCCTCGGCGACCCGCCCGTAGGTGCCGGTCGCTTCGTCTTCATCTCGAAAAAGGCGACAAACGAAGAAGAAGATCTCCCCGTCAACATCGACTTCGATCGGCCCGGAGTTGTCACTTTCAGGGGCTTCGGTATCCACAAACGAATCGTAGATGGTCGATTCTGAGCCGCGTAATCCGAACATTAGGTGGCCCAGTCAGCTGCCAGATTCATCGAAATAGTCGCTATCCACCTTCTTGACCAAGTGAGCGGAGGCGAGAGATACCCCGACGTCGTAGTCGATCATCAGCTCGGTCAGCGTGCTCCCGTCGATTAGAGCGATTTCGGCCCCACCGAACGCGGCGTAGCTTGAGGCCTCAGCTGTGAAGTGCGATGTAGTGATGAAGACCCCCTTGTTCGCTCCATGTTTGGTCAGGGCTCCCACGAACTTCTGCACATCTGGGCTGGAAACTGGGCTGGTCCAGCACTTTGCCTGAACATAGATCTTCGCCAAGCCGAGCGCGTCCTCATTGACCACTCCGTCAATACCGCCGTCTCCACTCCCTCCCTTGTGCTCGGTCGACCCGAGGTCGCGACCGTAGCCCATCTTCTGGAGCAAATCGAGCACCATACGCTCAAAGAACAACCATTCGTTCTCCAGTACTCGTTGGAGCAACTCGTCTTTGAGGGCTTCGCGTAGTTCCTTTTCGGCCGCTGATATCCGCTCTTCTGGAGTCTCGCTGGAAGACGATGAAGTCTCGGAGATGGCTGGCGAATCGGAACTGGAAGAAGTCTTTGAAACAAAGTCCACAAACGAATCTGACTGCTTGAGAATTCCTAGAGTGATCGGACCGTCGTGTGTCGCAAGGACTTGCTCTCCCGGGGCGGTGATCTTGTAAACCGCCCTCTCGGGCCGCTCAATCAAGCCCGCCTTGCCCAGGTATGTGGTCGCCCACCCCACTCGATTCGAGAATGTCTTCGCGCGTCCTGATGGCAGAAGCTCAGCTTGCTCCGTCGGAGTGACTTCGAACTGCGAGGCAAGGTGATCCATTAGTTGCTTGCGGGTCTGCTCCCCATGGTCCCTGAGTAGTTCCAGAGTAGGACGCATCAAGTCGAAGTGCTTCGGTATCGGCATTCTGTCTCCCTAAAGACTCATTCGGATGCTCTCGCAAGTGGTGAGGATCAAGATACCTTGGACACGAGCGCAAGTCAGCCGAACCTTCGACCCGTGCGGGACTGTAGATCGCCCCGATGTCTCGGCTCACGAAGACCGACCCCTCACAGGTGAAATCGCGCCACGTGTGGAGTTGGAAAGGCTGGTGAAGACCGGACCGCCACCAACGTAGTCTCACCCAAACATCAATTTCGCTTGATGGGTGGGACGGGTGTGAAAAAGGGAGGGCGGGTTGGACCCCGCCCGACTCCAGTTAAGAGTTGGCGGGCGAGGGTCGCGGGAGGCAGGGGGTCCGCGCGACCCTCACCACGCCTGCGCGTCGGTAGCCAGGGAGGGATGCCGACGCGAACGCTTCCGGGGATTAACCGCCGGAAGCGGGCTTGGAAAATTTGAACTGGATAACTACCCCTCCTGGGCGACTGGGTCCGATCCTGCTCCTTCCCTTTTCTCCCTAGTGCTAATGCGGACCTGCAAGAGAGGTTATACACCTATTGGCGAGTCGCGTCCAATTAAGGCGCGACCCGGACTCCGGCGGCCCGTCAGGGAAAGCGTCCGGCCCGCCCGGGAGAGCTTTGCGGGGGCTCGCTTCTGCCCGTTTTCCGGCTTTTTCAGAGGGTCAGGGCAGTGAGCACGATCCGCTCCTGTTCGCGGATGTGAGCGACCGAGTAACCCTCTGAGGGACTGGATCGCTCAGGGCGTCCGATGTACTCGAGATTGACGCCTTCCGGCAGGATCGGGGGCAGACGCCGCCACATGGTGGCCCAGGCGCCCATGTTCTTCGGTTCCTCCTGAACCCAGGCGACTTCCTTCAGGTTCGGGTACATCTTGAACATCTCGGCCAGCTGCTGGCCGGGGAAGGGATAGAGCAGCTCGACGCGCGCCACGGCGACGTTCTCGGCGGTCTCCCGGGGTGCCGCTGCATCCAGGTCGTGGTAGATGCGACCGGAGCAGAGCACCAGCCGTTCAACCTTGCCCCGCCGTTCGACTGCCTTTGGATCATCGAGGATGAAGTGGAAGTGCTCCTCCGTCAGCTGTGCGAGCGAGGCGGTCGCGGCGGACTGGCGCAGCAGGCCCTTGGGCGTGAACACCACCAGCGGCCGTGCCTTCTTGATCAGGGCCTGGCGCCGGAGCAGGTGAAAGTACTGCGCCGCGGTGGACGGATTGGCGACCCGCAGCGAGCCTTCCGCCGCAAGCTGCAGGAACCGCTCCATCCGGGCACTCGAGTGTTCAGGACCGGCACCTTCGTGACCGTGGGGCAACAGCATGGTCAGCCTTGACGTCAGGCCCCACTTCGCCTCGCCGGACGCGATGAAACTGTCGATGATCACCTGGGCCGAGTTGGCAAAGTCGCCGAACTGCGCTTCCCACAGAACCAGGGAGTCGGGGTTGGACGACGCGTAGCCGTACTCGAAGCCGAGGCAGGCGATCTCCGACAGCGGGCTGTTGTGCAGTTCGAAGGGTGCGGTCGCGTTCTCGAGGTGCTGGATCGGCGCGTACTTGATCCCGGTCTTTTCATCGTGCAGGACCAGGTGCCGCTGCGAAAAGGTTCCGCGCTCGGTGTCCTGGCCGGTCATGCGCACATGCTTGCCTTCGGTGATCAGTGAGGCCAGCGCAAGCGCTTCGGCGTGAGCAAACTCGACCCCGCCCTCCTCGAGGGCCTCGACCCGGCGGCTGAGCGGCTTTCGCAGCTTGCGGTGGATCGTGAAGCTGGCCGGAACTTCGAGCAGGGCCTGGTTGAGTTCGCGCAGGCGATCGGCCGGAACCGCCGTCTGGACGGGAGGGCTGGCCGAACGATCCAGTTCACCGGTGCCGACGTTGGTCACGGTCGGGTCCTCGTAAACCCCGGAATCCATCTTCTGACGGAGGCCGTCGAGGGTTTCCTTGAGGTACTGGCGGCGCTCGTTGGCGGCAGCTTCGACCTCTTCCGCGGTCACCACCTTCTGCTCGATGAGCTGTTCCGTGTAGATCTCCGAAACGGGCTTGTGCGTCTTGATCTCGGCGGCCATCAGCGGTTGCGTGTAAGCCGGCTCGTCGGTTTCGTTGTGGCCGAAGCGGCGGTAGCCGATCACATCGATCACCACGTCCCGGTTCCAGCGTTCGCGGTAGGCCATGGCGAGGCGCATGGCCTGCGAGCAGGCTTCAACGTCATCCGCGTTGACATGCAGGATCGGCACGTTGAAGCCCTTGGCCATGTCGGCCGCGTACGGAGTCGAACGACCGTCGGTCGGATTGGTCGTGAAACCGATCTGGTTGTTCTCGATGATGTGGATCGTGCCACCCACCGAGTAGCCCTCGAGCGACTGCAGGTTGAAGGTCTCGGCGACCACGCCCTGGCCGGGGAAGGCCGCGTCGCCGTGCAGCACCACCGGCACGGCGCTGGAAGGGTCGAGAGTGAGGCTGCCGCCGTCGATCACGCCCTGCGAGTAGCGGGTGGCGCCGGTGACGACCGGATCCACGAACTCGAGGTGGCTCGGGTTGGGGTAGAGGTGGACGGCGATCTTGCTGCCGTCGTGATGCTCGGCCACACCCTCGTGACCGTAGTGGTACTTCACGTCACCGGTGCCACCGTGAGGGATCGCGGCGAGCGACTTCACGTCCTCGATGCGCTTGCCGCCCTCGAACTCGGCAAAGATCGCCTCGGCCGGACGGCGGACCGTATGGGCGAGCACCGAAAGGCGACCGCGGTGGGCCATGCCGAGCACGACCTCGCGGGCACCGCCGCGGGCGGCGATCGTGGTCAGCTCGTCGAGCATCGTCACGATCGAGTCGAGTCCCTCGATCGAGAACATCTTCTGGCCGAGATACGCCTTCTCGAGGAACCGTTCGAACTCGAAGACGTCGATCAGGCGGTCGAGCAGCCGCTTCTTCTCGTCGTTGTCGAAGGGCTTGCGGTGGGCGCCGGTTTCGACCATCTCCCTCAGCCAGACCCGCTGGCTGTGCGAGGAGATGTGCTCGAACTGGTAGCCGATCGATCCCGTGTAGGCGGCCTTCATCCGGGGCAGCGCCTCGAGCAAGGTTTCGCCCGGAACGCCGATGCGGAGGATCGAGGCGGGGATCTGCGCCATCAGCTCGGGGGTCAGGTGGACGGTTTCGGGGTCGAGCGCCGGGTCGCCCTTCGGTTCGGCGCCGAGCGGATCGAGGTTGGCGGCCAGATGGCCGTGGGTGCGGTAGGCCTTGAGCAGCGAGGTGGCCGCCTGAACCGCCTGCAGGAGCTCCGGGCTGGGTGCCTCGGCGATAGCGCTCGGAGCCGGCGTAGAGGCAGCCAGCGGGGGTGCCAGCTTTGCCTTCGGCTGGGCCGCGGTCAGCACGGTCCGGTCGACGTCGAGGTCATCGGCGACCGACTCGTAGAACTCGTCACCTCCGGCGAGCAGGCCGTCGAGGGTCTTGAGGAAGTTTCCTGACTCGGCGCCCTGGATTATCCGGTGGTCGTAGGTCGAGGTCAGGGTCATGACCTTGGAGACGCCGAGCTGCTCGATCTTCTCCTTGTCGGCATGCGACCACTCGGGCGGGTAGGCGATCGATCCGGCGGCGACGATGGTGCCCTGTCCGTTCATCAACCGGGGCACGGAAGCCACCGTTCCGATGCCGCCGGGGTTGGTCAGCGTGACGTTGGTGCCGGCGAAGTCGTCCGGGGTGAGACGGTTCTCCCGCGTCTTGGTGATCAGGTCCTCGTAGTAGGCGTGGAAGGCCGGGAAGTCGAGCTGGTCGGCCGCCTTGATCGCCGGAACCATCAGCGCCCGCGAGCCGTCCTTCTTCTCGACGTCGACGGCGATGCCGAGGTTGACCTGACCGTCGGAGACCGAGTAGAGCTTTCCGTCCCGCTCCTCGAAGTGCCTGGTCATCACCGGCCACTGGCGGGCCGCCTGCACGATTGCCCAGGCGACGAGGTGAGTGAAGGAAACCTTCATTCCGCGCTCGGCAAGTGCCCCATTCAGGCCCTTGCGCTTGGCATCGAGCGTGTCGACCGCGATCGTCCGGAAGGAGGTCGCAGTCGGGATCGATCGGCTCTCGTCCATCGCCTTCGCAAGCATCCCGGCCGGACCCCGCAGCGCCTTCTCTTCGCGGTTGGCCGTGACGGAGCCGGCACCATTGCCGCCCGCGAGTACGTCGGCCTTGGTGACCTTGCCTCCGGGTCCGCTGCCCTGAATCTGGTCGATCCGGACGCCCTTCGCGGCGGCCACACGCTTTGCGACGGGCGTCGCGCGACCTTCGCCCACTTCGGCGTCGCGCACTGCTTCCGGGGTTGTTTCGGTTGCCGCAACGCCGTTGCCGGCACCTGACCCTTCTCCGGGAATCATCCGGCAGAGCGCCGCCCCGATCGGGATCTCCTGGTCGGGTTCGACCAGCAGCTCGGTGATCTCTCCGGCGCTCGGGGCGGGAACCTCGGCGTCGACCTTGTCGGTCGACACCTCGACCAGGGTCTGGCCTTCCTCGACCTGGTCGCCGACCGCCACGTGCCACTCGAGCACCGTCCCGTCGGTCACCGACTCGCCCATCTCGGGCATCGTCACTTCGACCGGGTCACCGTCCGGTTTCCCGGCCGGAGGCTGGCTGCCGTTGGGCGTACCGGATGCTTCAGGGGTGACGCTGTCACCCAGGTCAGCATCGCCTTCGCCTCCCCCGGTCCCCGACGAGGGGCCGGATCCGCTTGCGTCCGGGTCGATCACCGCAAGGATCGATCCGATTGCTATCTCGTCGTCGACTTCGGCACGAAGCTCGGTGACGGTGCCGGAAACCGGGGCGGGAACCTCGGCATCGACCTTGTCGGTCGAGACCTCTACGAGGGTTTCGCCCTCCTCGATGGTGTCGCCGACCGCGACGTGCCACTCGAGCACCGTCCCCTCGGTCACCGACTCGCCCATCTCGGGCATCGTCACTTCGACAGCAGTAGCTTCAGCCATGTGGTCCAAGTGTATGCATTTGTGTGTGCCGCGTTCTATCCATCTGGACAAGCTGGATCAAGAAATACAGGGCACTCCCGCTTACCCTTGTTTTGACGGTGGCTGTAGGGTCTCCGCAAGTCAGCTATCAAGCGTTGATTGCTCGGAGGAGGAGCTGTGGATTACTTCATCACCGGAGGCACCGGTTTCATCGGTCGCTACCTGATCGAGAGGCTGCTGAAGCGCGAGGGGACGGTGCATGTTCTGGTGCGCGAAGGTTCACGCGGGCGCTTCGAGGAGATGCGCGCCGGCTGGGGCGAGGACGGCGACCGAGTTGTGCCCGTCATCGGCGACATCGGCCAGGCCAACCTCGGACTCGATGCCGAACAGATCGCCGGACTGAAGGGGAAGATCGACGCGTTCTACCACCTCGCTGCGATCTACGACATGGAAGCCGACGAGGAGACGATCCGGGCCGGCAACATCGAAGGCACGATCAACGCGGTGGACCTCGCCAACGAGATAGAGGTCGGTTGCTTCAACCACGTCAGCTCGATCGCCGCCGCCGGTCTCTTCAAGGGGACCTGGCGCGAGGACTTCTTCGACGAGGCCGAGAACCTCGACAAGCATCCCTACTTCCGGACCAAGCATGAGTCAGAGCGGATCGCCCGCGAGCGGACGACCGTCCCCTGGCGGGTCTACCGGCCGGGCATCGTGGTCGGTGACTCCGAAACCGGTCAGATGGACAAGATCGACGGTCCCTACTACTTCTTCAAGCTGATCCAGCGGCTGCGGAACGTGCTGCCGCCATGGGCGCCGACGATCGGAATCGAAGGCAAGCAGATCAACGTGGTACCGGTCGATTTTGTGGCCGACGCGATCGATCACATCAGCCACGAGCCGGACAAGGACGAGATGGTCTTCCATCTCACCGACCCGAACCCCCTGCGGGCCGGCCAGATCATCAACCTCTTCGCCCGCTCGGCCCATGCGCCGCAGATGTCGATGCGCCTCGATCCGCAGATGCTCGAAGTGGTGCCGCCCGCGGTGCGGGGTGGCCTGATGATGCTGCCACCGGTCAAGCGCATCACCGACTCGGTACTCGAGGACCTCGGCATACCCCGCGAGGTTCTCGTCTACATCAACTACCCGACCAAGTTCGACTGCACCAACACGCTCGAGGCCCTTGAAGGCACCGACATCGCGGTGCCGCCCCTGGCCTCGTACGCCGACAGGCTCTGGGACTACTGGGAGCGGAACCTCGACCCGGACCTGTTCAAGGACCGCTCGCTCGGAGGCGCGATCGGCGGCAAGGTCGTGATGATCACCGGTGCCTCCTCCGGGATCGGTGAAGCGGCGGCGATAAAGGCCGCTGCCGCCGGTGCCAAGGTTCTGCTTGTGGCGCGCAGCCGGGACAAGCTGGAGGAGATCCAGACCCTGATCGCCGAAGAGGGTGGCGAGGCCTACATCCACACGGCTGATCTCTCCGACACGGACGACATCGAGCGGATGGCCGACGAGGTCCTGGCCGAGCATGGTCACGTGGACGTGCTGGTCAACAACGCGGGCCGTTCGATCCGGCGTTCCGTCGCCCTGTCCTACGACAGGTTCCATGATTACGAACGGACCATGCAGCTCAACTACTTCGGTTCGCTGAAGCTCATCCTGAAGCTGCTCCCGAGGATGCGCGAGCGCAAGTCCGGTCACATCATCAACATCAGTTCGATCGGTGTCCAGACCAACGCGCCGAGATTCTCGGCCTACGTGGCCTCGAAGGCGGCACTTGATGCTTTCAGCCGCTGCATCGGGTCGGAGATCATCGACGACAAGGTCCACATCACGACGATCCACATGCCGCTGGTGCGGACCGCGATGATCGCCCCGACCAAGATGTATGACGCCTTCCCGGCCATCAGCCCGGACGAGGCGGCGGAGATGATCACCGACGCGATGATCCGAAAGCCGAAGAAGGTGGCAACCAGGCTCGGCACCTTCGGCGAGATGCTCTACACCATCTCCCCGAAGGCCTCTGACGCGATCCTCAACACCGGCTACAAGCTCTTCCCCGATTCCAAGGCGGCGAAGGGCGAGGAGGACGGCGGGACCGACAAGGCTCCGTCGACCGAGGCCGTGGCCTTCGCGCACCTGTTGCGCGGCGTCCACTGGTAGGGATGCGCCGGCTCAAACACTGGGGCTGGGGTTACGAGGACCAGCAACGGCCGCATGAGGAAGTGGTTGCCGCTTCGACCGGAATCCGGGAGATGCTGGGATTTGGCGGGGCTCCCGAGCAGCCTGTGCCTCTGGACGATGTCGAACTGCGACCTTCGCGCCTTCAGTCGCCGGGCGGCATCTTCACCGACGACCGGCATCAGCGGGTGGTCCACGCCCTCGGCAAGGCTTACCGCGACATAGTTCGCGGCTTCTACGGCCGCTTCGACAACCCGCCCGATCTCGTCGCCTTCCCGGAGGACGAGGCCGGGGTGGTCGAGGTGCTCGAACGCGCTGCCGACTGGGGTGCGGCGGTGATTCCCTTTGGTGGTGGCACCTCGGTCTGCGGCGGAGTCGAGCCACGCTTTGAAGACCGTCCGTCCGTCTCGCTGGACATGACCCGGATGAACCGGCTGCTCGAGATCGACGGGACTTCTCTGGCCGCCCGGATCCAGGCCGGTGCCCGCGGTCCCGAACTGGAAGAACAACTCAAGGCTCACGGCCTGACCCTGCGCCACTTTCCGCAGTCCTTCGAGTACGCAACCCTCGGCGGCTGGCTGGTGACCAGGGCCGGTGGTCACTTCGCCACCGGCGAAACCCACGTAGACGACCTGACCGAGTCGATCCGTGCCATCACTCCTTCCGGGGAGTGGGAGAGCAGGCGGCTGCCGGGCTCCGGGGCCGGCCCCTCGCCGGACCGCATGCTGCTCGGCTCGGAAGGCATCCTCGGGGTGGTCACCGAGGCCTGGATGCGGGTCCGTCCCAGACCGGACTTCAAGGAAACGGTCACCGTCGAGTTCGGAAACGGGCCGGGAGCCTTCACGGCGGCAGCGACCGGTGCGGTTCGGCTGATCGCCCAGTCGAGGCTGATGCCGAGCAACTGCCGGCTGATCGATCCCCTCGAGGCGATGACGACCGGCGCCGGTGACGGCAGCGCCACCCTGCTGCTGCTTGGTTTCGAATCCTCGGGCCAGCCGGTTTCGGAGCGGATGGACCAGGCGATCGAGATCACCACGTCCGCCGGCGGGAGGGTCGCCTCGCGGAGTTCGTCAACCCCCGCTGACCGGACCGAAAGCGAATCGGGCGAGGCCAGCGGGTCGGATCTCTGGCGCTCCACCTTCCTGCTTGCCCCCTACATGCGGGATACCTTCGTCGCCTGCGGAGTCATCGCCGAGACCTTCGAGACCGCGATCACCTGGGACCGGTTCGCCGCATTCCACGACTCCGTCATCGAGGCGACCAGGAACGCCGTGGCGGAGGTCACCGGGGCGCCCGCGCAAGGGGAAGGATCGGCCCGGGTCAGCTGTCGCCTCACCCATGTCTATCCGGACGGCGCGGCACCGTACTTCACCGTCCTCGCCCCGGCGACGCGGGGCTCGGAAGTCGCCCAGTGGGACGAGATCAAAGCGGCGGCATCCGAGGCGATCGAGCGGGGAGGGGGAACCATCACCCATCACCACGCGGTCGGCCGGGACCACCGTCCCTGGTATGACCGGCAGCGTCCCGACCAGTTCGCTGCGGCGCTGGGTGCTGCAAAGTCGGCGGTGGACCCCGACAACATGCTGAACCCCGGTGTCCTCGTCGGCTGAGGTGGTGGTGGCGGCGACGCGGCCATTCGGTGCGGCCCGGATTCAGCGAGAACCGGATCGTGGGCCTTAATGGCCAATTTTGTGGATCTCGCGTTGTCTGACCCCTTTTGTCGGTAGCCTTCTGCGGCCGTGTCCCTGAGTCGGGGTGCGGACCCCGACCATGGAAGCCTCCCCCGAGTACAAACTGACCGAGCGCGGACCCCTGCGGGCGGCCCTGAAGACGGCACGGCCCCAGGAGTGGGTCAAGAACGTCCTGGTCTTTGCCGGTGTCATCTTCTCCGGCCAGCTTGACGACACCTGGGCGATCGGGCAGGCGTTGATCACCTTCGCCTGTTTCTGCGCCATTTCCAGCGCCGGTTACTTCATCAACGACCTCAATGACGTCGAACTCGACCGGCAGCACCCCAAGAAGCGGTTCCGGCCGATCGCCGCCGGCCAGCTTTCGATCGGGGCTGCCTGGGTCATCTCGGCGGCGCTTGCGGTCGGTGCCATCGGAGTCGCATTCGGAGTGGTCAACTGGCAGGTCGGCTGCATGGTCGCGGGCTACGGAGTGATCCAGGTGGCCTACAGCTTCGGCCTGAAACAGGTCGTGATCGTCGACGTGATGACCCTGGCGACCCTTTTCATCCTCAGGGTGATGGCCGGTGCCGAAGCGGTGGACGCGCACGCATCCGAGTGGCTGATTCTCTGCACCGGCATGCTCGCCTGCTTTCTCGGATTCACCAAACGACGTCAGGAAGCCGTTTCCGAGCTGCATGAAGGAACCAGCAGCCGCCCCGTCCTCGAGCATTACTCGCTCCCTTTTCTGGATCAGATGGTCGCCATGGTCACCACCGGCACTGTGGTCAGCTACTCCATCTACACGGTGAATTCACCATTGGCGGGTTCGGAGATGATGCTCACGATCCCGCCCGTCGTTTACGGGATCTTCCGCTATCTGTACCTGATCTACGACCGTTCCGATGACCGTTCGACGGCGGCGATCGTGGCCGAAGACCGGGGCGTGATGATTGCCGGCGCAATCTTCGTGGCCATGGCACTTCTCGTGCTTTACGCCTTCGATTGACAAGAATGTGGTCCCTGCCGTAGGATTTTGGTCCTTGACGGTGAAACCTTTCGTACCCGGAAGGGTTAATTCCGTTGAGCACATACCCATATGAACATGGGAGACGGGTTCGGAATCCATCGAGAACCGGCTTTTCGCCGGGGGTTCCGGGTAAACCCTGTCAGCCGCCAGTTCTCGATCATCAGCGGCAGCTGACCGGGCCTTCGAGGCTTTCCCGCCGTTCGCACCAAGCCAATTGGAAATTGACCGGGTACCGATCAGGTGACCCAGAGTCTCGGAGATGAATTGAACCCGAACAACCGCATCGCTCTAAGCGTCCTCGCCCTCCTCGCGCTAATGGCCGGGCTGCTCGGCGCAAGCACGACCGCCAGCGCCGCCGGTACTCCCAACCTGGCCATTTCTTCGAGTGCCTCGAATCCGCTTTACGGAGAGACCGGCACCGTCTCGGCGACCGCGTACCTGCCTTCCGGCGAGCCCAAGGGCTACAACCTTTCCTTCCGCGTCGTCCTGCCCGCCGGCATCTCCTACGCAGGCGGTGGCAGCTACGCGCCCACCGTGATCAGCAATCAGCCTTCCACGGGCAAGACGACACTGATCTTCAAGAACATCTCGGATCTGGTCGCCAACTCCTCCGAGAGCGTCAGCTTCAACGTCACCCATGCACAGGCGCAGTACGACGTCGGTCTGACCTACCAGATCGACTACGAGGCCTTCATCAACACCGATCCGCGGATCATGCCGGACTTTACGGCCACCGGAACCCCGATCCCGGCCAGCTCCACGGGTACCGCCTCGACCAGCACGACATCCCGGATCAACGCGATCAGGATCAGCAAGTCTGAGCCGAGCCGGGAAGGCGAGATCCTGCGTGGCATTCACAACCACCAGACGATCTACACCCTGAAGGTGAAGAACAACCTGGTCAAC
>DAIQCC010000008.1:102046-117731 GCA_036780865.1 Solirubrobacterales bacterium | reverse complement strand
AGGGCTGCTGCCCCCGGGCGGCCCGCAGGAACCACCAGACCGCCCGCTGGCTTCGTCAACGCTCGAAGGCTGGTGAACGCAATTCCATTGCGCCCCCTGCGCCTCCTCGCTTATTCCTCGCCAGCGAACGGCTGGAGGCCCCTGCGAACCACCCTCTCGTGCTCAGGACAGACGAGTCTCGCCCGTCCGGTCGCTTCGCTCCCGGACTGACTGGTGGTGACGCTGATGCGGGTCTGAAAGCTGGTGCGTCTTGCGGTTGGAAGCGAGAGCTTTTTTCGAATACCGCCGCCCCGCGCCCTAACCACCAAGGGTCAGCAGAGCGAGGCTCGCCGACTGCTGTTAGGCGCTAACGGCGGACTACTTTGATCCGGTAGCGGGAGTCGTTTCCGGACTGGGTGCCGCTGGGGGTGATCGCCAGCCAGATCGTCTGGGCCCGCTTCTTCAGGTTTCGGACCACGATTCCCTCGGTCTTCGGGTAGGGCCGGTTGGAGCGCACGATCAGGTTGCGGCCCGGCTTCGCGATCGTCCTCGCCTTGGGCTTCAGGGCTAACAGAACCACGTCGCCCTCCAGCTGGCCCACGTTCACGATGATCCTCCGCCTGGCCGGAATCATCACGCGGTAGACGTCGGCTGGATCCTTGGCCCGGGACAGGGTGGCGCCGAGGATGCGGCGCTTGCCGGCCCCCGCCTTCCAGAGGAACGGCGATTTCGGCTTGACCAGCGTTCCGTTGGTCCACTTGATGTCGTCGTTGGGCTCGTAGGGGTCAAGCGGCGGGTTGGGGGCCGTCAGGCTTGATTCGATGCTGAGCAGCCCTTCCCCGTAGACCGGATCCCGGCCGGGTTCGCCGAGGTCGGTGGCCGACGAGGTCATCAGGCTGGCGATCTGAAGGTTGCCCAGTTCCGGCCTTTCCTGCCTGAGCCATGCGGCGGTCGCGGAGACCATCGGAGCGGCGAAGCTGGTGCCGCTGAGGGACTTCCATGTGCGCTCCACGGCTCCGGCCGAAGCCGATACGTACGGCGCCAGTACGCCGGCCCCCGGTGCCGCCAGGTCCACTCCTGCGTTCCGGGTGGAAAATGGTGCGACGACGGAGCTCTGATCGACTGCCCCCACCGAGATCACATGCGGATCAACCGCCGGTCTCATCGGAGCATTGCCGCTGTCCCCGGAGTTGCCGGCGGCGGCAACGGGGATCGCGCCCTTGCGAATCGCGTACTGGGTCGCCACGAAGTGGGTGAAGCAGGAGCTCGCGGGCAGCGTGTAGCTCATGTTGATCACGGCGGCACCCTTGTTGACCGCCCTGGTCACGGCCTTGGATGCGGTGGAGCAGGTGAGACCCGAGGCAAAGAGCTGCATTCGCGCTCCAGGCCAGACTCCACGGATGCCCTGCATCTCGCCGGGAGAGCCGATGATCCCCGCTACCGCGGTGCCGTGCCAGTCTGCTTCCGGACCCAGCGAACGGGAACCGGTCAGGTTTGCTCCCAGCAGGTCGGGGTGAAGCGGATCGAGGGACTCCTCGATCACCGCGATCAGCGGGCTTCCGGCTGTCACCGCCGGAGGCGTCACGTCGCCCGGATTCACGATCGCGTCGAGCCACCACTGCTGTTCGATCAGGCTGTCGAGCGGGTAACCGGCCCGAACGAGGGGGACGTCAGGTTCGGCATAGACCAGCAGGCCCCTGCTCCTGAGCCGGTTCGCAAGCGTGCCGGCATTGCTGCGTGATACCCGGTAGCTGCCGAGCCGTGCCCCGATCTCCGTCGCGCCGACGGCGGCGGCGATGCGGTCGGTCTTCGCTCCGGGCACGCCTCCGACGATCCAGCCGGTACTGCGGGAACCGGTGGCGGAAGAACTCGCATCCGAGTCCGAGGGAAGAATCATCGGCGGCTGGGCCGGGGTTTCCGCGCCTGCGGCCGGGACCGTTGAAAGGCCGAGCGGCAGGAGCAGGAGTGCCACGAGCAGCAGCAGGTGCACCGGCCGGTTGCCGCTCCCGTCAGCCACCCTCCCGGGCCGGCTCTCCCCAGTCCTATTCTCGAAAAGATGCATGCCTGTCTGTAACCCGCAAACCCGCTCGTGGTATCGGATGACCACCGAAATATTCCAGACCTGCCCCTGACATCCCTGCCGCCCCCGGCCCTCTAGGCTCCCTGCATGGCATATCCCGAAGCAGTCCTGTTCGACAACGACGGCCTCCTGCTGGACACGGAGGCGGTCTGGAGCCGGGCCGAGCAACGGCTCTTCGAGCTTCGTGACCGGGAGTTCACGATCGAGCACAAGCGGAGTCTGGTCGGGTCATCGGCCCGGATCGCCGGCCAGAAGCTGGCCCGGTTCCTTGACGAGCCGGGACGTGAGGAGGAGCTGATGGAAGAGCTGCACGAACTCGTCCTGGCGGAGCTGGAGGGCGGGGTGGATGCGATGGTTGGCGCCCGCGAGCTGGTCGAGTTGCTGCGCCTGGCCGGGGTGCCGATCGCCCTCGTCTCCAACTCGCCGCGCCGGTTCATCGAGCGCTCGCATGAGGTGGCTGGCACCGGTTCGCCCTTCGACGCCGTGATCAGCGGCCACGAGGTCCCCGAGGCGAAGCCCGCGCCTGATGCCTACCTGGAGGGTTGCCGCCAGCTCGGAGTCGAACCGGGCAAGCGGGTCATCGCGCTCGAGGACTCGCCGTCTGGAGTTACCGCAGCGGTCTCGGCCGGCCTCTTTGTGATCGGGATCCCGTCGGTGCCGGGCATCGAGCTCGAACATGCTGACCTCGTCGCCACCTCGCTGGAAGACGAGGCAGTGCTCCACGCCCTCGGGGTCGAGACGCGCTGAAGCCTGAACCTGGTCCCGGGGGGACCGGTTCGCTGGTCAGAGACTGAGGATCCGGCGCCGCCGGATCACCCGTTCGGCGACCCCCAGAGCCTCCTCGAGAAGTTCGAGGTCGCCCTCCGCGCCCGCGCCTTCCGAAGCTCTCGCGGAAACCCCCTCGAGTCCCGGGACCAGCTCCTCCAGCCGGTCGAGGTCCTTCTCATGGTCCTCGTCCTCGACTGCGAACTCAAGCTCGCTGATCGTGGCCCCGATGGCTCCGGCAATGGCCAGACGGGCCGCTGCCTCGTTGCCGGTTGACAGGTCGAACCGGATCCTGGGGATGGCGACTTCGCAGGCGGTCAGGGGTTCCCTGCCGCCCAGGACCGCCGCGGTTCGCGCCAGCGGGCCGTTCCGGGCTAGTTTTTCCCGCCGCTTTTCGCCGGTACCACCGCGGGCATCGACATCGACGGCCTCGAGGAATCGACCAGAGACCACCTGATCGCCATCGCCGTATCCGACCCGCGCGGCGAGAATCGATCCGATACCCGTGGGGGTGCCGAAAGGAATCCCCGAAGAGCTTGCGTCAGCGGCGCGCACCCGATCGAGGGTCGAGACCGCGTCCTCAAGGACGTCCCCGGTGAACACCGACTGGTCGAGTTTCCCGAGCCAGGCAGCAGCGTCGTTCTCGTCTTCGAAGGGCTGGTCGGCCCTGACCACGGTCACGACCGAGATCGTCACCGTGACCGGCTCGTCCCGCACCGTCGACTTCCGGGGCCGACGCCGGCGCCGACGTGCCGGAGGCAGCGCCCCCTCGGTTTCAGTCACGACAACCCTCTCCGCGGGGCCGGAGCGGACCAGGTAGCGACCGTCGTCGATCGGCAGGGTGCCCGCCAACTCGAACTGGACGAAACCGAAAACCGGGCTGATGGCGGCTAGTTGCCTTCGTCCTCGTCCGACTTGACCGGGAGTGAGTCGTCGGAGGGGACGGTCGGGACGTCGGGGTTCGTGATCTGGCCGAGGCGCTCGGTCAGCTGCTCCCACTGTTCGGCGCCGAGTGTGGCGGCGATCGTGCCGCCGGGCTGGTCGGAGCCTGCCATCGGGCTGAAGCCGACGTGGAGGTGGTCGCCGTGATCGCCCATTGCGAATCCGGCCGGCTGCGGGTACTCCATCAGCGAGATGACCTCGTCCGGAGCCATTGTTCCCTGGAGAGTCAACACGAGACGCGCAACCTGGTCTGTAAGCGAGCCGGGACCCTGCGTGGCCGGGGTCACGACCTCGCCGTTGATTGCCGCGATGTCGATCGCCGAACCGCGGGTGTGGTTCGAGACGTTGCCGGAGGTCGTGATCGACGCCTCACGGCCGCAGAGCATCGAGGTGATCAGCATCGAGTAGCCGTTGGCCGTTATGAACTCGATCGTCGCGAGGACCCGGCGGTCGATCGACCCGCTGGCGATGTAGTCGCGATCGCACTGCTGGGTGAACTCGACCTTCTGGTTGTTCAGTACGCGCTTCTGGAGGGCTGACTTCGAAAGCAGGAGGATGCCGCCGACGCCGAGGCGGCTGGAGAACCGGTCCTTGCCGGTGGCGCTGTAGATATTGGTCTCGGCCAGCAATTTCCAGCCGTCGAGGAAGGGCTTGGGGTCGATCTGCGGGGTGTCTTCACCGCCAGGCGTGATCGAGAAGTTCACCGAGGCGAATGAAGTCTCGGCCAGGCGGCCGAGCACGGTACCGGCGATGACGTGGGCGCCCTTCTTGAGCTCGTAGAGGTCGGTGGTCTCCGGGTCAAACCTGTAGATGCCCGACTTGCTGCCGTCGTAGATCAGGTAGTCGCCGGGCTTCCCTTCGATTCCGATGCCCTGTGACTGGCGGACCGAGTTCTGGAGCGACTGCCCGTCGGTGCTCGCCCGCTTCTGGTTGCTGGGGCGCAGCGGGCTTGCGTAGACGCGGCCGCGCAGATCCTCGGCGTTGTTCCGGGAAGTGTCCGGGACCTGGGCGATCTGCTCCTGCTCGCTGCGTCGTTCGTCGGCGGCGGCGATCATCGGATCCTCGGGCTCGTCGGCGGTTGCCGCGTCGGTGGCAGCCGCGGCAGCAGCGTTCGGGTCGACGAGCACCTCGCTGATGTTCTCCTTTTCCTTCTCGGTGGGGGGCCGGGAAGTCTCATCCTCTACCTGAGGGTTAGAGGCTGCATCCTGACCAGCGGGCTCGACCGGCTGGGCGGCAGCTTTCTCTTCCCCCATCTCGGCGTCGGCGTCGGGCTCCGGTGCGGAGCCGTCGTCCGAGTGTCCGAGGTCGGATTCCTCGGCGACCATCGACGAGGTCTGCTTGGGCTGCGGCACGGGGTAGACGGTGGAGACTGAACCGAGTCCTGCGTAGGAGTAGCGGTTCCCGTAGGCATCCTCGAGCACCACGGTGCCGGTCTCCTGGTTGATTTCGACGATCCGACCGTCGTTGACGGCGATGACGGGGGAGCCCCCGGAAGCGGAGATGGCGATGGTACGGCGGTCGGCGGAGGATTCGATGTCCTGGGAAGCGGTGCCGTTCTTCCGGGCCGCTTCGGTCGAGACCTGGCCTTCATAACTCGCGTCCGCCGAGGCGACCGGGAAGCGCGCGCCTTCGGTCAGGCCGGTCAGGGCGCTGATCATCTCCTGCGGGATCTGCGAGTAGATCTTCGCGTACTTGAGGATCTTCTGGACGTACCAGTCGGCGTGGTTGTAGGCGAAGATTGCGTCGTAGGGGCTCTCTTCGTAGCCGAAGTAGTCGAGGTAGTTGGCAGCCGAGCAGATCGCGTCCACCGGGTTGTACGGATCCCGGACCTTGTCGCCGTTGGCGTCGACGCCCCACTCGGCCCACGAGGCCGGCATGAAGGCCATCCAGCCGTTGGCTCCGGCGTAGGAGGTTGCGACGTTCGTGCCGAAGCTGGTCTCGTTGCGGTTGATCGAGGCGAGGACGTACCAGGGGATTCCGTACTGGCTGCCGCAGGCCTGGTAGATCGGGAGGAGGAAGGGCGGGATCTCGAACTGGTCGATCACGAAGTTGGGCACGGTGAACGCGTCCGATTCCATCGGGTCGGTGCTGACGTTGCTGCCCGGGCCGACTCCGCCGTTCAGGTTCGGGTCTTCCTCGACGAAGTCGGGCTCGCTTCCGTCGGGGGTGATCTCGCCGGCACTTTGGTCCGGATTGGTCACGCCGTTGGTGCCGGTGCTGCCGGTGGGCGCGGGGGCCACGCCGCCAGTCCCCCCGGTACCGCTTCCGGTGTTCCCGGTGCTGCCCGTCTGGCCCTGTCCCGAAGGAGTCGGGGTCGTGGTCGGGCCCGCCGTTGGCAGGTCGGTCGCTGCCGGAGTCGTCTCGTTGCCGGTCGCCGCGTAGCAGGAGACGGAGCCGGGGGAGCAGGGTACGGGAGTCGAGGGTGCCGCGGAAGTGCCGGCCGCAAACCAAGTCAGAGAGCCAAAAAACAGCGCGAAAAACAGGACCGCTAATTTGGCGGTCGGCGCGATGCGGCGTGTGGTCATTGAACCCTGGTCCACCTTTGGCTTCCCAACTAAAACAGACGCGGCCGACGCCCTCCCGTGACGCGGCAGGGGAACCGTATCGCAACGGCTTTCGCCAGCACCCCGACACTTCCTGCCGGGCCCGCTGCGCAGTCCTCCGGAACGCCCTTTAAGATCGTGTCATGTCAGCTGAAAACGATGGCAACGACGGAATCAGGGACCGGGTCCAGTCCAAGGGTGAAAAGGCTGCGGCCGACCTTGCCCAGGCGCTGATCGGGAGCCCGGCATTCGGCCAGGCCGTCTCGGCGGCTGTGGCTGCCAGGGATCGCGCGGCCGATGCCCAGAGAGCAGCGATGGGAGCCATGGGAGTCTCTTCCCTGGACGAGGCGGAGCGGCTGCAGCGCCGTGTCAGGGTGCTTTCCGACCGGCTCGAGGAAACCGAGGACCGGCTCGACGCTGCTCTTGACCAGATCCGGGAGCTCCGGGCCGAACTGAAGGATGTCCAGTCGGCCTCCCGCAGCACGAAGGCGAAGTAACCTAACCCTCAACCTCAGGCTTAGACTCGCGGCTGTCGGGCGGGTCGTTGCCCGGAGGCGCGAGCCGCTCTGCCACTTTGCGACCGACCGGCCGGAAAATCCCGGTCAGCGTCTCTTCGTCCAGTCGGGTGCCGGATTGGTCTTCGGCAACGACCAGCACGGCGGCGGCCTGAAGTTCCAGGCGCCGCGCCATGGCCAGCAAGGTTGCAGTCTGAAGGTCTCGTGCGACTCCGGCAGTCTCTCCCTGGCCATCTGTCGGCTCGAACCGACCGACCAGATCGTGGCTGCTTACCGTGACCGGCCGGCCGACCGTGGCGAGGGCGGAAAGCAGATCGGGATCCGGGAGACACTCTGCGGCCCCCGAAGAAAGCTTCGCCGCAGCACCATCCCTGATCAGCGCGCGCTGAACCAGCAGGACCGTGCCGGCTTCGATGTCCGGATCGTTGGCCAGGCAGGTACCAAGCCGGACCATGCGGGTCACTCCCTGATCGGCCAGGTCTCCGATCACCGGCACGGCAGCCGGCCCTCCGGAACCGGTGGACTGCACCGTGAGTGAAGTGCCGCCGGCGGTCTCACCCGTGTAGCCCCAGAGGCCCCTCGCCTGGTGGCTCATTCTCGGTTGGACCGTGAGTTCCTGGGCCAGGGCGAAGGCCCGTCGCGGGTCTCCGACCAGGATCGCGTCTGTGGCCGCAGGCTCGATCGGGTTCATTTTGACGGGCATGGTCGTCTCCGGGGCGGGTTGGCTGGAAGTAAACTAGCCGCATGGCTGAAAGCGGATCTGACAAGTCAAGCGGTCGAGGCATGCCTGACGGTCTGAAGGAAGCGATCGAGGGAGCCTTCGCGGCTACCGAGCGGACCCGGGCGCAGGCCCAGGACCTCTCGGAGAAAACCCGAAGCCGGGCCCAGGGCCTGGTTGACGAGGTCGCGAAGCGCGGATCGGATGCCCGGGGCACGCTCGAGGGCCTGAGACTGGTCAGCCGGGACGAGTTGAAGCAGCTCGAGGACAGGATCGAGGCACTGGCGAGCCGCGTCAGGGAGCTGGAGCGCAAGTCCAAGTCTGAACCTGAGGGTTAGGGTTGTGGCCTTGAACGGCTTCACGAAGCCAGATTCGAGGCGACCCCGGTGACGGCCGGGCAGCGCATCCTGATCGCGGGGGTGGGGACCAGATGGGGCTCCGAGCTGGCCCGGGCGCTGGACGGAAAGCCCGGGGTGGGCGAAATCGTCGGGATTGACTCCAGTCCGCCCTCCGATGATCTCGGCTCGGTCGAGTTCGTGGAGGCCGACATCAGGGATCCGGCCATTTCCAGGATCGTTCCCGAGCTCGAGCCCGACATCCTCGTCCACTGCGGGATCGTCTGGTATCCCGAAAAGGGCCGGCCTTCCCGGGCGCTCCATGACATCAACGTGATCGGCACGCTCCAGCTTCTCGCCGCCTGCGAGAAGACCCCGGGACTCAGGGCCCTGATCGGCCGGGGTTCGGCCGCGATCTACGGTTCGGCCCCCGGCGCGCCCTCCTTCTTCACCGAGGACATGGCCCGGAGGTACCCACTGGTGACCCGGTTCCAGAGAGACATCGGCGAGCTCGAGGGTTACTTCGACAACTTCGCAAGGAGACGCCCCGAGGTCACCTGCTGCATGTTGCGTTTCCAGGTCGAGATCGGCCCTGAACTGGACACACCGTTCAACCGGTACCTCAACCTGCCGGTCGTGCCGACGCGGTTGGGCTTTGACCCCCGGCTCCAGCTGCTCCACGTGAAGGACGCGACAGGGGCGCTCGCGGCCGCGACTCTCAACCCGGTCAGGGGTCCGGTGAACGTCGCTCCGGACGGGGCGATATCGCTGAGTCGCCTGCTCCGCCTCTGCGGCAAGGCAGCGGTCAGCCTGCCGCCCGTGGTCGAAGGCCTGATCAACCGGCGGGTCGGTGGGTACCTCGGTTCGGCGGACCTCTACCGGGACGGCGAGCTCCTCCTCAAGTATGGAAGGGGCTGTGACAACCGCCGGCTGAGGGAGGAGGTCGGATACGAACTCGCATTCGATTCCGAGGGCGCGGCGAGGGATTTCGCCCGCAACTCCGGAGGGCTCTCGACCCTCTTTCCCTCGCCGCATCCGGGGTCACCGGTGAGGGTGTCCCGATGAGCGTCCCTTCAGCACCGGACCCGGAGAGAGTGCTGGAGTGGGCGACTACCGTCCAGTCCACCTCCGACAAGATTCTCCGTCGGCTGGCCGGCGAGTACCACGAGGACGAGTGGGGGTTCGACGAAGAATTCACGGAGACGGTTTTCCCGATCTTCGAGTTCCTCTACTCCACCTGGTGGCGGGTGCAGGTGGAGGGCGCCGCCAACGTTCCGGGGCACGGCCGGACTCTTCTGGTCGCCAACCACTCCGGCGGGATCTTCCCCTTCGACGGGGCGATGATCGCCACCGCGATCCAGAAGGAGCATCCGCTTCCCCGCTGGCTGCGGGCGATGGTCCTCAACTGGGCCTTCGACGTGCCTTTCGTCAGCTTCATCCTGCGCCGCCTGGGCGGGGTGGCGGCGAACCCGGCGAACCTGAATCGCCTGCTGGAGAACGACCAACCGGTGATGGTCTTCCCGGAAGGCCAGAAGGGGTTCGGGAAGTCATTCGCGGATCGCTACAGGCTCCAGCGATTCGGCCGCGGAGGGTTCGTCGAGGTGGCGCTCGAAACCGCCTCCCCGATAGTTCCCGTCGCGGTGGTTGGCGCCGAGGAGATCTATCCCAAGCTGGGCGAGTCGAAACCTCTGGCCAGGCTGATCGGGTCGCCCTATGTGCCGATCACGCCGACCTTTCCGTGGCTCGGTCCGCTTGGACTGTTGCCACTACCCTCCCGCTGGCGGATCGAGTTTCTCGAGCCGATCGACCTCTCCGCCTACGGGCCCGGATCGAGCGAGGACCGATCACTGGTCTTCGACCTCTCGGAACAGGTGAGAGAACAGATCCAGGAGGCCGTTTACCGCGGCCTCGTCGAACGCGGCCCTGCCTTCATCTGAGCGCTCCCTCCGGCGGGCCGGCCCTGCGGCCCCGGCCCCGATCTATCTCCGAGCGATTTCCTCAGAATTGAGTTAGGGTACCCAAAGTATTTCGTCCCGGCGGCATTGAACTGACCGCAAAGCCCTAGCAGCGAGGTAGAAAGTTGACCAGGAAGTTCCCGGGGGCCGCACGCTCCGTACTCGCCCTCCCCATGGTGGCCGCGGCCCTGATCGCCGGCTGCGGCAGCAATGACTCCGCGGCTGAAGACGACCAGCCCGACACCGGATTGACCTCGGTCAAGTCGTACCTGACGGAGCACACGGCGGAACTGGTCACGCAAACGGACGCGCTAAAGACGGCGGCTGACTCCTATTACGACCTCGCCAGGGCAAACGACTTCAACTACGCCGCGATGCTCAGAAAAGAGTGTGAAGCGGTCAACTCGGCTCTGACTGACGCCAAGAACGCTTTCGTCAAGGCCAACCCGGCCTACGAAGAGATGGAGGGGATCGTCGCGGGCATCCCCCGCACCGCCCAGTACGACACCGACATCGATGCAGGCTCGGATGCCTCCGATCCGGCCAGCGCCGTCTCTTTCAACCTGACCCTTCCGAACGGCGAGGTCATGAAGCAGCCGGGCAACCTCTTCTTCCTGATCGAGACCTCCCTCTACGGGACCAACGAGGACCTCGTCGTAAATGGCGTGAAGCCGGACGTGAATTGCGACGGCAAGGTGAGCTTCGGCGAAGGGCTGCCCGACGCCGACATCTTCAAGGCGTCCGCGAACGAGATCAGCAGGCAGGCACGGGACCTCGACCAGGATGCCCAGGAAATCGTGATCACCCCCTCTGATGCCTTCACCGCGATCACGGTCATGACCCCGACCATGAGCGAGTACTTCGAGCAGTGGAAACTTTCCTCGTTCGTGGCCGGCGAGGGCAAGGCGGGAGAGGAGGGCTTCGTCGCCACCTCAAGGCTTTCCGACATCGCCGACATCCTGACCGGCATCGATTTCACCTACGAGGAAATCGAGCCGCTGATCGCCGAGAAGAACGCCGACCAGGCTGAGCAGACCGCAGTCGAGCTCTCCAACCTGCTCGGCACCGCCGAAGACCTGCGGGACCGGGAAGCGGCGGGTGAGCGGTTCACCGCCCGTCAGGCAGACCAGCTCGGTGCCGAGATGCAGGCCCGGGCCGAGCGCATCGCCGGACAGGTGGCGCAGGCGGCCAAGGATCTCGACATCGAGATCCAGGAAGGCTGAAAAAGGCTTGGCGTCGGCTTCGACCAAGTCAGGTTCTGCCAGAAGTCGTGCGAGGGCCGCGGCGGCGATGCTCGTCGCTGCGGCAGCATTCTTTCTTGCGGCCGCTCCCGCGACAGCGCAGACGCCGCCGTGGCAGGCGGCCGACCAGATGACCAACAGCCTCTTCGACGCCCAGATCGACCTGATCCTGCGCGACCCGTCTGCAGGCTCGATCGACCAGGCGAGGGCCGCACTTTCAGGGCGGCTGCGTGCGGGACTGGCCAGGAGCGCAACCGACGAATTGCGCGAGATCGAGCGGCAACTCGGCCGGGCCGCCCGGGCGATCGCGGCAGGCGACGGCGTAGCTCTGGCGTCCGCGCGTGGAACCATCACCTCGGCCCTGCGCCGGGGAGCGTTCGGGCGTACCGTCCAGCTGACCGCTGCGGACCGGCCGGTGGCGGCGAGGCAGTGGCTCCAGATCCGCGACTTTCGCCAGAGCACCCGATTCACCCGTGTCGGAACCGGTGCCACCGACGCCCTGATCGCCCTCGTCGAGGGAGAGGTGCAGCCAGAGGAAGCGGTACTCCAGGTGCGCAAGGACCTGCTCGACACCTACCAGTCGCGACTTGCCACAAACAAGGCCGAGGCTGATCAGGCGGCGGACCGCGGGTTTCCGGAGCGCCTCGCGGAAACCGCCGCGACCGTCAACGGCTACTGGCAGATCCTCAGGCCCGTCTACCGCGAGCAGCGCGGTGTCGCGGAAACAGTCCGTTCGAACCGCGACTTCGCCCGGCTCGCCTACACCGCGGCCCGCTCGGACCTGCCGGGCTTCCGGTTGGCATCCCTGGTCACCGCGGACGATCTCGACGGCTTCGTGGCATCGCCGTTCACCGAGGAGGAGCTGGCCCGCCGGGCGGCCCAGCTGACCCGTTTCCTCGACCTGATCCCGATCGAGTATCGGGACGGCACCGAGGACGGACGGGTGACCATTCCGTTCGAGCTTCAGGAAGCGAGCGCATTCCACGAGGGAGTCACCCAGGCCTTCACCGACCTCGAGGCCGCCCTGCTCGAGATCGACCCCGCCGCGGTCGAGCGGCTCGATGCCGACATCGAGCGCCTCGGGCAGATCGTGGGCGACGCCAACGAGCGCACGAAAGTGGTGCCGGAAGCGGAGGTCGAACAACTCCACGAGGAGATTTCGTCCGGACTCGACCGGATCTTTCCCGAGCAGTGGAAGGCCTCCGATGACGAAGCCGACTTCGACCTCGTCCAGATCAGTCTCGACCAGCTGGTTTCCGCAGCCAGCGCCGGCGAGAAGGCGCAGGCAGAGCAGGCAAGACTTTCGGCCTACGCCTTCTTCGAGTTTGGTCCCGAGCTGAAACTGAACGCCTTCGACCCCCAGCTGGTGGCCGAGATCGAAGGACTGTTCTGGTACGGCGCCCGGGGAGTCCCCGGCCTGGCGAGCCTGATCCAGAGCGGGGCTCCCGCCTCGGAGGTGCGCGAGACCAGCCTCGTGCTCGAAGAGGCGCTGGCCGAAGCACGCGACAAGACCGGGGAGGGGGTCAGTGACGCCACGGCCATAACGAACGCCTCGCTGATCGTCTTCCGTGAAGGTCTCGAAGCGATCCTGATCATCGCCGCGATCACCGCTTCGATGATCGGCGCCCGCGCGGCCCTTCGTCGGCCGATCTATCGCGGTGCGCTGCTAGCCCTTCCGGCAAGCGTCCTCGGATTCGTCATCGCGGTGGCGATCCTCGGTTCGCTGGCTGCATACGGTGAAAAGCTCGAGGCGATCGTGGGGGTGATCGCGATCGCGGTCCTTGTCGTGGTCCTCAACTGGTTCTTCCACCGGGTCTACTGGACCGAGTGGATTGCCAGCCACCGCAAGCGGGGCAAGGAGCTGACCGGCGACGTCGCCGCCGGGGCGGTCGCCGGCACCGCCACGATCGCCGGCCTCTACGTGCTCGGTTTCACATCGGTATTTCGCGAGGGCATGGAGACGGTGCTCTTCCTCCAGGCGCTTCAGCTATCCTCGGGAGTGGGCGTGGTGGCTGCTGGAGTGGCCTTCGGGCTGGCCGGAACCGCGATCGTCGGCTTCCTCACCTTCAAGGCCGAGCGGAAGCTGCCCTACAAGAAGATGCTGATCGTGACCGGCGTCCTGATCGCTTTGGTCCTCTTCACGATGGTCGGCAACACGGTCAGAACCCTTCAGGGCGTCGGCTGGTTCCCGATCCACCCGATCGACGTCGAGATACCGCTGTGGATGGGTACCTGGCTCGGCATCCATCCTTCCGTGGAGACCCTTGCGGCTCAGTTCCTGGCACTGATCTTCGTGGTCGGCAGCTACTGGGCCGCAGGCTGGTACTCGAAGCGCCAGATGCGCATCCAGCGCGAGCAGTACGAAGCGAGCCTGGCTGCGGAGCTGGTCGGCGGTGAGGGGGCAGAGGCCGAGGAGGAAGCGTCTGTCCCAAGGTCCGAAAAATCGCCTGAACCGGTCGCCTGAGACCGCTCACAGAGCCGAGTGCAGTTTGCTTTTCGGCTTCGTAGAGCCGTTTAGCCCCGATTTAACAATCGAACAATCCGAGCGGGGTCATTTCCTCCGAGTGGCCAAAATTCGGTTTCCCCTCCGTTTCTAGATTTGCCCGGTCAGCTAAACGCTAATCGCGACCGGTGGGTCTGGGCCCATCGGAAACAGGAGGAATTCCCGAATGAGTTTCAAGAAACTCGGTATAGCGTCATCCTTGACGCTGCTTGCCGCCCTGGTTGCGCCAGGAATCGCGGCCGCTGAGCCAGTACAGCTCGAAGCCTTCACGGCCAAGGCGCTGGAACTGGACATGGTGTGGGTCGCCTTCGCGACCGTCCTCGTCTTCTTCATGCAGGCGGGATTCATGTTCCTGGAGATCGGCTTCTCACGGATGAAGAACGCCGGTGCCGGTGTGGCGAAGATCCTCGTCAACCTCGGCATCGTCACCCTCGCCTGGTGGGCAGTCGGTTACGGAATCGCCGGATTCGGTGAAGGCAGCCTGGCTGATTTCATCGGTACTGACGGTTTCTTCTTCCACTTCGACCAGGACATCCTCGGAACCGCGGTCACTGCGGACACGGCCATGCTGATGCTCTTCGGCCTTGCCTTCTGTGCCGTCTCACTTGCGATCGTCTGGGGCACGACCCTGGAGCGCATCAAGTTCAGCTCCTACGTCATCTACGCGGTCGTCTTCGGTGCGATCATCTACCCGATGGTTGCCCACTCCGTCTGGGGCGGCGGCCTGCTGTCCGACGTCGGCGGCAAGCCGGTGATGGACTTCGCCGGATCCTCCGTCGTCCACCTCACCGGTGCGACCGGCGGCCTCGCGGCCCTGCTGCTGCTCGGTGCCCGCAAGGGCAAGTACGCGGCAGACGGTTCGCCGCGCGCCATCCCCGGCCACTCGATGCCGCTGGTCGGCCTCGGGATCATGATCCTCTGGATCGGCTGGTTCGGCTTCAACGGAGGCTCGACCTTCGTCACCGAAGGTTCCTTCTTCGGCGAGGTCATGCTGAACACCCAGCTGGCTGCGGCCGCCGGTGTGCTCGGAGCCTGCATCCTGGTCTACATCAAGACCAAGGCACTGGACGTCGGCATGGCCGGCAACGGCGCGATCGCCGGGCTGGTCGGCATCACCGCCGGTTGTGGTTTCGTCGAGTACTGGGCAGCCCCGATCATCGGCTTCCTTGCCGGCCTGCTGGTCGTGGCCTGTGTCCTCGCGATCGAGAAGGTTCTCGACGATCCGATCGGAGCTCTCTCGGCTCACGGCGCCGCCGGTATCTGGGGCACCCTGGCCGTAGGCATCTTCGGTTCGCCCCGTCTCGTGCTCGACGGTGCCGGTCCGGGCCTCTGGTACGCGATCTTCGGCGATGCCAGCTTCAGCGCTGCCCTCGGGCAGTTCGGAGTCCAGGCGCTGGCCGTCGTGGCGACGTTCACGTTCGTCCTGGTCGTGTCCTACATCGTGTTCGCGATCGTCAAGGCAACCATTGGAATCAGGGTTACGGAAACCGAAGAAGACGCCGGTCTCGACATTGCCTCCCATGGCATGTACGGGTATCCGGAAGCCTTCATCCCGCAGCCCGAACTGCCTGTCGGTGAGTACACGCCGTCGATGGCCGGTACGCCGGTCGCATCGCACGCCGATACTCCTGGCAAGGCCTGATAAGGAGAAGATGCTCAGATGAAGAAGATCGAAGCATTCATTCGCCACGAGGCGTTCGAGCCGATCCGTACGGATCTCCTCGAGAAGGGCATCCCTTCGATGTCCATCCTGGAAGCCAAGGGCTCCGGGAGGCAGAAGGGGATCGTCGAGACGTACCGCGGTTCGACGGTCACGGTCAACGTCCGACCGAAGCTCAAGATCGAGATCGTGGTCGCTGATTCCGAAAAAGACCTCGTTGTCGAAACGATCCTGCGTCACGCTCGATCCGGAGAGATCGGAGACGGCAAGATCTTCGTTATCCCGGTCGAGGAATCGATCAGGATCAGGACCGGCGAGCGAGGAGACGAAGTAACACAGCTCCATCTCGACGAGTAGCGATGGGCTGACACGGAAGGGCGGCGACGCCCAGTAGAAACACCACCAAAAAAAAAAAAAAAAACAAAAAAACAACACACCCACCAACAAAC